>CAWFHT010000012.1:0-573856 GCA_963815685.1 uncultured beta proteobacterium
TCTGCGTATGGACCTTCTCGCTTAGTCTGCACACCGAAGTGCCAGAGATTGGCGTACTTTCGGGTCAAATCTACATACAGGCGCCCATATTCTCTTGATGGCGCGATATCAGTACCTTCGTGGAACTCGTTCCATGTTTCAACAACGGCGATTTTTGGTCTAGTTGCTGGATCGAGAGAAAGCGCCATATTCCAAGCGCTTCGGTAGAAATCTCCACCTTCCCGTTTGCGAATTAGGTGTTTTACACCGGGAACAGTTGAATTGTCGAATCCTGGTCCAATAGCAGCAACGCCCTTTATCTGGGCATCTAGAGCAGCGCCCCAGCTATAATCCAGATCTGCGCGGCCCTGCCATGAAGCCTCTTTGACGATAAAAGGCTCAATGCCAAAATCCTTTGCGAATTCTGTCCTTAGATAATCGAAGGTAGTAGGATCTTGGTTCTTTGCGAATCCGGCTGCATAGAGCCATACAATCGGTTTGCCATTGACGGAAGCCCTCAGGTTACTGGGTATCAAGGAGTAGAAGTCACGCACCGTAAGATAGAACCACTCCTTGCCTTCTGGTTTTGTAAGATCGACATGATACTTCTTACTGTTGTCTCTCAAAGTGGTTGTGTCGTAAAACATTCCAATGCGGGGGGGGGCGAATGCCTTCTTTCTCAAGTCTTTGAGCAGCCTCAACTAAAGTTGGCAGTCCTTCCAAACTCCAATGCGACCCGGAGTCTGGGTAACCCCAATAAACTGGAAGGATGAAATCGATTCCAGCAGCAAGGATATCGCGTAATTGCTGTAGATGCCAAGCGGATGAACGATACGACATACCGATGGAATCGATGGGGTGATCGGTGAGGGCATCCGTCCCATCAGGATCCAAGATGTGCATTTTAGTATTGACGTCGTACCAGTAGAAATAATAGGTGCCAATGATCGGCTGATCATGATCGAATGCCCCTTGTATGTGAGCGGTTAGTGTCTCCTGCTTCACATACGGCCCTGGCGGAGCAGAGCGAGCTGATACATCCTTTGAGAAAAGTGTTGCAACGGTAGTCGTGATTAAGAGGAAGAAGAGAGCTAAGGCGAGTTGGTGCAAGACTTTATACATCTGCGTTCCTCCCATGAAATAGATGATCTAGGCAATACGTCTTAGTTGCTCAGTTGTTGCAGCAGCATTTCCATAGCATCTTTGCTCTTTTCCTTGAGCGCTATGTTTTATTTACAATTAATACTCTTAGCTCTGCTAGGGAACAACGAATGCGTATAGAGAAATGAATCCTCTTAATAACACTGATCGACAGCTGGAATTTAAGCATAGATCACGAATCAAATTGATCCAGCTCTGTTTTATGATGATGCTAAGGAATAGCAAATAAGCAGACAATAATGCAAAGACATACAATTTTTATGCCTGATTGTTTGAGTTCTTAAAAAGCTTCAAGCGGAATAAGGGAATATTTGATGAGGGAAGCTGAAAGTGAGCATTGATGTAGTTTGATTAGTTAGTGCCAGCCCGAAAACCCCATTTTTCGACAGCAAGCTGTCTAATTTTTAAGCACCCGAAGAAATGTAATGAGACTATGCATTCAAAAGAGGATCCGATCGCATTTTTTAGGAGGCATAGTACAAAAAATCTGTTTTTTATCCAGCACCAGCCATTAATTGCTTACAATCAGGTATTTTTTGCGTTAGATGAGCAGCTTGTTTTAAGCTGCCCACCGGTATTTTAATCTTTGCTCTTTCGCTTTGCGCCCACGCTCGACATCCTGCTGCCATAGTATGTCACCGATCCGGCGGATGTTTCTGGCAACAATAGCCAGGGCCACGTAACGTTTAAAACCATCGATGCCATGATCTGGGCATTTGTCCAGGCCGTGCACCTCCAGCGCATTGATGGCGGACTCTACCGCTGAGTGCGCGCGGCGGGCTTTAACAAATGCTTCGGTTCGTTCTGCTGCTTTACGCTCTTTGGATAACCTGCCTTTTTTAGGGAGCGTGACCTGATCGAGCTGTTGGGCTAATTCCGCCTGGTTGGTAGGTGAATGAAAACCTTTGTCGAAGCTGCAGGCATTGAGTGTGGGAAAGCGTTTTTTAGCTTCCGTGACCATGGCTACCGCAATCTGATCGTCGGTCTGTCTTTCCATCACGTGATGGTGCAAGATGAATTGATGCTGGTCTTCCAGGATACACACTTTGACGCCCAGCTCAACAGGCACACCTGCTTTGCCTTTACTGATCCACTCGGTATGTGACTCAAAAATGGAAAATACTTTTTCTTCGTGAGGAATGATTTCGCCTTTAATGATACGACGGTCAATTTGGTCGATTTGGCGCCTGGCATGTTGGAGGTAGCCTTCAATCTCAATCTTTTGCAGCAGCTCAGCAGGCGTCGTCGCAGTTAACCTGGTCAAGGTAGTTTGAATTTTATCTAAGTGACGTTGGGCCTGATCAATATAAGCTTGGTACGCCTGCATCATTTGCGCATTGTTTTGTTGTGCTTTGACTTTACGGCACTTTTTGCTCTGTGCACTACGCATGAGTCGTTTTAGTTGACTCAGGTTGTGGCGATATTGCCGCCACTCACTTAATTGCTGGTTTTCACACCAGCGTGCTGTCAACATAATCGCTTTGCGCATGGCATCCCGCAATAAGTTGATGTCGGTTGGATAATGCACATTGGTTTCAACGACAAAGGAATCGCACCGCCCACGCAGGGCTGCGTCGCCCTTTTTTACAAGTGCATGCCCTCCTTCAACAATGAGCTGGTTTAATTTGTCCAGCAGCTCCGGCGTAAACAGGCTGACATTATCCACCCATGTTTGATAGGCATATTGTTTGTCTTCTTCATACAGACTATGTCCCAACATTTTACGCAACGTCTTGTGCTGGTTAACCAATTCGTGCAGACGATCATAATCTGCATTTAAGTCCAGCCGTAATACGCCACAAACCAGAATACGCCACAGCGTCATACCAGGGCGGCCATTGCGCTTATCCACCTTAGGGGAAATTTCATTTTGCAGTAAGGCAAAAACTTTCTGGCGCAATACCGCATTCAGGTACAGGTGCTGTAATCCGCGCAGTATCTTCGGAATATCATCTCGTGATCGCAAGTCGAATTTGATTTGGGATACGTCGATTTCACCTAATTCCATTTGTGCATTTCGGACTACGCGCATTTGATTTCCTCTCGAAGTTTGTTTCTGAGAACGATTTTTCTCACCGATCTTAATCGAAGTTTGAGGTTGTTTTGCTTGAAAATGCGCTAAAACTAGCAGATAACACCCCTTTGACTCAATTTCCCGGAAATCTTGATTCCTGAAATTAGATGCAACCTTTTGTTCTTTATCGAATTTAGCAGTTCTCGGGCAAGCACTAGTTAATCGCGAGTTCTGTATCAAAGGTCAGATAAGGCAGTAAATCGCATTTGTTGAGTAACAGCAGATCTGCGACACGAAACATATCCGGATATTTGATCGGCTTGTCTTCGCCTTCCGTCACAGAAAGGATCACTACCTTATGCGCCTCGCCCAGATCAAAACCAACCGGACAGACCAGATTGCCGACATTTTCACAATAAACAATACACTGTCCTCCCGCACAGCCAGCTGTTGCATCGCTTGACTCACCATGTAAGCATCTAGATGACATCCCTTGCCTGTGTTAATTTGCAAGGCAGGGACACCGCAGGCACGAATGCGTGCAGCATCATTTTCTGTTTGCTGATCGCCCTCGATCACGTACATGCGCTGCTCTTCTCGCAAAGCAGCAATAGTTTGAACCAATAAGGTCGTTTTGCCAGAACCGGGGCTGGAAACGAGATTGAGTGCAAAAATTCCACGCTCAGTCAAGTAACGGCGATTGGCCTCGGCATGAAGGTTATTCTTGGCAAGAATATCACGTTCAATTTTTACCATGCGTGCTTGACTCATGCCTGGTTCATGCGCTTCCGCAGCGCTTGAACCAAAATCAATCAGATCAGGCTTATGAACAGGATAATGAGCCGATGCCTTCAAAGAAGTTTGCCTTGACATGTTGGCAGGCATTCGGTAACGGATTGCTCCAACTGGTTTACGGGAATTCTGCAATAGTTTTCCTCCTATCTGCATCAAACCATGTCCGCAGCCGCATGTTGTACACATGATAGTTACTCCTTCTATTCAACTTCAAGTTCTTTGACACGCAAGGTATCGCCACATAATACTTTAAGTCCAAAATTCCCACATTATGAGCAAACAGCATAAAGTGTAGCCATAGGCACTTCTTGAATACATGTTTTGCACCAACCTAATTCTGGTATATCAATAATTTCCAGCCTGGCATGCTGAGCGACACTGCCCCGCATCACAACGTCAAAACAGAAACGCAACGCTTCCGGCTCCACACAAGTCAACTGGCCAATTTCCAGCCACACCGTTTTGATGCGTGTAAAAGACTGATGATGCGCTGCTTCTTCGATGATCTGCAAGACATTCTCAGCCAATGACATTTCATGCATAAACAATTCTACCCCAGCATTTCAAAGGTTGTGAGAACGAAGTTTCAGCGTAGCGACATATCAAGTAGATGAGCGAGGAGCGAATACCGCCCAACACAGCGATTAGAGTACGCAGTAGGTTTATTAGCGAAAGAAACTACGTTTTCATAACCTCTCATCCGATCAATACAATGCTACCTCCATACAAAATAACCCCCATTCCGGCAAGCTGTAACCATTGTACTCTTCCCTTGTGTTTAATTAATATGCCAATACCTATACCCAAAGCATGAAGTAATGTAGTAGCAGATACAAATCCCAGCGCGTAAGTTAGCCCTGAGACATTTTGGAACATTTCTGCACCATGAGCATAACCATGACAGAACGCAAAAACACCGACCATCATAGCACTTACGATCAGCGACAATCGGATGGCAGCTGCAATCAACATACCGAAAACCAGCAGTGAAATAATAATTCCGACTTCAGTATATCCAAATGGAATCGCAATTATTCCCGCTAATCCACCCAATCTCATGACAGCAACAAAAGTAAAGGGGATTAACCATATCGTACGTCCACCCATTTGAGCTGCCCATAGACCCACAGCGATCATAGTAAGAACATGATCCAGTCCATCTATAGGATGAATAAAACCATGTACCCAGCCATTCTGAGCGTCAATACCAGTATGAGCATAAGCTAATGGGAGGTAAATCATGGAAAAAAACGCCAGAGCGGACAATGGTAATAATTTGATAACTAAATATTTCATCGAGATTTTTATGCTATTTCCTTAAGCATTTGTTTACTAACCGATAGCGAGTAGCAACGTGCCGCTAATTCAGTATTCATCAAAAATCAAATACCTAATTTCATTCCTAAATCAAACATGACACGAAGGCAAGCTGCAAACAGTATAAATAATACGGCAAGGTGAAGCTGACAAAGTCAGGTTTGATTAGAAATGGAATAAATTATACCCATCGCACATGAAAATTCGGCACTCAGTTGCTACCGATGATTTGGAAATTATCAGTTAATAGTGTGCGTAATTCTGCTTTGTAATGATCCGCTGCTGTGAAAAAAGCTTCGCAAGTGCTTTTGAAAAGTGAAAAAATTTCATAATAACGACCATACAGGATTTTCTTCTTGAAAAACTTCCAATAACGTTCAATCAAGTTCAGATTAGGTGCGTACGGCGGCAAAAATACGAGTTTTATTTTTGAGTCGTTGAGATAGTCACTGATCAGTTGGGATCGATCATAACGCGCATGGTCACAAATAATGTAAATCCATGCCGCTGTTGGGTGGTGTGCCTCGATTTGCTGAAACAGTTGGATAGTCGATGGCGCATTGATGGTGTCATCATAGCGCACAATGGCCTGCAGACTAACCGTATTAATCGCGCCATTAATATGCAAGCGTTGCCGTGCGGTATGACTGCGAATTCCGCGCTCCTGGCCGCGTTTGATCCATCCGTAACCGGCTACCGGATTATGATGGGGATGAGTGGCATCCATGAAATAAACAGGGTCTTCGGGCGCTTTGCTTGCCTTGAGTTCTTCCTAGCATGCCACAAAGGCACGTTGTTGCTCGGCATCAGCCTTACCCGGCACCAGCTTTGGCTTTTTATAGACATAGTCCATGCGGCATAATAATGGGGTTATGCCGCTTTCGCTGTAGCAGACATCCCGGCTTTGTTCAATATAATGCGCGCTTTCTTTGGCAGTCAAATACAGATTCTTATGTAAATGCTGATCCAATGCTTGGTCTGTGCAGCTCATTCAGAAAAGACTCGCTACCGCCAGCCTCAAACTTCTGCAGCGCAGATAAGCCGCCCTTGCGATAACGCTTATAATGATGACGCACGGTTTCCCGGTCCATCATGAGCGCTTCAGCCACTTGAGTAGCCGGCCACCCTTTTCCTAACAGCTAGACGGTTTTTAGCCGGTCAGCATAACGCTTATCTGAGGTTTGACGGTGCGCCGCCTCTAAAGCGGCAATTGCTTGTGCCGTGAGCTGGTAACGTGATGCCATAGCAAAATTCTAATATATTCATACCTGTGTCGCTCTAACTTAAACCAATTTTTGATTCACGAGAAGTATATCAATACTTGAGCACACTGCTTCAGCACTCTGACTACTTCCATTGATAATTATCCAAAGCCAGATAATAAAACAGGCTGCAAGTTTCTAAAAACTTGCAGCCTGTTCATAGCTCACCAATAGTATTTATATCACATTCATTATCAATTTTTCTTTGCAAAATCAACCAGCTTCTGAAAGCTAAATAAATAGTCCTGATTTTTCAAAGGAGTATGGCACTGAACACAATTCAAGTCGTTGCTTTTGGGCGTGCCATCTGGGTTATACACGGCAAATCCCCAGTCGCCTGTGCGACTATCCTGAGAGAAAGCTTTGTCCCAATCACTTCTTTTTTCCATAACTGCAACTGCTGCTAATTTTTCAATTTCAAAAATACCCTCTTTACCTGAAATGATCTTGCCAGCTGCATCTTTTTTAGGTTCATATATTTCCATGATAACCACTGACCCGGATGTTGCTTCTTCACCTTTTTTGTAACTCGCAATAGCAATCTCATTAGCATAGAATTTTGCTACCTGCGTCTGATTGGCCCGATTGGCAGTATCGTATTGTGTAAAGGCTTGCTGATAACCCTCAGGAAATTTGACAAAATCAGGATCACCTCCGCTATGAGCATAGAAAGGTAAAAGTGTGCAGACCAGGGTAATGAATTTAAATCGGTGCTTCATTTTCTCTCCTTGCTTGTAGTACTTAATAGTTAAGAAGTTTCTCTGTAGAATCATTTATTTAATAACTATACCGAAAAGCCTTGGATGAATTTCTTGCCCTCTGCATAGCTTGAAACATTATATGCAGAATATCCAACAATAGAAACTAGCATTACCCAGCCGTGATCAGCGGATACTATAATCCTCATGAGATACCTAATTAATTTCCAGTCAACAGTCCTTTTTAATTAAGAAGACTCTTAACAAGCTTGTCAGGTTGTAGAATAAGACTATTGATTTCATGCACCGAATTGACTGTAGAACAACTGATAAAACCAACCTATTACTGCCGCTATAACAAAGGTAAACTGAATGGAACATAACATCCCATTGATAACGACTGTTGCTGCTGGATTTGGTCTTGCCCTGATATTCGGCTTCATTGCTGAGCGACTCAAAATTCCCGCTTTGGTTGGTTATCTACTGGCAGGGATAGCCATTGGGCCATCAACCCCAGGTTTCGTTGCTGATGTAGGCATCGCCTCACAGTTGTCAGAAATTGGGGTCATGTTGCTTATGTTCGGTGTTGGTTTGCATTTTTCTCTCGACGATTTGCTTGCAGTTAAGCGTATCGCTCTACCAGGCGCCGTAGTGCAAATGGGGATGGCGACTGCGCTAGGCATGTTTATAGCCTCGTGGTGGGGTTGGGATTTTGGTGCCGGCTTGATCTTTGGACTATCTCTGTCCTGTGCCAGTACAGTCGTATTGCTCAAAGCACTTGAATCTCGAGGCATACTCGAAACCATGAACGGGCGTATCGCCGTGGGTTGGCTGGTGGTTGAAGATCTCGCCACTGTACTAATTTTGGTACTATTACCATCATTTGCGGGTATGTTAGGTGGAACGATCACCCCCACCGAAGAAGCTATTCCATTATGGCGCACGCTTGGACAGACACTTCTTGAGGTCTCAGCTTTTATCGCCCTGATGCTGATCGGCGGACGCCGTATGTTACCTTGGTTGTTATGGCAAGTCGCAAGTACCGGTTCGAGAGAGCTCTTCACTTTGTCAGTTATCGCAGCAGCGATCGGTGTCGCCTATAGTGCAGCAGCATTGTTCAATGTGTCATTTGCACTCGGAGCTTTCTTTGCAGGAATGGTAATGCGTGAATCGGAATTCAGTCATCGCGCAGCTGAAGAATCGCTACCACTGCGCGATGCCTTTTCTGTACTGTTCTTTGTCTCTGTGGGTATGCTCTTCGATCCACAGATATTGATGGAGAAACCGATGCATGTCCTTGGCGTCGTTGCTATTATCATCGTCGGGAAATCAATCGCAGCAATGGGACTCGTGCTTACCTTCCGCTATCCACTTAGTACTGCGTTGTTGGTGGCTGCTAGTTTGGCTCAGATCGGTGAATTTTCTTTTATTCTTGCTGGACTAGGAATGTCACTGGGTTTGCTTTCTTCAGATGGAATGGATTTAGTTCTCGCTGGGGCACTCATCTCTATCGCGCTGAATCCATTTGTGTTTGCTGCAGTTATACCAATTAGAAACTGGGTTATCCAGCGCTCGGAATTGGCTCGCCGTCTGGAACACCGCGAGGATCCCTTCGCTGAGCTACCGGTAACTACAGAACGCAAATATCTTGAAGGACAATTGGTGCTGGCAGGCTATGGCCGTGTGGGACGGCGCATCGCCAAGGAGCTGGATGAACGCAAGATTCCCTATGTTGTTGCTGAACAAAACCGCGAGCTGGTAGAGGATCTGCGTAAGAAAGGTGTGGCTGCTGTATCGGGTAATGCGGCTGATCCAGCTGTGCTAATCCAAGCACATATTGCAGGTGCAGCAATGCTGGTGATCGCAACACCTGATACGCTCAACGTGCGGCAGATTGCTGAAATTGCACGTACACTTAACCCGGATATCGAAATCGTGCTGCGTACTCACAGTGAAGACGAGTCACAGTTCCTGCAGAAAGAGAAGATCGGTACAGTATTCTTTGGAGAAGAGGAACTCGCCAAAGGTATGACGAACCATATACTACAACGCTTTGCTCCACAAAAGACACCTTCCAATTCCATTTCTATTTCATAAGTGAAGCAATAGATGCAACTTATGAAAGGAAAAGTTGTGATGACACGCCTAGCGAATGGTAACGCGCTGCTG
The DNA here is from genome assembly GCA_963815685.1 of uncultured beta proteobacterium. Taxonomy (GTDB): domain Bacteria; phylum Pseudomonadota; class Gammaproteobacteria; order Burkholderiales; family Nitrosomonadaceae; genus Nitrosomonas. Next base: position 9,396 of record CAWFHT010000012.1, read on the forward strand.
GAGCAAATATTGGATTTACTGGTTGAGGCAAGAACAAGAGAAGAATTACGACAGGCGCAGGCTGTATGGGACTGCCTTGGAGTTTGGCTTATTAATGAAGCATACACCAGTCATCCCATAACCGGGTATTCGATAGCCTGAACGCACCTGGAAATTACTTGGAGGCAGTATCGCATGACATGGAGAAGGATCGAGAATATGTCCAATCCATCGATGCGTAATCTAGGATTATCAATTGAATATCTACTATCATCCCAAAAACCTCATTTGACCGCTTGATTGTAGAGCTAACCCTATGACATATAGAGTCATTTCCGAATTTTTCTCATTTACCAGAATGGTGATGCCGCCACGAGGCGCATCGTATGTCGCTCCAGACGCAAATGCGGCATTACGCTTCGTTGCAAGGGACGGCCCTACGGCCTCTTCGCGCCTTGCTTCGCACCTGGATCACTACACGCTCCACCCCATCCAATTGACGATTTTAGGATCATTTGGAAAAACATTCACCCTCGCCATCGGTCTATCTCAATGACAATGATACAGAAGACTCGTAATCTTAACAGGCAGTTGGAAAACTATCTATATTGCCGCTGCGCTGTTAAAAACAGGCTGAAAATGCTCATTTTTCAGATACAAACTCTACTTCTTTCGCCTGTTTTTGCCTATCATCGACTGCCTTGAATACGTTTCTCAGCAACCTGCCAAACCTAAAACCGCTTTTAGGTTAAATACATTTCTGGAGCACATTGACTAGTCAGCCAATTTTTTTTAACTCTGTCTGAGCTTGCCGATAATCCGGATAAATACTCCCGACTATTTTCCAAAATGCTGCAGAATGATTCATTTCGATAAGGTGAGATAATTCATGCGCCACCACATAATCCACCAAGGAAAGTGGCAACTGTATTAGCCGCCAGTTGAGGCATACTGTCCCATTTGAACTACAGCTTCCCCAGCGCGTTCGCGCACTGGATAATCTCACTTTCGGCAATGGCACACCCAATTTGTCTGCATAGAGCGCCACTCGCTCACTCATGTGCGCCCGCGCTTGTTCACGATACCAAGTCATCACGATTTTTTCGATTTGACAGGAAGTTAACGATGCAATTTGCTGGGTTATTTCCTGAATTTGATCTATTTTATTGTCTTGTAAAACCAGTTGTAGCTTTTCTGATCCAGACAGTACCAATCGATAAGGATCACCCAACAACCAGAAAGTACTATCCAGACACCACTGAGGCTGGATAATTTTTTTCTCTTTCCACGCCTCCAGATTTCTGATGACCCATGCAGCTTTACTGTGCAGTACTCGCTCTATGCAGCTGAGAGTCACTTGCAAAGGGACGCTAACAGTTAAACCATCCCGATTGATTCTCAGGCTAACCGCTTTCCGGTTACGACGAATAAGCGTGTAACCGATTGTCCTGTCGGCCAGCGTGATGTTACGTGCCTCATTTTTCAGCGTCTTTGAACGGCTCGTTCGAGATCGAAATGAATTGTCCATCACGCCCTTCTTTTCCAAAACAGCTGATACGCGACATCTCAGTTTCTATCCATGCTTGTACACGTGCATTAAGCTCATCAGGCTCCATACCGATTGGATCAATTGGTTTGCCAATGCTTACCGTAATCGTTCCAGGATATTTGATAAATGAATTTCTCCCCCAAAATTCTCCAGCATTGTGTGCAACTGGCACAACCAATGTACTAGTGTGAGTGGCGAGCCATGCGCCACCTATCTTGTATTTACCTGTCTTACCTGGAGGAATGCGCGTCCCTTCCGGAAAAATGACGATCCAGAAATTCTGTTTTAATCTCTCTTTACCCTGCTCAACGATTTGCTGTAAAGCCGCTTTACCCGAACTACGATCAATTGCGATCGGGTTAGTCATTGCCAGCCCCCAGCCAAAAAATGGAATACGCAATAACTCTTTCTTAAGCACCCATACCTGAGGTGGGAAAATTTGTTGTAATGCTAGGGTTTCCCAGGCTGATTGGTGTTTTGACAGCACAATACTTGGCTGAATAGGAATATTCTCAGCACCCAGCACACGATAATGCAGACCACAAATTACCCTAAGCAGAAATAGCATAAGACGTGTCCAACCATAGGTCACCTTATAACGATAATGTGGAGCAAGGGGGTAACAGGCAAGCGCAAATAATGCATAGGGGGGGGTGATGATGAGTTGTAATACGGTATAAAACGTTGAGCGCAATACAGGTGATATCATATTCTCTTCACCAATGTATCCACGACTGATGCCAGATCAGCGAAAATTTGTGTACCTTCTGGGAGATTCCCATTCGCATGAGTCATTTCACCTTTTCCAGTTAGCACTAAAATTGGAATAGCATCTACTACAACCGCTGCCTGTAAATCCCTCAGTGAATCACCAATAGCAGGAACGCCTTTGAGATCTGTGCCATAACGTTGCATGATTTCCTGGAACAGGCCTATTTCGGGCTTACGACAATGGCAATTATCCTGCTGAGTGTGTGGGCAGAAGAAAAGCGCATCAATGCGTCCCCCCGCGAGGTGAACAGCTTTGAACATCTTGTCATTGATTGCATTAAAAGTGGTCATGTCAAGCAATCCGCGCCCAATCCCAGATTGATTGGTCGCAATGATCACGCGATAATCTGCATGGGAAAGTCGTGAGATGGCTTCCAAGCTACCTGGTATGGGTTTCCATTCATCTGGTGATTTGATAAAGGTTTGACTGACCTCATTGAGCACACCATTACTATCAAGGATGATCAGTTTCATTTCAGCTCGCCAATCTGGAAATATCAGCCACTCGATTCATCACCTGCTGAAGTTTCTTAAGCAAAGCCAAACGATTGTTGCGCAGCCTGTCATCATCAGTATTGACCATCACATGATCAAAAAAAGTATCAACTGGCACTTTTAATGCTGCCAGGATTTGCAGGGCAACCGTGTAATCCTTCTCTTGGAATGCCTCCTCCACCTTATCTTTCAGCTCGATTAACGCTTGATACAATGCCTGCTCAGCAGGCGCCTGCAAAAGTTCAACCTCTACCTGTGAGCTGATAGCAGCGCTAACCTTTTTGAGGATATTACTCACACGCTTGTTGGCAGCAGCAAGACTGGCTGCCTCTGGTAAGGCGGCAAAAGCACGAATAGCGGCAAGCCGTTTTGGAATATCATTTAAATGTTGGGGATAGAGCGCCAATACTGCATCCACTTCTTGTGCACTATAACCCTGTTCACGCAAACTTACGGCCAATCGATCATAAATAAAATCTGATAATTGCCCGCTTACCTCTGCAGATATCACATGCCGGACAATTTTCTGGTGGGCCTTTTCCTCAGCGTCAGCAAGTGGCATCTCGGCGACTGTCTGCTGTACCCATTGTTCTGCAATACGTTCATCCTGGAGAATTCCTATGGCTCGCTCAACCAGCCTATTCAATTCAAGCGGCAAATCCTTTTCGATAAGGATACGAATCACGCCCAGGGCATGGCGGCGTAGCGCAAAGGGATCCTTGTCTCCGGTGGGGAGTTGTCCGATAGCAAATAGATTGATCAAAGTTTCAAGCTTATCTGCCAGAGCCACGCAGACACCAACTAGATTACGAGGCAGTAAGTCGCCTGCAAAGCGTGGTTTGTAATGATCTTCTATCGCATAGGCAATCGCATCGCACAAGCCTTCGTGCTGAGCATAATAACGTCCCATGATACCCTGCAGCTCGGGAAATTCTCCGACCATGTCTGTCAATAAATCCGTTTTAGCTAATCGCGCTGCCTGCTCTGCTTGTTCTGCCAGAATATTGCCACCCAATATTTGCCCGATCTCGCGTGCAAGGGTACGTATATATTCAATGCGCAAACCTTGTGTGCCCAGTTGATGATGGTAAACCACCTTGTTTAACCCAGGAATGCGCGAAGCCAATGTATGCTTCCGGTCCTGGTCAAAGAAGAATTTTGCATCAGCCAAACGCGAGCGGACGACCCGCTCATTGCCTTCGATGACAAAATGAGTATCTGCTGGACAAATATTCGCCACAATCAGAAAGGTATTTGCCAGTTTTCCATCCCTATCCAGCAACGGAAAATATTTCTGATTGGCTTTCATCGTCAGAATCAGGCATTCCTGGGGTACTGCAAGAAATTCTGATGGGAATTTCCCGATCAGCACGTTGGGATGTTCCACCAGTGCTGTTACCTCATCCAGTAATGCTTCATCTAGAATAAGCTGCAAATTTTCTTTGGCGGCAGCAGCGGAAAGCTGATTCAAGATGCGGGTACGGCGCTCAGCAAAACTGGCAATAACCGCACCTTCTGTTTCGAGTTGCTGGCTATAACTATCCGCTTCCCTGATGACGATAGGATGACTACTGGCTTCGAAGCGATGACCTTGTGTGGTATTGCTCGCAGTCAAACCCAGCACGCTCACAGGAACGACCTCTGCACCATGCAGCGCGATCAATCCATGGGCGGGGCGTACAAAATTGACGTTCTCCCAACCATCTGCGAGCTGATAAGTCATCACTTTGGGGATGGGTAATTGCGCAATCGCCTCATCCATCGCTTGTTGCAGTCCATCTACAAGAACGATACCCGACACAACACGCTCCAGAAAAAGTGTTTCGGACTTACCACCCTCCATTGCCCGCGTCAATTGCGAAACAACAAATGCCTCCACGCCTAGACTACTCAATTTCTTGACCAAAGCCGGCGTCGCTCGCCCTTCCTGGTCCAGACCAACCGAAACGGGCATTAACTTGGTCGTCACAGGCTGATCAGGAGCCTGCACCAAAACATGCGGAATATGAACAGCAAGTCTACGCGGCGTTGCGTATGCGGTCACTACCGCATCTGACATAGCCAAATTCTGGCTTCTCAGGCTATTTAGTAATGATTCAGCAAAATAAGTACTCAGCTTATGCAGTGATCTTGGTGGCAGCTCCTCCACCAGCAGCTCTACAAGTAGATTTCTTGGTATCATGCTCACCCTGCTTTCTTGGGTATTTGCGCCACCCACTCACGCGGCGCCAGCGGAAAGGGAGGCTGCAATCTTTCACGACTATCGTAATAAGCCTGTGCGACTCGACGCGCCAGATTGCGAATACGCGCGATATAGGCCGCACGTTCGGTGACCGAGATGGCTCCTCGGGCATCCAGTAAATTGAAGCTATGCGCCGCTTTCAGTACTTGTTCATAGGCAGGTAACGGCAATTGTTGTTCCATTAGATCATTAGCTTGTTCTTCATGTTTACCGAAAGCGACGAAGAGAAATTCAGTATTGCTGCATTCAAAATTATAAGTCGATTGCTCAACTTCATTTTGATGATAAACATCACCATAGCTAAGTCCTTCAGTCCAGGTTAAATCAAAAACATTCTCCACCCCTTGCAGATACATAGCCAGCCGCTCTAGCCCATAAGTAATCTCACCGGTAATCGGCCTGCAATTGATACCCCCGACTTGCTGAAAATAAGTAAACTGTGTTACTTCCATGCCATTCAACCATACTTCCCAGCCAAGCCCCCAAGCCCCAAGCGTTGGATTTTCCCAATCATCTTCAACCAATCTGACATCATTCAGTTTCAGATCCAAACCTAATGTCTGCAGCGAACTCAAATATAAATCCAGAATATTTTGGGGAGCAGGTTTTAGCACAACTTGATATTGGTAATAATGCTGCAAACGATTCGGATTGTTACCATAGCGACCATCCTTAGGGCGGCGCGATGGTTGCACATACGCTGCACGCCATGGCTCCGGTCCCAGTGCACGCAGAAAAGTAGCGGTATGACTGGTGCCTGCACCAACTTCCATGTCATAAGGTTGTAAGAGCGCACAACCTTGTTTGCTCCAATAATGCTGGAGCGTCAGAATCATATCCTGAAATGTCATTATGGGCACGTAAGAGTTAGCTCAGAAAGGTTTGTTGATTACGGCAGCTATTTTACAGGGTTTTACGTTTCCTATAAAAAAAGACTGATAGCCACCCGACGATCAGCAGTAAACTCGCCAGTCCTAATGCCAGACTATTGCCAAAACGTACATACGGTGTAGCACCCGAATAACCTTGGGCTATTCCATGTAGACCAGCAGTCGTAAACATTTCCAATTGCTGCACGACATTGCCGCGTTGATCTATGATGGCGGTTACACCTGTATTGGTGGCACGCAACATGTATCGTCCTGTTTCCAAGGCACGCATCTGTGAGATCTGCAAGTGCTGCCAAGGACCGATAGAACGCCCAAACCAGGCATCGTTGCTAACATTGACAAGCAATGATGCCTCGGGTAGCTGCATGATGATTTCTTCCCCGAACACATCTTCATAGCAGATATTGATTGCCACTCTTTGTCCAGCCAGATGCAAAGGTTGCTGATCGAGTGATCCGCGAGAGAAATCTGACAAAGGAATATTCAACACTTGGATAATCCAGCCAAATACGAGCTTTAACGGGATATATTCTCCAAATGGTACGAGATGATGTTTTCGATAATGTTGTTCAAGAGAAACACCCAGGCTAAACATAGTATTGTAGTATTCATTCCTATCCGACGAGACCGATTCAGCCATGCCGATCAGTACATTACCATCATTTGCTCTCGCATGCCTTGCAAGTTCTGATAAGTAATCAAACGGCACATCTTCATGAAACAGCGGTATTGATATTTCTGGTGTCACAATTAGCTGGCTGTTACTTTCCTGGATAAGCTTAGCGTAAGTATCCATGGTCGTTATAACGTGATCCTCTCGCCATTTTAGATCCTGCGGAATATTTCCCTGTAATAGACTCACCGTCACGGCATCGCCCTGGGATTTGGTCCAATCTATCCACTGCAGTCCCAGACCGATTGCCCAGACACCACCCAGAAAAAATAAGAATCGCCGTGCACGCCTTTGCTCAAACCAGGATGATAGCCAGCCAGCACTCAGAACCAAAAGAAGCGAAATACCATAGACACCCACCACAGGTGCAAAACCTGCGAGAGGGCTATATGGCGCCTGCGAATACCCAACCGCTAACCAAGGAAAGCCGGTAAATAAAGTACCCCGCAACCATTCTGATAATATCCATAACGAAGCAACCATCCATGGCCAAATAGCTGGCGCAGCAGTGCGCAATCTTACCGAAATCCATCCAGTTAATGCAGGGAATAATGAGAGATAAGCACAGAGTAGGATCAGAGCCAATACAGCCAGTGGCATCGGCATACTGCCAAAATCATGCAGACTGACATAAATCCAAGTTACACCTGCACCAAACATCCCCATGCCGAAAGAAAAACCCAGCATTGCGGCACTTAAAGGCTTTACATTCTTACCCCAGAAATAGATGAGTAGTGCCAGGGTAACTAAAGGGATCGGAAAAAAATAAAACGGTGCAAACCCCAGAACAGTAAGCGCACCCGACAGGAAAGAGATGATTATTTTTAGATTAATTTGATTCAATCCGGACCACTAAGTAAAAAAGTCTCAAATGATTTCGAGCAACGAGGGAATAAAACAAGAAACTACCACTTGGCTAGCTCCATGATCAGCTTGAATGGCAAGTAAAGCAAGGTCAGCACAATTAGTATATAAGCTACAAACAAAACAGGATTTTCCCTCATACTATCCAACACTGTTTTGTTTCTGCCTTCACATTTAAGTCGCACGTATTCTTCCCTCACCCGTATTGAACGTGCTTCCTGATAAGCATCAAATAATTTTTTTGCTTCCCGGAATTGATTATCATCCTTTACCCAGAGGGCTGGCATTGAAACGCCCCAATTGCCTGCTGATGTTTCATAGTAATCAATATGATGGTTAGCCAGTAATTCGCGCACTTCTTCGGCTTCATCATCTGGAACGTTTCGTAGTTTAAACAATATCTTTGCCATTTATTCCATTTATGATCATTGTGATGCCATTTGTAATGAATCTATCTATGTGATGCTATGATTATGCTTTTTCTTGTGTCAAGTCCAAAACAAATATGAATGGTTTTGCAAGATAAGCTTAGTTGATGAAAAAGTCTATTTTAATCACTGGTTGCTCCAGCGGCATTGGTTATTGTGTCGCCCATGCATTGCACAAACGAGGCTATCGCGTATTCGCCACAGCGCGACGGCAGGGAAAGCGTCGAGATGTTATTAGCTGAAGGACTGGAAAGTCTTCGTCTAGATTTAAATGATCCAGATTCGATTCAGCAAGCATTTGAAGAAATCATGCATCGCACTCATGGTCAATTGTATGCCCTGTTCAATAATGGCGCCTATGGTTTACCGGGAGCAGTTGAAGATTTGAGTCGCGAGGCCTTACGCGCACAATTCGAAACCAATGTTTTCGGCTGGCTAGAGCTGACAAATCTTGTGTTGCCCATCATGCGCAAGCAAGGTTATGGTCGAATTATCCAGAATAGTTCCGTGCTTGGTTTTGCAGCCATGCCATTTCGCGGCGCCTACAATGCTTCCAAATATGCCATCGAAGGATTGAGCGATACGCTTCGTCTTGAGTTGATGGGTACTCAAATCTTTGTCAGCCTGATCGAACCGGGTCCGATTGCCACTCAATTTCGGGCCAACGCGCTTAAGGCCTTACAAAAATATATCGATATAGACAATAGCTTCCATGGTGAAAAATACCTCGCAGTATTGGATCGATTAAACAAGCAAGGACCAGCTGTTCCTTTTACACTGCCGCCCGAGGCTGTACTCAAAAAAGTCATTCATGCCCTTGAGGCGCACAATCCTCAACCGCGCTATTACGTTACTTTTCCCACCTATTTATTTGGCTTCCTCAAACGCATTTTAAGTATTCGCTTATTGGACAGACTACTCATCAAGGCTGGTAATAATAATTAATAAAAAGCTATAAAAAAAGACACCCCACCAGCTAGTAGCGGGGTGTAAAGGCTTCGTCACAAAATCATCTACTCAGTCACACTGATCTTGCTAGAAACAAGAAGAGAAATGCTATCTATTTAATTTAAAATACAACCATGAATTACAACTACTACTAGGAGATAATTTTACTAATATTTAACAATGATTGTTCTCATCTCTGATTCTTCTCTTCCCTCCTCTCCAATTCTTTCACCACCTGTGTTCAAATCGTTAGAAACCGATTCCAAGGTAACCACCGGCAGTCAAGCCACTGACATTAACGCCATCGGTCTTGCCAAATGTCTCATGATAACGCGCATCTGCCCCGATAAAAAAATCCTTCCAAATTCGGTAATCAAAACCCGCACCAAATGTCATAGCGGGCGCCAGAACCGTAATGGATTCAGTCGGGGGACTGACTACATGAAGAGAAAAGCCGGCTGGGATAATCCAGGGTCTGAATCTATAGCCATCCAAGAATTTAATTTTCGGTGCAGCCGACAAAGTAAATTGAGATACAGTCACATCCCGTGGATTGTCTGGGATAGCACTGCCGACTATGGGTCCTGCCAATTGAGTAGGAATATTGGCCAGTGCATTACCTTGTGAAGTGCCGAAACGCTTGTATTCAAACATCAATTCAGCAAAGACGTCTGTCTTGGGCATCAACCCCCATACATCTTTTGTTAGATTGAAATCAAAACCTGCACCGACATACCAGCCATCATTGCCTCCTGCATCCTGTGCGCCGAGTGGTGCAACATTGCTTTGCAGGGTTACGCCATTACGATCCTGTAAGTTATGCGCGAAGCCGCCACGGAAAAAGAGCATATGATGAGTGTTTACGCTTCATGCCCTTCTACTTTCTTGATTTCCCGATCTTCCCGGACAATCTCTTCTTTTACTTTCTTAATCTCCTGTTCATCTTGAGCAGCCTTGCTTTTCACCTGATTGAGCTCATCCCGAATAGCCTTTAACTGATTTTCCAATAACTTGATCTGCTGCTCCAAAGCTTCAGTTGATGTACCACCGTGAGCGAACACCTGGGGGGAGCCCGTTGCTAGCGCAATAATAAATGAACTAACAGCTATACTAGCGACTCTTGTTTTGTGACGGAATTGCTTCATTCGTTTTCCTTTCCATTATTTGTATTTATTAATGCAAACTAAGGATTAATATTAATAAATTAATATTAAGAAAATATTACTCTATATACCTTGATCTAAATCAAAGTATAGATATTTCATCACAAAATAAACTTATGATCCATTGGTTAACTCCTAATCCAGAATATTTTCCACCGCTAGAAATGGCACTTGATGAACCCAATGGTTTACTTGCCGCTGGCGGAGACTTATCACCGCAGCGCCTGCTGACTGCTTATCGTTGCGGAATCTTCCCATGGTTCAATCAGGGAGAGCCCATCCTGTGGTGGAGTCCAAATCCGCGTATGGTATTATTTCCCGATGAGCTTAAAATTTCCCGTTCGCTTCATAAAACCCTGAAGAAGCATCATTACGAAATTCGATGCGATAGCGCTTTTACCCAGGTGATGCAAGCCTGTGCAGCCCCTCGCATGGAACAGGAAGGCACATGGATACACCCGGAAATGATTTCAGCTTATACTGAGCTCCATCAAATGGGTGTGGCCCACTCAGTGGAAACCTGGATCGAAGGAGAGTTGGCAGGAGGGCTGTATGGTATTGCTCTAGGAAAAATGTTCTTTGGTGAATCGATGTTCTCCCGCGTTACTGACGCTTCCAAAATTGCCTTTGTCTACCTGGTAAAACAATTGGAATATTGGAACTTTGGCATGATTGACTGTCAGATGAAAACGAGACACCTTGCTTCATTAGGTGCCAGAGAAATTCCTCGCATTGAATTTGTTCAAATATTAAATAATCTACTCACCGCTCCAGAAAGAATTGGGAAATGGCACTTTGATTATGTCTATCCAGAATGATGCTATCTTGCCGGTTATGAAATTTCATACTACTGAGTTTTATCCTTGCAGCTATTTACCTGGCAAACTTGCCCGTTCACAAATTGCGCTACCAGATCACCTGATAGATGCACCAGCCTATGCTCAACTGATCAAAATTGGTTTCCGCCGCAGCGGTAGTTTTGTTTACCGCCCAAGCTGTGAGCAGTGTGAGGCTTGCGTTCCGGTACGCATCATTGTTGATCAGTTTTCATCTAACCGAACACAACGCAGAGCTTGGAAGCGACATCAGCATTTGGTGGCCACACAGCATAAATTACATTACCACCCTGATCATTATCGTCTCTATCGTCGTTATCAAGTGAAACGTCATGCTCATGGTGGCATGGATTATGATAGTCGCGATCAATATTGCAATTTTTTGCTGCAAAGCAACGTCGATTCCAGGCTTGTTACCTTCCATGAAAATGATCAACTACGCATGATCAGCATCATTGATCAATTACCAGATGGCTTCTCTTCGGTATATACCTTTTTTGATCCAGATGTTCCCAATGCAAGTTTTGGTACTTTTAATATTTTATGGCAGATAGAACAATGCCGCATGAAGAAACTGCCATTTCTTTATTTGGGCTATTGGATTGGTGAAAGCCGAAAAATGAGTTACAAAGCCAATTTCCAGCCTTTACAAAGGTTACTAGACGGACAATGGCAGACCTTTAGCGACTCCCCCAAAAAATTCCTTTAAATTGTTCTACTTAATCCAGCCTGCTTTTCAGGGTAAAATAAGTTTCAATGATCTATCAACTTTTTCGTCCCCTGCTATTTACGCTTGACCCCGAAACAGCGCACACCCTTTCTCTCAGTGCATTACAGCACGTGCAAAACCTTGGATTGCTTCAAGGTCGCTCATTTGCCTGTAAACCACGCAGGATAATGGGTTTAGATTTTCCCAATCCTGTCGGCCTCGCAGCTGGATTAGATAAAAATGGTGCTTACATTGATGCCCTTGCAAAGTTGGGATTTGGCTTTATCGAAGTAGGCACGGTAACACCTCGTCCTCAGCCGGGCAATCCACGGCCGCGTCTATTTCGTCTTCCTCAAGCACAGGCAATTATCAATCGCATGGGTTTTAATAACGACGGTATTGATCACTTGATCGAGAATATTAAACGTTCCAATTTTCAGGGCATACTGGGTGTTAATATTGGTAAGAATTTTGATACACCTGTAGGCAAAGCAGTAGAAGATTATTTGATTTGCTTTCAAAAGGCTTATCGTTATGCCAGCTATGTGACTATCAATATTTCTTCACCCAATACCCGCAATTTAAGACAATTACAAAATACTGTCGAGCTTGAGCACTTATTGCATCTATTGAAAAGAGAGCAAACAAAACTTAGCGATCAACATGGTAAATATACACCGTTAGTCATAAAGATTGCACCCGATCTGGAATCATCACAACTGGAGGCGATTGCTCAGCTGTTGATAAAATACCAAATTGATGGTGTTATCGCTACCAACACAACTATTTCACGTCAGAATTTAGAACATCTACCGCTTTCAAATGAAACAGGTGGTTTAAGCGGTGCACCACTCAAACCACTCAGCACCAAAGTGACTAGAAAGTTGCATGCCTTGCTACAAGAAACCATACCCATTATTGGTGTCGGCGGCATCCTGTCTGCTGAAGATGCTAAAGAGAAAATAGAAGCGGGGGCGAATCTGATCCAAATTTATACAGGTTTGATTTATCATGGCCCTGATCTGATACGCCAATCTGTTGAAGCAATTTGCACTTCCTGCCATGATGTCTGATAAACGCAAATTAATAGAACAAATCGATGCAATTCTGCCGCAAACACAATGTGGTCAATGCGGCTTTTCAGGCTGTCTACCTTATGCTACTGCTATTGCAGAAGGCCATGCCGATATCAATCAATGCCCACCCGGAGATGCAGAAGGTATCCGGAAACTTGCTGCCTTACTCGGTGTAGCTTTCAAACCTCTAAATACAGCACATGGTGTACCCAAACCTAAATCGGCTGCTTTTATTAACGAAGAACAATGCATTGGCTGTATGTTCTGTATACAAGCCTGTCCTGTCGATGCGATTGTAGGTGCTGCCAAACAGATCCATACGGTCATCACAGAAGAATGTACCGGCTGTGAGCGGTGCGTAGCTCCCTGCCCGGTAGATTGTATTAGCATGATTCCCGTTGCACCCTACCCTGAAAACCAGGCTCAGGAAATGAAACAGCAAGCTGCTGATCGGGCACGGGAACGCCATCAATTTAGATTACAAAGACTTGAACGTAACAAACAAATACAAACTGAGAAATTTGCACAAAAATCATTAGCAGTAAAAGAATCTCAATCTGCACCAGAAAATGCTAATCTAAGAAAAGCAGCCATTCAAGCAGCATTAGCGCGGGCCCTTGAAAACCGGGCCAAGACAATTGATCAAAAATAATCACTCCAGACTATGAATGTCGCCAAACGTTACGAAATTTTCACGCGCTTCAAAGCTGCCAATCCTCACCCTACTACCGAGCTTGAATACACTACACCATTCGAGCTACTTATAGCGGTAATCCTTTCAGCGCAGGCCACGGATAAGAGTGTCAATCTGGCAACAAAAAAACTTTTCCCATTGGCTAACACTCCTGAGAAAATGATAGCGCTGAGTGAAGCTGGGTTAAGTAGCTTGATTAAAAGCATTGGCTTATATAGAACAAAAGCAAAAAATATCCTCGCAACGTGTCAATTACTCATCCAACATCATCATAGTCAAGTACCGGGAACGCGAGTTGAGCTTGAGAAGCTACCAGGCGTGGGGCGCAAAACCGCCAATGTTATTTTAAATACTGCTTTTGGAGAACCAACCATTGCAGTAGATACCCATATTTTCCGTGTTGCCAATCGAACGGGAATTGCTCCTGGCAAGAATGTGCGTGTGGTTGAGGATAAACTCATGAAATTTGTACCTATTGAATTTCGCCATGATGCACATCACTGGCTGATTCTCCATGGACGATATGTGTGCACGGCAAGAAAACCTGCATGTAGCTACTGCCTTATCAATGATTTATGTGAGTACGAAAATAAAAACTTAGAAAATAACCATGTTGTTGTAATGAATTCCTAGATGTTTAATCCAACGAGAGAACAGGTCCGTCAGCTATTCTTCGAGACATGGCGTAAATATCGCCAAAAAGAAGTCTTATCTGGTATAGAAACTATTGCACTAGAAGTAATCTTGTTGCATCCTGAATATCAAGATATGCTTGATGATAGCGAGCGTTATCGTGATAAAAACTATTTTCCAGAGATGGGGGAAACCAATCCCTTTCTTCATATGAGTATGCATGTTGCCATTAAAGAGCAACTTTCTATTGATCAACCAATTGGAATTTGCAAGAAATTTGAATTTTTGCTAAAGAAAACCGGAAATGAGCACGATGCAACTCATCTGATCATCGAATGTCTTGCTGAAATGCTTTGGCAGGCGCAGCGCAATCAAACGCCACCAGATGCTCAGATTTACTTTGATTGTCTGGATAAATGGATAGGTAAGTTAGATCAATAAAAAACGGAATGTATGAAATCACACACTCCGTTTTTTTATTATATTTCTTTCTGAATAAGCAAGATATGACCTCCTTGCCCATCCACAGAACAAATTATTTCTTCACATATAAGCCAGATTGGCCAGAAAAATAAAAAGCCAGATTTTCAATGTCTTCTTGCTCAACGGTGCAGCCATTCCGGCCATGACAGGATCTTTACGCTCACCAGTTTTATAGTCTTTTAAGGCTTTCTCAAGATAAGTTCTGGGTTGACCAGCAATTTTAGGGAAATTTGGAGCAGGACTATTACCATCGGCCCCATGACAGGAAGCACATACCTCTGCAGCTTTTTTCTTGCCAGCTTCGATATCAGCTGCAATACCGTGCCCGGAAAAGAGTAATACCACACCGCTTACTGCGGCTACAACAAAATTTTTCATGTTCTGATCCTTGCGTAAAGGGGAAAATTATTTACTAGCGTAATAAGCAGCCAAATCTTCAATATCTTGATCGGAAAGGGTGGCTGCAATTCCACTCATTTGAGGATGCTTACGTTCTCCTGATTTATAATCCTTCAGTACTTTAACTAAGTAGGTCTCATGTTGTCCACCCAGCTTCGGAACATGATAAACAACAGGATAAGATGTGCGATAACCCTCTATTCCATGGCAACCTACACACATGGAAATTTTGGCTTTGGCTGCTTCAGCATCACCGGTTGCCTGTACTACACCAGAAAATGCCAGAGACATGCCAGTAGCAAGTAATAATTTAACAGCTGCTGACTTTTTCACTTTGTGCGTCCTCCTCTCAAAAATGTAAACTTTAAACGATGAGTCATGTTAAGTCAATGAATATAATAGTAATCTCCCTGTTGTGGATAGGGAAATTATCTACGTGTTTTCTCCAAATAACCTCCTACTGATTTTATGCTGTTGATTGCTTGGATTCCAATTCTTCCCAGCGCGCAAAGCACTTAGTCAGCTCTTGCTCTATTGCAGAAAATCGCATTTGCAAAGCCTTGGCATCTCTCAGGGGAATTTCGATAAATTGCAGAATCACTCAATCGTGTAGTAATAGATGATTGCTCCTTTTCCAGTAAATCGATTTTTTCAGGCAAAGCTGCTAGTTCACGCGCTTCTTGATAACTCAATTTAATACGTGAAGTAGATATAGATTTAGCTTTTTTGTCCTGGGAAGCTGGAGAAGATTTAGGCGCAGCCACTCTCTGCTGAAGTGCCACCTCCACAGAATGTTTACTCTGAACCCAATCTTCATATCCTCCCACGTACTCCCTCAAAATACCATTTCCTTCAAAGGCAATTACCTGGGTCACTACATTGTCGAGAAATGCGCGATCATGACTGACCAGAAACAGTGTACCTGTATAACTTTGTAGCAGCGTTTCCAGTAATTCAAGCGTTTCGATATCGAGATCATTGGTTGGTTCGTCCAATACTAGCACATTGGCTGGTCGTGTAAATAAACGAGCCAGCAGTAGCCGATTACGCTCGCCACCTGATAATGATTTAACTGTTGAGCGAGCACGCTGCGGGGCAAATAAAAAATCTTCCAGATAACTAATAACATGCTTACGCTCACCATTAATCTCTATGAAATCAGATCCTTGGCTGATTGATTCTACTAACGTCAAATCCGCGTTTAACTGCTCCCGCATTTGATCGAAATAGGCCACCGTTAGCTTTGTGCCTTTATGTATGCTTCCAGAATCGGGTTTCAGCTCACCTAATATAAGCTTCAATAAAGTTGATTTTCCAGCACCATTCGGACCCAACAACCCCACCCTATCACCCCGCATGATCCGACAGGAGAAATCTCTAATAATAATCTTATCACCGTAGCTTTTGGAGACATGCTCCAGCTCTGCGACCAGCTGCCCAGAACGCTCTCCTAGCTCGATATTAAAATTAACCGATCCGACACGGTCACGTCGGGCTGCACGTTCCAGACGTAATGCTTCCAATCGCCTTACCCTACCTTCATTGCGCGTACATCTAGCCTGAACACCTTTTCGTATCCAGATTTCTTCTTGCGCCAGCACTTTGTCAAACTTCTGATGATGTACCGCTTCAATTTGAAGGAGCTCAGCTTTCTTCTGTTGGTAAACCGCAAAACTCCCTGGAAAATTCTCCAGATGTCCGCGATCAAGTTCAATAATTCGCGTAACAACATTATCTAGAAAACGTCGATCATGCGTGATGAAAATGACACTACCGGGAAAATCCTTGAGTAAACTTTCTAGCCATACAATAGATGAAAAATCGAGATGATTGGTCGGTTCATCTAACAACAGCACATCTGGCATTACTACCAAGGCACGTGCAAGTGCCACTCGTTTTTTTACGCCACCTGAAAGACTTTCTACCCGTGCATCTGGAAGCAACCCGAGCTGATTAATCACAGTATCTACTCTCGTTTGAATACGCCAGCCATCCTGCACCTCCAGTATGCTTTGCAAATCCTGCAGGCGCTCGAGCAATGCTTGAGTATTTTCTCCGCTTTCACTTAAAGCATGAGAAATCTCATGATATTCGAGCAATACTTGGCTTAGATTTCCAAGTCCTTTGGAGACTTCCTGAAATACTGTACTCCCACCTTCAAATTGAGGCTCCTGTGGCACATAAACCAATTTCAATTCTGATGCATACCAGAATTTGCCATCATCCAGTTTAATCTCCCCTGCTATTGCACGCAGAAGACTTGATTTACCACTACCATTACGGCCAATTAAACCGATACGCTCCCCTGCATCAAGTTGCAAATTGACATGATTCAATAATGCATGGTGACCAAATGCCAGACTGGCATTTTCAAGTGTTACGAGAGGCATGAGAAAAACAAGAAAATTAGCAAGCCTGTAATTCTTTCACGAATTACAGGATTTAGTAAAATAATTCTTTTATATAAGGGAGGTTTATTCAGAACATTCTAAAAAGAATGGAGCCCGAAGGCTCCACCTTATTACTCAGTTGATGCCACGTTAATTTTCTTGGGTTGAACTGATTCCCGTTTTGGAATAACAATCTCCAACACACCATGTTTAGAAACAGCAGAGATAGCATCCGGGTTTGCTGTATCTGGCAGACTAAAGCGTCGATAAAAAGAGCCATAGGTTCTCTCAACACGCTTGTAACCCTCTTTTTCAGTCTTAGCTTCGGTTCTTTTTTCACCCTTAATCGTCAATACCCCATTCTCCATACTGACATCTATCTCCTCTGGCTTAACCCCGGGCAGATCAGCGAGCAACACAAACTTATCAAGCTCTTCCTTAATATCCACCGCTGGAACCCACTCCGCCGTAGCAGAGGAACTTTCTCTTGCTACATCACTTTCTCTTGCTACATCACCGCGCATCTGCTCCAGTTCTTTCTGAAGCTGAGTCAATAATCCCCAAGGTTCATAACGCATAATAGCCATTTGATAATCTCCATATCACAATAAAAGTACCTTTAATCGAGTTGCCACAAAGTATTTTCATGTAGCGTACCTGCCTACCTCCTCTTGCGAAAAGATTTTTATATCAAGAAAATGCTTTTGAAAAAATTTTTAGTTTCACTTTGATATTTTCCATTTGCACCAAGTTTTTTCTTATGTCTATAAATTTCATAAAGTTCCTTGATATGCTCACCATTGATCATATAAAAAAACAATTAGTACTGATATTAATATAGGAATACTCATTATATTTTCAACCCAGGTAAAACAAATATTTCGATGAATACCAAATTTCATTTTCCAGTCCCGCCGCGAGCGTACGAGGGCACTAATTGGTATAGAATTTACTCTATATTAATCTTGATTAATCTTTTTTCAGTTTTCCAATAAGCTGTAAATATAATCAAAATTTTTCAGCATGATAAGGAGAATTAGTATGATCAGAAACCCTCGTACCAAACGCATTTTATCTATTTCGCTATTTATTTTAGGGGGTGTACTCATCTTACTAGCACCGGAAAATGCATGGGTTGGAGTGGTCCTTCTGAGCCTTGGTTTGGGTGTAGAGATTGCCGCACTGATCTTCAGCCATCGCAAATAAAAAAATATCCAAATTCTTTATTCCATCCTCTTCTGGATCTATTCATTCTGTTAATGACGATCCGTCAGGTTAATTATTTGATCACGGCCTATAATGGTGATGAATATTCATCCTTTTCCTGACCAAAGCTGCTCAAAATCGTAAAACCCTCCTACCGCCATTTCATACCTTTTCCACAACTTTTGCAAATAAGTAACTACATCACCAGAATCATTAGCAGCAGCATGGAGCATATTGAAATTTCCGTTATATCTTTCAAGCAAAGCACGATTTCATTGAGAAGTTTGTGGTTGCAGTTTAATAGTCATAACATATATTCCCTCCCTGATCGAGAAGGGTAATAAGCATATCCTAACCATTATCAATCATTCTCTTTGGCTTCAGAATTTCGTTATCTGCAAATGTGTGCCAGGTATGAGCAGCAACACCTCCTGGAACAGGGGCACCATAGAGTACAGCAGCAATAAACCATTTGTAGATTTCATCAGGACTCAAGTCATCGAGTTTTATTCCTAGCTTTATCGCATAGCTTCCACCCTCATCTTGCCACTAAATCAGGCGGACTCAAAAAATCGTTAACTTCCAGTACCCGCTCAGTATTTGAATGCGATTCTTTTAGATCAACAAACTCTTTCTCTTTACTCATACATGCGTTATAAAAGTAGGATGTCAGTTTTTCTCATTGAGTCATCTATTGATAGCCATTGATTGATAATTTGCAGAAGGAGACAAAAACATGAAACATTCTCGTGAAAATAATCCAGAAAGTACCGGTTGTATTTATCTCTTCCATCTGGTAATAGTATTATTCACAATCACGCTTTCTTTCATCTCTATTCAAACTAGTCATGCAGAAACGAGCACATCTCAGATTAAGGAGGAAAATATTATGACACTGACACTCACATCTCCTTCCTTTTCCCATAATGACATAATTCCGAGCAAATACACTTGTGACAACCAAGATATTTCTCCAGCCCTTTCATGGTCAGGCGTACCTGAGGACACCAAAAGTCTCGTGCTAATCGTCGATGATCCAGATGCGCCTGATCCCGCTGCTCCTAAAATGACCTGGGTGCATTGGGTACTATACAACATCCCTCCACAGGTTAATGGTCTGCCGGAAAATGTCGCAGCAAATGAACTGCCAACAGAAACCTTACAGGGAATTAACGATTGGAAGCGTACTGGTTATGGCGGACCCTGTCCACCCATAGGCATTCATCGCTATTTCCATAAACTTTATGCACTAGATACTGTGCTATCTGATTTGAAACATCCTACTAAATCGGAGCTGGAAAAGGCCATGCACGGTCATATTATTATGCAGACAGAATTGATTGGTCGCTATCAGCGGGGTCGTCACAAATAAATTAATTATTGGAGTGAGATTTCATCGTATGGAACTGGAAATTCTTAAAAATTGGTCAATACTTAATCAATGAGCACAATCATCTAACAATGCTCTTATCGATCGGTTCTGGCGATTTTCTTTTTGGCATTATGTTCTAGCAATCTCCGAGGAGGTTCTTAACAACGTGAAAAGGAATTAGCTTAATCATTCTTCTTGAAGAGAAGAATGATTAAGCTAAAAGTAGTTAAAATTATCCACAAATTTTTTCAGCAAGGTAAAGTAGATAAAGTTATCATTAGAAAATTGTAAATTCACCCAATTTTTTCCATAAGAACCTCAAGTTTTAATAGAATCAACAAATTACCCTAATATTCTTTTTGAGTATTCTCTTAAGAATCTAATAATTAGTCTCCTAATAGAAAATCTGGGTTTAACCTAAAAACCCCTTTTAGGTTAAAAGTAACTTAATTCTCATTGATTAACGTACCCACACCTTCATCGGTCAATATTTCCAGCAAAAGTGCATGTGCTACCCGCCCATCAATAATATGGCAGGATTTAACACCATTTTTTACAGCATCGAGTGCCGAACCGATTTTGGGCAACATTCCCCCTGAAATGGTTCCATCTGCAAATAATTCATCGACCCTTTTAGCAGTCAGTCCAGTAAGTAGATTGCCCTTTTTATCAAGCACCCCGGATGTGTTAGTGAGGAGTATCAGTTTTTCAGCCTTCAAAATTTCAGCAAGCTTGCCTGCAACTAAATCCGCATTGATATTGTAGGATTGACCATCCTCACCGACACCAATCGGTGCTATCACAGGAATAAAATCACGTGTATCAAGTAATGCGATGAGGGAAGGATCGATTCGTTCAATTTCACCTACTTGGCCAATATTGATCCATTCTCCTACTTTTTCTTTGTCTTGAATAAGCATTTTTTTTGCTCGAATAAAAGCACCATCTTTACCGGTCAGACCCACTGCACGACCACCATGACGGTTAATAAGATTGACAATTTCTTTATTGACCAATCCACCCAGCACCATCTCGACGACATCCATGGTTTCTGCATCGGTTACTCTCATTCCTTGAATAAAAACACCTTCTTTTCCAACACGCTTTAGCATCTGGTCGATCTGAGGCCCTCCGCCATGAACAATAACAGGATTCATCCCAACTAATTTTAGTAATACAACATCACGTGCAAAATCCTGTTTGAGATCTTCTTCAACCATTGCGTTACCACCGTATTTGATAACGATGGTTTTATTATGGAAACGTTGTATATAAGGCAGTGCTTCCGCAAGAATTTTGGCTTTCTCATTTGCGGTAGATGAAGATAACGTCATTTTATATTCCTATGAATATTTTTAGTAAGATGCCTTTTATAGTATAGAGAAGATATAATTCAGTATTCATTACATCAACTACAAGCTGAATCATATGTATTAAATCTTATAGAAAGCTATATAGAGGCTGTATTCAGACTGATAAATTGTTTTTAGATACTTGATTACTTTGAGCGTCAAATTTATATTTTATGATTACGCTTTATATAAAATAAGGAAGAGTATTATTGGTAGGTGGTAATCAATTATTGGATTTAGATTTATGTTATTTTATTGGTTAGTAAAATTTCTGATTTAACGTTATTTTACTGCAATACCAAGAATAATTTTACTCATACTTAAAGCGAAACTAATGAATAATATAAAATATTATCCTTTCCTACTGATGTTACTCTTACTTGTCTTGAGCGGCTGTGTACCCCTTGTACGTTACTGGCGTAGGTGTAGGAGCAGGAACAGGCGCTCTTATGAGTGAAGATCGTAGAAGTAGCGGTACGTTTATAGAAGATCAAACGATAGAACTTAAAACGAACAGGAGAATCCATGAGCAGCTCGGTCAAGATGTTCGTATTAATGTCACCAGCTTTAACCGAAATGTACTCTTGACCGGAGAAGCACCAAATGAATCTATGAAAAGTGAAGCAGAAAAACTCACTATGAGCGTTGATAATGTTCGGAATGTTTATAATGAAATTTCCATATCCGAAAAAAGTGCCTTATCTGTCGCGCACTAACGATTCTTGATCACCTCTAAAGTTATAGGACGTTTTCTAAGTGAAAGAAAATTTCAAATTAATTACGTAAAAGTAGTCACTGAAAATAGCATCGTTTATTTGCTTGGACTTGTTACGCGCGAAGAAGCAGAAAATGCTGCACAAATTGCCAGCACTACAGCAGGGGCAAGAAAAGTCGTTAAAGTATTCGAATATTTAAATTAAAATTACTTATCATCAACAACTATTGTAAATGTGCTGCCATTAGAATTTATCACTCAGCTGCATGCGCTATTTCCTGCCTGAACGAATTTATACCGATCCCGTAGAGTGTTATACATACGCCTACGACAATAGTAGAAAGATTTTTCCACCAGAAGCCGTGGTCTTTCCACTTACCACTGAAGAGGTAGTAGCTATCGTTTTGCTTTGTAATGCGAATAAAATTCCTCTGACACCTCGTGGGCGAGGGACAGGCACATCAGGAGGTAGCCTCCCGGAGAAAGGTGGGTGTTGCACTATCCTTAGAACGAATGGTACGAATTATCAGTGTTGATCCAGCAAATCGAGTTGTTGTCGCAGAACCTGGAGTATTGAATCAGGAAATACAGAATGCAGTTAAACCATATGGTTTTTTCTGGCCTCCTGACCCTTCAAGTGCAGGTTTTTCAACTATCGGAGGAAACCTCGCCACCAGTGCCGGCGGCCCTCATGCTGTGAAATATGGTACAACTCGTGATCACGTTTTGGGACTAAAAGTAGTAACTGGTGCAGGTGAAGTGATTAAGACAGGCTGCTATACAACCAAAGGGAGTCGTTGGGTATGATCTCACAAGACTACTCATTGGTTCTGAAGGAACCTTAGCTGTCATTACAGAAGCCACCCTCAAGCTGACCCCTTTACCCGAGAAGCAAGGAGGTCTGGTAGCATATTATCGTGATGCCATCAGTTGCGCAGCTGCCATTGTAGCGATTATGGGTATACCCAGAGGGCCTAGTGCGCTTGAATTTCTGGATGCAGGCTCGTTAAGTCTTATCCGTGCACGTTTTCCTGATTTACTACCAATCAATTGCCAAGCCATGCTCATGATTGAAGTAGATGGATCACAAAATGAAATTTCTGAAACCATTAACGCCATCGTATCTGCCTGCCGCAATTCTGGCCTGTTGCAAGCTGAACAAGTAATTAACTCTGAAAATTTGTGGAAAGCGAGAAAAGCTTTATCACCTCTATTGCGTGATATTGCACCAAAGAAAATTAATGAAGATGTGGTGGTGCCCGTTAATACACTACCTCAATTTTTAGACGAATTAACCAAACTTGCAACCCAGTATCGAATTGCTAATGTAAATTTTGGCCATGCTGGTAATGGCAATATTCACGTTAACCTACTCATTAATCCTGACGATCCAGAAGAAAGCTACCGTGCCGAGAAATGCTTGAATGAAATATTTGATTTAGTCATTAGGCTTAATGGAACACTTTCTGGTGAACATGGTATTGGCAGTGAAAAACGTGCTTATATCCACAAAGAAATTGATTCCACAACGTTAACTTTAATGAAAAAAATCAAAAAGTCTATTTGATCCCAACGACATTCTTAATCCTGGCAAATTATTTCCATGAAATAAAAAAAGCCCCGTCTTTTAGGACGAGGCTTTTTACTAAAAGTAAAAGGTGTGCTACTTTAGAAACTTATAATAATGATCAACCAGTAAAACTACAAATAACAGAGCTAGATACAGAATCGAATATTTAAATGTAGTACGCGCAAGCTGATCACTGTATTTGAAGTATATTTGCAAAGCGTAGTAAAGGAATATTGCATCAAGTACTAGTGCCCCTATCAAATAAATCAGTCCACTCATCTGTGAAATATAAGGAAGTATCGTAACAACACAAAGTATGAGCGTATACAACAAAACATGGAGGCGAGTGAAGTTATCACCATGAGTCACAGGAAGCATAGGCATACCGATCTGGGCATACTCATGCTTTCTGTATAATGCTAACGCCCAGAAATGGGGCGGTGTCCAGGCGAAAATGATTAAAAACAATAATAGCGCATCGGGAGAAATTTGACCAGTTACCGCAGCCCATCCTAGAACAGGTGGCATTGCGCCAGACGCTCCGCCTATTACAATATTTTGAGGAGTCAGCGGTTTAAGTATTACCGTATAAATAATTGCGTAGCCGACAAATGTTCCCAGAGTAAGCCACATAGTTAAAGGGTTTACCCAGTGATGAAGTATGAATAATCCTGAGCCACCTATCAATCCCAAGAAAAATAATGTTTCTGGAACACTGACTTTGCCCTGCGGAAGAGGACGTCCACGGGTTCGCGCCATCACGGCATCAAACTTTTGTTCTACCAGGCAATTTAATGCAGCAGCTGCCCCAGCGACTAAAGCTATACCAAGCGTTCCAAAAAATAGAATATCGATTGGTACCGCGCCAGGAACAGCTAAAAACATACCTATTACTGCTGTAAAAACTATTAGTGATACTACACGTGGTTTTGTAAGCCGATAAAATTGATTTATTCTTGATGTTGTTTGTCGCCACACTAAACTAGCACTCATTCCATACACCTCCTAAACAATCATGTTTGATCTGTATTCTTTAATTTTTTTACTACATGCTCTTGTTAGCATTGCTATGCACTAAAATACATGGATAACAACCTTAATGCTCAAAATGAGAAAGCTTCAATAAATGCTTTACATCTTTTGAAATTTTCGTAGGATTAGCATCCTTCGGAAATCTCATCATCAAATTTCCCATTGGATCAACTACATAAATATGGTCATGCTGCGACAGTACGGCAGGAAATTCTTTGAGTAAATCACTGTCTTTTGCACTTAGAAGGACTGTGCCTTCGTATTCATTCTTAATATCTTGATCAGGAACATAATGATCATCAATTAACCATATTCTTTCAACCCGATCTTGTTCTGTGTTTTGAACCAGACGAACTTGTCTCATTTGATAAAGCTTCTTTTGGCAATACTCATCACATTGCCCAGAATCAATCGTAATCAATGACCATTTTCCGTGCGTATTTCGTGCACGAAAGATCGTGTTATTCTCAATATTAAGTGCTTGACCTTTTAATGGTTTTACTTCTAGCAATTCACCATAATTGACCGTACCTTCTGGACGAATTTCTAGTACGTAAAAGAAATATGATGCAATAACTGGAGACAGCATCACTAGCGCCAGCAGAAGGAATTTAATTCTATTTTTTCGAGCTATTTCGTTTGACATTTAATACTAAAAATATAATGCAGGTTGTAGCAGCCAAGAGAAACCATTGAATTGCATATCCGATATTCTTTGATGCACCGGATTCAGGTCGCACCCACTGGCGTATCAATCCATCATCAATTTGATTATCCTGCTGCAGCAATAGAATCGGTTGTAGTGCAAGTCCTGTTACTTTTTGATAATGTTCAAAATCTAAGTTTATCCAAAGCTTACCCGCTGCTTTTTCTTCGAGAGTTGCATCGTTCTGATCATTGGCGAAGTAACTATAGCCAGTCACTTTAACTTCTTCCTGCGGAAAAAAAACAGACAGGAAGTTGGTACGATCATTTCTCAAGGCTATCCAACCGCGATTGACTAAAACATGCAGAGAGCTATTTGCAATTTTAAGAGGTGCAAGAATCTCGTAACCTGCTACTCCCTGATAGATTTTATTGTCCAGATAGATTGCATGCTCCTCAATAAACCTACCTTTTACTTCAACTTGTCGATATTGAAAATCTTCTAATTTAATTAGTGTTGAGGGTAATGTTACAACGGCTTCCCGCGTATATTGCTCAATTCTTTCTTGGCGTAACTCTTTCTCATTTGCTCTCGAAAGCTGCCAAAACCCAAGTCGAGTAAATACTAATGCGAAAGTTATTGTTAATAAAACTACCCACCATCGCGGTTTGAATTGATAATTCATATTTTTTATTTATCACTCACACCCCGAATGGTTATATATAAATTGTTTGTATCTACCATCTAATCTGAGCTGAACTTTATTCCCAGCTCTTGACATCCTTGATAAAGAAACCAAGAGTCTGGAAATAACTAGCTATGACTCAAATTTTACTTATAGCAAATAAACAAATATGAACAATCCAAGCCAGACTACGTCAACAAAGTGCCAATACCAAGCTACACCTTCAAACCCAAAATGATGCTCAGGTTTAAAGTGACCTGCTGCAGCATCT
This sequence comes from uncultured beta proteobacterium, assembly GCA_963815685.1. GTDB lineage: Bacteria > Pseudomonadota > Gammaproteobacteria > Burkholderiales > Nitrosomonadaceae > Nitrosomonas. The sequence goes on from CAWFHT010000012.1 coordinate 35,467, forward strand.
AAAATAGATGACAGTTAGCATGATGGCACCCAAAGTGACATGAAAACCATGGAAATCCTGTCAACATAAAAAATGTTGAACCATACGCACCGGAAGTCAATTTAAGATTGAGATCAGCATATGCATGACCATATTCATAAATTTGGCAGGCAAGGAATAAAAATCCTAGTGCAACAGTTGCAAGCAGCCACATTTTGAGTGCTGGACGACGATTTTGCTTAAGTGCCCAGTGTGCAAGCGTTACCGTCACGCCAGAGGTAAGCAATAAAAAGGTATTAAAGGCAGGTAAGCCCCAAGCACCCATTGGGGTAAATTTCTCTGTAATACCCGGTCCTGCAGTTGGCCATCCACCAGTAAAACTCGGCCAGAGTAAATCGTGATCTACATCAGAGAGCCAGGGAATTGACAAGTACTCTCATGTAATAAAGTGCGCCAAAAAAAGCGCAAAAGAACATTACCTCTGAGAAAATAAACCAGCTCATTCCCCAACGGAATGATTTATCTTCCAGCTTTCCATATTTTCCAGCTTCGCTTTCTCGCGCCACATCGCCAAACCAGCCAAACAGCATATAAATGAGAATAGCAAAACCTATACCCAGCATGTAATAGCCTGCAGGTATTTTATTCATTGTCATTGCTGCACCAAATCCTAAAAAGAACAGCGCAGATGATCCTACAATTGGCCATTTAGATGGTGCCGGCACATAGTAGTGTCCAGTTCCTTGACTCATACCAACCCTCCTGATTTGTTTTCTAATGAATTAACTCGTTATTACTTTGACCAACGTCAATATACTCAGTACAAAAATTACTGCGCCAATAATACCGCCAATTACTACTTGATAAGGCCTTATCATTTTTGCATCTCGATCGAGATCTTCTTTCTTACGTATACCTAGAAATGACCAGAATATTGCTTTTGCCACTTGTATGCTGAGGCTTTATCAGATGATTGTTCTCTATTATTCATAATCCATTTCACCGTTAATGAGCTTGCTTATACATCTTCTATTTACCTGGTTGTAGTGCAAAAAAAGTATAGGAAATAGTGACCGTATTGACATCAACGGGTATTTGCGGATCAATGACAAACTTTACTGGCATCTGTCTCATCTCACCAGGCTTAAGCACCTGCTTAGTAAAGCAAAAGCATTCAAACTTTCTTCAGATACTTTTCCAAGAAGCGTGGACTATAGCTTGGTATTGCCTGACCACTTATTTCTTGATCTGAGACATTACTAATTTCATACATCACTTCTATTGATTCTCCAGGATGTATTTTCACGTTTGATTGCAGCGATTTAAATTGCCAAGGAATGCCGCGCACATTTGCATCTAACTCTATTGCAATTGTGCGCGACATATCTACTTTAATATTTTTATCCACCACATCTGGCTGTAACAGATTGTTTATGCCGGTGACTTCACAAAACTTTTCGTACATCGGAACAAGTGCGTAACCAAAACCAAACATGATCACTGAAAAAACCAGCAGCTTCTTCAACATTACTACATTGATCTTAGTTACGCTCTGCATCATTGTTTTATCATCACCGTTACAAAATATATTACAGCCATTAGGATAAGCAACAAAAAAGCAGTTCTCAGTTTTTTATGCTTTAGATCTCTATCGTTATTTTGCGACATATACGCTTCGTTTTATTTAATTACTGGCGGTGTTTCAAAGCTGTGATACGGCGCAGGTGAAGGCAATGTCCATTCTAATGTGGTTCCACCTTCCCACGGTTTATCAGCTGCTTTTTCACCTCCACGGATACATTTAATTACAACATAGAGGAAGAGAAGCTGTGTCAATCCAAATCCAAAAGCACCAATACTGGAAATCATATTGAAATCAGCAAACTGCAGTGAATAATCCGGAATTCGGCGAGGCATACCGGCTAATCCCAGGAAATGTTGTACGAAGAATGCCACATTAAAGAAGATCATGGATAACCAGAAATGCATCTTAGCCAGTTTTTCATCGTACATATGTCCTGTCCACTTCGGCAACCAGTAGTAAACTGCACCAAATATTGAGAACAACGCACCAGATACCAGCACATAGTGGAAATGCGCAATGACATAGTAGGTATCTTGAACCTGGATATCAATTGGCACAATCGCACAAATCACGCCGCTGAAACCGCCAATCACAAACAGGAAGATGAAACCGATTGAAAATAGCATCGGTGTTTCAAAAGTCATTGATCCGCGCCACATTGTGGCCGTCCAGTTAAAGACTTTCACACCGGTAGGGACTGCAATCAGCATGGTCGCATACATGAAGAACAGCTGACCAACAGTCGGCATACCCACGGTAAACATGTGATGCGCCCATACTATGCAAGACAGGATCGCAATTGATGCGGTTGCATACACCATTGAGGAATAACCAAACAATGGTTTACGGGAAAATGTTGGAATGATTTCTGACACGATACCGAAAGCTGGCAGAATCATGATATAGACTTCTGGATGTCCAAAGAACCAGAAAATGTGCTGGAACAAAACCGGATCACCCCCACCTGCTGCATTAAAGAAAGTCGTACCAAAATGACGATCTGTCAGCAACATCGTTACTGTTCCCGCCAAAACCGGCATCACCAACACCAACAGATAAGCGGTAATTAACCATGTCCATACAAACAAAGGCATTTTCATTAACGTCATGCCTGGTGCACGCATGTTCAGAATGGTGGTAATAATGTTAATTGCACCCATAATTGAGGAAGCACCCAAAATATGAACTGCAAAAATCATCATATCTACACCCAAGCCACCTTGCGTAGAAAGCGGCGGGTAGAATGTCCAACCACCTGCAGCTGCACCGCCCGGCACAAAAAACGAGGATATCAATAGCATAGCAGCCACGGGCAACAACCAGAAGCTCCAGTTATTCATCCGCGCAAATGCCATATCGGGCGCGCCCACCATCAGAGGCACTTGCCAGTTAGCCAAACCCACAAATGCCGGCATGATTGCGCCAAACACCATGATCAGACCATGGAGCGTGGTAAATGAATTAAAAAGCTGCGGCTCCAGTATTTGTATACCCGGCATGAACAATTCTGCACGAATACCCATCGCCAGAAAACCGCCAACCAAAAACATGGTAAAACTGAACCACAGATACATCGTGCCAATGTCTTTGTGATTGGTTGTCATTACCCAGCGCATTATGCCACTGGGATGATGGTCGTGATGACCATGTACATCTTGAACTACTGCCATGATTATTCTCCTTAGTACTTACTACTCTTAGTTTTGAGTTTACATCTCTTGCGATCGAAATATTAATTCCCAACTGCCGCTGTATTTATGGCTGCTGCTGACGCTTTCTTCTTATCAGCCACCCATTGTGCATATTTGTCTTGCTCCAGAACTTCAACAACGATCGGCATATATCCATGGTCTTTACCACAAAGCTCTACACATTGACCACGGTAAATACCAGGTTTATCTGCCGTAAACCATGCATCGCGAATAAACCCTGGAATAGCATCTTGCTTGACTCCGAATGCAGGCACCCACCATGCGTGCAGAACATCATTAGCCGTCGTGATTACCCGAATTTTCTTGCCAACGGGCACAACCACATTATTATCCACTTCCAGCAAGTAATTCTCTCCTTTGGCTTCTTTACCTTTCAATTGAGCTGCTGGCGTGGATAATCTACTGAAAAAACTGATCCCTTCACCTTCCCCCTGAAGATAATCATAACCCCACATCCACTGATAGCCTGTCGCCTTAATGGTAATATCAGGTTGAGATGTATCTTTCATCGCAACGACAGTCTTGGTAGCTGGAAACGCCATAGCAATGAGGATCAGAAGCGGAATAGCCGTCCAGATAATCTCTACGATAGTAGAATGATGAAAATTGGCAGCCTTGTGTCCAACTGATTTACGGTGTTTCAGAATTGAGTAAAACATCGCACCAAAAACAACAATAAAAATTGCCAAACAAATCCATAGCGCAGTTATATGCTGATCATAGGTTTCTTGTGCAATTACAGATTGCGGCTCCGGATGAAAATACTTACTGGAAAACGCAATACTTGAGTAAAAAGCAAGAGTTGCGGACCCTAACAGGGCCATTACTGATTTACTGCTCATATATTTATTTCCCCCCACATAAATTACAAATTTTGTCTAATTTCACATACTAAAAATACAGCCATTTGAATTGAATTAAATGGCCACATAAACTACCTGACTGCAGATTACTTCATACCAAAACTTCTATTGATCTCTGATAGTTTTTAATCCTACCAAATCACCCAATAATACTGACAAGAATTCTAGCATGTCAGATTTGTGCTAACAAGGGAAAATCATGATTTTTATAGAAAAATTCCCCTGTTTTGAATGTGGTGATTTTTTTATTTATTGTTCTTTTAGTTTAAAAAAAGCGTTTTTTTTACCCAAAAAAGACCCCATTTAGCCATTGCAATAATAGTTTTTTTTTAAACCTTATCTAACCTCATCGCAAAGAAAAAATTAGATATAGGCAAGCGCTCTTCTCATGTAAAAAAATACAAAAGAACTGGAAAATCTTTAATTACCCTTGATACTCACTTTTGCTAAAAAGCGATATCAATGCAATCTCTTTACTTAAAGTGAGAGATAAACAAATGTTAATCAAACCAGCAAGCTCCATAGCAGATTAATGAAACAGAAAATAAATCTATCTCCCCTCCTGCTGTAATGCTTTTTTCTATAAACTCAGACAAATCATCGTCAATATCCCTGTACTCAGCCGAATTTTCATTCCTGCCAAACGGCACTGGACAATGTGCTGAGCTATAAGTGCGTTCTCCAATGCGCCGCCACTCACTCCGATTACGCAGTCTTTGCATTTTTTGCCGATCCTTTTTACCCAATCGGCACCAATAAAAAGCTTCGCAGGCGGCAAAAGAATTTTATGCTCTATTTACATCCCCTACGATATCGAAAATAATTCGATTATCAGCAAGCAAATATTGAGATTTGGGTTATCGGCAAACAACGAAGTGTTTGCCGCTGCCAACTATAGCATCACTATCAATAACACTAAGCAATGTTTTTTTTAAAAAATACTTACTTAAAAAATTAACTTAATTTTTGCAATTGCTCTATTAATTTAGTTAACATTGACTTAAAACCTGCCAAACGTTCTTTCTCCTGTGTAACCACTTTTTCTGGTGCGCGTTGCACAAAATCCGGGTTATCAAGCTTTGTTGTTGCCTTATTGATCTCCCCTTCCAGGCGAAGAATTTCTTTTTGAAGTCGCGCGCGCTCTGTTGTTACATCTATTTTAATTTTGAGCATCAATCGAAATTCACCGACAACTGCAACAGGCGCATCTGCATCTGGCAAACCATCCGGCATAATTTCCACATCAGATAACTTAGCCAGTGCTACTAAATAACTAGAGAAACCTGCTAAGGCAGATTGATTGCCTTCAATTAGCAAGGGAATTCTCTCTGCTGGAGACAATTTCATTTCTCCACGTAATGCTCGGCATGCATTTACAATCTCTTTGAGTAGCGCAATGCGACTGCCGGCTTCTTTGTCAATATGCGTGAAATCGGCTAGTGGATAAGATTGACATATGATGCTCTTACCTTCTTTATCAGCCAGAGGTGCAATTTTTTGCCACAATTCTTCAGTAATAAATGGGATCACAGGATGTGCCAGCCGGAGCGCAGCTTCAAGCACGCGTACTAGCACGCGACGTGTAGTACGCTGTTCAGTATCCCCCCCGGAGCTTAACTGAACCTTAGCAAGCTCTACATACCAATCGCAGTATTCATCCCAGATAAATTCGTAGAGCTCGCGTGCGGCAATATCAAAGCGATAATCATTAAAGGCTTGTCTCACACCCTGCTCGGCCAATTGCAATCGACCGATAATCCATTTATCAGCGTGAGAAAATGCAAAAGGCAACGTTTCATCCAGACCGACGTCTTTCTCTTCACAATTCATGAGGACAAACCGAGTGGCATTCCACAGTTTGTTACAAAAATTCCGATAGCCTTCGCATCGCTGCAAATCAAATTTAATATCTCGTCCATGTGAAGCCAAACTCGCAAAAGTAAAACGCAGAGCATCGGCACCAAATGCAGGTATTCCCTGCGGGAATTGCTTACGTGTATTTCTCTCGATTGATTCAGCCTGTTTAGGGTTCATCAAGCCTGTAGTACGCTTCTTGATCAGTTCCGGCAGCAAAATACCATCGATCAGATCAAGTGGATCCAGCACATTCCCCTTGGATTTACTCATTTTCTGGCCTTCCGAATCGCGGATTAACCCAGTCACGTAAACTTCACGAAATGGCACTTTTCCGGTGAAATGCAGTGACATCATGATCATGCGTGCAACCCAGAAGAAAATGATGTCAAACCCAGTTACCAATACCGAGGTCGGTAAAAAGGTCTTGAGTGAGACTGTTTCCTGCGGCCATCCCAGTGTTGAAAATGGCCATAATGCGGAAGAAAACCAGGTATCAAGCACATCTTCATCTTGCCTGAGATTTTCCTTACCTGATAACCGCTGCGCTTCCTCAAGATTATGCGCAACCGTTACATTGCCATCCTCATCATACCAGGCAGGAATCCGGTGACCCCACCACAATTGCCGCGAAATACACCAATCCTGTATATTTTCCAGCCACTGGTTATAAACATGTGCCCAGTTGTCCGGCGTAAATCGGATCTCGCCAGCGGCCACCGTCTCCAAACCACGTTTGGCCATCCCTTCCATAGCCACATACCACTGATCAGTTAGCATAGGCTCAATAATAGTTTGCGTACGATCTCCTCGTGGCACCATCAGCTTGTGTGGTCGCGTTTCGATCAGCAATCCCTGTGCTTCAAGATCGCTAATAATCTTCTTTCGTGCCTCAAAACGGTCCAACCCTTGATATTCGACCGGCGCAAAATCATTGATTTTTCCATCGAGGGTAAAAATATTAAGTGGAACTAACTTATGACGTAAGCCGACTTGATAATCATTAAAATCATGCGCGGGCGTGATTTTCACGCAACCCGTACCAAAAGTCGGATCGACATATTCATCAGCAATAATAGGAATCGTACGCTCAGACAAGGGCAATCGGAGATGTCGCCCAACCAAATGACGGTAGCGCTTATCCTCTGGATGAACAGCCACTGCCACGTCCCCTAGCATCGTTTCTGGCCGTGTTGTCGCAATAATTAAGCCACTCTCCTGCAATTCAGTACCGTTATCCTCTTCGAATGGATAATGAATATGCCAAAGTGAACCTGTTTCTTCTGTCGATATGACTTCCAAATCAGACACTGCAGTTTGCAATACAGGATCCCAGTTAACCAGACGCTTGCCACGATAAATCAATCCTTCTCGATATAAGCCGTACAAATACCTCCGTCACCGCTTGGGAAAGCATCTCATCCATGGTAAAACGCTCACGCGACCAATCGCAAGAAGTACCCATGCGCCGCATCTGACGCGTAATGGTTGAACCTGATTCCTCTTTCCATTGCCAAACACGCTCGAGAAACGCCTCACGTCCGAGTTCTCGCCGATTAATATTTTTTTGATCTAATTGACGCTCGACGACTATTTGTGTCGCAATGCCTGCATGATCTGTCCCAGGCTGCCACAGTGTATTATCACCCCGCATACGATGATAACGAATCAACGCGTCCATCAGAGTGTGCTGAAACGCGTGCCCCATATGCAGGGTGCCCGTTACATTGGGAGGTGGCAACATGATGCAGTAAGCGGCAGCCCCTTCCTTATTTGATGGCCTGAAATAACCTGATGACTCCCATATTGAATACCAGTGAGCTTCTATGACTTTCGGATCAAAACTTTTTGCAAATTCCATGGAAATTAAATTGTTAAGTTAGCAAAAACAGAAAATTCGCCATTATATCGGAAGGTACCAACGCAGATAGCAAGGTCATTAGCTATTAGATGATCTAAATGTTTTTTAGAAGGTACTCCGATAATGCTTGAGGCAGAGTCAGTCGATCCAAAGAAACTAAAGTTGATTGAGCATCTCGCAGCCCACGCATCGAATGCATAGCACACATAGCAAGAAATAAGACTATATCGGATTCTAGCAGGCTGTTGAAAAACGTGTTCGAGGTAGTCGATGAAAGTGGTGGGCAAAAACAGCGGAGTTTATAGCTGATAAATGAGCATTTTGAACTTGTTCTTCATTTTGAACCTGTTTTTAACACCGCAGCGGCACAACGTAGATGGTTTTTCAACAGCCTGCTAGTGTCGTGACTAGACTGCCAAAGTAAGTAAGCTTTTTTCAATCAGCCTTAGAATCTCTTGGTTTCTCAATGCCGTTTTTTCCGATTGACCTCCCGCAGCTCAAAAAAATTGGAAACTTAAGACAGCTTCCTTGGGATAAATCAACGTGAGTTCGACATAAGAATCACAACACCACGGCTGGAAAAGCCTGAGAGAGCCTAATATTAAGAGAGGGTTTCTTCTCGCGGAACGTGTAAGCCACCAGACCAGCTATCAAATTAACAAAGAAGTTAAATGAACTGCGATGGCGGGAATGCTCGATTTGTGAGATGCTTTTCAATTGATCGTTGACTGTTTCAATAATCGAGCGTTTACGCAACAAGAGCTTATCAAACAGCGGCAATAGCTTGTTTTTCATGTTGTTACGCACTTTGGTGATGAGCTGCACGTCCTGCTCCCACAGTTGCTCAAAGAGCGCCTGTGAGAGGTAACCCCGGTCACCAAAGAGTTTTCAAAATAAGGAGCGTGCCAGCTCCGGCAGGGAAGCACGGTCATCTATGTTACCTGCTGTTATTTTCGCTCCCAGCAATTCCCCTTGGTCATTGATGACCAAATGCAGCTTGAACCCATAAAACCAATCCACGTTGGTCTTTCCCCGGGCAGCAAACTCTGCCATCACTTTATGCGACCAGATGCGGCGCTTGTGACACACACTGATTTTGGTCGATTCAATGAAGCTGATCCCGCTGCATCGCCCAAAACGGCTGACCAGAAAACAGCACAAGGGTATCAGGCTACCTTGCAGCAATGCAACAAAGCGGTGGTAGCTCACTAACCCTGGAAAATAGGACCGCTGATACCTCAACATCTGACCCAGATAATAATGCTTAAATGTTCGGTAACCAGACAGATGAAACCCTACCACGATCGTCATGACTTCACTTAGACACAACTCCCCTCGCCGTTGACGCTGTTTCAGCGATAATTCCAACAAGCGCTGCTCCCACCGCGGTTCAAACCCTTTACAAAAGTCGTCAATCGCACAAAAGATCGCTATAGTATCCAGCGGAAGCTGGCTCCTCTAGTGATGAAACTCTTTTCCAAAATCGCTTGATCATAAGGAATTCAAGTTCCTTTTACAGCTTTTCTTAGGCCGAACTCACGTTAAATCATTGCAGAAGATTCCTTTCGATATCGCTATAGTTTCTGCATCCAGTTTATTCAACCACACATCCTCCACGACCTTGGCAGATATCGCTGAATCATCAGTCATCGTGAAATCAAAAAGAATGAATCGTTTTGGTATAGATCAATGCTGATTTTGATCAAGCTTATGGTGATGTACACTGAAACCCTGTTCCTGATAAAAACGATAACGCTTACGAGCAACTACCTTGTCCTCGGGCGCATTCCCAACTATTTCGATTATTCTTTGAAAGCGATCATAAAATGGTGGTACTTCATCCTGCAAGTTAAGCAATACCTCATAAGGCGCAATCTGCTGAATTTCCTCGCTATTACCAATTAATATCACCGGCGTAACGTCGGCCATTCTGTCACCACCATGACAATGCGGAATAAAGCTGATGGGAGAGAATGTCCAGAGCAATTTATCGAATTGATTCAGAAGCGACGAATCTGGTATATAAATCATCATTTTGATCGCTTGTTGAATCACTTTTTCACTTAATCGGCATGCAACCAATAATTTGTCGGATGCACCCGAATAAAAATCAATTTGTGGCATCGTTTAAATGCTCATTTTTATGCTTTCACACGCGAAATCAAAAATTGCGTCAAAAGCGGTACCGGACGACCAGTAGAACCCTTTTCCTTACCATTTTTCCAGGCCGTACCGGCAATATCCAGATGTGCCCAAGGATATTTTTCAGTAAAGCGTGACAAAAAGCAGGCGGCCGAAATTGTTCCTGCTGAACGTCCACCAATATTTGCCATATCTGCAAAGTTGCTCTTCAACAACTCCTGATAATCATCCCACAGCGGCAACTGCCAAGCACGATCCGACGCCAATTCGGAAGCCTGTAACAATTCCTGAGCCAATTGATTATTGTTACTCATTAAACCAGATGCTAAATGTCCCAGCGCAATGACGCAAGCTCCCGTTAGGGTGGCGATATCAATTACGGCATCAGGTTTATACCGTTCAGCATATGTCAGCGCATCGCATAAAATCAGCCGCCCCTCAGCATCAGTATTCAGAACTTCAATTGTTTGACCAGACATGCTTGTCACCACATCCCCTGGTTTGGTCGCATTGCCACCAGGCATGTTCTCAGTCGCAGGAATAATACCGACGATATTGAGAGGAAGCTTCATTTCTGCTACCGCTGTTAATGTGCCCAATACACTGCCTGCGCCACTCATATCGAATTTCATCTCATCCATCTCAGCTGCTGGCTTTAATGAAATACCACCAGTATCAAAAGTGACCCCTTTACCGACGAGTACGATAGGTTTTTCCATTTTTGCCAATCCGCGGTATTCCAACACGATTAATTTGGCAGGCTGATGGCTTCCACGTGCAACAGCAAGCAATGCGCCCATACCAAATTTTTCCATCTCTTTCTGCCCTAACACAGAAACCTTAAGTTTATAGGCTTTAGCCATATCGGTAGCTTGCTCAGCAAGATACGTCGGGGTACAGATATTGGGTGCAAGATTGCCTAGATCCTTAGCTACATTCATGCCCCGCGCAATCGCAAGACCCTGCTGCAACGCTTTCTCTCCAGTTAGAAGCAATGCTTGATCGTTCACATTTATCGTAATCTTACCAAGAGCAGGCTGCTCTTTTTCTGGTTTACTTTTGAGGCGATCAAAACGATAAGTACTTTCCGCCCCCAGAATCACTGTCTGGGTAATTTTCCACGCAATATCCCGTTGCTTTAATGGAATATCCGCCAAGAAGAGGGTAGCATCTGCAGCGGATGTTTGAGATAACGCTTTGAATGCTGTCAAAACTGCTTGTTGATACGCCTTATCATTGAATTCTTTCTCTTTGCCTAGTCCAACCAACATCACGCGTTTACTTGGAATGTCAGGAACGTTGTGTAACAGTAAAGTTGTATTAGCCTTACCCTCCATATCACCTTGGCGCAAGATATTGCTGATGAAGCCTTTGGAAGCATCATCCAAACTTTTAGCAGGCTCGGTCAATTTGCGTGATTCGAATACACCCACCACGATACAGGCTCCGCGCTGTTTTTCTGGGGCGCAGAATTTGATTGTAAAATCCACTATCTACTCCTTGTTAATTATTTTTTAAGATAAAAGAAATTCATGAATAAATCTGCATGGATTATCGCTGCACTTATTGTATAAAGTCAAAATAAGCAACAGGGTATAACTGGAGTAAAATCTCTACCTTAAAATTAATTTCGAATTAAAAGCGAGCGCTTACCAAACTCCCGTCTATGAAAAACTCCATTACATCTGGAGGGAGCACCTTGCTTTGCGCTTACTTTGATTAACACCACTATCAATAATTAATAATGACTCGGATACACCATGAACCTCATCATCCAAGGACTAAATATTGAAAACAGCGACCTGCGAGCACTCGCAAAACTTGCACAAGCTAGCCATATTGAGCGTGTTACCGGGCAAGCATTCCGCTTGGCAAACGCCAGCCCTCATCCCGATATTCCTGAATATTGCGCTGAAGTAAAACTCGATTTTGCTTTTGTTCCGAGCGGAAGAAAGTTAACTAATTTTGGGTTAATTGCAATGGATATGGACTCAACACTCATCGCCATTGAATCGATTGACGAAATGGCTGGTATGTACAATGTCAAGCCCCAAGTTGCAGAAATTACGCAGAGCACTATGCGAGGTGAGATTGACTTTGCTGAAAGCCTGATTCGGCGTACAGCACTTCTGGAAGGATTGTCGCAAGAAGCGCTGCACAAAGTTTATGATGAAAAAGTTAGATTAAATCCTGGTGCAAAAAAACTGCTACAGCGCATGCAAGCAGTAGGCCTCAAGACCATGGTAATCTCAGGTGGTTTTACCTTTTTCACTGATAGAATCAAAACAGAGCTTGGATTAGATTATGCCTTTGCAAATACAATGGAAATCAAGGATAGAAAACTAACCGGCCAGGTGCTTGGTAAAATTATTGGCGCCGAGGGAAAAGCTGAAGTATTAAGGCATATCCGAGATGAGCTAGGTCTAAACAAGGAACAAGTTATTGCTATTGGCGATGGTGCCAATGATCTAAAAATGCTGGAATCGGCAGGCATTGGCATTGCTTACCACGCCAAACCCGTTTTACAAGAGAAATCAACTTATTCCATTAATTTTGTGGGGCTGGATGGCATTATCAATCTTTTCGAGTAATTAATTTTGTAATATTGCACACAGTAATATCGCCCATAGCTTGCTAGATGCGCTAGATGCTTGAATAAAATGCATTTGCAACTTTTAATAAATGCGGGTAGTCGAATTTTGGTTTTTTTTAAAAAAGATAAAAGGAGAGTTTATGCAGCCTAATATGCGATACGTCGCTTCTACTGCTCAAACAGGAGATGTAAGCATCATTCGTAATAAGGTATTGCGAAATACCTATTGGATGCTCGGCTTAACAATGATTCCAACCGTCATCGGTGCGGCAATCGGAACAAATACAAATTTCTCTTTTCTTGCTCAATCACCTATCATAGGTTCACTGGTCATGTTAGCCGTCATGATAGGTCTAATGTTTGCAGTAAGTGCTACCCGTAATAGCATCTGGGGCGTATTGTTACTTTTCGCATTTACCTTTGTGGCAGGCTGGTGGTTAGGGCCGCTGCTTCAATATGCATTAAATTTTAGTAATGGCACGCAATTGATTGGTACAGCAGCAGCCGGAACGGGTGTAATCTTTTTTACTCTGGCAGGAATTGCTACGGTAACCCGTAAAGATTTTGGCTTTTTGCGTAATTTCTTGTTGGTTGGGTTAATCTTGCTGATTCTCGCTTCACTGGCTAATTTATTCTTTGCGATGCCCGCTATATCGCTGGCAATCTCTGCCGCTGCAGTATTGCTTTTCTCAGGGTTTATCTTGTTTGATGTTAGTCGTATCGTAAATGGTGGCGAGACTAATTATGTAATGGCAACACTGGGTATTTACCTTAGTATTTATAATTTGTTTATCAGCTTGCTGCAGTTACTGCTAGCTTTCTCAGGTGAAAGAGATTAACTAATTACTGTATCTCCGTAAACAAAAAGGGTGGTCAAAATAACCACCCTTTTTGTTTAATAACCGCATCTGTCAAATCTGGTTTTTTTATTTAATTAAAAACGCTGGTAGATAAATAGCGATCTCCGCGGTCGCATACAATAAAAACAATCACTGCATTATCTAGCTCTGCAGAAACTTTAAGCGCTGCCGCTAGTGCCCCACCTGACGAGATACCCGCAAAGATTCCCTCTTCGCACGCCAAACGCCGCGTCATACCCTCAGCTTCATGCTGCGAAACCAGTATGATGCGACTTACCCGTTTAGGATCGTATATTTTCGGCAAATAATCTTCTGGCCACTTACGAATGCCCGGAATCTGCGATCCTTCTTCTGGTTGCACACCAATAATTTCAATAGCTGATTTCTTTTCTGAAAAATATCGAGCGCATCCCATGATTGTGCCTGTGGTACCCATGCTACTTACAAAATGAGTTATTTTCCCATCCGTATCACGATAGATTTCCGGAGCAGTTCCTTCATAATGAGCTAACGGATTATCGGGATTAGCAAACTGATCAAGAATAAATCCCTGGCCTTCTTCACGCATTTTCTCTGCAATATCACGTGCCTTTTCCATTCCCCCTTCTTTAGGGGTTAATATAATTTCAGCGCCAAACGCACTCATTGCTTGCCGACGTTCAATACTCAAATTTTCCGGCATAATAAGAATCATCCGATAACCCATCATGGCCGCCGCCATCGCCAAGGCAATACCGGTATTGCCACTAGTAGCTTCAATTAAAGTATCACCTGGTTTGATATCGCCACGCTTTTGCGCATGCTTAATCATAGAAAGCGCTGGCCGATCTTTCACTGATCCAGCTGGGTTATTTCCCTCAAGCTTGGCCAGAATGGTATTACTGGTTTCTCCGGGGATACGTTTAAGTTTTACTAACGGTGTACTACCAACAAAATTCTCAATTGTTTTAAACATAGACAATGCAATTTTTTGCAATTTTTGCTAGATTATTGATTATCGCATATGTCATTAAAAATAAATGCCCAAAGAATCAGAACAGGCAAAAAATACCCCCAGAAACTGAAATGTATTTCTGGGGGTATAGTACTACCTCGCTAACTTATGGATTGGATTCTTTTTTCTGTTCAACTGCTATTTTTTCTTCCTTGCCCACTGTCAGATCGTTGCGTATCTGCTTAAGAGTGCCCGCTCCGATACCACTTACTTTTTCCAAATCGTCAACCGAACTAAACAAACCACGCTCATTTCGATATTCAACAATGGCTTTTGCCTTGGCTGGACCAATTCCCTTCAGCACTTCGAGCTCGGCTTGTGAAGCAGTATTAATATCTACAGCTGCATAAACACCACTACTCAATATAAAAAAGATAATTATCAGTTGTATTAACCTTGTCATAATCACTCCTAAAATCAGAAAAAGTGTTATTTTGCTTTTGACAAGCCTTTATTGCTTATAAAGCAATAAATATATCGGCATTTTCTCAATCTTATTGAGAAAATTTTAGATTGACCAAGGTAAAGCCAGTTATCAAGCGCTACGGAAACGTGTTTGTTTAATAATGATAATAGCCAGCAAAGGTAGAATAAAGCCAATAACAGTCACTGTTATCAATAGTATACCCAGTTCACTATAATCAGCTGACACAGAGATTTCGCTGGTTACAGGATCTCTCACTTCGCGTGTAACAACAAAAATCTGGTTGATGTATTTGGTACCTAACTGAGAAGCTGATAAAGCAAGATTAGTAAACGATGCCATGACAGCAAAGAAAGTTGCTTTAAGTTTATCTGGCGCTGAGTTAGCAATCCATGCCAGCATAGGAATCATTGCAATCTGGCCCAGTGGTGATTCTATTGCCGTATCTATTATGGCGATAAAACGTGCGTCTACTATTCCTCCTGTTTGTGCTGCTGTCCACTCGTGCAAACCAAAGTACATACCAATGATCGGGAAAGACAACAAGGTACTGGCGATAGTAAGTGCACCAATAATATAGGCCATGGAGCGTTCTGCCATAAAACGGCGAAATATAAACATTCCCACCAATGTTAAGACAGCACCTATCAATGACAAGGTGGCAAGAAATTGCTGATCGAAGCCTAGTTGATCGATCATCCACCAGGTTATGCCTGCTCCTGGGTTAGGTAGTGCACGGAATATAAATATCAGAATGGCTGTACCCACCAACAGATTACGCGCTTCTGTATCAAGCTCACTGGAAAGGCGCCAGATCAGAAAAAGGATGATGCCCATTGATAAACAAAAAACAATTTCCTCTGCAGCAGAAAAACCACCGAGTCCGATACTTAAAGATACAATTGTAAATGCTGCACCACCGCCCAATATCCACCAATTAACCGGTGGTGCTTCGGTATGGATAGTCAACAATGCCTCAGCTTCTTTGCAGCTCAGTCCCTGTAACACAAGACGTCTCATATTTTGCCGCCGCAACCAGCTAGCAAAAAACACCCCGCAAACTGAGATAAATGGAATCACCAAGGCGAGTTTATAGACCAATAAATAGGCAGCAGTTCTACCTTCTTCTGGCATGGTACCTACATCACGCATCAAAATAACATTAGCAATGGAAACAAGGACACTGCCGCCAATAATGGCCACTCGGCCAAGAGTTTGCATCGTGACATGCATTTGTTTGCGCTTTTCTAAAGAAAATGGCTTCCCATTCGCCTCTACACGAGGAACAGCTTCCACTGTCATTGCATCGGCCACTACATCTTGGAGAACATAACCAATCGGAGCAAGTAAGGCTGCTGCTACATACCAGCTTTCTATTGATGCAACACTTCGCAGGGTATCGGTATATCCAAGCAATCCGATCATGATGAGCAGACTTACCATAATCAAACTCGCTCCCAGATAGACTAGCAAGCTCTTCCAACGCCATATCAAGTCCACAAGATGGCCAATCGGCATTTTGAGTGCCCATGGCAATGCCATCCAGAATCCCAGCGCTGCCAGAAACTCAGCAGAAAGTCCTAACCGCTCTTTAACGTAAAATGTGCCAACGATCGCAGTCAAGCTAGAAATACCAGCAGCAACATAAACCATTAATGGAGGCAAATACGAAAGCCGCATTTCACGGCCCAGTGCAAATATATTGATATCGAACCAATGATATAAGGCAGCTAGTGCTTTTGGATTTGGTGGTACAACTTTCATTCAGATTATCCTGTTTCTTCTGATCTATTTTTTCGGAAATATGACTTCAGACATTAAATTCCACATCCGAGAAACTTGTATGAGCTATTGATCCGAGCATGCTATCCCGATCATTAAGTAGGACGTTTACCCACTTTAACTTTAACTGACCTTTCCGAGTTATTACGCAATATCGTTAAAGCAATTGTTTTACCTGGCGTTAAAGCTGCAACCAGGTTGAGCATTTCGGCAGAATCTGCAACTGCTTTTCCATCCATAGCAAGCAGGATGTCTCCGGGTTTTATCCCTGCTTCATCAGCTGGACCATTTCTCAGCACACCGGCAATGAGTGCGCCCCCAGGTTTTTTTAACCTAAATGACTCTGCCAGCTCAGGTGTAATATCCTGCATACTCACACCTAACCAACCACGTGTCACATTCCCGGTCTCGATAATTTGCTCCATGATTTGTTTAGCTGCATTTGCTGGAATAGCAAAGCCTATGCCTAGTGATCCACCCGTACGAGAATAAATAGCAGTATTGATTCCAATCAAATTACCGGCTGTATCAGTCAGTGCGCCACCTGAATTACCTGGATTAATAGCTGCATCGGTTTGAATGAAATTCTCAAAAGTATTGATTCCTACTTGGGATCGCCCTAATGCACCAATAATTCCCATGGTAACGGTTTGACCAACGCCAAAAGGATTACCGATAGCAAGCACAATGTCACCCACTCTTGCTTGCTCGGATTGGCCAAAAGTGATGCTGGGTAGATTATCCAGATCAATTTTTAGTACAGCCAAATCACTTTCCGGGTCAGAACCGATGATGCGCGCCTTGACATTTCTACCATCAACCAAGGCAACTTGGATTTCACTTGCTGCCTCCACTACATGATGATTAGTCAGGATATAACCTTCTGGACTAACAATCACGCCTGAGCCAAGACTGGAAGAGCGCCTTGGTCTGGATTCAAAACGCTCGCCAAAAAAACGCTGAAACATCGGATCATCCAGTAGCGGATGTGAAGGCATCCTGATTTCCTTGCTGGTAAAAACATTGACAACCGACGGCATCGCAATTTCTGCGGCAGCATTAAAGCTACCAGGCCGGGGTGTCACTTCAACTGACACAGCCTCTTTGACCGTTGCCAACTTGCCACGTGGCGTCCATGGCAATAATTCAGGTCGGAGCGTGGAAACGACAAAAAAAATCGCCAGCAATACCGTGACCGATTGTGCAAAAATTAACCAAAGTTTATTCATATCAGCATATTAATCAGGGGTTACAATATCAATAGGTATATAGTGATCAGGAATAAAAAATGCAACAAGATGAACTTGAGAATTATCTGAATCAATTACTGGATATTTCGCGTTTCCATGATTATTGCCCAAATGGACTGCAAGTGGAAGGGCGCGATCAAATACATACTATAGTAAGTGGCGTTACAGCATCAATAGATCTTCTCCAAGCGGCTGTAGCCATGCACGCTGACGCCGTCCTCGTGCACCATGGTTATTTTTGGCGTGGCGAAGATAGAACGCTGCGCAGTATAAGGCATCGGCGCATAGCCTTATTGATGAAGCATGAAATCAGCCTTTTTGCCTATCATCTCCCCCTAGATGCTCATCCCGAATTAGGTAACAACGCTCAATTGGGACAAAAACTCCATTTTGTGACAGTCGGTCACTTTGGAGAACAAAACATTGCTTCATACGGCCAAGTTATGCGCGATATTTCTCTCAATGAGTTAGGTGAAAAAATATCATTAGCATTGGCACGCAAGCCATTGATCATTGGCGAACCAACTAAACAAATCCGCCGCATCGCCTGGTGCACCGGAGCCGCTCAGAACTATTTCGAAGAAGCCATCCAGTTGGATATCGATGCGTTCATTACAGGTGAAATTTCCGAGCAAAATGTTCATACTGCACGAGAATCAGGGGTCGCATTTATTTCTGCAGGACATTACGCAACTGAACGTTTCGGTGTGCAAGCGCTTGGAGAACATATTGCTCGGCAATTTGGCATCAAACATCACTTCATTGATTTAGATAACCCGGTATGATCAATACGTTTATAATTTATAGCGAATTTAGACGCCAAGAGCATGGAGAAGATATTCTAAGAACAGTCAATCTCCCTTCTTCTTGTCCTTGTCTTTTTTCTTAGGCATAGTCCACCAGATGATAAAAATAAACAATCCCAATGCCAACGCTGCTTCTGCTGCTAATATCCACATATCTCTCAGCTTGTTGTATAGTCAGAATTTATCTAAAAAATATAACTTTAATTAAAATTCGATGCAAAGCCAATCAACCTTACCTATTCTTGTATTACTATTGTGGCTGCTAGCCGCCTGCAAAACAGAGACCATTCCGCCAGCACCTATACCTGCCAAAACACCCGCTTCTTCAAGCACAAGCGAATTAACCACATCGGCTACCATTGTACCCCAAGTATCTCCAATATCTCCTAGCATCAGTCAGCTAAAAGCCGCTGATTGGTCTCAATTAAAAGAATGGGAGCAAGACATGCTTTTGCCAGCGTGGACTGCTTTTTTACAGAGCTGCAATGCTTTAAATAAGCAACTATTGTGGCGAGAAACCTGTAAAAAAGCCAGCACAATCAAGCAACCCACTGATAACACTATTAAGCACTTCTTTAAGCGCCATTTTATCCCCCATCAGGTATTAAACTTGAATGGTAGTTCTGAGGGATTGATTACCGGCTATTATGAGCCACTGCTTAAAGGCAGCCGCACCCCATCGCAGCAGTATCGTTATCCACTTTATGCGCAACCTGATGAACTTCTTATTATCGAGTTAGCTGATGTTTATCCAGAACTTAAAAATCTGCAGTTGCGGGGCCGTTTAGAAGGACGCAAAGTGGTACCGTATTATAGTCGAGCAGAAATTGATAATGAACCGACATCACTGAAGGGGCGCGAGCTTTTATGGGTCAACGATCAAGTTGAATTATTTTTTCTCCAGATTCAAGGTTCTGGCCGTATCATTCTGGAAAATGGAGAAATTCTCAGAGTGGGTTATGCCGATCAGAACGGCCATCCCTATCAATCGATCGGAAAACTCCTGGTTCAACGTGGCGAACTTCCCTTAGAAAGCGCTTCCATGCAGGGAATCAAGCAGTGGGGGCAGCAAAATCCCGACAAACTCACTAAATTACTGCACCAAAATTCACGTTATATCTTTTTCCGGGAGCTTCCTAACAATCTGTCTGGCCCAATTGGTGCATTGGGTGTACCACTCACCGCGGGTAGAAGCTTGGCTGTCGATCCTCGCGCTATACCGCAAGGTGCTCCTGTTTTTCTCTCCACAACCTGGCCTAACAGCAACAAACCGCTCAATCGATTGATGGTAGCCCAGGATGCGGGTAGTGCTATAAAAGGTGGAGTACGTGCTGATTTCTTCTGGGGATTCGGCCCGGAAGCAGCAAGCCAGGCCGGAAAGATGAAACAAAAAGGAAAAATGTGGGCATTGTTACCCAAAAACTATTCCTCACAACTTCAGGCTCAAAAATAAAAAAAGAATAAGTTATCTACTGTTTCTTGTAACAAGAATACAACTATGCACTCTCATTCGCTTTATTTTTTTCCCGCATCATTGAGTCTTTTCTCAATCTCTTCCGCTGGAATCATGCCGGATACAACTGATCCATCGGCAAAGATAAGTGTTGGTGTTCCGTTTACTTTATTTTTCTGTCCTGATTGAAGTAATGTATTCAACGGCGTTTCGCAGTCTTTCCCTGCTGGCGCAATACCTCGTAGCATAAAATCATCCCAGGCCTTTAGCCGGTCAGCTGAACACCAAATTGCTGTTGCCGTTTGCATTGAGTTTTTTAAGATAGGATAAAGCAGTGTGTAAATGGTGATATCGTTTACCTTGGCAAGCTCTGCTTCCAATTTTTTGCAATAAGGGCAATGTGGATCAGAATAAACGACCAGCGCCCGCTTTCCATCTCCCTTAACCGCCTTGATCCCCAGTTCCAATGGTAAAGTATCAATTGCTATTCGTCGTGCATCTCTGAGGGCTTGCATGCGTTCGCTGGTTAAACTCACTCGAGTCTTAGTATCGACTATATGCCCCACAAAAAAATATTCTGCCTTTTCATCTGTGTAGATTATTTCCCCTCCAACTACAACTTCATACAAACCCATATAAGGCGTCTTACGAAGACTTTCGATCTCGCTACCAGGGAAATGTGTTTGAATCGTTTTTTTGAGCTGCGTTTCATCAGCCAAGGCGTAATTGAAAACGAAGCCTAACAGCAGAAACATAAAAAAGTGATGTAAACGCATGATTATCTTACTCCTGTTTAAAAAATTGGGATTCGGTATGCTCATTTGACCTAGATTCCTCAGTTGATCGCTGATTTTGGGTGTTAGCATTATGATTATTCTAGCCTTTAAAACAATTTTCACGCTCATCTTTTGGATGCTATCGCTTCGGGCAGATTGCATAATTTACGAGCACATGGCTGTGTTATTCCATTTCTAAATCAAACCTGACTTTGTCGGCTTCTCCTTGCCGTATTATTTATACTGTCTGCGGCTCTCCTTCGCGTCATTTTTGATTTAGAAATGGAATTACAACTCCTTGGAATAGAGCGACTATTCCGCATCATTACGCCTCGCCCTGCACCCGTAAAACCGCACACTCCACCTCGTCCAACTGAGGAATCCAGGTTTAACTGAGTGCATGCTGCATCAGTCTGTTTTTTAATAATGGCAAGCGATTGGTAATTTCAAAACCCAAGTTTCGTAAACGAATCAATATTGGGTCTGGACTGCTAAATAATTTTTGTAGACCATCAGTTACAAATTCCATCGCTAGAATATCTTCCTTACGTGATCGCTCATAGCGACGGAGTAACATAAAGTCGCCACAATCTGATTGCAAGCCTCGATTCATCAGAATGGCAGCTAATTCACGTGCATCACGCAAACCTAGATTGACGCCTTGCCCTGCTAGCGGGTGAATACCATGTGCAGCGTCACCAATCAGCACCAGCCGTGGTTTCACTAGTGTTTTGACATGTACAAAATTCAGCGGGAAACCAACTGGCTTAGTCACCAGCTGGAATTTTCCAAGTATATGGTTTGCAGCTTCCGCTACCTGACAGCATAATGCTTCATCGGATAAGTCGCGTAATTTGCTAGCCTGAGATTCATTTGCTGACCACACCATGGATACCCGTTTATTAGGCAATGGCAATAATGCTAAAACACCATCTCGCCGGAACCACTGATATGCAGTGTTAAAATGAGAAATTTCAGCACTAAAATTGGCTACAATACCCATTTGGTGATAGGCATGCTGTGCTACCTCGATTTCTGTTTGTTTTCTTACCCAGGAATTAACACCATCTGCGCCTACGACTAAAGCAGCTTGTAGCAGGCTGCCGTCTGCCAGCTGTATATCAGCTCGAGATTCATGCCAGACGAGCGAAATACATTGGGCTGGACAGAAAACTGTCACATTCTCATCAACTATACTTATAAGTGCGTTCCATACGGCAGTTTGTAATTGCCGATTTTCAGCAATAAACGCCAGCTCAGATAATCCACTTTCATTGGCACTAAAATCAAGCCTCGCTGCACCATCATCGCCGAATACCTTCATCTCGTAGACTGATGTAATGCGTGCAGCTTCTACTTGCTGCCATAAGCCTAGCGTTTGAAGAAAAGCAGCACTACCTGGACTGATCGCATAAACTCTGCTATCCCAGCTCGTATCATTTGGCAATGGAGTAGGCAAGCGCGATTCAATCAGCGCTATTTTTAAGCCACTTCCTTTAAGTGCCACGACTAGGCTCGCACCCACCAAGCCACCACCGATCACAACAATATCGAATTTCATGATTCGATTATACAGATGCTTTATCCCTGGGAATACAGCAAATATGTAAAAGAAGCACAAGTCAATCTTGACAGCATTCCCACTCCAAAGGCAAAATGCACGTTTTATTCTATGGCGAATTAGCTCAGTGGTTAGAGCAGCGGAATCATAATCCGTTGGTCCGGGGTTCAAATCCCTGATTCGCCACCATTTCTTACCAATTAACAAGGGCTAAGCGGTCACTATAGGTATCGTAAATATCACTGACGCAACTCTTCAAATAATGCCCAGATTCGCTAATTTAATTTAGCATTCATCGTGTTAACCCAGCAGAACTTCCACAAGTAGTAAAAAAGTGACTCAGACTCATTAACCATTAGAATAGCTTCTATACATCAGCTTATTTGATGGAAGGTGTGTCAGGATTTTTTATTATTGACACATTGATTCATTAGTCATTGATTCATTAGTTTTGGATATTTCTGAAACTAACTACCCATTAGAATTGATACAAGTAAAAATAACATGCAACTTTCACACTATCATCAAAACTAGCAGACTGGCTGTATTACGTAACCAGAGAATTTATCAGATTAAAAAAACTTAACCATTAAATAGATATAACCAATGAC
This sequence comes from uncultured beta proteobacterium, assembly GCA_963815685.1. GTDB lineage: Bacteria > Pseudomonadota > Gammaproteobacteria > Burkholderiales > Nitrosomonadaceae > Nitrosomonas. The sequence goes on from CAWFHT010000012.1 coordinate 58,573, forward strand.
AAAAATAGCTGCAATAATGATGACAATTTTTTTCAGCACTTTCTATCACCTCCCTAGCTAATTATTGACAGAATTTTTAATATTTTAACAATAAACACCAACAGCGCTTTATCTTTTGGCTATTGTTGACAACTAATTATTAATCAGACAGAGAATCACTTTATATTCCAAGAAAGCTGATCTTTTTATCTAAGGTCAATTTATTTATACCGTACAATCAATTGAATCTACTTAGAGCGCTCGCAGCAGTCAGCAGCATGACATTTATTTCACGCATCCTAGGATTCTTGCGTGACGCACTCATCGCCAAAATCTTTGGTGCAGGAATGGCAAGCGACGCTTTCTTTGTTGCATTTCGTATTCCCAATCTCTTACGTCGATTATTTGCAGAAGGTGCTTTTTCACAAGCATTTGTTCCTATTCTTGCTGAATATAAAAACCGCCGCACAGAAAATGAAACGCGCGAACTGATTGATCATGTTGCGACATTATTGGGAATTGCACTATTTATAGTAACGTTGGCCGGCGTGCTGGCTGCACCACTCATCATTTATGTCAGTGCTCCAGGATTTTCAGCCGATCAGGAAAAATTTGCGTTAACGATCGAATTACTGCGCATTACTTTTCCCTACATTTTGTTTATTTCTTTTGTCGCACTTGCAGGAGGGATACTTAACACTTATAGTAAATTCTCAGTGCCAGCATTTACTCCAGTTTTATTGAATTTATCGTTCATCGGTTGTGCGGTTTGGCTTGCACCCCTGCTTGATCCCCCTGTCCTTGCCCTTGCTTGGGCAGTATTTCTCGGTGGCATACTGCAGCTTGCATTTCAAGTGCCATTCTTGATACACCTCAAAAGAATGCCCCGCTTTTATCTGAAATCAAAGGATACAGGTGCATGGCGCGTGCTCAAACTAATGGGGCCAGCAGTTTTTGGTGTATCCATAGGGCAAATCAGTATGTTGATCAACACCATTTTTGCTTCATTGCTAGTGACAGGTAGCGTTTCCTGGCTTTACTATGCTGATCGGTTAATGGAATTTCCCGCGGGCCTCTTAGGCGTCGCACTGGGAACCATCTTGTTACCATCATTATCGCGCCATTACGCGAGTCACAGTAACGAGAAATACTCGCACCTGCTGGATTGGGGTTTACGATTGACCTTCTTGTTGACATTACCAGCAGCAGTAGCACTGGCAATGCTAGCTACGCCGCTTATTGTCACGCTCTTTTACTATGGTGCTTTTACAGCTGAAGATGTCTGGATGACCCGTCAAGCGCTTATTGCCTACAGTATCGGCTTACTTGGACTAATTCTGGTAAAAGTGTTGGCTCCCGGTTTTTACGCACGGCAAAATATCAAAACCCCTGTCAAAATTGCCGTCATCACACTTGTTGCGACTCAATTAATGAATCTTGCTTTTATCTTTCCTTTGAAGCATGCTGGACTAGCATTGGCTATCGGCCTAGGTGCCTGCCTTAATGCGGGGTTACTTTACTATAAGCTACGCCATCATGACATTTACCAGCCGCAACCCGGTTGGGCAATGTTCTTACTGAAAATTTTAACAGCACTAGTCGTAATGAGCAGCGCTCTGTGGTTTGCGGCGGGTAGCGATCTATCCTGGTTGCAAAATACTGCAATGGAGCGCGCATTACGCTTGATCCAAGTCGTCTTCCTTGGTGCTGTCGCCTATTTCGCCACCTTATGGATACTAGGTTTCCGCCTGCGTGATTTCGCTCGACAAGGAGAAGAATAATATCGATAGTTAATTAGAAAGTTTAAGTATGGGGCAACTCGGTGCACTTATCCCACTCGATCAACGCATAGGCAGAATGATTATGAATGGACTCGAAATTCTCTGATTCCACCACATAGGCATCAACACGATCATCACTATTCAGCACTTCGGCTACATCACGTACAATGTCTTCGACAAATTTCGGATTGTCATAGGCTTTTTCAGTGACATATTTTTCATCTGGTCGCTTGAGCAGACCGTAAAGTTCACAGGAAGCATTATCTTCGGCTATTTTAATAATATCCTCAATCCAGACAAAACTATTGGTACGTACCGAAACGGTTACATGAGAGCGTTGATTGTGCGCTCCATAATCTGAAATTTTCTTGGAACATGGGCAAAGACTGGTCACAGGAACAATCACTTTCATAGTGAATTCATAGTGATTCTGTTTGATTTCACCAATAAAGGTTACTTCATAATCCAACAAGCTTTGCACACCAGAGATGGGTGCTGATTTGTTAACGAAGTAAGGAAAGGTCATCTCAATATGCCCAGAATCGGATTCCAGCCTTGTTACCATAGCCCGCAAGATATCCTCAAATGACTCAACGGAAATCTCACGTTCGTGGCTATTCAGTATCTCGACAAATCGCGACATGTGCGTACCCTTGAAATTATGGGGTAAATTGACATACATGTTGAATACTGCAACGGTATGCTGCACTCCACCATCTTTATCGGCTACTTTGACCGGATGACGAATGGCTTTAATACCCACTCTGTCGATTGCAATACGTCGGGTATCCAACGAACTTTGTACATCAGCAATCGGAAAATCGGTTTGTTTGTTCATGATGATTCCTTCTGGAAAGATAGGGACAACCTGCTTCGCTACTGAAAGCCTTCAAGAATGACAATGTGTGTCAGGTCTAAAAGAGAGCTATCCAAGACTGACTAGGCACTTTTTGGTCAGACCTTCCTTTACAAAGTTGGTTCTAAGCATGAAAACTATTGAAGAAACATCAATAGAAATCATCAGTTAATTCAGGTAGAGCCATTGCAGATACTTTACCAGCTATTCGGATAGCTTTGCTTGGATGGATCTAATGACGCCAATTTTGTCTAAGCCGCAATCAACCAGCATTTGTGCAGGATCCCCCTGATCAAGGAAAAGATCTGGCAAGCCTAGCTGAAGTAGCTTAACGACCATTCTTTTGCTTGCCAGTGATTCCATCACAGCACTACCAGCACCACCCATAATGGTATTTTCTTCAATCGTGACCAGCAATTCATGGGTCGCTGCTAACTCTACCACCAAATCTTCATCCAACGGTTTAACAAACCGCATATTGGCAACGGTAGCATCCAATTCCTCCGCTGCCTCCAGAGAAGGGGCCAACATGCTGCCAAAAGCAAGCAAAGCGATTTTGCTACCTTTACGGTGAATCTTTCCACGACCTAATGGTAATACTTGCATCTCTTTTTGTACCTTTATTCCAACTCCTGAACCGCGTGGATAACGCACCGCTGTAGGTGTGTTCATCTGGTAAGCAGTATAAAGCATTTGACGGCATTCATTTTCATCGGCAGGTATCATGACCGTCATATTCGGAATGCAGCGCAAATAGCTTAGATCAAAGCTACCCGCATGGGTAGGTCCATCGGCTCCCACTAATCCCGCACGATCAATGGCAAAAACCACCGGTAAATTTTGAATGGCCACATCGTGAATCAACTGATCATAAGCACGTTGTAAAAAAGTTGAATAGATAGCCACAACCGGTTTCAACCCATCACATGCCGCGCCAGCAGCAAAAGTCACTGCATGTTGCTCAGCAATTCCTACATCGAAGTAGCGATTCGGATATTCCCGGGAAAATCTGACCAAGCCTGATCCTTCGCGCATAGCAGGCGTAATACCAATCAAGCGCGGATCTATGGCAGCCATATCACACAACCAATCGCCAAAGATTTGTGTATAAGTTGGGTTACTACCGGATTTGGAAACAATGCCCTGGACTGGATCAAATTTCCCAACACCATGATACAAAATCGGATCCTCCTCAGCTGGCTGATAGCCAGCACCCTTGCGCGTAACAACATGCAGGAACTGGGGTCCATCCAGATGTTTAATATTGCTCAGCGTCGTAAGCAGCACATCCAGATCATGTCCATCAATTGGACCGATATAGTTGAAGCCAAACTCTTCAAACAATGTACCGGGGGTCATCATTCCTTTTACATGCTCTTCGGCACGCCTAGCCAATTCCAGAACGGGCGGCACTACGCCCAACACTTTCTCACCGGCACGACGAGCCGTTGCATAAAATTTACCAGACATCAGTTTGGCTAGATAATTATTGAGCGCCCCGACTGGAGGGGAAATGGACATATCATTATCGTTCAATATCACCAGCAAATTAGCATCCATTACGCCGGCATTATTCAACGCTTCAAATGCCATACCCGCACTCATGGCGCCGTCGCCAATCACAGCAATAGTGCGCCGATTTATACCCCCTAATTGTGCGGCCACTGCCATCCCTAAAGCAGCGCTGATAGATGTGCTCGAATGGGCCGTACCAAAAGCATCATATACACTCTCATCCCGTCGCGGGAATCCCGCGATGCCGCCATGCATGCGCAATTTAGTCATTCCTTCACGCCTACCAGTCAATATCTTATGAGCATAGGTTTGATGACCTACATCCCATACCAGTCGGTCACAGGGCGTATTGAAGATATAATGCAGCGCAATGGTTAATTCGACAGTACCGAGATTCGACGACAAGTGCCCGCCAGTTTTTGCCACGGATTCAATCAGAAATTGACGTAGCTCATCAGCAAATTGTGGTAGCTGTTTACGCTCCAGCTTTCTTAAGTCAGTGGGAGTGTTAACACGATCAAGTAATGGGTACATGCAAACTTAAATAGAAATTTTAGCTGATTAAAAAGAAAAGAATCAGGATTAGAACTCACGCTGAACAATGAAATCTGTTACCTGCAATAATCGATTAGTAGATTTTCCCAGATGTTCAAGTGCCTGATAGGCATCATGCTGCAGCGCTTTAGCCAGTTCACGAGCCTGCTTCACTCCTAAAATGCTGACATAGGTTGGTTTGTTTTGCTCGGCATCCTTACCTGCGGTTTTGCCTAATGCCGCAGTAGTTGCTTGGGCATCAAGCACATCGTCTACTACCTGAAACGCAAGACCAATACATTTAGCAAAATGATCCAAGCGATTCAGCTGTTCTTCGCTTAATTTATCGCCACAATACGCTCCCAGCATCACTGCTGCACGTATAAGTGCCCCTGTTTTATGAATATGCATGAATTCAAGCTCTGGCAAAGTCAGCATCTTGCCTACACTCTCAAGATCAATCGCCTGTCCTCCGGCCATTCCACATGATCCAGCTGCTTGGGCGAGTTGCTTGATCATTTCCAGCTGTTTTTTTGGATTCTCTGCCAAACCGAATTCAGCCATTAACTGAAAAGCCAAACTTTGCAGGCTATCCCCTACTAATAATGCGGTTGGTTCGTCATATTTCACATGACAAGTAGGTTTACCGCGCCGCAGCGTATCATCATCCATACAAGGCAGATCATCGTGAACTAACGAGTAGACATGTATCAGTTCTACCGCTGCAGCTACAACGATTACACGCGATTCTTCTGCTCCATTCAATTCTCCGGCGGCAAAAGAAAGCAATGGACGAATTCTCTTCCCTCCACCAAGCACCGCATAGCGCATCGCCTCGTGCAAGCGCTCCGGCGCATGATTTTCCGCAGGAAGGTGATTTTGTAGGTAAGACTCTATTTGTAACTGATGGCTTTTAACCCAGCCCTGGAAATCAGCGTTCATCGATACCCGATGTAGAAAAATCTTTCAGCATGTCTGCCTCAAGAACACGTATTTGTTGCTGCGCATTTTGTAAGGTAGTTTGACAATAATGCAATAATTCCACTCCCCGCTTATAAGCTGAAAGCGAAGCTTCCAACGTCATTTGTCCTGCTTCCATTGCGGAGACAATGCTTTCTAGTTCAGTCGAAGCTGCTTCAAAGCTATCTGGCTGTAATGGGATTGCCGTCATAACTGCTTCGTTGGATTTATTTTTCATGCTTTCTTCTTTTACTTTACTTTTCCAGGAGAGCGAAGGAGAACAGTTTGTTAGGTTTATTTTGCTTAAAAACAGACAAAATATCGCAATCAGTATAACTCGGTCAATCCTATTTTAACCTTTCCTTGATTTCTCATCATAAAGATTTAATAAATACCCGATTAATCAGATCTTATCCATCTCTCGGAAACTTATTCCATCCAGCTTTTTTTGTATACTATATCTTTGTATATCTTGATTCAAACAGCAATTGTCGAGGTATATCATATTGATCCGTGCGCTATCCTATGGCAATATCGGCTACAATTTCACTTAATAAGATTGAGCAAAGCGCTTAATTTTCAAAGAACTTAGTACTTTGTATTTATATTTTCTAATTTAACCATTACATTAAAAGTCGAGGAAATTTTGGATAATTATCTAGATCAAATTACCAAGTATTTCACTATGGCCCCATTGTGGCCATTTACATTACTTGGCGTAATCATCGTTATTGCTATTTGCGTCGAAATTATTAATCGCCGGCGACGAGCAGATACTATAGATTATTATGACACCACTTTCAGAACGGAACTTGCTGGCTTATATCCAGTTCCAACGCACTGGCCGGAAGATCTCTCGGCTCATTTACGAACAAGATTGCCTGTCATGCGAGAAGCTTTTGATCAACTCAAGGGTTTTATTCCCCAGAATCAATTGCGTGATTACAACATCGCCTGGAATAAATTCTACGATTTTTGTCGCATGGATGGTGTAATTGATGAAAAGCAAGTTGGTACAACGTCGTCATCTGAAGTAGAACATGATTCAAAGCAAGTCTTCCATATGCTTGTAACTGATCTGTTGTCCTATACTGATCAATTCAAACGGTAAAGGCGAGAAAGTTTTCCATAAATTTGGAGCCTGAACTAGGTAAGTCATTGAGAACAGAAAAGCTTTAATGGCAAACTTGCAGATAGTTGCTCAGGTTTTATTTATTCCACTCAAAAAATTACCTGACATTATGGGAGACCACTATACGCTCTCATTGTTCTTGCAATATCGCATGAGGCTGCCGATTCGCTTTACATCATGAGTGAACAAAAAGATCAGCAAAAAAATAATCCTATTTACGTGCATCCTGTCACATCCTATCGTGATATGAGCACATTTATTGACATTCCCTGGAAAATATACGCAAATGATCCCCTCTGGGTGCCTCCCCTTCGCCTAGAGCGACGCTTGCATTTTTCCAGATTTAACCCTTTTTTTGAACATGCAAAGTGGCAAGCTTGGATTGCTTATAAAGGCAAGCAACCCGTGGGTAGAATCAGTGCACAAGTGGACACACTCCATAGACAACGTTATGGCGTAGATACGGGTCATTTTGGCTCGCTGGAATGCATCAACGATAGCGAGGTCTTTGCTAAGCTCATGGATACCGCCGAAATATGGCTTACAGAACGGGGTACACGTCATGTAAGTGGACCTTTTAATCTTTCCATCAATCAAGAGTGCGGTATTTTAGTAGAGGGCTTTGATACACCACCGGTTGTCATGATGCCGCATTCACCTAAATGGTATGGTCCATTGCTGGAACAGTGCGGCTACCTGCCTGCCAAAGATCTCCTTGCCTATTGGATGGCAGTTGATTATGAACCACCGAGAATCATGCGTTCGGTTATTCAGAAATTTTCAAAGCAAATCAAGCTGAGAACTCTACGCCGCGATAAATTTAGCGAAGAAATGGAAATATTGCGTGATATCTTCAATGATGCCTGGTCAGAAAATTGGGGATTTGTCCCTTTTACCCAATCTGAATTTGCTGAGCTTGGCAACAGTCTGCGCTGGCTAGTCCCAAGTGAATATATTCAGATTGCGGAAGTTCAAGATGTTCCCGTTGCATTCATGGCAGCTCTCCCCAACCTTAATGAAATTTTTGCCCAACTTAATGGCAATTTATTTCCAACAGGCTGGCTTCGTTTAATTAAGCAGCTAAAATCCAACGCAGTTCGAACTGCCCGCATTCCACTAATGGGTGTGCGCAAGCAATTCCACAATACCCCACTTGGCATGGCACTGGCTTTTATGGTGATCAATGCGCCAAGAGAAGCCGGGCTTGCCAGAGGAATCAAAGAAGTCGAACTGTCCTGGATACTTGAAGATAACAAGGCTATGCGCAATATACTCGAATGTATTGGGTGCAAAGAATATAAGCGATACCGGCTTTATAAAAAAACACTCTAATTAATCAACGCAAGTGCACCTGGCGTTTAATTGCAAGATTTCTGGCTGGGGAAGGTCGTACTGAGTGCTAACTGCTCGGCTATTTGACACTGACGCTCTGCAAATTATTTCAGCGGAAATGGCGCTTATGCTCAGACAATTATTTCACCCTTTCCAGGGGCAGGAATTGATGCTGATAAAGTTAACGACTGTTTGCTGACAGAATTTTATTTAGAGAATAGCTAAATAACTGCCTAGGTTAAATTACCAGGTTATGAGACCCTTCATTCAAGCCAGATGAATACTTACAAAAATAATCCGATTTAATGAAAATCATCGAGAAATACATCACACGGGAGTTGCTGTTACCTTTTTTTACTGTACTCGGCATTCTTGTGGGACTTTTTGTTAGCTTCACTATTGCTCGATTACTGGCTAGTGCGGTCACTGAAACACTCGGTATGGTCGTCATGCTTCAACTGGTGATGCTAAAAACGATCATTGCTCTGGAAGTATTAATTCCTATCTCATTTTATGTTTCTGTCATTTATGGATTGAGTAGAATGAACAGAGATCAAGAAATGAACATACTACGTTCCGTCGGATACAGCGATTATCGTATTCTCTATACAGTATTAATGATCGCGATTCCTGTAGGCATCATGAGTGGTGTACTCTCACTTTATGCACGACCCTGGGCTTATGCTGAAACCTACATTCTCGATGCGCAAGCTGAAGCCGAACTGAATGCCAGCCGTTTCCAGGCAGGACGTTTTTATGGCAGTGAAAAAAGTGGTCGCGTGATTTTCATACAAGCCAAGGATGATTCTGGCATGCGTATGGAAGAAGTATTTCACTTTATCAAGAAAGAGGATATCAGCGAGATTGTGATAGCAAAAGAAGCCATTCAGCAAAAACAGATATCACTGGAGCAGCGACCGCATACTGAATTGTTTGATGGCTATATTTACCGCCTTGCCTACCCAAAAGACAGCGATAGTGCGATTCAATATGAAAAAATGACTTATTTCTTTGAAAACGAGCAATCTAAGTGGCATCGGCGCAAAGCTGCACCAACACGCATGTTGTGGGGATCCGAAAGAACTCATGATATTGCAGAGCTTCAATGGCGGCTTTCTCGTCCAGTAGCAACCATTCTGCTGGCTTTGATCGCTGTCTCGTTCACACGCCTTTCTCCTCGTCAAAACAAAGGCGACAAAACCTTTCTAATTGCTGCCACGGTGTTTGCTATTTACTATAATCTCAGCGGCCTGGCTCAAACATGGGTAGAACAAGGAGTCGTCGCCGCTATTCCGGGCATATGGTGGTTATATCTGCTGCTATTTATTATCGCTGGACTGCTTTTGCCTGGCTCAAGACAAAAATTGTTTAAAAGACAATGAAAACTGCTTCCCGTTATATTGCTAAACAGATAGTGATGGCTATGACCATCGCTACCCTAGTGTTATTACCGTTATTTAGTTTCTTCGATTTATTGGAGCAACTCGATGATGTCGGCAAAGGCACCTATCAGACGAGAGATGCTTTTCTGTACGTTGTCATGCTGATGCCACGCCGGTTTATTCAGATTGCACCATTTATCGCTCTGCTGGGCACAGTTGGTGCGCTAGGTAAATTAGCTGTTAGTCTGGAATTAGTGGCCTTACGTGTCGCAGGATTATCACCCGCTCGGCTTAGCATAGTGCCTGTTAGCATTGGGATGGCATTAATTCTAATCATCGCTGTGATGGAGCAGTTCATCGCCCCGCAGCTTCAACAAAAAGCCATTGTACTCCGAGCTAGCGCGATGGAGAAAACTGCTGAGCTTGGAAAGGGACTTGGGATCTGGACACGCAATGAGCATAATATTTTACGCATCGGTGAAATCCTGCCTGGAAACATAGCAATTGATGTTGAAATCATGCATTTTAATGAACAGGGTTTGCTTGCTACACACACGCAAGCAAAGTTTGCGGATATCCTCAATGATGAATTATGGAAATTAAATGATGTGACTGTCAGAACATTCACAGAGAAAAATATTGCACTAACCACTGCCAGCACCGTAGAGTGGCAATCCTTTCTTAAAGCGGAAGATATTGCCACATTGACCAAACCTCCCGAGAGCCTTTCCCCGGTGGAGTTAATACGGCATACAGAATTTCTGCAAGAGACCGGTCAAAAAGCCGATGCTTATCTCATGGCTATATGGCGTAAGATAAGTAGTGCACTCATGATCATCGCCATGATATTGCTTGGTATTCCCTTTATTTTTGGTTCGGTCCGTGAGGGATTGGGAGGCAAACTGACTCTGGCCACCATCATCGGAGTGGGCGTTTATCTACTCGATCAAATCATTGCTAACGCTGGTTTGTTGCTGCATCTGAATCTGGCATTGACATCCATCCTTCCCAGCTTAACCCTCATTACCCTGACCATTTTGTGGTTGCGGCGAATTTATTAATTTTTTATCTCATTTACATTTCAATCCCAGTTCATGTCGACAACTTATATTTATATCCTTGGTGAAAGCGAAATCAGCCTCTGGGGACTAAGTGGCCGCGAACGGCTGCAACATACGGCAGCATCCCTCAAACAAACCCATCTGACTGATAATCCTGCAGATATTCCAGACGATGCGCCTGCGCTGCTGCTACGCGGCGATCATCTGTATGATGCCAGGGTGATTGCTGCTTTGATCAACTTGCAAGAAGACATCGTACTATATAGTCAAGGCAGCATGGCAGTGGCCATACGCACTGTCGGAAAAAATGTTCTCACCCTGCTTGAAGCCTTACGCAGTGCAAATACGCAAACATTCCCCAATATTAAGCAATACACTCTAAAAGATTTACAGCTAGGTATCCAGCAGAACCTGAAGAAAAAAGAGCCCCCTTATATCCTCTCGATCAGCGCAGCTAATCGCAAGGCACTTGAATGGGAATTGTTTGCAGGCTCTTATAAAGGTGTAACCGACCTAGTCACCAAGTGGCTATGGCCAATACCTGCATTCTGGGTAACCCGCCTCTGTGTGCGCTGGAAAATAACACCCAATCAAGTGACGCTGTTCAGCCTGTTATTAGCAGTTTTTGCAGGAGTTGCTTTTTGGTATGGTTATTACGCAAGCGGCCTGATCATGGGATGGTTAATGACTTTCCTGGATACTGTGGATGGTAAACTGGCACGCGTCACGCTTAGTTCAAGTCGGCTGGGCGATGTGCTGGATCATGGCCTGGATATTATTCATCCACCATTATGGTACTTTGCCTGGGGTGCCGGTTTGTCGACAACCGCAGTTCCACTGGCGAATCTGGAATTATTGGTCTGGCTGATGTTTGCGGGTTACGTTGGTGGACGTATCTGCGAAGGATTATTTGAATTCTGGCTTGCGCCCTTTGTAATGTTTATGTGGCAACGGATTGATTCGTTCAATCGGCTAATTACTGCCCGGCGTAATCCCAATCTGATTCTAATGACTGGCAGTTGGCTTGCTGACCGGCCAGATATTGGATTCTTACTGGTTGTTGGTTGGCATGGCTTATCTACACTTTTTCTCGCCTGGCGAGTGTTTGTTGCCTGGCAAATCCGACGCCAAGAGGGATCATTAACATCATGGATGGAAGCAATCGACCCAATACGAGACAGACAACAACTGGCCGTCAAAGTGTTCACCCGCGTTCCCCTTGCTGAGAAAAATGGTAGCGCCATCACGAATCCATAGCCTGGAAACAGGCACAGCCCGTGTCGGGCTGATTCTCAATCCATTGGGTGGAAAGGCACGCAAACGCCATCACTTGATCAAGCAGTTACTGGCCGAGATACCCGGTATCCACCAGTGGGAAGTAACTAATGCCGTAGATTTCGACGCTTCAGTGAAAGCACTCATTCAGGCAAAGATTGACTGGCTGATCATCCTCGGGGGGGATGGCACCTTTCAGGGGATACTCAATCGCCTATACGCTTGGTTACCGTCTGACCAATGGCCACTTCTGACCATCATTCCTGGCGGAACCACCAATATGACTGCCCTTGATCTGGGCATCCGCGGCAAACCGGATCATATCCTGCGTCGCTTAAAACACTATCTACAGCAACCTGCTCCACGTTCAGCTCCCGTACTTGTTGAACGACCGGTGTTGTGTATCGAACAAACAGGACGGGAAAAAATCTATGGCATGTTTTTTGGGTTGGGGCTGATTGCGCGCGGAGTCAAATTCTCTCGCAGCCCAATCAAACAAATAGGCATTACCGGTGATATTTTTACGACACTCATCGTATTGCGCTCTTTATTAGGCACCTTTCTGGGTCGCCCACAACCCGAATGGGCACCGGCGCAAATCACGATCGTGGACGAAACGGGAGCAAGGCGCGAAGAGCACTATTTATTAGTTCTGATCAGTGCGCTGGAACAGCTATTGATGGGCATTCGCCCTTACTGGGGATATGAATCAGCACCTCTGCATGTCACTTTTGTTCGGCAACATAGCAAAAAATTCTGGTGTTCGATTTTGCCGTTAATCACAGGTCGTGGACATAGCCTCAAAAAAGAAGACGGCTATGTCAGTTACAATACCCAGATGCTGGAATTATCGCTGGATGATGAATATATCGTAGATGGCGAGTTGTTTCATGCCTCGCGCCAACATGGCCCCCTGCGCATCTCGGCTAGCGGCCCCATCACCTTTCTCGTACTGTAACCTGAGCTAACGATGAAAAAAAACAAATTACCCCCCGCTGAGCAACCACCCGCACCACTGGTAGAAATTATCGCTTCACAGAATGCCCAAGCAGTCTCGCCTGATTTCTGGCATCTGGTTGAGGCAATCAAACAGCACTTTGCTGACTCGCTGGATGCCGTCATCCTGTACGGCTCCTGTCTGCACACCAGCAATCTGTCTGAAGGCATCGCCGATTTCCACATACTGGTCAATGACTACCGCAATGCCTACGCTAAACGCTATCTGGCTCACCTGAATGCCTGGCTTCCCCCCAATGTATTCTATCTGGAAGTCACCCAGCAGGAAAAAACCTTCCGTGCCAAGTATGCAGTCTTCTCAACCGCCGATTTTGAATACGGTAATCAGTACTGGTTTCATCCCTATCTCTGGGCGCGCTTCGCTCAACCGGCGCGATTACTCTATGCGCGTGACAATTTCATCCGCCAACGCGTCAATGTAGCCATGGCGCAAGCAGTCGTGAAATTCCTGAAATCCAGCCTATTAGCGCTTGAAGCACACGCATTGAATACCGAAGAAATCTGGACTCAGGGTCTGATGTTGTCTTACGCCGCAGAACTACGCGCCGAACGGGTAACGCGTGCACGCCACCTCGCTCAGCTTAGTCTTGATAATTATGTACGTTTGACGGCTGCCGCCCTGCCCGCTTTAAACGGCCTGCTGACTGTTCAAACCGATGGGCATTATTACTGTCAGGCCACGCCATCAGATAACCGACGAGCCCGCTTGCACTGGCGTCTCAGGCGCTGGCAGGGAAGAATTCTCTCGATATTACGCTTGAGTAAAGCCACGCTGACATTTCACGAGTACCTCAATTACGCTGCCTGGAAAATCGAACGTCATAGCGGTGTCCGAGTTGAAATTACACCCATGCTGCGACGCTATCCGATCCTGTGGGGATTCAAGGTCATGTGGCAAATGCTGCGGCGGGGGATCCTCCGTTAATTATTCATTGACTGATTCTTTTTAGGAAAACATCATGATGAACTTATCTCGCTTCTTCGCTTGCCTGCTACTATTTTCCCTGGCTGCTTGCTCCACCCTCTATTACAGTGGGCTGGAAAAAATCGGAATTCCCAAGCGCGATGTGCTGGTACATCGAGTGGAAAATGCGCGCGACACCCAGGAAGAAACCAAAGAGCAGTTCAAATCAGCCCTGGAGCATTTCACCGCCGTGACCAACTTCAAAGGCGGTGACCTGGAAGCAGTCTACAAGAAATTGAACAGCGAATATGAAGCCAGCGTCGCCAAGGCAAACGAAGTCAGCGATCGCATTGCTGCTATCGAAGATGTCTCCCAGGCATTGTTTGATGAATGGGAACAGGAAATCACCCAATATGCCAACGCATCACTCAAACGCAGCAGCCAGCAGAAACTGTTGGCTACCCAAGCGCACTACCAGCAGCTGATCACCACCATGAAAAATGCCGAAAGCAAACTTCAACCGGTGCTGACGGTATTCAAGGATCAAGTCATGTACCTCAAACATAACCTGAACGCACAAGCGATCGCCTCACTGAAGGGAGAACTAGGCACACTCCAGTCTGATGTGTCCTCACTCATTAGTTCGATGGAAAAATCCATCAATGAAGCCAATGCGTTTATCAAGACTATGGAGAAGAAATGATTTGATATGAATAGTTTGTGGGTGATTGCTGGCAAATAGTGTGAAACTCACCCTTATTGTTGTCATTTTGGGTAATATAGTTAGCCATTCTGGGGGTTTAATATAATAACGATCGTTGGTTCATCGTACTTTCAGCCGATTGCTGATCTAATTGAGAAGCTGCTAAAGAGTCCGCAACCAGCGCCCCATCCTGCTAAAACGAGCAGCCGGGAAAATGGGTACGCCGCTTCATTGATTGTTCTGCTGGTTGCCGTCTTAGAGTCATATAGTGCAAGGCTTCGGTTTCTACGGAACGAAGTGATCTCATCAGGAAACATACCTGATCTACTTGAAAAATTATTCCCTGATCTTCCGAACAAAGAAGATTCTGATTGAAGTATTTTTACTAAGAAACCTAGTCGTGCACAATCATGTGTGGCATCTTGATATCTCTGATATCGAAGCGATCGGTGCCCCAACGCTTGCCACACCGAAACAACTTAATTTTAACGTCAACAAACTTTATGATCGGTATATCGACATTTCAACCCGACGGACACGTCGCCTTGCGCTAAATGCTAATCCATCAGCCGTAGATCGGACAGACGTAAGACAAGTCTTCGCTATTATATGGCAAACTCTATCGTTCATGAACTCGAAAGAACCTTCGCATACCCCACTTTATGGTCATACAGTTCGATTCCGTAAAACGTTCAGGCAGTTTGAGGAACTGCTCAGCGAGCTAGAGCAAAGTAATGCTGAGACAAACAAGCTCTAAATCTTCATTCAGAGCAAGCCGCTCCGTCAGCAGCATCGACGGCCAGCTTAGCTCAAACGCAAAAACTTCATATGAACCGCGACTCATACAACAAAATTGCCAGTCAGTGGGATGAGGCTCGTAAGGAATTCCACGGGCGCGAAAAAGATTATCTCGATTTACTGCTATCTGAATTACCGGATAATGCTTTAGTGCTAGATCTCGGCTGTGGTACTGGTCGTCCCATGGCAGAGTACGTCATCTCCAAGGATCACAGGGTACTTGGCATTGAACAGGCCGAAGAATTGATCAAGCTGGCCAAGAAACGCTTTCCAGATGAGCAGTGGATTCTGTCTCCTATTGAGCAGTACGAATTCAGCAACGATTTCCATGCTGCCATCATCTGGGATTCTCTATTTCACATTGATCGCTCCCTGCACGCCACTATATTGCGCAAAGTTGTCGAGAAACTGCCAAGAGGAGGAAAAATCATGCTTACAGTTGGCGGTTCTGCACACCCAGCATTTACAGACACTATGTTTGGGCAAGAATTTTTCTACGATTCCAATACGCCAGAGGATACTAACCATATTCTTCGTGGTCTAAGTTGTCAAATATTGGTTGGGGAATTCATGAACCTTCCCACAAAGGGTCGAGATAGAGGACGCTATGCAATTCATCGCGCAGAAAGTTGATATGCAGCAAACTGAAGATAAATTAAATACAGTGTACAGTGCAAAAGCAAGAATTTATCTAAAACAGCAAGGAGAAGAAGATTAACGGTAGCCGTGTATGCCGATCTTCATCATATCTGCTCTAATGACGAGCATAAAAATCCAGCGCATATCAATTTCTCATTTTTTAGTTGCCATCCTTAACTACCTTAAGTAGTCTAGCAAGGTACTCGGTAATAGACAGCATCAGTAGTTCATAAAAAGTTAAGGATCCTGAATTCATTCTTGTGTTAATACATGATTTGCATTTTTAGGAGATATCCAAATGAACAACAATCCAGTCGGATGGTTTGAAATCTACGTGCAAGATATCGAGCGGGCGAAGCGTTTTTATGAAGCTGTTTTTGAGGTTAAGCTGGAACAGCTTAACTCTCCCCCGGAAATTAAAATAGAATTATGGGCTTTTCCGATGGTGAAGAATGGAAAAGGAATAACTGGCGCATTGGTCAAGAAGGAAGGTGTCTTATCCGGAGAGAATAGCGTATTGATTTACTTTATGTGCGAAGACTGTGCATTTGCGGCTGCTCGTGTGGCTGCTTCTGGAGGGAAAATAGTGCAAGAAAAGAAATCTATTGGTCAATATGGCTTTATTTCTTTGGTTGTTGATACCGAAGGCAATATGATTGGTCTGCATTCGATGCAATAATGTTATTCTGGAAAAGATAATTAAGAAATATCTCAGGATCGGTAAACGCATTGAAGCGCTTCTGAATAAATCATTATGCTCGCAACAGTGGGGAATTAGTTCGTTGATTTCCGATTCAGTTTGCGCGTAAACAATCAATTGGGGGTTATTCGAATTTTCCCAGACCGAACCTGAGCAGCAGTTACCGAGTTGTCCGGTTAGCTGCAGGATTGGGCTTGCTCCAAATTCTGGACAATTTCAACCATAATGGGAGTGTGATCGGAAGGTCGTTCCAATTTTCTGGGCTCCTTATCGATAATGCAGCTTTTACAGATGCGGGCCAGCTCAGTGCTAAGCATGATATGATCAATACGCAATCCCCTGTTGCGGCGAAAAGCGAGCATACGGTAATCCCACCACGTATATGATTTGTCTGGCTGGTCAAATAAACGAAAACTGTCAACGAAACCGAGTTTTAATAATTCCTGGAAGGCATTTCTCTCGGGCTCACTACAAAGCACCTGACCTCTCCACAAATCGGGATCATGCACATCGCGATCTTCCGGCGCAATATTAAAATCTCCGAGCAAAGCTAAGCGCGGATATCGCTCCAGCTCCTTGCTGAGCCATTGGTTCAGTGCGTCTAGCCACATTAACTTATATTGATATTTATTCGATTCAATACTTTCCCCATTAGGCACATACACACAGATGACGCGCACATCTCCATAAGTCGCCGCGATAATTCGCTTCTGACTATCCTCCAAATTGGGAATTGCCGTAACCACATCAGCTCCATTTTGCTTACTCAATAGTGCAACGCCATTAAACGTTTTCTGTCCGGTATAAATGGATTGATAACCAAGTGCTGCAATCTCAGCGATTGGAAAAAACTCGTCCTGCAGTTTGGTTTCCTGCAAACATAATACATCTGGCTGATTGACCTCTAACCAGTTAATGACCTGAGGCAGGCGAACTTTTAGTGAATTAACATTCCAGGTAACGATTTTCATAATATTCATTTTTATTATTCGTAAGTTTCTGCAGAACACATGATATCCTCTGCATGCAGCCCATCACAATGCACAGTATAAAATTCATTAATTCAGCAAGTTATTAAAATTAGTACAGAATATATTTTAATAAGCATGAGTCACTTAAATAACCTTCTATATTAGAAATTACCAAGAGCTCTGCTGTTGACACATTAAATTAATGTATTTTTATAGTGTTATTCTGATTTTCTCTTTGAGAAGACCGCCGACAGAGTAGTAGAGCCCCCTCAATTTCTGATAAAATTCAAGATTCTGAATCTTATAAGTGCCACGCAAGGAATTCCATCATGACTTATGTAGTAACTGAAAGTTGTATCAAATGTAAATATACTGATTGTGTCGATGTATGCCCGGTGGATTGCTTCCGCGAAGGCCCCAATTTTCTAGTAATTGACCCCGATGAATGTATTGACTGCACGTTATGTGTAGCTGAGTGCCCTGTGGAAGCGATTTATGCTGAAGATGATGTCCCTGATAATCAACGCGGTTTCATTGCCCTCAATGAGGAATTATCCAAAGTTTGGAAACCTATCATCGAGAAAAAAGATGCGCTGTTGGATGCCGATGATTGGGCCACTGTTAAGGACAAACTGGATAAACTAGAGCGCTAACTTGTATTTAAATATACTCTAATGCCGTCTTACTAATTATTATCTGTTCAGCGGCATCAGCAGAAATCAACATTCAAGCTCACAGACTCATTGCCCCTGATTAGTCTTTATAAGGGGCATAGAGTTTATCTAACAAAAACGCACTTTCTCATTATCCTGTGCACTAGCTTTTTCTAATCATCTAAAATTTCGCTCCTGTGCCAATCAATGCTGCTGACGCAATCTTATATGAAAATGTCTGCGGATCAACGCCATCCAGTTGCTTTCCATCTATTTCAGCATGTGGATACAGGAAGAATGGTACTTTTCCGGCCTTGCTATTCTGACCCAAGGTAATATTTTCTCCATGGTTAAAAGCTACCCAATTCATCTCCCAAGTGCCAAACAATTTCTCTCTCAAGGCGTTGATTTGCTCATGATTGTGAGGCAAGCCTTCTAATGCGATGACTTCACATACATCAGCCGGATCAACGGGCACCCAGCCAAGACCGGCAAGGTAAAACTCCGCACGACAATGCTGCGCTGTACTGATATCGCCAAACTTACCTAAATTTTTGTTCAGCGCTGATTCGTCTATCCGGATACCAAATTGCTGCCGTGCAGGAATCCCTGAGGCGCGCGCTAAGCCAACGAACAAGGCATTAATGTCCGCACACTTTCCTTTCAGGTTTCCACTTGCCAGCATCTGCTTAACATCGCCCTTTCCTCTGCCATGCACGTTCTGGTCATGAGTAGCATTGTCAATTACCCAATCGTAGATAAGCCGAGCTTTCTGCAAAGGAGCACTGCTCTTACTCTCTTTGGTAATGGAAGAAGCGGTTTGGTGCACAATACCATCTAATGGTATTTGTTGCGTAGATTGCAGGAAATGTTTGACGTTGTCAGGAATAACTGCTTTGGCAGGTGCATTATAGTATTGTAGATCAATTTGTCGTTCTGTGGTCTTGACGATGCTGCTCACTGTGACAAGGCGCTCACCATCACCACTCCATTCAGCATAAAATGCTGGAAAGTTTGTTTGAGGAAGGGTATAAAACTTTGCTGATTTGGCATTACCATTCCAAACACTCCCTTGAGTAAACTGATAAGGCGTATCGTTGGTATCCGGTAGTGGCAGCCAGAGACGTGCATTCTTGCCCGCTGAAGGCAAAGTCACCTGATATGACAACCGATAACTGCGCCATTTACCAGCGCTCGTGGCTTGCGCAAAAGTTGATGGAGTGATAGGAAGCAAGGTAACACTTGCGCCGATCAGTTTGATAAAATCCCTGCGTTTCATGCACATCTCCTGTAACCAGTATAGTTTATGAAAATCTAATTTTATTGTTTAATCAAGTCAATCAGCCTCTACCATGCCCACCCCTTTATCACAGCAACTTCCTGCACTTGAGCTAGAAACCGGCGCACAACCAACTCATTCAATTTTGTGGATGCATGGGCTTGGCGCTGACGGTAATGATTTCGTGCCTATTATACATGAGCTCGAGCTACCGCCTGACACCGCAATACGTTTTATTTTTCCTCACGCACCTAAACAACCGGTAAGCATTAATCAAGGTTTTATCATGCGTGCATGGTATGACATCAAGCATGCAAATCTAAATCACTATGAAGATGAAGCGGGCATTCGTAGCTCCCAACATGCAATCACAGCAATGATTGAGCGCGAAAATCAACGTGGCATTTCCTCTACCAATATTGTATTGGCTGGATTTTCTCAAGGAGGTGTCATGGCTTTACAGGTTGGCCTGCGTCACCCAGACAAATTAGGGGGCATTATGGCGCTATCAAGCTATCTTCCGTTAGCGCATACCCTTGCCAAAGAAGCACATAATGCCAATATCTCCACCTCCATTTTTATGGCGCATGGCAGCTATGATCCTATCGTACCGATCCTCCTGGCGAAAACTTCCCGGCAACAGCTAGTGGAGGCCGGCTACCAGGTCGAATGGCATGAGTATCCAATGGAGCATTCTGTCTGTGCTGAGGAGCTGGCCGATATCAGCAAATGGTTGCGACAAGTGTTACGATGATAAATCGAATCGCAAAATAATGATTTAAGGATGACTTGATCCATGCGTTTCTTGACAAAATAAACAGCATCTTTATAATCCACTCTTTATTTCTGAATTGTGTTCTTAAGTACGTAGAACTCAAAGCTGCGGGAATAGCTCAGTGGTAGAGCACAACCTTGCCAAGGTTGGGGTCGCGAGTTCGAGTCTCGTTTCCCGCTCCAATATCGAGATAAATTAGATTTTTTAGTAAATAGATAAAAAATCCATATCACATTACTCATCGTGGTATTACGATACAGACCACATTCTGATCATAAAAAATGAATGGCTGGGTGGCAGAGTGGTTATGCAGCGGCCTGCAAAGCCGTGTACGCCGGTTCGATTCCGACCCCAGCCTCCAATATCTAGCATATTTTGATTGCCCGGGTGGCGAAATAGGTAGACACAAGGGACTTAAAATCCCTCGGGCCTTATACGCCCGTGCCGGTTCGATTCCGGCCCCGGGCACCAAATAGGCATTTCAAATAGTATCTCATAGCATCAAACCCCTCTAATTTAATAGCTTTCTGCAAGATTGATAGTTTCAGATAGCATCACAAGATATCTGTACATACCATCAATTTGATGGTACTTTTGATGGTACTTTTGATGGTACTTTTTGATATCAATATAGAGATACCATCAATGCTTACAGATACCGCGGTACGTAATGCTCAATCAAAAGATAAGCCATATAAACTAACTGATAGTGGCGGTTTATATTTGTTGGTGAAATCCGTCGGGAAGTACTGGCGCATGAACTACCGACATGCAGGCAAGCAAAAGACTTTAGCTATTGGCGTTTATCCAACTATTACCCTATCTGCTGCACGTAAAAAAAGAGACGAAGCGCGAGATTTGTTGGTTAAGGATATTGACCCGGCGCTGGTGAAAGCCGTTAACAAGCAAGTCAAGAAACAAGCTCACGAAAACACATTCCAGGCTATAGCGCTTGAATGGCACATCAAACAATCCACTACCTGGGCTGAATCTACTAGTGCCAACATAAAAAGATGTCTTGAAGCGGATATATTCCCCTGGCTAGGTAATCGACCGATCAAGGATATTAACGCGCCTGATTTACTGGCAGTACTACGCAAGATAGAAAGCCGTGGCGCACACGAGAAAGCGCAAAGGGTAAGAGAATATGTTGGCAGGGTATTTAGATATGCCATACAAACCGGACGCGCTGAACGTGATCCTAGTGGTGATTTGAGGGGGGCATTAACACCAGTCAAAGCAAAACATCATGCCAGCATTACCGACCCTAAAGCCATTGGCGCATTGTTACGCTCAATCAGTGGCTTTGTGGGTTCATATACCACTAAATGTGCTTTGCAGCTTGCCCCGCTGGTATTCGTTCGACCGGGTGAACTACGTCAAGCAGAATGGGCAGAAATTGATTTTAATAAAAAAGAGTGGCGCATACCCAGTCAAAAAATGAAGATGAAAGAGCAACATATCATCCCGTTATCACATCAAGCAATGGAGATATTAGAAGCCATTCAACCATTAACAGGGCATGGTAAATATATCTTTCCAAGTATAAGAAGTACCAACAGACCCATGAGCGAAAATACCATCAACGCAGCATTAAGGCGCATGGGTTATGAAAAAGATGAAATGACTGGGCATGGTTTCCGTAGTATGGCTAGCACCTTATTACATGAGCATGGCTGGCCGCATGAAGCGATTGAGCGACAGCTAGCCCATGCAGAACGTAACAAGGTATCAGCCAGCTATAACTTTGCTGAACATCTGCCAAAGAGACGGGAAATGATGCAATGGTGGGCGGATTACTTGGATGAGCTGACAGCAGGTGCCAAGGTGATAAATTTACAAAAAGTTTGATCAAGTTTAGCTACGCCTAGCTCGACGGAGCGAACGCTGGGCAACCTTACCCGGCTGGCGTGGTTTCTGATTTAAGGGAGCGTGAAAGGGGCGCTTATGAAGAATTATGAAAAATATGGCTATGTCACAATTAAGTGTTGAATGAGTGTCTAATCTGTATCAGGAAGTAAAAAGAGGAGTACACCATGAAAACAATGGAATTCAAAGTTTGGATGAAATCAATTGATCGCATGAGTCGTAGCCAGCGAGACAAGCTTCGAAAGAGATTAGAAGGAAAAGTAAGCGTTGATACAGTCGTTACGTTGATTGAACAAAGCCTGAATGATGAACCTGCGTGCCCATACTGTATGGACACGCAATTGTATCGCTGGGGTAAAGTTTGCGAGTTACAACGCTATCGATGTCGTCAATGCAAACGCACGTTTAATGCGCTTACCAATACGCCATTGGCACGGTTGCGCCAGAAAGACAAATGGCTTCATTATGAGCAAACCCTGATTCAGGGATTAAGTCTACGCAAATCCGCGAATAGCTGCGGGATAGCCAAAAACACCAGCTTTAAGTGGCGGCATCGTTTTTTGCGAATACCGGCAACACGCCAATCTAACAAAATGAATGGCATTGTTGAAGCTGACGAAACATATTTCCTGGAATCTTTTAAAGGACAACGCCATTTACCCAGACCCTCGCGCAAACGGGGTGGTAAAGCCGCTATGAGAGGCACATCAAAAGAACAGATACCCGTGCTAGTGGTACGTGACCGTCATGGTGAAACTGCTGGCTGTATCCTGCAAAGCACAAGTGCGGAACAAATCGGATCAGCGCTTACGCCTTTGTTAAATAAGGACGTCATTTTATGTACTGATAGTATGCCTGCATACAAACAGATTACCAGGCATGCAGGAATTGTTCATTACCCAGTCAATGTTGCCGCAGGTCTGCGAGTTATAAACAACATCTACCATATTCAGAACGTCAATGCTTATGACAGCCGGCTAAAGCAATGGATGATGAAGTTTCATGGCGTAGCTACACGTTATCTCGGGAATTATCTGGGATGGCATAGAATGATTGATCGCCTCGGTCAAAACATTACACCAACCCTTTGTTTTCTATTGTCTCTTGGGAAAATAAGACAATTTCAACAATTAATTACGACATAGCCAAAAATATGGTATTCGTGAATTTTTATTTAGTGATTACTATATGATTATTCATTTTATTTTTGTGTGTTTATCTAGTGTTTATTGTGTCTACTTTTTCAAAAATATGGTATTCCTGTGAATTTTTATTTAAGTGAAATTACTATACCTGATTATTCATTTCTCTATCTTATTGATGATGAAACTTCTTTAGATACTGGATCAGCTGTTTTAGATAACTCGAATCGTGGGCTATGGGGCGCGGCTGAATATTGGACTGTATTAGAGGCATCTTTATTAATGGCGGGTTTAAACCCCAATGATGATAATCTTTATGCAGTTGGCGAAAAGTGTACTCGGGATAGAGATGGTTTACCTATGACGACTGATTATTTTTTTATTAATGAACCTCTATTATTGGCAGCTAAGGATTATTTATTTTTATTCGAACGCTCAACTCTTAATCCTAAAGCCCCACCCATAGATTGGATAAAATACTATAAGCAAAAAATACTTGATAAATTTATCCAACATGAGGTTGTAGAACGCTATGCTAAAGATTGGTTTGTTTATTTTAATATTAAGAATGGTGAAATTAATCAATCTGAAATTATAGTCAAACCAGATTCAACTCGTAAAACTGAAAATTTGCTACGTACCCTTGCAGCTATCGCTATTGATGCTTATGGATATCAGCCGGAGTTGCCGAAATCAAACGCTCCTCAAGATATTGTTGATGCACTTAGCAAGAAAGGGTTAAGTTTTGACCCCAAAACGATTCGAAACTGGCTAAAAGAGGGCATAGAATTACTTCCTTCCAATCATAATAAAATGTAGCACAAATGGAAATTACCGATTGCAATAAGGATATTTCCGTACTATATAAATTGCTTTTTTTATGATGCTTCCTGTGATTAACAACAACAGGAAAGTATCAAATGAATGCAAATGAAAGTTCAATTCCAGAAGCCCTTAAAAACTTCGATCTACTCCCTGATTCAGCGCATGTACGATTGCCAGTAGTCAAAGTCTTATATGACTGCTCTAGCTCTACTGTTTGGCGTGGAGTAAAAGCGGGTCACATACCCAAGCCATATAAATTAACCCAGCGCACTAGCAGCTGGAATGTGGGCGAACTGCGCCAAGCAAAAAACAGAAATCAAGGGGCATAATATGGACAAAAAAATACCGCCCCATAAAGAAGCGGCTTTTCAAGAAATCAATATGCAGCTTACAGGAGATGACGCCAAACAGCAATGCGCCCGTTTATTGCGCGCATTGTGTTTATTTAGTATCAATACCTTTGAGGCAAGTCGTGGATTAGGTGTTTACCACCCACCTGCACGAATATTACAACTACGTCAAAAAGGCCATTGCATTGACACTGTATGGCAAACCATCGAAGCAGAAAATGGTGATAAGCATCGTGTGGGCTGCTATGTGTTACGAAAAGGTGAATGTCATGAATAAAGCAGGACTGGAACGTCTTGAAATGCTACTGGCAGGCTTTTCCCATTTAGGTATAAGTACGGATATTGCTTCACTTAGTTTAAACAAGCTATGGGCGCTATATCTTTACTTATCCCGACTAGTGGATAAGTAAACAATGGCAGCAAGCCACCTGCTGAGACTAGGTAAGGTGAAAGGCAGGAATGGTATTCTGAACGCATTGAAACATAATAAGCGTGCATTACAGGCAGAGCGTGGTGCAGGCGCCAATATTGATGCGTTTAGAACGCCATTCAACTATTCATTAACCATTCCTGATACTGCGAAGCAAATTGACCGTCATGCAAAAGTATTGCTGGTTCGGGCAGGCATTGATAAGCCCCGCATTAATCAGGTGATGGCCTTGGAGATTATTTTCAGCTTACCTATAGACCGACACGAACAGGACACACGGCCATTCTTCAAAGATTGTCTGGAATGGGTTAAGCAGCATATTCCGGGTGTATTGCTATCCTTTGATGTTCATCTGGACGAGAGCGCACCCCATGCCCATGCATTGATTCTGCCTTTAGTGAATAACAAAATGCAGGGCAATCAAATCATGGGTGGGACAGGCAACTTGCGTAGATTGATTAACCAGTTCCATTTGGATGTTGCCCGGCATTATGGTTTGAGCAGAAACGAAACTAAGCGCTATAACAGTAATGACAAAGCATTTATCGAAAAACAAGTTTTATCAAAACTTAATGCTGATCCAGTCATGAAATCTAATATCTGGCCATGTGTACGTGATGCTATACACAATGATCCATTACCCTATGCCCAATTGTTAGGGATCGAACAAACACAACAGGCTACCAAAACCAAAAGAAGATCATTTGCAGCAATCATGGCTTCCCAAGGAAAGGGAAAGGAAACAAATGCTATATAGTGTTTTAACTAGCAAATAATACAAACACTATCCTGTGTATAGCGTTTCATCTAATAATCATTGTAACTAGAACAAACATGTCAATTAACATGAAACCCAAAGCACCCACAAATAAAAATGTAAAAAAACTAAGAGTCCATTTGAAAGAAGGTGAAAACCAAGAGCGCAAATTTGCTGAGGTCAAGTTATCACCTACCATCATGAACACTGTAACAGCACAGGCATTCATCAAACCTCTTGCGGGTGAAATTGACCTGGAAGAAGCAGTCACAGTCATGAACGGAAAAGCCAGGAAGGTTAATGACGGGGATTTGAGCGAACTTGAAGCAACGCTTACAGCGCAAGTTGTCTCATTAAATTCAATATTCAATGCGATGGCGAATCAGTCAGCCGATAACATGGGGCAATATTTAAATGCAGCAGAAAGCTATATGCGACTGGCGCTGAAAGCCCAAGCACAATGCGCCAGGACAATTGAAATATTGGCGACAATTAAAAACCCGTCCGTGGTATTTGCCAAACAAGCCAATATTGCACAAGGGCACCAGCAAATAAACAACAATTCATCTTATACGCACGCGGGGAAAACTATTAATTCTTCAAACGAACTATTAAGAGAGGCTAATCATGCGACACCGGACACACGAGGAACGCTTGAAGCAAGCGGAATTAATCAGGAAATGGCAGCCGTGGAAATATTCGACCGGGGCAAAGACGCCAGCAGGCAAAACTAATTCAAGCCAGAATGCTTATAAGCATGGATTAAACAAACTGCAGAAAGAAGTAAGGCAGCTATTGAAGCAATATAAGGAGGTGATTGAAATACTTAGTTAATTCTAAGATTTAGACGTTAAATGATATTGATTGGATTTTTTATAAGTCAACTTGAGTGAACCTATAAGCAAAGCGGTACTTTCTTATATTTCATTCACTCGGGCAATTCAAACCCAATTCAAATTTTAGAAATGCAAAATTGGTACAGGCTGAGATAGCCCGCGCTTGGCGGGCATCATCTGTGTATTTTCTTTTTAATCTTACTTTTTAGATTCTTCTTTCTTAGCAGTTGTTGTACTGGTTTTGATGCTGCTGGCGTTTTATCGCACTGCGGATCAATAACAAAGCTGGTCTGGTCAAACTTGCGCCATGCACCTGTACCAGCGCCATCGACCACAAGTATTGAGATGATGCCTAAATCAATAAACATACCAAGCAAGGTGGTGGCATCGAATGATTTTGAAGCTGGAATAGAAACAGGAATACAGCCTTCCTTGCGTGCAGTAATCACGTATTCTTCTTTTTTCTTAAAGGTTGTGATGCCATTACCATGTCCAATAAAGGCTTCATTCACATAGAGATCAACGTCTGGCTGATTGCTTCGTATTGTCACTTGCTGCGATGCGCCATGGAATATGGAAGCACAGCCTGATAACAACGTAATTGCAGCTAACAACGATATAGCTTTTTCCATTGATTCCCTTTCCAAAAGCTAATAAAAACCTGTATGAAGCAGGTTATCGCGAGCTATATTTCTGCCCACATGCGATGCAATATTGCATCTTCTCACATCAAATCAAGCAATGCTCCAATACACTACAATTTTATTAAGGCGTTTATTTCATAAAGGGATAGGATAAGCCATCCTCTTTCTTTCTTCTTTGTTGTTCTCTTTTTGATGAATGGGGCAGCATCAATCTCTACAGCTCTCATTTTCAGTACCGTAGTCAGTTCAAATTTTCATATGTGCAAAATTAAAAAACGGTTTTTTTAATGCTGGGGGGCTATTTCAATCTCTACTGCTTTTAGATTTATGTACCGCAGCTTACTATTTCTTCGTTAAACGTCTCCAAAAAAGTAAAAAAGCTGAAATACTTTTTTTATGTGTCGAGGGTGAAGCAAAAACCTCATAAAACCTGAAACTTTTCAAAACCAAAGCATATTGAGTAAAGCTTAACGAAGCTATAAACGGACTAGGTTTACGTTAGAGCGTTTATTTTCTGGTGGGAATGGTTTTATTTATGCGTTCTATTTTTTTTATCGCCAAGTTTATAAGATATGAGTCTTTATAAATATTTCACGATGCAGTATCTATAATCAATTTTATTCTTGTGATATTTTCTATGACGTGTAGGCCGTCGAACTCTCTCCTGTTTCGACGGTTTTTTTTATTATTTTTCAGATAGCACTTTAAGTTAGAGAAAAGTTAAAACTCACTAAACCTTTAACGATCTGACGGTTATTGCTGTGATGTTTTCCATTTTGCACTTTTTAATCAATAATGGTTAAAGAATGCTTATTTAATGCCCAGTAAAAAAATTTGATGGTACTTTTGATGGTATTTTCAAAAATATAAAAATAATAATCATTATATATCAATATAATAACGATACTTTGCGGTTACGGCTCCGGCACCAAATAACTATTTCAACAAACCTCAAATTGTATCAAATCCATTGAAATTGCCAGCTTTCTGCGGTATTGATAATTTCCTATAGCATCACAACGTATCTGGAGACACCGTCAAATGCTTACAGAAACCGCGGTACGTAACGCTCAATCAAAAGACAAGACAAGTCATGACCATGCACTGATTCCGCCTTTGGTAAATAACAAAATGCAGGGTAATTAAATCATGAGCAGTAAGGGTAATTTATTTAGATTAATTAACCAGTTCCATTTGGATGTTGCCCTGTATTATGGTTTAAGCTGAAATGAAACCAAACGTCTTACCAATAACGACAAAGCCAAAGCGTTTATTGAATAACAGCTTTTATCAAAATTGATTACAGAATTTGTCCTAAAATTTTTTATCTAGCCGGATATACTGATGACTATGCCAACCTGCGGAATTTGCCAAACAAGCCAATAATGCACATGAATACCAGCAAATAAACAACAATACAACTCATACGCACGCAGGGAAAACTATTAATTCTTCAAATGACTATTAAGCGAGGTTAATCATGCGACACTTGACCACGAGGAACGATTGAAGCAAGCAGAATTAATCCGGAATTGGTAGCAGTGGAAATGATCAACGGGAGCCAAGATACTGGAAGGTAAAGCCAGATCAAGCCAGAATGCACTAAAACATGGCATGAATACCAGCCACATGAAAGAATTAAAGGTAGCGATGCAAAAACATAGAGAAACACTGAAACAGCTACTGTGAAGCCCTGCAATTATTTCTAAAAATTTTCCCATTGAATAATGCTATGTTCCCTGACAGGAGGGCTGTTATACTTTATTTATTATGCAATTTTCATGATCTCTTTGATTATCGAAAGTCCTAATTAAATAGGACCGGCTGTTAGAATGAAAAAAATAATTGCGTTATTTCTGTTTTTTGCTCTATCGAACACATTGTATGCAGCAGGTCCGTATGATGGCATTTACTCAGTTATTGTTAGTGGCTTTACTTCAGGCTATGCAACAGTGCATGAAGTAGATAATAAAATGGTTGTAATTATAGTTGACCCAGTTCCTAATACTCCTTGGGAGCCAATGATTGGCACTCGGAGAGGTAATAGCGTTTCTCTAACAAATGTTCTTGGCGTAAGTTCTTCTGATATTAATCTCAAAGTAACTGTTAATTTCAATGACAATGGCCCATCAACGGCAACTATAACTTCATGCGTTAATGGCATTTCTCATGTGTGCATATTTCCGAGTGGCTCAAAATTTAGCTTAGAAAAACTATTTTAATAAAGTTATTAATCGAGTGAATTGTTTTAGGTTCTTTCAGCAATATTTCAGAATGAGAGTAGCTTGCCCCCCGCTTCAGATTCTAGAAATGCAAAATCCATACATACCGAAAAAGACCGCACTTAGCGGGCATAATCTGTATATTGTCTTTTTAATCCTACTTTTTGGGCTCTTTTTTCTTAGCAGTTGTTGTGCTGGTTGTTGATGCTACCGGCGTTTTATTGCACTGCGGATCAATAACAAAGCTGGTCAGGTTAAACTTGCACCATGCGCCTGTACCAGTGCCATTGACCGCAAGTATTGAGATGATGCCAAAATCAATAAACACACCTAGCAAGGTGATAACGTCGAATGATTTTGAGGCTGGAATAGAATCAGGAGCACAATCTTCCTTGCGTGCAGTAATCACATATTCTTCTTTTTTCTTAAGAAGCTGTCTGGTAAACCATTAGACACACTTTGCAAGTGTTATTTTCATCATGGCGATACGCATCATATTTTCAGCAGTACCGGTCAAGATTTCGAAATCCTTGGCTAAACGGCGGAAGTTACCTGGCCAGGAAAACGTACGTTCGACTACCCGTCGCTTTGGCAAAACAGCCCATTTACCTTCGATTTTTTCTGAAATGTGCAAACTCAGAACCTGGTCCATTACCTACGAAATCAACTGCTGTACCCCGATAGCCGGCATCCCCTGAGAATGCTTTGAGTGAAGGGTATTTATCGATAACGCCTGCCAACACCATACCAGCGCTTTTGGTAGCGCTCATATTGGCAGCATGAACTTTGACAGGGAGTAAATTGCCAGGAATGTCTACTACGATATGCCGTTTGTGACCTTTAACTTTTTTGCCACCATCAATTCCTCGTTCTTCGCTGGCATACCGGGTTTTTGCACTTTGCGCATCAATGATGCCATAACCGGGTACGGCACAGCGTCCAGTTTTTTGGCGACAAAGAACCGTCAACTTAGCCAGGCATTTCTCCCAGACACCTCGCTTGTTCCATCGGTTAAAGTGATCGTCAACAGTTTGCCAAGGAGGAAAATCGTTCGGCATCAGCCGCCACTGAATACCGCCTTTGACAACGTATAGAATGGCATTCACAATGGTTTTTTTGCTATGTTTGTGGCTATTGCCGCGTTTACTGATAGGATCAAACTCTTTTTTATCAAGTTCCATTCCACATCATTGATATCCGTTTTGTATGACATTTCTTAACTGGTTATAAAAAATCCTTGATTCTAATGGAAATCATTTTGCCAGACAGTTTCTAAATGTTGTGATGCCATTACCGCGTCCAATAAAGGCTTCATTCACATCGAGATCAACGTCTGGTTTATTGCTTCGTATTGCCATTTGCTGCGATGCGCCATTGAACATGATAGCAAAGCCTGATAACGACATCATTACAGCTAACAACGATATAGCTTTTTTAATTGATTCCCCTTTCAAAAGTTATTAAAAAACCCGCACGAAGCGGGTTATTGAGCGCTATATTTCTGTCCTTTCTAATAGACGGGACGATCTTTACTCTTTAGTTGTTAATCAAAGTATCGTGCCCCCAACCTTTCTCACACTTATGCAAATAAGATATAAGCATTTGCAATCCAATTTTTTTTCAGATTATTCAGCTTGTATTCATGATATTCACTATAAAGTTATTACCAACAGAAGTAATTCTGATAAATAAATAACGATCAAAGAGGTACAACATGAAAACAAGAACTAAAATGAACACGCCAGTGAAATTATTATCTGCATTGTTGTTGAGCGTTGCTTTAGCGGTTCCCATGGTAGCTGAGGCTAAAAAAGGCCATCATCATCGCCATCATGCCCATCATCATCATCACCATCATCATGGCCATCATCGCCACCATCACCGTCATAACCACCATAATCATTACAACACACAGAATATTTATTACAACCAACCCTATTATCCACCCGTACCTGTATATGGCGCAGCACCAGGCAGGTATTTTTTAGGTGTTAATACGGGTAATGTCGGTTTTGTGTTGTCGGGCTATTAAGTCGGATATTTCTCCAGACTGGTGTCTAAATCGATAGTGCGAGTAGCGAGTATCTTTAAAAATAGCTTTTTAGGTTTTGAATGAAACATTGGCTGGTATGAATGATTTCTATTTTATATTGTGAAGCTTTATAAAATACAGTTTGTGTCCAGACACAAAGAGTGTGAAATTTTGTTCATAAAACATTCATAAATAATGTGTATCTTGTAACCATCAACAAAACGATGATAAGACTAAAGATTTATGAAAGCCTTCTTAACAAGCATATTGGGTACATTAACAAGTTTGTCATTTGCAAAAACACCCCAATGGGTTGATGATTGGGACGATTGTGATGAGTGGGATGATTGCTGAGCAGCCCGCCGGATAATTCATAATCTGGCGGGGTTTTTTTATTAGATTACACTATTACTACTACCACTTTCTGAAAAAGTGGATTAATAATTACTGATAAAAAAGTATCGCGGTCTTTTTTCGTGTCAAATTCATAAACATGCCCTTGGTGATCGGTGGGCGCATCACATAATGAGCGATCAGGACAAGATAAAATCGCATAATGCCTTTTTACTTCCTCGGTTTTATGCTCATCCAACTTTAGCAATAATTGAGATAATGAGCAATTTATTTCATCGCAAAGGTCTCTGCCATTCTCCGTCAGCCCACCTATATCATCATCGTTAGTTAGCCGAACTATATCGGATAACATCGCAGTGAACCGTTCTAACTTGGCGGTGTGTGTTTCAAGCTGCTTTGCTATATCCTTGATTGATATATTGACCGGCTCTGTTGTAACGTTTTCCATAGTCATTTTCCATTCTCCTTTGTTACACCAGAGGATAATTTACAGCACCTAGCATCATAGCTACTTGATTAACATCAAAGACCATGATGTTAGAGTGAGAGATAGATAAGTAGGTAGGTAGGTAGGTAGGTAGGTAGGTAGGCAAGGCGTTGCCTGTTTGCGTGTACAGATTAAACTCACCAGAATCGAGGCGCTTCCCGTAGGCGTGAATGATTTATTTCTTGGTAGTGTTGCTTATGAGTGTAGCTGTGATGCTTTTCATTTTGTATTCTCCAATCAATAATGATTAAAAAATGCTTATTTAATACCTAATAAAATAATTTGATGGTATTTTTGGCGGTATTTTTAAAAACCTATAAAAAAACCTTTATGTATCAATAATATAATAATAATACTTTGCGGTTACGACTCCGCACCAAATAATCATTTCAGTAAACTTCTAAACGTACCAAATCCACATACCCAATCCATTGAATTGACTATATTTCATAAGGATTGATAGTTTCTTATAGTATCACAACGTATCTGAATATACCGTCATACGAGATACCGTCAAATGCTTACAGATACCGCAGTACGTAACGCTCAATCAAAAGACAAGTCATGGCCATGCCCTGATTCCACCTTTGTTTCGCCTTTGGCAAATAACAAAATGCAGGGTAATCAAATCATGGGCAGCAAGGGTAAATTATTTAGATTAATTAATCAGCTTCATTGAATGTTGCCCGATGTTATGGTTAAAGCAGAAATGAACCAAACGTCTTGTCAATAATGATAAAGGGTTTATTAAATAATAAGTTTTATCAAAATTGATTAAATTTTTGTCATAAAATATTTTGCATAACCATACATATGATGACAATGTCAACTTATGGCATTTACCAAACGAACCAATATTACATAAATGCAAAGCTAGATCTAGTTAGAATGCGCTAAAACATGGCATGAATACTAGCCGCATGAAAAAATGAAGGCAGCAATGTAAAAGCAAAGGGATATGTTTAAGCACTTACTGTGAATTTATAAAATGCTTTTGGAATATTTTTATTAAATAATACTAAAGTTACAATAATTATTACCGTTAAGATAATTGTCGTTGTTAAACGACAATTATAACTCTTTGATATGTAAGAAAATGAAAATCCCACCGGATACCCCCTTATTCGGTGGGATTTTCTAATTCATATCTAATTACATTTACAGATAAGTAGGGCCGTTCCGCTCTTTGAAACTTTCATGCTAAGTACCGCATCTTGCTAAAATTTTGCACAAGCAGTTTAAAAAACAGTTTTTGATGCCTAATCTGGATGGTTTGTCGATGGGAGGGATGATCTAAATCTCTACAACTTTCACTCAGAATAACAAGCGCCTAACTTTCTTTATACTTATGCAAACTAAAATATAAGTATTTTCAATCCTATATTTTTATTCTTTTCAGATTGTTCAGCTTATATTCATGATCTCCAGGATAAAGTTAACACCAACAGAAGAAATTCTGATCAACAAAAAACCAAGGAGGTGTAACATGAAAATAAGAACTAAAATAAACACGTCAGTGAGATTATTATCTGCAATGTTATTGAGCGTTGCTTTAGCGGTTCCCATGGTAGCTGAGGCTAAAAAAGGCCATCATCATCGCCATCATGCCCATCATCATCATCACCATCACCATCATCATGGCCATCATCGCCACCATCACCGTCATAACCACCATAATCATTACAACACACAGAATATTTATTACAACCAACCCTATTATCCACCCGTACCTGTATATGGCGCAGCACCAGGCAGGTATTTTTTAGGTGTTAATACGGGTAATGTCGGTTTTGTGTTGTCGGGCTATTAAGTCGGATATTTCTCCAGACTGGTGTCTAAATCGATAGTGCGAGTAGCGAGTATCTTTAAAAATAGCTTTTTAGGTTTTGAATGAAACATTGGCTGGTATGAATGATTTCTATTTTATATTGTGAAGCTTTATAAAATACAGTTTGTGTCCAGACACAAAGAGTGTGAAATTTTGTTCATCTGCCATTAAGTAAATAGCGTGTATTCTTGTAATCATCAACAAAAAGAAGCTGGAGCATAATATTTATGAAAATCTTAACAAAAATCATCCTGATGACATTACCAAGTTTGTCATTTACAAAAACACCCCAATGGGTTGATGATTGGGACGATTGCGATGAATGGGATGATTGCTGACCAGGTTATTAAAAATTAACTAAGTATTCTGACATCCAGAAGGCTTTCTTTGCTTTCTGGAGAACTATGTTTGTCCTCTTAGAAAGATTACGTTTATAGGTACAGGATAGTGTTTCATTTACAGAATAATCCTAAAAATTTAATCGGCGCTCGCCTAACTTTTCTTTCCTAAATATCCTCAGAAAAAGTAAAAAAGGTCTTATTTACTTATTGATACTTAGCAAGAAAAATTGACGATACATTTAAAACCCGAAAAATAAAAATCATTATGTTAGAATGTTTTTGTGATATTTTACGGTTATAGTTCCGATACCAGCTTAACATTCAAAGAAATTCAGAATCTTCTATAACACATTAATATTCAAGAATTAGTTGGTTATTTTATATCCATAATAGTCCATTAACTAATAATACTACCAGCAAATGGTTGGTGTATTTATTAGCATCTGCTAATATCAAAATTCAGATATCAACAAATTCACTAAGTACTAGTAATATTTAGCGCTTTTTATATTTTAAAACCAGCCAACGTTTACTAATTTGCGTCTAATATCAGAACGCTATTTTAATGAAAAGAGCATTTACAATGAAAAAATTACTTTTTGCCATTTTGGTTTCTATGATGTTTGCAAATAATATTTATGCAAAAAAAAGCAAGGGCAGCGTTTCAAAAGGTGCACTCAGCCCTAAACAAAGCACTTCTCAATCTGCTCCCACACAACAAAAGAGCACTGATACACCTAATTCTTCAGCATCAGCTCAAGCACAGGATACAGCGCATAGCAAATCTGCCCCCTTACCTGCAACCAGTTCAAGCGCATCTACACCAGCACCAACACCAACACCTAGCGCAGCGACACCTAGTGCAGCAACCCCTAGCGCACCAGCTGGAAATCCATCATTACTCCAATCAGTTATGCCAGCTTTAGTAGGTGGTGCAGTTGGAAGCTATGTCGGCAGCAAATTGGCCGATGATGGAGGCAATGAAAAACCAGCAGAAGGAAAGGAAGCAAAGAAAGAAGAAGAGTTTTTAAAGCCATAAGCATATTATGGCATCACCCATTTAAACACGAAGAAACCACCAAGGAGGATATGCTTTCTTAGGTGGTTTCTAATCTGAATCATTCTTCTGAATTCGGATAATTTGCCAGGATATTTCACCAAGCCAACAGCGACGAGTTATACTTGCTGGTGAATCTGACGGGAAATATCGGCAACACATAAACCGATATGCAGATAAGCTTAAAACCTTAGCAATCATCGACGGTTATCTAACTTTTTTCTGATGCATGTAAGAAACATGTTAAAGCAAGAGATCTGTTTGCTTAAAATGTTGATCAGAAAGTAAGCCAAGCGACACCCTCCCGAATAGAATCAATCTGCTCAACGCTTGATAATCGATGAGTTTTCGTAAGTAAAAGCAGCTTCAAGTCGCTGGATGACTTTACCACTTTCCAGTTCTGCGTTCAGCCAAGCATTCACCTTTGCAATCAACTCTAGATCTCGTGCCAGCAAAAGCGCCTTATCATTCTGGGTGAAGACCTCAGCGGTCGCCCGGCATAACCTGAAATCGCGTTGTGTCTGAAAATCTACTTCCACATCGTCAGTTACCATCACATCTGCACGGCCGTTAGCGATCTCCTCAAATATCGTCTGATTATCGGTGTGTAGAATGGGCTGCACATTGTGTAAGTTGTCTCGAATAAAGCGCTCATTTGTTCCACCGGGATTCACGATCACACGCACGCCTGCTTGATTGATCTCGTTCAGCGAGCCAAATCGCGCCTCAGTTCCACATCGCACGATTGGTGTTTTACCGCCTCGATAATACGGTATAGAAAATGCTCCGATTGCAGTCCGCTCAGCAGTGACGCTGATCCCTCCGATCGCTAGATCAAAGCGGTCGTGTTGATAATCAGTCATCAACGTAGGCCAACTCGTTCGAATGAATTGAGGCTCGGCATCGAGTAAGCTGCAAGCGAAATTGCTGCAGCAACGTCAGCACCAATGAGCACCCCCTTCGACTCCAGTGTGAAAGGCGCATAGTCACCCGTCGTACCAATTCGCAGTATCCTGCTCGCTGCAATTCGCTTCAGTGCCGGAATTGGCGTCGTTCTCAGTCGCGAGAGCGCATCGAACAGTGCGCTGATATCCCGTTCATCCACACCCCACCGTGCAATGCTGTCCACTGATCCCGCATAATAGGTATGGAAATCCTTTCGCTGAAACTCGGGCATCGCAAGATAAATGATCTGCATCTGTCGCGTGCCGAGCTCATCCAATTGCGGACGCAGTTCAGTGCTCAGATCGCGCGGAGCTAGCGGCGTAACCTTCGCAGCGCGCCACTGATCGATGAATCGTTGTTGTATTTCACGCGCAAGTCGCATCTGCAGACGCAAACAGCTCCCGTGCCGGTTCGACGGAAATACCAAGTGTCTGTGCCTGCATTACAGTCGCTTCGAGCACAGAGCGTTCACGAGCAACATCAAGAACTGGAACTGGTGTAGATATTTCCATGCGGCGACCGCTTGCATCAATTCAAGACGTTTGTCGATCAGAGCGAAGATTTGCCGAACTTGGTTTCATGGTCGACAAAGCCGACCTGGGCGACTGCGGCGTCCGCAAAACGCAAGCAAGGCACATAGGATACAGGAGAGTTTTCGAAAGCATGCACCACTGGCGAGGGTAAGGTAGTGCCTCTGAGTATAGGTGATAGGTTCCGCTTTCTTCCAACAGGATGAATCAAAAGTCATCTAGGTTGTCTTTGGCAGCAAGCAACATGGGGCAGAAGTATAATTCGATCGGAAACGTTCCATTAGGCCTAAAAGATGTTTCAGGTAGGCTATATTAATTGAAATTCATCTTGCGATACCGTTGCTGAGTCCGAGTGATTTTCTTGCCAGTCGCGCGCAAATGCATCGATAATCTCCATAGGTCTTCTCAGTCAGGCTAGTGACAGCCGTAGCAAAGTTCTTTTCGAACTCGTTTGGCGAGTCGGGGTGAGTGTCGATCAAGATCGGTGATCGACTTGATGGCAAATATCGGTGTATCGGTGATATACCCGACCCATGCGACAGCAGTAGCTTCCATTTCCTTAAGAATCGCGCCGTGAGCCGCGATCGCCGCCAAATCCTGGTCGGTAAAATCAAGGGAGTTGCCGCTGGAAATATTGCCGAGTGGAAGACTAAGCTCACGTGCCAAATGGCTAACATCCAGTGACGGATAAGCGCCTTTCCCGAACTTGTCCCAGCCGGGAAGTGGAATGCGATGGTCATGAAAGTAAAAGGTTGAGTCGCTTAAATAAACCTTTCCTATGGAAGCGCCGTGTTTAGCGAAACTACCGGCAGTGCCGGCGCTCACTAAAATATCGGAGTGAAATTCCGCTCACAGTCGCAAATGCAGCAACCGCTGCCGGCTCTGTGCCGATGCTATCAACCCGATAGCGAGGATCCTTTCCTGGGATGGTAATAGTGAGTTCAAGGGGGCTGTCGGGCGATCTCGATAAATGCCTCGGTAGAACTTCAGCGGCAGACGTTTATAAAACGGACGTGGGACAAATGGCTTTAATCCTAAAGCATCGATCAAACCCTGCGCCTCGGATTCCATTGCCATAATAAAGGAAAGCTTTGGCATGCGTGCAATTATTGCTCGAAATCAGACGTGAAGAGAACAAAGAAACGTGAGTAACTCAGGTTAGCAAATGACCCAATTAGTCTATAGGAAAAATACGCACCTTTTTACTAAACTGCTAACGAATCGATTCAATAATGACTACTTTTAAAAGAATGGTGCGCCCGGCAGGATTCGAACCCACGACCACTTGGTTCGAAGCCAAGTACTCTATCCAACTGAGCTACGGGCGCTATTTTTTCCTTAATTTTATATGAATATTATAGCAAGTATCTTGCTTGGCAAGAATTAAAGTTTTTCTGAGACTAAAAGGCTATCGGGCAGCAACTGTCTGGCATAAATAACTGGTGACATGGCCTAGACGCCGAACCGCCGTCCCTGTCTTGAACTTAGCAGTTAATTGCACACATCCTGAGTAACCGGATTGCCACTTACCTCCAAAGTAATGAGCCGCTGAGTGCATCTGGATTGTCTTGTAAAAAATATTTGGTGAAATTTCCCTGCTTAAAGTGCAAAATTACCGCTTCAGCGTGAGCGTCCATTCGTAAAGCGCCTTGAGCAAGCTCCGGATATGCTCGCGCGTCGCTTCGTCAATCAATCTGCCATTCTGATCAAAAACAGTCTGCGCATTGCCAATCATCACTTCTGGCCGGTTAAGCAACAGCACATCCAGGAATACTACACTTTGACGCAAATGATATTGCGCACGCGCCGTGCCGAAACGGCCGGGGCTAGCGCCCATGACCGCAGCAGGCTTGCCAGAAAAAGGTTGTTCGGGTGGACGCGAGACCCAGTCAATCACATTTTTGAGCACACCGGACATGGAGTAGTTATACTCTGGTGTCACAAAAAGCAGTGCATCAGCAGTCCGAATTTGCTCACGCAAGTGCTCCACTGGCGCGGGGAATCCCTTAGCGTAAACATCTTCATTATACAGCGGGATTTCCGTGATATCCGCCATGGCAATATGCATCTCTGCAGGCGCAAGATGAACCGCCTCTCGCAGGGCTGCGGTATTATAAGAGCCTTGCCGCAAGCTGCCAGAAATACCCAGCACATTGATTTCATTTGATTTCACCATGATCCCCCTTCGTTATCTCGACACATTAGTTGCTGATAATTAAGGCATTTCTGAACTAAGCATTTCCTAGATAACATATATGCTGATGATCCTTCAGTGTGATAAAGAAAGCCCTTCACGACTAAATTTCCGAGAAAATAACTTTTGTGGCTAAGCCTGCGCTCAGCCACGGTTCGAAGTTATGCTCAATTCATTCATTTACTCGCTTTGATTGCAGTATAAGCCGTGAAAAGATTACGGTAATCGGGAATATGATTAGAAAACAAGGTGCCGAGACCTTCTATGTCATTTCGCCAGTCGCGATGCAGTTCACAGGCCACCGCAAACCAACTCATCAGCTGCGCGCCTGCTTCTGCCATGCGGCTCCAT
The DNA here is from genome assembly GCA_963815685.1 of uncultured beta proteobacterium. Lineage (GTDB taxonomy): Bacteria > Pseudomonadota > Gammaproteobacteria > Burkholderiales > Nitrosomonadaceae > Nitrosomonas. The sequence goes on from CAWFHT010000012.1 coordinate 98,013, forward strand.
GCCGCCTCGCGCGTCACTTCATTAAAAGTACCTGATGCATCCGTCACCACAAATACCTCAAACCCCTCTTCCAAAGCAGAAAGCACAGGAAATGCCACACAAACCTCGGTAACGACGCCAGCGATAACCAACTGTTTTCTGCCCGTTTGCTTGACCGCTTTAACAAAATCTTTGTTATCCCATGCATTAATTTGTCCTGGACGTGCGATGTAGGGCGCATCCGGAAAGGTTTGTTTTAATTCCGGCACCAGCGGGCCATTTGGACCATCCTCAAAACTGGTGGTTAGTATGGTTGGTAATTTAAAATATTTGGCTAAATCAGCTAAAGCCAGAACGTTATTCTTGAATCTGTCTGGTTCGAAATCACGCACCAGTGACAGTAAGCCGGCCTGATGATCGACCAGTGCGACGAGCGCATTATTTTTATCAAGGCGATAATAAGTTTTACTCATTTTATTCCTCCTTATGTTGTATAAAAGAAGACAGCATCAGCGCTGAGAATCCATCAATTCACCCACTCTGGCGACTTGCTGGGCTTTCTGGTAACTCTCGATCAAGAGCTGATAATGGGGCATCGCGCCTGAGTAAACTTGAGCCCACTCCATGGCATTTGGTCGACTCCATGATTTTTGTAATTCTGCCAGCACTGCCATGGTATCGATCGGCACCACGCCAGCCTGGGCCAAACGAGCGATCGTCAAATCCGTTGCCATTTGCGACACACTACCCGAGGCATCGATTACCGCGAAAACCCTATATCCCTCCTGAACCGCACTGATACAGGGAAATGCCAGGCAAACGCTCGTGAGGGTGCCCGCTATGATTAACGTTCTGCGTTTGGTTGCTTTTACCGCAGCAACAAAATCAGGGTTATCCCACACATTGATTTCACCACGGCGAGCGATGTATTGGGCATGCGGCGCAAATTGATGAACTTCTGGAATAAGCGGTCCGTTTGGGCCTTGCGGAACCGATGCTGAGGTAATGACGGGTATTTTTTCCGCAGCTGCTGCCTTGGCCAGAGCGGCGACATTGGCTCGTAGCTCAAGAAGTGGAATATCTTTGACAATCTGAAACAAACCGCTTTGATGGTCAATCAGTAACATTGCCGCATCGTTTGGATCAATTGTGGGTATTCTGCCATCGAAGTTCAGTGGTGTATTCATTGCCATACCTCCTTTCAATTAAATATCACAGTGGATAGCCCCCTCAGCTAATTAACTGAGAGTGAAAAGCTTAATGGGGTAATTGCCCGAAATGTCCGCTATTAAAATCTGCGATCGCCTGATCGATTTCAGCCTGACTATTCATGACGAAAGGACCTTGCCCAACAACCGGTTCATCAATCGGTTCGCCACTAAGCAGAAGCGCCACCACATTCTCCTGGGCGCCAATCAATAGTGTTTCACCACTGCGATCGAGCGATACCATTTGCGCTGCTTTCACTTGCGTTTCCCCATTGACCCATACTGCTCCATGCAAAACGATGAGTGCTGCATTCCAGCCCTGAGGTAACGATAACTCGGCTGATTTTCCGTGGTGCAAACGCAAATCCCAAACATTCATGGGTGTAAACGTGCGCGCAGGTCCTGCATGACCTTGGTAGTTGCCGGCAATCACGCGCACGATACCTGCTTCCTCAGGTAGCATGACCACTGGAATGTCTGTTTTGAGGATCGTCTGGTAACGCGGTGCAGTCATTTTGTCCTTGGCAGGCAGATTGACCCAGAGCTGCACCATCTCCAGCCGACCACCCGCACGTGTAAATGATTCGGAGTGAAATTCTTCGTGCAGAATGCCCGAGCCCGCAGTCATCCATTGCACATCGCCGGGACCAATCACCCCACCCTGACCGGTTGAATCCCGATGCGCCACTTCACCATGGTAAGCAATGGTGACCGTTTCAAAACCACGGTGCGGATGTTGCCCTACCCCACGTGGCTGCTCGGCTGGCACAAAATCGATTGGACCTGCATAATCCAGCAGCAGAAACGGATTCAGTAATTTTCCATGGTTACGATACGAAAACAGCGATCTCACCGGGAAACCGTCGCCTACCCAATGGAGAGGCGGTGCATCATAAACACCTAGAATCGTTTTCATCATCATCTCCTTATAGCGTTTATCCAATAGTTGGATGTGATCAATATACAAAAAGGACAATCGACAACCATCTGAAAGTAGATTGCACAATCAGCTCTCATCGTTCTGACTTGAGAACAATAAATGATCAAGGTATGATCCGAATCGGATAATGCATTGATCTTTTCATCAATCATGATGGGTTTTGGGGATTGCTTGAAAATGATTGCTTGCAGGGGGGGTGACAGCGTGCATCACGCGCGGTGGCGTTGCGCCACGGTGCAGGGCAACGATTTTATCTTGCAGGATTTTGTCGGCGGCGGATACACGGGCATGCTGGCGCAGATGCGCAAGCCAGGATTCGACCATGAATATCTCGATAAATCGTCCATGATTCTCGACATCCTCAAAGAATCCCCACTGAATAGCGCCGTCACGGCGGCGGATAATCCCCAGCTTCTGCATCAGCGAGCAAAATGCATCGCGATCCGCGTCGTCGATACGATATTCCAGCGTCACAAGAACAGGACCATGATCGTGTGAAACGAACGAGCTCACAGCAAGTTCGCCCCAATGGCCAGACGGTGTGTGGTCGTGATGTTCGCCCAGGTTAAGTTTAAATCGCACTGTGACAGGAACCAGAAAAAGTGCCAGCAATCCTGACGCCGCTAAGGCCAGCGGCAAGCCGATAACCCCTGCCACTTGCCCCCACCCAAGTGATCCCAACGTCATCGCGCCAAAAAGCACCATCTGAAAAATGGCCAAGCCGCGGGCGCGCACCCAATCCGGTAATGCCATCTGTGCTGAAATATTCAATGATGCCACCGCTATGATCCATGACACGCCGCCCATCAATCCGGCAGCGATACCGATGCCTGTGTGCTCACCATAGGCGAACATCAGCAAGCACAGTGCTGTTCCTGCCGTCGCCAGCATCATAATTTTATCCGCACTCACATGTTTTTTCATTATCGGCAGCAGGAATGCGCCTGCCACCGCCCCAATTCCCAGCGCGGTCAGCAAAATGCCATAAAGGTTGGGACCGCCCTGTAGCATCTCCTTGGCCACCAAGGGCAGCAATGCCCAGTAAGCAGAGGCGCAAATGAAAAAGGCAAGAGCGCGGAATAAGGTATAGCGTAGCGGCGTGCTATGCAGTGCAAAGCGAACGCCTGCGCGCATGGCACCACCCAAGTGCTCTCGCGGCAGCGTATCAGCTTGCGTCATGGCAGCATGCCACCATACCAATGCTGCCACCACGGCAAGATAGGAAAGGGCATCAAGCAGCGCTGTCGCCACAGCCCCCGCCACTGCCAGAATAAAACCACCCAATGCAGGGCCGATAGCACGTGCGATATTAATACTCACCCCATTCAAGGCGATAGCGGAAGTCAGTGCATCCCGTGGCACAAGGCGTGGGATGATCGCCTGCCACGCGGGTGTAGCGAAAGCCGATCCTGCACCGGTTATGAAAGTGAACAACAGCAAGACCCAGGCATTAACACCCTCTTTCCATAGCAGTCCTGCAAACAGAAACAGTACCATGGCGAGGAGAATCTGTGTCCATAGCAACAGCTTGCGGCGATCAAACAGATCCCCTAGCGCCCCTGCAGGAAGCGCAAACAGGAAGATCGGCAAGGCTGTCGCTACCTGCACCATTGACACCATCAAAGGTGATGGCGACAGTTCTGTCATTACCCAGCCGGAAGTGACATTGAACATCCAGGTGCCGATATTCGAAATCAGCGTCGCTACCCACAACACCGTGAAAACACGATGTTTGAATGGAGAAAATGCCGATCCACTCATTCCATCTGGTGGGATCAATAAGCAAAGCAGCCGCAACCGAGAGCCCATGGATGGTTAAAGCTGGGTCTCTCCTGTTGCCCCTGTTGTCCGCTAGGGCCTAGCCAGCAGGATAGCTTGCCGTCATGTCCATGCACGTAATCATGACGACATCCTAACGCCATGGAGGCGCTGGCGACGACAGGCGCAGAACTGGCATTAGCCTGCTGATAGCCACCAAAATAGCACACTGGCGACCAATCTGGGCTGACCGGCGGCAAAGGCGTGTCATGCGACTTGAATTCCGCATCGGCATAAACGATTTTACCGCCCACCACGGTCATGATAGCAGTGATGTCCTTGATGGCTTCCTCCGGTACCGTCATAAAGTCATGTGACAGCACTGCGAGATCGGCATATCTGCCAGGCATCAAAGCACCCTTGACCTTTTCCTCATTGGATTTATAGGCGCTGCCCAGTGTCCAAAGACGCAGGGCTTCTTCGCGCTCCAGTCGGTTGGCATCGCCATAAAGCGGCAGGCCGCCGACCGTCTTGCCGGTCACCAGCCAGTAGAGCGATACCCAGGGGTTATAGCTGGCCACGCGCGTCGCATCGGTGCCACCACCCACCGGGATGCCCATAGCGAGCATTTTGCGGATTGGTGGACTGTGCTCTGCGGCATGCTCGCCGTAACGATCAACAAAATATTCACCTTGAAAAGCCATGCGGTGCTGCACAGCAACACCGCCATTCAAACGTTGAATGCGTTCCAGATTTTTTTCACTAACGGTTTCGGCATGATCGAAGAACCAGCGTACATCACCAAATGGGGTATCGCGGTTGATCGTTTCAAAAACATCCAGCGCGCGGCCGATGGTTTCGTCATAGGTCGCATGCAGACGGAACGGCCAGCGATTTTCCACCAGGAAACGCACGACATCGCCCAGTTCTTTTTCCATATTGGCTGCCATATCGGGGCGCGGTTGCAAGAAATCTTCAAAATCGGCGGCTGAAAACACCAGCATTTCACCCGCGCCGTTATGGCGCAGATATTCATCGCCGCTGTAGAGTTTGACCATTCCTACCCATTTTTTGAAGTCCGCCAGTTCGCCGCCCTTATTCTGTGTGAACAAATTATAGGCAATGCGCACCGTCATCTGCCCATCTTCGTGCAGCTTCTCAATGACTTCGTAATCCTCCGGGTAGTTCTGATAGCCACCGCCTGCGTCAATGCAGCTCGTCACACCCAGGCGGTTCAATTCACGCATGAAATGGCGTGTTGAATTGATTTGGTCGCTCATCGGCAGCTTGGGTCCCTTGGCCAAGGTCGCATACAGAATCAGTGCATTCGGCTCGGCGATCAACATGCCAGTCGGATTGCCTTTCGCGTCGCGCTCGATCCGCCCACCGGTAAAGTCAGGCATATCCTTCGTGATCCCTACTGCCCGCAGTGCCGCTCTGTTTAGTAACGCACGATCATACAGATGCAGTATGAAAACAGGCGTATCCGGTGCAACCGCATTAATTTCCGCCAGTGTCGGCATGCGGCGCTCTTTGAACTGGAATTCGCTCCACCCGCCGACTACGCGCACCCATTGCGGCGCAGGCGTGCGATCAGCCTGGATTTTCAGCATTGCCAGGGCATCCGCCAGACTGCGTACTCCATCCCAGCGCAGTTCCATATTGTAATTCAGCCCGCCGCGGATCAGGTGCAGGTGGGAATCGTTGAGACCGGGAATAACGCGCTTGTCCCTCAGGTCGATCATTTTCGTATCCGGTTTCGCCAGCGCATGGATTTCCTTATCCGAGCCAATAGCGGACACAAATCCGCCTGACAGCGCAATGGCCGCTACTTCGGGATGGTTCTTGTCCAGCGTAGTAATTTTACCGTTGTAGAAAATCACATCCGGCTCACTTTTCGTCATGGCATGGACCTCCTTTGGAAACAGATTGAAATAGCGCTCCGTCAACAAACCTGTCCCTGCAGTACGTTGCGCTGCATGAATGTTCTGCGTTTCAGGTTGTCGATAAAAGGATTTTTTTCATGGATTACTCTCCTTCGAGCTCAAAGACAGACGAATGATATGAGAATATGATCATCACCCACTCGATACCGAATTTTCCTATGTCTGTTCCAGCATATCTGAATGCTCAACCTAGCAGATTGGTAATTCAGATACCCTTCTTCTTTAAAGCTTACGCCACTATCAATGAACTGCATAGCTATTTTTATTTGGTTTTCTACACGATGAAACATTGTGTCCCCAGAAACTTACCCACTTCATCAAGTGTCTACGAATCGCTGCAGCTCAATTAAGGAATTCGGATAGAGAGATTAAAATTTATAGGTTAACCAAGCCGTAAAGTAATCGACCGAGTTATTTCCTGGGCTGGCAGCAAAGAAGGGTCCAGGAAAAAAGTGGACATAGCTGGCCAGCATAGTGACGTGCCGCGTGAGATCACAGACCACTGTCACTGCAGGAGAGCTGCCTGAAAACTGCTCCCGACTGGGTTGGACTGAGCGAATGGGTAAAGTCGCAATTGAATAGAGCGCATCATGAGTACTTGCCCGCCAGAAGAATCCCCAGTCCAGCGTTACTCTAAGCTTCGTACCAAAATACACATCCACGGAGGGATGCACGTGAATAAAATTCGATGGCCCAAGGAGATCAGCGAGATTAAAATATGCCCCGGTTGGAAATAGTGGGTTGTATGTTTGGAGGTTTGCTGAGGCTGGATTCCGATCCCCGCTGGTTATATCAACCGTCAGCCCCAGTCGAGGGCGAAGCGGCAAATTGCTCAAGTTATAGTGGGAATTGGTCGCCACTGCCCATGCTTCAATGTTTCCAGCCCCGAACTGACCAAATTGCCAGATAAGCTCAACATTATACTCCCATGGCAAGGGTTGTCCCCACAACCGAGTTCCAAGCGTGTGGCGCACTTCGTGGGCAGTGCCCTGAGCAAATACTCCTTGCTTGTTCTCAAAACCCAGGTAATACAGGTCGGCGTGCCCATCAGGCAGAAACGAATGAGGACGAACAGCATGCACGCCCCACAAAGACTTATTCGGATCTGGATCGTCATCGAATGCACGGAAATGGTTACGAACCGGTTTACCCCAAAAACCATCAATTGTCCATTTATCTACTCGAAAGAGTAGCCGGGCAGCATCAAACGAGCGGCGCGTATTCGGAACTTCACGAGCAGAAATGAGCCGACCCGAGCCATATTCAAATTCCTGCTGCCCTAACCGCCAAGTAACTGACGTCCTGTCGGTAAACGGAATGATAAAATCCAGGAATCCCTGATGCACATCAAAATCATTCCGGTCAACTTCTGGGCGTGGCCCGCCGATCCGACCGTCTTCGAGACTTGACATAAACTGGCTGAAAAAACGGAGATGCTGCCCCAGGTGTAAATCAGCATGCAGGAGATATCGTTGCAACAGGTAGTCGTTGTTCCCCCGACCATCCGAGGGGCCCGTGCCAAAGTTGGGATTATGGTAGAACTCATATCGTTGTCGCATCTCGCCTCCGATCGAGAAAAACCAATTTTCATGATCTTTGATCGGAATATATTTAACGGGATCCCAGAAGTCAGATCGGCTCGAAGAATTGTGCAAGTATCGATAATCCTCATCGTAACGCAATGACTTGAACGGCGGCGGAGCGTGTGGCATCGTTAGGGTGTTGTGAGTAGCAATAGGTTGGGCGTTCTTGGATAAGGAAGGATCAGAATTACTAATCATCGTGTGCAGATGATTTCCTGCAAATGACTGAACTTCAGGAGCAACTGCTTTTCCAGGCTGAACAAGCGGTAATACCTGAGCTTGGATCGTAGACATAAACAAGGTATCGATTTTGAATAGAGCAGTACAGGCAAGAATGACTAGCCAGCATCTCCGTGGAAACCTCATCATGATTTCACATCCCGAGCCACATCCAACTAAATCAAGCGCAGGGAAGGTTGCAGCACAACAAGCCTATTCTATTTTCCATAACAAGCATAGAGATAGGCGGATGAGCGCGGGACTCCTTCGCCACATCCGCACGGATGTATGCCAAGAAAGACTCCCAGAAAAATTTACAGCTCGTTGCGCCAAGTCTGATCGTCGCTATCGAACAGGCGATTGGCTTCTGTCGGGCCCCAGCTTCCGGCCGGATAGGTTGGAATAAATTCGCGTTCGACCAGCCAATGTTTTAAAATGGGATCGACAATCCGCCACGCCCATTCCACCTCGTCAAAGCGGATAAATAGTGAGCGATCGCCCTCGATCACGTCGAGTAATAGCGTTTCATAAGCATCGAGCGCCTGCTCGTCAGTTTTGAGGAAACTCGCGTTCAGCTGCATCACGCGCGTGTCCATGTCGAGGCCCGGTTGCTTAACGTGAATTTCCAAGCGCATCGATTTCTCGGGCTGGATCGACAGCAACACCCAGTTCGGCGCGATGGATTCCAGCGGCGTCTCGCGGAAAAGCTGTTGCGGTGGATGCTTGAAGCGGATTGCGATCAGCGAAGTCTGCTTCGCCAGTCTTTTGCCTGTGCGCAGATAGAACGGCACACCACGCCAACGCCAGTTGTCGATGTAAAACTTTGCGGCAACAAAAGTCTCGGTGAGGGAGTTGATCTCGACATTCTCCTCCTGCTGGTAACCCAGCCACTGCCTGTCCATCGATGTTGCCAGGTGAATATTGTGCGCGCACTGCATGCGCATGAACCGCGCGCTTGGCAATCGGCCGGATCGAGCGCAATACCTTGACCTTTTCGTCACGCAGCGCATCCGCCTCAAGCGCGACCGGAGGCTCCATCGCCACCACAGTCATCAGTTGCATGAGATGGTTCTGCAGCATATCGCGCAGGGCACCGACACGATCGTAGTATCCGGCGCGCTTTTCGATGCCGATCGACTCAGCCACCGTGATCTGCACATGATCGATGAAATTACGATTCCACAGCGGTTCGATCAGTGTGTTGGCAAAGCGAAATACGAGCAGGTTTTGCACTGTTTCCTTGCCGAGAAAATGGTCGATGCGATAGACCTGCTCCTCATCGAAATGCTGATGCAATAGACGATTCAGCACCTGTGCGGATTCGAGATCTTCGCCGAAGGGTTTCTCGATCACCACTCGGTTCATACCGCGCGGCTGGTTGAGTCCAACCGCTTCGAGATTCTGGATTACCGCAGCGAAATCAGCGGGTCTAATTGCGAGATAAAACACCGTGCGTGAACAAGCCGGTTCTGGCGGTAAGTTGGCTGCTAGCGCGCGGTATGATTCCACATTGTTGAGATCGCCTTGGTGGTAGCGGAAGCGGGCGAGGAAGCGCTCGAACACTGGACCTTCCAGCTTGGCTTTGACTTTGTTAGCCAGCATGCTGCGCAGGTGTTCGCGCCAGCTGTCAAGTGTCAAGTCGCTACGTGCGAAAGCAACGATAGTGAGGCTTTCCGTCAGCCGTGCGGCCACCTCCAGATGAAACAGTGCAGGCAAAAGCTTGTTCGAAGCGAGATCGCCCGTCGCACCGAAAATCACGAATGAACACGGCAAATTTCCTAATTGACGCTCCTTCGGGTTATTCATCTCAATCCTCCTTGATCGCATGACCGCCGGAACCCTGTCGCATTTTGGCCAGCAGTTTTGCGACGTAGTCGTTCTTACCTTGCGTGGCGAAATGCATCGCCAGCGCGAGCTTCATGACCGATGTCGGTGCGAGCGCTTGTATGTGTGGCTGCAGGTGTCCGGCAGCAGCATCCGATCCGCCAAACATGATGCAATAACCGTTTTCCAGTCCCCATACTCCTCCCGAAACCCCAGCATCGACGTATTTGATACTGAATTGTGCACAGCGCACTGCACGAGGCCTATCATCCTTGTAGTGTCCATTTGAGCTATCCACGATCAAATCACCAGACGACAATAATGGCAGCAACGCAGACAACACCGTTTTCGTTACCTCACCATACGGTAGCATTAGCCAGACGATACGTGGCGCCTCGAGTGCGGTAACTAGGCTCGTATAATCCACACAGGCCAGGCGTCCGGTTTCCTTGACCAGCACCTCGGTCACGTCAAAAGTGCGGTTCATCACTGCGATTTTCATGCCTTTCCGGGCAAAACGGCGCGCCATATTACCACCCATCCGCCCTAAACCCACGATGCCGAATTCCATGCTTCTCTCCTGTGATGTGGTTCGATCATGCCACAGACTTATCGGGTTACGTTGTTATCTATATACCCAAAGCCTGAGAATCTCTCACTATTACAAGAAAAGCTTACTAATGAATCCATTTTATATCCAAGCACTATAGAAACATACAGTGCCTATTCTCTAACTTAATCTGCTTCACGCTCCAAATTGCAACAATGCGGTGCCATTTGTTCTTGTTCTATCTTGCTTAAGAATAGTACCAGTCACCGGATTAGGACGAAAGGTTGTGCAGCCTTTCAGACCAAGATCATAGGCTTTTTGATAGAGATTACGAAACGCTACGAAATCATAATCTGTCGGCACATTGATCGTTTTGGAAATTGCCTGGTCAATATATGGCTGAATAGCTGCCTGCATTTGCAGGTGATCAGTTGGTGAAAGCTGATAGGCATTGATAAATGCCGGAGGTAAGGATTTGCTTACCTCCCTTTTGCGCCAAAAAGCAACTGCATAATCGACTACCTGATATTCCGTGTAACTTCCATCCAACCCCAATACGCGCCGAGCGTACTCACTATCAAAAACGGGCTCCAGACCGCTTGAAATATTATTGGCAAGAAGACTGATCGTGCCGGTCGGAGCAATAGCTGTCAGATGGCTGTTACGTATGCCATATCGCGCAATGCCCTGGCGAACATCCCCGGGTAAGGAGCGCACAAAAGTACCGGCAAGATATTTTTCCTGATTGAAGGATGGAAACGATCCTTTCTCCCGAGCAATATCAATAGAAGCTTGGTAGGCAGCATGACAAATTGTCTGCATGACTGATTGCGCAATCTGTAGGGACGCTTTGCTGCCATAAGGTATATTCAGCATCATCAGTACATCAGCCAGACCAGTGATCCCTAGCCCGATACGTCGCGAAGAATGCACCTGCATAGCCTGACTGGGTAATGGAAAATTCGAGACGTCTATAACATTATCCAGCAAGCGCACTGCAATTCTTGCAGCTGCGCTAATACCTTCCATATCCAGATGCCCTTGCTCCGAAAAGGGGGCACAAACGAATTGCGTAAGATTGACAGAACCAAGATTGCAAGCACCATAGGGAGGCAACGGGACCTCACCGCAAGGATTGGTCGAATGAATCCTCTCACAATAATAAAGATTATTGAGTTGATTGATACGATCAATAAACAATACCCCTGGTTCAGCATAATCAAATGTAGCACGCATGATCTTTTCCCATAGCTCACGTGCACGAACACGCTTGTATACCTTGCACGGAACAGGTTGACCGTAACCTGACCAATCTCGCATCAGCACTTCACCATCCATTACATGCTCACTGACCGGAAAGACCAGCAACCAGTCTTCATCCTTACTTACTGCGATCATAAAATCATCACTGACCAATACCGAAACATTGAAGTGCCGTAACTGAGTTCGATCCTGCTTGGCGGCTATGAATTCCTCGATATCAGGATGGTCGCAGCGTAATGTCCCCATCATGGCGCCGCGCCGAGCTCCGGTTGAAAGAATGGTGGCACACATACTGTCCCAGATATGCATGAAAGAAACGGGGCCAGATGCAACTGGAACCAACGCCATACGCCTGCGTGCCGCGCGGGCGCAGTGTGGAAAAATCATAACCGACGCCGCCACCTTGCTGCATCGTCAACGCACCTTCCTTTAGCGCATTGAAGATTCCATCCATTGCATCGGGAATGGTACCCATAACAAAACAGTTAAAGAGCGTGACCTTGTGTGCAGTTCCTACACCAGCCTGGATACGGCCTCCTGGTAAGAATTTAAAATTTTGTAGAATGTCGTAAAAACGCGCTTGCCAATGCTCTCGATTACTTTCTCCCGCAGCCAGAGTAGAGGCAATGCGCCTCCAGCTATCGCTAATCGTGGCATCACAAACTACACCATCTTTACGATAGCGGTATTTAGCTTCCCAGACATGCCGGGCAATTGGTGTGGTGAAATAGAGATCGTTCATGGTTTTGAGTTAACACCAATTTGGTTTATCAGATAGGTAAAGAGATGAACAGTGCAATCAAAAGCAATGCGTAGAGCATAAAATCATTTAATTAGCAACGACAGGCACTCGCACGCACAAAAATGTCACTATCAAACCGTAAAACCTCAACCATAAATTTGACAACGCTGCTGAAGTTTTGTTGAATCAATATCGCTTTAGATTATGATAATGCTCACGGGCTCAGGCAAAGTCACAAATTTCCGCATTGGCTAGTCTCTCTGAGCGACTCAGAGAGACTTTTCGTTCTGCCAGATCGTCGGCAATGGTGTAGGCAGCAGTCAAATAATTTTTGGCAAAGCCATAAAGCAACACGCAGATCCAGGAACCATCATTCAAATTTTTAACCTAGATTCCTCAGTTGAGGGGATGGAATGTGTAGTTTTGCGAGTGCAGGGCAAGGCACAACGATGCAGAATGGTCGTGCCATTCCAAAGAATTGCAATGCAGCTCTTTGTGCTTGCAAAATCGCGCAATCCGCCCCGGAGCGGAAACACCTAGAAGATGAAAATGAAATTTATAGAAAGGGTTATTATATTTATAATGTTAAAATCGTAAAAAAACGATTAATTGAAGAATCTAAGTTAAAAATACATACCAGCGTATTATTAACACGCTATTGAAAAACGTATTCGAGGCAGCCACTGATAGGCAAAACTGGTAAAAAAAGCGGAGTTTATACCTGATAAATAAGCATTTTTGGCCTATTTTTAACACCGCAGCGGTAACGTAGATAGTTTTTCAACAGCCTGTTAAACTTGACCAGATAGAATCAATGGGTATGTGCGCCGGATGTATTTACAACTTCTTCAACCTCCATCATTCCCAAATCCTCATGATCCAGAATATGACAATGCATAACAAATTTACCAATGTAATCACGATACTGAGTATAGACGTTGGTAACAGTTGGTCCCTGCACCAATAGGGTGTCTTTCCATACCAATTGATCACTACCGTCTGGCCCTTTACGCACCCATTGGAATGGATTGACATGGATATGGAATACATGTGGCGGTGGTGAGGAAGGTGGCTGACCGATACCATTCGGTACACCGCCAGGATCACCCATCGTCGTCAGCGCCCACATATCAGTAGCGTTCAGCGATAATTGGCGCACGTGATTAGGGCTGAAAGCACGGTAGTTGACTTGGAAGTAATTTTTCTCTCCCTTCATATCTTGACCGAGCTTGAAGACGACTTCCTGCACACCCAAAGCAGTCTTTCTCAAATCAGTGTTGCCAAACGGTGCCAGCGGAGCCATTTCATCATTGGTCGGTAAAGCCATGTCCTCGATCTCATTCGTAACCCTGAGAATGGCCAGCAGGTTCTCCGGCTCTTCTACTTGCCGCAATGATCTTTTTGATGACGTAGGCTGATCGATGATACGATAATCGCCGGCTTTCATGTTTGCTTTAATTAAGATATCGCTACGGTAACCCGGCTGGAGATCAATCGGTGCTCCTGTCTTCCAAGTATCGACGCGACCAAAGTAATTACCATCCAAGGCAATTTCATGCAGATCATGACCTTCTACCACGAAAGCAATAGACTCACGGAAGGCGGTATCAATCAAACGCCAGCGCTGTACTTCGCCACGTTTCATGGTGATGACGGGGACGATCTGGCCGTTGATGGTAATCCGACGGCGCGAGCATGGCCAAGTCCCTTTATTACTTGCCGTATTACAATCCTTGGGGTTAGGGTTGGATGGCCCAGGGAAAAGGCTGGTTATGTTGTTGAGTTCTCCTTTCTGATCATAAAGAATAGTTTGTAGTACAAATATTTTCTCATTGGCATTAGCGGCAAGCAGGACCTTCGGTGTTGTCTTTGGGTCATCTTCTATGACGATAGCGCCCGCCATGCCGCTACCTACCTGAATAGAGGTGGATCCGTGAGCATGTGCATGATACCAGTAAGAACCAATCGGATGGTTAGCTGGCAGTTTCACCTCATATGGGAATTGGCTTTGCGGGGCGATATCCAGCAAAACATTATCACTATTGCCTGTGGGCGAAACATGCAAGCCGTGGTAGTGCATGTTAGTTGTGTTGAATGAAGCAGGTATCGTGGCGAGATAGGCATTTTTATTCTCTTGTTCAAACTGTGCCTGAACTTCATCTGCCGTCTCTTTGGGCAACTGATTGTTGAGCAACAGATTGATCACATCCCCTTGACGAACGCGCAAAGTGGGGCCGACCAGTTGGCCATTGTAGGTACGCAGAGTAACCGGACAGTCGGCGATGGAAGTGGTAGCAGGGTCGGTATATTGAACAGTGAAACTAGTATCCAGCATACCATCTTTGGAACGTATGTCAGGTGGATTCTGGAATGGTGCGTAGCCGTATTTTTGAATATCAATATCCTGGTAAGAACAAGCTGGAATGACAGAATTGGATTTAGCCCCTGCCATAACCATGCTTGTGTAGAACGACAAACCAAGCGCAATTATCCCAAGCGGGATGAATGTGCGTTGCATAAAACTCTCTCCTATCGTTAGTGGAATTATTGTTTGTGAAACCTTGCTCGATACCTTCGACCACTTGCGGCATCGAATGCCCCAAAGTAAAACCTTTTACTCGATATCTATGGTAGTAGATAGTTAAGTATCTATTTATCTATCGCAAGAGTTGAATGTTCACCCAATCAGAAGGCAATCATTTCTAAAATGGAAATTATCTGTTAATTATCCACTCAACGATCGTACGAATAGCGCACCGTTATTGCACGCTCGATCTTAGTCGAACAATGAAGCTGATCCCACTGCATTGCCCAAAGCGGCTGGTCAGAAAACAGCACAAAGGCACCAGGCTATCTTGCAGCAACTCCACAAAGCGGTTGTAGCTCACCAACCCTGGAAAATAATACCGCTGATACCTCAACACGTAATTCAGGTAATAGTGCTTAAATGTCCGATAACCGGATAGATGAAACCCCACCATGATGGTCATGACTTCGCTTAGACACAATGCTCCTTGCCGCCGACGCCGTTTCAGCGACGACTCTAATAAGCGCTTCTCCCAACGCGGCTCAAACTCTTTACAAAAGTCGTCATTCGCACAAAAAATCGTTATAGTATCCATTGGAATCTGACTCCTCTCATGATGAAATTCTTTTCCAAAACTACTTCATCATAAGGAATTCAGGTTCCTTTTACAGCTTTTCTTATGTCGAACTCACGTTAAATAGAGTAGTTTTTTATGAAATTTTATGAAAATTTCATAATTACTCAACATTTTCCATTAGGGACGTTTGGAAACCATTAGAAAATTTCCCTAACGGAAAATCTAAGTTCAATACAACTATGGAAAGGTGTGGTTTACTGTAACCAGGCAGCAGTGGAAGTTACGCAACGATATTCAATTGCTCTTGCAATTCATACTTTCAATATGATGTGGAACAGACTGTTTTGAGAAGATGGAAATTACTCGGCATGATCCCGATGGCCAGTTTGTTTCAAGAGATAGGTAATCGTCCTTGCCTTCACTAACATACCGATATTGGTCCATCTTCCAGCAATCAGTGGCTTTGCAGCTAAATACTCAGCTAGAAGATTTCTTCAAATTCCCTCCTTGCTTATTGGGATTGTCGAAAAATAGTATTTTTCTCGAAAATGTTACTTTCAAGTTAGTGATTAATTAATAACTAATTTTCATGAAATCGCTGCAGACGATTAAGCCAAGGTAAGAATATTGATTTTGCTACAAATGAGTCATCATTTCTGCATCAAGCTGTTTTGCCAGTTCCTGCAAGGCGGTAGAAATCGTAACCGGATAAGTGGGAGCTGCTTCTAAGGCTGTCATGGCTTTTGGTAAATGAGTGTAGTTGGTCAGTGTCTGCTGACGCATGTCGTGTAAAGGTATTTTCGGATGAATGCGCTGTCCTGCCAGCATAATAGGCTCAAGCAGTGGTTGCCCTTCATGAGGATCACTTTCTGCTAGCGCCACAATGTCATGGCTCATTTCACCCTCGGAAGTGTAATAACGGTATACCTGCTTTCTTCCCGGCCAGGTTGCCTTACCTTCTGAGCGTTTACGGCGTGGCTTGCCAGCATATTCCTGCAACTTATAGGCACAATCAAAGGCAGGCGCATCGCTGGAAATATCCAGTGCGGTACCAATGCCAAAACCATCTATCGGTGCCTTGGCTGATAGCAAGGTTTGCAATCGATATTCATCCAGGTTGCCGCTGGCAAATATGGTCGTGCTTTGCAAACCTCCTTGATCAAGAAGCTGGCGTACATTGAAGGCATGAGCCGCCAAATCACCACTATCCAGGCGAACCCCCTTGATATTGATATGATCCGCACTAAGCTCTGGCGCTAATGTGACTACTTTTCTGGCTGCTGCTTCGGTGTCATAGGTATCAATCAGCAAAACAACGTTATCCGGATTGGAGTGGGCAAAGTGTGCAAAGGCCGTCGTCTCATCTGTATGCGCTTGAATGTAGGAATGGGCCATGGTTCCAAATAAAGGAATGTCGTAAAGTGCACCTGCCAGAACAGTCGCTGTGCCAGAAAACCCCGCCAGATAGCTTGCCCGCGCTGCTAGTAAAGCAGCTTCGGCGCCATGCGCCCGACGCATACCAAAATCGACCAATAACTTATCAGGTGCGATCAACACTGAGCGTGCAGCCTTGGATGCGATCAATGTTTCGAAATGAAGAAGATTGATAATGCGCGATTCGATCAATTGTGCTTGGGGCAGCGGCGCAGTTATTCGCAAGATAGGTTCGTTGGGAAAAAATAAGGTACCTTCAGGCATAGCATGCACATCTCCGCTGAAGTGAAACTGTTCAAAATAATCGATGAGCGAGGGGCGGAAGCGTGGAACGAGCCAGTCGAGTTCCTCAGATGAAAATTTTAAGTTCTCAAGAAAATCCAGCGCCTGTTCTAATCCAGCCGCAACCATGAAATTTCGGCCAGGCGGCAGCTTACGGATAAACAACTCAAAGACAGCCGTTTCTTGCATGTCTTGCTCAAGATAACTTTGCAGCATCGTAAACTGATAAAGATCAGAGAGCAGCGGACTGGAAAGTGGATTCATGCTCATGCGGCAACTGCCTCAAATTGGAAAAGCGTTGCACCGAGACGCTCCATTTCCTCGCACCGCATGTAAACCATCATCAGGCTTCAGATTGATTGCACAAATCGCATCCTCAAGAACAAATGTAGTGTAATGATGTTGTCGTGCATCCTTCACAGTATTGAGCACGCAGTATTCAGTGGCAATACCCCCGATAAACAAGCGGCGAATACTCAATTCTTGCAGTAACGCATGGAGCTGAGTATCAGTAAAACCTGAGTAAGCTTCTTTCTCTGCTGTTGTAGCTTTGGAAATAACCTGAGTATTGATAGGAAATTCTATCTCCGGGTGAAACGCTGCCCCTATTGTAGGTGCGATGCAGTGCGGGGGCCATGGACCGCCTTGCTGCTGGAAAGAACAGTGATCAGGAGGATGCCAATCGCGGGTTGCAAAAACCGGTAGGCCGTACTCATGAAAAAGCTTCAGGTAACGATTGATCACAGGAATAATCGTATCAGCCATCGGCACAGCGAGGCTGCCACCAGGCAGAAAATCATTCTGCATATCGATGATCACGAGTGCATCTCCGCTACCTAGTCTCACTTCCATGTGAATTACCTCGAATCAGTAAAACGGGTATAGATGACGTACGCACCACACCCTCAGCAACACTTCCCAATAGCAGGCGACTGAAACCAGTTCGACCATGGGTGCCGATAACAATCAAATCGGCTTGCCAGCGCTCAGCTTCTGCCACAATAACATTGGCAATCCGCTGACCTTTTGCCTCGAGTAATTTTGTTTCAGTTGCCAATCCTGCTTGCTGCACTAACGCTTGCGCCTCAGTCAGTATTTTTTCACTACTTTCTCTGACAGTTTCTTGCAGTTCGGCGTAATTGATATAACTTTCATCTGACCCAATAAAGAATATCTTCAAATACATGCACAAGCTCCAGTTGTGCATGATGCTGCTGCGCTAGTTTGATCGCTTCCTGCAGTGCACAATTTGAAGTAGTACTACCGTCAACCGGAACCAGGATTCTTCGATACATGATGCCTCCCCGTGGAAAATCATCCTTTTACACATGCCATAGGTTTAAGAAAGGCAACTCTACGAGCAAGCCTGGCCTGCTCTGTCGCTTCAGCGACCAAGTCAACATCCTTATAGGCACCCGGTGCTTCCTCAGCCACTCCGCGCATAGAGCGGGAACGGATCAAGATACCCTGCTGGGCTAGCTCGCTGATTAGCTGTTTTCCATGCCAACGAGCTAACGCCTGATGGCGACTCAATGCTCGACCTGCCCCATGACTGGCTGAGGCGAATGCGGGATTATCGCTATTACCCGCAAGAACGTAAGAGCCGGTACCCATACTCCCACCGACGATCACCGGCTGACCTACCGCACGATAGCGTTCAGGCAAGCGTGGCATGCCCCGGACCAAATGCACGGGTAGCACCTTTACGGTGCACATGCAGCACTCGAGATTTGCCATCGACTTCATGTTTTTCTATCTTGCAGGTATTGTGCGAAACATCAAACAGCGTCTCAAGCTCACTATTTGGGAAAACTTCCATAAATGTTTCACGGGTCAGATGAGTCAATATTTGCCGGTTAGCTAGGGCGCAATTGATACCCGCATTCATTGCGCCAATATATTGCTGTCCTTCTGGAGATTTGATCGGGGCGCAAGCCAGTTCACGGTCGGGTAAATGAATGCCGCAGCGCTCAGCGACCTTGGCCATTGAGACAAGATACTCTGTGCCAATTTGATGCCCCAAGCCACGCGAACCACAGTGTATCGAAATGATGATCTGCCCTTCCTGCAATCCAAAAGCCTGCGCGGCTGCAGTGTCAAAAATACGATCTACTACTTGGACTTCGAGATAGTGATTGCCTGAGCCAAGGGTGCCCATTTCACCACGTTGACGCTTCTTGGCTAACTCGGAAACGTTTGCTGGAACCGCGCCTGCCATACAGCCTCGCTCTTCGATAAATTCCAAATCTGCTTCACTGCCATAACCTTGTTGAACTGCCCAGCGCGCACCGCCAAGCAGTACTTGATCGAGCTGTTTTGTATCCAGCTTTAGTAGACCTTCCTCACCTACACCAGCCGGAATGACCTTGAATAACCTCTCAGCAAGAGTCGAAAGGTGTGGTTTCACATCCTGCAAATTCAAGTTGCTACGCAAGCAGCGGATTCCACAGGAGATATCAAAACCAACGCCACCAGCAGAAATAATGCCACCTTGCTCAGCATCAAATGCTGCAACTCCACCAATCGGAAAACCATAACCCCAATGTGCATCTGGCATGGTCATGGCAGCACCGACCAAACCGGGTAGTGATGCGACATTGGTGATTTGCTCAAGCACTTTATCATCCATGCTTTCCAGCAAAGGCGCACTACCGTAAAGTAATACCTCCCTCCGACTTTCGCCTGGTTTCAACAGGAACGTCCATAGATAAGGTTGAATTTGATGTAATCGCTGTAAATCCATCCTATACTTCCTCTATCTTATTCTATTTCCAAATCAAACCTGACGCGAATGCTAACCGCAGACAGTGAAAATAATACTGCAAGGAGAAGCCAACAAAGTCAGGTTTGATTTAGAAATGGAATTAGACGTCCACCACACAACGTGCTTCCCATATTGCATCAATTTGCTTTACTGAAAGCATCGTCAAAGTCGCACCTTTAACTTCCACCCCGTGTTCTAAATCCGCATGCCATTTTTCACCCAGTGCTTCGGCATGCCATAGATTGCCCTGCCGGTGAATGCGAAAGCGACAAAAAACCATGCCTAACTCACGTGCTTTTCCCAGCAGCAAATTTAACCAGGTCACCAGCGCGAGTTCGAGATCTTCTTCTTCAAACTCAAAAGCTACAGAAATATCAGGCTGGATCGTTTCAAGATTGGTCACAATGGCAAATACTGCCTCCGCAGCTGACTCAAATGCTTGCTCGATCGTTGATCCACGTCCAATAATGCCGACATCGGCATCATGTTCAAAATAGAGTGAAATCATTTTTGTATTTTTGGACAAGACGCATTCATTCATCTTAATAATGCAGCCTGAAGAACACACGTCATAAATTAAAAATAGTGCCTTACAAGAAACATCTTAACATTAGATAGACTAGCTAGATGTATAGTTGCACAGGCAATGACAATCCATTCCGATTTCGGTTAGAATCGATGTCGAATCATTGTTATCTCATCTTGTAGAACTATATCAGGCATTTTTTATGATTGTTATTCTGAAACCAGGCACTCTTCCCGAGAGCCATGAATATAAGCAATTATTTGCACATCTCGCTAATCTTGCAGGTATCACCGTTCGCGTACACACGGAAGTCGGCATTGAGCAAACGTTGACGGAAATCTATTTGATCGGTAATACTAAAGCATTATCAGTTGAAGATATGCAGAGTTTGCCGTGTGTCGACCGGGTAGTACGTATCTCAGAGGAATATCGTGTTCTTGGTCGACATGAAAATGATGATCGCCCGACCTATTTCGATTACAACGGTGTGCGTTTTGGTCAAGATACATTAAATATCTTTGCTGGGTTATGCGCTGTCGATACGCTAGAGCATGTGGAATTAATGCTAAAAGCATTGCGTGATCATGGTCAGGTTTGTACACGCATGGGTGCCTATAAGCCTCGCACGAGCCCTTATTCATTCCAAGGACATGGTAAAGCCTGCTTGCCTTATGTATTCGATCTCGCTGGTAAGTATGAGATCAAAGTGATTGCTATGGAAGTAACTCACGAATCACATGTGGAAGAGATTCGTGAAGCGCTCTATCAAACCGGCACTTCAACGGGTGTGATGCTGCAGATTGGCACCCGTAATACCCAGAATTTTGAGTTATTGAAGATCGTTGGCCGCCAGCAGGATTTTCCAGTATTGATTAAGCGTGGTTTTGGTATTACCTTGGATGAATCTCTTAATGCAGCAGAATATCTGGCCTCTGAAGGAAATCGGAAAGTAGTTTTTGGCTTGCGTGGAATGAAAACCAATATGGGCGATCCTCATCGCAATTTTGTGGATTTTGCACATGTGCCTGTGGTCAAGCGCCTGACACGCATGCCGGTTTGTATTGATCCTTCACACTCGGTTGGTACTCGATCAGGCTCACCGGATGGCATCCTTGATGTCATGCATGCAACTGTTCAAGGAATTATCGCAGGTGCCAATATGGTGCTGGTTGATTTTCATCCGGTACCCAGCAAAGCGCTGGTTGATGGTCCTCAAGCATTATTACTCAAAGAATTACCCCTCTTTCTAGAAGATGTTCGTATCGCTCGCGAGGCCTATGAAAAACGAGCAGAGCTAGCCAAGCGGTATCAGGAAGCCGGATAGGTTGCTTGTATCAATAACTAATTTGAACGCTCACGATTAAGTTTGCGGGTATTTGTTACTGAAGCACGTATGCAATGATTCCAGAATTTTTTTTACATAAATATCTTATAATCTCACCTTAAAGGATGTTAGGCCGAATTATTATGAATAGACGAATGGCTATTATCGGTGATGCCAGATATCGTCTTCAGGGAGAATAACCAATGATCAAAGTTTTGCTTGCAAACCCAAGAGGTTTTTGTGCCGGTGTGGATCGTGCCATCGAAATTGTTGAGCGTGCATTAGCAATGCATGGCGCCCCCATTTATGTGCGGCATGAAGTAGTGCACAATCGTTTTGTCGTGGAAGATCTGGAAAAAAAGGGTGCCGTATTTGTTGAGAACCTGGAAGAGGTTCCACAAGAAAGTATTCTGATTTTCAGTGCCCATGGTGTTTCGCATGCAGTGCGACGAGAAGCAGCAACACGCAAACTCAAGATATTCGATGCAACCTGCCCGCTAGTAACTAAAGTGCATGTCGAAGTAGCAAAAATGCGCAAAGAAGGGAAAGAGATCATCATGATTGGCCATCAGGGCCATCCCGAAGTTGAAGGAACTATGGGGCAAGTAGAAGGACATGATGGCGGGATGTATTTGGTGGAAACAGAAGAAGATGTTGCGAATTTACAAGTTAAGAATGAACATAATCTGACTTATGTCACCCAAACGACCTTATCTGTCGATGATGCTGCACGTGTAATCGATGCATTAAAACTGCGCTTTCCCAAAATCATAGGTCCAAAAAAGGACGATATCTGTTACGCTACGCAAAACCGTCAGGATGCAGTCAAAAAGATGGTTAAACACTGTGATTTAGTCATAGTGGTGGGTTCTCCCAATAGTTCAAATTCCAATCGCTTATGTGAAGTGGCACGTAATGCCAACGTTGAAGCTTATATGGTTGACCGTGCTGAGCAATTACAGGAAGAATGGTTAATTGGAAAAAGCTGCATTGGAATCACTGCCGGTGCCTCAGCGCCAGAAATATTAGTACAGCAGGTTTTAGATAGACTTAAGCAGATTGGCGCTAAACAAACCGGGCACGATGTCATCATTGAGGAATTAAGTGGTGTTGTTGAGTCTGTAGTATTTCCACTTCCTAAAGCAGAAGCGATATCCATGGATAAATATGTGCGCGAAGTAAACTAATAGACTCCCCACCCTTTTTGATAAGGACTTGTATCAAAGGGTTGTGGTCTGCCCATAATTTCGTTTAATAAAATTTTGGCGCTACCTGGCGCCATGGTTACACCATAGCGAAACTGTCCGCTATTGATGAATAGATTACTCAATAGTGGATGACGTCCGATAGTGGGAATATTATGCAGCGAACCTGGTCTGAGACCCGCCCAATGCTTTATCAGGGATCTTCCCTTTAGCTGGGGCAACAATTTTTGTGCGCGTCCAGATAAATGCTCATGTGCGACAAGTGTAGTTTGCTTGTTAAAGCCAACATCCTCCATGGTGCTACCGACTAGTAAATATCCATCGCGCCGAGGAATCAAATACACATCTCCCTGAAGCAAAATCGACCTCAGCGGTGGTTCTTCAAACTTATATAACAACATTTGTCCACGAATCGGCTTTATGTCGAGGCTGAGCGCATGCTTCCCTAATATTTGTTTGCTCCATGCACCTGCAGTGATGACAAAGTGAGCAGCACAATATTTGCCACAAGATGTCGTAAGCGAGTGAATCCGATTATGCTGCGTTATGATTTCTTGTACTTCACAATGCTCAATGATGCGCCCACCCAGTTGTACAACTTGGTTATATAACGCTCTTAACAAACGAGGATTACGCACTTGCGCGATATAGGGCAAAAACAGTGAATGCTCCACTTTTAAATGAAGATGGTCGATTTGTTCGCCCAATGGAACAGATTGGGTGAGTACATCTGATTCCACATTTCCCTTATGTGATATCCACCATCTTTGTGCAGCCTCGATATGATAGGGCGGTAGCACAAGCATTCCACTTACCACATATTCAGCATCAATACCTGTTGATGCGTACAGCTCTGTCACCCATGCTGGAAACATGGCCGCACTATAATCAGTTAGGCGCGTCACGCTATCCGAATAGTCCCAAGGACATAGCGTCGACAAAATACCGCCTCCTGCCCAAGAAGATTCTTGCCCGACCTTAGTACGCTCCAAAATAGTGACAGTTGCACCTTCTTTCAGCAATTGAACTGCAGTAGCAAGCCCAATCATGCCAGAACCAACAACAATAAAATCTTGAGTCACTTCATTCATATCTCAATCGTGGCAGTGCGTGCAATTTATTCCATCTCCAAAACAAACATGACGCGAAAGCTAGCCAAGAACAGTATAAATAATACGGCAAAGAGAGTCGACAAAGTCAGGTTTGTTTTAGAAATGGAATAAGCTACATTGGAAAGAATGGAATACGAAAAGAACTATTGCTATCCACATAGGTTACAAGGGATTATTAGCCCCTTGCTTATCTACTAGATACATCTCATTTCTGCCTTCTGCATGCACTGCTCTCGGACCCGCCGCTAAAATTACTTTCACACGCTTAATGGCCCATCAATGCAGGCTAAAGTTGATTAAAAAATCATCCGTTACTTTAACAGGGTTGAGAACATGAGATAAAGAATTTATATGCCTGTTAATAGCGGTTTTACAATGTTAGAGCTTATGATTGCGCTGAGCATTGGCGCTATTTTAGCTACCATCGCAGTGCCTAGCTATCAATCGATGATGGTGCAGTCACGCCTTGCTACCCAGTCGAATGAGTTTCTCACAGCACTTCATTTCAGTCGTTCTGAAGCAGTAAAACGCGGCATGCGGGTAACCATGTGTAAAAGTAGCAGTGGCACAACCTGTACAACCGGTAGTGGCTGGCAAAATGGTTGGATAGTATACAGCGATAGCGGAACAACGGGGGCAATCGATAGCAGCGATCAAATTTTAAGGGTTTTTCCTGCATTGAAAGGCAGCACAATGGATGGTGGCACAAGGTTTACAAACTGGATTGCTTACTTACCTAATGGAAGTAGTCAAGGTAGTGGTTATAGTGGGTTAGTAGGTAACGGCACTTTCATACTGTGCAATAACACAAAAGGACGCAAAATTATTATAAACAATACAGGTCGACCATACACTGAGACGCTGTCATCATGTTAATCCTCAAAAGAAATTTTCTATTGCCACATCAAAAGGGTGTCACCATGATTGAAGTGTTAGTGGCAATCGTTGTGCTATCTATTGGTTTACTTGGATTGGCAGGTCTACAGTCAGCCGGGTTGACTTATAACCAGAGTGCAAGTTTTCGCTCTACTACCACGATGATGACTTACAGTATTCTCGACAGCATGCGCGCTAATCGAACTGAAGCGATTAATGGCAGTTATAACATCGCCATAGGGACTTCCATCCCTTCCGGCAGCACCATTCCAGAGCAGGATCTTAACAATTGGCTAAATGAATTGGCTTTGCGCTTACCTGCTGGCACAGGCGCCATTAACGTCGCCGGTAATGTCGTTACAGTCACCATTCAGTGGGATGACAGCCGCGGGACTTTAGCTGCTCAGCAATTTATTCTGACTACCCAGCTATAGCATGAAGAGAATATCTATAACACAGCATGGTTTCACGTTAATTGAGGTAATGGTTGCCATGACTATCGGACTTTTGTTAATGGGTGGTGTCATCACCATTCTAACTTCCAGTCACCAAACTTATCGAGTCAACGATGCTCTGGCCAGAATACAGGAAAATGCTCGCTATGCCTTCCACGTACTTTCAAAAGATATCCGTATGGCTGGCTATTTTGGTTGCGCAGGCAATGGTGTGCCGACAGTGAATACCCTGAATAACTCCACAGATTTTTTATGGCGACTCGGGCAAGCTCTGGAGGGATTCGAGGCGACCAGTGCAACGGGATGGGTACCTGCTCTGCCTCCTTCAGGGACTATTCCCAGTCCGCTAGGAGGACGAGATATTATCGTGGTGCGCGGAATTGAAGGAGATGATACCAAGGTTATTCAACACCCCGGCGGCACCCCTGCCCGGCTCCGCCGACCTCAAAGTAACGGCGGGAAGCGGTCTTGAAGAAGGCGATGTTGTGTTGGTTACCGACTGCCTAGCAGCCGCCATTTTTCAAATCACCAATATCAATACTTCTTCCGGCCAGGACAATGTTGTTCATAACTCGGGTAATACCGGCACACCGGGAAATTCCAAAAAACAATTAGGTAAGGAATTTACTGGTGGCGAGCTCATCAAGATCTCTACCCGCTCCTATTTTATTCGTACTGACCGATGATATGGCCGGCACTTTATCGCAAGGTTGGAGCGAGTGACGCCGAGGAACTGGTAAGAGGAGTAGAAAACATGCAGATCGAATATGGCGAAGATCTCGATGCAAACTGGACAGCGGATGTCTATCGCACTGCCGATGCGGTGGCAAATTGGGGAAAATGTCGTCAGCGTACGTATTCGTTTACTGATGCAGTCGATAGAAGATAATATCACCAGCCAACCACAACCCTACACCTTTAACGGCACTACAACTACCCCCACAGATCGGCGACTACGCCAGGCTTTTTCTACCGTGATAACATTGCGCAACCGGGTATCTTAATAAGTTCCAGTAAAGACTATGAGACATGATTTATCAGGAAGCTAAACTTGGATCAAGACAACGTGGTGTCGTTCTCGTGACCGGATTAATCTTTCTGGTCATGATGACGCTGCTGGGGGTAACGGCTATGCAAACTACGATGCTAGAAGAAAAAATGGCAGGTAATTTGCGCGACGAGATTCTGGCTTTCCAAGCGGCTGAAGCAGCCCTCAGAGAGGGCGAAATGTTTCTGCAGCAGATTACCTTACCCGAATTTGATGGCTCAAATGGACTGTTATGCTAACTCCATGCCTATGTTTCCAGCCCCTGATCCTATTACCTGGTCAGGATGGTCTACTTCTGGCAGAACAATGGCTATCAGCGATGGCAGGTGTAGCAAGCCAACCGCGTTATATCATCGAACAGCTCATTACTGTCCCGGTAGAAAAAGGAGGCAGCGTGCAGCAATCAGCCACAATGATGACATCAAACATGTACAGGGTCATTGCTAGAGGAGTGGGCGGCACTGATACAGCAGTGGTTATATTACAAAGTGATTACCGAAGATGAATGGAGGTAAAATTGAAGAAACTGGGTATCGCCAGGATATGTATAACTGCTGCTCTCATCACTAGTATCCCCACTCACACGCAAGCAACGCTTGCACTATCAGATGTTCCTTTATATCTAACTACCGCCGTTGATCCTAATGTGATGTTTACGCTGGATGACTCAGGTTCCATGCAGTTTGAAATTTTGCCGGAAGACTGGATTTTTCACGATGTTTACTACGTGTTTCCTCGTGCGAACAATATTTATGGTGGAGGCGATTACGAGAACCGTGTCATCGATTTCGATCCGGATAATCCTTACACTGCAGCTTTACGTTCCAGTTTCGTTAACAAAATTTATTACAATCCCACAGTAAGATACCAACCCTGGAGCAATGCGGATGGTTCTCTGATGAACAATGCTTCACCCATCTGTGCGCCCCATAACCCCATGAATACAAGTGCTGGCTGTCGTAATCTTACTGTCGATACAACCCAAACAGCTTTCTGGTTAAATAGCGATGGTAGTTTATCGAATGCTGAATCAAGAACATTCTATCCTGCTGTTTATTTCAATTACAACGGCGGAGAGATTCTGTCAATAAACAGCTATACCAGAATTGAAATCAAACCAGCTACCTCTTCATATACAGGAGGAGCAGATCGGACAGATTGTGCTGCAGCTCCTGTTTGTACTTATAATGAAGAAATTCAAAATTTTGCTAACTGGTACACCTATTATCGTTCACGTATCCTGTTATCACGTGCGGGCGTAGGTAAGGCGTTTGCTGCTCCAGGAAGTAGCGTACGAGTTGGGTTTGGCGCAATCAACCAGGGAAATACCAATATCGATGGTGTTTCAACAGCCACCATTATCAATGGGGTGAGGCAATTTAGCGGGACAAATAGAACAGCCTTTTTTGATAAGCTTTATAGTCATACTATCCCGGCAGCAGGAACACCACTTCGCATGGCAATTGACAACGTAGGTCGCTATTTTATGCGTACCGATGATCAAGGCCCTTGGGGACAAACGCCTGGCTCAGCCGGGGGTACGCAATATGCATGTCGACAAAATTATCATATACTGGTAACAGATGGTTATTGGAGTGATTCTTACTCTGGGACAGGGAATTCAGATAATACAGCTGGAAATACCATTACCAACCATCTACCTTATGCCACTCCTGCAGCTTATAAATATACGCCCACACTTCCTTATTCTGACAACTACAGTAACACGCTTGCCGATGTAGCGATGCAATACTGGAAGAATGATTTGCGTACTGATCTTAACAACAAAGTACCCACTAACACGGAAGATCCTGCCTTCTGGCAACATATGGTGAATTTCACAGTTGGTTTAGGTGTGCAGGGTACGCTATCCTCATTACCGACTGGATCAGAATCATGGCCAGATCCAACATCCAGTAATGCTGCAAAAATTGACGATTTGTGGCATGCCGCCGTGAACAGCAGAGGCAAATTCTTCAGTGTACAAGACTCAACCACCTTTGCCAGCAATTTGAGCAACCTCTTCAGCACTATCACCTCAAGGGTGAGCTCAGCAGCGTCGGTTACCACGAATACCAGTCGAATGAGTACCGGCACTCATATTTATCAAGCAAAGTTTAATAGCAATGACTGGAGTGGGCAGTTGTTTGCATACCAATTAGGCTCAGATGGATCGTTAGGAACGACGCTATGGGAAGCCTCCTCCGCGTTGCCATCGCATGCCAGTCGCGCCATTTTTACCCATAATGGAACGAGCGGACTTGCGTTTACTTCCGCAAATTTTTCACTTTTATCGAGTACACAAAAGAATGCACTGAATACCAATATTGGAGGTATTAACGATGGACTGGGTACAAGTCGAATTTCCTGGCTGCGAGGGGATAAAACGACTGAATTGGCACAAGGCGGGAAATTTCGTAATCGCAACAATGGACTGCTGGGCGATATTGTCAATTCAGATCTTTTATTCGTTCAGGCGCTAGATTTTGACTATGACGCATTGCCTAGCGGAACAGCAGGACAAAATTCCTATTCAACCTATGCTCAATCCAATGCCAGCAGAACACCGGTTATTTATACCGGAGCAAACGATGGTATGCTCCATGCTTTTAATGCCGAAACGGGTGTTGAGCTATTCAGTTATATCGCTGGTGCAGTTTATCCAAAATTAAGCTGGCTGACTTCACCCGATTACACGCATCGTTATTTTGTTGATGGCAACGCCTATGCCGGCGATGCCTATATCGGTGCGACTCCCAGCTGGAGGACCATATTGCTGGGTTCGTTAGGCAATGGGGGAAAAGGTATTTTCGCACTTGATATCACAGATCCAACCAATTTCTCTGCTTCAAATGTACTATGGGAATTTTCTGATAGCTGATTTGGGATTTACCCAAGGACAAGCAAAAATTGCTTTATTAAACAATAGTGTCTGGGCTGCCATTGTCAGCAACGGCAACAATAGCAACAATGATCGCGCTTATCTTTACATCATTAATCTACAAACGGGCGCGCTGATTAAGAAAATCGCAGCAAATGATAGCACCAACAATGGCCTTTCCAGTCCAGCTTTAGTCGACACGAATGGCGATAAAATTATCGATATCGTTTATGCGGGGGATTTGCAAGGCAATGTCTGGAAATTCGATCTATCACACAGTAACTCAGGGCAATGGGATGTTGCTTACGGGTCCGGTAATACAAAACATCCTCTGTTTACAGCTAGGAATGCCAGCAATCAGGTACAACCCATCACATCCCCCTTGGAAATCGGGCTTCATCCAAGCGGTGGGTATCTCGTTTATTTTGGCACGGGTCAGTACATTGCATCTGGGGACAATTCCAACACCAACACACAATCCTTATATGGCATCTGGGATAATGGCAGCCGAATATCAGTGACAGATCGAAGCACGCTCCAACAGCAGACCATTCTAACTGAGGCAGTACTCACCTCCACTTGAACGCACGGTATCAAACAATTTAGTAAACTGGTCGACTAAACGAGGGTGGTATCTCGATCTTTTACAACCACCAGGCATGAATCCCCAAGGGGAACGCTCTGTCATTATGCCGCAACTCAGTTTTGGACGGATTATCTTTACTACACTCATTCCTTCCACTGATCCCTGCGCTTCCGGAGGCCAGAATTGGCTAATGCTGTTAAACTCGGAAACAGGTGGTGCACTAGCCTCTGCGCAGTTTGATACAGACCAAAATGGAATACTCAATAACCAGGATCGGCTCATCGCAGCCACTGGCTCTGATGGCGTACGCAGCGAATCAGTCGCCATCAGTGCAGGTAATCTCACCCACTTGATTGCCGGCTCAACCACTGGTTTAATTGAAACCAATACGATTAAAGGGAGCTCACTTAATCCACGCCACTCCTGGAAACAGATACAATAGCAGAATTTATATAAGGAAAAGCACTCCCAGTTATCTCTAAAGTCTAATTTTTATAATTAAAAATCTGATTAGCATACAGGAGTGAGACAAATGACCGACACGATCCAGCCGAGAAAAAGATTATTGGGTTTTACTCTGATCGAATTAATGATCACTATAGCAGTTATTGGTATTCTGGCAGCTGTTGCACTACCTTCCTATCAAGAGCATGTTCGTCGTACCAATCGTGCAGAAGCTAAAGGTATCCTGCTGGAGATGGCGCAGTTACTGGAACGTAATTTCACTGAAGCGAATCGGTATGACCTGAAAAGCGACGCAACCAATTTTACTTTACCCGTTACCCAGTCTCCCAAGACTGGTACAGCAAAATATACCATCCAGTTATCACCAGGTACCTTGACACGAAATACCTATACGCTAGAAGCTGTTCCAACAGGTGCGATGTCTAATGATGCGTGTGCCACCTTGACGTTAACGCATACGGGCATCAAAGGGGTCAGCGGTAATCCATCATTAGTCGCATCAGATTGTTGGCAACGTTAACAGGCTGTTGAATAACGTATTCGAGACAGTCAATGATAGGCATAATAGGCGAAAAAAGCGGAATTTATACCTGATAAATGAGCATCTTGAGCCTGTTTCTAACACTGCAGCGGCAACGTAGATAGTTTTTTAATAGCCTACTAAAAGGCTCAAGAAAGGTCTTCCTCTGAGGAAGTGCCTTGAATACAGAAATTAATTTTCAGCGCTGCCCAAGCATCAATTTCAGCATTTAGCAAAGTTTCAGTTAACGGATTGCACTCTAACCATGCTTGCGAAATAAACAGCTTACAGGCTCCACTACCTGCTTGCATTTTCATTGAGGGTAACTCGATATTCGTGCGGCTGCGGTAGAAAATTGTCGCTAAGCGCAGCGCTATGGATTGAGCTAAGCTAATAGGATTGATCAGAAAATCATTCACTTTGGTCAGAGATCCCTGATGAGCGAGCACAAGTTGACTGAGTTGCATCTGCTCCATTTTAGAGAAACCAGGTATATCTGCATTCCCGAGTATATAGGCAGAATGTTTATGATAGCCAGAGTGGGCTACTGAAATTCCGACCTCATGTAGGTATGCTGCCCAGGACAATAAACGCAAGGCATCTTCTACTGTTTCCTCATCAGGATAATTAGCCAAGAGTTGCTTTCCCAGTGTTAAGGACAGTGATTCTATGCGTGCTGCTTGGGCAGGATCAACACGGTAACGTTGCATGAACTGCCGCACGGATACTTCTCGCATATCTTCATTATGAAAGCGGCCGAGCTTATCGTAGAGCACCCCTTGACGCAGTGCACCAGTCGTAAGAAGCATATGCGGGATACTTAGTTCCTTGAATGCAGCATACATGATTGCAAAGCCACCCGCAATCACAGGTGCTCGATCAGGATGTAAACCGGCGATTACAATCTTCCTAATGTCACCCACTTTAAGAAGGTATTCACGAAATGTTTCCAAACCTGCTAGCGTGATCCCTTCTCTTTTATTATCATCACCAAAGTTATTCAATCTAAGAATACGGCCTAATGCACGTGCTGTTCCCGAAGATCCATAAACCTCTTGCCATTGATCAGCTGAGAATTCTGTTGTAATACTCTGTATTTCAGTTTGCGCTGCAAGCTCAGCCCGTTTCATGGCACCCTTGCTAATCTTTCCATCCGGGAAAAAGCGCAAACTATGGCTGACACAACCCATATAAAGGCTTTCCAGTTTATTGGGTTCCAGGCGGGTGCCAATAATAAATTCGGTAGAACCACCGCCGATATCGATGATAAGCCGATTATTATCGGAAGCTGGCAGGCTGTGTGCGACTCCCAGATAAATAAGGCGTGCTTCTTCATGGCCGGCAATGATTTCGATTGGAAATCCCAATACAGCCTCAGCTTTTACCAGGAACTCTGCAGCATTTTTGGCAACGCGAAGTGAGTTTGTACCAACCACACGCACAGCATGGGTCGGAAAACCCCGTAACCGTTCACTAAAGCGTTTTAAACAATCCAAGGCACGCGTTTGGCATGCTTCGTCCAGTTTTCTGTCGCGCGTAAGTCCGGCAGCCAGCTGAACCATTTCTTTTAGACTATCTAATGGATAAAGCTGTTTGCCCACCACACGCGCCACTTGGAGGTGGAAGCTATTGGAGCCAAGATCAACTGCAGCAAGTGTGGAATATTCGCGCATAACCTTATGCCTAAATGTTAGACATGGCTAAAATCACATAAATCATTTATTCACCTCTTACTTCGCGCTCAATTTCCTCAGCGGTAACATGGCGAACATCCTTGCCTTTAACCATGTAAACCACATATTCAGACATGTTTTTTGCGTGATCACCGATACGTTCGATTGCTTTTGCCACAAAAAGAATTTCCAGTGAAGTAGAAATTTTACGAGGATCTTCCATCATAAACGTTATAAGCTGCCGAAGAATAGCGCGAAATTCTTCATCAACCAACTCGTCCTGGCGCACGATATGTGCAGCAGCATTCAGATCCAAGCGGGCAAAAGCATCCAGCGCCTGGTGCAACATGCCAGAAGCAATTTGAGCGACGTGTTTAATTTCTACAAAACGTGGAGCAAGTAAGCGATCAGTTGCATAAATGAGCCGCGCCATGCGAGCGATTTTTGCAGCCTCATCACCGATTCGTTCCAAGTCAGTGATCGTCTTGATGACAGTCATGATCATGCGTAAATCACTCGCTGTTGGCTGTCTACGTGCGATAATCTGACTACATATCTCATCGATGGATACTTCCATGGAATTGACACGATGGTCATTGTCAATTACCTGCTCAATGAGGGTTTCATTGCCTTCTGTTAAGGCATCTATTGCCCGTTCAATTTGTTCTTCAACAAACCCCCCCATTTGTAACACACGGGTGCGCACTTCTTCAAGATCCGCATCAAATCTTTTTGAAATGTGTTCTTTACTAGCCATATCTTACCCTCAGCCAAGTCAGATGGAACTATTATTTTATATAGTCAATGAGATTTTTATTATCGGTCTAAACTATCAAATAGTGATTGTTTCAACACCGGTGTCTGTGCCTAGCAACAAAATATCAGCACCTTTTCTGGCAAACAATCCGTTAGTGACGACCCCCGTTATGTGGTTAAGCGTCGTTTCCAGCTCAACCGGATTCAGGATTTGTAGACCATGTATATCCAGAATAGCGTTGCCATTATCTGTAATAAATCCCTGACGCAGCGCTGGATGACCGCCTAGTAAGGTAATTTCACGAGCCACGTAACTACGCGCCATTGGAATGACTTCTACTGGGAGTGGAAATGCACCCAAGATATTGACTAATTTACTCTGGTCGGTGATGCATATGAATTTTCTGGCTACAGCTGCAACAATTTTTTCTCGGGTCAAAGCACCGCCGCCACCTTTGATCATATGCAAATGCTTGGTAATTTCGTCTGCGCCATCTACGTAAACAGGTAAATCTGTAATCGTGTTAAGATCTAATACGTCTATTCCATGCTTGTGCAAACGTTGTGCAGTTGCCTCAGAGCTGGCAACTGCACCTTTAATTTTATGTTTTATTTTAGCAAGCTCATCGACAAAATAGTTTGCAGTAGACCCGGTTCCAACCCCAATTACAGCCCCAATGGGGACATATTGAATAGCGGCCTGTGCAGCCGCACGCTTTTGTTCATCTTGTGTCATGGCGCTCCTATGTTGGTATCAAGTAATAGTCAACCATCAGAATAGTATTAACTGAATATTTAGACAATAACTACGTTGTTTCCTGAGTAACACTTAACAGTTCTGGCTATAAACTTCCATTTCTTAATAGAAGATTCTACGATTTCAACCTAGAAATTCCTTGCCTTATCAATTTCAGTAAAATTAGTATGTGATTTCTTCTCAAGAGTATCATAACTTTAAGGCAAAATAATGACCATGAAAACTCATTTTATTTTCATATGAATGCAATCAAGTTGCTTCCGGATGTGCTCATCAATCAGATCGCTGCAGGAGAAGTAATCGAGCGACCTGCCTCGGTACTGAAAGAAATCCTGGAAAACAGTATAGATGCTGGCGCAACAGAAATTACTGTCCAAATTATGCAAGGCGGTCTTAACCTGATCCGTGTAGTTGACAATGGAAAAGGAATTTCCGGAAGCGACCTGCCTCTTGCGTTAGCACGCCACGCAACAAGCAAAATCAGCGCCCAGGAAGATTTACACAAATTAGTCAGTCTAGGTTTTCGTGGCGAAGCACTCGCCAGTATCGGAGCTGTCTCTCGATTATTGTTAACGAGTTATCAATCAGGCGACAAACATGCCTGGCATATTCAGGCTGAAGGAGGACAAGTTACCGGTCCGAAACCAACAGCACGTGGCGTTGGTACTACTCTGGAAGTGCGTGATCTTTTTTTTAATTTACCAGCACGTCGTAAGTTTCTGAAAACCGAAACCACTGAATTTGCACATTGTGAAGAAGTATTCCGGCGTATCGCTCTTTCCCATACCCATATTGCATTCAATTTACAACACAATAATAAGACACGAAATCACTTATATGCGGTAGATACCATTCAGCGCATTACAGCTGTTCTAGGAAAAGAATTTGGCCAAACTGCCGTGCTGGTTTCCGAGCAGGCAAATGATGTCAGCTTGCAAGGCATGGTCGCATTGCCAACTTATTCGCGTTCAGCTCGCGACTTGCAATATTTTTTTGTCAACGGTCGTTTTGTCAGGGATAAACTGATTTCTCATGCTTTACGTGAAGCCTATCGCGATGTACTACATCTGGATCGACATCCTGCTTTTGTGCTGTATCTTCAAATCAATCCTCAAAACGTAGACGTTAACGTGCATCCAGCCAAAGCAGAAGTGCGTTTCCGTGATGCGCGAGCTGTGCATCAATTTGTTTTCCACAGTATCAACAAAGTATTGGCCTCACCTCACCGCCAAACGGATTCTCAAATACCCTCTGCCATCGTTACTCAAGTAACCCAAAACTCTGAACGTCTTCCAGTAAGCTATTCACGACAGGTAAATTTACCGCTTACAACTGTTGCACAACCCTCAGCTTTTTATCCAACGTTATACGGTGACAAACCGGATTTGTTGAAAATGGATTCTGGTAATCCACCCATTCAGCCCACGCAGCCAATTTCACCGCTAGGCTTTGCATTAGGACAACTGCTAGGGGTTTATATCCTGGCACAAAATGAGCAAGGTCTAATCATTGTAGATATGCATGCTGCTCATGAGCGCGTGGTTTATGAAAAACTCAAATCAGCGCTTGATCAACGTTCATTATCCATGCAACCACTGTTAATTCCAGTTACCTTTCAGGCTGATCGATTAGATGTCGCCACAGTCGAAGACAATTATGCTGTTTTAAATGAGCTAGGTTTTGAAATAGCTATTCTTTCTCCCACCTCGTTAATTATACGAGCAGTCCCAGTAGTGCTGAAAGATGCCGACATAGTCAAGCTCGCACGCGATGTGTTAGCTGAAATTCGTGAGTTTGGAGGCAGTCAGATATTAACCAGTAGACGTAACGAACTCCTAGCTACCATGGCTTGCCATGGCTCTGTCCGTGCCAATCGTCAATTAACGATCCCCGAAATGAATGCACTGCTGCGCGAAATGGAAGCAACCGAACGCTCCGATCAATGCAATCATGGTAGACCAACTTGGTTCGCAATTAGTTTGGCAGAGCTTGACAAGATGTTCATGCGAGGAAATTAGCTTCAACAGCCAAGAAAGACAACAACTGTGTTCTATAGCCTCAGTCTCGTACAAGACCTGAAACTATAGAACACTCATGAATCTTTAGTAATTTGATTTCTCTTCTGTGGATCTGGTTTTACCTCCACCTTCCTGAGCATCTGCTGGTATTTGATGGAAAGGCTGAATAGTTTTCCCATAGGTCGAAGGATCAGGTGTCTCTGGTGCTGATGGCTTGCCACAACCAACTAACACTAATACCGTTATCATTGCAGCTATGTATTGAACTCTCATGTAAAATTCCTTTAACGTAAGCAGATAATTAAAATTGTTTTTTTACACTACGATTAAGATAGTACCCGTTATAACTATGTGAAACATTGATCTTAATCAAACATTAAAAACAAAAGACTCCTATATAACTTCCCTGTTAGCCAAATAAACGGCTAAAGCGACGACAGGTAAATGACGGTTTGAACAGAAGATGCAGTCGAAATAGGCAAGAATGCCTGACCAATGAGCAGCAATGGTTTTAGAGAATTGCTTGGAGCATGTTAATATTAGAAGCAGCTACTTTTTTACCCACTTATCAAAGTGCTTTCTGAGTATCAGGGTTCTTGAGCAGCAGCCAAAGCATGCCTATCAAAACGGGTTTATCCAGCCCAATTTTTGCCTCTCGTTGCAGATCATGACGCAGTTTTGTCAGTTTCTCATTGAACAACTTGGTGGTATGAAAATGGTCGAATACCAGCGTGATTTCCGGAATATTACTTTGTAGACGCACTGACCAGCATTCGAAATATTCTAGCCGTTGTACTGGAAGATCAATATATACAGCCTTTTGTCCTATTGGTATGGTTCGAAAGCGTTGAACACCTTCCCTCGACAATATACGTTGCAACATTGACAAACTGGTCATCTCAGACGTCATTGATCTTCTTTTATCGCGACTACGTATGCTACCTGATAGACGACCTTATTAATTTGTAATTTTATGAAGGAGAATCGACGCGGACCTCTTCTTTATGCCACTTTGGTCTGGGTATCAATTCACGTGTGGTTTCAGGGTATATCGTGCCTCTGGGCTAGGCTATGGCTATGGCAGTTCTACATTATCCATGTGATCGAGGATGAATTGCTGGCGACGCAACAGTCTTTTCGATGGATTGGCAGGGAGCCTTGAATTGGCAATAGCTGCGGCTAGCAAAGCCGCCTGTTCTCGGTTCAGTTTCGATGCAGGGATTCTGAAATACATCCTGGCTGCGGCTTCTGCGCCCCAAATACCATCGCCCCACTCAATTACATTCAGGTAGATTTCAAAAATACGATGCTTGCTAAGCTCAGTTTCGAGCTGTTGGACGATGAGAAGCTCACGCAACTTGAAGAATTGATTTTCCGAAGACGAAGAATAAAGGTTCTTGGCTAACTGCTGAGTAAGGGTGATACCACCCTGGTTCGTCAGTTCCTTTTTCTTCCAGTTCATTTCAACGTAGTTAAGCAGCTTGCCGAAGTCGATCCCTTCACGCGAAAAAAAAGTGGCGTCCTGCGCCGCGAGTACCGCGTGTTTCAGATGAGGAGATATCTGTTCGTATGGAACCCAGTACTGAATGTGTCGCTTTATTATGCCCTTCTGCTGTGCCTCAGCGGCACGCATATCGATAAATGCGGTCGACGCAGGATTTGTTGCCCGAAGGGAACGAATATCGGGCAGGGTGAAAAACACCTGTGCGACATAGCAGGCTATGCCCACAACGACTGCCATGATCACCCACCATCCGCGTGAGGGCAGCAGGGTATAAGAAGCATAAGCAGACATATCCTTTTTCATATAAAAAATATTTTGCCGAGTGTTGTAATAACAAGAAGAGATTTTTTCCAGCTTAGATTGAGAAGCTATTTGGAAATTCTGAGCTTTAGCGTTAATGTAGCGATTTTGTACTGTTAACGTGAGTTCGACATAAGAATCATCACATCACGATTGGAAGAGCTTGAGGGAGTCTGATATTAAGCGAGGGTTTCTTCTCGCGAAAAATGAGCTGCGATGGCGGGAATGCTCGATTTGCGAGATATTCTTCAATTGGTCATTGACGGTCTCAATAATGGAGCGTTTACGTAACAGCAGCTTGTCAAACAGCGGCAACAGCTTGTTTTTCATGTTCTTGCGTACCTTGGTAACGAGCTGCACACCTTGCTCCCGGAGTTGCTCAAAGAGTGGCTGCGAGATATAGCCCCGATCACCAAAGAGTTTTCCAAACAAGGAACGAGCCAGTTCCGGTACGGCATCACGGTCATCCACATTGCCCGCCGTGATTTTGACTCCCGGCAATTCTCCTTGGTCATTGATGACCAGGTGCAACTTGAACCCATAAAACCAGTCCACACTGGTCTTTCCCCGGGCAGCAAACTCTGCCATTACTTTATGCGACCCAATGCGGCGATTGTGGCACACACTGATCTTAGTCGAATCAATGAAGCTGATCCCACTGCATTGCCCAAAGCGGCTGGTCAGAAAACAGCACAAAGGCACCAGGCTATCTTGCAGCAACTCCACAAAGCGGTTGTAGCTCACCAACCCTGGAAAATAATACCGCTGATACCTCAACACGTAATTCAGGTAATAGTGCTTAAATGTCCGATAACCGGATAGATGAAACCCCACCATGATGGTCATGACTTCGCTTAGACACAATGCTCCTTGCCGCCGACGCCGTTTCAGCGACGACTCTAATAAGCGCTTCTCCCAACGCGGCTCAAACTCTTTACAAAAGTCGTCATTCGCACAAAAAATCGTTATAGTATCCATTGGAATCTGACTCCTCTCATGATGAAATTCTTTTCCAAAACTACTTCATCATAAGGAATTCAGGTTCCTTTTACAGCTTTTCTTATGTCGAACTCACGTTACTGTTAATATGCATTCACTATTGCCCCACTTAATTAAGCAAAATCAAGATCAAGCTGTTGTGATAATAATGGAATGGATACCCGCTACCTAAATGGCATCGAAGTGCCAGAGTAGAGGTATTTTACTATTCCCGCCACTGTATTCATCTGGATTAAATCCGCAGGAAAACCTTTAGGATGAACTGAAAGGAGAATACTTTCAACCCCCCACAAAAAAACGGGTAAAACTATCATCTGGAAATTTTCTCCCACAACAGCAAAATTTTCAGTGTTGTGCAAAGGCCTTAACAATTTTCAGTATCGTTTCAGGTTAAGCAAACAAAAGTACTTCACTACCTCAGAAAATATGAACTATATTGAAGCAGATCCCGCGGTAAAAGTTCCAGCTTTTCTCAGCTAGCAGTAACTGCAAACTGCTCATACTTTCTGTTCAACCGGATCGATTAGAGTCGTGATCAAACCATTGTTTAGCCTTGGCAATAGCAATACGGATTGCACGCCCCTCCTCCATCCCTTCAGCCAATAAAGCATTGGCAATGTCAATGGCTTTCAGCCGAACTGACCAGCGGTAAATTTTGCATAGCTGGCGGGTAATGCTCAGTAGTCCAAGGCATGAAATACCTTCATTCAAACTAAAATCGGCTTCAGGTTCAAACAAGTTTGAATTCTGGCACAGTGGAATAGTTCGGCTGACATAATGCTGCCTGAACCGCGTCATCAGCTGTTTCCAAATAAATAAACTGCATGGCTGATTTTGCTGTTTCTGGCACATCACGCAAATCTTTCTGATTACGTACCGGCAGGAGTACTGTTTGCAAACCCGCTCTTTGCGCAGCAAGTACCTTCTCCTTGATGCCCCCAACTGGCAACACCAGTCCACGCAAGCTAATTTCACCTGTCATCGCAACTTCATGATGTACCGGTCGATTGGTAAACAATGAGGCAAGCGCAACAAACATTGCTACTCCCGCACTCGGCCCATCCTTTGGAATAGCTCCTGCCGGGACGTGTAAGTGCACATCGATCCCTTCAAACATTGATACGGGAATATTCAGTTCATTAGCGCGCGCTTTTACCAGCGTTAGTGCTGCCTGGGCACTTTCCTTCATGACATCACCAAGCTGCCCTGTCAGAATTAGCCGCCCACTACCACTCACCCGCGTAGCTTCAATAAACAGGATATCACCACCTACTGGTGTCCATGCCAGCCCAGTAGACACGCCTGGTAAACTGGTACGTGCAGCAGTCTCATGTTCATATTTAGCCGAGCCGAGTATGGTATCCAGATCAGATGCATCGACACGCACTTGAAGTTGCGCATCTTCTGCAATGCGCAAAGCAGTATAACGCATGATCCGACCAATCTCACGTTCGAGCTGGCGTACCCCTGCTTCGCGGGTATAGTTGGCAATGAGGCTATCCAGCGCTGCAACTGTCAGCTCACATTGATCTGCTTGCAAACCATTGGCTTCCTGCTGGCGATGTACCAGATAACGTAACGCGATTTGAAGTTTTTCCTCCCGTGTGTAACCGGGCAGATCAATAATCTCCATGCGGTCACGTACCGGTGGAGAAACCTGATCGATAACATTGGCAGTAGCAATAAAAATCACGCGACTTAAATCAAATGGAACACCAAGATAATTATCCCGGAAAGTCGAGTTTTGCTCTGGATCCAGGATCTCAAGCAGTGCTGCTGCTGGATCTCCATGTGCGCTCACTGTCATCTTATCGATTTCATCGAGCATCATTACACAATTGCGCGCACCTGCCTTACGTATGCTCTGCACGATATTACCTGGCATTGCACCCACATAAGTACGCCGGTGACCGCGCATTTCCGCTTCATCATGAATACCTCCGAGCGACACTCGAACGAATGATCGCTGCAGAGCACGAGCAATACTTTGACCGAGCGAAGTTTTTCCCACCCCAGGCGGACCTACAAAGCAAAGAATGGGTGCTCGACCGTGCGGTTTTAATTTCTGAACTGCTAGAAACTCGATGATACGTTGCTTGACGCGCTCCAATCCAAAATGATCAGCTTCTAAAATTTCACGAGCAACATTGAGATCAATCGGCGCTTCTTCCGGTAATCGCCAAGGTAACTCAGTCATCCATTCCAGATAAGTATGAAGCATTGAGTATTCGCTTGAGGCAGTTGGCATACGCTGCAACCGATGGAGCTCTTTGCGAGTCTGCACCTCGATCTCAGGGGGCATACCCGCTTTCGTGATAGTTTCATCGAGTTGGGCAATTTCCTGGTCATGGTCCCCATTCTCACCCAATTCTTTCTGAATCGCTTTTAATTGCTCCCGCAATAAAAATTTGCGTTCGCGATCTTCCATTTGCTCCTTGGTACGCTCGCTAATTTCTCTCGATAACCTTAATACCTCAATCCGGTGTGACAAAAGTTTCAAAACTTTTTGTAACCGCTCCTCGATATCAATCGTTTCGAGCAGCACTTGCTTTTCACTGATTTCTGTATCAAGCAAACTGGCTGTAATGTCGGCAAGTTGTGTGGGCGCACGGGTCGTCTGCAGAGCATGCCCAAGCTCTGCAGGGATTCCTGGTAATAACGACAAAATTTCGGTTGCGCGCTCGCGCAGTTGCACAGCGAGTGCTTCAGTCTGAGTAGATGGTTGAGAAGTTTCTTCGATACGGCTAACCCGAGCAGCTAGAAAAGGGTAGTCCTCAATTAATTCCTCGATCTGGAAACGTTCTATTCCCTGACACACGATATGCTGCGTACCATCATTCGCAGAGATATGGCGTACAATCCTGGCAATGGTGCCAATCAGACATAGATCATTTAATCCAGGATTATCAACTGAAGCATCTCGTTGTAATATGATACCGATAATGGAATTCGTTTGCAGTGCATACTCGATTGTGGCGATTGACTTGTCGCGCCCGACAGCAATCGGCATGAGAACATGTGGAAATAACACCACATTGCGCATAGGGATCAGCGCAATGACGTCATCGGGTAATTCGAACTTGGTTTCGGCTGACTGCTCCATGATCGGTTTCTCCATGAATGAGTGATTTTAATCTGGATTAAAGAACATCCAGTTGCACCATTCTTTCCGCATCCAGATAAGATGTACTGAATGCCCTCTATGTTATCAATTACACCTCAAACATATTGACAACCATTGCGCCAGCCAAATTCCCGTAATGACTAAAAATTACCGTTTAAAGATCTAATTCTTTTATCTTGATGGCTTCAAACTTCAAACTTGCAATTTCTTGCAACGATTTCCCGGCGATATCCTGCAAATCTCTATACATACCTCTCATCGCGCTCATTACCCACTCAATCTATTCCCCACGTTTTTCGCCCATCGCTTCATGATAACTTATGCTCTTTATCCAAATCTACCTGCATCGTCTAAAGGTCTCCACGATCGCTGCTACGCGTTGACGAAAACGTGGTCCAGTGAAAGTACTGATAAATCATTTCAGTCTTGGCCTGCTGCTCTTCTGAGACTGCCGCGCAAGGCTGATTTAAAGTAACGTAGATGCAGAATAGTCGCTACGCAGAGTAGTCGCACGTGTATGCACCACCCAAATTCCCTCCACAACATCAAAAGTTTCGATTTCCTTCGGTAATGCTTGAATGACTAGGATCGATACTTCCACTTTTGCATTACGCTGATCCTCAAGCAATTTTACCAACCAAACATCGCTTCAATTTTGAGTTCGTTCTGACCACCATAAAATAAACACCGCTTTGGCTTTGCTAACCACTCTAATTAAACTCGTAATGCAATACATCCTCCCGAACTCACCTTTCGGAACTGGTTCAATAGCATCCAGAGGAAATCTGGCACGCAGCAACGTTTCAAGCTCTATTCCTGCACTTTTCCTTGTAGCTTGTTTGAAATCCTGTTCGGCTTTCTATTTAAGCTCTCCTATTTCTGCTGCATCGAGGCCATGGTGTGATCTTTCTCCATAACCTTCAATTTGAGGCTTTCCTCTACTTCACGACGAGCTTGGGATCGCACTGTCACCAGATTTTCTTGAATTCGTTTCTAATGGTCAGTTCTAGTTCGTGTTTGGCGATTTCATGATCTTTTTGCGCAAGCAAAGGAGCAATCAGCGATGCAATAAACCGAATTTCAGTGTGGCAATTAGAACAAGTGATAATTGGCTCGTTCATGCACTATCGATAAATTAGAAACAGAAAACTTCAAAAGTTGTACACTACAGCAATATGAGCTTCTCTTTCTGTCTTTACTAGGAGAATGGACAACAAGAAACAGAACTCATAGCCATCTGCGCACGCTTTTCGCATAAGCAACATATTCAACCCCAAACTTAGCAATCAATGCTTGCTCCTCCGGAATGATCTGAAAACGATTCATATACCAAACAAAGACAGGTAATCCTGCAAAAGAAACTATATTCGCCAGTAACAATGCCCATGATAAAAGTATCAGCAAAAAACCAACGTACATAGGATTACGGCTTATTTTATAGACGCCCCTAGTCACGATGGACGATGTTTTACTCGGCTGCATCGGATTGATTGTTGTTCCTGCCACTCTGAACGCTATAGCACCTGCCAGAATTAACGCAATGCCGGCAAAGCCAGCAACAGTCGCCATGATGACTCGCCCAGGAATAGTTAGCACTAACTGAGGGACAAGAGCTGCAACAAACCACATGATGACACCAATAAGTACTATTATTATAATCGGTGGAATTTTGAATTCAAATGCTTTCATA
Source organism: uncultured beta proteobacterium (assembly GCA_963815685.1). Classification (GTDB taxonomy): domain Bacteria; phylum Pseudomonadota; class Gammaproteobacteria; order Burkholderiales; family Nitrosomonadaceae; genus Nitrosomonas. The sequence goes on from CAWFHT010000012.1 coordinate 141,428, forward strand.
GACCATAGACTTTGATCTGATATCGATTCAAAATAGAAAGATATCGAATCAATAAATAAACGAAGCTATACTATATACAAAGATCGTTCTATCTTTAAACGTTATCTATCTATACGATCCTTAATATTCTTCGTTTAAATTATAAAGCTTAATTTCAAGCGCTTCGATACTATCCTCGTAAAGAGCTATCTCTTCAATGATTTGGTGCATCCGGTCCTGATCACTCAGTTGACTCACATTTTTATCAGAAGAATTTCGATGAGCTGTCTCAGTCATAGATGCTTGTTTTATCTCTTGATCGCTCTTTTTAGCGGTAGCCTCATTGGACTCGGGCAGAGGTGCACCTTTTTTTATAGCTAAGCTTGCTGGACCATGACGACCTGCTGGCAATACTATTATTTCGGGTAAATCAATCTCGCTAGCATCCTTTATTTTAGTATCAGAATAAATGGTATGACCGTCTTGATTTACATGCTTGTATATTCCTGACTGGGCAATACACGGAAAGCTATATGTAGAAAGCAACACAAATATAATATTAGCAATCTTCATAAGACAATCATCCACGATCTTTCAATGGTTAGCGATTTCCCAGTTCAGCTCGAAGTGCCATGATATTTCTTTCATGCAAGGTAATTTGATGGCGAAGCTTCTTTATATTTTCATTTTCAGAAACATGGGCATCAAGCAACAATTGGGTATTATTAGTCGCAGCTTGTCTCAAATTTTTTATAGCTTCATTTAAAGCTTGCTGTATCTCCACCAAATGCTTTGTTTCTGAAGCCAATTCATTCTCAAGAATTTGACGGCGATTAACATCTCGCTTTTTCTGCTGATTATCCGTTACTTTTGGAAAACCTCCTATAGTCAAAGGCACTGCTGTCATAGCTTTTGCGACTACTCTGGTCTCTGATAAGTTAGCCTGGAGCTTCTGTCCGCCTCTAACTGGTGTATTGGTATAGGTTACATGACCATTTTCATCTACAAGTTTATAAATACCTGCTGCATGAGTCGTAATACTTAATAAAGCTGCCAGCACTGAAGCAATGGCAAAATTTTTTTGCCCCATAGCAATCTCCCGACTGAAAAAAATTAAAATTGATTAAATTTTCAATCAAATGAAGCTAAGGCAATAAAATAATAAACGCCTCAAATTCGACTTTTATTTACAAACTGTAATACATTGAGAACTCAACAGGATGCGTATTAATCCGATAAAGCATTGCTTCCTCCATCTTTAATGCAATGTAAGCATCAATCATATCATTGGAGAATACACCACCCCGAGTAAGAAATTCACGATCTTTATCCAGATTTTCCAGCGCTTCCTCCAAGGAATTACAAGTACCCGGAACTTTGGATGCTTCTTCGGGAGGAAGATCATAAAGATTTTTATCCATAGGGTCGCCAGGATGAATTTTGTTTTGAATACCATCAAGCCCAGCCATCAACAATGCAGTAAATGCTAGATAGGGATTGGCGATTGGATCAGGAAAACGTATTTCAATACGTCGTTGCTTAGGATTGCTGACATGAGGAATACGCACTGCAGCAGAACGGTTGCTAGCAGAATATGCAATATTGACAGGTGCTTCAAAACCAGCAACGAGTCTTTTGTACGAATTGGTGCCTGGATTGGTAATCGCATTCAATGCCTTTGCATGCTTGATAACACCACCAATATAATATAGCGCTATTTCAGACATTCCAGCATAACCATTTCCCGAGAACAAGTTCTTTCCATCTTTCCAAATTGATTGATGAACATGCATACCAGAGCCATTATCACCCACGATAGGTTTTGGCATAAATGTAGCCGTTTTACCATAGGAATGCGCAACATTGTGCACGACGTATTTGAGCATCTGATTCCAGTCTGCACGCTTTACTAAACTATTAAATCGGGTACCAATTTCACATTGACCCGCATTGGCGACTTCATGATGATGGACCTCAACACTGATGCCCATTTCTTCCAGAACGAGGCACATCGCAGAACGAATATCATGGAGCGAATCAACGGGTGGCACGGGGAAGTATCCACCTTTGATGGTAGGCCGATGTCCAATATTGCCATTTTCGTATTTCTTCTTCGAACTCCAGGCAGCTTCCTCTGATTCGATTTCTAGAAAACACCCTGCCATACTAGTTTGCCAACGTACAGAATCAAAAATAAAAAATTCAAGCTCTGGACCAAAATAAGCAACATCCCCGACACCGGTAGATTTAAGATAAACTTCACCACGCTTTGCTAATGAACGGGGATCACGAATATAACCTTGTCCGTCAGAAGGATCAACCACATCACAGGCAAGGAACAATGTCGCTTCATCCATAAACGGATCCATCGTAGCTGTATCAGGATCAGGCATGAGTAACATATCTGAAGCCTGAATTCCTTTCCAACCCCCAATAGAAGATCCATCAAACGCATGTCCATCCTCAAATTTGTCTGCAGTAAAAGCATGAGCAGGAACTGTTACATGATGCTCCTTGCCGTTAGTATCAGTAAAACGCAGATCAACAAATTTAACTTCATGGTCTTGAATTTTTTTTAAAACATCAGCTACCGCCATTTTAATCTCCAGAGAGGCATTATGGTTTTGAAAAAGCTATTAAAAAAATTATATAAGTGTATATAGCGTGAAATATGAAATAAAAACAATATGCCTTTGATACGTAACAAAGAACAGATCTCTATAATTCCTATAGTCATTAAGCTTACTGCTTAAAATCATACTCAGAAATATTATTCCTAGAGTGTTTATATCATGCAGGAGGATATTAGCAATGAAAATCCAGCACAGACTTTTAATCAACAAACTACAAGCATTCGTTCTGCAATTCAAATTATTTATTAATTATATAATAATCCTGTAATTTTGCCTTCTTTACCTATTGCTATTCAAGTATGGTTGCCATATCTTTATTTATGCTCATCAGGGTATCTATTTATACGGTGCTATCAGCATAGAATTAAGGCCAGAACTTAATCATTTGCAGTGGGGAGGCGGTATTGATATTCATCATTTCATCAAGCCATGTATAAGAAAAATCATCAGATTTACTGGATTGGGAAAGTGCAAATAGAATTCCTTGAGAATACTTTTGCTGTTTGGCACTGCTTAAGTCTTGCTGCTGCAATTGAAAAAACACGCTTGGCCAGATGATTAAGTGTCAATATATCCGATCTCACCAATCTGGAGTTGACATTTTCATGCTGGGACTTGTTGCATTTGTGATTTTTTTTGACAAAACTTACTAAGGTCTGTTGACATTTCACATAGGTAGCCACAGATATCCACACGCGATAGCTACCATACTTTCGTAATTTCTTTTTGTTTGTCGTAACGTGTTGCTATTGCCCGATACTGCTTTAATCGGGCAAAGGCGTTTTCCACCAAATGCCGATATTTATATCAACCCCAATCCATGTCTGCGTTGCCCTTAACCGAGTTACACTTTCCCGGTATTACAGCTCTAGCTCCCTTCTTCACTATTTGCTCCCGTATGCACTCGCTGTCATAACCCTTATCCGCCACAATTGCCTGCGCATCAGGTAATTTGGCAATCAACTCCGCTGCTACAGAGCAATCATTCACTTCTCCACCGGTAATCTCAAATTCAACCGGCAAACCATAACCATCAACCACCAGATGAATCTTCGTCGTGTTGCCCGCACGGCTTTTCCGGATGGCCTGCGGCTTCTTGATCTACTGCTCCCGCACTATGCTGGTGTGCCTTAACATAGCTGCCATCAATAAATTTCCACTCCCAATCCGGATCAATGGTCAACGCTTTGAAAATCCTGCTCCGCTTGCTACTGGATGACCAGACATTAAATCTTTTGTAGATGGAATTCCAACATCCAAAAACCTCGGGTAAGTCACGTCATGGGCAACCAACCTGCATTCGGTATAGCATACCTTCTACTGTCATGCGCAAATTGCGCTTGTTATAAATAGCTTCCTGAAGCAGAATCTTCTCCAGCTTCGACCAGAACTCATCACTGAGCATTAACCGGGGCATCTCAAACTCGTTTTATTGGTGGTATAGGGACCCCAATAGTACGAGTTTGCTTCTACTTATTAAACACTTATCTTAAATTGTCAACAGACCTTAGCAATACTAATACTGCTACTATTGTGACTCTACTGCCCATACTCGGTGCACTAGTGACTATCCATAGCATCGATCCGGTGTTATTAATTGCACCCATTGGGTTGGCGGTGAGTTGTGCTTTTATGTTACCTATAGCAACTGCAGCGCCGAGCGTAGTCGTATATACCATTAAGCACGTAACCATTTCCCAAATGGCAGACACCGGCTTAAAACTCAATCTGATTGGAATTGCCGTTTTGACGAGCTTATCTTATTGTGCCGGCACTTTTCAGATAATCGCCAATGAATTGATTGATATAGCGAAACAATGATGCCGCAAAACGATGTCGAAAAATTCCGCATTGATAAATGGCTTTATGCCGCACGCTTTTTTAAGACGCGCTCTCTAGCAGCAGAAGCAGTAGAGCGCGGTAAAATACACATTAATGGTGCGCGGGTCAAACCAGCCAAGACTGTGGCAATTGGTGACATGCTCACCATTCGGATTGCGCATTATCAATACGAAATCAAAGTGTTAGCATTATCCAATAAGCGGGGATCGGCATCAGAGGCACAGCAACTCTATCAGGAGACTGATGCAAGCCGTAAAGCACGAGAAGTGCTGGCTGAGCAAATTAAAATTCAGCCACAGCAATTTTATACCAAAGGCAGGCCCACCAAACGTGACCGGCGTGAAATAGATCGTTTCAAAAATCGACAATAGTATTTACGCATGAATCGATTGGTTATTCAGTTTTGGTTAAGTTAGCGGGATTTTTCAAAGTGATGTCTCGTGCGCTTACCATCCTTAAGGAAATTTTCGGCTATAGTAACTTCCGTGGTCAGCAAGCTGAAATCATCACTCATATTACCAGTGGACATGATTGTGTGGTATTGATGCCAACAGGCGGAGGCAAGTCGTTGTGCTACCAGATTCCAGCACTTATGCGCAATGGGGTCGCAATCATCGTTTCACCGTTAATCGCACTGATGCAGAATCAAGTAGCCACTTTGCGCAAAAGAGGGGTGCACGCAGCGTATCTGAATTCTTCTCTCTCCCAATTGGAGACCTCTAACGTCGAGCGTAATCTGCTTGCGGGCGCATATGATCTACTATACGTCGCACCTGAAAGATTACTTACTCCCCGATTTCTGCATCTTATGCAGCGCATACCATTAGCATTATTTGCAATTGATGAAGTGCACTGCATATCTCAATAGGGACATGATTTCCGTCCAGAAAATATATGCAGCTTTCGATTTTGCATGAAAAATTTCCGAATGTCCCGCGCATTGCGCTGACAGCCATAGCGGATCCCATAACACGTGCAGAAATCATTCAATGACTTAATCTTGGTCATACACGACTTTTTGTTTCGAGTTTCGATCGCCCCAATGTTTATTACCGTATCGTCGAGACGACAAATGGTCGTGCACAACTATTAAATTTTATTCGCACTGAACATGCAGGACACGCAGGTATCGTTTACTGCCTATCACGCAAGAAAATTGAGGAAAAATCAGCATGGCTAGCTGAAAATGGCATTTCAGCACCCCCCTATCATGCTGGCATGTGTACCCAAGCACGCAAGGAACATCAGGAAAAATTCTTATATGAAGAGAAGGTATCATGGTAGTTGCGACAACAGCCTTTGGCTTATGGATTGATAAACCGGATGTCCATTTTGTTGCGTACCTGGATCTACCAAAAAAGCGTGGAAAATTACTATCAGGAAACCGGTCGAGCAGGTCGTGATGGAGGGGTTGCTAATGCCTGGATGGCTTATGGCCCACGAGATGTTGTGCAGTTGCGGCACCTGCTTGAACGGTCTGGGGCCCAACCCAAGTTTAAACATATCGCCTTAGCTAAACTTGATGCACTACTCGCTCTGTGTGAGGCAACGACTTGTCGCAGAGCACTACTGCTCGATTATTTTGGTGAGACCATGACCGCTGTCGCATGTGGCAACTGTGATATTTGTTATCGCTCGCCGAGGGTCAGGGACGGAACAATCGCGGCACAAAAAGTACTATCCTGCGTTTATCGTACCGGCCAGCGCTTCGATCCAGAATATTTGATTGACGTGTTACGTGGCAATCATAATGAAAACATAAGCAAGTGGGGACATGACAAAATCAGCACTTTTGGTATCGGCAAAGAGCTTAATGAAGGAGCATGGCGTGCAGTTTTTCGGCAATTAACAGCAATTGGATATCTCGCATGGAACAACACATATCATCGTTCATTGCGTCTAACTCCTGCTTGTCGTGCCGTATTGAAAGGAGAACAAATTATTCATTTGCGCCTTTCTTTCAAACCTAAACCGAGCACTTCAGCTTGCATCATGCACGACTCTATTTCGCCAAATTCCCAGAATTTGTGAAGAAATCGTAACAAGCTGCCTAAAAGCAAGATTAATGAAATTATGTGTAAGAGCCTGTTCAAAGTCTTTGTAGTAACAATGCCAAGAAAGCAAGATGGACGAACTGTAGGCTAGTGTTGAGCTTGCGTTCACAATTTTTCCATAGCCGCCGGCATTTTTCCAACCATGCGAAAGAGCGTTCTACCACCCGGCGTTTCGGCATCACAGAAAACATGTGTAATTGACTGCGCCGGGCAATCTGCACAGTTGCGCCAATGGTGGTCTTCACTGCTTCAGCGAACGGTTGTCCCACATAACCGCCGTCAGCCAATACACTTTGCACTCTATCCAGGTTCGTCTTACACCGATCCATCGCCTGCAACGCTCCCTTGCGATCAGTGACCTCCGCCGTAGTGATTGCGATTGCATGTGGCAACCCCTGCGTATCCACCGCAATATGGCGTTTGATACCCGAAACCTTCTTGCCCGCGTCATAACCCTTTTGGTTCGCCGTATCCGTGTTCTTCACACTCTGCGCGTCTATGATCAAATAGGACGTGCAGGCGTTGCGCCCCTGTCTCATACGGGCCGCGCCAACCTGATTTTTTAAGTGCCTGCTCCAGCAGGCTCACTCCATCTTTATCCGGCTCGCTCCAAATAGCAAAGTACGAATGGACCGTACGCCACTTCGGAAATTCGCTTGGCAACATGCGCCACTGGCAACCACTCTTGAGTAAATACAACACCGCACAAAATACTTCATATAAATCGATTCGACGCGGACTGGTCTTCTTGCGCGCACTTTCCAGCAGCGAGCGGATCTGCTCGAACTGTTCGCGACTGATATCGCTTGGATAACGTGTTCTCATCCTGCAAGTATCACACTTTTTCCGTCAAACCAAAAGACTTTGAACAGGCTCTAAGAATTTCTAGCGTTGTTTACAGTATTCCGGAGAATACTGTAAATGAACATGCACAAACATATAAGACTCACGCCACTTGACCGTCAGGAGCTGTGGCAGCTTTGACCTAACTCGCTGCTGGCAAGTGTCTCAACTTGCCGAACGCTTTCGAGTCTCAAGACCCACGATTTACGCCGTTCTCAAGCGGGCGAGGCGCAAGGAGTTTTTTCCTCGCGACAGTACCAATCAACGTTTTAAAACAATCCAATATGGCCTCAAACGCTTAGCCAAAGTCGAGCAGTCCATCCGGGAGCGCTTGAAATGCGAGGCAAAGCGTTATAACAAGTCTTATCCCGGCGAACTCATGCATTTCGATACTAAACGCCTGCCTTTGCTCAAAGGCCAATCACCTACCCAACCCGGGGAATACCTGTTTGTCGCGATTGACGACTTCTCCCGAGAACTCTATGCAGCCATCTTGCCCGATAAAACCCGGAATAGCGCAGCCTGGTTCCTTACCGAAACCGTCATCGCCCAATGTCCTTACCAGATCAATTACGCTTATTCTGATAATGGCAAGGAATATAAAGGCACTGACAGTCATGCTTTTGTTAAAGCCTGCAAAGCCCACGGCATCGGCCAGAAATTCACTCGAGTCAATCGACCCCAAACCAACGGCAAAGCTGAACGCGCTATCCGCACCCTCATGCAGATGTGGCATGACATGACTAACTTTAAAGACTGCACCGACCGGCAAATCCAACCCGGCCGCTTTATTAACTTTTATAACACTGTCAAACCACACAAGAGTTTGAATAACTCAACTCCTTATGAAATACTCCAACTTTATTTTAATCAACCTCTCTGTAAACAACCCTGAGATTTCTTACACATTATGAAAAAACAAACTATCCTAAAAACTGCTGTTAGCCGGAAGGGAGCGTGTGGTGGTACAGGTGCGACGCAAGGCGCGATGAGGTTGTAGGGCTGCCCCTTGCAACGAAGAACAACGTCGCATTCGCGCCTAGAAAGCAACATATAATGCACCCCGTAGCAACCTCATTTTCTGGTTAAGGAGAAAATTTAGAGAATACCTCTATATGTCATAAGATTAACTCTCCAATCCAGCGCTCAACTGCGGTTCTTAACTTTAAACAAATGGCATAATCGAAACCAGAGCGCAGCCCTGCCCACTTGTTGGCTGTGCATAAACATGGGATTACCAAGAATATGTTTTATCGGATGGAAATTCACCTTGTAATTATGGGGAAGTCCTTATAAGTTTTTAGGAATCAATTGTTATTGCTTAGATTGATGGTTTAATTTTTATATTGGATCAGGATACTACTTAATGCAATAAACAAGGAAATAAAGTTGTTTTTAAATATTTTTTCTAAAACAATTTTACAAAATAATTTTTTGTTGCACAAAAGCAACATAATGTTGCTTAAAATCGAAAATTTAATTGTTTTTTGTTGCGCCCCTAATTTATGTTGGGCACAATTTACCTAACCTTTCCAGTTCGGAAGGTCTGGATAATGAAAAGTTCGATAAAAACAAAGTTTAATAGATTTTAAGCATGACGATCCCCGTCTTTTTAATTTTAAAGGAGAGTTTCACATGAAAAAGAAACTAATCGCGCTGGGAATAGCTGGAGCGCTTGCAGCTCCACTGATTGCCTCAGCACAAGGCACTCATGTCACCATTTTTGGTCGAATTCAAGCTGAGTATGCCACAGTTGATGTTAAGGGCCATGGCGCTCAAACAGGCGTACTTGACGATGCAGCCCAATCACGCTGGGGTCTGCAAGTTGCAGAAGATCTTGGAATGGGCTTCAGAGCATTGGGTCGTGTTGAATTCGGATTTAATCCAGGTTCTGGCTCTACGCAAAGCTCACGGGAACAATGGGTCGGTCTTGGCAGCAATCAATGGGGTGAAGTGAAATTTGGTCGAGTTCAATCGCCCTTCAAGGATTTTGCAGGTGGTCACACGATTGATCCTTTTGCCTATACCAGTCTCCATGCTAATGGTAGTGGTGGTCTAATGGTGGCATCAGAAAATGGTTTAGGATCAGGTGACAACAGCTTTGCCAACAGTTCAGCACGCTACGATTCACCTGTAGTTGAAGGGTTTCAAATGTCAGCTTTGTTGATGCCGGGCGATGCTAACAAGCTCGATCCTACTACACAACTTCTAACGGGAGTTGGAGGTAATCGTAGTAACAGTGGCGGCGAAGACGGTGAGTGGGATTTTCAGGTTGCAGGTAAATATAGCGGCCAGTTCGATGCGCTTGGTGTCAACGTTTTTGGCGGTTATTCACGTGACAACGTCAGCGATCGGATGAAAGGAACATTCGGAGTAAAGGATGACGAGGAAATCTGGCGCGGTGGTGCGTTGCTATCCTTTGCTGACCTGCGAGTACGCGGACAATATGAATGGGTCAACAACGCCAATCCTTTTGGTGGCGCTGCAAGTTGTACTCAAGCTGCTGCTTTTGGATCCTTTAATCCAGCCCTTCCTTCACAAAGCGCAGATGGAGGACGTGGTCAATGTAACTCGGCTATGCATGCCAATGGCGATGGTTATCTCTGGTTCGCAGGTATCGATTACACAATCGGCAATACCATGCTTATCGCACAAGGTGGTATGGGTCATGCCAATAACACAGGATTGCTCCAATCGAAAGATATGGAGAACATTACTGCCGGTGTCATTCATAGCCTGAGCAGACGTTCCAGTCTGTTTGGTGGTTATCAGCGTGTCTGGGTAAAAGACAAGAATCTTGCCACGATTGGACAAGATGCAGACCGCAATGTTTACACAGTAGGCTTACGCCACGACTTCTAAACAAGTCTATAGCAAAACAAAAAGGGCACTATCGGTGCCCTTTTTTATTTGAAAAAACAATTACGGCAGCAAAACATAGCTACCGGTAACCCCTTTAGGAGTCCATCACACCAATATATTTTGCAATCAGCGACGATTCTTACCCAGTATGGAGCCAAGTATTCCACGCATAATCTGTCGACCAATCTCAGTGCCCACGGTTCGGGCAGCACTTCTCGCCATTGATTCTATGATTCCCTGAGGTTGGTGCCCAGAACGCTTGGTGGCCTCTTTCTTGCCAAGTATGTCACGCCAGTCAAATCCAAGATCGCTTTCTGGCTGCATTTCCTTGCCAGTTTTCTTTTCGGCTTGATCTTTCAGAATTTCATAGGCTGACTCGCGATCAATAGCTTCCTCATAGTATCCAAAAAAGCCTGAATTACGAATTATTTTCTGTCGCTCCTGATCCGTTATAGGACCGAGACGACTCATGGGTGGAAAAATTTTGCCTATTTCAACTGGATGAGGGCGTCCTTTCTCATCCAGAAAAGAAATCAAAGCATCACCCACTGCTAGCTCAGTAATCGCCGCTTCGACATCAATGTGAGGATTGGGACGGAATGTTTGTGCAGCAGATTTAACCACTTTTTGATCATTAGGAGTAAATGCCCGCAATGCATGCTGAATACGATTTCCAAGCTGTCCAAGTACTACGGCAGGAATATCCAGTGGATTCTGGCTAACAAAATAAATGCCTACTGCTTTCGAGCGAATCAATCGCACTACCTGCTCGATTTTGTTTAACAACACTTTAGGCGCATCGCTGAATAATAAATGGGCCTCATCGAAGAAAAATACCAGCTTAGGTTGATCGAGATCCCCCACTTCAGGAAGATTCTCATATAGCTCTGAAAGCAGCCAGAGTAATAAAGTAGCATAAAGACGTGGCGTATTATGCAGAGTCTCGGCTGACAAAATATTGATCGCTCCCCGTCCATTTGCATCAGTTTGCAAGAGGTCTATAAAATTCAGCATCGGCTCTCCAAAGAGATGCTCGCCCCCTTCATGTTCTAATTGCAATAATCCTCGCTGGATAGCGCCTACAGATGCGGCTGAGATATTGCCATATTGAGCCGCCAGCTTTTGAGCATTCTGCGAAACATACTGCAGCATGGCACGCAAATCTTTCAGATCTAGTAATAACCAACCCTGATCATCCGCAACTTTGAAGACCGCGGTTAATACCCCCGTTTGGATATCATTAAGGTTAAGTATGCGCGAAAGTAGCAGAGGCCCCAAATCTGAAATCGTAGCGCGAAGGGGATGCCCTTTCTGGCCAAAAACATCCCAATAAACAACTGGATTATCAGCATATTCGATTGGTACTAAACCGAGTTCCTTAGCTCGCGCTTCAACTTTTACGTTACCTCCGCCAGCCTGACTCAGTCCTGATAGATCGCCTTTGATATCTGCCATGAACACAGGAATACCAGCGCGGGAGAATCGCTCTGCCAGAGCCTGTAAAGTCACCGTCTTACCTGTGCCAGTCGCCCCAGCAATAAGACCATGCCGATTAGCCATTGGAAGCAAAAGATCAAGTGTCGACCCTCTCGACTGCGCTATGATTAATCTATCGCTCATATTTTAAAATTAAGTATGAATTAAAAATCAAATTCCTCTTCTCTGAATAATTTGCAAATCTATACAAGACTCAATCTTATCAGCTGAAATATTTTCTGCCTACTTACCTAACTTTCCTCTAGCAGAAATAGTTATGTCCGCAATGTGAAACCAGCAAGTAAATTGCACTACAATATTCATTTAACTACTTTTGATAATCATAGCAAATTTAAATTATCATGCCCTTCGACCCGGTTATTTTTTGGACTGATGCGCTAGCTTATTTACTCGTAGCTGCTGTGATTGCAATTGGCTGGCACATGCAGCGTCACACGCACTTGCTAACGCCGTGGCGACGGGTAACACATAGCGCAAGTGGTATGGCGGCTCTGACTGTTCTGTTTTTTTTTATCCTGATCGGACTGCTCGATACCATCCATTTCCGCCCCGCTTTAGACAAAGCCAGCGATAATCTGGGTGAAAAGATATACAGCGTAGAAGTATTGAGTCTTTTTGATATCATCGCGACGCCGTTACGTACTCGTGTGGAAAAAACTTATTCAGCACCTCTTTCAGCCCATCTTTATGCAAAAGAAACCGTGGAATTGCCTGATGGCGGTCAAGTACGGGAATTTACCAGGCTGACGTTCGGCGGTGCCCACCTAGAGGATCCCGAGGTTCAGCGAATAAGTGATATTACAGAGCGATCAATCAGCGGTGCGGCATGGGGATTATTGACCTGGAGTGTAATCGTGATTAGCTTGGGTATGCTATTAGCCAGGTGGCATAAGATAAGTTTTCTACAAATGCAATCTGAAATTTGGAGTGGCACTACTGAAACACCCTGGCACGTCATAATGATTACGCTTGGGCTGATCCTCGTTTTGCTAGGCATCGTTGTTGCCCTATCCACCCATTACCATGTGCTAGGGACCGACAAGGTAGGACAGGATGTGCTGTATCAATCACTCAAGAGCATTCGCACTGGGCTCGTGATTGGCACATTGACTACCCTCATCATGCTCCCTTTCGCTCTGTTATTGGGGATCACTGCCGGTTACTTCCGCGGTTGGGTAGACGATATTATCCAGTATACCTACACGACATTAAGCTCGATTCCCAGCGTTCTACTCATTGCTGCTGCAGTTTTGATGATGCAGGTATACGTCGAAACCCATCCAGAAATGTTTGAAACTATTTCAGCGCGCGCTGATCTACGCTTATTATTTCTTTGTATCATACTTGGTATCACCAGCTGGACAGGTTTGTGCCGGCTGTTGCGTGGAGAGACCCTGAAATTGCGTGAAATGGAATACATTCAGGCTGCACATGCATTCGCAGTTTCACATTGGCGGATTATCAGCCGGCATATCCTCCCCAACGTCATGCATATTGTCTTGATCGCTATCGTCATGGATTTCAGTAGCCTAGTGCTGGCAGAAGCTGTACTTTCTTATGTAGGCGTCGGCGTTGATCCTTCCATGATCAGCTTTGGCACCATGATCAATGCAGCCAGGCTAGAAATGGCACGGGAACCAATGGTATGGTGGACACTACTCGCAGCATTTGGATTCATGTTTGTACTGGTGTTAAGCGCAAACCTTTTTGCCGATGCAGTGCAGAATGCATTTAATCCACGCATTAGAACATTATCAGAAAGAGTCGGGAGGTCATCTCAACGACCAGGTAAAATGTTGCAATCCAACACCCTTTCATCCCGACCAGCTTCTGCCGCTATCTCTCCTGAAGCAAAAGACAACAAAGTACACCCATGATGCCGCTGCTGGAAATTGCGAAACTCAAAACGATTCTGAATACTGACTCAGCACCCATTCATGCAGTAGATGGGCTGGAATTAAAAATTTTTAAAGGCGAAACATTCGCCTTACTAGGAGAATCCGGTTGCGGTAAATCCATGACAGCTCTTTCCATCATGCGCCTGTTACCGGAAACAGCAGAAATTATTGAAGGCCATATCAAGATTGACGGCAATGATTTACTACTTTTACCGGAAACTGATATGCGGAAAGTGCGGGGTAAGCGCATCAGCATGATTTTCCAGGAACCGATGCTTAGCCTGAATCCAGTCATGACCATCTCATCACAAATTGAAGAAATATTGAAACAACACTTTAATTTGCATCACACTAACCCACAAAAACGCATTCTGGATTTATTGCAGCAAGTAGGCATCCCAGATGCCTCGCGCCGCATGACTGAATTCCCATTTCAGTTTTCTGGCGGAATGAAACAGCGCGTGATGATCGCCATGGCACTCGCTGGTGAGCCTGAGCTACTTATCGCAGATGAACCTACTACTGCATTGGATGTCACGATTCAAGCACAGGTACTTGATCTCATGCGCGACCTCCAGCAACGCACCCATATGGCGATTCTGCTGATAACTCATGACTTAGGCGTTGTTGCTGAAATGGCGCATCGTATTGCCGTCATGTACGCGGGAGAAATTATCGAGACTGCAACATGTGAAGAATTTTTTCAGCAGCCTGCCCATCCTTATTCACAGAAATTATTTGCCGCTTTACCAGAAAGAGCCAAGCGCAATCAAGGTCTCGCTGTAATAAACGGAAATGTCCCTCCCATGTCACAAGTATTTCAAGGCTGTCGTTTTGCAGAGCGCTGTGATCATGCTTGGGAACTATGCCGCCAGACAGTACCCGATTGGATCGAAATAATACCTGGCCATCGGGTTAAGTGTCACCTCTTCAGTAAAGAAAATGGATCTGAATACCAAGTTAATATGACGGCGAAACAAACAACCTCATCCGTTGAGGCTTATCACGCAACACCTCATCAGGACTCAGCGTTATTGAACGTCACTGATCTCAAAATTCATTTCCCTATCTATAAAGGCCTATTAAAGCACACTGTTGGATACGTTAAAGCTGTCGATGGTATTTCGCTAACGATTACTCCTGGAAAAACGCTTGCGCTAGTGGGTGAATCAGGTTGTGGCAAAACTACAGTAGGCAAAGGTATTTGCCAACTCATCCCGACCACAGGAGGAAGCGTGCAGTTTAATGGATCCGAGCTTACTGGATTAACACGTAATCAGCTGCGTAAGAAGCGGGCTGAATTTCAGATTGTTTTTCAGGATCCCTACTCATCCCTTAATCCTAGAATGCGCATCCTCGATATTCTTGAAGAAGGGATGAATGTATTGATTCCTGATCATCCTCACAGAATAAAACCTGAGCAACAGCGATCGTCATATCCAAAAGAAAATAAAGTAGATAAGCTCCTCCAGCGTGTGGGTTTGCCACCTGAAGCAAAATGGCGCTATCCACATGAATTTTCTGGCGGTCAGCGACAGCGGATAGCCATTGCTCGTGCTTTGGCGGTTAATCCTAAATTATTGATTTGTGATGAACCAACGAGCGCTCTGGATGTTTCTGTACAAGCACAAATCCTAAATTTGCTCAGAACTTTACAGCAGAACTTAGGTCTTGCTTATTTGTTCATTACGCACAATATATCGGTAGTAGAATACTTGGCTGATGAAGTAGCTGTCATGTATCTGGGGAGAATTGTAGAAAAAGGTCATGTGGATGAGGTACTAAATACCCCCAAGCATCCTTACACACAAGCGCTTCTCTCGTCGGTGCCAGTGATCGAAGCAACATCCAAGCGCCCAAATAGTACTCACCTGAAAGGGGAATTACCTTCTCCTGCCAATACACCATCAGGTTGCTACTTTCACCCTCGTTGTCCTTATGTAATGCCAATCTGCCGAAAAATTTATCCGGAAAAAAGTACTTTTAGCCCAACACATAGTGCACATTGCTACCTTTATTCACAGAATCAGAATTCAGCCTAACCAAATAATAAAGTATTTAAGGATTTTCAATAATGATTGATCAAGAAGTAAAACGACGCCGCACATTCGCCATTATTTCCCACCCGGATGCAGGCAAAACGACATTAACTGAGAAATTGCTTATGTTTGCGGGAGCAATCCATATCGCGGGTAGTGTCAAGGCTCGTAAAGCAAGTCGCTATGCAACTTCTGACTGGATGGAGATCGAAAAGCAACGGGGCATTTCGGTTGCAAGCTCGGTAATGCAAATGGAATATCGGGATCATGTCATCAATTTGCTTGATACACCCGGCCACCAAGATTTCTCCGAGGATACCTATCGTGTTCTTACCGCTGTAGATGCTGCTTTGATGGTCATTGATGCCGCTAATGGTGTGGAAGCACAAACCCTGCGCCTATTGGAAGTATGTCGCGCCCGCAATACACCAATCCTCACTTTCATTAATAAAATGGATCGTGAAGTTCGTAATCCACTTGATCTGATCGATGAAATCGAGCGTACGCTCGATATGGCAACGATCCCCTTTACATGGCCAATAGGAATGGGTAAGCAATTTCATGGCGTATTTGATCTTCAACATCACTGCATGCGCGTGTTCAACCCAGGCGCTGATCGCGTTGAAAATGAAAATGAAATGATCATCAGCAATCTAGATGATAAAGCGATGATTCAACGTTTTGGTGAAAGCTTCAGTGAAGCACGTCAGGAAATTGATTTGATTCGTGGTGCATCTCCAGAATTCGATCATGCTGCTTTTCTTGCTGGGAAGCAAACGCCAGTATTTTTCGGCTCAGCAATCAACAATTTTGGTGTACGCGAAATTCTTGATGCACTTATCGAACTGGCCCCTCCCCCTAAATCACGCAAATCCATTCAGCGTGAAGTTCCGCCCGTTGAACCTAAATTCTCTGGTGTCGTTTTCAAAATCCAGGCCAACATGAATCCCGCGCATCGCGATCGCATTGCGTTTGTACGTATCTGCTCGGGAGAATTCAAACGCGGAATGAATCTCAAGGTTGTCCGGAGCGGCAAAGAAGTACGCACTAATACAGTCGTTTCATTCTTATCGCAACGACGGGAACTACTTGAAGTTGCGTATGCTGGTGATATTATCGGCATTCCTAATCATGGAACATTGCAACTAGGCGACACCCTTACCGAAGGGGAAACACTGCATTTCACCGGCCTTCCTTTTTTTGCGCCCGAAATATTCCAGACTGTCGAAATTGCTGATCCAATGCGAAGCAAACAGCTTAAACTAGGTCTAACACAATTAGGTGAAGAAGGCGCGATTCAGGTTTTCCGTCCCCACATAGGCAGTAGCTTATTACTAGGTGCGGTGGGAAATTTACAGTTTGAGGTCGTAACACATAGACTGCAGCACGAATACGGGGTAGATGCTCGCATTGCCGCTGCCAAATATCAATTGGCACGCTGGATTACTGCTGATGATCCCAAGGAACTGCAACGCTTCATCGATTCAAACGCACACCGTATTGCTTACGATGCGGTCGATGCGCCTACATTTCTTGCTTCATTTGCTGCGGAAATTAGTGTAGCGAAGGAGAACTGGCCTGCTATCTGCTTTCACAAGATGCGGGAACATGCGGGATTAGTATTTCAAACCCAGTCAGATTATTGAAAAAGAATTAATCTTCTGATTATTTATCTTAATTACAGCCTTCGAATCAATAAAAGTAACAAAAATATACCATTCTTTTGAGCTTCAAATATATTTGCCGCTTTTCTTTACTCTTTACAATGTCATGAAACTTTAATGAAGCCAACTCCTCCAATTTTGATCAAAATAGAAATAGCTTGCTCGAAGTAGAGTTAAGGTATTTGTAAGAATATGGTGGAGATTCTCATGAGAAAGAACAGCTTTCTATATTTAATGTTCGCTTTTCTCGTAATGGTGATGAATGAGGCGGCATGGGCAGATCGTAGTCACTATTACAGTCACGGTCACGGTCACAGACATCACAGTCATAATTCTTTTAGTTTTGGATTAGGAGTGGGAGTATGGCCAGGTTACGGTCCCGGGTCTTTTGGTTACTATGGGGGCTATCCAAGTGGATTTTATGGTAACTATTCTTTTGGTTACCCCTATTATTACAGACCTTATTATTACGGACCCTACTATGGAGGATATATGTCACCTTTTAATTATTCCCCTATTACCGTTGTTCCACCAACACCTCCAGTTTATATTCAACAACCAAGTATCAGAGAATCTTCTCCTCCCCCAGAAACCAATTACTGGCATTATTGTGAAAACCCGGCGGGCTATTATCCTTATGTCAAGAAATGCCCAGGTGGGTGGTTAAAAGTTCCTCCCCAGCCTCAAGAATAATTTAAGGAGCTATCCATGCAAAAGATTTCAAGATTCACTTATCTTTTACCGGCTCTTTTGTTCACCGCATGCGTACAGATACCTACTGCTCCAAGCGTTATGGTTCTGCCAGGTACTGATAAAAATTTTGATCAATTTCGTAGCGATGATCATCTTTGCAAACAATATGCCAGTCAGCAAGGTGGTGGTCAAACCACTAGACAAGCTTCCATTTCCAGTGGAGTGGAAAGTGCGGCAGTGGGTAGCGCCCTTGGTGCAGTTGCAGGTGCAGCGATCGGAGATGGACGTGGGGCAGCAATAGGTGCTGGCAGCGGTTTGCTAGCAGGTAGTTTAACTGGCAGCGAAGCAGCTCGAACTTCTAGAAGTATCAGTCAAGAGCGTTATGATATTTCTTATATTCAGTGTATGTATGCAAATGGTCACCGTGTTCCAGTAGCAGGCCAATTTTTGGATGAATCTTACGTGAATCAGCCTTATTAATGCTCCCATTCGACCTTCGGCAAGAAATATTCCACCACTTGGCGATCCTCCTCCAACTAATTAAGCTTGGAAAACAATTTTTATTAGCGTTATCAATTATATGTTAGAATTCGTGAGCTATTTGTGTGATTAATAATAAAAGGAGTCTACTATATGGCAGCGAAAGCTATTTTTTATCATGCAGGTTGCCCAGTATGTGTTGCGGCGGAACACGCTGTGGTCGATGCAGTTGATCGTTCAAAATATCAAGTTGAAATTGTGCATCTGGGCACTGACAAATCTCGAATCCCCGAAGCTGAAGCCGCCGGCGTTAAATCAGTTCCGGCACTCGTAATAGATGGCGCAGCATTCCACATCAACTTTGGCGCCGGTATTGACGATCTGAAATAATACTTTAATCTCAGTTAGCCTAGTCGTAACTTAACTTGCTAGTAAAACCCCCCAGTGATGGGGGTTTTTATTTGGAAAAAAACTTTAGTAATGCTCAAGCAGCTTCGCCCAAATTTAACATTCACCATAAAATATATAGCATAATCATGCAATTAGCACAAACCGATATTTTTGTTATTGATTTATCCTAACTTGCAATAAGGATTAGGACTGCATTAGACTGCATTAATAAATCTCACTCAATAATACTTTTGAATCGGACTGGAATATTTTTGAGATCGCGTAGCGCTAATAAACAGCTGTTAAATTATGCTGATTTATCATCAGACACTTAATCAGCTCGTTCTACTGCTGCCTTCATGATCCCGGAATGCCATAAAAATTCAATAATTGGGTTCATACATAAGAGAGCGAACATATGTTGCCAGATCTTCAGGAAGAACATCCTCCGCAAGCCCTTCTTGCTGAGCAACCTGACAAACTGCTACGGCAATACCATGAGAAACGCTGCGAATGCGGCTAAGTGATGGATAAATCGCACCTGCCTCAATCTCCTCTGGTAAAACCATATTTGCGAGCACCCTGGCTGCAATCAAGAACATACTATCTGTGATCAATCGCGCTCTACTGACTATCACACCGAGCCCAACACCTGGAAAGATATAAGCATTATTCCCCTGAGCTGGTTTGAATAGTTTCTCGCCCAATCTGAAAGCCGGGAATGGGCTACCGCTGGCAAAGATAGCTCGTCCGTCAGTCCATCGATAGGCTTCTTCAGCCGTGCACTCTGTGTGAGAAGTAGGATTGGACAATGCAATGATGACCGGCTGTTCATTGAATTGCGCCATTTTTCTAATAATCGCCTCATTAAATGTGCCAGCCACACCAGTCGCTCCGATCAAGACGTCGGGCTGAATGCTTTCGATCGCTTCCAGAAAATTTACTGAAGCATGATCGTGAGCAAAAGGTCGGATGCGTGGCTTAAAGTGCTCACGACTTGATACCACTAGCCCTTGCCTGTCTACGAACGAAAGCCTTGATCTTGCAAGCTCTTCACTGAGACCGGCTGCACAAAATGCTGGGACCATCAATTCAGCGATGCCTGTTGCTGCCGAACCCGTCCCAAGTAACATAATTTTTAAATCGGTAAATTGCTTGCGCGTTATCTGGCAAGAAGTATAGATACCCGCAAGCGTGACCGCTGCGGTACCTTGAATATCATCATTAAAACAGCGCACCTGTTTTCGATAACGATCAAGAAGTTCAAAAGCATTCTGACTTTGGAAATCTTCGAATTGAATTAGAGCATTGGGAAATTTTGTCTGAATGGCCTGGACAAATTCATCAACCAATGACAAATAAGCATATTCTGTTAATCGCGGATGAGGGCAGCCCAGGTAAAGCAAATCTTCCCGCAAAATTTGATTATTCGTTCCAACGTCGAGCATTACTGGCAAGCATTGTGTCGGATGAATACCTCCACAGACCACATACAAAGCAGTCTTGCCTATCGAGATTCCCATACCGTTAGCGCCTAAATCGCCAAGTCCCAATACCCTCTCCCCATCAGTAACTACCACGATACGTACATCCGTTTCATACCAATTATCAAGCATCGAGGTGATCTCGCCGCGGTCTTCCGGGGTAATATAAAAACCCTGTGGCTTTCTGTATATATGAGCAAATTGCTTACAAGCTTCACCTACAGTAGGAGTGTAAACTAGAGGCATGATCTCATCGAGATGATCGATCATAGTTCGGTAAAATAATCGCTGATTCCGCTCCAGTAAACTATTCAGAAAAATATATTTTTCAATATCGCTATTTTTCCGGCGTAGATTACCTAACGCTCGTTCTTGCTGCGTTTTGATATCTGTTACCTTATAAGGTAGTAAGCCTCGCAAGCCAAACTGATTTCGCTCTTCGCGTGAAAAAGCGGTTGATTTATTTTGAGCCGGATCATCCAACAATGACTTTCCTCGCAATAACTTCATCTCGATCGCCTCGTTATATGAATATCTCGGGTTAAAGCGTTTGAAATTGCTTTATGCTATTTTGTTATAATTATTTTGTTGTAGTCATTTTCTACACATAATGATATTTTCAACGAAAAACACATGACACCTACCTTTAAATACTCTTGGATTAGTTGTTCTAACCTTAAGTCTCCTAATTAGACAATCTATACTGTAACCGATAAACTAGCAGGAAAATTCAAAAAGAAACTAAATACTTATCATCACATGTATTACAGCATACGTCGAGACCAAAAAAATTGGTTTCGCGCCGTTACAAGATGATTTTTAATCAATATAATTATTATGACAGCACATTCCATACCTACACCTCATCCGGATCTCTATACTGAAGAAGAAGTCTCACGATTAGTTCATAATTTTTACGCGAAAGCGAGAAAAGATCCTGGTCTTGGGCCAATTTTTGAAGAGCACGTGATTGACTGGGACGCGCATTTCGTTCAAATGATCAATTTCTGGTCGGCGCAGTTGCGCGGTACTAGCCGCTTCCGAGGCGCTCCCATGCCTAAACATATTGCTCTCCCAGAACTCAATGCAACTCTCTTTAAACAATGGTTGCGGCTATTTAAAGAAACTACTCTTGAATTGGGCAATCCCGTATTGAAGCAACATGCAGATACCGTTGCCACTTTTATTGCAGGCAGATTATGGCTCGGTTATCAAATGAGTAATTTTCCAGATCAACGCCCTACCGAGCTTTTTGCTGAAACGCATTGATTTAATTAAATAAGTAAAACTTGATCATTTGAAGCAATAACTACGACATCTTTTCCATTAATCAACTCCATATCATGCAAGTTTGCCGAAGGGCTTCCTCTAGACCGGAAGCGCCGGTAGCATTGACCATAGGTAATTTTGATGGGGTGCATTTAGGTCACCAAGCCATGCTTGCACGTCTGAAACAAGTAGCTAATCAATTGAACATTGCTGCTTGTGTTATGACGTTTGAGCCTCATCCGCGTGAATTTCTTGCTCCTCAGCAAGCACCGACACGGCTTACAAGCTTACGTGAAAAATTGGAACTCTTGGCAGAATCAGGCATAAATCGTGTTCATATTTACCGCTTCAACCATGATTTTGCAAAAATTGATGCAGAATCTTTCATAACACGCATTCTTCAACAGGAGCTTGCTGTTCGTTGGCTACTGGTCGGAGAAGATTTTCGTTTCGGTGCTCAACGTGCAGGTGATGTTGAGATGCTAAAAATATTTTCTCAAAGATCTGGCAGTTTTGAAGTAGAAATCATGCCCAATTTTAGTGTGAATGGCTTACGCGCATCGAGTACCGCTATACGGGAAGCATTGGCTTGCGGCAATCTAGATCTCGCTAAACAATTATTAGGACGCCCTTACAGCATTAGCGGGCGTGTCGTGAACGGTGACAAATTGGGAAAGCAAATTGGATTTCCCACAGCCAATATCCAGTTAAAACATAATCGCCCTCCTCTGATGGGTATTTTCGTAGTTGAAATCAGTAGCGAAGGCAACTCACCTTTCTCTACAACGATGCGTGGTGTAGCAAGTTTGGGAATACGACCGACCACTCATGCAAAGAGTAAACCTATTCTGGAAGTTCATTTATTTGATTTCCGTAAAGAGATTTATGGCTATCATTTACGCGTACATTTTCTGCACAAACTCAGAAATGAGGAAAAATACCCGGATTTAATTACACTCACCAGGCAAATAGAACGAGATGTCGAGGATGCAAAAGACTATTTTTTAACTCAGGCAAA
Source organism: uncultured beta proteobacterium (assembly GCA_963815685.1). Lineage (GTDB taxonomy): Bacteria > Pseudomonadota > Gammaproteobacteria > Burkholderiales > Nitrosomonadaceae > Nitrosomonas. The sequence continues at coordinate 164,073 of CAWFHT010000012.1, forward strand.
CCTCGTTTCATAATAAAAAAATCAGATCTACATTCATGACTGACTACAAAAAAACACTCAATCTACCCGATACCCCTTTTCCGATGCGTGGTGATCTTGCTAAGCGGGAGCCACATATGCTCAAAGCTTGGCAAGAGAAACAGCTTTATCAGAAAATTCGCGCTGCTAGCCAAGGTCGCCCTAAATTTATTCTGCACGATGGCCCACCCTATGCCAATGGAGATATCCATATCGGCCATGCCGTTAACAAAATCCTCAAGGACATCATTATTAAAAGCAAAACACTGGCAGGCTTTGATGTACCTTATGTTCCAGGCTGGGACTGTCATGGCTTACCCATTGAGCACCAGATCGAAAAAAAGCATGGCAAAAACCTTCCATCTGATCAAGTGCGTGCACTCTGCCGTACTTTTGCTCAAGAGCAAATCGAACGACAAAAGGTTGATTTCATTCGGTTGGGCGTATTAGGTGATTGGGAGCATCCTTATCTCACCATGAATTACCATACCGAGGCTGGTATCATCCGGGCGCTCGGTAAGATTTATGAAAATGGCTATCTCTATCAAGGGCAAAAGCCGGTTAATTGGTGTATCGATTGCGGTTCTGCGCTAGCCGAAGCAGAAGTTGATTATGAAAATAAAACTTCACCTGCGATTGATGTCGGCTTTGAAATCGTTTGCGATGATACTGCTAATCATCCGCTTGCAAAACCATTCGGCGTATCGATACCACCAGACAAAAAAGCCTATGCTGTCATTTGGACCACTACTCCTTGGACATTGCCCGCCAATCAAGCCGTTTGCGTACATCCGGATTTCGATTATGAACTGATCGATACCCCGCAAGGACTCTTGATCTTAGCGGATGGACTCAAGCAAGCATGTTTAACGCGCTATCAATTCGATGGTAAAACGCTTGCTACCTGTAAAGGACGTGAGCTCGAGAATCTGCCACTGCACCATCCATTCGATACACGTACCGTAATCATCATCTGCGGCAAACACGTCACGCAGGAAGCTGGCACGGGCTTAGTTCACACTGCACCTGCACATGGGCTGGATGACTACTTCATTGGTCAGCAATATGGATTGGCCAGTGACAGTCCTGTCGGTGGTGATGGTAAATTCAACAGTACGACGCCACTGGTGGGCAGTCTGTTTGTCTGGAAAGCCAACGATGTCATCATCGATGCTTTGAGAGCCAACCATCATTTGTTGCATAGTGAAAAAATAGAACATAGCTACCCGCATTGCTGGCGGCACAAAACACCGATTATTTTCCGCTCAACACCACAGTGGTTTATCGGCATGAATGTAACACAACACGCGAGTTCTTCCTCGGCAGGAGCATCGTTGCGTGAACTCGCCAAGAAAGCCGTCGATGAAACCACTTTCTTTCCAGCGTGGGGTCGCGCTCGCCTGGAAGCAATGATCAGAAATCGTCCGGATTGGTGTATTTCGCGTCAGCGGAACTGGGGCGTTCCGATGACATTCTTCGTACACAAAGAAACGCATGCTTTGCATCCTCGCACGCCTGAATTATTGGAAGTCGTCGCACAGGAGGTAGAAAAGCACGGCATCGAAGCGTGGTTTAAACTCGACGCCGCGACGTTGTTAGGTGATGAAGCCAAGGATTATCATAAATTGAGTGATACGCTGGATGTGTGGTTTGATTCCGGTACCACGCATGATACTGTACTAAGACATGATCCGCAGCTCAATCATCCGGCTGATCTTTATCTAGAGGGTTCGGATCAGCATCGCGGCTGGTTCCAGTCCTCATTGCTGACAGGTTGTGCCATAGATGGTAGTGCCCCTTATCACGCTTTACTGACACACGGCTTCGTCGTGGATGGTCAGGGTCACAAAATGAGCAAATCCAAGGGGAATGTAATCGCGCCACAAAAAATTGCAGATACCCTAGGCGCGGATATTCTGCGCCTGTGGGTAGCTTCGGCTGATTACTCGGGCGAGTTATTCATTTCCGATGAAATCCTTAAGCGTACTGTTGAAACCTATCGACGTATCCGTAACACCCTGCGCTTTTTGTTAGCTAATCTGGCCGATTTCGATCCTGTCACAGATAGCTTGCCAATCAACAACTGGCTGGAAATTGATCATTATATGCTGGCCTATACCGAGGCGTTGCAAAACGAGCTGACCGCACTCTACCAGCGTTACGAATTTCACCAGATCGTACATACATTACATAATTTCTGCTCGGAAGATTTAGGTGGATTTTATCTGGATATCCTGAAAGACCGGTTGTATACTACCGCGGTCAAAAGCGTGTCACGTCGCTCTGCGCAGAATACGCTGTATCATATCGCCCATAGCCTCGTACGCTTGTTTGCCCCAATTTTAAGTTTCACTGCTGAAGAAGTTTGGGAACAGCTGACAACCTCAGCGGGAGATAGCGTGCTTTTACATACTTGGCACAACTTTCCCGCATACTCGCAATCGCAAGCAGAAACAGACAGACTCCTGCAGCGCTGGGGACGGCTGCGGCAACTACGTTCACAAGTGCAGAAAAAACTGGAAGAAGCACGGATACAAGGTACGATCGGCTCATCCTTGGCTGCCATTGTAGTTATCCATGCAACGGGAGAAGATTTTGCGCTGCTCAACTCACTTGGAAATGATTTAAGCTTCGTCATGATCACTTCTGAAGTACAGCTGCACCAAGCATCCAGCGCCGAGAAAGAAAATATCACGGTGACAGCCAGCCCGTACGCGAAATGTGAACGCTGCTGGCATTATCGTCGGGATGTCGGTCACAACACGGATCATCCTACCTTATGTGATCGATGCTTATCCAATCTTTTTGGGTCGGGAGAGCAACGACGCCATGCCTAATTCCATTTCCCATTCAAACATGATGCGACGGCGAGCTCTAAACACTATAAATAATACGGCAAGGAAAAGACAACGAAGCAGATTTGATTTATAACTGGAATAACTTCCTTAATCTTATTCGCTGATCATAACACTCATCCAATGAAACTCTATTATAGTCTGGCAATTGCATTCGTCGTGTTAGCCCTAGATTTAGCCACCAAGTACTGGGTAGAATCCAGGCTGCTCTATGGTCAGCCGATTCCGGTTACTTCTTTTTTTAATTTATTGCTCACTTATAACCCAGGCGCAGCCTTCAGTTTTCTGAGCGATGCTTCCGGCTGGCAACGCTGGCTCTTGAGTGGTATTGCACTGATTACTTCAATAGTGATCATCTTTCTATTGCATAAACACGCAGCCAATAAGCTGTTTTGTCTTGCCTTAAGCTTTGTATTAGGCGGTGCGCTCGGCAATCTATGGGATCGCATTACGCTGGGGCATGTGATTGATTTTCTTGATTTCTATCTTGGCAGCTATCACTGGCCTGCATTTAATATTGCGGATTCCGCAATTTTTCTCGGAGCGGTATTACTAATTTATGATAGTTTCAAGTCGAAGAGTCCATAGAAAAGTACAAAAGCAACATAGATGGTTTAATATACATGTTGATTGCCAACAAATTACCTCAGTCTCACTTTAATTGCTCTATATCCGTATGCATCATGCACTCCTTAGAAAGTTCCTCAGAATCATCTTGACACTCCTTGCTCCTTGTTTAGGCGCTCTCTTTGACTAAATTAAGTAACTTCGAGTATTTCTGGCGATGCCTGATTTTGATTTCCAATAGAAAAATACATAATTTTTAACATAAAACTATTGGGATTGATTTTATACTTATGATATGAAAAAGCTCTATTCTGCCAGCAATCTGATCGAAGCACAGATGATCCTTTGCTTGCTCGAACATGCTTATATACCTGCAAAGCTATTTAATACCCATGCACAGGGTGGGGTAGGGGAAATCCCCTTCACCCATGCGTACCCTGAGATATGGATTATTCAAGACTATGATTTCGAAAAAGCACGATCGATTATTGATGCGTATGAAAATACACCAGTTGAAGAAGGGTATGTGGTTTGCCCAGCATGCCATGAGCAAAATCCACGAAATTTTCAGTTATGCTGGCAATGCGGTGAAGGATTAGAAATTGTGCATTCGCAGTTAAACGATACTTAATTAATCTTGTTTATGTTTATCAATAGGGGGCGGCGCAAAGAGCGCCGGAATGACTTTCTTACTCGGTTGGCTAATAGAATGAGAAGCTTTATCAGTGGTATCTAACTTCTTTACCAACGCCATAGGCACATAGGGTTGAGTAAAGATCGGATCAATTGGTCGGGAGGGTTTATTTCTTCCATAAGGAGTTGTCTGCTGCTTATCTATTTGACTATTATTACTCCTGTCTAAGCCAGCTTTATGATGCAATAGCTTACCATTACGCCCTTGACGATTAGTAGTTTGTGGAAAAACAGAATAATTACTCTTCCCAGCTTCAAACCCATCCGCTTTCGTCACGGTCAGTTTTGTTTGGAGCAGCTTCTCAATACCTACGAGATATTCCTTTTCATTTTCGCTGACTAACGAAATGGCATTTCCTTTGCTCCCCGCACGACCTGTTCGTCCAATCCGATGGATATAATCTTCCGGAACAGTTGGTAACTCGAAATTGATTACATAAGCAAGACTCTCAATATCCAATCCTCGTGCGGCTACATCAGTCGCAACCAACACCTGAATTTTCCCTTCTCTAAAATCATTCAGTGCTTGGGTACGTTGCTGCTGATTTTTATCTCCATGAATCGCTGTTGTCATCACATCAAACTGCAAAAGTTGTTTGGCCAGTCGATCTGCACCTTGTTTGGTTCTAACAAAAACCAAAACCTGTTTAAGATCATTTTGTTTAATTAACTGCACCAATAATTCATGCTTTCGCTCAAGTGCAACTAAATGAACTATGTGCGAGATGGATTGATTGATCGCATTACGTTTTGCCACCTCGATTAAAATTGGCTGCTTCAGTAACTTGTCAGCAAGTTGCTTGATTTCCTCAGAGAAAGTAGCAGAAAAAATCAGGCTCTGCCGCTGCTGTGGAAGCAACGTGAGAATACGCTTGATATCTGGCAGGAAGCCCATATCGAGCATACGATCAGCTTCATCCAGGACTAATATTGCTACTTGTGATAGATTGATCGTTTTCTGCTCAATGTGGTCTAGTAAACGCCCGGGTGTTGCGACCAGTATTTCTACTCCAGCTTGCAGTTCCTTAATTTGAGGATCGATGCTGACACCACCGAAAATTACAGTGCTTCGTAATTGCAAATATTTTCCGTAGCTTCTCACATTATCATGTATCTGCGTAGCAAGTTCACGTGTAGGTGCAAGTATCAAAGCTCGAATAGGGTGCCTAGCGGGTGAGGCACTTGAATTCGCATGAGATTGCAATCGATGCAACATGGGCAGTGTAAAACTAGCTGTTTTTCCTGTGCCTGTTTCGGCACTACCCATAATATCTTTGCCCTCAAGGATATGTGGTATAACTTGAGCTTGTATTGGGGTGGGTTTGACATACCCCTGATCTGTGATTGCTCTCAGAAGCTCACTTGATAAATTTAATTGATCAAATGCTGCGGGGTTACTTATAAGCTGCTCAGTCTCTGCGACTGAATTTAACAATTGTTTGATTACTCTATCTCCTGTTGAATATTACGTTTAGATTTATCGGTTCTTAGCCACTCACTAACTTTATTCATGCTATTTAGGACAAGGGGTGCACCGCCAATAGCCACTGCATCAACGAGACAGTACCAAGCAGCAACACCACTGGGAGGATTTCCTTGTGATAAGTTAAAAATGGGCTCAAGCTTTGCCCAATACCATGTTCCAGCAGCTGTACCAATCAACTCTAACCAAGTGGTGATAAAAAAAGCAGCAAGATAAACCATGGGAGATCTGCCTTTGAATAGATAGATAAGAAATACACAAAATAATATTGCCCCTACCTGATCTCCCTGTTCGGGGATGCCACTAACTCCCCAAAGCGACCAGATGCCGCATACCAATACAACGAATGCAGCAATCTTTCGCGCATATTTTAGAAAAAAACCTGAACGAGCCAGCGCGACAGCCGTTAAATAAACCATCCCATGTCCTGGAGGGATATATAAAGGTACATTTTCAAATCTGTAAGTATATCCCCCCATATAAACAGACGCAAAATGCTCACCTGCTGTCGCAAATGCCACGGCTATCACTACTTGAATTCTTATTTCCTTATTTTCACCTACCAATAATCCAATTAAAAATACCCACGCTATGATCCCCAGCAGATTTTGTATGATCACATTTGCATGGGCGTCGATAACTAGGCTTACCGCCACACAAAAAAATGTAAAAGCAGCGATGAAGTAATCTCGCTTCTTGTGAACACAAGCACCATCAGGTGCGGGGAAATAACGAAGCATTTACTACCTTAATGGAATAAAAAAGAAAGCCCATCATATCCGACGGGCACGCATGTAGCCTTTGTACTTCACATTTGCATTAAGAAACATTGTGCAAAGTAAGTACTCTATTATCTTCTTTTGGAATAAGATAATAAAGGCAATAAGAAAACTAGCTGGAGAGATCATTTTATTCTCCCCAGCATAGATAGATACTGATGAAATTTTATCAAAAATAAACAGTTTTATTCTTTTCCTTTTTCACCTACTTTGGCACTGGTCTGGAATTCATCGTGATATTTGAATTTTGGTTCACCCTCAAAAACACCATCCAGTTTGAAGTGCTCGTGCATGGCCTTCACATCTTTGACCATTTTATCAAAGTCAAAGGTGTATTTCGGATCAACGCTCGGGGTAAATGGCGTATAAGGCGCTTTCGCTCCTTTCCAGGGTGATCCTTCATAGTTCATGTGACAGGCATTGCAGCTTTCTTCAAAAGCAAAGTCTTGCCCTTTGTCTGCCAAGGCTTTACGTGGAGTGGTCTTGTTTGATTTCTCAAAGGCTTGTCCTGCCTTGCGATGATCGCCACGGTAATTTTTGCCAGGTCCATGACAGGATTCACAGCCTACCGCAGCCAGCGGTTTCTTCGGTGCATCAATGGTATAGCCGCCTGTTTTGCCAAATCCGTCCACATGACAACCTACGCAGTCTTTGTCTTGCGTATAGTCTTTCTCAGGATCCAGCTTGGCTTTGACTTTGGCTTCCTTTTTGGTATTCGGTTTGAGTGATTCCATTGCCTTGGCATGGGCGGTGTCTTTCCATGATTTGGCTTGCGATTTATGACAGTTGCTACATTTGGTGCGACCTTCAAATGGGGCGTCCGAGGCGGCCATAGCACCGCCTGTCATCAATGCAAACATTGCTGTAATAGCAAGTGCATAGGCTGTAATGTACTTCATGTTCTCTCCTCTTTTTTAATTTGGGTCTTAAATATAATATAGCTAACCGTAATTGTACGCGATCACCAGATTGTGTAAATGGTTTTGATGCTGTCAGGGGTATTGCTATGCGCTTCTCTTTATGGGAGCTTGTATACCCAGTATCCCCCTTGTTGATAAACGAGTTGGGCAGCTTTCAGGTTGAGCGGTGGTTCTTTGTCAGTAAAAGGCAGCATACGGGCAATGAGTGTGTCCGCGCTGCGCTCGTCTAGAAAGAATGCCCGAATGTCGCGATCAGAGAGTGATTGCAGCGTATAAGTGCTGTAATTATGTTCTTTCATCTCGACTTTCATGTGGTTGATCAGGCCATGGATATTGCCTGTCAGGGCGAAGTTTTTGTAGGCCACACCAAATTTGTCCGGGTGCAGCAGCCCTAATTTGTATAAATCAGAGACATGGATCACCAGATAGGCTTCTTGGTCTGAGCCAATCAATTCACGTAATTTGGCTGCGCCTGCTTCGGGTGATTGCAGGAGCGCTTCAGTGAAACGCCGAAATTGGTCTCGCTCTTTTTCTGTTGGCACGCTGTGCGAGATGTTGCTTTCATAGGCACGGATAGTATCGCTCTGTTCCTGCCAGCGTCCCGGGATGATGAGCGGTTCGTTTAAGTGCCCGTTAAATAAGGTGTTGCGCTCCGATAGCAAGTGTATTTGACGGGAGGTGTCCCACCAGGCAAGGATGAGGGCGTCCCGGGAGGCGTGTTTGCCGATCGCACTGGCTAATGCGCTCAGTTCCGATGGCTTGCGATCCAGGGTGATCAGCGGTTCTCCAGTGTGATTTTCCCAGTTGAGGAGCACCGGCGATTCTTTTTCTCGTTGCCCAAAATAGGCGAGCGCAATGGGTTTGTCTCTTTCTGTGACGCGTATTTCATATTTGCTGATCTTGAGGGTCGGCCAGGCTTCCAGTTCGAGTTCTGGAAATTTGCTCGCTTCCCCTTCTGCGCCCAGGTGGTATTGATAGGGGGCAGTCGCCGGTTTCAGCCAGATATAAGCAAACCAGCTGAGTAAAATGAAACCTCCCGTTACGAGCGTGATACCTAGTAACGGGAGGAGCTTGTCTAGCCAGCGCACCCCGGGGGTGCGCTGCTTGTCATTTGCAGTACTCAAGCTTCGTTTTGCTTACGTTTACGCCAGCCAATCAGCGCTAATGTGCCTGCTAGCAGCAGGCCGCCGCCTAGTCCGCCCAGTGAGATTTTTTCACTGGTGCTGTTCAGGTCTAGCAGACTGGTTTTTGTTGCTTCCAGTTTGTTGACGCGCTCTTGCAGGGTTACCATTTCGCGCAGTCTGGTGTGTTCGTCTTGAATTTCAACATAAGCGCGATTCATCGGACCCCATCCTTCAGTATAGGTCCAGCCACCAGGGTTGACGTGGGCAAAGCCTACGTGCATCTTGGCAAGGTCATTTTCAGCCATTTCCAGCACCTTGAGTTCTAGCGATGCAGGGTTGTTGCCTTTCGACCAGAATAGTTGGGTGAATTGGCCGAATCCTGGTTTGTCAGGTGCAGGGGGTGCCGGACGATTGGTTTTTTGTCCCGTCAGCAGGCCTTCATCGTAGAGTTTCTTCACGATGTCATGGGCTTCCTGGTATTTGGCAAGGCCTTCTAAGGTGCCTTTGTCCATGAGTTCCAGGTAGGTGCGGGCAAAACGTTCTGAGTGACATTGGCTGCAGGTTGCTGCCCAGGAGTCGAGTCGTTTTTCTGACCATTCGCTGGTGATGTTTTCAGCAACACCTGGAACAAATGGATAGTTGGCCCAGCGTACTTTTCTGACCATGTTGTGGGCGTATTCGCCTTCATATTCCATGTGGCAGCTGGCACAGGTGGGGGCGCTTTGTCCGCCTTTGGCAAAAGCGTCCTTCAGCGGTACGTCCCAGTTCCATTTGTCGCCCATCATGGCCGTCACTTTGCCGTGCTTGGACATGGAGTAGGCTTCCCAGTTGTTGTGGTCTACCCCGCTGTGGCAGGTAGCACAGGCTTCCGGTTTACGGGATTCTGCCGCAGAAAATTCATGTCGGGTATGGCAGCCGTCACATTTGTTCTGGTTGTAATGACACATGGAGCAGCCGTCAGCCACTTCTCGTTGCGGCATTGCCGCCCAGACTGTCGTCTCAACGTTGGCTTTCCAGTCCAGTGCATGGGAGGGACGCCCTTCCGGCCATTGTCCATTCGGGAAAATCATGGTGTCGCGTTCCGATTCACGCTCGGCAAATTCTCGCAGGTGGCAGGTGCCGCATACGTCCGCTGTCGGCATGATGATGTCTTTGGTGTGATCCGCTTTCTTCTTGGCGTTCACTTCTACGTGACAGTCGATACAGCCGACTTCCTTTAGATTTTCTTTTGCACCCAGTTTGCCCAGTGAACGCAGGTTATTTTCTACTTCTTCCAGCTTTTCCTTTTTGTAATATTTCGGATCGTCTGACTTCAGGGCACGTACTTTGTCTAAGTTGGCATGGGTGCTGCGTTTCCATGCTTGCACCCAGACCGGTGATTCGTCTGAGTGACATTCTACGCATTCTTTACGACTGGCGACTTCCTTCATCGAGGAAGGTGGTTTGTAAAAGGTGTTCGGGTCCAAATACATGCTATAGGGAATCGGCTCCCAGTATTCAGCCATCGTGCCACGCCCCGCCCCTTGCGCAGGATCCTTGTAGCGCTTGACCAGCGCGTCGTAGGTCTCCTTCGGCGTCGCCTTGCTACGATCCAATTTCAATGCCTTGTACGTCTCATCCGGTACGGTCGATAGGTTCGCATGCAGTGCTCCCGCAAACATTACTCCACAGGCTATCGCTAGCCCCTTCAGCCATCTCGTGGCATCCATTCCTCTCTCCTTCTTATCTTATGTTGTTATCCCATTCATGCCCATCTAAAATGGCTATCCATTCCTCCCGATAGCTTGAGCATAAAACCAATACTTCTTTTTTCTTTACTCGTAACTGCCAAGCCTACTTTCTTAACCATATCTATGTCAAGGATTTTGGGTGATAAATTATTACCCAGTTAATTAGATTATGATTTTTCAGCAATTTATTTCTTTAGCTGGATTTTTTTTAGGCCGCAAGAAAAAGTACGCTACCCCCCCTCCTAAGCCGAGCAAGAGCATGATCTCCAGCATACCAATACCACCGCCATGACCACCATGCCCACCATCTCCGCCAACATGTAGCGGAACACGAACAGCAGTACGGACAGTGTCACCTTCTACTTTTTCCAATAATATTGCATATTGACCAAGCTCCTTCAACTCTGTCGCAACAACAACAATTCCAGAAGGATATGTCGTGGGTGACATATAAAAACCATCCTGTGCTACAGCACTGTGTGCTTTATCTTTATGCTCTTCGTGTTTATCCACCTCATGCCCAGCATGAGCATCTTGACCTTTATGCTCATCATGATTCTTATGATTCATTTCATGATCTTGCTCTTTGCTGACGTTGTTATGCGCCGCTGCATTGCCCTTAACTTCTCCCCCATGTCCCTCATGCCCCTCTTTTACAAGACGTACGGCAAGCGGTATCTCACGCGCTTCGGTAGGCAATTCAATCGTCACATTTACTTTTCCAACATTTGGCACATGATCACAATATGAATGCATGGGTGGAATATCACCTTCCGGCACTTCATAAATGCTGACAGTTACCGGAAAATCTCCCGCTTTAACTTGACATCCGCCATGCCCAGCATGATGCCCTTCATGCGCAAGCATCAACTGCGCATGAAGGGAAAAAGCTGCTAATGACAATATTACTGCTGCGCATAATTGCATAATATTACGTGAAGCCTTTCTCATACTTTCTCCAGAATCTTTAATCTTAACCAACTTGTAATTGTAACCTGCTCAGCAATATTGAATATTGCCCAGCATATTTGCTCGTGATTGATTGTATAACAAAATTTAAGGAAGGTCTGAATAAGTGTGCCATGGGGATAATATAGAGCATGCATTAGAGCATATATTCACATTAATACCAAATAGATAGCATTAAAATCAGCAATCCTAGCTTTGTGACGCCACTAAATAGCGACTAATCTTCAATACTTTTTAGGCAGGATCTTCTAAAGATAAAGAATATGCTCAATGAGGAAGAATTACTGATATTTACAACAAGTTATAAAACATGACTACAAAAAAGTTTTTAAATGTACTTTTTGATCAGGGCAATCGCGCTTAAATTATCCCAATAATCCGACGTAAATACTCATTATCCCATCCGGCTTTTAAACGCTTGGTCTTGATGCCAACCTTGGATGTTTTTTCGGCCTTGATCAGATTCAGGGCGATATGCCGGATAACAGCCAGATTCGCAGCACTATGTCCCTTGCGAGTCCGATTGCTGTCTTCATCAAAGGCTATATCAAGAACCCAGTGCAAATTGTTCTCTATAGCCCAATGCGCCCGCACCACACGCTCTAATCGCTCTAGATCATTCGCATCAAGGCTACTGATGAAATAGCGTATTTCCTCGGTCACTTTGTTATCGGTTTCTCTTTTGGCGGTAACGGCGATAATGCTTTGTAAGCTTTTCCAGTCATGCCGTTCCTGGAGCCAAGCTATATCGGCTGTTGCTCGAATTGAGCGGGTTTCAATTCGGCCATGCTCACCTTCATAGCTAACCGAGGCCACTGCCGGCGATAAAGATGACGTGAAAAATGTTTTCACATCGTCGTGTAAGTTGCCCTGATTGCCTTTCAGGCTAAACACATAGTCACCGCCTTGCTGTTTAATCTGTTCGGCAATTTTCTTTTGGCAGCCCATGGCGTCGGTAGTAATCACTGCCCCTGCGATACCAAGCCTTGAAAGCAATTTGGGAATGGCGGTGATTTCATTTGATTTGTCATCGACTTTAACTTGGCCTAAGAGCCTGTTCAAAGTCTTTGTAGTAACAATGCCAAGAAAGCAAGATGGACGAACTGTAGGCTAGTGTTGAGCTTGCGTTCACAATTTTTCCATAGCCGCCGGCATTTTTCCAACCATGCGAAAGAGCGTTCTACCACCCAGCGTTTCGGCATCACAGAAAACATGTGTAATTGATTGCGCCGAGCAATCTGCACAGTTGCGTCAATTGTGGTCTTCACTGCTTCAGCGAACGGTTGTCCCACATAACCGCCGTCAGCCAATACACTTTGCACTCTATCCAGGTTCGTCTTACACCGATCCATCGCCTGCAACGCTCCCTTGCGATCAGTGACCTCCGCCGTAGTGACTGCAATTGCATGTGGCAACCCCTGCGTATCCACCGCAATATGGCGTTTGATACCCGAAACCTTCTTGCCCGCGTCATAACCCTTTTGGTTCGCCGTATCCGTGTTCTTCACACTCTGCGCGTCTATGATCAAATAGGACGTGCAGGCGTTGCGCCCCTGTCTCATACGGGCCGCGCCAACCTGATTTTTTAAGTGCCTGCTCCAGCAGGCTCACTCCATCTTTATCCGGCTCGCTCCAAATAGCAAAGTACGAATGGACCGTACGCCACTTCGGAAATTCGCTTGGCAACATGCGCCACTGGCAACCACTCTTGAGTAAATACAACACCGCACAAAATACTTCGTATAAATCGATTCGACACGGACTGGTCTTCTTGCGCGCACTTTCCAGCAGCGAGCGCACCTGCTCGAATTGTTCGCGACTGATATCGCTTGGATAACGTGTTCTCATCCTGCAAGTATCACACTTTTTCCGTCAAACCAAAAGACTTTGAACAGGTTCTAAGACCAGATTGTTGTGCTGAGCCCAAGCGCTGACCATGTAGATGGCGGCTTTTTTTGAGGCCTTGTCGATGCTACGTCTTAAACACTTACCATCTATCACAATCACTTCGCCTTCGGTGATGTTGGCCAGGTCAGCAACCCAACGGGAAAAACAAACGCTGAACTGCTCGGTATCAATGGCGGCGTAAACTTCCCCGAAGGTATCGTGCGAAGGTATGCTATGCTCCAAGCCCAGCAATTCGGTGAACCACGCCTCTTTTGCCAAGCCAAATTGTTCAATGGCAACCCAATTATCTGCACCACAAATCGTAGCGCAGATGCTGATAAAGAAAATATCTTGTAGCTGATGTTTCTTTTGTCTGTTTACTCGGGGGTCTTTAATGCTCGAAAAGTGATGGATAATTGAAGGTGTTGGCTTTGCTATCATTTAAAATCAAAATGATAGTGTTATTACCCTATCTAAATTCTATTTTCAAGCACTTTTAAGCGCGATTGCCCTGACTTTTTGATTAAGAAAGTATCATTTTAGAAATTTATTTACTATAATTTAATGCAACTAAGTTGCATATTTCTTTTCCATGCCAAATAACTTCTATGAAAAAGCTAAAGAGCTGATTAGATATACTGGGGATCGAGCCACTCATCACAGACTCCGAACGCTTGCCACACTACTGGCAGAGCAATATGCACTCACCCATCGCGAGATTGAAGAACGATTAAATGTAAAAGAACAGCTGGATCGCGTAACCCTTTACCGTGTTCTTGAATGGTTGAGTAAGAAAAATCTAGTACACAAAATCGCAGGAGATGATCGAGTATGGCGCTTCCGTGTCAATATGGAATTACATTCACATCAACACGCGCATTTCATATGTACACGGTGCACCAAGGTTACATGTCTGAATGATTTCAGAATTAAACCCAATCCTTCCTTGCCACTTAATCCTTCCTTGCCACTTGGTTATTTATTTCATGAAATTGAATTAACGGTTAAAGGGCTATGTGCTGAATGCGCTTGATGGATCAGCCATTCAGAAAAAAAGAATAACAACAATTTTTTGCAAAATGATTACTCTTTATTCCCTATAAAATGCAACTGAGTTGCATTTTATAGAAGCGACAATTCCCTCGACACCTAACTATAAAGCATTATTCATCAGCATGTTGCATCACAGAATCATAAAAAATAAAATCCAGCACAATCAAAAAGAACGATTAAGGCTAACTGCCATGAGTCTAATCATCTTTGTTTTCAATACTATTGCTCAAGCTGAAGAAGCTGAAGAAGCCAACAAAACTATTAAACTACCCGAGATCACCATCACTTCGACGCCATTTCAAGACCGGCGTGAGCTAAATATGACTCAACCTACTACTGTTTTACATGGAGACAATCTTCGCAGAAAACGCGAGGTAAATCTTGGCGATACTTTATCTAATGAACTTGGCGTAGCCTCGAGCTCATTTGGGCCAGGCGCCGGCCGTCCTATTATCCGCGCTTTGGATGGACCACGTATTCAGGTACTGGAGAATGGCATCAGCACACTTGATGTCTCTTCTCTCAGTCCAGATCACGCTGTCACTATCGAGACGCTTAATACCTCGCAAATTGAAATTCTGCGAGGCCCAGCAACCCTGCTTTATGGTGGAGGGGCAACAGGTGGAATAGTGAATGCTGTAACTGGACGCATTCCCAACCAAGTGTTTAAATCATTAAAAGGTAATTTTGAAGTACGGGGAAATACTGCAACTGAAGAAAGAACTGGGGCGCTCAATGTAAATGGCAGTTTTGGTCAAACCTCATGGAGTGTCGGCGGCTTCAAGCGTAAAACGAGCGATTACGATATTCCTGGGCATGCCAATATTAATCAGGACGTTAACAACGAAAAGAATGTAGTCAAAAACAGTGCAGTTGATTCTCAAGGTTTGTCTATTGGCAGTTCCTACATAGGTGAAAGAGGATTCTTCGGTGGCTCTATCTCATTACAGGAGAGCAAATATGGTGTGCCCACACCCGAGAAACCTACCATTGATTTAACCCAAGCTCGTTACAATCTGACTGGAGAGCTGGACAATCCCCTTACTGGCCTTGAAAAACTCAAAGTACGCATGGGCTACAATGACTATAAACATAATGAGCTTGAAAGTAATGGGGAAATCGCGACTCGTTTTAAAAATCGGGAACTGGAAACGCGAGCTGAGTTTTTACATTCTCCTATTGCAAATTTAAAAGGTTTATTCGGCATACAATTTCAGGATCGAACATTTTCTGCTTTGGGTGAAGAAGCGATAATACCTGTGACCAAATCTCGCTCTACCGGACTTTTTCTTATCGAAGAACGCAACTGGGGTAATTTTCGATTTGAATTTGGTAGCCGCTATGAGTATGCCACACGTGATCCACAAAATAACATTGACCGATCTCGCGCATTCGGTCTGTTCAATGGTTCCGCTGGCACTTTCTGGAATTTTATAAAAGACTATAACTTAGGATTGACAGCAACGCATGGCCAACGCGCGCCTGCGATAGAAGAGCTCTATATAAATGGCCCTCATCGTGCCACAGGCACCTTCCAGATTGGCGATAACGCTTTGCGCAAAGAAGCGACCAATAATCTTGATTTGTCCCTTAGCAAAACTGCTGGATTCATGAGATGGAAGGTGAATGCTTTTTATAACCGATTTAATAACTATATTTTTTTAAGAAATGTGGATACCAATGGAGATGGCATTGCTGATCGTGTTGATGAAGATGGAATATTAAATCCACAAGGTGAATTTCAATTACTGAATATGTCTCAAACAGACGCTACCTTCTACGGAGCAGAAGCGGAAGTTATTTTTACGCTTAAACCGAATAATTTAGACTTGCGTTTATTCACAGATTATGTACGCGGCAAATTAGACCACAACAATGGAAATGTTCCACGCACTACACCCGCAACGTTTTGGATTGGAACTAAACTATCAGCAGGGCCCTGGGCCGCGAATCTGACGACGATACACGTGCTCCGCCAGAATAAACGAGC
Source organism: uncultured beta proteobacterium (assembly GCA_963815685.1). Classification (GTDB taxonomy): domain Bacteria; phylum Pseudomonadota; class Gammaproteobacteria; order Burkholderiales; family Nitrosomonadaceae; genus Nitrosomonas. The sequence goes on from CAWFHT010000012.1 coordinate 180,141, forward strand.
AGAACTTGAAACCAGTACTTCAGGTTATACACTACTCAATCTAGAAGCTAGCTACCGCATAAAAGAAACTCAATCAAATGGTATCAAACTCTTTGTCCAAGGAAAAAACTTGCTTGATGAGGAAATACGTATTCATACCTCTTTTTTGAAGAATTTTGCACCCTTACCTGGAAGAGCTTTAGTAGCAGGAATAAGAGGTGATTTTTAAAACCTGCTCAATAGGAAAAACTTTTACTCAAAGATTCGAGGTATCTTTTATAACTTAATTTATAAGAATATTGCAGGGTTTTTAGTCAGCGCAACTAATACAATATAAAAAAATACTATCTGAGCCATAATCCAGGCGCTAACTTTAATTGTGCGGGTCTTGCCGAATCTTAGCGCCATCATGCCCAACCCAATATAAAGAAGCAATCCCGCAACTTTCGCAGTCAGCCAAGAATCTACAAGGGGGTATTGTTGTATCAGAACTGCCAACGTGATTGCACTGGTTAGCAGCACCGTATCAATTATATGCGGCATTATTTTTACCCAGCGTTGCTGCAATTGAGCTGATGCACGTATCATCCAAATACCCCGCGTCAGAAATAGCAAATAACTGAGTATGACACTAGATACATGAATCAATTTTAATAACGTATAGCTCATCACCATTCCCCATACAAAACCCAACCATGACTACCCGCAACTGCACCCGCAACTGTAACGAGGCTGATACCTAACAAGAACCAGTGCAGACGCTGAATCAATACGAATGTTTGTTCTGGCTTATTTAGTGCCCTAGTCTTAAACCATTTAGGGAGCACCCATGGCTCCAGCACAAACAACATCAGCGTAAAAATACCCCACACGAACACCATGGCATGCATCCACCAGAAATGAGGTTCAGCAAAACGATTCCATCCATCCAGAACATGCACCATGTAGAAACCACTCAGTCCTACTAACAATGTGGTAAAACGTGCTTGAGTAGCAAAACGACTTTCAATATGTTCGAAGAACTCGATACGTTCTTCAGCTGATTTCATTTTCGCGACGGAAGGAAGCAGAACTGTCGTCACCATGGCAACACCACCAATCCAAAGGACCACACCCAATACATGCAATACCCGAGCTAAAACAAACTCATCCATGCTGAATTATGCTTGAATTTTTTTACATGAATGCGTCAAAATCTTAAATATATTCACAAGAAAACCCATTCCTTCGCTTCATCATAATCAGAGAAAACCGTTACATTCGCATCGATAAACAAATTTGATACCCATGCACTCCATGCCTGCCATTGATTATCAGTAACGACCGCAACCCGATTGAATTCACTACCATGCTCGCGCATAAATTTGATCTCTTCCCAAGCGACATCCACCGTATAATCCATCATATCCCGCCAATCAAATAACAAATTTATCTTATCTTCAGGATGTGATCGATATAGCACCTGGTCTTCAAATTCTTTAAAGTCACTGAGAGTAAATTCCCCAATTACGGCTACAATGATCAGGTTATTGATTTTTTGAATAGTAATCATGCGCATACTCCCAGATATAATGTCATCCATTATAAATAATTGATTCATCATGTAAATATTATTGAATCTAGTGCCTACTAACACTTATTGGAGCACCTCTCAGGCTTAACACCCCTCCTAACACAATCATTCCCATCCCCATCCAGGCAGAAATGGGCAGAACCTCATGCCACAAAAAAACATCCCATAATCCTGCAAATAATACTGTACTGTATGCAAGTGCACCAACTACCATAGTTTTACCGACGCGATAAGCCCTCGTAAGTGCTAACTGTGCAAGGGTAGCCGTTATGCCAACCCCAACCAATATCCATAAATTATTGGAGGTAATGGCACTAAATGCAGTTAACAACAACCATATACCGGTTATTACCGTACAAATCAAGGTAAAATAGAAAACCACTACCCATTCAGATTCACCCAATTTACCAAGCTGTTTCAGATTAAGATGGGCAAGGCTTGCAAAAATAGCCGAGATCAAACCAATTAATCCAGCCTGCCACTGATCTTCATGTAAAGTTGGTCGTAACAACAAAACTACTCCTATAAACCCGAGTATGACTGTCATAACCAACACCCAATGGAAACGCTCTTTTAAAATAATCGTCGCCAACAGTGCTAGAAATAGCGGCCAGGTATTATTCAGGGATATGGCTGTTGCCAAGGGAAGTTGTGTAATGCAATAAAAAAACAGCAACAATCCACCGAGACCAAAAAGTCCACGCCAGCAATGAATCTTCCAGTGTTCAGTAATCAATGACACCCGACGAGTACGCATAGCTAGATAGGTTAGAAATAGACCAATCAAAGAACGGTAAAACACCAACTCGATACTAGAAAAATATACTGCACCTAACTTTACCAACATTCCCATACAGGCAAACATAAAACCCGCTACGAGCATCCACAGCGAATGCATCAGTCATTACTTAATAAAAATACATTTCAGAATAATAGTTAGCATAAGTAAGAACCTATCTCTCTTTGCAGGAAATTATGAAAATGCAACATCCCAGCTTCCATCGGCATTTGATAGGGACCAAATTCATTAATGTTTTGTTGATAAAGTGCACGACGCCCCATTGTCATCAGCCTGCAGATTTCTTCATCTTCTAAAGCAGTTTCGAAGTATGCTGCCTGTTCTGCCTCAATGAATTCACGCTCAAACAAAGCAATCTCTTCTGGATAGTAAAACTCGATTACATTCATGCAACTTTCTACTCCAGTTGGTAATATCGTACTAATGATGAGGGTATGGGGATACCATTCAAGCATCACATTGGGATAATAAAGCAACCAAATGGCACCATAAGGAGGCTTCCGATTATTATTGTATTGTAATATCTGCTTGTGCCACTTCTCATATACTGGCGTGCCTGCCCGGTCGAATTCAGGATTAACCCCTACAACTTGAACGCTGTACCAATCACCAAACTTCCAATTAAGCTTGTTGGTATCAACAAAATGCCCCAAACCGGGATGAAAGGGCTCGACATGATAATCTTCCAGATAAACCTCTATAAATGTCTTCCAGTTACACGAATAATGATCTATATGAACACGATCAAATATATAACCCGTAAAATCAAAGTCCTTGAGGACACTTAGATTTGTCATATCATGTGCAACATTGCGTTCACCCGTAAACAAGAGCCCATTCCAATTTTGCAAGGATGTTTTACCCAAATTCAGACATGGATTATTGCTAAAATACGGCGCCCCGAGCAATTTACCATCCATTGCGTAAGTCCAGCGATGGATAGGGCAAACTATATTTCTGGCATTTCCACGTCCTTTAAGCAGAAGCGCCTGACGATGACGACACACATTCGATAACAGCTCAATCCCATTCTCGTTGCGAACTAATACATTAGCATCATTCATCCATTCCATGACATGGTAATCCCCAATATTGGGTACCATCAATTCATGTCCGACATAACCTGGACCTCGATCAAATAGTCGCTGTTTTTCCAATTCCAATACATGTGGATTTAGATACCAGTCAACAGGGAGTTGTTGTGGTTTCTCAGTCAACTCAGTCAACAATTGTGACATTTGCGCTAGACTAGACATATGAAATCATTTATTAAAGAAGTGATGTTCAACAGAAGTTTAATGCCCAATGGACAAATCAAATATTCAGAAATTCAAAAAAATCAATAAAACAGAAAATTGCGTCTATACTTATTAATATAAGGAAGACCTCTAATATAAATAAGCTTCGCTTTGAGGACTGTAAAAAAATTTTACATTACCAGGATTCATGTCTACATTATCCTCTTATTTCATAAGATTACAATCTTAGCGCTATGCGTAAATCGCATGAATTGATTAAACATAAATTGGAAGAGTTATCTCAATGAAATTGAATCAACAAACAAGCAAAAAAGTCTGGGTATTTTTATCGAGTGCACTAGTCATAGGGCTTTCCTCCTGTAGCGATAGCCAGGAATCTAAAATTAGCAAAGCTCCTCTCAAAGGACCTACTACAGGAATACTCACTGATGCCGCTCCAGTGGCAGGTGTTGCTTATACTACCTCTTCTGGCTCATCGGGAACTACGGATGCACAAGGCATGTATCGCTATAACCATGGCGACAATGTCAAATTCCAGCTTGGTGAACTGATTATCGGTGATATCAAGGCAACTGGCATCGTTACACCAATAGAGCTGGCCGCCGGCAATGAGAATAAATTACAGAATCTGCCCATCCTGCTGCAATCACTCGATTCAGATAATGATCTCTCGAACGGAATATTGATTCCAGCAGAAGCAGCTGCAGCACTTAAATCTACCCTTAATCTCGCGAGCGATCCAGTCAGTTTTGCTAATTCTGAAATACTTAAAACTGCGCGCGATGCTGCAGGCCTAGCCGGCGATATCAAATCAGCAGAAGCAGCCAGTGCCGATTTTCTTGTCAGAGGAATCAATCTCCTTAGTAGTCACATTTGGGTAAAATACGATGACACGAATGCAAGCATTATACGAGTAGCAGCAGATGGTAGCGGTAAATACTTGCAAGGCGAAGCAACAGCAGATGATTCATGTGATGAAAATCGTGTTTGCGGAGGCGGTACTATTATTAAAGCCGGGGTGGAATACGGCATTGCAAACGCATCGCAATTTGATACCAGAGGATTTAATCTCCATAGCTCATCATCCGTTGATACTAATCTGCGAGCAGGTTTATCACACCCGCGCCCTACTTGGCGAATCCATACAGATGGTGACGAGCTCATTATTTCTGACATCGTAGTTGCCCAAAGAGCAAGAGAACAAAGTGGCGTCTTTGGCGAACTCTTTCACATCGCACGCCCAATTGAACTCAGTTCAGATGATGAACCCATTCTCACCGAGATCAAAGAAAAACGGTATGCCAAAATGGATAATAATGTCTCCGGCATTGTTGGTGCATGGGAACTAGATCAAAATAGTGTAAAAACCAAATTATTTTTGTTCTTCCCCAATAATAAATTCATGTTGGTAGATCCTAGTGGTGAAACCTTTCAGTCCGAGCAAGTGGAATGTGGAACCCCAGGTGTTGAGTTTGCCTCATATGCATACGATGCCAATTCTAAGACATTGAATATGAGAAGCTTTATTTACGATACCAATGGCTGTGTCGGTTTATCGGGCGGTTCAGACAAACCAATTTCATTTGACATCAGCGCAAACGGTAATTCTGCGGTCTTAAGCAGACAAGGCGAAGCATCTGTTACGTTATATCGGGTTTCAAAATAACTCACAAATAACCCACCAAGGCGTGATAAAACAAAATAATTAAGAATTTTCACAATTCGGCGAGAGCTAAAATTTGCTCTCGCCCCCTTCTTAAGCTTCCCTTATCCTCGCCATTTATATAGCAGCTATTGGATTTTGCTTTTGATCAAACTGCTTTGATATTTTCGATATTCAGTACTCGCCCTATTGGATGTTAATGATCCTGAGCATATGTTGAAGTCATGCCCTTTCATGAATATAAGACCAGGGATTTCGTTAAACCCAGATTTTCCATTAGGAATCTAATTATTTGATTCTTAAGAGTATACTTAAAAAGGAGTATTAGAATAATTTGTTAATTCAATTAAAATATGGAGTTCTAATGAAAAATTTGGGTTAAATGACTATAATCCGTGTCGCACTCGATATACCTATTGATAGTCTATTCGACTATATTGCACCCGATGCAACACCGCTAGACATTGGTTCATATGTGCGTGTTCCCTTTGGTAAAAAATTCATGATAGGCATTATCATAGCCATATCCGATGGTGCTCACGTTCCTCATGACAAACTAAAGCAAGCTGAAGAGATTTTACGGAATATCCCCCCAATACCTCCAACTCTCATAGAATTATTTGAATTTTGTAGCCACTATTACCATTACCCTATAGGAAAGGTAATCATGAATGGAGTGCCCACGCGATTGCGCAGCATTAAACCTCTGCCACAACGATCTATCACGTCATTCCTATTCCGCTTGACCGAAACAGGTCATGCCATAGCACTCTCTTCCATTCCTGGCCGGAATAAAACTAAACATCACTTGCTCACTCGCCTTAAAGAAGTGAGCGCCATCACTAGCAAAGAAGCAAAGCAGCTTTCTCAACGTGCCCCAAAATTATTGCAGGAATTTTTAGCTCAAGGATGGGTAGAAAAGGTTTTAGAGGCGCCGGAATTCACACTAAACATAAATGCTTCTCCCATTCCGCAGCTCACCACCGAACAAATCACCGCAATCAATACCATCCAGGCCGAAATAGGCTTATTCAATACCTGGTTACTTCATGGAATTACGGGTAGTGGCAAGACCGAAGTTTATCTCCAGATTACTTCAATGCTGCTAAAACAAAAACGCCAAGTACTTATCCTGGTACCCGAGATCAATTTAACTCCCAGACTAGAAGAAATTTTCCGGTCGCGTTTCCCCACCACGCATCTGATCAGCTTGCACAGCAAACTCAATCCTACCGAACGTATGAACGGCTGGTTACAGGCACAGCAGGGCGAAGCAAGCGTAGTCCTTGGAACACGTCTGGCCATTTTCACGCCACTACCTAGGCTGGGCCTGATTATTGTTGATGAGGAACATGATCATTCATTTAAGCAACAAGATGGGTTACGCTATTCAGCGCGAGATGTCGCCATTTTTCGTGCGAAACAAGTCAATGTACCCATCTTGTTAGGCTCTGCAACACCTTCATTGGAAAGCTACTACAATGCCATAACCGGCCGATACCGCAGGATACAATTGCGTGCGCGTGCAGTGAAAAATGCCACACTCCCAATCATACGCTATGTTAATACCCGCTCCGTTCAGCTCAAAGAAGGATTATCTGAACAACTGCTTGTTGCGTTAGAAAGAACTCTAACTCAAAAGCAGCAAGGCATGGTTTTTATTAATCGCCGCGGCTATGCTCCTGTATTATTGTGCAAGTCTTGCACCTGGCTTGCGACCTGCTCTCGCTGTTCCAGTCGTCTCGTTGTGCACCTGATTCAAAAAAATCTACGCTGCCACTACTGTGGTCACACAGAACAACTTCCACTAGCCTGTCCGCAATGTGGCGATCAAGATCTCATGCCATTTGGTCATGGTACACAACGAATTGAAGCTGCACTGGCAAAATTTTTCCCTCGTGCCCGTATTCTTCGTGTCGATCGGGACAATACTCGTCGCAAGGAAGCTTGGCAATTCATATTAAATGCGATCCATAAACAACAAGTAGATATCCTGGTAGGCACCCAACTTTTAGCTAAAGGGCATGATTTTCCTAATTTGTCCTTGGTAGGTGTGCTCAATGCTGATACTTCACTCTATAGTATGGATTTTCGTGCTGAAGAACGATTATTCGCACAATTGATGCAAGTTTCCGGGCGAGCAGGTCGCGCTGAAACTGCAGGAGAAGTTCTTATTCAGACTGAATTTCCCGATCATCCTTTGTATCTCGCATTGAAACATCACGATTACGATGCTTATGCACAAATATTACTAAAAGAAAGGGAAATCACTCATTTTCCTCCCTACTCCTATCAAGCACTACTCAATGCGGAAGCGCCACACATCTCCATCGCGATAGAATTCCTCACCATGGCAAGCAAACTGATTGAGCCTTGGGAGCAATTAGAAATATTCGATCCGGTTCCTGCACAAATGACACGGCTAAAAGGACTAGAACGCGCACATCTGCTGGTACAATCCCGCTCTCGCAAAAAATTGCAGCTATTTCTCAGCGAGTGGTATATTAAACTCTGCAAAATTCCCCATCGTAAGGTACGATGGACTTTGGATATTGATCCATTAGAATTCTAATTAAAAATTAAACGAGATTTGACAAACGCCGCCATAGCGACAATTAACAGCTTCATGGTGAAATAACAAATTTGATATCGAAACGAGTTGAACAACAAATCCAGTTTAATCACAAAAAAATGTGTTCGAATCCGTAAAAATTATCAGTTAGCCGATAGGACAACAGACTGTTGTATTCAATTTCGCATTGTTAATATTTGGAACACCATCCGTTGTAGATACTACCGGAATACCTATATTAAAAGAAATGATCGTACATCCTAAAGCTAGTAATCTGATAGAAATCGCAAATTCTGCAAACAAAGCATTGTTCGGTAAATGATGCAAGGATTTAACCTAAAGACTGCTTTTAGTTTAAATTTATTAGCTAATATGAGGTACATCAAGCATCTTAAAACAATACCCCATGCTACTTATTAAACACAGTCAACAGTAAAAATTGATAGATTGGTAGGTGAAGAATTGGCATTCCTTTCCTTTTACATAGTATTAAACTCATTACCCTAACATCATTCCAACCGATCGGAGAATCCTCTACATAACTGTGTTTTTAGAGTTTTTCTCTGTATGTATGGCTCATAAAATCAATCACTTAAAAATACTAAATCATGCAAAAAGCCAGTTATGCAGAAATCTCTCTGATCAGGTTTTACACCTACCAGTGCATTCTATACATCCGAGCCAAAGTTGACGATGAAATTCTGACTTTCCATAACGTGAATTCGACATAAAAATAGCTGTAAAAGGAACCGGAATTTCTTATGATGAAACGATTCTGGGAAAAAGTTTCATCGCCACTAGAGGAGCCAGAATTCGAGAGATACTATAGTGATCTTTTATGCGATTGACGACTTTTGTCAGCGGTTTGAGTCGAGGCATTGTATTCCTTATTTCGAACTCCCATTCCATAAGATATCTATAATAAAACTAGCCAGATGTTCTTTTGATATTAAGTCAAATCCAATATCAAATACCAACAAATCTCCTTCCTGCAGGCCAAAATCTTCAATCCTAGTGGTTCGTTTCCTGTAAAACAAATTATTTGTCCTTTTTCCACTACTGCAATCTTCTCCATCCCGACGCTGAAAAGCATAGACTCTCAATACTAAAAATACCAAAAAGGCTTAATTTCTTGAGGAATAATATTATTACCTTCCTCAATAAATATTCCTCTATAGTATTGAGAGGCTTTGGCTCAAACATACCATTTTTTATTTCAAAAACAGTTTTTACCCAGCTTCCTCAATTTTAAAACTTGAAGGTCTTATAAATTCTCCTGCCGAAGATAAATCATCTTTACGATTGTTTTTGCTCCACTATCATCCTCTACTTTTATACGTTTCAATAAGGGTAGCCAGATTTAAAATACCAGAAACCAATCACAATCCATTTTTACCGCATAATTAGACAGCCTCAAATGCGTAAAGCGATTTGACTCTTTTACATTAAGGAAACGCAGGAATTTTTGGTTCCGTAGTTTCGACTTCTACTTCCCCTATATGCTGTCTTATACGCTCTTCGATCTCATCTACCCGATTCGTTGGCACATCGGCGAATATTAGAAAATGACCTGCTTCTATTGCATCTTCAAATTCTTTAATCCGTCTATTGGCCGTACTCACTCCTATCATCCCGCTTATCCATGCACCTAAACCCGCGCTTACAACCGTTGATGCTAGCAAGATACCGCCTGCAATAACAGTTGAAGCAGGCGGAAGAGCGACTGCAACCAATCCAGCGAGTAGACCGGTCGATCCACCTACTGCCAACCCTTGTTGTACCGCAGGAACAAAATCAGTTTTCTGCAGCAAATTGGCCTCAGGCAATTCCTCCAGCGGTGTGCCGCGCTTGGCAAGCACGTGGATGTGTTTCTCTTCGATTCGTGCTAAAAGCAATTCATTAACGACACGCCTCGTAATATTAATATCGGGAACAAGAAAATAGATTCGTCGCATGATAACCTCCTCAAATTTAGGTTAATCAATATTGCTCAGTAAACTAGATCGCCAATTGATGCAAAGAAGTGACAATGGATCAAATCAATCCATTTTTAATACAAGTTAATGCTAAGTGATAACCAATAAAGGGAGCAATAATGCAATCGCATACATTATTCTGCAGTTCGTGGCGCCAAGAAAAACAGCAGCTGTATAATCTTTCTGCCTTCTTTCTTGATAATTAGAAGTTATATTGCAAATAAATCAATAAAAAATATAAGAATACCCATAAGTGCGCAAAGCAAGAACATTCAGCAAAAAGTATCATTATTTACTCAAAAATCCTAAAACCTTTATAAGGATTTCCCCCGTAATTGCAAGGTAAATTTTACCTCTGACAAACATATCAGTGGTGCGATGAAGTCAAGCAAGCAAGAATCCCAGCTTTCCAGACTTTTGCTAACACTGTCATCTCTCATTGGAACGGGATTATTCACTTTGTTGAATCCCGTCTGACCAACGGCATTCTTGAGGGCATCAATAACAAGATTCAGCTTGCTAAACGGCGTGCCAGAGGCTACCGGAATATTAACAACTTCATCAATATGATTTATTTCTTATGTGGAAAACTTCGGTTTACTTACCCACGGTATTTCACATAGAACCACATATTCTTAGTAATCCCATATCCCACGAACAGGCAATAAGCGGGCCTGGGTTGCGCTCTATCTCGGCTATACATTTGTTTAAATCTTGCTATATTCTTTGATTGGATCTTCATTTATGCTGTCTTTTGACATGATCGCGTTATCGGAGACAATGTCATTGCTGCTTTATAGCTGACCTCTGTTTGATCACTTATGTGTCAGGGTCACGATAAAAACCGCGTGGGGATTTCTTAACAATTGCTCTACCTGAAATCAATCTCCATTTTGTCCATGTACTCCCTATGCAAACAGGGGATAAAAACCTGGAACGTAATGAAACTTAGGTTTTTTGAGGATATAGGAAAGTATTGCGCCTTACCTTACCCCCCCAATATTTATGTCATTCTATTAGCCTATAAAGTATTTTTCAGTTTTACTTCATATCCTTGGCTGTTAATGAGCCCAAGAATGCTTTCACATCTTTGACAAACTCATCAACAGCTTCTCGACAGATTTGATGTTCTGCCATTTCCAGAATCGCTTGATCCAGTGTTTCAACAGAGCCATCAGGAATGGCCTGTTTTGGTGACATTTCTAAGGTTGGGCACTTTAAATACTTTCTTGGCTATCTCGATTCCGGTCACATCATTGTGCCCCATATCATTCGTTGCAAATGGTACGACAAGACCAACCTCTTAAAGGAATTCCCCTCAATCGTTACGCCATTGTGACAATGGACACATCCCATATGGATGAATTTTTTCAGACCTCTTTTCTCATCCTCTTTCAGCGCATTTTCGTCACCCTTGAGAAAATCATCGAAGCGAGAAGGTGTCAGTAGCGTACGCTCAAATTAAGTCAGGCAATAGTTCAAAGAACTGCTTGAGTGTGTGATGTGACCATGGTCATCGCCATGTATATCACCATTGTGCCTTCCACTATGATGATTATTACCCTCATGCATTTTCCCATGATCGTGCTGACTATCTTGAGCATAAACATGAATACTTAGGATTAGCGCCAGAAATAAAATCAATATCATACAACCTCCATTGATATGAGTTGGTAAGAAGCCAGCCTTCATTATGAACAAGTAAGTGACCAACTTATTTCTAGCGCTCTAAGAAAAATCATTAAAAAATGAGCTATTACTTATTCAATTCTGTGCTAAGGTCGGTTTTTTTCATTGTATATCCAACTTGTATTTCTTACACTTCTTATAAACACGTTCAAATGACTGGCCAAAATGATCACTTGGCAATGGTAATAGGCAAAGCGAGAGACTTTGCCTCAGTAACAGTCAATCGAAACAGAATATAAAGCAATTGGAAAGCATTCTGATTCCAGTGCGCATCTGGACCTTTGGTGTTTATTGCATAATATTGGCCATTCAAGTGAGCCGATAGCTCAGTATTAAGAGTCGGCTTATTTGACACGAGAATCTCCATGGTATTAATAGGATTTTCATCTCTGGCAATAGAAGGGGTGCGCGAGTCTTTTTCTACATGATACTCTGGTTCTTCCTCAAGCGAATGACTGAGAAAATTGAGAATCGCATGAAAGCTTCTTAACCGGAAAGAACCTCTGAGAGGCCATTCTCCCCCGACATAGCCTGGGCGGATATCAAAGATAACATCGTTATCTGTCCAGGAATTTGTCAAATCATACAAATCTTCAACTTCCTCAAAACGCAGCGTATCAGGATCATAGTTAGTGATAAGAACAGGTCCCAACACTTGCTTGCTAAGCGTATACGTACCCTCCTTCTGGTCGTAGCGGACAGTAAATTCTTTTTGCAAAGACTGAAACCCTTCTGCTGAAACAGCGCTCGCAGGAATAGTCCAGCTTCGCTCAAACGTCAACGGCTCTGCATATAACTGCTTCTGATCCTGAATGGCTGAGAAATGGAGCGCTACACGACGAAACATCTCGTAGCCTTCTCGATCCGATGGGCTGTTATAATAAGTAATCTCTTGAGAATACCTTTGTTGCCGGAAGCGAAGGCGGTTCTCTTGCTCCTTGGTAAGCTGGATAGCAGGAAGAAAGCGACGATGGCCATCCTGTTCCTCAGTATCAGTATTCTTTTGAGCGTGACCAAGAGTAACCAGCTGCTCTGAATTTAGTAGCGTTACTTCTTGCGCCATCATCCGCAGCATAAGATCCACATCAAAATGCTGCCGAAGCAACAACGTAAGTTTGTGTTGACTGAACGGAGCAAGAAGTCGTTGAGTAAATTCTTCACCTGCAATCGGTTCTATACTGAAAGTAGGGTTTTCCGAAACACCACCGCCAAATATCGGTACCAGCATGCCACCCTGATCGCCTGTTAGTGCTGGAGAAGCGCCCGCATTCGCACTGAAATTGAAAGTAGCCGCAATAGCCGAGACTCGGGTGAAATGAAGAGGCTGATGATGTCGAGCCCGGGCAATGTTGACGAGTAGCTGCTTGGCATCCGCATTGACAATCGCTTCATCATACGCCATCACTGCGCGGTTGAGCGTAATAGGCGACAAACAACCAGAAAGGATGAAAATAAGTAAGATACACAATGATAAACGGCAAATAAGTTGTTCCATGGGCAATGCGCACGGCTATCGGTTCAAATATCGCATTTTGCAAGCAACTCAGAAACAACGCAATCAGCAATGTATTGTTGTGCCAGTACTCCTATGAAATCAGACTATATTCATTTTTTATCGAGCTAAAGTTAACTCTGATTTATTGGTTCAATATGAGGAAGGATCGATTCTATTCGAATTGGGTTTCTAATATATTTCCAAAAGTGATTTCCAGCACGAGGCGGCTTGATCAACAAGATCGATGACTTAGCAGCAGCATTAACTTATATTAAGGTTTTCAATGTATTAAAAATACGCTAGATTGATTGCACATTTTCAATATACCCATATTCTTGATAAGAATTTGAATTAGTATAAGCTTTACCAATTTTTCAATACTTACATCACAGGAGAAAGCAATGAAAAAACTAGTAAAACTACTTTTGTCACTCTCTGTATTATTCTTTTTAGCATCTCAAACAGCCATGGCACAAAGCACTACTATGTATGGTGAAAGAATGGAGAAGAATTATCCAACCATGGCAGGGGAAAAACTCATGAATGGTATCGTTAATGCAGCCACCGGTTGGGTGGAGCTTCCCAAAACGATCATCCTGACTAGTCAACGCGATGGCGCACCCTATGGTTTAACAGTCGGATTGCTCACCGGTCTTATCCACACAGTTGGCCGTACAGTACTTGGTGCATTGGACGCTGCCACGTTTTTCATCCCGACAACACCGGTTGTTTCCCCACCCTATATTTGGCAAGATTTCAATAAAGAAACCACTTATGGATAAGCATTAAGCTGATTAAAAATCTAACAGGTTGTTGAAATAAGAAAATGAATTATGGCTACTTTTCACGACCTGTTAAATGTGGAAAAAAATGGAAGACCGAGAATGTCTTTCTTTCATGAAAGCATTTATTAATCATACATAATCCTGATCGATTGTTCAGGATTTCTAAAGAAGCCTATCGCTTCCTTATACTTTATTTCTCAGGATCATATAATGCGGCTTCTTGCCCCCTTTGCACATCCACTCGCAATAAAATCACCAAACCAATAAGAAAATAACTACCCGTAATCAGCATAGCAAGACGATGATCGCCGCCTGACATCCAGCTCACCAGTCCATAAGTGATCGGACCCAGGATGGATGACAGCTTTACCGCCACCCCCCATAGACCAAAGAATTCGGCCCGTCGAGAAGAAGGACTGAATAACCCAACCAATGCCCGCGCAGCAGATTGAGATGCTCCTAAGCACAAGCCAGCGATATTGGCGGCTAACCAGAACATGGTAGAGCTCTCAGCCATCCATGCCAGCAAAATCATAATGATCCAACCGATGAGCGTGAGTGCGATGGTAGGAATATGACCCAATTTATCCTGCAAGTTACCAAAGACAAATGCACCCAGTGCAGCAGTAATATTAACTAGCAGAACTAATAATATCGTGTCGGTAGTGTTAAATCCCATCGCTTGCTGGGCATAAATTGCTGCTAATGCAATTACTGCTTGAATGCCCGCTTGATAAAAAATAAGGCAAACAAGAAAGCGCACCAGATCTTGGTAATGGTGTACATGCTTGAGCGTATTGCCCAATCGTGTAAAAGCCTCCTTGATAACGCGATCACTGGCTTGATGCGACTGTGGCAGCGCTCGTTCTTTCAGATAAAGGAAAGTAGGAATACAAGCAATAGCGAAAATGAGTGCAGTTATCAACATCGTTACTGGCACGAACTGATCGGCTTCTTGCCCTTTCCCTTGCGCCCATGTTACATAAACAAGCGAGCACCCCAAGCTGAATAAACCACCAATATAACCAAGACTCCATCCCCAGCCAGATACTTTTCCCAGCGCATCGCTTCGTGCCAACTCAGGCAAAAAAGCAGCTATCAAATTCTCACCACTACCAAAGAAAAAGTTGGTTAGAATAATTAAAAGGATCGCTAACCACAAATCACCCGGTCCGGCAAAATAAAGTAATGCAGTAAATAGGACACAGCCGATAGTTGTCAGCAATAGCAAGCGCTTCTTAGAGGCATAAACATCTGCATATGCACCTAATGCTGGTGCGGTCAGAATAATAAGGATATAAGAGACTGCTAATGATGCTGTCCATGCAAATGTACCCCAATCCTGATTATCGGCCACGACCGCTACAAAGTAGGCATTAAAAATGGCAGTAATAACGACAGTGGTATAGCCTGAGTTGGCAAAATCGAACATTGCCCAGGACCAGACTTCGCGCCGACTTACACCCTCAGTGAAATATTGTAGTTCTTTCCTCGGATTCTTCGGATTCATGTAATAGCCAACATCATTATTTTCTGATTGCGAGCATATGGATTTTTTTTGCAAGAATTTTGGCAACGCTCATTACCAAAGTGAAAATTGTTTATAAAACGGCAGCCTCAGTCATACGTTATCACAATTTTCTATCGCGAAGTTCGGTACTGCTATGAATCCGTATAGATTTTAAAATGCAGGAATATCAATAGCTATAGAAGCTATCCTCTCACTACCTCCATCGCTATTGCTTTCCTTATATCAGACATTTCGCCAAGTCGCGGCATGATGGCAAGTCGGTTTGTGAGTAGAATTACGTATCTGCGCAGGCCAATATTCGCGACAATAGGCGCGAAGTGGAGTCGGAAGATATCTAGGTTTTCACAATTTTGAGATGTATAGCTGGACATTGCAACAAAGAATTGAAAAATATACGCTACATTCCCCGCTGCAACTGATTAGTTCAAGCAAGAAAGGCTCTTAGGCCCATCCGATTTTTAGATCAGGTAAAACATCAACCTTCTGTAGCAATCTTCGATTAGTTGAACGTAGGATACCGAGTAAAGAAATTAATTGAGAGCGAAACTCTTCTCCAGAAGTCAGTCGATACCATTCGTCACCATCAGGATCTTCTTCATCGAGAGTACGCCAGAAGAGTTTGTCGAAACCCCTAAAAGAAACCGGGCGTCCTGCAAGCAAGTCATTCTTGATTTCATCAACCCAAGCATGACGCCTGCAGACCAAACCTTCAGCACCTTTATAAACGACAACGGAAAGATAATCGTAAAGATCCATCGGGCCACAAATCTTGGCAAGTTCAGTAATTCGTTGACCGACCATGGCATCCCTAATTAGGGCACGCAAGGATATTGTTGAAATTTCAAGACTAACACCTGTTTGTAGGGAATGAATTTTGTCGAGATACATTTTCAGAAAAAATAAACCATCACCAATTAATTATCCGATTTGAAATTTTCACTAAGGTTCATTTTTTTACTGAAAAAATTTTATCTAGAAAGAAAATTAATCTCATTAACAGGCTGTTGAAAAATTTATACGAGGCAGTTGATGATAGACAAAAAACAGGCAAAAAGCGGAGTCTATACCTGATAAATAAGCATTTTGAGCCTATTTTTAAAACCGCAACGGCAATATAGATCGTTTTTCAACAGCCTGTTAAAGTATCTTGAGATATCGTTGTGAGTAATTGGAATGTAAACCTTCTTTCAGTGACCCCTGAGACATATCCATATTCTATAAATAGAGGGGGTGAGGAAGGGCACAACTTAGCAATAAAAACATGGAGCAGCTATTTCAGAACGCTTGTTACTCATACCGTAAAAAATTCTCTGCTAGCGCTTCTTCACCATATCGCGCAATCAGCGTATCAATCTCTGCAAGCAGCGCGTCGTCTTCATCTTCATCCAACGTACCTTCACCAACTAACCTAGCTACCAAACCCGAGAAAATAGCTTCTTTTACAACACCAAGCGTTGGTGGAGCCTGTCGATTCTCATCATACATAACAGCTTCGATCACTCGGGAAAGCGGTTCGCTGGCAACATCTTGCACAAAGTCTATGGCTAAGGCTGTTTCACCAAATTCCTCAATCAATGCATCTAGCTCATCAAGTAATGATTCATTAACATCAAAATGATGCAGATTCTCCGTCTCAGTTAATGCTGGAGGCAACAAACCTACGAGAAAAGCACGAATGGTAGCGAGTGTTACAGGTTGCTCAGTGTCTGCCTCATTGAGCCGGCTTTCAATCAGCTCAGACAAATCGGGACTAACGCGGCTAGCAACATCAATAGGATTACGGATCATAGTGTTTTCCTTTTAGTGATAGCAAATACTACAAGGTTAATCAATACACTATTCATCATATAGGGTATTACCCTTTCAGCAGGCTATGCTTCTCAATTTTTAATTCCATCAAACGTAATAGAAATTAGCTCACTATTTTTATAGTTTATAGTCTAGTTCTCAACTCTTAAATAAGGTCAATAGCCAAGGCATTTGCCGGTATCTAAAACTACATTCCTCCCAGCCTCCTCATGGTTCAATATGATTATTACATCCATACTCCCCCTTTCCTGAATCGATCATTGGGAGGGTAATGTTTCATTACATGCTCTTTCATGCGCAGGCGATGTTCCATGCGAATTTGTTCTTGCTTTTTTGCAGCTTCTGTTGGCCGTCCATGATCCCGAGATGTCTGCCATTCCTGCTGCGTCATAAGTTGATTTCCAATAATCTGTTTCTGACCTTGTGCTCGAATATTTTCTATAGACTGCATGCGATCAAGCGATAATATGAATAATCCAATACTCAACGAGAGTACACTTATCACAGTAGAAGGGATTAATATTTCCTGTTTCATAATCAACTCCTTTAATGGGTTAGTTGAAAATATGACTCCAATCACACAACCTTTCAAAGGACGATAGTTTTTTTGCTCATTACAGCACTATCCAGCATAATGAGGCAGATAATGGGTTAAAACTTACATTTGATATTCGTGAGTAAGTTTCATGTATCCCTCAATCATTACTGCACAGTGATAGTGCGCCGCTTTGAAGATTCAGCTTTTGGCAAAGTAATTTCTAGAATGCCACTTTTCAATGATGCAGTCGTTTTGGCAGTATCCACTTCCCCAGGCAATGCAACTGAGCGAGAGAATGAAAAACTGGAAATTTCATGTCTATGATAATCGCCTTTCTCATCTTTCACATCGCTAGTAAATTGACCTTTAATCGTTAGCAGATTGCCGGTGAGAGAGATATTCAGGTCTTTCTTTTCAATACCAGGGATTTCAGCACGGACCAGGATTTCGTTATCACGATCGATCACATCCAGATTCGGTGAGCGTGAAGCTTCCAATTCAGGCAGATCCCATGTTGGCATACCTCCCCATCGCCATAACGAAGGCCAGCCACGTCTGAAGAAGCGATCAAAAGCGCGTTCCATCTCAGTAAATGAACGTTCAATATCAGTAGCTGGACGGATAGCAGGTACTTCACTCTTTGCTGCTTCTTTGCTCGCTGCTTCTTTGCTCGTAGTAACAGGAACATTCTCTTTATTTTCTTCTATCATGATGATTCTCCTTTTCTCAGTTAAGAAAATTCTGTTTTTTTCAATGCAAGGTATTTTCCTGATAGACCGGATAGATCATGACAATCATCCGGTGTGAACCGCAATCTTCCACATCGCTGAAAAAAAGTTTTCCTGCAAAATGTACTCCACTCATACTCACCACTTCAAAATGGTGTCCTATGCGTGAAAGAAAGCGTAAATAGGGATTAGCCCGCTCGCCTTTTAGCAAATCGATCTCTGCCAGCTTTGGCAATAATCTGGAAATATGTAGTTTTGGCAAATTCTTGGGCCAACCACCCAATAAATCCGCGCCCGCCTTGTTGCAATCACGAATTATGCCATCTTCAGAAAGTATCAAAACTACATACTCGCTTTCGTTAATATCTGCCTTGGCACAGAAATCATTTCTCAGCAGTGCTTTACTGGTAATACTCATTGTTTTACCTCCGCTTCTGCGGACAGCCAATCATCCAGTTCATGCCCAGGTTGGAATCCTCTCTCCTGTGCCTTGTAATAAGCTGCAATAGCGACACGAGAGTAGCGATCTTCCTGCATATGTTCGTTATTAGATCCGCTACCTGCAACCGTTGCTTTTTTCCTGGTGCTACTGATAAGTGGTTTAGTAGGTTCCACCTTCGCCTCCTTATTTAATTAACAATCTAATTGAGTAAAAGATCTGCATAATCTTTCGTCACGGTATAAAAACCACGATCATCAATTTATCGAAAAACAGAAGACGATTAAATACGTATAAACACGTAGATCATTAACGAACTGGCTCTTTCTATGATTTCCTTGCATTCCGTGTAATAAACTGCCAATCGTTAAATAAACTGCAAATAAATCAGAAACTACCGTAATGATTACAATGACTTATACCTGTTAAAGAAGTTATTTCCGATGCGCCGAGATATTCCCTTTTCCGTTTCAAGAGTCTGCCCGAAAGTAATCAAGGATTAACTTGTCAGGAATACCTTAAGCGTCAGTAACAATACTGTCTGAACAATATCATCGAGAGTGGGAGCAAACCCTGGGTTAAATTTGCCACAAAAAGTAGTAAAGTTCTGATGATCTGGTTTCTCATTGCTACCGGCCTCATTTATACTGGACTAGGTAACTATACTGAAGCAATTACATTACTGATTGCGATCGTATCATTTGTCAGCATGGATGCTTTTCTCCATCGCCGAGCCCAGAACTCGACTAAAAGCCTGAACCGACAGCTTGCACAAAATCCTTGGGTGCTGCGAAATGGCGTAGTGCTAAACATCAGTGCTAATGACCTGATTTCTGGCAATCTGATACGCCTGACCGCAAGCGAATCATTTCCGGCGGATGGCCTGATCTTGCGAAGGAATGATCTTCAAATGGATGGGTCATCCTTGACCAATGAAGCTTTTCCGGTGATAAAATGCCCATTAGCTACCTTACCCAGAACTGTAGACGATCATGAGCATGTTATCTGGATTGATAGCGATCAGTGAGGACCTACGGCACCCGTCTTCTCACTGGCATAGCCAAGTAAAGACTGGTATTTACCGGCAAACAAACAACTCTATGGTGAGATTGTGCATGCCGCAATGGCTGGGAAAGGAGAAAAAAACTCCGCTGTAACGTGCCATTGCCAACCTGGTTACCTTATTGATGATCAGCGCTGCGATTATGTGCATCACCCTGCAGTAGTCCGGTTAAACCAAGGCTATGATTGGATCGATGTGTTGATCAGTGCGGTCACGCTGGCGGTGGCCGCGTTACCTGAAGAATTTAGTAGTATTCACGGTCTTTTCTAGGTGTGGGCGTGTATCGTCTAGCTCGGTAAAAAGCTCTGGTTCGCAATAGCGTTTCAGTCGAAAACATCAGCAGAGTTATCTGCGTATGTTCAGACGAGACCGACACACTCACCGAAGGGCGCTTGCGGATAGAACATTTAGTTACTGCATAAGGAATTACTGAACTGGATCTTCTGTTTTGGGCAAGTCTGGCTTCCCGCAAGGAAGCAAGTGATGCTATGGACATAGTCATCCTTGCACGCTTCAATAATCAGTTTTGCGCCATTGCCCCAGGAATTGTTCTTGCCACCTCTTCCTATAATGAGCAACGGCAGTACGAAGCGACAATCATTCGTATTAATGGGCGCATCATTACCAACTGGCTTTGCAGCTCGAGCAGAGCAACACGGCTATTCATAAACAGTTATTCGTCGTGACACAGGCGATGCCGATACAAAAATTGTCACTGGTGCAGGCCCTCAAGGCAAAAGGAGAAATCGTGCAGTGACAGGAGACGGTGTAAACGATGTTCCCGCACTCCAATGTGCTGATATTGGCATCGTTATGGGGGAACGCGGTACTCGCAGCGCACGAGAAGTTGCCTCTATCATTCTACTTCAGGATAACTTCAATACTACGCGCAATTGCCGAAGGCCGGCAGTTATTCCGCAATCTCCAGCACAGTTTTCAGTACATCCTGCTCATGCACATTCCTCTTGCGATTACGGCGATTTTCATTTCATTGATGGGCTATCCTATTCTGTATTTACCCATTCATATCGTATGGCATGAAATTATCATTCATCCCACCGCACTGCTCGTATTTCAGGAATTGCTGGTCCAAGGGCCAAATAAATTATGCCTCCGTAAGCAGCGGGGGTATTAACCACTCTTTTTTATCTTCTTGTTTTTAATCATATTCCATCCCAAGAAGTAGGCAATTAAACCCGCAGCGATTAAAGCCTATCCATAAACGGCAGGCTACCCGTTTTTTTCGCGTACTGAATGGGATCTGATTGCAATTATAAGTATTTTGCTCACATTCTTCATTCTATGAAGCTATCACCGTAGTTTATTTCTTGGTCAAAATATCGAGCACGCCTGAGCGATGACGATGGTCGTCCTTAGCTGTGTCAGCGCTTCTTTCCGGGATTACCTCATTAAGTCGGTTGCGCACCTTTAGTGCTCGACTGATTACATGCTTGACGCTGACATGCTCAGTTCTGTTAGTACAAGTCCCGTAGTTTGCATCTTATCTTTCCTTCAGCCACTCCATCTGGATGATTGGTTAATTGCTGCAATGGCGGATTCCTCTGCATCGTCCTGTTTCCGTTCGGAGGTGAATTAAAATGGAATCAAAGTAAAATCAAGTAGCATAAATTTCTACCAAAAAGGCATGAGGACTTAGCCGCCGTAACTTCGTCAGAGCAGTATTAGTAAGCGTCAGTGTTCGAGACATAAGGAAGTCTATAAATAACACTCACCCTTACTCACTCAGGTACGTGATGCTTACCGACACTAACCCGCTTGGCTTGTGGACTTTCGGTTCCCAGTTCCTCGATGAACTTGACTTCATCACCTTCCTGCATACGATCAAAGCTTGGGTCGGTGACATTATCGCGATGAAAATAACGTTCCACGCCGTCCTGTCCTCTAATGAAACCATAACCTTCTTCATAAAAGATACGCGCAACATGTCCAATCTGATCAGCAACATGTGTTTTAGTTTTAAGCTGCATTCGACGTGCATGATCCTCAAGCTGACGCTTGGCAGCGTCGAAAGCATCGCGCAAGGCTACATAGGGATCTTGGTGATGATCACGGTTAACCACAATATCGCTGCCGGGGACACCGATATTGATGCGGACATTGAACTCTTTCCCTTGATGATGATGCTTATGCGGCATTTCGACCACTACATGGCAGGAAATAATGCGATCAAAAAAGTTTTCGAGCTTTTCCACTTTGTCGCGAATATGCGCTTCTAGTGCATCAGAGGAAGATATATCGCGTATGGTGATTTGCAGTGGGCTTTGCATAATTATTGTTCTCCTTCCATAGTTCATCTTTAATTACTAGCGGCGAATACCCGCCTCCTTTTGCTGCTCGTGTGCCACGAGCTTAACGAGTGCATCGAGTTCCTCAGACAGTAACGCCAACAAGTCATCGAGCGTAACAATACCGATCAACATATTATTATCATCCACTACTGGCAAACGACGCACGCCCTTGACACGCATATATTGAATTGATTCAAAAATACCAGTATTTTCCTTTACGATAGCAAAATCAGTGACCATAATATCACCGACAGTGATAGCATTAGTATTGAGTTCCGGTGCAATAACTTCCACGACCAAATCGCGGTCGGTCACGATACCGACCGGCACTCGTTTCCCTTCTCCCCCATCATCGACTACCATCACGTCTCCAACATGGTGCTGCCGCATCAGCTTAGCCGCCTGTAATACGGTATCCTCACGTTGAGCAACGACGACTTCACGTTTACAAATTTCACCTATAGGCATTTTATTCACCTCTCTTGTGCATGATTAATTTTCTAGATTAGATTGGAGGCTAGGAAAATACTGTTTTTGTTTTTGTTTACCATAGGCAGTAAAAGCCAATGATACAAAAGCAAGAACAACGAATAGATATTTCATTTCCAATCTCCTATATTAAAAATTGAGAACTAGGAAAATTATTTAGCTTTCGATTGTTACAGCAATCAATCTACACTCACGCTATACTTTTATCTTTATTAAGTTTATATTTGTGACGTTAGCTATTTAAATAATCTATCGAAAAAAAAGAAAGAATTAAATACGTGTAGACACGTATAGGCGTATCCTTAAGAAAGAATTAAATACGTGTAGACACGTATAGGCGTATCCTTATTCTGTATTGATTGATAGACGCAAGCTGTTTTTTTGTCGTAGACTGTAATTTATCAGGACACGAATCTAATCATTAAACATACTGTGATTGACTCATTTACAGGGCTAAGTTTTCAAACACTGCTCAATGCAGTATCAGATGCTGTATTGTTAATCGATGACTCGGGTCACATTGTGCTAACAAATGCGGCCGCACAACAACTATTCGGTTATACAGATCATGAACTTTGTGGCCTAGCGATCGAAGAACTCATACCACCTCACTATCGGGATCTTTATCAGTACTACCGAGAAGTTTATCTCGGCAAACCATGGAAACGCGACATAGAAAATGATAGGACGCTGATTGTCTTAACTCGTGACAAACAAGAGCTGAAGGTAAATATTGGTCTGAATCCCCTGACAGCCCACGATCGACTTTATATTTTGATCACCCTGAATATTTCTGACCGACGTCGTCAGGCAGAAGTCGCACTGAAAGCTAGCGAAGAACGGTTGTGGCTAGCCAAACAAGCAGCAGCATTGGGTATTCTTGATTTCGACTTCGAAAACAACGTCATACACCCTGATAAACGGATGCGCGAGCTCTGGGGTTGCGGAACAGAGGAAATCATGACTTATGAGAAATTTATCCGCGCGATTCATCCCAAAGATTATGCCACTCACCAAGCCGCTTTCGAAAAAGCCATGGATCCTGCTGGAGATGGTAAATACCTTGCAGAATTTCGTGTTATTAATGCTGCTGATGGATTTGAGCGTTGGATAACCATAACTGGGCAAGTTTATTTTGAGATAAAGCGCGCAAATCGCCTTGTCGGGATGGCACGCGATATCACTAAGCGCAAAATACTCGAGAAAGAACTTCAATTGCAACGTGCTGAAACAGAAGTACTTTTTAAGCAGCAAGTAGCGATTCATACGGCTTCTGCCATTGCTCATGAGCTTAATCAACCGCTTACTGCAATTTCTGCATATAGTGAGGTCGCATCACGCGCGATGGAAAGTGACACTTTCAATACTGACGAAGTAAGGCAGATTCTTGAAAACTGTGTCAAACAATCTCAACATGCTGGCCATAGACTGCACGAACTGGTTGCCTTTCTGCAAAAAGGAGAAATGATTACTGAAAAACTCAATCTGAATGAAGTTGTAATGGATGCTTTAAAAATTGCCCGCAGCGATGGCTATAACGATTTCCATCATGTATTACAATTGGAATCCAACCTTCCTGCAGTGCTTGCCAATCGTCTTCATATACAAAAAACCCTGGTAAATCTATTGAGAAATGCTGTGGAATCAATGCACGCAGCGAATATCTCAACTCCTGCAGTTACTATTACCGTCAGCACCTTGAATGAAAAAAACTTAGCCATGGTCTCAGTATTTGACACTGGCCCTGGAATTGATCAAGAAATCGTCCGGTATATTTTTGATCCTTTCTTCACAACCAAACCAACAGGGATCGGCATGGGATTGTCGATTAGTCGCGCCCTCATTGAGGCTAATGGTGGTCAACTCTGGCTTGATCCGGATACCAAGGATGGTGCCAAATTTAACTTCACGCTACCTTTTGCATCATGACCTCTCAACACTCCATCGTTTTTATCGTGGATGATGAGCCAGCAGTAAGAGATTCCTTGACCCTCTTGCTCAAGCAGGAAGGAATCTGTGTACAAACTTTTGAAAATGCAGAAACCTTTCTAAGTACTTATCAACCTGAATACAAAGGTTGCATTATTCTTGATGTACGCATGCCTGGAATAGATGGTATGCAGCTTCAGGAAAAGCTCTTAAATTGTAAGAACATGATGCCCATTATATTTCTTACTGGGCATGGTGATATTCCTATGAGTGTCAGAGCAATCAAAGCTGGTGCAATCGATTTTTTAACCAAACCAATTACCCGCGTAAAACTTCTTACCTCCATTCAATCAGCTTTTCTTGAAAGTGAAAAACTAATAGAAGCGAATAAACATAATCAGGATGCTCTATCACGCTTGGCAAGCCTCACGAAACGTGAGCACGAAGTCATGATGCTTGCTATTCAGGGATACCACAACAAGAAAATCGCATTCCGTCTCGGTATCAGCTTTCGCACGGTAGAAATTCACAGATCCAATATCATGCACAAGACAGGCGCAATCAATTTACTTGATCTTGCACGTATTGCCTATGAAAGTGGATTAAACACCTCAACATAACTCTGCACTTTGCCCAGCATTAGTTCAACGTCACCTCTACAGCAAGCAGCAAAAGATATATACGTATTTATACGGATAGCCTCTCGTAGCAATTCTTGATACGTTAATCAAAACAAGATATACAAGAGGAATCGGTTATGCAAGAAACACATGTTGAAATGACTGTTTTTGAGGCAATTTTAGCTAGGCGTTGTGTTCGTAGTTATACTGAGCAGGTAGTTCGCCTGGACGCTATACACATACTGCTAGAAGCCGCTATACATGGCCCCACAGCACTACATGAGGAGCCATGGGCATTTGCCATTATTCGCGATAAGCAGCTATTAAAAGATATTTCGGATTATGCCAAACCTCTGTTTGTTCGAGAACTTCAGAGAACAGGACACGCCCCTGGTCCCTTTACTGAAGCTGATTTCAATATTTTCTACGAAGCGAGCACGTTGATTCTGATTTGCTCGAAACAAACCGGGTCTTTTGTGGCTGCGGATTGCTGGCTAGCAGCCGAGAATCTGATGCTGGCAGCATGTGCCATGAAATTGGGGAGCTGTGTGATCGGTGCTGCGTTGACGGCTTTAAATACGCCAGATATCAAGGTCAAATTAAATATCCCGGAAGAATTTTCCATTATTGTCCCGATTATTCTTGGTTACCCAAATGGGGAGACGCCCCCTACTCGGAGAAGGAAACCTCTCATTATAACTCTAACCAGTTAGCTGTTTGATTTCATGAAAACTAAACAAGTTATCTTTGCTCTTTCAGGAATTCGGGAATTCAGAAATCTATCAAGTTTGAACGGTCATACTACGTGGATAGTACTAACATATACGCACGATTTTTGTAGAATATACTACGAGCAATCGAAGAAATAGGGACCTGGACCTCTACTCTCATATGTGCAATACCGAGATCAGAAAAGCCATGCAACAATTTGTCAGGATTTGTTGCTAAGCGAGTGCTCGATAAGGTTTAATGACTGTTTTCTCAATCTTGGCAAATAGCTCCCCATCAGTTAAAAACAGAGATAAGCTGCATATAAATCCTATCCATGAAACATTAAACTGATCGAATTCTAAATGGTATCTTTAGCAAAATTTCTCAGGTGGCCTTATTTACAACGTGTAATAATGCATGCTAGCAGTGCAGTCCCTGGCGACACAATCAGGCGGTTCTGGTTCGCCGGATTACTTGCTGCGGCAGTTGATGCAGGTTTTTTCCTGCTGCTGATGCACAGTCGGGTTGGGCTTTCATTGGCGCATATCACAAGCTTTCTCATAGCTGCTGCGATAAATTACTCGTTCCTTTCGAAATGCGTGCCTCAATCGCCGCATCCAAACTCTTTGCGGTGGTATCTGTTCAGTCGCTTCTGGATAGTCGGTATATTGGCCTTGTTGATGCGCGGTGGCTTGCTAACCTTGCTCATCAACGTCTGGCATATATCACTCACACCGGCTATTTTTACGGTTATAGCAATAACAGCTGCGATGAGTTATTTGGGGTTTGCATTTTATGTATTTCCGCTTCAGCAGAAGCTGTCTTCTCCAGCCATAGGCTGGCGTGAAGCCACGATTGGAATCATCGTGTTTATCACCCTGCTGCGTTTGATCTATTTAGGTCAAGCCCAGTTAATTCCAGATGAAGCATACTACTGGGTGTATGCTCAGCATATGGACCTGAGTTTTTTCGATCACCCTCCCATGGTTGCATGGCTGATCTGGCTGGGCACCTCAATCTTTGGCGATAATGAGTTCGGGGTCCGCATCAGCGCATTTGTTAGCGGTCTGATAACGATGGGTTATCTATATGCGTTAGCATGCAACTTGTACGACAAATCGACGGGGTTGCGCACGCTGCTGTTACTGGCCATCTTACCATTTAGCTTTGTAACCGGCATGTTGATGACAGCAGATGCACCCTTGATCGCAGCCTGGGCAGCTACACTGTATTACATGGAACGCGCACTGATAGCAGGTCGCAGCTCTGCCTGGTTGGGTATGGGAATCACATTCGGCTTGGCTCTTCTCTCAAAATATACAATTGGCTTACTGGGTGTTGCAGCTTTATTGTTTGTAATCCTAGATCCAACAGCACGTCGCTGGATGCACCGCCCTCATCCGTATCTTGCTGTAGCACTAGCCTTGGTACTATTTACTCCGGTCATTATCTGGAATGCCGAACATGACTGGGTCTCATTCTTGTTTCAGGGACGACGACTCGAAGGAGCTGGTGATGATCAATTCTCGGTACATCTTCTACTTCTTAACATTTTAGTACTGCTCACACCTGCTGGATTCCTTGCTGCAGCATGGGCGCTAATAACAGGTGGCAATCTCGATGACGATCAATCTGCACAAAGGCGTCGCTTGTTTGTACGGGTTTTCACTGGGACTCCATTTGCGGTGTTCTTTGTTCTTAGCATGTTCGATTCAATGCGTTTTCACTGGACTGCACCGCTATGGCTAGCGATATTACCAACAATAGCATGGATGATGGGACAGACCAATCATTTAGGCAGTATCACAAGCCGTCTGCAAGCAGCATGGAAACCGACCATCGCGATTTCCGTGATTGCCTATGCATTTGTACTACACTATGTCGTACTGGGATTTCCAGGCATTCCCTATCCGGACTTCATGAAACGTTATTTCTGGCGTGAAACAACTATTGAAATTGAAAAAGTCGTTGAAAACCTACAGCAACAAACTGGACAAAAACCGCTTGTCGTAGGCATGAGCAAATGGCCGATAGCGAGTTCGCTGTCTTTTTACAATCGAAAGGAACCCATGGATATTCGCTCACGTAACATGTTTGGTGATAGCGGCGCTATGTATCAGTTCTGGTATCCATCGGAACCGCCAATCACTCGGCCAATCATATTGGTTGGTATAGAGAAAATACATCTTGAGCGTGGCCGCTGGGGTAACGATATTACCCCTATGCTTGACCAACCTGGCCCGATCCAGAGCCACTTAATCATGCGTGAGGATAAACCGTTGCGGTGGGTATATTATAGAGTTGCCCAGGGATATCTGGGTAATTGATCATGGTGGATCAACCTAGAGGCGGCTCTCAAGTTCAATTATTCCCGTTTCTTTTTGCCAGCTGATTACAATAGCGGTGATGACAAGCAGCAAAGTAGGAATTTTGCTATAGAGAACAAATGTGTCCGTTAGGCCTGATAAGAAAACAAAACTTACCAACGTGGCTCCCAGGATAGGAAGTTGGTAAGCTCGCAGCGTTTGAAACCAACCTCTTAGGAGACAGGCTAATGCGAGAAGGCCAAGCACTCCGACGTGCATTCCAATTTCAATCCAATCATTGTGATAGTTAGTTGTTTTATGATATTCAGGTAGATCCTTATAGCGACCATCTTTGTAGGTTGTTATAATGTCTTCGAAATAGCTTCCAGCTTTTCCTGTACCATACCCAATTAAAGGTTGTTGCATAATACCGTGCAAACCAACATCCCAGATGGCAAGACGATATCCAAGGCTAGTGCCATACTTTCCTTGCTGATACAGCTCTACACCGTCAAGGATTTGAATAAGTCTTTCCTGAAAGCTAGTGCTATTGAATGCAAATATAAGTATCACAGCGATTAATGACGACGCAATGCCAGCAAGTATTCTAATTTTTGTTTTATAGAGCAGAAGAATTAATAAACCCGTCGACATCAGGGTTGCCAGGAGAGGCCCACGTGCGTCCTGATTGAATTGAAGAAACAACAAGAAGGCCCCAAAAAACCAAAGTACTGACTTTATTTTTTTATCGCTGTGTATGCTTGCGAGGTAGATCGCCAGCATAACTCCAATCCCGAGCATTAACGAAAAATTTAAGTAGCTAATATTGAGGGGTGGGACTCCTTGTACTCCAACAATAGCCCATTGATAAAACCCCATCAGTAAAATACCGAAATAACCTATGAGTAACCCCCAGATTGCCCAAGGCAAGCGCTCTTTGTTCAACAGAGATAAAAAAGGAATAAAGATCAAGAAGGCAAAATATCTTCTCCACTTTATATATCCAAACTCAGGATAATCGCCCCAGAGTGTTCCCAGTGCAATCACACCGGATAAAATTAGTATTGCCATTACGAAGGGCTCTTTGATCATCTCCCTCAGCCTGCTACAACCACCATCTAAAACCCAGAGCACAGTCAAAATGATCCCGGCAGGCAGACTCAACCATTTGCTCCACAAAGCAATACCAAAAAATAGTAACATGGCTTTTGTCAATATGTTGTGCCATGCATAAGGAATCTGTATCAGATTAGCTGAGCTGACTATTTTTTCTTGCATCTGTAACTTTTATGCTTAATCTTGAGATAATCTGTGAAATAAACTCAATAACCGCTTTTAAGAATTATTTTTTGGAAAAGTAATGGTAATCCCTAGATTGATTCTAAGAATCAGATCGCATGCTTCACGAACAGCACCATGTCCAGCCGGACGAGTACAAACGTAATGAACTTGCTGCATAATTTCTGGAACGGCGTCTGCTGGGCAAATAGCAGCTCCTACCACGCTTATGCACTCTAAATCACAAAGATCGTCTCCCATATAGGCGATATCTAGTAAAGATAGACGCCAAAGCTTAGTCTTGCTCTGGAGCACTTCAAATTTATTTTTTATTCCTGGATAGTATTCATCAATATTCAGTTTCTTCATTCTCGCGGCAACAGCCGGGCTATTTTCGGAGCTAATGACACAGACCTTGATGCCATTTTCACGCAGCAATTGCAAACCATGTGCATCGCGAGTATTAAACTTCTTTAATGCTTCACCATCAGATCCATAATACATACCGCCATCAGTCAGTGTGCCATCCACATCAAGTATGAGCGCTTTAATCTGTGAAGTACCTAGGGTTGATTTTAATTTTTGCCTTAGTAGAAGTTGCTCCACCACAATCCAGTCGGCTTCATCATCAATCTCAATTGCGGTTTCAGCAGCCATCTCATGAATACCGATACGCCCCCCTAAACGACTAGCCGTTTCTTTCAGTAATTTCGCTCGTGTCAGGTAAAAAGCACCATTTTCCATTAGACACCCTTCAAAATCCTGCCGTCTTGGGCGATTAGCTGGATCATAATTAATAGGTATTCCTGATTTGGTCCAGAAAAAACGTTTCGATGACACGGCAGTCAGTAGAGAATCCAGATTGTCAGTAACAAATTTATACTTAGCAGTACGAAAATCATCTGCATGGGTAAGCGGTGAAGTAGCCTGGATCAGACTAACCACATCAAATGATATTCGCTGTTGAAACTCGAGCATAGCGCTTTCGGTACTTGCTGTGTCTGTGCACGTTTCAGCCGAACGATCCAGTACTGTAATAGCAGAAGGAAATTCTTCCAGTACTATCTTTCGTATTCTCGGCGAATCGGTGGCAACGTAGATCTCGTCGAAACACTGCGAAGCAATCGCCTGTTCCAGACTCCAGGCAAATAAAGGCCGACCTGCAATCAGGCGGATATTCTTATCAGGAATCGATTTCGAATTCGCGCGCAGAGGCATAAAAGCAACCCAGCGCATCAGTTGAAATGAACTCCTTGCAAACGTTTGAGCTTATTACGCTGCGGCAACTCAATTTCCAGTATAGGTGTATCCTTAAATGTCAGGGCGCTGGATACGGCATGCACATCCCGTACCAGCTTGCGTAACCCATCCGGTTCCAAGGAGGCGGCATGATCAGTTCCCCTCCAAGTCCGATCCAGAGTAAAATGCCGCTCAATCCAGGATGCGCCCAATGCCACGGCTGCAGAATCAACGGCTATCCCGAGATGGTGTCCAGAAAATCCAATTTCCTTAACGCGTGAGCCAAATCGTTCTTCTATAGCTCGTAACTCCAGCAAGCAGACTTGCCCAAAAGGAACGGGATAACCTGAGGTACAAGCATATAACACGACCCGATGGGCAGCATCATGTATTCCCATCAAATCCACAATCTGTTCTAGCTCAGGAGGTGTGGTCATCCCTGCGGAGATATGGATATCACCGCTATAGTTACGAGCAAGGAATTCCAGCATGGTGAAATTGAGGTTGCACGCTGATGGTATCTTAATGAATTCTGGATTGAGTTCTGCAATTTCCTTTGCGGAGGTAAGATCCCAGACTGAAGTTGAATATCCGATACCATGCGCTTCGCACCACTCTTTTAACTGTTGGTGTTGCTTAACATTAAATTCTAGAAATTCACGATGCGCACCATAAGTTTCCCCATAACTATTCTGTGGATTCGGATGAGGTGCATGGTACTCCTCAGACGTAAGCAGATCCTTATTCGATCGTTTCTGGAACTTGACGAAATCGCATTTAGCAAAACTTGCGGCGACTTTTATCATCTCACGTGCAATTTCAATGTCGCCTTTATGATTACAGCCTATTTCAGCAACAACTCTGGGTGTTTTCATAGATATAAATCAGTAAAGTAAGAAACTTAGGTGCTGATCCTGAATACATGCTTAGCATATGGCGCAACTTTAATCTTGTCAAAGCGCTTTAATAGATCACCAAAACGCGCAATCTTTTGCTCAATTTCTTCTACTGAAATTTCAGGAAAACGGTGATTGTGATATGCCAGCCGATTGGGACCTGGGCGACGCATATAGAGACTCGTTAAACCAGCTTTTAGCTTGGCAAATAGCCATCCTTGAAGATAGGTACTAAGTGGTTTGGCCGGTGGTTGTTCTTTACTGTAACCACTGGCTTCCAAAACATCTACAATCCTCTCACAAGCTAATGGCCCTTCTTGTGCCGCCAGGTAGTAATCGATGAGATCTTGGCGTTCCTGACCATCCGCTGCCCCCATTTCACCCTTAAGAACCTGAGACAAAGTCTCTGCCAATTCCTCAAAATTGAAACATTGATAACTCAGTTTAGTAGGCAAACCTTGAAAGTCATAGTCGTAATATTTGTTAAGTGTTGCCAGATAAGATATCGCAGGGATACCAAGAACATAAGCCTCCAGCCCGGTCGTGCAGCCATTGTGTACCATCGCTTTTGCAGCGAGTAACCAAGGAATGACATTGCCTTGATTGGTTATGACTACTCGCGGGCATTTCGCAGCAATTTGATGGTAAACTTGATAACTTTCACTGGGATGAGGACGAACAATGATGGTTAGCTCAGGAAATGCCTGCTCGAGCATTGGAATGAGTTGCTTGAAGTCCCCCAGAACTGACAGTTTATGGTCTCGCAGACCTTCAGCAAATTCCCTGCTCATGCCAATACCAGACTGACCAAAACGTGCTGACTGCGAGTGATCTTTTGTTGGCAGAAATAAACCCACGTTGGGAATATAGGGGTTTACATCACTAAAATTGGTGTTAATAAGAATGAAATCTCCATAAAGACTCCGCAATTTTTCAACGTCGGTGGCAAAGTAAGGACGAATTTCGGATCGCAACATATCACCACGCGGATTTCCGGTAATATGGATGGGCATATTCTCAGGCAGCGCAGGATATTGTCGAAGTAGATCAACATTTTCCTGACCCCAGGCAAATACATGTGATACATTTTTGATTGTCTTAGGAGACAAGCGAAGTGAAAAATACGTCTCTGAAGGCGGATGGACCAGCGCCTCTTCTTCCCATGCAACAATCTCATGACCCAGTTGGCGCAATATCTTAAACATCGAACTACTCAGGCTACGCATACTTTTCGCTAAATAAATTCCCCGTGGAATGGAGGCTACCTGGAAATGAGCGTAGGCTCTGGAACCCATGATGACTGGAAAACCACGCTCGGCTGCAATACAGGATAAAAGAATTTTCGCATCCAGTTCACGAACTTGGCTTTCGACTGGGATAATAAGCGTTGAAGCTCGATTTTTCATAGGATATAGCACCTAACTTAAACCGTTAAACAGGAATTAGACCAAACCGCTCAGGCGTCATAGATGTTATGGCTTTTTCATTTGCCAATATCCTCCATCGATCGGAAAAAGCATTAAAGACATCAGAATTGCTGGAAAGGGCAATAATTTCGTGATTCAGCCAGAATGAAGGCTTCGTCCAATTAAAGCTACCAAAAATGGACCACTTCTGATCATCGGCTTCAACTAGTATGAACTTAAGGTGCATGGGTAAATTATCACAATTTCGCTTGAACCGAATCCCGGCTGAGAGTAACCGCTGTTCTACGCTCGGAGTAACGCGTCTAAGCGTCTGTTCTGCAATGATTTCCACCATTGCTCCCCGCTTAGCAAGCCCCACCATCACATCAACAGCCCGCTTTGTTCTGATATGTGATGCTGCGATACGGATATGTGCACCTTTGCCTATTTCGCTCAAGAATTGTATGACCGGATGGGAGCGCATACTGGGTAAAAAATAAATAGTAGTATCGGTACCTTTGATGGTGTGATTTGCATTCGCGGAAAATCGATAAAATAGTCCTGGTGATTTTTGTTGTAACTGTCGGGCATGCTTTACCAGTTGCTCAATGAGCAGCGGATCATAGATCCCAATCAACATATTATGACCCTGATCCTGGTCACCAATCTCTCGAATAATGTCCGATCTCTCTTCCAGCCGGTTTCCTGATGGATTAAAAGAACCGATGAAGGCGACGGGTTTCGGATGCGAAAAGCAGTACAGCTTTTCATGTAACTGAGGTCTCCATGCTCTTCTTGGTGGGGAAGGTATCCCGGTAAGCGTTACAGTGCGAAGCTTATCCCCTAGACCTTCTGGTGCTGAAAGCAGGGCGATCACGTCATCATTGGCATCGGAAACACGCGGCTTGCCTGCTAGACTAACGGTTACCCTGACTCCTCGATTGTGAGCCTGGATGAGCGCTCTGGCAAGTTCTAAGTCACGAAAATAATAAGTAACCCAATCAATAGAACCACCTGCTGGCACAGCAGCGATCTGTTGTGCCAGCACATTGCGTAGATAACCTGATGATCGGTCTGGCCCACCAAAATATACCTCGTAAGCTGATTTCATTTGCATAATCAATTTACCTCCAAGGGAGCATATTTAGCTTCGACTGTTCGTCTCAAATTAAATGCCAACAACTTGCCAAGCCGCTCATTGCCAACAGGTCCCCTCCTCGTACGTTGGATGATATCTAAATCGGGCGCTTTATTGGCCTCGATTAAGCAAGGCCCCGTGTCGAGTATCGCAACATCCCAGCCGATTATCACCTGATCAGAGAAAAGACGGCCATGCGCATCCTGAACAAAGCGGATCAATTCAGGCCAGCACGGAAGCTTGCGATGCAGGATAAGCACATTTGTTTCCGGATGCCGGTCGTACCATCCATCTGCAACTATTCCCCAGGCTCCGCGGGTGCCTCTGCCAAGCTCACCCGTCTGGATATCGATATTTGCTGCAATGCCGCCGGCATGGTAATTGTCAACGATAGTTTTGGTGCTTCGCGCCATACGAAAGACGGCATCGGTCACTTCATAGTCATCTAACTCATTACGACAGCTCATAACACGAATAGTGGCCAGCGTGCCATTGGCAAGATCAGTGATTTCCCTGTGGTTTATGAGTCGTGGCTGCACAAGATAAGTCTTATGCTCTGAAGCTTTTCGCAAGTGCTCAATTAATTGATCTCCCGTCGCGACCTTCCCATCGCTGCATCGGAATTGCCCCGAACCTAGATAATCCCAACGCGACGTACCTCCTCCGCCCTGTCCAGCTAACGGTTTTACGAAAAGATCAATTTCAGGCAGTTTTTCATCCTGCCAATCAACTTTCCTGTTTTGTCCTTTCTCAAAAATCCAAAAAATAGGTGTTGTTGCAATACCGTTATCACTACAGCGAGCCTTAAGGCATGCTTTATCCTTGATGCACTCTGTAGTACGCTCGACGGGAATAGGGAGGCCACCATTGTATTTTCGTAATAACTTATAGAGACCCGCTTTTATTTCGAAGCGATTAAGATATTCACCTGCGTGTTCTCTCTTTTCCTCATCGTGCAGTTCAAAAATGTAGTACCAGGGTGATAGGATTGCATATCGGGTAGCGAGCCTGATTTGCTCGTAAATTTGCCTGATTATCCCCTTACCTGTTCGCTTTTTGATAAAGCGTCCATTGAGTATGGTGAAGACTATTGTCAGCAAAATAATCACAAACGGCACCAATGGAAGCGCTGCATACATTATCAGACGATCAACCATCCTAATTTCATTCCAGACTTCACGCTGGAAGTATCGATGAATTAAAGTAGCCGCCGTACCATCATCGGATAGTTTGGACAAGATCAAGAATGCACCACTCAAATCACGCGTGATTCTGTCTATGCCTAAATCCAATTTTTCCATTGCAGTCATTTCTCCATTTCGCATCAAACAGATGCATGATGATTTGAGCTAATTTGCTACACTTGCTTGTTCATGATCTAGAGAACACAGTTTCCTTCTTTAATTCATCCCGTTTTTGAATCACAAATTATGCAAAATGGTTATTCTATGTACTTGTCTCATAAATAGATAGAATTTCCTTCAATGCCATGAAAACAATTAATGTTTGTTAGTCTATAAAATATCGATTAATTATTTATAGAGATAATAGCTTAGATACGCAAAACGTTCTTTATGCCAATCTGTTTGATTGGGAAAGTGTAATCTTTGAATTGTTAAAATCTCGTGAAGATTTTTCGTAATAACCTCAAAATGCTGATTTGCTGATGCTCTACAAAGCGCAGCATGAAATGTGCTCATGATCAAGCTGTATAAAGTGTAATCTTTGAATTGTTAAAATCTCGTGAAGATTTTTCGTAATAACCTCAAAATGCTGACTTGCTGATGCTCTACAAAGCGCAGCATGAAATGTGCTCATGATAAAGCTGTATATATTGCATAATGGGGTATATTTACTTTCTTATCTTACCCCTCCTCTAACAGGACCCAGCTTTCTCTCTGTTTTTACTCTATAATTGAATTACAAATTATCTTAAAACAACTGATAAGTGAATACGTATAAATACAGTAACTACTCGCCCCCAAAAATATTTAAAAAAGACTTGACAGGATTTTAGGCGAGAAAAATTCAATTTTGTGCCACACTGATAAATTCCCACGATAGTCACCTTAGAACCAGCGATGAGCCATTCTCAGTGTGGTTTTGCTGTTTTTTTCTGGGTGAGTCTATTTTAGACTCACTGATTGGCTTACAGAGCGCCAAAAAAAGCCGTGTTATGATGGGGTTATCGATAATAACTCATTGACATCAACGTGGCGAGCCTGGATAAAACTTCGGTTAGAGACGAAGTCAGCCGTTTAAAAGCAGACTTTGATCGTCTTGGCGCTGAAGGCAAATTATCTTCTGAAAGCCAGGCGATCATGAACAGCCTGTTTATGATTGTCGAGCTGATCCTGGCTATTTTCCTTGAGCGCAACACCCGAAAAGACAGTAGCAATTCCAGCAAACCCTCTTCGCAAACGTCGAAAGATGAATCCGCGTTAAGCCGCCCTGGAAGTAATGGCAAAGGCAACAGTGAGAACAAAGACCAGACCAGAAATACCCGCGTTAATGAAACCGTTACGATTTCTCAAGTTCTCGCCTGCGGGGTCTGCGCGCAAGACCTGAGTGGTGTTCCTTGTATCGATCTTGAAAGGCGAACCCGAATCGATATTGTATTTGAAAAAGTCATTGATCATGTGGATGCTGAAATCAAACACTGTCCAGCCTGTGGTGCCACGGTAAAAGGCGTCTTCCCACCAAACAGGCACGGCCCATTACAATATGGTGATGGCTTGAAGGCTTTTGTGATTAACTTGCTGATCGGCCAGATAGTTGCTCTGAACCGAGTGCAGAAGCTGGTGAAATCGATGATAGGCGTCGTGATCGCTGAGGCCGGTTTGTTAAAGTTTGTCCTTCGTCTTCATCAGGCACTGGCAAGCTGGGAGCAGCAAGCTACCGGGAAGATACTCAATTCACCCGCAATCAATGTCGATGAAACATCTTTCCGGGTTGACATGAAGAACGACTGGATCCATGTCTATTCGTCAAATGACATCACACTCAAGTTTTGCACCGAAACCGGGGCAAAGCTGCTATCGAAGAAATTAACATCATTGCGCGCTATGGCGGTGCCATTATTCATGACTGCTGGCCATCCTATTTATTATACCCTGACTGCAGTCATGGACTGTGCGGATCACATTTGTTGCGTGAACTGACTTTTATCGTTGACACGCAT
This sequence comes from uncultured beta proteobacterium, assembly GCA_963815685.1. Lineage (GTDB taxonomy): Bacteria > Pseudomonadota > Gammaproteobacteria > Burkholderiales > Nitrosomonadaceae > Nitrosomonas. The sequence continues at coordinate 217,541 of CAWFHT010000012.1, forward strand.
AACTATGCCTGGCCACGCAATATGAGACGCCTGCTACAGGAAGCCTGCAAAGAAGTGTCCAAAAGCACGGAAAAGCGTTTAAGCTGACGCAAGCCGTTCACCCATCTACAGAAGCGCTACCGGAATATCTTGACGCGCGCCGAAAAAGAGCTGCCAATCAATCTACCGTAACGTGAGTTCGACATAAGAATCATCACATCACGATTGGAAGAGCTTGAGGGAGTCTGATATTAAGCGAGGGTTTCTTCTCGCGAAGGTGTAAGCCACCAGTCCGGCTATCAGATTAACAAAAAAGTTAAATGAGCTGCGATGGCGGGAATGCTCGATTTGCGAGATATTCTTCAATTGGTCATTGACGGTCTCAATAATGGAGCGTTTACGTAACAGCAGCTTGTCAAACAGCGGCAACAGCTTGTTTTTCATGTTCTTGCGTACCTTGGTAACGAGCTGCACACCTTGCTCCCGGAGTTGCTCAAAGAGTGGCTGCGAGATATAGCCCCGATCACCAAAGAGTTTTCCAAACAAGGAACGAGCCAGTTCCGGTACGGCATCACGGTCATCCACATTGCCCGCCGTGATTTTGACTCCCGGCAATTCTCCTTGGTCATTGATGACCAGGTGCAACTTGAACCCATAAAACCAGTCCACACTGGTCTTTCCCCGGAGCAGCAAACTCTGCCATTACTTTATGCGACCCAATGCGGCGATTGTGGCACACACTGATCTTAGTCGAATCAATGAAGCTGATCCCACTGCATTGCCCAAAGCGGCTGGTCAGAAAACAGCACAAAGGCACCAGGCTATCTTGCAGCAACTCCACAAAGCGGTTGTAGCTCACCAACCCTGGAAAATAATACCGCTGATACCTCAACACGTAATTCAGGTAATAGTGCTTAAATGTCCGATAACCGGATAGATGAAACCCCACCATGATGGTCATGACTTCGCTTAGACACAATGCTCCTTGCCGCCGACGCCGTTTCAGCGACGACTCTAATAAGCGCTTCTCCCAACGCGGCTCAAACTCTTTACAAAAGTCGTCATTCGCACAAAAAATCGTTATAGTATCCATTGGAATCTGACTCCTCTCATGATGAAATTCTTTTCCAAAACTACTTCATCATAAGGAATTCAGGTTCCTTTTACAGCTTTTCTTATGTCGAACTCACGTTACCTAAGCTCCATGGTAAACGCGGTAAACTTGCCGAATCTGATGCACACAATCTTTGGGAAAGACTGAAAAATCATGAAGCAGCAGTACTGCTGTTTGCTAAAAACCCGCATGTGTCGTTTACTAATAACCGGGCAGAGCGGGACCTGAGAATGTCAAAAGTTAAACAAAAGGTCTCGGGCTGTTTCAGAGTCAGCAACTATGCACATGCCTATTGCCGAATTTCAAGTTACCTCCAATCCATGGCCAATAAAGGGTACAACCCACTTATCGCTATTCAAATAGCGTTGGCTGGTGAAGCTCATAAAGTATGGGGAGAGTAGTTACTAAATACATAGGAATAAGCTGTATGATATTAGATTAAATAGATTTATTTATGGAAATTAACAATTTTTTATTTCCATTGATTCGTTTTATAGCGTAAATAGGAATTGCTATAATAAAGTGATATCAGGGGTATCAAGGATTAACAAGAAACACTGATAAATAAATTGCTTATCCGCCTTTTCTTTTGGTTCATAATATGGATAAATTATTTGGAAAGTAATCTGACTGAACAGTCTTGTATCGTCTTTTCTTTAAACGATAGTTCTTTTATTTCCAGTCCAAATGCACGGGCCCAAAATGCCAGTGAGACGCGCAACAGAAGTGGAATGCCGGGCATCATCCAAATTCCTGTAATGCGCTTGTCTACCCGCCGCCAACCACGAAGAACAACACTGATTACCGCACTTAAGCATAAGGGTTGACTATACATCTGCAAGCACAGCAATGTGGGAGATATAGTCGGTATAAGCCAATGTACATAACCCCCCTTCATGGAATACATTCTCAATTGCATTGAGGAGCCGACGGAGGAAAGTCTTCTAGTGAACAATCTCCCGAGAGCAGAAGGATATTCTGTCGCGCTTTAGGGTAGCGTGAAAGGTATATAGCGCGATTACGCTTTATTAGTTTCTGGAAGGCTCGTCCACGGCCAAAAGAGCCGCCTACTTTGTGGTAAATACGAGCGCCGGGATGCACGCCAAAGCGCCAACCGCGAAGATCAAGCCGGCGGCCAAGATCAATATCTTCATAATAGCCTCGCCCAAATACAGGATCGAAACCACCCATTTCCTGAAAAATATCACGACGAATCATAATAGCATGCCCTCGAAGATAATAGGTCGATATATAGCCACCTTCTCGCAGCAAATATTGATTCAGGTTATATTTGGCATAACTGTTCCCGGCAGGAATAATAGCTGCTAGCTTTGCATCAGCAGCTAATGTCGCACATAGCAATGGCAGGAAATCATGGCTTATTTCAGTATCTGAATTAAGGATCAATACATAGAAAGCATCAGATCGATTAATTGCTTCATTCACTGATAGACCGAAGCCCTGGTTCTTTTTTGCATGATAGACATCTACGCAATCGTACGGCAGATTATCTAGCATCTGCCGCGTCTCGCTGGCGGAAGCATCATCCTGAATAAAAATACGCCTGATGGAATTGCCAAGATAGGCTACGACAGAATCGACGCAGCGCCGCGTCAAATCAGGTGCATTGTAGACAGGAATCACGACATCAATTGATTTGTCGGAAGATTCCGTCGATCTACTCATAATAACTCAATCAAATTGCAAGAAACCAGACAATGCATACCTCCTCCATTTTTGTGCTCGGGCTATCCATTCACTCTGAAAGACCGCGCCGGGGATCGCTAGTTCTTCCAATTTGGCTAATTCTAAGATCAGATCGAGATCGCTACAAATTATTATCGATCTTTATCTTTCCCTACCGACCTCATTTGTGCTTGCGTCTCCAGCAAACTTACATAACGCGGCAATACGTCGACATCATGACCATCGATCATTTCCTTGATAAAGCGCTGTCGATGCTTCTCGACATAGAATGAGTTGCAACCATTAGAAAGAAATTCATCTATTTTTTGATAGACGTCATCACGACATCGCAGTTCTGTTTCCGGTATAAACTCAGCGACTGCAGAACGGCCAGCATGCAGGTAATCGGCTGCCAGTACCGGTTTTTTTGCCTTGATCGCTTCAAACACTACCGAAGTTGCAAGATCGATAATGACATCCGCCCAGTTCATCAAATGAATCGAGTGAATGTAGTCTCCAGCGATGCTCACATTTGGCAAGCAGCGCAGGGAAGCATCTTTGGTTAAAGATTGTTTCCAGCCGCCACGGGTATGGGGCTTGATCACCAATACAATTTCTGGAAAAGTAGCAATCATTCGAATAACCTCGCCGACTTCCTCCCAGAAAATGGTGAAATCATCCTTTCTCAAGAACATCGCTATTTTGAGCTGATTGCTGGAGCTTGCCAACGGTGCAGGAGGTAACAATTCTTGCAATTTAGCGAGCCATTCATCGCAATAGCGCGGCGAACCTAGTATTGCTAATGAGTGATCAGTCATAAAGGGGTAGAAGCGTTTGGCACATAATTCATTCGGCACGACCAATTTGTCAAATATTCGACCAGCGGAATATAGCGTATCCGGCTGAAGACGCCATTCTCCATGCCGTATCAATTGATTAGCGTGTGGACTATCTCCGTGAGGGAGCGATACTGCCCCTAAACCCATGGTGTGCGCCATGGACACTACTGTTTCAACCCACTCCAGGCATACTGGCGAATTTTTTGTAATCCAGTCAAATACCACAACTCCTTTATCCAGATTTACAAAACTATATCTTAGCAGCTGATGAGCAGTACTTCTCCAAGCGCGCTCTCGTTGCTCGTCATCAAAAACTCTACACACGGCAACAGCAAATGGGCCCTATGAACGAACGTCGTAAACTGTGGCTCAATAATAGCGTTTGAATTCGCCATCCGGCATATACGAGTGCTGGCAACAGCTCACGGATATGAGCAATGCGCACAGCCGCCAGACTGGCCAAATACTGAATGCGGTAATCATTCCGAAATTTTCGATTGCCTATCAGAATGACGTCACAAGTATGACCAGATTCAATCCATTTGGAAATGACCGGGGTAATATGATCAATATCATTATAATGGCGAAGAAAGAAAAGCGCTTTCATTCAATTTTTTTGAAAATATTCATTCAAAATAGTGAAATTAGATTAGCTCTGGCAAAGCTGGGCGAAGTCCTTAATTTTTGTAAAAGGGTCTTTAAGTTAACAGCCAGGCACTTACACCTCATTTATCTAATCTAGATTCCTCAGTTGATCGCTCATTCTGGTGTTAACATTATGAATATAATAACCTTTCCTATAGATTTCATTCTCACCTTCTAGGTGTTTCCGCTTCGAGACGGATTACGCGATTTTGCAAGTACATAGCTGCGTTGCAACTCCTTGGAATGGAATGACCATTCTGCATTGTTGTGCTTTGCCCTGCACTTGCAAAAACGCCTAAACCACGCACTCTATCCCGCCCAACTGAGGAATCCAGGTTTAATGAATTACAGATACTGAGGCCAATAGAAGGAAAACCAAATTTGACTAAATAACAGGTATGGTAGCAAATGGCTTATTCAACAAACGCAACGCTAACATGTTACTACATGGCACTGGAAATGAAGTCAAAACTAATTTTATCTGGACAAAAAAGTAGCAATGTGGTGATATTACTTTGCTTGCAGCTTGTTTACACTTCTAAATAAATCAAGGATTTGTTATGGTAAGTAATGAACATATTTCCCTATACGAAGAAACTGAAATCGTAAGGATGCTGACGATCAGGCCGGGAGCCGATTTATCGGTGCCGGAGGTACGGTGCAAAGCCATCGAAATATTGGAAGAAGGGGGAGTTATCTACTTACCCCGAAGTGGATTCGAGTTATCTGAGCGAGAGCGAGAATTGATCTCGAACACATCGAATATACTGACACGAGTGCCCGACGTCGAGGACGGCCGGCCGACGATCATTTTCGATCCAGCGCATGGCCGCATCAAGAAATATCATTACGTACACGTAAACGGGAAAATGATGCGAGCCCAAGTCAAAGATACGGCGCGCCCTGAGCTTGAGATAATCATGTCACGTTATAGCAAGTGGGGTGAAAATGTGATTACCCAATTGTTTCCCAGCTACCAGCAAGCGCTGGACCGTAAACGAACCACCTATCGGCCTATATCTCGCAATAGCACCCAATCGTTACATATCGATTCGAGCTACGGATACCCCACTCAAGGACGCAGCATGCTGCGCATTTTCACCAACATCAATCCTTCCAATCGACCGCGCATCTGGCAACTCGGTGAACCATTCGAACCATTCGTGCGCCGTTTCCTGCCTTCCGTACGCCTCAGCAAACCAAATTGGGTTTCCTCTATTACTTGCTCGCCTCGGCATTATTGACGGAACAAAAACCAAATACGACCAGTACATAGCCACGTTGCGCTCTCTTGGTATCCGTGACAAAGAGTATCAGCGGACAGCACCGCGCAAAATCATGGAATTTCCGGCTGGATCAAGCTGGATCGCGCTCACCGATTTGGTACTGCATGGCGCGATGGGGGGCAGCACAGTCTCGACCAAACATTCTACCTGCCGGCAGATGCGATGAATGATCCGTCGCGCTCCCCATTACACATCTTAGAAAGATTAACTGGCGAAGCCTTGGTTTAAGGGTAATAGAGCCACTGGATATACCAAAATCATTTTGATGAGCGGTAAGATAAAGATACCTTATCGCCAGGGTGATTCCAACTTCCGGCATCGAATTTAACCGGTTAAAATATAATGATTAAAGGTTTAATTTGATGCGTCCATTAAACTATGGAGTTAAGTAGACACGATATACTCGGCTAGCATATCGACAGTATAATTTGAACCACTTCTCGCAAGTATCTCTGAAACCTCTTCGATGCTTACTCCCCTTTTTATTAGAAGTTTCTTTTTGAGAAAAGGAAAGTTAAATTCCGCAAGAAGGGATTTCCATAAGTAGATAGTAGCATCAATCCATTGCTTCGGTCTGTCAGCATGGTGGATTTGATTTAAGATATTCTCCAAGCTATAAAGAGCTGAGAGTTTAAAACGGTGACCAAATAATTGAGAAAAGCCAACTTCATATTTTCTTATTATTGCCATCTTGAATCCTAATACCTCAATTTCGCTAAAAAATTTAGTGAATTCATGCGAATTTATTACAGTCTTTTTGCAATAGAGAAAATATGATTGTAGATGTGGATGAAAATGTAGAGAATCTGTCATTCCTATAATATCAGCATCATTATTTTCCAATCTCGTAATTATATTTTCAATACTGAAAAGTGGCCCCAGAACGCTATCATTTGCCAGAAGAAGTGCCCGGTGCAAACGATATTGCGGATACTCCTGCAATCCTATTTTCCAACCATAAAAATCATAGCCCCTGTTCTCTCGTACAATTATTCTTATACAAAGTTTCGAGAGTTCCTTTAGATCTGTATCTAAGATCATATCGCTTGAGCTGATGAAAATGATATCGAATCCTGCTAGCCTAAGCTCGTTAAGATAATGATACACATTCTTCCTAATGACGCTCTTTTCGTCAAAACTGCAGAATAAACATATTGGTCTAGCATAATTTGGCGACAAATACCCTCGTTTTGAGTATCGCACTCTTGGCTTTTCGTATCTTCTGCTTTTTATGAGCACGCTAGCTGATATATCACGCAAAAACTTTAAGTCTTCGATGATCTTTCTAGTGTGCCAAAATATTGGTGTTTTCATAAGTCCTTGCAAAAGCCACCTACACCTCAAAATTTCTATCAGAGATCAAGCGATTCCACCTCGACACGTCGTGTTAGCGCGCGATTCAAACAATGAATCGATCCCAAGTCCCGTAGCGGTTGTGTACGGGACCACGTGGCAAACTGAATATGATTAAAAGTAATCCGCAAAATATGCTGGAAATGAGTGACCCAATACTTGTGTCATAAAAGAAAGGAGTGACTAATAAAGCAGAACCAAGTGGTATGATAAAAAATCGACTGGCACGACCCGATTCAGCCAGAGCAGTAATGGTTACGGTCAACACAAGCGAGCCAATTAAATGATCCGCATTGGCCATGCTTGTTCCAGCATCTAGTGTAATACGCGTAAACATCAGCCAAATTCCAATCGGTAGACACAGTACCAAATTCCAAGGCAAAGTCACGCCGCCCCCTAATATTTCCTTGAAAATTTTTGAGGGTCTTTGTGCAAAATTATCTTCAATTAATTCCCGTCTTCCTTCATCTGTATCTCCCTGAAAGAAAACGTGTAGAAGGGAGCGTCTCCTGTTTTTTTCTACGGTATAGAAATTGTCCCGTCGCGACCAATTCATCAATAGAATAGGGAATTTGTATTAGCATTGCCAATGCAGCAATCAAGCATAACGTGCACCATGTTCCGATCAAGATCGGTTGAATGATAATAAAGAAAATGGAAACAATGCCTAATGGCACGATCATAATACCAAATAATATCACCAGCCATGGCATAGTCCGCCAACGCCTTGCCGAGCCTATCATGCCGGTCAGAATTTCTAATGCATAAGTCATTGCTCCCAATCCAGCATCGGGCACTGGCCAAGCTTTCGAAATGGATGAAGTGATTATTTCTTCGGTTCCATTGCGCGGATCTTGCGGTAAACCTGCAAAAAATGGCTCCCATACGCCATCGATATGGCCAAGCTGATAAGCACACAAATAGCGGGATATAAAGAAACCAATAAACGCCGGTATGATAATGGGCAAACGCTGAAACCAGCTAGAGGGTGAGTACGACCAACCTGGCGGTATCGTCGGTCCGGTTTGAGCAGCAACTGCTGAAACACCTGGTACTGGTCGAGTTAAAACTGCAAAACCCATAACCAGCATACCGACAATTGTGTCGTTGAGATAGGCAGCCGCGGTTGGTGCCCAGAAGATCAATGGTGCACCCAATAACCAGAAGCCTACTGCGCCACAAAGCCAGCGAGCAAAACCAAAACGCCACGACAAAGACATGAACGATAAAATAAGCAGCACCACACCGGAAATAACATCGCTCCAAACCATAGCTTGCGATTCGTATGCCAGGATAAAAGGAGCTGTCATGAGCCAGAAAGCCAGGCCTAGATTGAGGAAATGCGCCCAAAGATTTTCGTTATGTTGCCGAAAGTATTCTGTTTCATGTTTGTGTCTGATCTGGTCTGCGTTGAGATGTTTCTCTTGCGCCGTTCGTACCCAGTCTGGCAATAAAACACCGTTTCTTTTGTACCAGGCAACCGGATCTTTCTTCAGGCTAGCAATGAGATTTTTTAATCCCTCATAGATCCTATGCTTCGGTTGCCAATCCAGTAATTTTCGTGCCCGACTGATATCGAGATCGTAATGATCAGAAGCCAGGTCGATCATAAATGGTTTGATAAAAGGTTTTTTGCCCTGATCAATGGTATCAGGAACGATCGGCTCAGCCTGTTCCTCCAGCCATGCACCGGACTTAGCAATAAATTCCGGAATATCTATCGTTTGCCATTCCTTCTTGCCAAAAATTAGATAACCAATCCGATTTTGCAATTCCTGATAACTCATCACCTCATCCTCGCCAGCGAGTATGATATTGGCTTTCGGTAATTCTTTGCGGCGATCTACTACACGTTTGAATAGATCTACCATGTCTTCTTTATGGAGAAGAGCCTGACCGGCCATCAGATCACCCGCATAAAGATGGCTTCTAAAGTCGCGTTCGTAAATTCTGGCTATTTGATGAGACAATGTCGGTACCGCCCTATCGTTATCATATACACCAGCTAACCGCAAAATGGTGTAAGGGATCTTGTTATGTTGCTGCTTGATGACTTTTTCTGCTTCGACCTTGGATTGTGGATAAGCCCACCGGGGCTTAAGGGGCATACCCTCATTGATTTTTTGGCCTGGTACAGTTGGTTCGTGAACCAACATTGTGCTAGAAAAAATAAATCGGTCAACTTCAAAGTCTTGTAGTATCTTAAGTAAACGCTGGGTACCTTCAATTGTGACACTTTGATAAAGAGGATTAGGTTGCCCGGTAAAATCGAAATATGCGATTAAATGGATAACGGCAGCAATTTTTTGTCCATACTGGGCACGTATCTCATTAAATGCTGATTTGACGGAATTTTCAGATGTTAGATTACAATCAATACTGATATCTGCTTTATCACACGGATTGATATCAAGCCCAACCACGTGGTAATTTTTTCTCAAGGCGTCACAGAGTGAACCTCCAATATTCCCGGAAGCCCCAGTTATAATGACAAGTGGTTTTTGTAGATTAGCCATATTTCATGATTATTTATCCTAAATGAATTTTCTTCAGAATTATTTTGCATACCATCAGCAAACAGAACATCTTTATGACAAAAAGTTAAACACCAAAACATAAAAAGCTGTTTTTTGGTGTCAGAGATCTTTTCTGCATTGCTTTATGACCACATAAGACTTTAGGTATAGATAAAATTATTAGAATATAGACTCTTGAATCAGTTTCACCTTATTACGAATAAGAAAATAAAAAAACTCAATCTTTCCTCTTGATAAGCAGTGACCAGTTCTTCTTCAGCGATTACCCTCAGAAAATTTATAGCAGCAAGATAATTATTCATCTTCCTTACTTTTTCAATGAGATGATCGCTTTAAACTCGATATCGGGCTTGGAGTCCGGATTGGAGGCACCAAAAACCGTGTCTAAATTTCTGACTGGGTCATGAATGGAGTGCTGGAGTATTACTCGATCATACAGAAGTGTTTCAGTTCTATCACAATGGATTATAAGAATACTGGCGGTTTTAATCTCATATTCCTGGAAAAACCAAGTCATATCCCTGAGATTCTCATCGGTAGCAATAGCCCCAGTAATCGTACAGAAAAAGAGATTGTCGATGGCAATACAGGGTAGAGTTTATTCACGTTAATCTATTCACCTGTCAGTTCCTGGATATATTTAAGGCCTGCTTCTTTTAACCAGACTGATCGACAAGCATTCACAGCGAAACTCAATCGGATACTGGAACGTCATATCAAATTTTGCGCTCAATAGCTCGTTATTTAATTACGTAATGTGACAGCAGCCTTCAGTTGTGCCGCTACAGATTCAACAGTTGTCGCCTCTATTACCATGTGTGCTTCAGCATGAGTCAGTGCTTCCTGAGTTCTCAATTGAAGCTCCAGAACAGTAATATCCGCCTCGGAAGCATCCTTACCTGTCGCGCTACGAGTTTGAATACGCTGCCTGAGCAATGCTTCCGGCACAAGAAAATTCAGGATGTAAAATACTACTCCGCAACGCATAGCAATCTGCTGAAATAACTCACGTTGCCAACGCGCAATGAAGGTAGCATCTATCAGTACATGCCACCCCGCGTCAAGCAGTGTTTCGGCAAGCTCTGCCAAAAAGTCATAGGTGCGCTGGGAAAATTCTCGGCTGTAAATGTCGCTCTCAGCAGATGAACCGCTTTTAGCCAGCGCATCCAGTCCAGCCAAGCGTTTGCGTTCGATATCGGAACGCAGGCTGATCATTTCAAACCTCATAATGAGATTCTGGCTAAACACGGTCTTTCCCGAACCTGATAAGCCATGTGTAATCATCAGAATAGGTTTCGCCACCCGGGTGAGCCTCTCAGCTAATCGTAGATGATCCAGCCCTTGCTGCCTTTCGTATTCTGCCATTTCTGAAGGCAATCCTGATTGAGCAGCACGGATAAAGGATACTTTAGCACGCACCATGGCGCGATAAACCGCGTAGTAGCGCAAAAGCTTCATGCCTGCATAATCGCCCGTATGCTCCAGGTAGCGATTGAGAAAACGAGCAGCAAAATCATGATGATTTCGATACAGCAAATCCATATAGCAAAAGGCGACTTCTGACATCACATCAATCCAGCGCAATGTCGGATTAAATTCGATGCAATCAAAAATCAACAACCTTCCTGCTTCCCAGGCCATGTTGCCAAGATGCAGATCTCCATGGCATTCCCGCACATAGCCTTGTACACGGCGCAGCTCAAAATCAGGCAAAAGTCTGTTGTGCTCAGCAATACTCCATTGATGAATAGTCTCTAGCCATTGAAGTTCTTCCGGTTTCTCTCCAACTTGTTTGATAATGTGTTCGAAGTTATGGGCAACTGACTCCCAGATAGATTCTGCCATGCCCCATGGCGAACCTATCTTGGCGCATGGGATATGCGAATGGAAATCTGCCACGGTACTGGCAATTGTATCGACATGCTGCATCGATAATCGTGCCAGATTGTCGAGCCGATCCAAGGTTGCTTCCGAATCGAACTGATCCATTTTGACGGCATAATCCAGCACTGGACCTGGGCCATTGAGGCAAGGTGCTGCTGCTTCCCCGTTAAAAGTAACAACTTCAAGATAAATATCCGGCGCCAACCGGCGGTTGAGTCGCAACTCTTCCTCACAATAGAAGCGACGCTTCTCCAGCGTGCTGAAATCAAGAAAACCGAGATTCAGCGGCTTCTTTAGCTTGTAAACAAAATCGCCCGTTAGCAGCACATGGGAAATATGCGTCTCCACATGCTGAATGCGCCCGACCGGGTGAGGATAACGCGCCGGTTCAAGCAACGCTTCAATCATCTGCTTTTGTGCGGCCTCTTCTTTCATGGCGCCGTTGCTATTTATTTATACCTTTTTTAGAGACTTGGATGCCCCTCATGCGCATACATCTGTTCGCGCCTTTCTTGGCAGATCACACACCGCATGGCTGTCGGATAAGCCAGCAAACGTTGTAACCCGATTTCCTTGCCGCAATCGATACATTCATTTGCATTGCCTTTTTTGATCTGCGCCAATTTGCTTTCGATTTCGCGTAGCTCGTTGATTTGGCGATCTACCCGCACTATGTTCAGATCAACCAGCACATCAGCGAGCGAGAAGTCACAGCTATCACCCGGATCATTACCCATCACAGCAGCAAGGTGTTGGTTCTCGCGCTCGTCGAGTTCATTACGGACTTCTTCGAACAAATCCTGCTGGCGCTGGCGTAATTTATTTTCAATCGATTCGATTTCTTTTCTGGTCAATTGCGTCATAACTCACCTCCCTGCTTCCTTGGCTAAAAAATAATTATCTACCTATAATAAAGAACGCGCACAGAAAAATGACTTATTGTACTTTTGGAGTCAGGCTTTGGTTTGACGTTCTCACTTTTTTCCATTTGCTTCACTGCCCGGTTCTAGATCTGATCCGTATGTGATCTTTTTGCACGCTACTTGCTGGAATAGAAGCAGCTTGAGCTTCTGCACTTCATCTTTCCAAATATCACCATGGTCTGCTATAAGCTCTTTGTTGACGCAGATATTCAAAATGGGAGTACTGGGTACAGTACGATTCAAGTATATAAGTAGTCGCCCCTAAACCCTAAAAAAGGCTATGTCGTAATTAATTGTTGAAATTGTCTTATTTTCCCAAGAGACAATAGAAAACAAAGGGTTGGTGTAATGTTTTGACCGAGGCGATCAATCATTCTATGCCATCCCAGATAATTCCCGAGATAACGTGTAGCTACGCCATGAAACTTCATCATCCATTGCTTTAGCCGGCTGTCATAAGCATTGACGTTCTGAATATGGTAGATGTTGTTTATAACTCGCAGACCTGCGGCAACATTGACTGGGTAATGAACAATTCCTGCATGCCTGGTAATCTGTTTGTATGCAGGCATACTATCAGTACATAAAATGACGTCCTTATTTAACAAAGGCGTAAGCGCTGATCCGATTTGTTCCGCACTTGTGCTTTGCAGGATACAGCCAGCAGTTTCACCATGACGGTCACGTACCACTAGCACGGGTATCTGTTCTTTTGATGTGCCTCTCATAGCGGCTTTACCACCCCGTTTGCGCGAGGGTCTGGGTAAATGGCGTTGTCCTTTAAAAGATTCCAGGAAATATGTTTCGTCAGCTTCAACAATGCCATTCATTTTGTTAGATTGGCGTGTTGCCGGTATTCGCAAAAAACGATGCCGCCACTTAAAGCTGGTGTTTTTGGCTATCCCGCAGCTATTCGCGGATTTGCGTAGATTTAATCCCTGAATCAGGGTTTGCTCATAATGAAGCCATTTGTCTTTCTGGCGCAACCGTGCCAATGGCGTATTGGTAAGCGCATTAAACGTGCGTTTGCATTGACGACATCGATAGCGTTGTAACTCGCAAACTTTACCCCAGCGATACAATTGCGTGTCCATACAGTATGGGCACGCAGGTTCATCATTCAGGCTTTGTTCAATCAACGTAACGACTGTATCAACGCTTACTTTTCCTTCTAATCTCTTTCGAAGCTTGTCTCGCTGGCTACGACTCATGCGATCAATTGATTTCATCCAAACTTTGAATTCCATTGTTTTCATGGTGTACTCCTCTTTTTACTTCCTGATACAGATTAGACACTCATTCAACACTTAATTGTGACATAGCCCTAAAAAACTTGCTTAAGTGGGTTGTCACAAAATACTTGACCAGATCATTACAAACCACGAAAAATCAAATGCATGAAAATCTTACTATCTTTGTATTTTCTCTGCCTTAGAACTTGTTGCTAACAAAAACAACAGACCAAGGAGGTAAAATGAAAAGCCTAAATACCCTCTACAATCTCTGTAATGAATGCAACGCAATCGAAATAGCATGATTTAACCAACTTCTATTTCAAGATTATTTTCTCCATAATGACAACGGTCAATTTCAATCTATGAGCCAGACCTAGATAAGACGAAAAAACCTTGGATAAGCATGAAACCAAAACTCTCCTTATCTATTGCCTTGGCAAGCTACAACGGCGAGCACTACCTCCGCGAACAACTTGACAGTATCGCACGTCAGACCCGCTTGCCAGATGAGCTGGTGATTTCTGATGATGCCTCAGTCGATGCAACCTCAATTATTGCTTGTGAATTCGCGCTAAATGCGCCATTTCCAGTGCGTTTTTTGAGGAACAGCGAGCGGCTCGGTTCGACACACAATTTTGAAAATGCGATACGCGCCTGCCGGGGAAATATTATCTTTTTGTGTGACCAGGATGATAGCTGGTATCCAGATAAGGTTGCACAAATAGAACAGCATTTCATCAATCACCCCGACGCAGGCGCAGTATTTACAGATGGCGATGTCGTTGATAAGGAATTAAATTTATTAGGGCTGCGGCTATGGAAAATCTTTAAATTTAACTCCCGACAGCAGGTGCAGATTTCTGCCTGTGATGCACTCGGGGTGCTACTCAAGCACCCGGTCGTGACAGGCGCGACGATGGCTTTCCGAGCTACTTATCGTGATCTCATTTTGCCTATACCCGATACCTGGCACGATGCCTGGATCGCATTACTCATCGGTACTGTGTCATGCCTGGATATATTGCCTATGCCTTTGATCGCCTATCGGCAACACGATATGAATCAACTTGGCATCTCTCGTCGCGACAGGAATCAAACAAGAACTTTCGCTGCGATCTTTGGACCACAGCTATTCCGCTGTGAAATGGCTCGCATACGTCTTTTGGAGTTTCAGGATCGCTTTCCGATTAGTGAGGAAAAAATTTACAGCCTTAACGAAGCAATCATCTTTTTGCGTACTCGCAGCGTTCTCCCCTCTGCACGCTGGCGCCGACTACCGATGGCTATACGTGAGCTTGCGATGGGACGTTATCATCGATATGCCAATGGATTGCAAAGCTTTCGAAAAGATCTCTTAAGGTAACCTATCACTTGAAACAACTGCCTAATTCTATTTCGCGTTATAAGATGTAATAATAAGTCATCCAGGCTCACGTAAATGGATGACAATTATGGCAAGACCAGCAAGTGGTGAAGAGCATCTTGAATTGGCCCGAAATGCGGTACGGATCGCTAAAACAGCCGATGAACTGCGTAGCGCACAGGCTTTACTGCTGCCACTCGAATCGGGTCTGAGTCTGGAGCAGACGGCCATTGCTATTGGTCGATCAAAAGGCAAGACCTGCACACTGCGTACAAATTACTGCAAGCGAGCCACTGGAAGAATGGCTGCGCCCGTTGCCAAGCGTAATCTGCGTAATCGGGCGAACCGATCGCTTGAAGAAGAGAAGGTGCTGTTGCAGGAGGTATTTGACAGTGCCGGCGTTGGTGGAGTATTGGTGGTTCCGCCGTTTGCCGATAAGTTGCGCCAGAAGATGGGTGTCCCGCTTTCGCTTTCGGCCATATACCGAATGCTTGCGCGCCATGGTTGGCGTAAGATTGCGCCCGATACCACCCACCCGAAAGGAGATCTCTTAGTCCGGGAAGACTGGAAAAAAAACTCCCCGGGGTGCCGGGTCAAGCGATAACAGAGTTTGCTGTGCCTCGCCCCATGCGGCTGATGTTTCAAGACGAAGCACGATTTGGCCGCATCAGCGACTGCCGTCGCGCATGGGCGCCTCGTCCAGTGCGTCCGCTAGTCAAGGCTATGCTTACCTGCGAGTACACCTACGCTTATGCGACAGTCTGTCCGCTGGACGGAAAGTTTGACAGCTTGGTATTACCTGATGTCAACACTGAGTGCATGCAAATCTTTCTTGATGAAATCGCCAGGCGCTACCCCAATGAGAATATCGTTATGGTGATGGACGGTGCTGGCTGGCATCGCAGCCATTCGCTGACGTTAGCTGAGAATCTTCGCTTGCTGCTACTGCCACCTTATTCACCTGAACTCAATCCAGTCGAGCACCTGTGGGATGAGTTGCGCGAAAAGAACTTTCATAACCGTGTATTTGACAGCATCGGCGCGCTCGAATCTCATTTGGTTGATGCACTTCGACATATGGAGGAAACTACGGATGTGGTGAAATCAATCGCCGGATGGGATTGGATAATTAATTCACTTTGTAACGCCAATTAGAATAATACAGCCAGGGGAAAACTCCCTTAAAAAAAGAGTAAAAATTTATATTTCTGTCAGAAAAAAGCAGGTAAGAACTGTCATCTGAAAATTTTCCCCCACCACTACAATAAAATTTTCAAGGTTGCGCAGAGATCTTAATGCATTATCCATCTTATAAAAGCATCATGCAGGACTAATTCATACGTGTTCACACGTATTTAATCATTACCCATTTCTTGGTAGATTATGGCGACCAGGCTAGTGGAAAAGTGGCATTCAATGAATTTATTCAACCCTATATGAAATCTGCCTGAATAAATTCTTAGGAATACTCAATTATCATTGAGAATGTCAATCAAGATTTGAATGATTTCCTAACCTCATTTCCAATTTGTATCACAAAAATGTCATCACAAAGGGTTAAGGTATACATTGGGGCGCCCTTTCCTAATCTGATTTGTAATTCAATATGGCATCTGTTGTTGCTCTTATGTTTTTACAGTTTTTGTAATATTTTAAATTGACAAGGAAAACATCATGATCACCACCGACAATAACAAATATTTTGAATCGAACGATGTTACGACATACGTGTTTTCATCGGATGACCAATTATTGTCAATTGTAGTCATCAGTACCGATCAAAGAGAAAAGCAACGCGACACTACAATTATTCCCCTTCATCTATATAACGTGAAACGTTCCTTGAATGACCAATGGGAGGGACAATAAACTGAGCGAAAATGCGCAGGCGGTATTCACCTTCGTACTCACCACAGCAACAATTATTAATAAATCACCATAAATTCAGATACAATCTCAGAGGCACACTGCATGCATGGTGCATGCATGGCAAGACAAATTGTTAAAAAATCAACGCAATAGTTTTTACAACTTTGGCTTTTAGCACGAATGAGCAAGATTGGCACAGCCTTAGGATTGTGCCCACCTTTTTCAAATTCTCAACTATATTGACAACCTTGATTATCCCATCTAAAGTAACGTAGCGTTACTAGGCACTAAGAATGCAAGTCCTCAGAAAAACATAAACAAAATTCAATGCTAACTACGAGTAATCGCGCTGGGTGATCTGCAAATATCCAAGAGCATTAGTTCTGTTGGCTAAGATGCAAGCAGTAAAGATTCTCACCGAAAAGGTGAGTGCAATTTCACTAAAACGTTAATTTGAATGGAGGGAAGTAATGATAAAAACAACCAAAGCATTGTGTGCGAGTTTTGTACTTGGATTGCTGCTGACAGGTCCTGCCCAAGCAGAAGATCAAAAAAGCAGAGCAACACTTCAAGGTCATTGTTAACGCTTATGACACCACTATTCCTGAGCTCAATGTCGAAGGCGTGACCGTTAAGAATATTCGTGCTTTTAATGTTCTCAATGAACCTGAAACGCTGGCTGTCCATAAAGGAACCAAAGTAAAGATTACCATAGAAAACAAATCTCCCATTAGCGAAGGATTTTCCATCGATGCATATGACATTAAGGAAGTGATCAAAGCAGGAGAAACCAAAACGATCTCTTTCGTAGCAGATAAAGCCGGCGCCTTCACTATCTGGTGTCAGCTCCATCCAAAAAACATCCATTTGCCAGGTACTTTGAACGTCCTGGAATAATGAGTTAGTTGGAATCTGTGAAAAAGCATTAGCAGATTCCAACCAGCCATTTACCGTGATCGTATGGCCGGATTTAATCTGGCCATACTTTTGTTACAAGGTTTGTTAAACCCCTCTTTTCGCTCGCTATATTTTCTGGCCCCTGTTTGCCCAGAAATCAATTCCTGATCGAGTATTGTGATTGTTTATCGCTCAGCCTACTTACTATAACTCAGTTGAATTTTTGCATAATTTTTGTCAGTGCGGTCAGAAAAATAATTTCCCTCTCATCCACTTGGAAATTTACGTGATACCCTGTCTGAAAATTTAATTTCCAAGGATCTCCGATCATAGAACAAAGTAGATAGCATTCGGATAAAATATAAAGGGAAGATTTACTCCTCGCCGACTCCATAGCGCGGCAACTAGTTCACATAAACCATTCTTTGCGATGTTCCTCCTAATAAGGAATAAGATTGTATGCAATTGCATTATTGTCTACCTATTATTTATTCCTTAGTATTAATCAAGTAAGAAAGCTTAAATGATCTGGTTTGTTACTTTTGCTATTTCTCTTAATTAAGTGACATTCAAGACGATTGAATGTCACTTAATTACTTTATTGTTTATTTACTCTTGCATCCAATTAAAGTATGCGCATAAATAACAATGTCATATTAATTATACTGACACTTTTTCTTCTATTGACTAATAGTCTTGCTTTAGCAGATGTACCAAAGCCACCCATTATCTTATTGACGCAAGATCGCACCAACATATCCATTGCTTGGTCCCCAGTTTCAAATGCCAGTGGTTATCAGTTATTTTATGCACCTTTTCCTTTTACCGGACCAGAAAGTATTAAAAATGTTGACATGGGTAATGCCACAGTTGGCTCAATTGAATTATGGGATGGTGCTGCTTTCATTATTGCGGTAAAAGCCCATAATGATGCAGGTAGTAGCGATTTCTCCAATATTGAATTATTTTTTCTTTCTAAAGCACCGTTACTTGATCCTGAGGCGTCACCGGTTACTGGTAATTGGTACAAACCGCCTGTAGCAATTACCTGGCAATGGCAATTGAAAAAAGCCATGGAAAGCGCAATGAAAGATGCAATCAATGAAACCAATGAAATCGATATAAATTATCCAGTTCAACTTTATGATATTGATCTATTTAATTCTTCCCCCTCCTTGATTAACACACTCAAAGCTTCTGGCAAGAAGGTCATCTGTTATTTCTCGGCCGGTAGTTATGAAGATTTTAGAGAAGATAAAGATAAATTCAAGGCTGCTGAATTGGGTAATCCTTTGATTGATTGGCCAGATGAGCGATGGCTTGATATTCGTTCACATAATGTAGCGGAGATTATGATCTCACGGCTTAATTTGGCTCTGCTAAAAGGCTGTGATGGCGTGGAACCGGATAATATAGATGCTTATGCAAATAATTCTGGCTTTGATATAAGCGCCAGGGATCAGTTGGCATTTAATAAGTTTATTGCCAATGAAGCACATAAAAGGGGGTTGTCGGTTGGGCTTAAAAATAATTTGGAACAAATTCCTGATTTAATCAATTATTTTGACTTTAGTATTAATGAACAATGTCATGAGTTCAATGAGTGTGACGCACTGACCAATTTTATTATTAACGGCAAGCCTGTGTTAAATGCAGAATATCAGCAAAGTTATATGGACAATCCAGCTGAGCGGCAGGCCCTTTGTGATATCTCTAAGGGGGCACAATTTAGCACGTTAATTCTGCCAAAAGATTTAGATGATAGTCGGCGATTTAGCTGTTTTTGAAAATGGATGCTCAGTGCTACCCTACACTTGAAACTACGCACCACCAAATTGGCTGGCTATAGAAAAACGCGCTATTTTCCACTTATTTCTGACTTTTTACCTTTATCCGCACACTTTCGGCGGATTTGAGGGGACTGTTTTTATGTGTGTGAACCTGACTACCAGTTAGATTCCCAATATGCACCAAATTATAAATAGCTGCAGTAGGATGGTACCCAACTCTTGTACTGCTTTGATGTACACATCACATCATCGCCGCGATCTTTTTTTTACAGTGATTCCTTATTTGACGTTGACTTGCAGCAGCTAGAACGATTTTTCCTGCTCGGCTGTTCTCGTCGCCTCCAATATGCTTACGTTTACCACCAGGCCATTACGATTTTCCATCAGGACATGACCCAGTTAGCATAGATGGCTGGCATCCCCGCCATTCTTTCGTACCAAGTGTGCAGCGGGATCAGTGATATAGATTTATGGGTGGTAGTGCTGTGCTTTTGTTGGGTTGCAAGTGTTGTCATCCGGCAAATTATTGTTATTATGTTTGCGCATAAAGCTTTTGTGCGATGTCCATGCATCCAGTAGTTTGCCGTCAATGCTCAAATGCTCACTGCTCACTGCTCAGGTCCGTCCACGATGCCAATTCCTTGATTCCCACAAAAAATCCAGCCATTTCGTTGTTCAACAGACGATCGCGGTTCTGCGTAAAGGCACTGTGATCCCATACAGCTCGTCTATATCCAGTCCAACATACACAAGCGATACAGCAGATTATATTCAATATGCTTAACCAGGTGGTGCTCAGAGCGGATCGTAAATAACACACCTAGTTTCTTGAGTATGCTATCTATCAACACCTTCGATGACTTTAATGAATGATTGACAGGAATTCGTTCTTCTAAGTTGATATAACTGAAAAAGTTGCTGTTGGGAGAAATCAAGGCCGCGCATAATTCAAATGAGTATGTTTTTAAAATTCTAACGCAGTGAGTAGGTTTTTCAATGGCCTGTTAATGAGAGAGAAAATTGCATGCAATTGCATTATTGTCTTCCTATTTTTTATCTCTTAGTATTATTTTCGTAATAAAGTTGGGCTAGTTTGATTTATTGCTTCTGGTTTCTCTTAAGTGACATTTATGAGATTGAATCCCGATTCAATCATTTTATTGTTTATTTACTTTTGCATCTAATTAAACTATGCGCACATATAATAATGTCATGTTGATCGTATTGCGACGCTTTTTCTTCTATTGATTAATAGCCTTGCTTTAGCGGATGAACTCAAGCCACCTGTTATTTTAGTAACGCAAGATGGCACCAAGGTATCCGTTGCATGGTCCCCAGTTCCAAATGCCAGTGGCTATCAGTTATTTTATGCACCTTTTCCTTTTACCGGACCAGAAAGTATTAAAAGTGTTGACATGGGTAACGCCACATCTGGCTCAATTGAATTATCGGATGGGGCTGCTTTCATTGTTGCGGTAAAAGCACATAATGATGCGGATAGCAGCGATTTCTCCAATATTGAATTATTTATTCTTTCTAAAGCACCGTTACTTGATCCTAATGCACCTCCTGTTACCGGTGAGTGGTTCAAACCACCTGTAGCAACGACCTGGCAATGGCAGCTGAAAGGCGAAGTCAATACAAATTATCCGGTTAAACTTTATGATATTGATCTGTTTAATTCTTCCCCATCCTTGATTAATACACTCAAAGCTTCTGGCAAGAAGGTTATCTGTTATTTCTCGGCAGGTAGTTATGAAGATTCTAGAGAAGATATAGATAAATTCAAGGCTACTGAATTGGGTAATCCTTTAGTCGATAAGCCGGATGAGCGTTGGCTTGATATTCGTTCACACAATGTAGCGGAGATCATGATCTCACGGCTCAATTTGGCCCTGCTAAAAGGCTGTGATGGCGTTGACCCGGATAATATGGATGTTTATGCAAATAATTCTGGCTTTGATATAAATGCCAGGGATCAGCTAGCATTTAATAAGTTTATTGCTAATGAAGCACATAAAAGAGGGTTGTCGGTTGGGCTTAAAAATAATTTGGAACAAATTCCTGATTTAATCGATTATTTTGACTTTAGTGTTAATGAGCAATGTCATGAGTTCCATGAATGTAACGTGCTGACAGGCTTTATTATTAACGGCAAACCTGTGTTAAATGCAGAATACCAGCAAAATTATATGGACAATCCAGCTGAGCGGCAGGCGCTTTGTGATAGCGCTAATGGTACACAATTCAGCACGCTGATTCTGCCAAGAGATTTAGATGATAGCTGGCGATTTAGCTGTTTTTGAAGATGAATACTTAATGCTACCTAGGGTCTGTTGACATTTCACATAGGTAGCCACAGATATCCACACGCCATGGCTACCATACTCTCGTAATTTCGCTTCAATTTGTCGTATCGTGTCGCTATTGCCCGATACTGCTTTAGCCGGGCAAAAGCATTCTCCACCAAATGCCGGTATCTATATAAACCCCAATCCATATCTGCATTACCCTTCAACGAGTTGCGCTTTCTCGGTATCACAGCCCGAGCTCCCTTCTGCGTTATCTGTTCCCGTATACATTCGCTGTCATAGCCCTTGTCCGCAACAATCGCTTTTGCGTCAGGCAACCTGGCAATCAAATCAGGTGCTGCAGAACAGTCATTGACTTCTCCGCCGGTGATTTCTAACTCAACCGGCAAGCCATAACCATCGACCGCTAAATGGATCTTTGTGGTGTTGCCTGCACGGCTTTTGCCAATAGCCTGCGATTCTTGACTCGCTGCTCCCGCACTATGCTGATGCGCTTTAACATAGCTGCCATCAATAAATTCCCATTCCCAATCCGGATCAATAGCCAATGCTTTGAAAATATTGAGCCATTTCCTGCTCAATGACCATGCATTGAATCTTTTATAGATGGAATTCCAGCAGCCGAACGCCTTGGGCAGGTCTCGCCACGGACAGCCAACCCGCATTCGATACAGTATTCCTTCTACCGTCATGCGCAGATTGCGCTTGTTATAAATCGCTTCTTGAAGCAGAATCTTCTCTAGCTTCGACCAGAACTCATCATTGAGCATCAATCGGGGCATCGCAAACTCGTTTTGTTGGTGTATAGGAACCCCAATATTACGAGTTTGTTTCTATCTATGAAATACTTATCTTAAAACGTCAACAGACCCTAGCACGTGATACAACGCACCAAAAAACTAGATTCTCACGAGTTTGGAGAGTTGTATAGATAATGCAAAAAAACTAGACGCACTCTAAGCTTGTGAGATTGGTTAGCAATTATCAAGCCATATATCGAACTCGCTGTAATTTTCCTTGGAAAAGATCTTGCATGGGAATTGCTTCAGTTCATCAGCAACTACCTCAAGTTTACAAAGATTATGCGTATCTTCGTCGGTAATTAAAGCATCAACGTAGGGAACAAATGTTGAAATATGATCGATATCATTTTGACGTGAAAGACCATATTTAGTATGGAATTTTCTTTGATTATTGATGATAACTCCGTTTATGTGACATTTCCAAAGCAGCGCTGCTTCGAGAGCACTCCTAATCGTGACATAGGCGCACAAGTTGTTGGCCGAATGGTTTTCTAATATTTCCAACCATCGCTTAAGTATGGATTCCTCATCCAGTCCCTGCACTACTTTGTGAACAATTCGATAAAATGGCGCAAGTTCTTCCTGTGCAGGAATAGCGGGAATTCGCCCTGCTTCTAGCTCATTGATGATATGCTCCATCAGAAGATGCAGGTCACGCTGCTGCCGCCAAGAAGCAATTCCTTGTCGAATATCCTTGCTCCAAAGGGCGCGAACATAACTCAAGCATTCGGAAACATCTCTACAATTGGACATATTTTCCAATTGTCTTTCTAAGACTGCTCGAATCTCTTGATTAACTCTCTCGGGTGGACGTGTATTATGCTGATGTAAAGATAACTTTAATTGCCAGTCGTTTGTAAGCTGAATCCTCGCGCCTATCTCAAATTGATGAGGGTTCACAAGCCCGATGTCGGCAGTAGGAAAAGAATCGCGGCTCGCCTGGTTGGTAAGTATTCTTCTCCACTGAGTGACAAATACTTCTTCTGAATTAGGCGCAATGAATCCATTAGCCAGATCATTCTGTAATTGCCAGAGTTTTTCTCTATTTTCAACATATTCCTCAGAGATAGCAGATGTTTCGCGACTATGAATCTCTGAAGTAACTACAAAAATCTTCTGTTGTTTTTTTAATTTTTGAAGCTTAGAAAAAAGACGCAGTGCATGTTGAGAGTCGAGCTTATCAGCTTCAATACATACAGCCGAAAAAAACCACTGATCCAGATAAATCAATTTCTTGCGAATTGATGGGAGCAAAATAGGAAACCATCTTTTACAATGTGAACAAAAACCGCGAGTCTTGCCGGATTTCTGATTCTGTATGATATTTTCGATAGGAACAGCATAACCGCAGCAAGAGCACTCAATTGGAAACATAGAAATCTTGGATCTTGAGAGCCTGATAGGTATCAGAAGCTAAACATCTCAATTTAATGAAGCAATCGAAATCAGGCTGTTTTTTTTAATTCTTCCCCTGCTGCTGCACAAACGACTTACTGATCGCGGTAAGCTCTGCCAGTCGTGCTGCTACCTGGTGATTGATACTGCCTTCAGGATATGCTCCGTTAGCATCAGCTTCACCTGCTGGCACGCCAGTCAGCAGCGTAATAGCTTGATCGACATTTTCTACGGCATAGATATGAAATTTGCCCGCGGCTGCGGCCTCGATCACATTCTGACGCAACATCAAATGTTGAACATTGGTAGCAGGAATTAATACGCCTTGGTTACCAGTTAAGCCACGTGCAGCACAGATATCAAAAAATCCTTCAATTTTTTCGTTGACGGCACCAATTGCTTGTGCCTGACCGAGCTGATTAACTGAACCGGTTATCGCCAATGATTGGTTAATCGGGACATTCGCCAGATTGGAAAGCAATGCGCACAATTCGGCTAATGAAGCACTATCCCCTTCGATCATGCCATAAGATTGTTCAAACGCGAGGCTAGCGGACAGTATCAGTGGTTGATTTTTTGCATAACGTGCAGCAAGAAAGGAGGAAAGGATCAACACGCCTTTAGAGTGAATCGCCCCCGAGAGCTTAACTTCACGCTCGATATTGATCAAATCCCCTTTGCCAAATCGGGTCGTGGCGGTGATTCTGGTCGGCTGTGCAAAGGCAAACCCGCCCAGCTCGATCACCGAAAGACCATTGACCTGTCCTGTCACCGCACCTTGTGTATCGATCATCAAGGTGCCACGCAGAATTGCCTCGTATAGTCGGTCTCTCACCCTATCCTGGCGGCGAATCTGAGAATCGATTGCCTGTTGGACATCACTTGCCTGCACCACTTCATGACCTACTTCACGCGCCCAATAATCTGCCTCATGCAATAAATCGACAATGCTGCGCATATGCATGGAAAGTTTCTCCGAATCGCCCACCAGGCGAGCACTATGTTCGATCACTCTGGCGACTGCATGACGATCATAAGGCAATAACTTCTCTTTGCGTGTCAGCGTAGAAATCAGTTGTGCGTAAAGCATATGGGATTCTGCATTACGTTCGATCGTCTCTTCGAAATCTGCTGCTACCTTGAACAGCTCCTTGAACTCCGGATCGTATCTCTGCAACAAGTAATAGAATAAACGATCGCCAAACAAAACGACTTTTACATCGAGTGGAACCGGCTCTGGCTCGAGCGATACGGTACTGACGAGGCTGTATAACTGTCCCAGCGATTCGATATGAATCTTGCGCGACTGCAACACCCGTTTTAACCCTTCCCAGGCAAATGGCTGCATCAGCACTTTACGCACATCCAGCAATAGGTAGCCACCATTGGCCCGATGCAATGCCCCGGCTTTGATCAAGGTGAAATTGGTAACCAGCGCACCCAACTGAGAGACATGCTCCACTCGTCCAACCAAATTGCTATAGGTCGGATTATCCTCACTGATGATCGGCGCACCTGGTTTTTTATGGTTTGAGGCCAGCACATTGACCTGGTAATTATTAAACGTCTGATGAGTGATAATCGTCGTGCCAGAAATATTGACGGATTCATCGGGTTTGCGGAAATCATCCACATGCTTCACCATGTCCTGCTGCACTTCATCTAGAAAGTCGAGCGCGTCAGGTAAATCAGTATAGATCGCGCGTAACTCGTTAATCATGTGTTCCACGATAGAGAGCATGATATCGCGATTTAGCTGCTTGATTCGCTCACTACGCTCGCGACGACGCTGAGGCAGATGGCTTAGAATTTTTTCCAGATGCGCTTGCAATTCAATAATGGCAGCTTCTATTCGATCTTTCTCCTCCTGAGGCAATTTTTCGTATTCTTCTGGTGGAATCACTTCCCGGTTACGGCTCGGCGCCAGCGCAAACCCTTCGGGTGTGCGCAGCAAAACGATCTCTTTCTTCTCAGCTTCTTCTCCTAATTCTCTTATCTCCCGTTCCTGCAGCTCATTAAACTCTTGTTGGATCGCGCTCACCCTGTTTCGGTATTCTTCGCTCTCAAACTGAGCTGGAATAGCGCTGCGCAAATAATCCACCAGTCGCTCCATGTGTTGCCGCAACTCCTCTCCTCTGCCGGAAGGAAGCTTAAGCACTTTCGGTTTGTGTGGCTGGGCAAAATTATTGAGATAGCACCAATCCGACGGTTCAGGCTCCTTGCTTGCTTTTGATTCAAGTAATTGCTGGACTAAGCTGCGCTTGCCCATCCCGGACGGACCCAGCACAAAAAGATTGTAGCCCTCCTGACGAATGCCAGAGCCAAAGCGCACTGCATCCATTGCACGAGCCTGACCAATGATCTCCGTCAGATCTGTTATTTCTGCCGTAGTCTGAAATGTGAACTGATCGAGGTCACAGGATAGATATAACCGTTGCGGTTCCAGAGGAAGAATAGTTGTCATTGTTTTTATAAAAATCAGATAAAAATAATGTCATCCTGCTTAACCAGCCTGAATAGGATGACAACGAAATTATCAACAAAATAGCATATTATTTCCCTGCACGAGTGCTCGCCGCCGATAGGCATATCGATCATTTAAAATTTACTTGTTTTCCTGATATTCGGCATCCACCACTTTACCTCGAGGGCCTGACCCACTGGGACGTGATTCACCGGGTGAGGTGCCAACATTAGAAGGTGGCTCGGATCCTTCCCAGCGAGTTTCTGCATAAGGACCTCCTTTCGGTGCCTGGCCTGATTGCGCGTAAAGCGTTGTACCCGCTTCTTTAAGCAACTTCTTGAGAGCTTCTGCCCGTTCAGTAACCAGCGCAACATCCTTTTTAATGAACGCCTCCTTGGTTTCACGCAAGGACGCTTCCAAGCGTCCCTTCAGATCGTCAGCCAATTTATCGGCAAAGTTGGCAAGCATCTTCTCTGCTTCATAGCAGATTGCATCGGCTGCATTGAGCTTTTCCGCATCTTCACGCCGTTTTTTATCGGCTTCGGCATAATGTGCAGCATCATCCACCATATGTTTCTTGTCTTCTTCTGACAACCGTGTTGAACCAGTAATACTGATGGATTGAGATTTACCAGTAGCCAGATCTTTCGCTGAAACACTCAGAATACCATTTGAATCAATGTTAAAGGTCACTTCGATCTTCGGTATTCCTCGAGGCGCTGGTGGTAATCCCCCTAGGTTGAATTCACCCAGGCTCACATTATCCGATACCATGGGGCGCTCTCCCTGAAAGACGTGGATAGTGACACTGGTCTGCATATCAGCCGCCGTGGTAAACGTTTCCGTTTTTTTCACCGGTATGGGGGTATTACGTGCGATTAACGATGTGGCAATTCCACCTAATGTCTCCACGCCTAATGTGAGCGGCGTCACATCTACCAGCACGATGCCGCTTACTTCTCCTGCCAGTACACCAGCCTGAATCGCTGCACCCGCTGCCACACACTCCATTGGATCAACGCCCATCTCCGCCTTACGTCCAAAAAGATCCTCAAAATAGGCACGCACAGCCGGCATACGCGTTGGCCCACCCACGAATACGATGCGATCCACTTCGCGCGGACTAATGCCTGCATCATGCATGGCCTGTTCTACCGGGCGATGACAACGCTCAATCACCGGTCTTACCAAACGCTCAAGTTCCGTCCGGTTCAAATCCATTTCGAGATGGTGGGGTTCCCCTGCCACTGAGGTCAAATAGGGTAAACTGATATGCGTGGTCACACTGCTGGTCAACTCGATCTTGGCTGTTTCTGCCGCCTCTAGCAGGCGTGCTGCTGCTTTACGGTCAGCCCGAATATCCACGCCAGTCGCCATTTGAAAACGCTCTGCCAACTGCTCGAAAATACATTGATTCATGTCCGTACCACCGAGCTGCGTATCGCCACTGGTTGCTTTCACTTCGAACACGCCCTTGCCAAATTCCATGATGGTGACATCAAGCGTACCACCACCCAAATCGATCACAACAATGCGCAATTCCTGACCCAGCCGATCCAAGCCATAAGCCAATGAAGCAGCAGTCGGCTCATTGACTAAACGCACTACCTCCAGGCCAGCAATGCGACAGGCATCCTTGGTTGCAGCCCGTTGATTGTCGTCAAAATAGGCAGGCACCGTCACGACCGCTTTTTCTACCGGTTCACCCAGAAAAGCTTCGGCATCACGTTTGATTTTTTGTAACAGAAATGCAGAAAGCTGCTCGGGCGTATATTCACGATCCCTGAGACGAGTCACTTCACGTTTGCCCATTTTGCGCTTAAAAGCAGTGACCGTCCCTTCAACATTTGCTGCCATCTGCCGGCGCGCAGGCTCACCCACCAGAATTTGTCCGTCGCTGGTCAGCGCCACATAACTCGGAAATGCCTTGCCGCCGAGACTTATACCTTCAGCGCTGGGAATGATAACGGGACGCCCCCCGCGCAAAACCGCCGCCGCCGAATTGGAAGTACCAAGATCAATACCGATGATTGCCATATGACCTCCTTCGTATCTAATTCAATTCAGTAATAGATGATAGATGCGCTATAACCACATGATACTTCATCCAACCACATTGTGAAGCGCTGATAGCACTCAGTGACACAATGCCTCGCAGCGACAACGACATCCAACAACATCCGCCGCTGACAATTTGTATTGTCAGCGGCGGATAAAATCATGGCAAGCGAGAATGCATGCCTTTTCTCCCGGTTTTTTAGGTTACGCAATTATCAGCTATAACCGCATAAAATCTGTCATTTTATCTTTTCTTCGAGATACTCCTTCAGTGCAACGGCATTATTGTGATCGGGTTCTCGCGAACTGTAGATCAAGGTGACCGTTCCATGGTGGGCAGCGGTAACAAGGGGTTTCCATATTTCTGGGTTGGAATCTAATTCAGCGAAGTATCGTTTACAAAAATCACCCCATTTCTTCGGATCGTGAGCAAACCATCGGCGTAGATCATGGCTAGGTCCAATATCCTTCAGCCATTCATCCATTTTCAAGTCGGTCTTCTTGATACCACGCGGCCACAGACGCTCCACGAGAAAGCGAAGACCATCAGTGGTTTCTTCTGCATCATACACACGCTTCACCTTGATCATTTCTCAATCTCCTGATGATTGGCGCCATCAGAAAGCAGGTCAATTTTTTCAAGCTGCATAGGCACCTCTCAACCGTCTTGTTCAGAAACGCGAGCCACATTTGTCTCAAGATCTCGCATAGAAGCTCCTCTACATTACCGGCTTTTCCTGCAATTCTGTCGTATGATTGATACTGCCTGCGGCTCGCCTCGCGCAGGGCCATCCGTATAGGAGACATGGCAGGTAGCATGCAGTCTCGCTGGAAGCGTGCACTTGCAGCATAGCGGCACAATCTCGGTACAGCCGAATTTTGGGCGACAAAATGAGCATTAAGGAGCATTTCGAAGTTCACGATAACAATGCCATCGCGCGTGCAGTCACATTTTCTACACAGAATCCGAACTCTCGCATCACGAGTTTCGCCTGGGGCTGATGCACCAAATCGTTCACGCTGAGGATATCTCCAGAATCGCCCACGTATTTGCGCCAACCAAGAGGTGCAGCAGCTTCCACCGCAAGCTTAGGTATTCCGGGCATCAGGATACTTTCTCTATACTCACGCTGTTGTGCATCAAACAACTCCCAGGATGGCATCGAAACCACGCGCGATTGCACATTCTTCGCAATCAACATTTCGCGAGCTTGCAAGATGAGAGAAACTTCAGAGCCTGTTCCAATCAGTATCAAATCCGGCCGCGCTGCCTGCGCTTCCGCAAGAATGTAGGCTCCTCGTTGCACACCGGATACAATGGGATAGCAGTTTGGATCGAGAACGGGCAACTTTTGACGGCTCAGTACCAGCGCCACAGGACCGCGATGAGATATGGCAACTTGCCAGCATACACAAGTTTCGTTGGCATCAGCTGGGCGCATGACGATGAAACCAGGGATAGCACGAAGACTGGCTAGCTGTTCAACAGGCTGATGCGTAGGACCATCCTCGCCAAGACCAATACTGTCGTGAGTAAAAACAAATATGGAATGAGTCTGCATCAGCGCAGCCAAACGTATTGGCGGACGCATGTAATCAGAGAAGATCAGAAACGTCGCGCCGTAAGGAAGAACTGCGCCATGAAGCGCCATGCCATTAACGATTGCACCCATCGCATGCTCGCGGACACCGAAGTGGATATTGCGGCCGCAGAACTGATCAAAACCAAAGTCACCATAGCCCATCAACATAGTCTTCGTGGATGGATTAAGGTCTGCCGAACCTCCAATCAATATTGGCAACTTTTCCGCAAGGGCATTCAGAATCTTTCCGGAAGCGTCTCGTGTAGCAATCTGGCCCTCTTTTGTCGAAAAAAAAGGAAGGTTCTCGTCCCAGCCGCTCGGCAGTTCCCGACGCAATAAGCGGCGAAATGTAGCCGCTAGTTCCGAATGTTCTCTCTGGTAAGCGTCAACCATCTCGCTCCATTCCTTCTCCGAGTTGGCACCATTCGTTATTGCTGTTTGAAAATGCGCTTTCACCTCTTTAGGAATATAGAATTCCGGCTCCAAAGGCCATCCAAGATTTTTCTTTGTTGCTTTCAATGCTTCTTCGCCGAGCGGCTCACCGTGTGCACTAGCCGTATCGTGCTTGGGGCTTCCGTAACCTATGTGTGTTCGAACCAAGATTAGGGAGGGACAGGACAATTCGCTGCGTGCGGCGTGGATAGCTTGCTCAATGGCATCAATGTCATTGCCATTGGCAACCGACAGCACGTGCCATCCATATGCCTCGAAACGGTGCTGAACACTCTCGGTAAATACCAGATCTGTGCCACTTTCAAGAGAAATATGATTATTGTCGTACAGATAAATCAGTTTGCCTAAACCTAAGGTTCCTGCCAGCGAAGCCGCTTCGGAGGAAACGCCTTCCATCAGATCTCCATCCGACACGATGGCATAAGTGTAATGATCGACAAGTGGGAAACCTGGCCGATTGAAGCAACTGCTCAAATGACGCTCTGCGAGAGCCATGCCTATTCCCATTGCAAACCCTTGACCCAGCGGACCCGTTGTCGCCTCGACCCCGGGGGTCTTGCCATATTCCGGGTGTCCAGGCGTCCTCGATCCCCATTGTCTAAAATGCTTCAGATCGTCAAGTGAAAGATCATATCCCGTGGTGTGCAAGAGTGCGTAGAGCAAGGCGGAGCCATGCCCAGCCGACAACAAGAAGCGATCACGGTTTAGCCATGAAGGATTTCGCGGATTGTGCCGAAGAAAGCGTGTCCAAAGAACGTAAGCCATGGGCGCTGCACCTAACGGAAGCCCAGGATGACCAGAATGTGCGCGCTCAACGGCATCGATAGCCAGAAAACGCAGAGTATTGATACAAAGTTCATCTAGAGAATTCACACAACCTCCTTTAGGACAATTCTGGCGAGCAGAATCACACATATGACGCTTATGTCAACACCACCCCAGCTTTGACATTCTGATGCTAAGCGGCAGTAACTTGAAGGATGTGCTGCACTCCGCCCTTATTATGCCAATTAATTCAGGCAAGCCTACCATCGCGCCGGCAAGAATAACGACGCATGGCTTGAATGCATTGGCGAAAGCTGGTGACTGCAGACTATAAACATGATGTAGCTCGCGGGAAATAAGAATAATAGTCCCTTTTATTAAACTCTGATGTCTCAATAGATTATCGAGATACGCTGGTTAAAAAAATACGTGCAAACACATAGGAATAATCATAATTGGTAAGCGAATACGAATCCTTTTTGACTCAGACTAAGTCTGATATATCAAAAATTTGGATGCATTTCTGCATTTCAAATATGGTACCTTCAGTGCCATCATCACTTATTTGTGCCCTGCAGCATAAATATTCGGGTGGTAACATGCAAGCGTGTCGGCTTATGACGCTCAATCGATAAAAAAACGCTTCAGCACTCTGATCATATACTCGTGATCCTGCACGCCGGCGCTTTCCCTGATGCTATGCATCGCCCACATTGGGCAGCCGACATCGACACTACGTATGCCAAGCTTCGCTGAGACGATTGGTCCGATTGTGCTGCCGCAAGGCAGATCTGAGCGATGCGAGTAGCGTTGATAAGGAATGCCGGCTTCTTCACACCAATGAATGAAGCGCGCGATGGAGATGCTTTCGGAACTATAGCGGCGGTTCGCATTGGATTTGATCACCGGGCCTTTGTTGACGAACACTTTATGATCCGCATCATAGGCCGAAGGGAAGTTTGGGTGATAGGCGTGAGCCATATCCGCGCTAATCAAAAAGCTGTGGGCCAGTGCGCGCGCAGTGTCCTCACGATCCAAGGATGTCGCGAAACTGATCCGCTGTAATACATCAGTTAAGAAATTGCCAGCAGCACCAACATGACTTTCGCTGCCGATTTCTTCGTGATCGAAAAATGCGCAGACCAGTGTACTTTCGGCCTGACTCAGCACGATATCATCAAGCAAGGCTTGCAAACCAGCGTGGCAGGAAGCCAGGTTATCGATCTGACTGTTGGCGTAAAATTCCTGATTTGCGCCCCAGAAGGCGCCTGTTTGGGTGTCGTACACCGCCAGATCCCACGACAGGACTTGTGCGGCGCTGATGCCCCCCGCCTGTGCCAGCAGCGTCAAAAAATAAGACCGCGGCAGTTGCTCTCCGGCCAATTGCGCGAGCAGCAGCGGCAATTCATTCTGTTTATGCAGCTTCAAGCCATCTTCATTGACTCCCCGGTTCATATGAATCGCCAAATTTGGCAAACGCAACAGCGGCCGCTCAAAGCGCAACAGTTTATGCGTGAGGCATCCCTGCTCATCGGCATAGCTAACCCGCCCAGCCAGGCTCAAGTCACGGTCAGTAAAGGTCGCGAGGATCGGTCCACCGTAAATCTCGACGCCAAGTCGGCCAATGCCATCACTTACAGTCGCGGCGTTCGGTCTGATCCGTAATCCCGGCGAGTCCGTATGTGCGCCGACAATTTTGAAGCCCGCTTCAGCAGGCGCTTTGCGTCCTAGTACAAACAGCACAATCGATGAATCGTCACGTACCACGTAATACCGCCCGCCCGCTTGCAATGGCCATTTGGCAGTTTCGTCGAGCCGGACAAACTGAAATGCCTTGATCGCTGCTTCGATCGAGGCAACTGCATGCCATGGACTCGGGCTGCTGTCGATGAAATCCAGTAAATACTGTGCGTGTTGCTTAACCGTCATAATTTATATTTATATTCAAATATTTATAGTAAAGACAAAAACCTTTTAACTATACGTAAAGCCAGATATTTAGTCAAACACGCTGTTGAGGTTTGTGATGTACAGACATGCGGCGCATTAAGGAATGCGCCCTACGCGCTAGCAGGCTACGGCATTCAGCCGGCATCCGTACCATTCGGTGATTGATCCATGAGCCTGCTGCGGCTGAGAACCCTGCAAGGGGATGAACATTGGTTGGGCCACGACAATTTCTATGTTATCAGTCGCTATACCATCTTAACTCACTAGGCGGCGAAGCAACTCCATCTGGCGCAGGATTTCTCGTGACGGGTTTGAACGATCACAAATCAATATATCTACCCGGACGCCCTTCCCATTTTCCATACTGCTGATAATGCTCCCAACCTGAGGCGAACATACCCGCTTTGACGGCTTCGGCCACGTCCGGATTTTGGACTAGATACCAGGCATCGTCGAAATCCGATTTATCGAGATAATTCCCTTTCGGGTAGGGATGCAAGGTAACCCTGAAGCTTTTGATCAGATCAAAAAACCGCCGATTGTCCTCCGCATTGGGAAAACAGACACCATCCGATTGTTTGCCGACTTGCAGCTCAACGGCAAGAACGGTTTCATCGTGATGAATTATTTTGATATGACTGCTTGTTTTGGAAGCCCTTTCCATTCCATTTTCGGAGACGACAAAGCGAACCACCAGGACACCATAATTTTGACCAAAACTATTGAGCGCCCGAAAAATCGGATCGAAACGGTCTGGCTGGAAGGGTTGGTGAGTCACCATCAATAGCAATGGGGGCGGAGAATGTGCCAGAGCGGCTCGGAAGCGCTGAACAGCACGTTTGAAATACGCATGGTCTGCCGCAGAATCCGGTGAATGATGGTTAAACATAAACCGGACTCCGAACTTATCCCGATAGAATCGGTGATCGCAAAAATTCGCTTCCGGAGACTGCCGCGATTCCAGCGGAACCGACTCGTACTGTTCAGGATCCAGGAACAGGTTGAAATCGTCTTACAAGATGTGGGCGGTAATCTCCGGGGAGGAGAAAATCCAGTCGAAGGGGCCTGAAAATGCGCGATATTCGACTTCTCGCAAGATTTGGGCAGAATGGCAAAAACCACCTAAGGAGATCGCCTGCGAAAACTGTCTACCCACCCAGAATGGCGCCAGGCAATTACTCTGGACAGGCAGGAAGGAAGGATTGTCTTCGCTATTGGGTGGAGTAATTTCTGTCGGATAAAAAACCTGCATTCCGATTTTGCCTCAATCATCGTTTGCGTAGCGTATAGGAAAAATAAATGCTTTTTTCATAGAGAATGAAAGTACCGAAAACCGGATGAAGTGTCAAACACACTGACAAACGATCAGAAATTCACAATATTTGTATCTTATCAGCAGCAAAAAGTGCTGGGTTCAATCCTTTTTTGCCTTTTAGACGAAAAAGATCTAATCGGAATGGTCAACACTTTCAGAAAACGCATTGAGAAAGATGAATTTGGAGCAGGTGGGCTCGAAAAGATCATGGATTTGCGTAAGTATTCTGGGCGGCACTCGGGTGGGCAAGTCAAAGTACTTTAGAATCTCGGCGATCGCGCTGGACTCCAGAATTGGCTGCGATGATTCTGGCAGTTCTGCCACAGTGTGCCAGTGTTCAATGTCGATATCAAATACCCGCTTGAGCAAAAGTGCTCAACTGATGTGCCCAGCAGCCAAGGAATTGGCGCACCATCATCTGTAATTGATCCTAAATTCCTCAGTTGGAATTTATGATGAAAATAGCTGTAATCTAATACTATCAATGGTTCCCGGTTAAAAATGTTAACTGCTCCTCAGTTATAGTAAACAAGCTAAAAGCAAGGCGTGACAACACTTTTAGCAGATTTTGATTATTTCACTAAAATCTCGCCTGATTGGTGATGCCATGGATCTATGAAAGCACCTTAATCAGTAGGGTTCTTGAGCGATTTAAGAGATTTCAACTGAGGAATTTAGGTTGATTTGTTATTTTTGTTTTTCTTGCAGTCTGAAATAATTTCGTGATGAGGTCCCGTGATCAGCATGGCCGTACTGCAATCTCTACCGTGCCAGATAGACTACACCGTGCATGCACTCAAGTAAGCATCCCCTATTCCCGCCGCCGCGCTGCAATCACGTCGGGCACCTGCCGAATCAGCGCGAGCAAGCGATGCAGCTGATCCAGATTGGCGATCTCAAGCGAAAACTGCATTTTTGCCAGATTGCTGCGGTTTTGGGTATTGCCCTTGGTAGCATTGACCTTAGTGGCATTGGCCTTTTCTCGCACGAATAGGTCGCTGATGTCGCGCAGCAAGCCTTGACGATCATGAGCTTCCACATCAATATCGACACTGGCGACAAGATTTGCGTCGGAACCCCAGTGCGCTTGCAGCAGGCGACTGCGCCGCTCTTCCGGCAGGTGAGTGACGAAAGCACAGGTCTGACGGTGAATGGTCACGCTACGCTCACGCGTCACGTAACCAACAATGACATCGCGCGGCACTGGCTTGCAGCACTTGGCCAAATTGGTGAGCAAATTACCGACACCCTCGACTACGATCCCTGACGGGGCCTTGATCGCTTCCATTCGCTTGGGACGGATTGGGAGCACTTCCGCTGGCTTGGGTGACATAGCCTCTTGAATGGCAAGGGCCATCTGGTGCTCACTGACATCACCACGGCCGACAGCGGCGAGCAGATCTTCAAGACGGTTAAAGTGTAACTTCTGTGCAAGTTTCTCCTGATTCATACTGCCGACACCAGCCCTATGGAGTTCGCGGTCGAGTTTGGCGCGGCCGACCGCCACGTTCTCCTCGAAGTTCTGGTACTTGAACCAATGGCGCACTTTGGCCCGTGCGCGCGAACTCTGCAGATAGCCAAGCGACGAATTGAGCCAATCGCGGCTTGGTACGCCCAACTTGGAAGTTAGAATTTCCACTCGCTGGCCATTCTGCAGTTGGGTGTTCAGCTGCACGATGCTACCGTCCACTTTGGCGCCGCGCGTGCGGTGGCCGAGATCAGTGTGTAGGGCGTAGGCAAAATCGATAGGTGTCGAGCCCTTGGGCAGATCGATTACCTTCCCTTGTGGCGTGAGCACGAAAACTTTGTCCTGGAACAGCTCGCTCTTGAACTGCTCGAGCAGATCGCCACCATCGCTGACTTCATCCTTCCACACCAGAATCTGGCGCAACCATGCGATTTTCTCGTCGAATTTGCTATCCGACTTGCTGCCCTCCTTGTAACGCCAGTGCGCGGCTACGCCTAACTCCGAATTGTGGTGCATATCGTGAGTACGAATCTGCACCTCAAGCGCCAGTCCACGTGGGCCAATCACAGCAGTATGCAGTGAGCGATAGCCGTTACTCTTGGGGCGCGCAATATAGTCATCAAACTCGCCGGGAATCGGCTGCCACATGTGATGCACCAAACCCAGCGTAGCATAACAGTCCTTGATGTCGTCTACCAGAATACGCACTGCGCGTACATCATAGAGCTCTCTGAACTCCAGATTCTTCCGGCGCATCTTATTGATAATGCTGTAGATGTGCTTGGGCCGTCCGCTGACTTCTCCCTTGATACCGGCCTGCAACAATTCCTGCCTGAGCTGGGCGACTACATCGACGATGTACTGCTCTCGATCGACACGCCGCTCGTCTAGTAGACGGGCAATTTCCTTATAAAGCTGTGGCTCCAAGTAGCG
Organism: uncultured beta proteobacterium; assembly: GCA_963815685.1. Lineage (GTDB taxonomy): Bacteria > Pseudomonadota > Gammaproteobacteria > Burkholderiales > Nitrosomonadaceae > Nitrosomonas. Next base: position 254,440 of record CAWFHT010000012.1, read on the forward strand.
CAGTGCATGGTCTTCCAGTTCCCATTTTATCTGCCACACGCCCAGTCGATTGGCGAGCGGCGCAAAGATACCGTACGTCTCACGCGCGATTCGCTGCTGTAACTCGCTGCTGGCGCCGGAAAGATGACGCATGGTCTGCGTGCGCTCAGCCAGCTTGATCAGCACCACACGGATATCTTGCACCATGGCTAGTAGCATTTGACGCAAGCTCTCGATCTGCTGCACATGATCGCCCCTGCTATCTGGTACGTGCAACTGCTCAATTTCGCTGAACTGGCGGATCTGCTCCATGCGTGCTATACCTTCCACCAAGCCAGCGATGTTGGCACCGAACTGGTGCACCACTGTCGCATGCCAATCGTCCAGATACTCAGGTACCGCATGCAGTAGAGTGGCAGCGATGGTCTCGACATCCATGCGCATGCCAATGAGAATGGATGCCGCACCTATCGCATGCTGCAGCAAGGGTGTACCAGTCAGCGTGCGCTGCTCACTATATAGCGGTGTGGCCATTGCGCAGGCTTGGCGCAGCAGCGTGATTTCAGCTGGCGCAAATTGGGCAGCCAGCTCATTTAGCCAGGCTTCAGTGTCGGTGTAGTCTGTGGCAGATAGAAGAGATTTACTGCGTACTAAAACCATAAAACGCTTATTGATCCTTCAAACGGAATGCTACTTTGAGCATCACCTGAAAATGCGCCATTATGCCATTATGCTGTCTACGATTTTGCTGCGCACCACATTACCTTAAAACATTTTGAAAAAATTAACATCCCATTTCCTCAAAATTGACTGTAATGAATGACGGATTGGTTGTTAGAAATATGGATAAGCAATCAAAATGAGCCCTTGGCCCCAACACAATCAGCACAAAAATTTAGAAAATTAGAAGCATTTTTTTCTTTTAGGTTCAAGATAATCAAAAGACAAAGTCAATCTTAAAAAACAGATAAAAATACCACCTTTTTGCTTCGATTATTCTAAGAAGGAGTAATCAATACTTCATCTAACTACGTCATGAAGGGCTTTCAGCACTAAATGACGTAGCGCCTGCCAACGCTGTCCACTGCCGCTGACATGTTTCTGATTGATTTCCAATTCGATACCCAAATAGGCTTCCGCTGGAAACTGACGGCGTAAATAGGTGGTCAAGCCGTCAGCCTTACCAGCATAGGGATAATTACGCCGAATGGTTAAATAAGGTGCCTTTGTTTTGAGGCTTACCTGCCAGCGGCAGCATAAATCGCATTCAGCCAATCTCGATGGATCATAAAGGAGGCCGATATCGGCATGACGCACCACTCCATCAAGCACAGGAGTGAAACTGTGTGAAGAAATATGGATGACTCGGTCTCTCCTATTTATTGCTTCAGCGATGGTTTTTTCCACCCGATTACGATAAGGCAGATAATAACGCGTCAGAATCTCTTGCCGAATGCTAGCTGATATATATTTGGTCGCATCGGAAAATAATTGCGGATGACCAATAGAGCGGTTAAGATCGATCAACAAACGACTGGTAGTAGACACAAACAAGGAAGCGTTCAATAACTGAGCCAGATCCTTCGCCATGCGCAATGCACCACGATCATAGCCGCGATGGCTATACAACAAATCTTCAAATCCATGAAATAGATGCCGGTACTGAGTCGGGATACGATTACCACCATGTTCGCAGCTAATGACAAAATGAATTGTTGAGGCCAATTTTACTCCTCAGCCTTGTCTTTTAATAATTTCGTTTCCAAATCAAGCATGACGTGAAGGCGAACCGTAGACAGTATAAATAATAAGGCAAGGAGAAGCCGACAAAGCCAGGTGTGATTTAGAATTGGAATAACATAAGATTCAATCTGACAAAACAGCTCTGCAAATCTCTAGCTTCACTTACTCCCTTAGAGTCTGTTTCAAAACTCCTGAAATAAGGTTGAGTGAGGACTAATCCTTTGATTCACTTGTAGAGTTATCGAAGCTTTACAAGGGGGATCAAATGGTATGGACGTCCATCACCCGGAAAGAGTATGCGCGTGAGCGGTCAGGTTACGCAAGCGATATGACGGACGCGGAAGGGGAGAAGATAAAACCTCATTTACCGCCGCCATCCAGAATGGGTCGCCCTCGCACAACCTGTCTTTGCGCCGTGGTTAACGCGATTTTCTATTTGCTGCCATCGGATTGCCAGTGGAACATGCTTCCCAAAGACTTTCCGCCATGGCAGACGGTCTACCGGTATTTTCAGGACTGGATAAAAAACGGGAGGCGGGACCGCATCCATAGCGCCCTGTATTGTGCTATCCGTGATCTGGAGGGCCGACCGGCAAGCCCGACGCTGGCCATGATCGTTGCGCAATCCGTCAAAACTGGCCCTGATGCGCGAAGAGAGGTCGGCTTTGACGCAGAAAAGAACATCAAGGGCCGGAAACGTCATATCGTTGTCGATATTCTTGGCATGATCCTGAAAGCCGGTGTCCATTCAGCCAGAATACAAGACCGCGACGACGCGGCCCTGGCGTTGGACAGGATTACGGCCCGTTTCCCGTTCATCGAAAATATCCTTGCCGATGGCGCATATGCAGGCTCCCTCGCGCAGGGCAACAGTCCACTGCCCATTGAAATCGTCAAACGATCCGGTACCGCCAAAGGCTTCGTCGTTCTGCCAAAACGATGGATCGTCGAGCGAACGTTCGCATGGCTCAATATCAATAGACGCTTGACAAGGGATTTTGAAAGACACGCCAAAACTGCACTCACCTTCATTTACACCGCCATGATAAAGCTCATGTCACGAAGGCTCGCTCGGTATGTTGAGTTTTGAAACAGACTTTTAAACCCCAGAATAAAGAAAATCAGAAGCGCAAAACCAGAGGTCAATTACCTCTTTTATTATCATAACTGGTACACTTTTGGCGCACTATCCAGTACATTTATACTCTTGCATTGACATGTTCTCGGTCTTGCGGAACAGGTGCGCGGCCTGCTTCGCCGTTTTTACAGCTCAGCTAAAGAAGAAGCGAAACCGCAAACCCAGTTCGGATGAATAAATCCTGCAAATCATATGTTGCAGACGTTATGTGTCATTTGACCAAGTGATTCATCTAACCACTCGCTCCAGCGGATCGTCAAAAGCTACGCTTCTTTTGTCCGTTGAACCCCAAACGTTAGATATCTCATCCACATTTTCGTCACGAGAGGAGCAACGCTATGAACTCACTAAAGAATAAACGTGCACTGATCATCGGTGGCAGCCGTGGCATTGGTGCTGCTATCGTCAAGCGCCTTGCCAGCGAAGGCGCTCATGTCGCATTTACTTATACCAGTTCACCTGACAAAGCCAATGAGACCGCTAAGGCTGCCCAGGCACTCGGCGTTCAAGCACTGGCCATTCAGGCCGACAGTGCTGATGCCAGCGCAGTAGTCACCGCTGTCGAGCGCACAGTGACGGAATTGGGCGGCATTGACATTTTGATCAATAACGCGGGAGTGTTGACTCTCGGTTCGATTGACGATTTCAAGCTGGCAGATTTTGACCGTACCATCGCTGTGAACGTGCGCGCCGTGTTTGTGGCGATTCAAGCTGCCGTCAAGCATATGAAGGAAGGCGGACGCATCATCAACATCGGCAGTTGTAATGCCGAACGGATGCCGTTTCAGGGTGGAGCAGTTTACGCGATGAGCAAGTCTGCCCTCAAAGGATTGGTTCAAGGCTTAGCGCGCGATCTCGGTCCGCGTGGAATTACCATTAATAATGTTCAGCCCGGTCCCATCGACACCGACATGAACCCGGACAACAGCGAGTTTGCCGATATGCTCAAGAAGCAAGTTATGGCGCTACCTCGTTACGGTACAGCCGGAGAGGTCGCGGCTATGGTCGCTTATCTGGCTGGCCCCGAAGCTGGTTACGTCACGGGTGCAAGCTTGACCATCGACGGCGGCTTCACTGCCTGACAGATGATCAGCAATCGCTTAGAATGCTTTGCACTATATAGCTGGAGCAGTACAGTTTTGGAGTGACAATGTGGATTGAATGAATCAATCCACATTGTCAGAATTTCATTTGAAACACTAGGTCGGCATACGCGCCCATTCGTTTTCCCAATTGCTGAATTGTTCTGCTGGCATCGGCATACTGACCAGATAGCCTTGTGCTATATCACATCCCAGCCTTGCCAAGTGATCCCATACAGCCTGACTATCCACCCCTTCCGCTACCACTTCTAAATCAAGATTGTGCCCAAGCTCAATGGTCGAGTGTACAATCGCAGCTGAATCGTTGTTTGTCACCATGGGCATGACAAACGACTGATCAATCTTGATTGAATCGACCGGTAACTTTTGCAAATAACTCAGGCTCGAATATCCTGTGCCAAAGTCATCAATGAATAACCGGGTACCAAATTTCTTTAATTTTGTTAATGTCTCCAACGCTGCTGCCGGATCTTCCATCAAGGCGCTCTCAGTCAATTCAAACTGAATCATCTCCGGTAGAATGCCCCAAGTAGAAAACAAGCCCTGGATGCGGTCAATTAGTAGAGGATGGTATAAATCATGCGCGGACAAATTCACCGACAAAGCTCGCTCCAATCCCTCTTCATGCCAGGTATAGCTTTGGCTAAAAGCTGCATCGAGCATCCAATTGGTCAACGGAGTAATTAAGCCGGCATGCTCAGCGAGCTTGATGAATTCTATGGTCGAGAGCATGCCATGCACAGGATGCTGCCAGCGTACCAAGGCTTCGGCCCCGCATACGCGCCGTGATGCAATATCAACCTTAGGCTGGCAATACAGCAATAATCCATTTTGTTCGATAGCTTGGCGTAAATCCGCCATCAAGGACAATCGCCGGGTGCATTCCTGTTCTTGTCCTCCGGTATAGAAGGCATAACCGCCTCGGGCAGGACTGGCTTCATGAGTGGCAACATTGGCACGCCGCAGCAAAACATCTGCCTCAGTGGCATGACCGGGAAAGAGAGCAATGCCTATATTGACGCGAGGATCGACCAGCAGACCTGCTACTTCGATGGGGTCATGCAATACCAGGGTTAGCTGTTGTGCGACTTGCACGGCGTAGTCAGCCCCCCCACTGGGCAAGAGCAAGGCAAACGCACTTTCTTCGACTCGCGCCAGGGTATCGCTTTTCTTGATAGTACGCGTCAAGCGTTGAGCCAGTTGTTGCAACAGTTGATCACCCGCGTCATAACCCAAGATTTGATTGATTTCACGAAAGCGACCAATGTTCAGGTGCAAGAGGGCAAGGGCGTGATGTTGTTGTTTAGCGGTTTGAATGGCGTCTCGTAAGCGCTCCAGCAAGAGGGTGCGATTGGGCAATTCAGTCAGCGGATCATAATAAGCCAAACGGGCGATGGTAGCCTCGCATACTTGTTGGTTGATACGCATGCGCAGGTTGGTGATGCCATAGGCCAAGTCATCGGCCAATTCGCCGAGCAACTTCACTTCCTCTTCACCGAAAGCATCGGGTTCAATCGCGCCCATGATCAAGGCGCCGAGCACTTCTCCTTCCACCCGCAGGGGAAAGGCGGCAACCGCTGCAAAGCCAAACTTGATCGCACACTCGCGTATGGGGGCGTAGGCAGGAGCAGCATAGGCTGGATCGGTGAGGATGTGCCTGCCCACACAGGGCTGACCGGTGCGGATTGCGGCGGCAGCCGCAGTGCTGCCCATTTCTGTATCGGCCCAAGTGTAATGAAGGGCCTCCATGAAAGCATTGTCTACGCCGATACCTATCATCCAACGCATGCTCTTGTTTTCATCGTGTTCCGCATATACGACGCCTGCCGTACGATAACCACCTTTATCCACAATGACTTGGCACATGTCGCGCAGCAATTCTTGCTCGTCCGAGGCGTGCAATAAAGTATGATTGCCAGCACTCAAAGTTCTGAGAGCACGGGTAACACACTCGAATTTCGTCAGCAATTCTCTAGTCGTTAGCGCTGAATCCGGACTGTCCTTATTTGACTCATTAGCAGGGTATTCCATACGTCCTCACCTCGGAGTTGCAATAATTCCATTGTAGTCGGTAGGTAGTTTTTATTTCCTGCGAATACTGATACTGCGGATAGGAAAATTAAACACCTTTTTTACTAAAGTTGTCAATCAACGAATACTCCGTCGTAGTGGCTCTTAACCGGCGGTGCTTCGCTACCTTCTGGTATTCCTTGCTGTTGTATCAACTCATGGCCGCCTTCTTATCGGAGAACTTCGCGATCACGATCCCTTCGATAGGGTTTCCTTCCAGGGTCTCGTGCTTCCCGCAAGCTATAAGCCCCTCTATTAAATGAATGTTGAGGATTTTCCTAATGTGCTTCCGATAGATATTCAGCTCCTTTTCATCGATCATCTTCGTTCTCGTAAATACATCAATGTAAGCCAGCATACTATGTTCTCCTCAGCTAGGCAGTGTGACATGCAGTTCTTGGATGAGATGATTTCGGAGCTAAAAGTAGTATTCGAGAACGATGAGCTCCCATCGAAGGCTCCTGTAAGCTCTGCCGTCATGATCGAATCTCCCGCCTGTTCCCTTACGCTCAGAGGTTTTATCGTATAGCTGTACTTCTTTTTGGTCTTCACCATTCAGTCATGGATGGATTTTCTGCCCTTCAAGGTTTCGCCCTCATCAAGTAGCGCGCATCAGGACCAGTTTTGACAGATTGCGCATCGATCATGGCCAGCGACGGGCTTGCCGGTCGGCCTTCCAGATCACGGATAGCACAATACAGGGCGCTATGGATGCGGTCCCGCCTCCCGTTTTTTATCCAGTCCTGAAAATACCGGTAGACCGTCTGCCATGGCGGAAAGTCTTTGGGAAGCATGTTCCACTGGCAACCCGATGGCAGCAAATAGAAAATCGCCTTAACCACGGCGCAAAGACAGGTTGTACGAGGACGACCCGTTCTGGATGGCGGCGGTAAATGAGGTTTGATCTTTTCCCACTCCGCGTCCGTCATATCGCTTGCGTAACCTCACTGGTCACGCGCATACTCTTTCCGGGTGATGGGTGTCCATACCATTTGATCCTCCTTGTAAAGCTTCGATAACTCTACAAGTAAATCAAACGATTAGCCCTCGCTCAGCCTTATTTCTGAAGTTTTGAAACAAACTCTTAATTAGATCAATTCATGCTTATCCGATCTGTGAACTTAAAATCTATTTTTTGCCAGATCAACACCGACTCGTTTAGCTTCATATAGAGAGACTTTCCCCAGATATTCTTCCACTCATCATTTTTAATGATGTTTTAGTAAAATCAGATGTTTCCTGGATCATGCAACAACATGTTTGACTAAGTTATCAGATTTACGTACATTTTACTTAATAGCAACAAGTGCTTATATTTCCTATTCACGCGTCAATTTCTTAGGCCTAACATTTATGTGAAGCATAGATTTTGGCGATCTTTCTTGGGAGACGATCATGGGCGACAACCTTGCACAAAAGCTGATCCGCTCACATCTAATCGAGGGGGAAATAACTGCAGGTTCAGAAATAGGTATCCGCATTGATCAAACGCTGACCCAAGATGCCACCGGCACTTTGGTCATGTTAGAACTGGAAGCTATGGGATTGAATCGGGTAAAAACGGAGGTTTCAGTCCAGTATGTAGACCATAACCTGATTCAGGAAGATTACAAGAACGCCGATGACCATATTTTCCTTCATAGCGCTTGCCAACGCTACGGCCTCTGGTACAGCCGTGCAGGGAACGGTGTCAGTCACCCGGTGCATCAGGAGCGTTTCGGGAAACCAGGCAAAACGCTGCTCGGCTCAGATAGTCACACGCCCGCAGCCGGCGCCATTGGCATGCTCGCGATCGGCGCCGGTGGATTGGAAGTGGCTTTTGCCATGGCAGGAGAACCCTTCTATTTCAAAATGCCGCAGATTTGGGGTGTCCGCTTAGTGGGCGCGCTTCCAGACTGGGTCAGCGCCAAGGATGTGATCCTAGAGATGCTACGCCGTCACGGTGTCGCCGGTGGCGTTAACCGCCTTATCGAATATCATGGTCCCGGATTGAGATGCCTGAGTGCCATGGACCGACATGTGATCGCCAATATGGGGACTGAACTCGGGGCCACCACGACAGTGTTTCCCAGCGACGATGAAGTCCGGCGCTTCTTCAAATCCCAAGGTCGGGAGCAAGATTGGGTGGAACTGAGCGCTGACGCCGATGCACGCTACGATATCAACGAGGAAATCGACCTTTCCATTCTGGAGCCCTTGATCGCAAAACCATCAAGTCCCGGCAACGTAGTCCCCGTCCGCGAGGTGGCCGGGGTGCCAAGATCTATCAGGCTTATATCGGCTCATCGGCAAATCCCGGTTATCGCGACTTCGCCGTTCCCGCCGAAATCGTCAAGGGGAAGCAAATCCACGAAGACGTTTCCTTCGACGTCAATCCGACATCGCGCCAGATCTTGGAAAATCTGGTGAAAGATGGCCATCTCCTGTCTCTGATCCATGCCGGAGCACGGATTCATCAGGCGGGATGCGGCGGTTGCATAGGCATGGGTCAGGCGCCCGCCACTGGTCGCATCAGTTTGAGAACGGTACCGCGAAACTTCCCTGGCCGCTCAGGCACCCATGAGGACCAAGTTTATCTGGTGAGCCCTGAAACCGCTGCCGCCTCCGCCTTGACTGGGGTAATCACCGACCCGCGGACATTAGGCATGGATTATCCCCGAGTCCGCGATCCGGAACATCCTCTTATCAATACCGAAATGCTGGTAGCGCCGCTGCCACTAGAGATCGCTCGCAACGTAGACTTGATCAAAGGTCCCAATATCCAAGGTCTGCCTATTTTCGAAACGTTCCCTGATGAATACACCTTACCAATCTTGCTCAAATTGAAGGATAACATCTCCACCGACGAAATTCTGCCCGCGGGCGCTCGCGTGCTTCCTTTCCGCAGCAATATTGCCAAGATCAGTGAATTTACCTTCGAGATGATCGATCCCACTTATCCCAAACGGGCACGTGGGATTCGTAATACTCATGGTCATGCCATTCTTGCCGGAAACAACTATGGCCAGGGTTCCAGCCGAGAACACGCAGCTCTGGCGCCCTATTTTCTCGGCCTGCGGATTGTTATCGCCAAGAGCTTCGCCCGCATCCACTGGCAGAATCTCATCGATTTTGGAGTATTGCCGCTTACCCTAAAACGGCCGGTAGACTATGATGAATTGCAACAAGGGGATATCTTGTCGCTAAAAAACCTGCGCAAAGCAGTGACTGAGAGTCGGGAACTAATGGTCTTAAATATGACGAGAAATCGCAGCATTCCGGTCGAACATGCCCTCTCAAAAAGACAAATCGAAATGCTTTTAGAAGGCGGTCTGATTAACTGGCTGAAACGGCGCATCAGCAGCGAATGATCCTTTTATTAACATCAGTCGTTTCCTGTGTACTCCTCGAGCGGGGAGCAAGAAAGAGGTGCCTGACCTTGAGGAGCTCTCTAAAATAGAAACCTCTTATGAGTTATCCTGGCAATGCTTTTGCTCACACATGAAGTCAGATAACGTTTTTACAATCTAGCGCATCTACTCACATTTCTAAATCAAAAATGATGCGAAGGCAAACCGTAGACAGCATAAATAATACGGCAAGGAGAAGTCGACAAAGTCAGGTTTGATTTAGAAATGGAATATAATCTCACCTTGAGCAATGATTTCAAGATCCACTTGTCCGGGCAAACAGTTGCCGCTGACAATAGTCACCAAAGGTTTCGTCCTCCATGCGTTCGCGGGCATAATCTGCCAGCAAGCTATCGAGTATGCTCAAGATTTTGGATTCGTCTAGTCCTTCCTTGTAAAGGGTATTGAGACGATAGCCCAGGCGGTCACCGCCCAGGCGTAAATCGTAATGTCCCACTGAGCGCCCCACCAGTCCAATCTCGGCTACATAGGGGCGACCACAACCATTCGGGCAACCTGTCATGCGAATACTGATTTCGTCCTGCGTGAGCGCATATTTTTCCAGCAGTATCTCCACCTTACCAAGCAGTTCGGGGAGATAGCGTTGCCCTTCTGCCAAGGCCAGCGGGCAAGTGGGCAGCGCCACGCAGGCAATGGCATGGGTGCGAATGGGCATGAGTGCAGCTTGCGTTTTAATGATGCCATGCGCCTCTAAAATCGCATCTATCGCCGCCTTATCCTCAGCTGCCACATTCAACAGCATGATGTTTTGGTTACCGGTCAAGCGGAAGTGGCATAAATTGTTTCTCGCAATAGCATCCAGCGCTGATTTGGCGCAGTACTCCGGATTGTCCACCACACGCCCATTTTCGATGAACATCGTATAATGCCAGCGATTTCTGTGGTCTTGCAGCCAGCCATAATAATCGGCACGGGCGTTGAAAGCAAAGGTTCGTGGCGCCGCCAGCGCAAACCCCAAGCGGCTTTCCAGATCAGCTTTGAATACGTTCAGCCCCATATGATCAATGGTATATTTCAAGCGCGCTTGTTTGCGATCGGTGCGGTTGCCGTTGTCGCGCTGCACAGCTGCGATCTGCCACACCGTGTCCAGCACTTGATTTGGCTTGATGAAGCCCAGCATATCGGCCAGCCGCGGATAAGTCGCCGCATTACCAGCAGTGCAACCCAGCCCTCCACCCACAGTCACGTTGAATCCTTTCAGTTTACCGTTTTGTTGGATGGCAATTAAGCCCACATCCTGCGTGAAAATATCAATCTCATTATGTGGCGGAATGGCAATGCCCACCTTGAATTTGCGCGGCAGATAGCGATTCTGGTAGAGCGGATCGGGCTCTAGCTCAGCATCCCTGTCCAGACGCTCTCCATCCAACCAGATCTCCGCATACGCCTTGGTTTTGGGCAACAGATATTCGCTGATTTTAACAGCAAAAGCATGGACTTCTTCGTGGAACGGGGAAGTGGAGGGGTGCGAACCCGCCATGACGTTACGATTGACATCACCACAAGTGGCGATGGTATCAAGCCCATATTTATCAAACCATTGTAAAGTGGGTTTGAGCTTTGACTTGATGACACCATGCACCTGAATGGTCTGGCGCGTGGTAATTTTAAGGACACCGGTAGTGTTCTCATTCAACAGCGGTTGCAACCCCAGCCATTGCTGCGGAGTGATATCGCCACCCGGCAGGCGCAAGCGAATCATGAAGGAATAAGCCGGCTCCAGCTTTTTTGCCTCGCGTTCATTGCGGCGGTCGCGATCATCTTGCTGGTAGATGCCGTGATGTTTGACAAGCTGCTGGTCATCCGCAGAAAGCTGACCGGTAAGCTGATCCTTTAATCCTTCAGCCAGTGTACCGCGCAATCCTCGGCTGCGAATCTTGAGATCTTCAACAGGTGAAAGGTTTTTTTCAGTCATAATCGTTTTTATTGCTTATCATGTTGTTCCGAAAAAGATCTGAATAGCGGCTGCGTCAATAAACATCTTTCACATAACGATTATCGTCATGCAATTGATCAAGGAATTCTTGGGCAGCTTCGTAACTGCCTTTTTTAGCAGTGAAGATTTCCAGCAGAGTTTGCTCCACGTCTTTACTCATGGGGTCTTTTGCTCCACAGACATAAATCACCGCACCACCATCCACCCATTCTAGCAATTCACTCGCTTTTTCTTTCAGGCGATGCTGGACATAGACTTTGTGCTCCTGATCGCGGGAAAAGGCGAGGTCGATTTTGTGCAGAGCACCCGTTTCCACAAAGTCGATCCACTCAGCCTGATAGAGAAAATCGCAGTGCTGATGCTGCTCGCCGAAGAACAGCCAGTTGCGCCCACTCGCCCCACGCTCCGCCCGTTCCCAGACAAAGCTGCGAAACGGCGCTATGCCTGTGCCGGGGCCGATCATGATAATGTCCCGTTCATCCTCCGGCAGTTTGAACAGGCTGTTCCGTTGGATAAAAAATTTCACTTCATCACCCAATTGCAAATCGGCTAAATAGCGCGAACTCAGCCCGTAACTTATCTCGCCATTTTCATACTGATGCCACGCCAGCGCTACCGTCAGGTGAATATTACCAGCATGCGCCAAAGGCGACGAAGCGATGGAATAAAGACGCGGCGTGAGGTGGTCCACTCCCTCAGCGAAATGGGGCAGAATAATGCCCGCCACATCACCAGGCGCGTAGGCCAATGACTCATCATATTCGATTTCGATATGATAGGTTTCTTTGGCAGAACCGAGGTCGTTGAGGTTGATAATTTCCCTCACATGCCCCACTACCGGTTCCAAGCGGGAATAGCCCTTGCCAGCAGGCGCAGCTGTTTCTATGGTAACTGGCACGCTGGCCGGCTGCACAGAAGGGAGCGCCGACAATACCCCTGCTATCCATGGCGGGTAATGGCTGGCGAAATCCACATCCAGTTCCCCACGTTCATAAATGCATTCCGCCCCCAGCTTTTCCATATAGGCATCTAGGTCGCGGGCAGCTTTGTTGTATTGGGGATAGCTGCTGTCGCCGAGCCCGAGCACGGCGTACTTCACCCCTTTAAGCGACACCTCTGACTGGCAGAGTAGCTCAAAAAAAGCCAGCGCCGACTCAGGCGGTTCTCCTTCGCCATGGGTCGCAGTGATAAAAATAATTGGCTCATCACCCCGCAGATCTTCGGTTTGCTTAATTTTTTTCACCGACTGTGGCGAGGCGTTCCAGCCATGATCTTTGGCCTGCTTGGCCACTTGCTGCGCTATCATCTTGGAATTGCCGGTTTCAGTGGCAAAAAACACGCGTAGCTTCTTTTGCGCAGTTACAGTGGCAGCCTTGCCTTCGGGCTGCACTATCCCTTGCACATAGCCTGCAAACCAGATCGCTTGATCCCGGCTTAGCGTGTGTCGCAATTGTTCCCACAAGGCTTTTTGCTGTTCAGTTAGCATACGGATACATCCTATTTATATATCATCCCGCTCGCTGGGATGACAAATTACAATAGTCATTGCTCACCCTTTACTCCCATAAGATTTCCAATTATAAAATGCTGCCCTTCATTCGTGTCATTTTCGGAATGAAGTAATAGAATGCCACACCCTCAACGGCATAAACGGGCCAAAGAAATGATGCAATGACTCTTAACTCAAATAGGAGCTTTCAACATTAAGATTATAACGATGGGCATTGATTTGGTAAAAATATGTTTTATTCAGAAGCAGCGATTCGTTTTTTTTCCCCTCTCCCTAAGGTGCTGAGAGATGTGCCCGTGAAAATAAAAACAAGAAAGACAGCGCTGCATTTGATAGCAAATACGAGCGTGACACCATTATTTTTGGCGACTTTGGCATAGTCCGCCGTTTACAGGGCAAGTTTGATAATCTGCTAGCCAGCCTGCTCTCAGCCAGTTTGAGCTAGCGCTATTTTACCTGCTGGTGATATTTAAAGCCAGCACATGACATGAGGGCAAAGAATTTCGTTTTCAAACGCACTTTATAAAGAGCTAAACTTTCCAATGATTTGCCAAGTCGAAAGGATTAGCACAGAGCCTAGTTAGAACAGAGCCTAAAGAAGTAGGACACGAACCAACAATCAATACGATAAATTAACCCGCAAAGCTTTCTTTCAGATTTAGTTCGGAAAAAATTGAAGACATACTCATTCAACCCTTTGTCCAGAACCTTATGCTATTAATTACAGGAATGCCCGGTGTGGGCAAGACAACAGTAATCTGCAAAGTCGGTGACCAGTTGCGGGAGAAGCGCATTGGCGGCTTTTATACCCGGGAGATACGCAAAGGTGGAGAGCGTTGCGGATTCCTCCTGGAAACCTTTGCCGGACTGCAAAAAACCATTGCCCATATCGACTTTCCTCATGTACAGCGGGTAAGCAAGTATGGGGTGGATATTGCCAGTATCAATGCAGCGGTAAACTCCGCACTGACGCCGGATCCGGATGTCGATCTGTATCTGGTCGACGAAATCGGCAAGATGGAGTGTCTGTCTTCAAGTTTTATCGCGGCCATGGAGAAACTGTTTGACTGCGGTAAGCCGCTGGTAGCAACCATCAGTAAAAAGGGCAGCGGATTCATTGAGCAGGTTAAACATCGTCCCGATGCACTGATATGGGAAGTGACACATGATAATCGGGACAAGCTGCCGGAACAAATATTCAATTGGCTTATTCCATTTCTTAATCAAACATGACTCTGTCGGCTTCTCCTTGCCGTATTGTTTATACTGTCTGCGGCTCGTCACGATAACATAACCAGCCAGCCCACAGACTTGCAGTAGCGGCAACGCGCGTCGTGGTTCGCGGTCACAGTCCGCGCAAAAACAAGTTACCAATACAATAGCGAGGATAATCACGGTTTTACTTGCAAGCAGAGGGCTTGTCGCGAGCCATTCCGACATGAATAGAAGCTAGAGGCTGTGGATGAGATCTGACGGGCAGCACTCGGCAAGTCTGGACGGCCACGTAAAGTTGTAAAACCAGAATCTAGCAATCTGTTTCTCGCATAACCGAAAACCGTGATCCCCTTGTTCTGCGCAAAAGTCGTGATTAATTCATCATATTTGTGGATCTAACAAAGTTTGTTATGATGAAAGCTAAATCGACGCAATACTATAAAACATAAGGAGATAGTATGCAGATCGTTGTGTTAGGTGTCATTTTTGACGTAATATTTTGCGTCATTTCAGAGGTCTAATTCTAGTTAGACGGTACTAGAAGCGCATATTGGGCGAGCACATTGTCTTAATACTCGTCAGCATCGCTGGCGTTGCAGCGACTTTAGCTGGATTCAGTGGCGTGGCAGCGACATTCGATCGCCGAGCCCGCGGGGACTGGCTTCCCGAGGAGCGATTCCGCCTCATCAACATGGTAATCATATCGCTCAGCACCTGCCTGCTCGCCTTTCTCCCTCTGGGTGAAGCCTTATTTCACCTGTCGGAATCCATCCTTTGGGTAACCGCCAGCATTGTGATGAGTGCCTTCTGCATGATCTATGTTCTTAGCGCCATTTCGCCCAGGAGACGCATCGAACGATTGCGCCCCGGGATTCTCCCGGTATGGGCGACGGCTGTATTTGCACTCTGCCTATGCTCCGCTGCCGGATTGCAAGCACTCAACGTCAGCGGGATCCTCATCGAGCACGGAGCGGGACTGTATGTAGCTGGGTTATTACTGCTTCTAGTCGCGGCGGGGCTTCAGTTTGCGTTTCTGGTATTGTCGCCACTATCTTCTGCGAGTACTGATGACCGTGCCGCCTAACCATGCGCTGCAGCGAACGCGCTACGTGGTCATGTTGGCTGCATCCTCGCTGCGGTGCAACCGCCGTACCCAATCCGCGCGTCGCTGAGCTTGGATCGTTAACCCGCATGTTAGCACCGTGGCATCTCGACGAGACGTATGGCTTGGTCAAGGCGGCGTTTGGGAGCGCACAGGAAATGTTAGCGCGAGAGAGTACGCGATCGGTTCTTGACCGTCAGGCGTTCGCTCAATATCACTATCATGAAACTCTGCGCTTGTCGAATTCATTTGAGCGCAAGCACCTCACTCGCAACCTGTTTATTGATCTTCACGGCGATCCCAGCGGGCAAACCCGAGATGCATTCGAGAAGTACATTGTAAAGGCTGGCGCTCATGCTATTGCCGGCGCTCAGAGCATTCATCCTAAATTCCTCAGTTGAAATCTCTTAAATCGCTCAAGAACCCTACTGATTAAGGTGCTTTCATAGATCCATGGCATCACCAATCAGGCGAGATTTTAGTGAAATAATCAAAATCTGCTAAAAGTGTTGTCACGCCTTGCTTTTAGCTTGTTTACTATAACTGAGGAGCAGTTAACATTTTTAACCGGGAACCATTGATAGTATTAGATTACAGCTATTTTCATCATAAATTCCAACTGAGGAATTTAGGTTCATGCCATCCCTGACATCTTGGCGCACGCGATCTTCTTCGCCACAGGTCAGAATCTCGACGCAAATTCGGTTGAAGAGCGCAAGGTTGGCCTTCCTCTTGTGGCTAAAACTCTGCAACAGCAGTCCGTGTTTCGAAATCTGGGTAAGATGCTATCTCGCGCACAGTCTGGCCGCCTGTGGCGGCACTTGGCCGCGCTCGCGAATGTAAGCAAGCACCGTAGTGTGGTGAGAGCTGCACTCAATGAAGACTGGACTGGCACTCGAAAGAACCGACGAGAATTGCAGTTCGCCAGCTTTGAAAGGGAGGGGAATCGATTTCCTTCCATTTCCGTAACGGATCTGTTTGGCCCCGAGTTTGATAGGCTCTCACTTCTGATAATTGAGATGGGGCATGAGTTAAATGCTTCTCTTCGTGCTCGCGCCGGCTAACAGGTCAGTCATCACGGGTGTCTTTGCGGCGGGTTTCGCCCGCCTATGGTCCACCGGTTACATCCAACGTTGGGCCACGAAGCGTTTAGGGAATCAGTGGAGTTAGATCCACAATGGGGTCTACCATCGGATTTTGCAGGATGACACACCACAGAACCATAGATTAATATAGTAAATACGGATGGGGATGTGGCTCATGGGGTCAGCGGCTGAGATTTTGGTTCGCTAGGCTTGAAATGCCGTCCCCATCCTCCTGCGTCATCCGGTGTGTCGTTCGGGATGGTGCCGATTCTTTTGATTGTGGCTCTGTATGTAGACGAGACCGACGGATGATTTATCGGTTTAGTCATAATCATACGGAGACTCCATGATCATAAACAATACTCCACAAATATATGTCAGCATTGATATTGGATGCCGCCAACACAGTGTGGCTATAGGTTTACCCAATGGTGATGTACTGGACGAATTTGATATTTTGCACCGCCCGGAAGGCTTCAAACAATTCTTTGAGCGCATTGAGCATCATCACCGCCACCATGGCGGTACGATAGTAGTGGCCATGGAAGGCTACAATGGCTATGCTCGCCCTTTGGATACCCTGGTGAGGGTGCGCGGTTATCAACGCTACAACATCAATAATCTGAAGCTGGCACGTTTTAAGGAAATCTTTCCGGCTGCGGCCAAGAATGACCGCATTGATGCGTGTAAAGGCCTGGAACTATTC
Organism: uncultured beta proteobacterium; assembly: GCA_963815685.1. GTDB lineage: Bacteria > Pseudomonadota > Gammaproteobacteria > Burkholderiales > Nitrosomonadaceae > Nitrosomonas. Next base: position 271,437 of record CAWFHT010000012.1, read on the forward strand.
CAGCTGCGAGATCACCTGCCGTTGGCCAAAGATGTTCTTCAGGAAATCATGCCGGCACCACGGGAAAACGACATGCTCAAACGGTTGAGTCGACGCCGTCGTGCTTTGGTGGATGAAAAGAGCCGTGTACAAAGTCGCTTTCAGGGCGATCTTCATGCCGTGTGCCCTGGTCTGTTGGATATCACAAAAGATGCTGATAATCTCTGGTTCTTACGCTTTATCACCAGCGTTGACGAATTGACAAAGCTGTCGCGTCTGCGCCTATCTACCTTGCTAAAGATTCCTGGCGTGGGCCGCAAGTACGCTGCGGAAATTCGTGCATGGCAATCGCATGCATCATTTAGTCATGAAGTGGAATGGGTGAGCGAAATGATCATTGAAGATGCCCGGCGCATCCTGGCACTCAAAAACGATATCCAGGCGTTGGAGTCGCGTTGTAGAACATTAGTGCAAGCATCCCAAGCTGCAAAGTTAATTGATAGTATTCCGGGGTTTGCTGTGATCTGTGCCTCAGAGTTGGCGGGTGAGATTGGCTCCATTGACCGGTTTGCCAGTGAACGCAGTCTGGCGCTCTATCTGGGGATGGCCAACCTTGATAACAGCTCAGGGAAGTTTCGAGGCTCAAAAGCACCGAAACATGTCAACACACGAGCTAAAGGTGCGATGATGGCCGCTGTAGACAAGCATCGAAAATGCGTACCTGAATCACAGCGTTATTATGAAAAAAAACGGATTGAGGGAAAATCACATAATCAGGCAATTCGTGCGCTTGGCCGGCAGCTTTGCCGCATTATATTCAGAATGCTGAAACAAAATCGTGCCTATGAGATGCGTACAAAAATCAACGAAAATACTTGAAAATTCCAGCGGGATGTTCAATCTTTTTTTTTGCTACGCTAGGCAAATACTGATAGGCAAAAAACAGGACCAAACCCCATTCTGCTACGGCCAAATGATTATCATGCTTGCATTGTTATATTCATAGTAGCAAGAGGACAGACTCGATTGCCTTTTACTGACAAAGCTTAGGTCTTTAAAACTTAAACGTTTCGTAGGAGATGAGCGAAACCTTGGCGAAGATTGCCAAATTTCATTATTATCATAGCATTGGAGATGGAATATCTGATCAATGTGGCTCCTATTAGGGAAGTTCCTGATTCAGTTTCTCTTTCGGAAGATATATCAATCTATTCACAGGACATTGAATCGTATTCGAGGCAACCAATGCAAGGCAAAGACGGGCGAAAAAGTGGAGATTATGTTTGATAAATGAGCATGTTGAATCGTTTTTTAAAGCCGCAGCGGCAACGCAAATAGATTTTTAACAACGTTTTAAACTACGCTGGAGAGAAGAAGAATACAGGATGCTTGTCGTTGTAATGAAAGAAGAGGAGTATGCTCTTTGACTAATGTGAATACTGTTCACAATATCATTTAGCTTGAAATAATGAACTTGATATTCTGATTCAATGAGGCATACATGAAACAGTGTATTCGTTGCTGGGTTAGTGGCCGGGTGCAAGGTGTCTGGTATCGGGCATTTGCTCAGGAAAAAGCCAGAGATTTGGGTATTTCCGGATATGCTAAAAATCTGCCGGATGGTCGAGTGGAAGTGCTGGCCTGTGGCCGCGACGATGCGCTTGAGAAATTGCGTCAATGGTTATGGCAAGGTCCCAGCCACGCCAAAGTAGACCATGTGCAGTGGGAACCTGTCGCTAAAGAGAATTGCGAGGAAGGATTCTATATCACTTAAAGCTGATATAGATAATATAGGACGCACTACGGTTTTACTGTCAGGCGAAAGCTTACCGCCAGCTGTTCTTCAAGACCTCTCATAACTGGCTTTTTGGATAGTTTTGTATTTTTAGGTGATTGATTTTATGAGTCACACATCCACAGAAAAAGTCTAAGAACACAGTTATGCAGTGGTCTTATAAATTTGCCAAGTCAGAGCTGCTGCACATGGTGGTAGAATCTGAATCCAGCGATCTGTTTCTTACATAACCGAAAATCGTTTTCTGTCCCCTATTCTGCATAAATTCCTGACAGATCAAGTTCAGCGCGTAATGGCAGATGATCGGACGCTATTTGCGCCATGGGTGAGCGAGAACGTTGCAGTTGGCGCAGCACTGAGTTAGGGCGGACCCAGAGCCGATCAAGTGCCAGCAATGGGAAGCGGGCAGGATAGGTGGCCGGTGACGGTGTCTCGACGAACGCCCGATGCAACCAGCCAAGCAGCTGTCCCCAGAGAAACCACTCGTTGAGATCACCGAGTAGGATCTCTACTGGCTCAATTTGTGGTTCCATCAACTCCAGCACTCGCTGTGCTTGAATGCGGCGTTCCCTGACTGACAAACCGAAATGGGTCGCCACCAAACGTGCAGTTGTATTTTTTGCCCGGATGCGCACGTCGATGGCCCCGCGCGGTTCCCGGCCTGGAACAGACAGGTCATACTTAAAGACTTGCTCCACGGGTAATCGGCTGAGGAGTGCATTACCGTAATGAGCACTCTGTTTCAGCATGGTTGGTCCAGCGATCGGCTGATACGCATCTTCGGCGAAGAACTCAAGCAGGTCGAGTCCACCGTCTTGGCGTGTCTCCACTTCCTGAAGCGCAATGATGTCTGCGTCTAGTTCTCTTAACACCATACGAATGCGCTCGGGTGAGAAGCAGCCATCGTTACCGTAGCAGCGGTGGATGTTGTAGGTGGCGATGATCACGGCTATCGGTTTCAGTCCTTTTTTGTTATCGATTGCATGCCGACACGGCGCTTAAGCCAGGTTACCAGTCCGTAGCCGATAAGAGCAATGCTACCAAAAACCAGCGCTAGTATGATACCGCTTTTCCAACTAGGCTCAACCAACATGGCGCGAATGCGATCAGTAAAGAGCGTGATGGCAGCAATGCCGGGCCCCATACCGATTACGGTGCCCAGGAAGAAATCCTTGAGTTTGATGTGGGAAGCGCCAGCTACCAGATTGATGATAGTGAAGGGGGCAATAGGGACCACACGGAAGAATATGACAGCCAGTATGCCCTGCTTCGCCAGCCGCAAGCTGATACGATTTAGTCGGCCATCGGCAACCCGGTACACCACGTTGCGACCGAGGTAAGCACCGACTCCATAACCGGCTAGCGCGCAACCAAGAGCACCAGCAAATGCACAGAAGAAGCCGGTGAGAGGTCCAAAAGTCATGACCGTCACGATAATGAGCAAGGTAATCGGAAACATTGCCAGCCCGAGGATTATCATACCAGCCACTGCCAACAGGGGTGCAGCGGGAAGTTCGATGAACGCTCTGAGGGCCCGGAGCAGCGTATCGAAATCAAGGTATTCCGATAACGATGTCCATCGCCACGTTGCCGCCAGTGCCGCCAGGAACAGTAACATAGTCATCCATGCTATTACACGCCGCCGCGCTGGTGGTCGCTCCTCCTCGTGAACGAATTGCTCGGCCAACCGATCTGGATCGATTGGTTCCTCAGGATCCACCAGCGTCGTCTCGGACACGAATTCCTCGACCACCTCAGGCACTTCTAGAAGCAGAGGCACAGGCCGCAGTGTACGGCCATTCCCGGACACTGCGTCGATGGCTCGCGTCAATGAGCCCAAGCTCGCGGTCGCCTGGGCGACCTGCTTGGGTTCGACACCAAGGTGTTCCGCCAGTAACCGATTGCGGAAACCAGTGATTGCGGTGCAGAGATCCTCGCGGCCTTCGGATTCGAAAGCGAGATCGCACTCTGTATCGATACCCATCGAGCGATTGTTCAGATTGGAGGAGCCGACGCGTACGAAAATATCGTCCACTACCATTACCTTGGAATGGACATTGATGTTGGTCTCACCAAGCTCGGGGTTTTCTGGGTAGAGCACGCGCAGGCGCCCTTGGTGATCTCTTTGCTGCAGCTTGTGTACGAATTTGGCCCGCAGCACGTCCATGGTTGCTTGAGATAGCCAGCCACACGTAGATTTGCCGGTCACAATAACTACTTCAGGACCTTCCGGCTCCTCGATGCGTCGGGCGAGGGCGTCACAGATGACTACGGAAGTGAGGTACTGATTCTCGATATAGATGGACCGCTGGGCCGCAGCAATCGCATCCAAGTATAGGCGTTCTACCTCACGGACCGCGGAGCGTCCCTGACAAGCTGGCTCGGTGCGAGCAATGGCGACGCGCACATTCTTCACATCCACGGACACGTCATCTGGCCATAGCTCTGCTACTGACCGTGGCGCTTGGGAAGGAATGGTATCCCTACACGCCCGTTGCCAGCGATCGCGCACCAACTCGCCAAGCGAGCGGGCGACAGGACCTGCTACCATCAGCTGCACATCATGATATGGAATTGATGGACCATTGCCTTCGTCACGCCGCAGGTCATCAGCTTTATGTTCGGGCGTGTCCCAGCGCCCCCGAGTCAGATCCAGACCACCGCAGAACGCAACGGTATCATCTGCCACTACCACTTTCTGGTGATGGCAGGCACCGAGAGGATGGCAATCGTCAAGCCAGAAATGGACTCGTTGGTGGGTGCGCCAATCCAGTTGATAAGCTGGCAGCCATTCGCGCTCCATACCATACAACATTATGAAGTCCCAATTGAGCACGTAGGCCTGGAATTCGGGCTCAGACTCGGCAAGATAATTAAGCAGCGATCTTAGCGTCTTGGGCCGACCGTCGTCATCTCCATTGCGGATGAGCAGAAAATCACTGTAAATATCCCATGCGAGTATTAGCAGCGAGCGTTGTGCACGCAAGGCTGTGGCGCGGAATGCTCGAAAGTAGGCGGCACCGTCCACCAGAAAGGCAATACGGTCTGCTGTTTCGACACACCAACAATTCTGACCAGGTTTAAGAATCTTCATACCTGATGGAATGGGGAAAAGTCCGATTAGTTCCAAAGCAGAAAAATATTCAAGCAGTATCTGATTCACACCACCTTCGGGGTCTAGATTAGATGTTTCGTTTGTCCTAATATCAACCTCATGATAGACCCATAAGAATTGAGTTTTCTGGCACTCTGTATTATGCAATCGTTCGAAGTGATCGTCATGAAAGTATTTTTGAAGATGATATTAGTCGAGGAAGCTTTCTTGAAATTTTTTGACAGGTAATTGAAGACTTCAATTGGGAAAAGGGGGCGGCGCTATCCTTTATTGCTCCTTTCTTCGCTCCTTGGGCGCCCTAAAGGACGATAACGCAACAATCTATCCGCAATCTTTTCCGATCCTCGAATAAAATTTTACTCCCCGCAAGATAAACCTTTTTCAATATTTCGCCGCAACAATTCAAGTTTCTCGGAATCATCACCTTCTGCCAACCATGCCGACCAATTCGAAATTTGATTGCATTGTTTTTTTACTCAGGCTTTTGACTCAATATCGCATCTTCCTTTAATCCACAATGTACCCCGACACTCGACCAGGAATAATCCTCCGCTTTGGGGACCATTTTTACCCCTTCCAGATTCCTCTCGGCATACTTCGACATACCGTATAGCAGCCCATAAATAATTCTCCCTCAATGGTGATGAAAAGAATCGCCTTTGCCCATAAAAAGGTGTCTATCATTTCTATCATTGCATAGTACATGAAGTGCATTTATGACACGTAACCATAAATGAATATGGAGAAGAACGGTTTTATGGCACGTCCGATCAGACTGGAATTTTCGAATGGTTTATACCATGTTATGTCAAGAGCCACATACTTAAAGTCAGGTCTTGCTTTTTGCTGCGCTAGTCAAATACTGATAGGCAAAAGACAAGACTTCTCTCCTTTCTGCTTAAATGTCGCTATCCACAATATTCTGCAGACTTATTCCTATGCCAGTGGGTCCATGTTGGCTCGTAGCCGCTGTAATCCATGCAAAATGATCGCCGAATTTCGCGCCTAGCCCATCTTACCTGGGATCATAGGTTACCAGCTCCATGCTTATTTCAATCATATTCTGGCAAACCAACGCCGTCTGTGCTGGCCAGGTACGGTGCTGAAGTTCGATAACTCCGGCCAGTAGCCCCTCGGTATTTGGCGAGATACCGCATATTTCGTTATGAAGAGGGCGGCTGAGAATCCGGCGGCGGAAATGTTTCGAACACTGAAATGGCATAATCCAGGAAAAGTTCGATTTTTCGCTTGAGATCGGCAGACATCGTAATCCGCTTCGAACGCAGATCATCCGGATCTGTATGCTCGATGAGGAAGCCGTGATCGATAGCGATCTGAACATATTTAACAGCGGTACGCTGACTAATATTTGGCATGAGCCGATGCAGCTCGGACTTATAAAAAGTATCGTCGTGCCTCAGCCACATTTGTGTAAAAAGGTCATAGTAGTTCAGATCGTGGAAGAGTTTATCTCCCAGAACTTCCATCCAATATTGATCCGTACTATTAATGAGCTGAATGAACTGGCGACGCCTGGGGTTGGGGTATCTCTTGGGTTTAGTCATGTTTTTGATTTTTTCTTGCATTTTTGGAATCTAATTCCGTCGATTCGGAATAATTTAATCACTTTATTACATGTAATTTTGCATGTATAATTGCTCTCGCATGGGTAACTTTGTGAGTTCAAAGATCAGCTCAAAAGGAGGCTGCTGGTATGATTCATAAAATAGAGAAAATCTGGTTTCGTTACAAGGGCAGTTTGCGCCCAACCATTCCAGCGCTGCTTTATTGCCAATTGGCTTATTTCGGCGGAGCGGCACTTATTCTATCCCTGAACGCGGCCTTGATGATTATTGGCACGTTCTCGATGGCTCACGGCATGGTCATTGCCGCTTATATGATCCACGATTGCGGGCACAATACCCTGTTCAAATCGCCGCATCACAATGCCATGCTGGGGAAGGCGTTAAACTGGCTTACCGGCGGCTGTTACGGAACTTACGAGGATTTGCGCGCCAATCACATGCAGCACCATGTAAATAACGTGGATGTCACAACGTACGACTACAGGAGCTATCTCGCGCGCCATCCGGTGCAACGCAAGATGGTGCAGGCATTGGAGTGGTTGTATGTACCCGCCGTGGAATTCCTTATGCATGGCACACTCATGCTTGCGCCCTTCCTGTTTAAGGAAAAAAAGGACCAGCGGCTGCGGGTTACCACGATCATCGTAGCAAGGTTCAGCTTACTGCTAGCGGTGTTCCTCTATTCGCCAGCGGCATATCTGTGCTATCTCTTCGCTTATACGATCTTTCTGACGGTTTTACGCTTCATGGATGCGCTTCAACATAGCTATGGCGTGATGCTGGCAACCGATCATCACGCTGACCTGGTAAAACACAGGGGCGATCGGGATTATGAGGAATCTCATACCTTCAGCAATCTGATTTCAGTCAGCCACCCCTGGCTAAATCTTCTTACGCTCAACTTTGGCTATCACAACGCCCATCATACCAAGCCCACAGCTCCCTGGCACGAGCTGCCAAAGTTGCATCGAGCGTTATATGGTGACCAGTCAGGTTGTGTCATTCCGTTTGGTAAGCAATTGTCGAGCTTCCACAAGGGAAGGGTGGCGCGCGTATTCGGCGACGAGAGCGAGACGAAAGGGAACCGGTTTGCGCAACATCTGCAGAACGGCTCCGCAGTAGGCGCTAACGGCGTATCTTTCTTAACACCGCTGTAAACGAAAAGGGAAATCAGGCCTGCATAAAAATCATTCTGATGATCTGATGATCTGATGATCTGATGATCTGATGAATAAAGGAAAGGGGGCGTGAATGCGCTGTCATGTCAAGCAGCGTCGGGTTCAATCATTTATCGAGGAAGCTGCTGAATTAGCAACCAAAAAAATAAAGGGTCAGATCCCCTTTTTCCTCCTTCTCTGCTCATATTTGCGGTAGAAGCGGCGGTGAAGATCATGCACCTGCTCCACGAGGGCGGGTACTGGACCCTCTACCAGGACGCCGGGGACAACCTCCTGGATCCGCAAGGCCTGCACAGGAGGCGCGGCACCTCCCAGCTCGGCGAGCCACGCGGCCAGTTGCTCGGAAGAACTTGCATACACAATGCGGCCTAATCCAACCCACCCATGCGCGGCGGCACACATTGGACAATGTTCACCCGAGGTATAAACGGTTGCCGCCGCTCGCTCCCCAGAGGTCATGTTCGCCGCGGCCCAGCGCGCCAGCTCAAATTCTGGATGGCGAGTTGGGTCGCCACTGCCTACACGATTGCGATCCTCCGCGAGTACGGTCCCATCCGCCGCGACGAGCACAGACCCAAATGGCTCGTCGCCCGCTTCCAGGGCCTCGGTCGCCAGCTCTACGCAGCGGCGCAGATGTTGCAAGTCAGTATCGGTCAGCATAATAGTCTCCTGAGATTTGTCACTACGCTTTTGCCCGCATTCTAGGCGAAGAAAATATCGGCGAATCTGAACGGCGATCCTAATTCCATTTCTAAATCAAACATGACGCGAAGGCGAGCCGCAGACAGTATAAATAATACGACAAGGAAAGCCGACAAAGTTAGATTTGATCTAGAAATAGAATAACTATATTAGCTCTCCTAAATGACGCAACCTAATTAGGTTTTCTAAATTTTAGAGACAAAGATAAAATTGATTTAGTTTCACTCATCTATAGCAATATAGTTTGTCCTGATAAGAGCTGCCATCTCCGTCAGAAAACTGTTCTGAAAACCCCTAAATTGTTAGAGCATGTGGGGACTGTGAAATCTATTTGAAAAAAACGACTATTTCCGCTGCAAGTAACGGGGTATTACACCTTTTTTCCCTTCGGGGCAGGGCAGCTCTCCGCCGGGCAAATCTGGACGGCCGCGCAATGTGCTGTGGAACGCGAATCCAGCAATCTGTTGCTCACATAAACGAGAACCGTGGGCTGCCCCCTATTCTTACCGTTATTCTTGCCTAAAGGATTTTCTCTATTATTTTCCCTACTTTTCAGGAAACGAATGCCAGAGCTCAGAACAGCATTTTTGTAACCATTATGCTAGAACGATATCCTAGCACTAAGGTTCGCTGTGAGAATCCTACACGGACTGAATGCTTGATCAGGCACGTTTTTCGATTTCTTTCAATAGAAGGTCGGCAACCGCGCCACCTGACGCTGGATTCTGTCCGCTGATAAGCCTGTGGTCCTCAACAGCAAAAGCAATCCAAGGCTGATCCGCTTTTTGATAGATGGCGCCACGCGCAATCAGCTCAGTCTCGGTAAGATAAGGCACATAATTGTCCAGCTCAGCAAGCTTTTCCTCCTCATTTGAAAACCCCGTGACCTTCTTGCCCTTCACGAGCAGAGTACCATCAGATAACCTGATATTCAGCAAACCTGCAGCACCATGGCAGACAGATGACACATAACCGCCTTTTTCATAAATCTTGCGGCTGATGATCTGAAGTGCCTCGTTATCAGGAAAATCCCAGATCACCCCATGCCCGCCGGCAAAGTAGATAGCAACATAATTGTCCGGGTTGACCTCACTAGGCTTTAATGTAGAACCCAGGCGATTCATGAACGCTTTATCCTGATACCAGGCCCAGTCGGTGTCATCCGCCATCGCAAGACTGTGAGGATCAATCGGTGTGTAACCGCCTTGCGGACTGACATAATCTACCTCATAACCCGTTTCTTCAACTTTTTTGACGAAATGTACGACTTCCCCCAGCCACAAACCGGTGGCACGCTTCAAGTTCGGATATTTCTCCACACTGGTCAGAACAACGAGAATCTTCTTACCCATGATTTATGTCTCCTTTCCATTTTATATGATCACCGCACTAATATTTCTCAGATAAAAGGTCTGGCTGAGTAATCCACAAGAATATGCAAGTAATTTCAATATGTTATTGAATATTTTATAAAGGTCTTAGGAAGTTAAAGCGGGTTTAAACGTAATAATTTAAGAATTTCATGATAGAGATTATCACGCCGATGATTAAAACGAAATTCGGTTTCTTTCAGGCCCAGATAGATAGTATGTTCAGGCACGCCGTTGAACTTTGCCAAATGTCTTTTTGCAAAGCTCCAGAAAGATTCAGTGCCGTTAAGATGCTGCTCACCCCTGGCAAATTCATTGTCGCCATGATATCCCCTGAAATGCTTATCAAAGCCAATATCAATATCGGTCAGTCCGTCATAGCCACGCTACCCCTCAGAATGAATCACGGCATCCTTTACCCCGAACACATTATGCACCAAAGTAAGATTCATCGATTTCTACAGGCCTTGCAGAGGCGATTCAAGCTCGCAGTACCGGGCAATCCTCTGCCGCACTTTAAGGTAAATGGTATTAACAGATCGAACAGAGATATCGGTCAAATGAGCGTATTAGTAACAGTAAGATCAAGTGCAAGATAATGAATAAGTTGCCTGAATTTCGTTTCTTTAATTCGAGAATGGATATAATACCTATTTTCACATTCTATCTCAGTAAGTTAACACACTTTAATAAATGCTTAACTTCCTAATTCTAATTTTCAATAGAAATAGCAGTTATAAATTAACAATATCCTGCAAACAAAATGTCTTATGTCAGAAGTTATTTACTCTTCGATTAGGAATTAGAATAAGACCCTATTTCATTTATGAAATAGAAATAGCATAGGATTGCTCCCAAAATATATGTATACAGAAAAAAATACTATTGGACAGCTGTAGTTATAAACTTCCCAATCTATTCAAATACAAGCAGTTCAGCCTGATACCTACTTAATTCAGTAATCCTGATATCAAAATTTATAGCTTCAGCATAATATATATTTCATTGTTTCCACAGTGGAAACAATTTATTTCTTCTTCTAGTACTTATTTTTTCTTTTTGTATCGGTATCATACACCATGAAAGTAAATATTAATGTGATGAGTAGGGTTAATGCATTAATAACCATGATGTTATTATAAGTAACAATAAAATAAATCGACTTTACTATTAAGAAAATAGTGTATTGGCGAATCGAGCTGACTGCAAATTTGTTTCCCCAAAAGAACGTATTCATACTATGGTTATTCTTAACGAAATACTGATGCAATATTTTTGATAAAAACTTTAAATAAAGAGATGGGGGGGAATTAAAGTAAGTTGATGGAGGCGTTATGATGAAAAAATTGACTTTTTTGATGATTGTTTTAATGCTTGATTTCTTAGTTGGCTGTGCACAAATAGGCCCAATAGGGGGCATTCAAAGCAATGAATTTTATAGTAATAAATTGCGCGCCATAGACCCTGGCAATCATGATGCCATGGCTAAACACTACGAAAATGCGGCCAATGAGATGAAAGTAAAACTACAAGCTCAGAAGAAGCGGCTTGATGAATATGAAAGTCACTCTCACTACTATGGGCGACGAGGACAAGATATTCGGTCGCATACCACAGCTAATATTCGTATGTATGAGCATGCTATCAAAGAGAATATGAAGGAAGCGGCCCTTCACCGAAAAATGGCACGAGATCAAGAAAAACAAGAGTTCGGTTTAATAAAGGAAGAGGACGAAGACTCTCAATTAAATTAGTAATTATTTAGAAAAAAGTACCCAGATTTCAGAAAATAATGAATTTAAAAAATCTGTGCCGCCGGCATCATTTTTGCCTTTAATTCATTGGAATATTGTGTTCATTTTTTACTCATGATCATTGTTTTCCTTTTTTATATTATCAGAACCACAATCTGTCTGTTTTTGAGTGTCACTTCAGTTTTGATCGAGGGAAGGTGTGTTCCTGTTGATTTATTACAATCAAAACAACAAGCAGGGGAAAATGAATTACACATCTATAAATATCAATCAAACGATATTCGCAGCAGCTGAAATCCTATTGTTGTATTTTCTGATTTTAAATACTACACATGCTAATAGCCTATCTAATCTGTTCAACCAAAGTGGATTGGAATTGGGTGGTTGGATCAACGGCGGCGCAACTTACAACGCAAACAACCCTTCCGATGGCTTCAATGGCACGGTGACTTTTGCGGATCGTGCTAATCGATTTCAGCTAAACCAACTCTATTTATTTTTACAACGCAACGTTGAATCAGAAGGTTCAAAATGGGATATTGGAGGCCGTTTCGATTTTTTGTTTGGAACAGATGCCATCTTTACCCAGGCTTTCGGTATATCCGCATTTGATGAGAATACTGGCGAACCATCAGATAGAGGTAACTGGGATCTCAATCTGTGCTGTAATTCAACTCGCACCTACGGGATTGCTCTTCCACAAGCCTATCTAGAAGCTTATATACCGGTGGGTAACGGTTTCAATATTAAGGCCGGGCATTTTTATACACCGTTGGGCTACGAAACTGTTCCCGCCCCCGATAACTTTTTTTACACTCGAGCCTATATCCTTAACAGTGGCGAGCCATTCACCCATACGGGATTTCTGGGTAGTTATACAATCAATCAAAATTGGGCTATCCAAGGCGGCACCACTACAGGTAGTGCAACCGGCGGTTGGGATGGAGTTTTTGATAAGCAACTGGATAACTGGGGTGGACTGGCAAATATCCTATGGGAAAGCGACGACAAAAGAACTTCGGCGCAACTCGGCGGCACTTATGGACAAACAGCTGTCAATGAACCCTGGATGATGTACAGCGTCGTGCTGCAACATTGGCTCACTCCCAAGACACACTTGGTGCTACAGCACACCTACGGTTGGGCCAGCAACATCAATTTGCCTGAAGGGATGCGAAATGCAGCGTGGTATAGCATCAACACCCACCTGACTTATGATCTTTTTCGCGACCTTTCCATCGGCATCCGTGCTGAGCGCTTCCATGACCGCAATGGCTGGCGTGTTTTCTCGCCCTATCGCATATTATCAGCATTGAACAATAAAGGAGTTAGCTTCGCAGGCGACATTCCTTTCATCAGTGCTCCCGCTGATTATTACGCAGTCACGGTGGGTGTGAACTGGAAACCAGCAAAACGTTGGGAAAGAGGTTGGAAGCCGATCCGCAATATCAACATTCGGAAAAATATCCGCTATGACAGAGCTGATGGCATTGACATGGCATTTCGGCCATTTGATGGCAGAAAGGATCAATTTCTGTTTTCTTTGGACGTAACGATGCCCTTCTGAATATGTCATCAAAGCCAATTTGGACTTACAGCTGCCTGAATTAAGGGGATAAAAAAAGCACAAAAAAGGAGCGGACGCTACCCTTGATTGCTCTCCCCTTTCACTCCTTGAACGCCCTAAAGGACGGTAACGCAACAATTTATCCGCAATCTTTTCCAATCATCGAAAAATTTTCTTCCCCGCAAGATAAACCTTTTTCAATATTTCGTCGCAGCAATTCAACTTTCTCAGGATCATCACTTTCCGCAAAACATGCCGACCAATTTGAAATTTGGTCGCATCATTTTTTCCACTCAGGTTTTTTGACTCAAGATCGCACCTTCCTTTAACCCATAATGCGCTACAGCACTCAACCAGCTCATGGTGGTCAGGTCTTACTTTTTGCTGCGCTAGGCAAATATAAATCGGCAAAAGGCAAGACCTCGTATATTGACACTGCCGATGAAAAGCACTGCAATAGTAGTGTTGAACAGGCTGCACCGTAAGACACCGGCAAGACTTTAGGTGTATGAGCCTGTGGGTCAGATAGGTGCTACGGTTCATTTCTCGTTCAATTAAACCGAACGGTAACTTGGGTTGACTGTTAGACAGATAAAACCTGCATACGAGGAAGGTACGAATGATGAATGAAACAGCCTGTGTGGTTGGCATTGATGTAGCCAAGCGTAAATTCGATATGGCATTACTCATCAACAACAAAATCAGAACCAAAGTGTTTGACAACACGCCTGCAGGCTACAAGGCTTTTACAGATTGGCTTAGTGAGCGTGGCGCAATACCTGAGCAAACACATCTATGCATGGAGGCCACTGGTCCTTATAGCGAAACCTTGGCAACCAACCTTGTGGCAGAGGGCTGACGCGTAAGTGTGGTAAATCCAGCCCGCATCAAAGGCTTTGCACAAGGCGAGCTTACGCGCAACAAAACAGATCGAGCCGACGCCACGTTACTGGCCCGATTTTGTGCAGCCATGCATCCCAGTTTTTGGGCACCTCCGCCCGTTGCGTGGCGTGAATTACGCGGCTGGGTCGATCGCTTGCAAGCACTCAAGGAAATGCATCAGCAGGAAAGTAACCGCATGGAAGCGCATCTGGCAAGCGGACAAACACGCTTAGTACAAGATGTTCAAATCCATCTGGACTGGCTTAACAAACAGATTAAAGAGCTCGAATACAGAATCAATGACCACATCGATCGGCACCCTGATCTCAAGCGTGATGCCGAACTGCTCCGCAGCATTCCTGGCATCGGTGATACCACCATTGCAAAGGTGTTGGCTTATGCGGGAAATGTGCGACGTTTTACCAATGCCAAGGCATTGGCAGCTTTCATTGGTGTAACGCCCCGACAACGCGTATCCGGCAGTTCCATCAAGGGCAGAACAATGATGAGTCGAACTGGACACAACGAGCTTCGCCGCGCGCTGTATATGCCTAGCTTGGTGGCCAGGCATCATAATCCAATACTAAAAACATTCGGCGATAGATTAAGTACCACAGGCCTGGCTCCCAAGGCCATTGTAGGAGCAGTCATGCGTAAGATGGCTCATTTGATTTACGGAGTTATTAAATCAGGACAACCATTTGATGCAGACTTCAATCATTCAGCACTTGCAATTCAAGACAGTATCTGACTCTATTCCACTCGTATTTAAATCCATATTGGAACTAGACACAACAATCACAGGGAGCGAATGCGGATATTTTATTCAGGCAGTGAAAAATAAAAAACGGCCCCTTCCCCTGGCTTGCCCTCGGCCCATACTTTACCTCCATGCTTGTTAACGATACGCTGCACAATGGCCAGGCCCACGCCTGTGCCTTCAAATTGTTTTTCGGGATGTAGCTCTCTCTGAAAAACGCTAAAAAACTTGTCAGCATAGGTCATATCGAAGCCCACACCATTATCGCGGAATGAATAAACGATTGTCCCGTCTTTTTTGTAGGAATCAATCACTACTCTGGGAGCCTCTGAATAGGTGGAATATTTAATGGCATTGGAAAGGAGGTTAATAAATACCTGTTTGATGAGCGCCGCATCTGCGCTGGCTTCGTCTAAATTGCCGATGAGTACCTCTGCCTTATGTATGTTTTATGGATGGGCGATGCAGGACCTGTTGCCTAAATTGCCGCCACATTCCATCGTTGTGATGGACAATGCCACCTTCCATAAGAGACAAGACATACGGGATGCCATATATAACGCCGGGCATATCCTTGAATACCTTCCCGCTTATTCTCCTGATCTCAATCCCATCGAACACAAATGGGCACAGGCCAAGGCGCTCCGTAAACAACAAAACCAAACCGTCGATATGCTCTTCAAATTCTATGCATTCTAATTCATTATTAACTGGTTAGGCTATATCTAAACCATGCTCGGGCTAGGTCGATTAAATCCATATTCAGCCAATTCTTCAAAGCTGTATGACTGCACTCTGTCAATCAGCACCTCAAGAATTTTCCCCACATGATGTGCAAAATCAAGCATGAATTTGTATTGTTTAAAAACACTCTTACCCAAAAGCTCAGCGCTATTTTCTTAATGAAGACATCAAGTTCTTCACATTATTTCTTCAAGAAAACAATGGAGCCAGACTCGATCGATATTGCTTTCTTTCGCTTGCCCGAAAAAACTGTCCACGGCAGGATGTGCCTGTGCGGATGTCACACGGCTGTCCGTACCGCTTGCGCAAAAAATGCCCTTTGCCGTCGCACTGGCAATGGACATGATCTGAAGCGCAGCTTTAGCCTGCGCTCATGTTTCGATCTGCTGGGCTGTGATCGTGTACTTGAAGGTGTCAGGATCCAGCTGATCCAGTGCTTCCCCCCCGACCTCCCCGTTCGGATACATGAGGTACGCGATCTTGGTCCGAGAGTTCGGCAGAACAATATCGTGGGCGGTATTGTAGGCAAGCCAATTCATTTCCCAAGCACCGAATAGTCTCTTGCGCGTCGCCACGACTTTAGGATCGTTGATCTGCAGGTTGCCGGGCGGCTCCTCCAGCACCACTTTGCGCACGTCTGCGGGATCGACCGGCACCCAACCTATGCTCTGAGCGAAGAATTCCGCACGGCAGTGCTGCCCCTTGCTTGCGTTGGTACTGCCGAGCCCTAGACTCTTGTAGCCCAGTTGTGAAGGTGCGATGCGTACCCCGTAGATATCGCGCGCCGCCACGCCGACCGATCGCGCCAGGCCGACGAACAGGGCATTGAGATCGCCACATTTGCCGCCGAAATAGCGCGTCTCCAGCATCGTCTTGATGTCGCCCCAGCCGCAAC
The DNA here is from genome assembly GCA_963815685.1 of uncultured beta proteobacterium. Lineage (GTDB taxonomy): Bacteria > Pseudomonadota > Gammaproteobacteria > Burkholderiales > Nitrosomonadaceae > Nitrosomonas. Next base: position 287,764 of record CAWFHT010000012.1, read on the forward strand.
CCTTTACCTTGGGATCGCGAAAAGTGTTGTCCACAACCCACTCGTAGATCGCGTGCGCCTTTTCGATATCCGTCCTGGCTTGCCGGGTGATGTCTCGCGCGGTCTCACGCACGATACCATCAGTCGGAATGAGCTCCGTCGGCTCGGTGTAGAGCTTCATTTCAGCCTGCGACAGGCCAGGCGCATTCGGACTGAACCTGGAGAAATCCACGGCGCGGTCGCGCGTCGCGAAACGGCTGATCACCTCGATCAGCGGGGCGTTCTCACCCTCCTGCCATTTCGCGTAGAGCATCTCCGCGCCGTATTTCGGTTCGGTAACGAGCTTCATCTGCCCGTTGCCGGTCCAGGTGTTGCCGAGCGGCGTGTGCCAGTCGGTCTTCGCCGTGTATGGCAGCGGAACCCAGGCGCGTGAAACACCGGAAGGATTAGCAATTTCCAGCTTCGTGACCACTTCATAAATACACCAGCCCCCACCCTGCGTAGCGGCGGTCACATCGCGTCCGGTCGACAGCCCTGCAATGAATGGCGTTGCGAGAGCAGCCTGCAAGAAAGTACGTCGTTTCATGTGATCTCTCCCGGTTCAATGAGTCCAACTCGTGCGGAGTCAGAGCTCAAGGCCACGTCGATGCCGGTGGTCAACTTCAGCCTAGACATGGTGTTGGACGGCCAGACGCTGGGCATTGAGTATCGTTTGTTAAAATTGTAAAAGGTAGATATTGCGAACATCTATTGAATTTCCAAACCAATAACGCAAGGAGAAAAGCATTTGATAAACATTAAATTATCCTAAAAACCGCAGTTGGACGGGGTGGAGCATGGCGTGATCCAGGTGCGAGGCAAGGCGCGATAAGGCCGCAGGGCCGTTCCCTGCAACGAAGAGCAACGCCGCATTCGCGCCTGGAGCGACATATGATACACCTCGTAGCAGCCTCACCATTCGGGTGAATGAGAAAATTCCGAAAATGCCTCTATATGTCATGGGCTTAACTCTCCAATCAAGCGATCAACTGCGGTTTTTAGGATTGTATAAAAAGCGAATTCGATCAAAAAGATAATGTTTAGCAAGTCGGCAAAAGCATGCTCTCATGGTGAAGCAGATAGGACTTTTTCACCGCCCTATTAGAATTCAACATGCTTGCTTTTGATATTGAAGATAACCAATGATGTCCTTTTTTGAACCTTTAAAACAGGGAATCACTTGGCGGCGCTCAAGAGAATTGAGATAAAGCGGATCATAGTAATATTTTACAAGTTTTTCGATCCATACTTTGTTCGATCGAATCTCGTTCATGTCCAAAAAATCCAACCGTGCATTTTCCAAATCGCCCAACACCTCCTGAAACCTCTTCCCTCCTAATTTTCTGCTAATTATTTGCAATGAATTTTTATATTTCTCAAAGGTTTGAATAGCTTGATTGTGCAAAACTTCCCGTACCTCCTCAGTCTCAACAAACTGTTGTTGAGCTATTTGCCTTTGAGGCTCCATTGTCCTGAGCGGTTGCAATTGCCATTTTTGCCCTTGCCGTCTTTGCTGCGCATGACCGATCGCAGTGTTGAGGACGTAATCCTCAAAAATATTTTCCACTCTCGCTTCAACAGGTTCATCAAGCCAAATGACTCCTGAAGACCTCATGTGTGCAAAGAATCTTGTTGGCAAGCAAACCTTTCCTATATGCCGACTTTCATCCTCAACCACTAACGGTCCATCAGATTGAATACGGTTTTCTAATTTAATCAAATTCACCGCCAATCGATTTTCAAAATCAATTTGTCTCGGCTGAGGGATAGGCAATCCCCCAAAAGCGGACCCACGATGCCGGGCGATGGCTTCTAAATCAAGAGCAGGATAAATATTCCTCACTTCATGAATCAATTTGGTTTTTCCGCTTCCCGTAGGCCCTGTAATAACCAATAGCTTCTTGTCTTCACTAAATTGATCAATAGCATCGATTAAAAATTGACGCACTATTTTATAGCCGCCAACAATCAGAGGTCTTTCAACACCTGCCTCTTTTAACCATTGTTGAGTGATCTGCGACCTCTTACCTCCCCGAAAACAGTAAAGCACGGTCCGGGGATTCCCTCGCACAAACCTCAGCCACTGATCCAGACGACCTTGTTTTACAGGACCTGAAATCATCTGATAGCCCAGACGGACTGCAGCCTCCTGACCTTGATTCTTGTAAGTAGTCCCAACAAGCGCGCGCTCTTCATTATTCAGTATGGGAATATTGACAGATCCGGGAAGAGAACCTTGCAGAAACTCCACCGGTGCGCGCACATCGATCAACGGCGTTTCTGTTACAAATAATTCTTTTAATTGATCAATGCTGATATTTTGATTACTCAAAGACCACCGCTTTATCTTGACGAGACAAAACCTCTCCAACAATCTCAGCAGATTTAAACTTGATGCGTAAGGCCTGAACCATGGCCTGACTTACTTCAGAAGAAATACTCAATAACAAGCCTCCGCTTGTCTGCGGATCATGAATTAAAAGCCTGTGCAGATTATCCAGATTTGATACATCGATGAGAGGTGCAGTGTATTCCGCATTTGTCCTGTGGGCTTTCGTTAAAAACGAGTTTTCCAAACAGAAAAAAGTCTTAGTAAACCGTGGAAGTTTCTCTGTCTGAATTCTTAAAGTCACCTGACTGGCGTTAGCAAGTTGCATGGAATGACCAGAAAAACCAAAACCTGTGATATCCGTCGCAGCGTGAACCGCTGCTTGTAAATCCGGAGTCATGCAGTCAATGGCGTTATTGATGATCGCCATACTATGCAAAGCCTCCATGATATCCTCTTCTTGAGACTGCTGTCTTTTTAAAGAAGCCGTCATGGTCCCTGTTCCCAGAGCTTTTGTGAGGATCAAATGATCTCCTATTTTAGCTCCTGCATTGGTCCACACTTGATTTGGATTTACAAACCCAGTGACCGACAGGCCGAATTTCAAAGTATCATCATCAATAGAATGTCCACCGACGAAATTAGCCCCGGCCTCTGCGATCTTATCACTGGCTCCTTGTAACACATCCACAATGATGTGTTCAGCCATGGTTGCCAAAGGAAATGCCAAAATTCCCATGGCAGTTGTTGGTTTGCCCCCCATCGCATAAACATCACTGAGGGCATTTGCCGCTGCAATTTCTCCAAAAAGTTTCGGAGTGTCCACTATAGGAGTGAAAAAATCCAAAGTTTGAACCAAGGCAATCTCTTCACTGATTTTATAAATCGCAGCATCATCAAAAAGCCCCCCATCTACCAACAAGGCAGGATGCGCTGCCGGAAATCTTACTTGTTGCAAAATTCGACGGAGCTCCGAAGCCGCAACCTTAGCGGCACACCCCCCTTTTTGCACAGTCTGTGTAAGTGCGATTTTTTCTAAACTCATGAATGCTTTGGGGTATGAGAAAAATAGACGCTCTTTTTCATAGGAAAAGAAAGTACCGGAAAGGGGGTGGAGTGTCAAACGCTCTGACAAGTGGTCAAGAATTCAAAAAACCTGCGTTCAAATGATAGCAAAAATCGCTGGATTTATTCCATTTCTATTTCATAAGTGAAATAGAAATGGAATAAGATAATAGAAGAAAAAGTGCACGCTGCCCTTTGTTGCTCGCTTTTCACTCCTGAGCCGCCTCCTAAAGAACGATTACGTAACGATCTACCCGCAATCTTTTCCAACCCTCGAATAAAATTTTCATCCCCGCAAGGTAAACTTTTTTTCAATATTGCGTCGCAACAAGTCAACTTTCTAGTAATCATCGCTTTCCGTCAATCATGCCGACCAATTCAAAATTTGATCGCATTATTTTTTCCACTCAGGTTTTTGACTCAAGACCGCCTCTTCCTTTAACCCTCAATGCGCCACGGCACTTGACCAGAAATAATTTTCCGCTTTGGTGACCATTTTTATGCCTATTTTATAAAGGATCAGGCCCTTTTTATTACAATTGCCAGAAAACCGCTAACGGCGCAAATTTTGTTATGGTGCATATTTTTACCATCTGCAACAACAAAATCCAGACTAGAACGGCCGCAGCGTGAATGCCGTCGGGTCAGTCACCACTTCACTCGGTTTGCGGTTGGCAACCTCGACGAACTGTTTTGCCCAGCGATCCATGATATCTTTTGCCGGGCCGTACCAAGTCAGGCGCGTCAGATCGAGCGGACCAACATCGGCCATTTCGCGATCCTCGATAGTTGCCACCACTTCGCCGGTTTGCAGGTCGCGCAATCGGGCTTCAAATGCCGCTCGCCGCTGGTTGATCATACCCGCCGCAGAACCTGCGCCCGGCTGTAACCATCCGGCCGCATGCAGCACCGGCGTTGAGGGATCGATCTCGATCAGCGCCAGTTCCAGACTCAATGCACGCTGTTTACTCTGCCCGCTGTATTCGATGACATTGAATCGGTGCTTGGGATCTTCCTTGAATGCTTTCACTACCTGGTCATGGAAATACTTCGCCAGCTCTTCGATATCTTTTTTCACATCGTGGAACCAATTAGCGCTGCTGGCTTTATGTAACCAATCCATTTCAAACATGTACTGGGTATTGACCGGCGAGACAACCAATTCCTGGTAAGCGCTCTTGTCAAAATCCGGTTTAATCCAGACTTTCTGAAACGGCAGATCGGCCGGTTTGCTTTGCATTTCCGGATGCTCAATAAAACCGGCATCGGGAGCAGGTTCTACCACCATCGATTTGGCTTGATTGGAACCCGATTGAATTGAGGAACATCCCGCCAACACTATTGCAGCAAAACATACAGGCAATATTTGCTCGCTAAGGACCCCGACTGTTATTCGTTTATGGATATTCATTTGCTTTCTCTGAGTGAAAAAAGTTCTACGTATTCGCTCCGCAATCCCGGCCATCGTGAACTCCTGGTAAATTTATGGCAAATCATTTGCTAATTTATAATTTTGCAGTCACCAACCATCACAATATCCTCTCGCCTAACTTGCGGCCAAAATCTATATAAAGGTGACAGGATAGGTGAAAAATGCCAAACCAATGCAGATCCCTTTGACCAGAATCAGATGAAGATCGCGGTACTCCCACAACACGGCCATAGCTCGCATAACTGCGCTCCACTCCCGATACCGCCTCGAACAATTTCTCCGCCAACAGCACCAGGATGGTTACCAAGGTGTAGAGCAAGGTTTGGTACACAGTAACAAATAAGCCTTAATGAAAACCTGGAATCGAAACGAGACTCCGCATGTGTCTGATCCAGAACCACCATCACTTTCGCTATTACAATCGCTCCAATGGCTGCCAGTGTATAAGACAAATAAATGCTCTTATTTAAGTTCGATAAGAAAAAGCGATCAAAAATTCAAAAAAAATTGTGCTCAATTAGCAGCAAAAATGGGACGATGCCTGTTTCCAGCTGGAAAGGAACTTTGAATCGGTTTACTACTCTGCCTGAGGATAGAGTTTTTATATGCTAACTGGTTACCATTTACACAAAATTCTCGATACTCTCATCAGTTGAATACATCTCACAAATCGAGCATTCCCACCCTCGCAGCCCATTTAACTTCTTTTTATTTATCATATAGCTGGGTTGCTTGGCTTACCCCTTTCGCGAGAAGAAATCCTCCCCCTTAATATCTGGCTAACTCAGGCTCTTCCAGTTGTGACGTTGTGATCCCTTATGCCGAACTCACGTCGATTAATAACCGCTACCCGCATCATCCTACTTTTCTTTTAACTTACTAGCAGCTTCTTCAGAAGTTTTATCTAGTATCTTTTAGTCTTTCCACAGTTTCGTCTATTCTTTCGCCTGCCCGTTCAGCGGGACCTTTAGAAATATCACCAATTTCTTCAATTTTCTTAGTAGTTTTTTCAGCAGCTTCACCAGTAGCTTTTTTACTGCTTTCTACCGACTCGTCTATCTTTTTACCCATTTGCTCTGCAGGTCCTTCTTTTTTTGAACAGCCTGTAAAAAGAGTAGTAAGAACAATGAGAGATAGCAAAAAAAATAATTTGTTCATCATATATCTCCTGTAAAAATGAATAAGCGTATGGTCGTCCGCCAGTGAGCTCGTCGCTGTGACGCGCTGAAGCTTAGCTGAGCAGATCGAGGTTGTTGATCACGCGTGCGACGGCGAACACATACCAGGCGTCAAGCTCGGCGCGCCGACACTCGTCGGCAGTGCGCACGTAACCCTGGAGCGTCACGACATAGTTACTGCACTTGACATCGATCTGCTCGGGCTGCACGAACGGGTCCATCTCGAGCACTAGGCGCACGGCATCAATGACTTCATAGTCGGTGTCCTCCTCCGGTGGCACGACGTCGAGTGAGTTGACGACGTCGCAGCAGCCGGGCGTCCACCAGGCGAGCACTCCAGCGATGCGTTTATGCGAAAGGCTGATCACCGTGCCGTCGAGCGTAACGATCCCGTCCTTGACTTCAAAGTCGATCGACCCGCCGCCTTCGGGCGGCGCCTCGCGCAGCGTCTCGAGTTTATCGTTGCTCACGACGCGCATTGTGCAGTGGCGCAGCTCGTTCGTGTTGAGCAGGAAGTTGGCAAGCGAGTTGCGGATTGCGCCGTCACCGCGCCGCTCGGAGGGCACGACACGCAACTGGTCGACAACTCCGCGCGTGCCTACGATTGCGCCCGCTGCTTCGAGGGCGAGCTTCTTGGCGGCGATGTCCGCGACCTCTCCCTCCATCACCACCGAGCCTTGCATCACGCTCACCTTCACCGGATAGCGGTGCGGGTTGATGCGAGGCTCATTTTCAAGAGCCTGCTGGATACGCTTCACCACGGCTTGGGTTTCGTTCATTTCGATCTCCCTGTCTTGATCCGGTGTTTAGGAAAAATAAACGCTCTTTTTCATAATTTTTCATAAGAAATGAAAGTAGAGCTTCAAATATTTTGACAAGGGACCAAAATAAAATTCAAAAATTTGTGCTCAATTGGCAGTAAAAAATTGTCGAATTTAGATCAATTTCTGCCTTTCCGACAAGAGAGCCACAGGGAGAATGCTCAGCCTAGTTACGAAGTTAGCTGAAAGTAATGAGCTTTGAATCAGAAATATTCTAAAGATCAAATGCTTGCGCTGTTGCTCTAGGCGGCGCCCGAGCGAACAAGCTGAAATGATCAAGCATTTAAGCAATTGTACCGGATTCCAGGATTGCGCCTACCGCTTGATCCAAATGGGTGACTGGCACGATCTGGTTGTAGCCAATAATGAGAAAACAGATTCGACCAGTTCAACAAACTAGGTTCACAAAATAAAAAAAACCTGCCGTCAAATAAACGGCAGGGAAAGTTGAATCTTGCCCTTGACATGGGCCAACCAATGGGTGTTCCCTATTATCTTTTAAGGAGTCTTGATGACTCCTCTGATTTGAGTAGTGCTTGACCTACGGGAACATAGGATAGATAGATCGGTGAAATTTTTTGTTTTTCTTCTGTTTGATTTGTTGCCGCAGTTGTGTTTGTTTATTGGTTTGATCCAGCTGATTTGCTTGAGAGTTATCCTGAATGTTGTCGGAGATGGTAGCAACCTTAGTAGAGCTAGTTCCACTAGCTGTAGCATTTATTGGGTTTGCCAATAAATGCCCGGAGGCACTAAATGCAAGAAGGATGCTTACAAGAATGGTTTTTTTATTGAATAGATTCATTTTATTTCTCCTTAGAAACTATTCCTAGTCTCATCAAAATGTTTTACATAACCCCCTATCTGAGTAGTGATCATATATGGCATTTCATGCAATAAGAATAAGCACATACCTTAATTTGTTATAAGGAAAATCTTTAAAAATGACTAAGGAAAATCTTTAAAAAAAGAATAAGAAAAATTGAAGTATGTGGACAGACAAGGCGAACTTTCTAAGGTAATTAAGCACCACAAGCTGCTTAGTAATCTTGAATTAGGGCTAAACATTCCTATACAGAACAGGTTATGAAATTGGCATGGGATATGATTGCCATCGCGTTCATTATTAATGATAAAGCAAGTCATCTAGATCACATCATTCTCTCTGCTTCGGCTTTAACTCATTCCAAGAAACAGCCTCCCTTCATGCAAGCAATCGCACAGTTCTCTGTAGACAGTTTTTAGCCGCGCCTGACTAAAATCCTGATCAACAGCACGCAAAATACGACGCGCCAGCGTGCCCTGTTCCAGAATGACGGTTAACGCCTGGTGCCAGGGTTGTACTCTCTGCTCTGACAGCACTGAGGCAAATAAATGCTGCCACAGCTCTCGTGCTTCGCAGTGTTGTGCAGAAAAACCCATCAGTCTCAGATATTCCTGGTCAGTAATCTTGGCTTGCTCGGCATCTCGTATGCAGTCGTTTAGGATCTTGACTAGAGAATCGGTGCTGAGCGCCTGTTGATTAGCGAGTGGTGCGGTGCGCTGGTCATACAATGCCTGCACGACATCACGCACCACTGCAGCGATAGCCAGATCGGCATACGGGCATTCCTGCATATCGATCACTCGGATTTCGATGGCATTGCGCACAAAACGTGCTACTGCGCCCCGTACGTTGAGCCATTCATGCTGCAAGACGCCTTTTGGATCGAGCGCTATGATCTCTTGATACATCGGCGCTAGAATCTGCTTTTCATAGGCAGCACGACTCGTGATCGTGTCCGGTATCACTTTGCCCATGGTCAAAGGGATTTTAATTTGGTGTGTCAGGTAATTTTGCATGCGGCAATCCAGAGAACTGGCTTGATGACCTTCAACAATTGGTGAACTGGCTGCCAGCGCAGGCAGGATGGGTAACAGCAGCCGGATGGCAGCGTGCAAGCGGGCGAATTCAGCATCGTCAGCAAAGGACATATTGAGATGCATGCTCTGCAAGTTGGCCCAACCATGGCGTTTGCAATCAAAAATATGATCATAAGCACGATAGATTTCTGCATGATCATGCGGCCATAATCGTGTTTCGATTTGGGGATTCATCCAGGGATGCATGGCAGAAGGCATCAATCTAACACCCATTAATTCAAGTTCACTATTGATGCGCTGGATTTCTCTCTGAAACAATACGGGAAGAGATTCAATATTCTGCTCAGGATCAGCATTCTTAAGTTCAAGCAGATGCAGCACGAACTCATTGGACCAGGCCAGCCGGCCACACTCGACTTCAGAAACATATTTGCCCGAAAGTTTGTGCAGCACTTCATCTGCAATAGGCAGAATGGAAAGGCTTTGGCGATCGACAATCATGTACTCCAATTCAATGCCGTAACCTGAGAAAGCGGGCAACATGGCCTTCACCATTCCCCTCCCTGCTTACGCCGATCCAACCGATGCAAGAATACCGTCATAATCTGTTGATACAAGACGTCCTGGAGAATACCATCCTCATTGCCGGCATCGACGTTGGGGTTATCATTGATCTCGATGACATAACAGCGCTTGCCGACCTGTTTGATATCTACTCCATACAGACCATCACCGATCAGATTGGCTGCCTTGAGCGCCACCTTCACTACCTGGGTTGGAGCTTCTTCCAGTGAGACAGCTTGTGTGAGTCCTTCGACGTAATCGCGTTTGTGTTCGCCATGTTTGACAATCTGCCAGTGCCCCGGCGCCATGTAGTATTTGCAGACGAATAAGGGACGACGATCCAGTATAGCTACCCGCCAGTCGAATTCGGTTGGCAGATATTCCTGGGCAACGATCAGCTCCGATTTGTCCAGTAACGCATGTACTTTGTGACGCAACTCTTCTTCTGTCGTGACTTTAGCTACTCCCAGCGAGAATGAGCTATCCGGCTGCTTGAGTACACACGGCAAGGTGAGCGCAGGAATGACCTGCTCGACATTGTCCCGATGTACCAGCAAAGTTTTAGGTGCGGGAATGCGGTGCCGAACCATTAATTCAGCCAGATATACCTTGTTGTTGCACTTGAGAATGGAATTCGGATCATCAATCACCACCAAACCTTCGGCAGCAGCCCGCCGCGAGAAGCGATAAGTGTAATGATTGACATAGGTGGTATCACGAATAAACAGCGCATCAAATTCAGGCAATCGACCAAAATCAGTACGCGTAATAAATTCGACATGCATACCAAGACTTTCTGCAGCCTTCTCGAACTGTTTCATTGCCTTGGCATTGGAAGGCGGCTCAGGATCGTTTGGGTCACGCAGAATAGCTAAATCATAACGAGACACAATTTGCTTCTGTATCCATGGTTTGTGCCCGGAAAAATAATCTGTGGCAGCCTGCATGACAAAGTCCTGGTGTTGCGGCGGAATATCGCTCGCGGCGATAGCCTTGATGTTGCGAATGCGCCACTGATCCCCGTGACGATCGAAATAAGCACGCAACAATGGGGCCGGCAACAAATTAAACAACTGGCGACTGAGCTGATCGTAATGTTTGGCCACATTGCGGCCAAAATAAATGCTAAGCTCGAATTGCTCTGATTTGATCAAGGCCAGTGATTTTTGTATCTGCTCATCCAGATTTTCAGTAATCAATCGTACCAAACCTGGTGATTGCAGATCCTCGATGACGTTCACCCGAGGAAAAGGCTTATGCCCGCGAGCTTCAGCTAATAGTGAAACATAATAGCCTAAGCTTTGGTAGCGATAGGATTTACACAGATTAAAGACACGCACTCTGAGCTGACTGCCATAGCCCGGGTCAGTCAAATACACTCTGGCAGGCACCACTGTTACATCCGGAATATTCAGTGGCCAATCATGAGGATTGCTGACGACAATGAGGTTGCTCATGGTAGTTCAATCGCTTGTTGTTCGAGTGCTTGTGGAGGATAAATGACCGCCAAATTGGAGTCGTACGTTACGATCCCCAGCAGAATCGCGCCGATCACCCGGTCAATGTTGCTCCAGTACTCCTGGGTCGGCCCATAGGGATCAGCCACCAACAACGTACGCTTGGCGCGATAATAGCCAGCGATGACCACAAAATGGCCAGCGGGAACACCACGGATATCATCTGGCACGTCATTCGGTCCATACTCGCGCGCAGCACGATACAAAAACGTCGAACTCAAGCCAGTCAGAATCGGCAGTCCGCGACGCAATAAACCATGAATCAGTGTATAAGAGAGATCGACTAGCCGTAACTGGCCACCTAGACTCAGAAATTCCAGATAGCCATCGGTCACGTAGCGTAATCTGCGATCCGTTTTGGCTTCACGCTGCTGCCGTAGCCGCTCAGCAATATTTACTCCTGCAGCGAACCAGGTTGGATCGAATACCTTGAGGTTGTAGGTATAAATGGTAACCTGAAAACCATTACGTAAAGCATCGCACGCCAGGAAAACATCGAATGTGCCGCTGCCACTTTCCAGTTTGAGTGTGCGGGCAATAATATCTTCCAGCGGGTCGTTCTTCCCCCAATAGTTATAAATAGCGTGCAGGCAAGTCGGGCCACACGTAGTTTCATCCGGCTGGGGCAATATTTTGACGGGTAGGTGATGTATGGGACTCAGCTTGGCAGCCATTCTCATCCGCCTCCTAAAGCATGGATAATATATTCATCATGTTAAGGAAAATCCGAATAAGAAGCTACAGTAACAAGTTTATTACTTATTCAGATTTTTCTTCATGCGCTTTGCGACTAATCGCACGCAATTGTTCATATAATTCCTGCTCCTCCCGGGAGAGATGCTGCGGCACATTTAATCGAATCCGCAAATAGAGATCGCCAGTCCGCTCACTTCTGAATGCGGGCAATCCTTTTCCTTTCAGACGCAGCACCGCATCAGGCTGCGTGCCGGGAGGCACTGTCACGTCGATCGAACCATGCAATGTCTGCATATTGAGCCTGGTACCCAGCACCGCATCGGTAAGAGATAGCATTACAGTGCGCCACAAATCTGCGCCTGCTCGCTCAAAGCGCGCATCTTGCCGCGCCCGTACTACGACATACAGATCGCCCGTAACGCCACCAGGTGAAGGACTTGGCATTCCTTTGCCAGGGATACGCAATGCCATCCCTTCCTCGATCCCAATCGGTATTTTTACCGTCAATGCTTCCTCTCGTTCGACCTCACCGCTGCCATGACATTCCGGACAAGGATGATCGAGGGTACTGCCACGCCCGTGGCAGGCTGGGCATGGTAAAATTTGCTGAATCAGCAGATGTTCTTTTTCCTCACGACGGCTATGCGTGATGCGTCCCGTTCCGCTGCATGTTTCACATTTGCGTGGCGCAACACCTCCTTCACCACCTGTACCATGACAGGCAGGGCAAGCCACTGGACGGAGCAAATGAACAACTTCTTCCCCTCCTGCTGTAATCCTTTCCAGCGTGACATCAAGATCTACCTCGATATTTGCGCCACGAACCGGTCTTGCCTGCTCCCTTCCTCGACGAAAGAAGGTATCAAATAAATTACCCATGCCGAAATCAAAATTGAGCCCACCAAAAATATCCTCAAAATTGATACCGCTGAACAAATCCTCCGGCCTAGTTCCTGCCACTCCCACAAACCCGCGTGCATCATATTCTGCTCGCTTCTGCGGATCTGAAAGAATTGCATAAGCCTCGGCAATTTCCTTGAAACGCTCCTCAGCCTCGGGTTCTTTGTTACGGTCTGGATGATACTTCAGCGCAAGGGTACGAAAAGCATCCTTGATTGCCTTTTGATCGGCATCCTTGGCAATACCCAGTACCTCATAATAATCACGCTGATCAGAAATAATGCTTCCCCTGCTTTTGGTTATCGTTAAAACTCATTTTATTAATTGAAAACATTTCTTCAACTTTTCTTTAAGTTAGCAGTAAGTTTGGTAAATTTTAGATTAGAAACTTAACTGAGTGCGGAAAGAAAGTACTGATGGATTATCTTTCCGCGTTGGGTTTCCAGAACCTGTATGACCGATATTGGCTTCAGTAAGGTAATAATTCAGCATAAAACGGATATTTTGGTAGGGATACCAATTAATACCCAACGTGATGACTTGAACCTGGCATTTCGAAGTACCTGTTTTGCAGGGATCTGCACTAAAGCTCTGATTGACATTCTCAGCGAAATCATAGCGGGCGGCAAGCTCCAGTGCACCCAATTTACTGATGGGTTTCGGCTTGCCAAAAGCACCGCGATCCTTCTTATAAACTGCATTCTCCCCAGTCACAAACCAGCTTGCCTGTATATAGAAGGCATGAAGGGTTGAATCTTTTGTGTTTCCATTTACTTGATGGGTATTCTCAAGACCCGATATCGCATACTCACCCTGTAGCGTTAACGCCCTGAAGGAATACGCTGCCTCGGCAGAAAAAGTCGATTGGCTATTATTATTTGGTGCGCCTAAACTTGCTCCTGCAACTCCCAAGGATTTGCTTATCCCCTCACGTCCACCGTAGATATCAACTGTCTTGGCCGGTAACGAATCTTTACTGGTAGTATCTCTGCTGATAGAAAATCCAAGATGAAGAATATTGCCTTCTTTATCGAGAGGCAACCAAACCGCGCGACCACCATAAGTTATACCCTCAATAGGCAAACCAAAATGGGAAAGACTCATGACGTCGATACCAACACCAATATTATCCTTGATTATTGCCTTATAACCGACACCGGTTAAAAATTGTCGTCCACTATATATCCCGGTAGAGGAAGTGGACGGGCGTTCCATAAGGGTAATTTCATTGGAGCTGGTTAATTCTTCCATACCACGATAAGGTTTGAATTGACCTAGGGTGATCTGGCCTGGACCCAGTTTAGTTGAAAGCCACGCTTCACGGAGGCTATGAGGGAAAGCGCTATTAGCATTGACAGCAAAGTCATTTTCAAATTTGAAATTTAAACTGTAGATTCTGCCTGTTACCGTACCGTAAGTACGGCGCCAATTAAATCCATCACGATCATTACTGCTTAAAAGCTGACTACCAAAAGGAGGGTAATCTGGATCAGCCTGATCCGGATAAAATGAATGGACATCCAAATGTGCGCGACCGTTGAGTCCTATCTCAAAATTCCCATCATCACTCTTGATTCTGGGCCCCCCTTTAATGGTTACGTTAACTGCATAACAGGGCGTCATGCTTAAAAGGATCAATACCATGAGGATAAAAAACTTGAGAGCACACTTCATACTTGATTGATTTTTCAGTAATGATTGCGACCATAACGCAACTGTTTGCGTCTATAGTAACAAAAGGGTCATTTTCTGTTACTCATTCTTACTCTGTAATTTCGCAGAAACTATCACTGAGATTCTCCGGCTAGTTGCTACAATACTTTTTATTAGGTATTTCAAGCAATCTCAATTTGTAAGATGCGCAAACATCTAGGCACTTGGTTAATGGCCCTTGTTGGCCTCATCATAACTGTGATGAGCTTCTACGTATTTCGTTTTCCTCTGCTAGAGTCACTCATCGCCGATCAGCTTCGTAAGCAGGGCATTCTGCTACATTCTCTTGCAGTTACAGATGTTTCGCTCAATAGCCTGCTTTTGCGTAACCTGTCGATAGGTAGGGACAATGAACTGCAAATCAGCAAAATTCATGTCACCTGGCATTTGCGCGACCTGTTTGCAGGTACGGTGGGCTCAATTGAAATAAGTGGTCTGCAAGCGACGCTTGATTTGAGCAGTGATCAACCTCTTTTGGGTTCGCTTCAATCTGTAATTTCATCGACTGGAGAAGATATCGGTGTGATTTGGCTACCTACCATTTCATTACAGGATTCAACTATTCATCTGCATTCGGAACGAGGTAATTTCGCCATCACGCTAGAGGGTAACCTAGTTCAAGCTCATTCAGGCATTCAGACTGTTCATCTCAATGCTGAAATTAAAGATTCACTCGTTCGAGCAAAAAGCACGCTTGTTGTCGCCATGGATACTCAGGGAAATCTCCAAGGCAAGATCACTGTCTCAGAAGGGAAGCTGAATTTGCCCAAGATAGAAATTTTTAGTCTCTCTGGCGAGACTGCTTTCGTACTGTCAGCAATGCGGCCACAACACATCAAGGCTGAATTCGTGCTATCCGATATTCATCTACCAAATGGCGAACAAAGAGAAAAAGTTTTTGAACAAGCCAGATTCAACTTGCAAATGGATGAAAACAACGCGCACCTAACCGGAAAACTCATGGCTTCTGATGACTCACTCGTGGCACATCTCGATGCCACGGTGCGTCATTACGATGACGCACCTGACATTGAACTGACTCTAAACGCAACCGATGCAGTCAACTATTATCCATGGCAATTGCTTGGTCTTGCAAAACCCGATAGCGGAATGATGACATTAGAAATGAAAGTCATAGGACAGACTCCCCCTTTTCATGAACTCTACCATAATGCTCTGCATGACTTGAATGGTCTGGGCTGGTTGCAGCACCTTACGCTGTCCGGTGAAGCCCAGCTTGAACTGCAAGACCTCAGCTATGCACAAAAGTTATCAAATCTAAATGGCCTGCTCAGGCTAGATGCTGCACTAACCAAGGGTTCCGGCAAGCTCGATCTGCATGCTGAGGCAGACCGGCTGGTTGTCGGGCCGATGGTTGCCCGCGGTACCTCTGCTGTCTTACCGCTGCAGATTCGTTTCGATCATGACACTTGGCGAATAGGACTGCAAAAACCGGGGCGGGTCACATTTGAAAAAATTGACCCGATTGATGCCATCAACCTCAAGGGCTCTTTAGGCCTGTCTATTCAAAAGATGGATATCGAGCTGGTAAAAAATTCGCGAGGGGCAGCACTCAATCATCACCTCGTGGCGCTACCTAGCCCTATTACATTACTTGTTAAACAGAAACAAGCGACAGCAGTAGAGGCACAAATTCATCCAGGAAAAATATCCTTGAGTGGGAAACTTGGCGCAGGTGAAAAATATCAAGGTCTAGGTATTCTACGTAATGCAAGTCTGACTCTACCGCAATCACAGATCCGACTGGATGATATAGCAGCAACACTGAACTTTGGTACTACCGAGAGTGGCAAGATTGCTGACTTCACCATTGGTCAGCTACACCATCAAGTATCAGCACCCTATTTCGCCCCATTCTCCCTTTCTGGCAGTATTAAAAGCAAGTCTGTTCATGGGCAACCCAAGGCATATACGATCGATGCTGTCGGTGGTGTACCAGGCACACGCTATTTGAGAATCATAGGGGAGCAGGCGTATGATGGCAGGGAAGGCATGCTGAAGATAATGATTGCTCCCTTAGCTTTTGCAACTGATGGCCTGCAACCTAAAACACTTTTTCCCGGTCTTGCCCAGCTGGAGGATGTAAGTGGCATGGTCAGCGCTAATGTTAAGTTCAAGTGGTCCAAGAATGGCATACGCAGCAGCGGCATACTTGATTTAGATAATGTATCGTTTATCCATCAGGCCGTTAAAATCAGCGGGCTGAATGCAACACTGGATTTAACTGACTTATTGTCGCCCAGCAGCCCGCCTCAGCAAAGCCTTACCATTCGACGTATTGATTCGGGTATTCCCATGGAAAATCTGGTGGTTTCCTATCAAATTGGAGATTCGCCCCCTCGAATTGTTCTCGAAAAAGCAAACCTTTTCTTGCTTGGCGGCATCGTGTCTTTAGGACCCACCCTCATCGATCCAACTTCTGTTCGCAATGACATGTTAATACTCGTAAATAATATCGAACTCGAGGCTCTTTTTGATCTGATTAAAGTAGAAGGGTTAACGGGTAACGGTCGCCTCGATGGCAGTATTCCAATCACGCTCGAAGGCGATCACATCATCATTCGAAACAGTCATCTTGAGGCAGAAATACCAGGCATGCTGCAATTCCAATCTGAAAAAGCCTCTCAAATGCTGGCAAGCACAGGCAAAGAAATGGAACTATTGCTTCAAGTGCTGCAGGATTTTCACTATACCGAACTGTCATTAAAGCTGGACAAATCCGCTACTCATGACCTGGTAGTCACTCTCTCCCTGCTGGGGAATAATCCAAATGTTAAAAAGGGACGGATGTTTCGTTTGAATATTAATCTTGAAAGTAATATTGGCGAGATTCTGGAGGCCATTAATCAGGGCTTCAGGTTATCCAACGAAATACTGCGCGACCTGTTCAGGCTACATTAATTATGACTCAAATAAATTGTATATAGTGTATGTTGTTATGATTATTATCCGATCGTGGCAAAACCCGGCTCCAAGGATCAATCAGTAAAGGAATGCAATCGTGCACAAAACCTATCAAATAAGAAATATCACATCTAGCATGGGATCATTGATGCTTTGCTGTCTGGTAATCACCGCCTGCGCACCCACAGTCAAAGTCGAAGCACCACAAGAGCCCATCACTATTAATCTTAATGTCAAGCTGGATGCTAATATACGCGTACAGCTTGAAGAAGAGGCGAAAAAAGACATTGAAGCCAATCCAAATGTCTTCTAGTCTCAAATGAAATCGATAAGGAGAATATCATGCTACGTATTCCATGCATTCTAAAAACAAAACCTTTACTAGAAATCTTGAGCGCCATCCTTTTGACATTATCACTCTATGGAACACCTGCGCGGGCCGATAACCTGGAACAGCTACGTGCCTCAGGAGCGATAGGTGAAAGCTATAGCGGGTATGTCATTGCCAGAAACTCCAGCACTCAAGCTGAGGCTAATGCCATTAATACTCAACGTAGAGCAATTTATCAGGAAAAGGCTGCTACCCAAGGTGTGAGTGTTGACCAGGTTGGTAAAGTTTATGCTATAGAAATATTCAAGAAAATCCCTGCTGGCACTTGGTTCCAAAAAGAGAATGGTCAATGGGTACGGAAATAAAGATCAGGTTAGGGCTAATCTTTCTTGAGAAATGAAGTAGCGCAAACAGGATAAGTATAAGCGCATAGATATTATTCATTTCTGCATTTTTTCTCGCTCACTTCGGCCAGCAATATAGCTACCACTTTCTCAAGCCCATGCACGATGCGTTCTGCTACGCTTATCCCTTTTCCACCTGATGCCAGTTCTTACAATTGGAGGGATGGCCTAAAAATATGGTAATAGGCTGGAAATGCGGCCCCAGTACCCCCTACTGGAAGTGACTCATCTGCGCAAGCACTAAAACATTATTGAGAAGTTCTGGTAGGTCCAGATTCGAACTCCCTGCTTCTGGAGTGAGTAGATAGCTGTGGCTTAGCGCTCCGCGAACGAATCAATCAACGAACAGATTGTCGCAATTTTAGCTACTTCAGATTGCTGAATGTGCTTCGACATTGAGGCCTCCACCATTATATAGCAAAATTTTAATTGAATTTGCTTTGCTCGATTTTCAATACGCTTCTCACCGCTGACAAAATGCCTATCAAGAATTGTCGAAGCAATATTTAGTCATTGAAATATGACTAGCGTCTTTCGTATGCCAGCACGCAAGCGATTTTTGCTTAATATCAGATGACACTTTTAAGCTCAACAATCATGGCTGGAGACAATGAGAAAAATTTGTAGTACCACAGCATTAGCACTACCAGATTTTAAATTCTATATTCTGAAAACCTTCCTTATTAATTCCATTTCTAAATCAAACATGACGTGAAGGTGAACCGCAGACAGTATAAATAATACGACAAGGAAAAGGCGACAAAGTCAGGTTTCATTAAGAAATGGAAAAAGGAAACATAAAGAATATGCATCCCCTGTTACCAAACTTAGTTGAGTTATTTGCGATCAACGTTCCTACTTGCACTCATGGGTCACAAAAGCGTTTTCTTATAGTTATGACGAATCTTGTGCAGAATTGTTCGCTTGCCTTGATACTTAGCGGTGGCCTATACCTGGCAAGCAGCATGGCGGTGCTGGCACAAGATCAAGTGAGCAATAACAAAGGTAAAAGTGAATCGCGTTCAGTCAGCGACAACAACGAACACAAGCGCGATGAGAAAAATAAAGATGAACATTTTCTTGATACTGTGCAGCGTACTTTAACCTCCACTGTGGATACTACAGCACGTTGGGTCGATCGCTTTTTTGGTGACCCACGCTGGTTTGATGACCAACCCACCGTTAAGCCGAGATTAGCTGTAACAGAAGGCCGACTTGTGCTCGGCCCAAGATGGGACCAGGATGACGGCTGGGGAACGATAGCAAGTATGCGAGCACGGTTTTATTTGCCGCACATGAAAAACCGTTTCTCGGCAGTAATAGGTAGACTGAGCTTCGACGAATTTATAAGCGGAGATGAAATTATTCGCCCGGTACTGCTGCGCAGCCCCAATACCGATAATGAATGGCTGATCGGATTTGGTTATGATCCGATCATTCAGGATCGGCGTAGGCTTTCCCTAGGAGCCGGCTTTGAAGAAGGGCTAAGCTTTGACCCCTATGTGCGTGTACGTTATCTGGAGAATAGACAAGTAAGCGACCGCAGTCAGCTGCGCTGGCAATCAGTGGGCTTCTGGCGTAACAGTGATGGCTTTGGTGGATCGCAACGCCTTGACTACGAGATCGGTATGGGCGAGCGCTGGCTGGGGCGCTGGTCCGGCCGCGGCACCTTTGCCGAACGCTCTGAGGGCATGCGTTGGCGGACGTCGACCTCCCTGTTTTATTTGTATTCCGATAATCGAGCCTATGCCTGCGAAACTTGGATTCAGGGTGAAACCGCTCATCCGGTGCCGCTGAGAGATTATGGCTTTCGTGGCATTTACCGTCAGCGTTATCTGCGTGAATGGTTTTTTATTGAGTCATGGGTAGGCATGCACTGGCCACGGGATGAGCTTGACGAAAAACGCGTATCTTCCTGGATAGTCGGTCTTCAGTTCGAGATTATCTTCGGCGAAAAGATCGTACTGCGCGGACGCTGACTCTTAAGTATCTTATTCTAATTAGCGTTACAAAGTGTATTAATTAACGTGAGTTCGACATAAGAAAAGCTGTAAAAGGAACCTGAATTCCTTATGATGAAGTAGTTTTGGAAAAGAATTTCATCATGAGAGGAGTCAGATTCCAATGGATACTATAACGATTTTTTGTGCGAATGACGACTTTTGTAAAGAGTTTGAGCCGCGTTGGGAGAAGCGCTTATTAGAGTCGTCGCTGAAACGGCGTCGGCGGCAAGGAGCATTGTGTCTAAGCGAAGTCATGACCATCATGGTGGGGTTTCATCTATCCGGTTATCGGACATTTAAGCACTATTACCTGAATTACGTGTTGAGGTATCAGCGGTATTATTTTCCAGGGTTGGTGAGCTACAACCGCTTTGTGGAGTTGCTGCAAGATAGCCTGGTGCCTTTGTGCTGTTTTCTGACCAGCCGCTTTGGGCAATGCAGTGGGATCAGCTTCATTGATTCGACTAAGATCAGTGTGTGCCACAATCGCCGCATTGGGTCGCATAAAGTAATGGCAGAGTTTGCTGCCCGGGGAAAGACCAGTGTGGACTGGTTTTATGGGTTCAAGTTGCACCTGGTCATCAATGACCAAGGAGAATTGCTGGGAGTCAAAATCACGGCGGGCAATGTGGATGACCGTGATGCCGTACCGGAACTGGCTCGTTCCTTGTTTGGAAAACTCTTTGGTGATCGGGGCTATATCTCGCAGCCACTCTTTGAGCAACTCTGGGAGCAAGGTGTGCAGCTCGTTACCAAGGTACGCAAGAACATGAAAAACAAGCTGTTGCCGCTGTTTGACAAGCTGCTGTTACGTAAACGCTCCATTATTGAGACCGTCAATGACCAATTGAAGAATATCTCGCAAATCGAGCATTCCCGCCATCGCAGCTCATTTAACTTTTTTGTTAATCTGATAGCCGGACTGGTGGCTTACACCTTTCGCGAGAAGAAACCCTCGCTTAATATCAGACTCCCTCAAGCTCTTCCAATCGTGATGTGATGATTCTTATGTCGAACTCACGTTAATTATCCAATCCCATCCGGCGATTGATTTCACTGCATCCGTAGTTTCCTCCATATGTCGAAGTGCATCAACCAAATGAGATTCGAGCGCGCCGATGCTGTCAAATACACGGTTATAAACCTAAATTCCTCAGTTGAAATCTCTTAAATCGCTCAAGAACCCTACTGATTAAGGTGCTTTCATAGATCCATGGCATCACCAATCAGGCGAGATTTTAGTGAAATAATCAAAATCTGCTAAAAGTGTTGTCACGCCTTGCTTTTAGCTTGTTTACTATAACTGAGGAGCAGTTAACATTTTTAACCGGGAACCATTGATAGTATTAGATTACAGCTATTTTCATCATAAATTCCAACTGAGGAATTTAGGATAAAAGCTCTTTTCGCGCAACTCATCCCACAGGTGCTCGACTGGATTGAGTTCAGGTGAATAAGGTGGCAGTAGCAGCAAGCGAAGATTCTCAGCTAACGTCAGCGAATGGCTGCGATGCCAGCCAGCACCGTCCATCACCATAACGATATTCTCATTGGGGTAGCGCCTGGCGATTTCATCAAGAAAGATTTGCATGCACTCAGTGTTGACATTCGGTAATACCAAGCTGTCAAACTTTCCGTCCAGCGGACAGACTGCCGCATAAGCGTAGGTGTACTCGTAGGTAAGCATAGCCTTGACTAGCGGACGCACTGGACGAGGCGCCCATGCGCGACGGCAGTCGCTGATGCGGCCAAATCGTGCTTCGTCTTGAAACATCAGCCGCATGGGGCGAGGCACAGCAAACTCTGTTATCGCTTGACCCGGCACCCCGGGGAGTTTTTTTTCCAGTCTTCCCGGACTAAGAGATCTCCTTTCGGGTGGGTGGTATCGGGCGCAATCTTACGCCAACCATGGCGCGCAAGCATTCGGTATATGGCCGAAAGCGAAAGCGGGACACCCATCTTCTGGCGCAACTTATCGGCAAACGGCGGAACCACCAATACGCCACCAACGCCGGCACTGTCAAATACCTCCTGCAACAGCACCCTCTCTTCTTCAAGCGATCGGTTCGCCCGATTACGCAGATTACGCTTGGCAACGGGCGCAGCCATTCTTCCAGTGGCTCGCTTGCAGTAATTTGTACGCAGTGTGCAGGTCTTGCCTTTTGATCGACCAATAGCAATGGCCGTCTGCTCCAGACTCAGACCCAATTCGAGTGGCAGCAGTAAAGCCTGTGCGCTACGCAGTTCATCGGCTGTTTTAGCGATCCGTACCGCATTTCGGGCCAATTCAAGATGCTCTTCACCACTTGCTGGTCTTGCCATAATTGTCATCCATTTACGTGAGCCTGGATGACTTATTATTACATCTTATAACGCGAAATAGAATTAGTTACCTCAACAGCTTGCCAGATGTTAATGACTTTCAGTTTTCCGCTCAAGCAGTCAGCCACCGTTTTTTAGATTCAATCATCTGGCTGTAAATCAAGGGCAACAATTATTTTGTTATAGCCAGTATACATTTCCATCACTGTGAGTATCTCTAAAATATCATGTTCTGAGAAATCCGATTTTTTTAATGCATTAAAATCAGAGTCATTGAGATTGTGAGGATCTTTTGTTGCTGTGCTCACGAATTTAAGCACAAGACCAAGACGCTGATCGCTTGATTCGCCATTCGCTATAGACTCGACAGTGACTGAGTTAAATCCAAGCTTTATAAGATTTTCTTTGTGTATTTTCAAGCAAAAATCGCAACCATTCACTTTTGATACTCGTGTTGCTATTGCTTCTTTTATCTCTATGGGTATGCTACCCTTCCCTAGGATATTCTTTGTGCGGTTCCAATTGGCCTGCAAAATATGTGGATGTAGCGCAAACGCCCGATAAGCTGCAGGAACTTGTCCTACTTTTTCTCTCAGCTCACTGAAGATTTCACTGATTTCTAGGCTATTCGTGTTTTCAATTTCTAGATTGATTCTCGCCATTTTTTCATCTAACAACTTGTTTCTAATATGGTAATAGAAGCCATGAGAGAGGTAAACGCTGATTGATGCACTTGGGGAATGATCGACGCTTAAGCTCCTATCACCAAAGCCAGCTTTATTTAAACGAATAAAGTGCTTAAGTGGATTGGATATACAAAGCTAAAGCTATCAATTGTGCAAGGGGAACGCTCCTGCTTTTCTTGCAGTGCTTTGTAACAGAGATCAGCGTTTATTTTCCTTATCTCCATCAGTATAATCCCGCTCTGATCAAATATTAAATTTATTATTTTTTGCTGAGGCGGTCATGCTGCTGTGGTTCGTTATTTTCTACTTGATGATTTCCGTGGGTATTGGCCTCTATGCTGCCACGCGCGTGCACAATGCAAAAGACTTTGCTGTTGCGGGACGCTCACTACCCGTGCATGTAGTTACCGCAACGGTATTCGCTACCTGGTTTGGGGCTGAGGCTGTATTTGGCGTGCCGGCCACTTTCGTGAAAGAGGGCTTGACCGGCGTAGCCGCTGACCCGTTTGGTTCCTCGATGTGTCTAGTCATCGCCGGCATCCTTTTTTCACGCTACCTCTACCGGCTCAATATCCTCACGCTTGGAGACTTTTACCGCATGCGTTATAGTCGACCAGTCGAAGTGCTCACCTCACTCTGTATTGTTGCGGCCTATTTAGGCTGGGTGGCAGCACAGATCAAGGCACTCGGTTTGATTTTTTACGTCGTTACCGATGGTACGGTAAGTCAGGAAACGGGCATGATTCTCGGCACTGCTATTGTACTCACCTATACTACTTTCGGTGGTATGTTCTCTGTAGCGATTCTGGATTTCGTGCAGATGTTTGTGTCGATGAGCGGCCTATTTTTCATTGCCTGGATTGTCAGCGACAAAGTCAGCGGTGGTGCGACGGCGGTTATTGATCATGCTAGTTTGGCAGGTAAACTTAATTTTTTCCCCGAAATGGATCCATTAAAATGGATTGCCTTCCTCGGCGCCTGGGTCACCATGATGCTCGGTTCTATCCCGCAGCAAGACGTATTTCAACGCGTTACCTCGGCAAAAAGCGCTACTGTCGCTCTTTGGGGCTCGGTCATTGGCGCTACTATTTATTTCTGTTTTACCTTTGTGCCAATGTTCATTGCCTATTCTGCTACTTTGATCGACCCGATGCTATTCTCGAAATTGTTAGCAGAGGATTCGCAATTGTTACTGCCGACACTGGTATTGCAGCACACACCTCTGGCTGCCCAGGTGCTGTTCTTCGGTGCAGTCATATCAGCAATCATGAGTTGTTCCTCAGCCACCCTGCTCGCTCCGTCTGTCACTTTTGCTGAAAATGTAATCCGGGGCTTTTGGCCGAAAATGGGTGATCACCAGTTCCTTTGGGTTATGCGAGCAACGTTGGTTAGTTTCGGAGGAATTGTGCTCGCGTTCGCATTGAATTCTGAATCCTCTATTTTTGAAATGGTAGAAAGTGCCTACAAGGTCACGCTAGCTGGCGCATTTGTGCCATTACTCAGCGGCATATTTTGGAAACGTGCCACCACTCAGGGTGCATTAGCGGCAATTTTCGGTGGCTTGTTGTCATGGCTCATGATCGAAATCCTGATCGGCGAAGAAAGTCTGATACCTCCACAATTGGTTGGTCTTGGTATTTCGGCCTTGGGGATGATCGTCGGTTCACTGCTGCCACAATGGGTCGGTCATAAATCACCTGGTCGTTCTTTGCATGAATTGCAGCATTACGCAGCAATGGAAACCCATCATGTGACGCAGCGCTAGCTGCTTCCATGCAAGCCGGACAAAAATTATTGCAGGAAATACTGCAAAGTCCGGCGACCCACCATTTTGCAAAACCTCCTATTCTTGTTTTCTAAGTATCTTCTTTAGATCAAATTATGGTTTTTGCTTATTTTAATTTTCATCAAAGAAGCATATTTTTCGATCTAATGAGATTAGGTTTGAAATCAGAATTCTAGCCTAATCCAAGTTATTTAACCTAAAACTGCTTTTAGGTTTAAAGTACTGGCCAAGTAAATAACATGATAAATCACAGCCTATTTATTAAGAAGGAGGTTAAGTATCATGAATGTACTCATCACTTTGTTAACTGCTTTTTCGATTTCCTCCATGCTGGTGGGTTGCAAGGATTCCAAACCGCCACAACCTCCTGAAATAATTTGTGGCACTATCCAAGGATTGACATGCCCTGACCAGCAGTACTGTGATCTTGGTGTCGGTCAATGCAAAGTTGCTGATGCGCAAGGAGTCTGTAAGACTAAACCAACGATATGCACAAGGGAATACAAGCCGGTTTGTGGTTGTAACGGTAAAACCTATGGTAATGCATGTGAGGCGGCGGCAGCAGGTGTTTCCATTGATCATGCAGGTGAATGTAAGCGAGCGGAACCCCAGGCATGTGGTGGCATTGCAGGCATCAAATGTCCAGAAGACCGGATCTGTATTGATGACCCAAGTGATGACTGCAACCCTACCCAAGGTGGAGCGGATTGTCCAGGAATATGCATAGCTAAGTAGATAGCCTCAGAATTCGGTAAAAAATGTACGCTAAGGAATGACTGTTTAGTTTGGTCTGACAGCGTGATCAGATATACCTCGCAATAGCATCAGAGTGATTTAAAAACACTGTGGCTATTGTCGCTGGCCGAACGTACATTTTTTATGTTTATGAATTGCTTCTCTGGAAAGGAGATGGAGTCATGAATATAAGACATCTATACCTCAAAATCGAGGCAGTGCCGAACTACAGCCCCGTTGCTCCCGACGACGCCGAGCATCATAAGCATCGGCTTGATTGCATGAGAAGCATGGAGCATCTAGATGCTACCATTCCACAATCGGAAGTAGACCGGCGCTCACTGGATGCCCTGGTCTACCGCGAATATCTCGATACCGCCTATACCATAATAAAAAATACGCCGCTCATTGCTGCGGATATCAATGAGCCCCGAGTCGAGCGGAGAATTCCCGGAACAATCATCTATACGCAGCCAGGTGAGAGACTTTATGTCCATGTGCTGAACGGCGATAGCGAGCCCCACAGCCTTCATGTGCACGGCCTGCATTATGGCATAGACTCGGATGGTTCTTGGCCTTTTGGCGTACAGGACTATGCTGGTTCTAATCGCAGCGATGCGATTTGTCCTGGCGGCCAGTGGTGCTACATCTTTGATGTGAAAGAAGACGCCATTGGTGCATGGCCTTTCCATGACCATCATATGCTCATCGAGGAAGCCGTAAAGCGTGGACTCTTCGGTGGTATTGTGGTTCGTGATCCCCACTGCGAGAAAGCAGACCTTGAAGTGCCTATTTTCTTTCACCGTCTCTCGGCCAAGGTTGGAAACGCACTTTTCGATAGCGATTCACTTAATGCGGGCGATCTATTTACTTTCACTTTCAACCAGGAAGGTACTTTCGAATACTACTGCCGTTTCCATCCGATGCAGGGGCGTGTCCGCGTCACCACGACAGGTCCCCTGACAGCAACTATCAATATTCTGGATACGCCGGCACGCTTCGAACTTGATGATATAACAGTAGGCGTAGGTGCTGTGGTCACGTGGAATCATGTGGGTAATCAACCTCATACTGTCACCGAGCGCAGCGGTGCCGGGCTAGAGTCATTTGCCATCAACGGGCGCACCTTCGTGGGAAATACCCCTACTATTGTGGCTGAATATGGCGCGCGCGTGCGCTGGTATGTGTTCAATCTGGATTTGAGTATGGTATGGCACAATTTCCATTTGCATGGACAACGGTGGCGATGGGGCAATGAATGGGTCGATACACGCTCGCTCGGACCCGCCGAATCGTTTGTCGCCGATACCATTGTGCCACCGGTAATCCTCCAGCCTGTGCCGCTTGAATGTGAGTGCAAACCGCATGAGGGACAAGAAGATCATTATTCTTCCGTAACCACAAATGAGCAGGAACATCCAGGGCACTTTTTACAGTCTACGGATCAGCCTAAATACTCATTGAAAGATGCTTACGCTGAGCAATATAAGGAAAAGCGCAAAAAATACCGGCTACAAGGTGATTTTCTAATTCACTGCCATGTAGAGATGCACATGATGGAAGGCATGGCGGCAGTACTTCGTGCTACCCAGGAAGTCGAGTTGAGCGATGAGGAACTTGACAGGATCTGTTACCAGTTGCCGACAGTGCATGTGCACCAATGCCCGGAAGTAGATCCTCATCCATGCGGCGCACATGGCCATGACAGTTGGGAGCTACTTGATCCATCGCCAATCTTCGTGGTTCACGGGGCACTGTTGAATACGGGTCATGTATTACTCTTTTCAGGAGCGACAGAAAGTCCTGATCGAGTCGAGTTTCCACTTGAAGCCCGTATCTGGGATCCGACAACCAAGCAGATAATGCCTGGAATCATCCCTCTGCCGGAGGATCTTTTCTGCAGCGGCCACACTTTTTTGAGCGATGGACGCTTACTCGTCATCGGCGGAGACACAACCCCAACAGGTCAGGGACATAGCAACAATCGATGCTACATTTTCACACCCAATGCCGCGAACCCTGACAGCGGAACATTTGATCCAGCCGCCAGCATGGCACGCGCGCGCTGGTATCCGACAGCGTTGAGCCTAAGTGACGGACGCGTACTCGCATTTTCCGGCGGACATCCTGTCGCGGCTGAAGTGGAGGTATTCGACGGCGGCGCGTGGACAGCAATCACCGGGGCAAATCGCTTATTTGATGAACTGTATCCTGGTATGCATCTCCTGCCTTCAGGAGAAATTTTCTATACGCGTGCTGGTTGGGCCGGCGCAACAGGAACCCAAACTGTTTATTTGACCCTGACCGGGCCAAACAATGGCAATTGGACCGATTATGGGCAGCAGCAGTTCTACGATCGTCAGGAAGGCATGAGTCTTCTCATGATCGATACGACCGTAAGTCCGGAACGTACACGTCTGTATGTATTTGGCGGCGGGGTAGCGGGCCCTGCCACCGCGCACAATAATGCGACTGCTGAAGTGATTGAATTCAACGGCGACATTACCGGTTCAGCTTGGGCGCGGATCGCCGATATGAATTTTGGCCGCACCAATGTGAATGCCGTAGTGTTGCCGACCGGTAAGGTACTTATCATAGGCGGCCACAGCAACGGTCAGAAGTGGTCACCCACGCCAGTGCTGGAAACGGAAATCTATGATCCGGCCACGGATACTTGGACAGTGGGCGCGCCATTAAGCTTCCCGCGCCAGTATCACTCGGTTTGTATTCTGCTGCCGAATGGAAGAGTGCTAGCAGCAGGCGGGGTTGCACCAGGCACAGCGGATGAAAACCAGAACTCAGTGGAGCTTTACTCACCAGGCTATCTTAGCCTGGGTGCACGGCCAGTCATATCGAATGCACCATTCTCTATTACCTATGCGAGCATTTTTGTGATCGAAACGCCACAGGCCACTGACATCAATTCAGTGGTGCTGATCGCACCGATTGCGGTAACGCACCATACCGATGCCGGTCAGCGTTACATCAAATTGCCTGTCCATTCGCATACTGCCACCACCATAGAAATCGAAGCGCCAGCGCATGGCAATATTGCGCCACCAGGATACTACATGCTGTTTATCGTCAATAATCAGGGAGTGCCATCAGAGGCGAGGTTTGTATTGATTGCTTAGTTTTAGCTGATAGGAAAAGCAAAGTGGCGTCAATGAGACGTGCATCCTAATAACCATATTATATTATGCAAGGAGATATTCTCATGAAAACAAGGACATAAAAACTAAGCTGCAAAAATGACATGCTGCCGATGTTTTTAATAGTCAGTTAAGTTGGGTCACTCTGTCTTCCAGGTTGAACAAGGTAAAGTGACTTGTCGTCAGCCCAGGTTTAACCACTGCGGGCTAAAAAGATGCTCTCTACTGAGGGCATGAAACCAAATGAGGTAATTATCATGAAACGACACAATATGATCAAACTTCTCTCTCTTCTGCTCGGATCAGGATGCTGGTCTGGTCTCATCGGCACTCAGTCAATCGCTCAGGCAGAAGCGACGCAATACTCAGAGACGGTTAAAACTGAGTATCAATATGCAGCCAAGGTTACCTGCTCGCTATTATTACCGCACCAAGATGGGGATTTGGCGAGAGGCACTTACCGTACAGTCGTCAATATCCACAATCCTACGAATAAAAAAATCACGCTTGCAGCCAAGGTGGCTCTTGCAACACAGTTTGGTTCTGAACCAGGATCCTTCGATGTCACACCTTTCAAAGGAATAGTTCTCCAGCCAGACGGAGCAGTTGGCGTAAATTGCTTTGACATTGCAGGCTACTTTTGTCCAATAGATGGTGTTTGTGTGGATTTCGCCTTTCTAGAAGGGTTTCTGGTTGTAAAAAGCTCTGTTCCATTGGATGTTGTGAGCGTATATACCGCACGGCATAACGAAGGAGAAGTTGAGTCCATTGAGGTTGAAACAATTCAACCACGAAAGATTGAGGAAAGCGTTAAGCTGGAACCAACGAAGCCCACCAAACAAGGAGAGGGAAAACGTATGGACTATCCGCCCAAGGGCAGTTCTGCTTACTATGATCAGAAACCCAAACAAATGTGTGGCGGCATTGCCGCATTTCCTTGCCCTACAGGGATGAAGTGTGTGGATGATCCATCTGACAATTGCGATCCTGCTAAAGGTGATGCCGATTGTGCAGGTATCTGTGTGAAATAACTGCATGCAGGCGTAACAATGGATTTTGTAAAGAATGCATCCGCTAAACTGTTCTTGGGATAATTCACTCTCCTGCTGTGAGAGTGCGTGATGTTAATCGCAAAGCATACCGAAAAAAATTGCGATTGTTGATTAGTTGACAAGCTTTCTGTGTTTCTTTTCATACATCATTGCACGCTCACTTTATACTCTCAAGGATAGGCTGCATGAAACCATTTGTTGCAATTCTCATGAGCATCGCACTGCTTGCTAAGACAAGTTCCACCGCAATGTCACAGCAGCCTTTTGATTTGAAAAACATGACCTGCCACATTGAATCAGCGCAAATAGGTGATTGCACCGGAATACCCACACTTCATTCTGGCGAACTGGTTATTTCGAAAGAAGGAACTTTTGAGCTGAAAGCTCACTATGAGGGATGCTTCATGGTTGAGAAGGTAGCAAAATCTGGAAGATTTCAGGCCTCTCGTTTCAAAGAAATGGTGAGTCTTGAACTTCTGACTACAAAGACAGTGGGAATGAAAGATACGGTATCAGATTTTCCGAGAACGCTTGGGTTTGCAAATTTAAATTACGATAGGCTGGATGGGTATTTTGTTGACTTATCGGCTGTGATTCAGGGGTATGGGCTTCATCCTGAAAACATCATGACTTTAAAACTGCAATGCGAGGTGAATGAATAGGACTGCAGATTATCATTCTATTACTGGCTTATCAAAATGTGATGGTGGTTAGCCCAGTAAGAGTCACAGAAAAAATTCTTTTTTAAAAAGAAATATAGAAAAAGGACGGATCAATTTTTCATCATGCCAAAAAGGAGCTCACACTATGTCACACCATAAAGAAAATTTTGAAGGTTGCAATATTGAAATAAAAGATGATGCCAATCTGTCAATTAACGGAAAGGAAATCGTTTACGAATATGATGAGGCAAAAAATAAGTTTTATTCGAAATATCTGCCTTATACCCAATACGATTCGTTATTGGAATTGGCGAGAGCAATAGCCCGGCATACGGTTGAGTTTTCCAAGGTTAAAAAATAATTCAAACAGACTCAAGCAGATTAAGAGAAGGAGGAAATTCTCATGGCTATTAGAAAAGATGCAAACACCCTGACTGCTGCTGAACGGTCAGAATTTGTTGCCGCCATTCGAACTTTAAAAGCGGAAGGTATCTACGACCAATTTGTGCTCAGACATGCAAACGCCATCATGAACGCCATTCATCGATGTCCTGCTTTCCTGCCCTGGCACCGCCGTTTTCTTTTTGATCTCGAACTGGAACTTCAGCGTGTCTCAGGCAACCCCAATCTCGGAATACCCTACTGGAACTGGCCATCGGGAGGAGCGAATGCCTCCATGTGGAATGATGATCTTCTCGGGGGAGATGGCGATGCTGGTGGCGTCGTCCAGACCGGACCATTCCGGGCTGGCCAATGGACAGTGATCAATTCTAGTGGATTACCGGCCGGTCCACTCACGCGCGCTTTTGGTCAGAACGGGCTGCCAACCTTACCTACTCAGGCCGAAATTAATCAAGTCATGGCTGTTATTCCATATGACGTATCTCCATGGAATATGAACAGCAACCCAAGCTTCTCCGCAATCAACTTGAAGGCTGGATTGGCCCCAACCTCCACAACCGGGGACATGTATGGGTCGGCGGCTCTATGTTGCCGATGACCTCGCCGAATGATCCGGTGTTTTTCATGCATCATTGTATGGTTGATAAGATCTGGCATGAGTGGCAATTACGCTTCCCAAGCCAAGGTTATCTGCCAGCAAACGGCGGGCCTTTTGGACAAAATTTGACAGATCCTATGAATAACACTCCTTCCGGGCAGATCGGTCCGCGTCCTATCGATGTACTAGATAGTACCGCCTTGGGTATTGTGTACGACGGTGCCGCTCCTCAGCCACAGCCGCAAATACCGCTCATTGTTGTTGATGCCAATCCAACGCCGGCTGATATTGGAGCGCCAGGAGAAACCGATGTTTTTCGCTTTGAAGCCCCGTCTTTTGGCCCCCACACGATATACACCACTGGAACATCCGATACCTTCATGACCCTGTTTGGTCCCAATGATCAGAATTTCGAAGTGGCAACAGACGACGATGCGGGCGAGAATTTTAATGCACAAATCACCCGCAATCTCTCGGCAGGCACTTACTATCTGCGTATTCGCTTTTATAATCCGAACTCAACAGGAAATTATGCAGTTGGCGTGCGCACCGATGGCACCACTCCCACTCCAACGCCTATTCCCGAGCTCATAGTAAACGGCGCAAGCGTCAATGCGACGATTTCTGCAGCAAATGAAAGCGACGTGTATCGGTTTAATGTCACTAATGAAGATTTCTATACCATCCAAACGAATGGGACGACAGATACTTTCATGAGCTTGCATGGTCCGAACAGCCAGATACCGGAAATCGCCAGTAACGACGATTCAGGCATTTCCTTCAACGCCCTGATTCGTCGTCAGCTCTCACCAGGTGAGTATTTCGTCCGTATAAGACACTATTCACCTGTTGGGACGGGATTGTATTCTATTCAGGTAATCCAGGGATGATACTAGTAACGCTAATCCGGTATGCTTTTAGTAGATGACTTAAATAAGGATTTGCAGGTGGTAGAATTCAGGTGCTTCCTGCCTTTTGAGACAAACATTAACCCAAACCAATCAGGCAAGCTGTAGCTGGTTTGGATCTCATTGCGGTAATGAGCACCATTAAAAATCTCTGGCAACTCGTGAATATGGCGCACATTCCTGCGCACCAATGATTAAACAGGAGAAAATATCAGATTAGAAAGAGAGTAGCAACTGCGCGTTACTTAGCGAGATGATCTGGTAATTGGTCTTACTCAGTGCAGAAAATACAGACAAAGACTTATTTTCTATACCGAGAGAAAATAATCTCTGAAGAATTTTCTCTAATCTTTATCTGATTTATTGTTTTAGGAAAAATTAAATAGAAATGAATTAATTGATCAGCACTCAATTTCAATAGAGCGAACTACAAATTGAATTGATATGCTAATTTTATAGATTTATAAATTAACAAAATAATAAGCTTGGCGGTGACCTACTTTCACATGCGAAAACACACTATCATCGGCGCAACTTCGTTTCACGGTTCTGTTCGGAATGGGAAGAGGTGGTTCCAAAGCGCTATAGCCGCCAAGCGTAACCTTTTATGTTTTAAAGTAGATTAAAACAAATAAACTTTTAAGTGATCTTTTCTGTCAAGAGATAATAATTTATTCTCAAAATTATAGGGTCAAGCCGCACGGCCAATTAGTATCGGTTAGCTTAACATATTACTATGCTTCCACATCCGACCTATCAACGTTGTAGTCTTCAACGAGCCTTTAGGGGGATTCACTCCCCGGGAAATCTAATCTTGTGGCAAGTTTCCCGCTTAGATGCTTTCAGCGGTTATCTTTTCCATACTTAGCTACCCGGCAATACGACTGGCGTCATAACCGGTACACCAGAGGTATGTCCACTCCGGTCCTCTCGTACTAGGAGCAGCCCCACTCAAATTTCCAGCGCCCACGGCAGATAGGGACCAAACTGTCTCACGACGTTTTAAACCCAGCTCACGTACCACTTTAAATGGCGAACAGCCATACCCTTGGGACCGGCTACAGCCCCAGGATGTGATGAGCCGACATCGAGGTGCCAAACTCCCCCGTCGATATGAACTCTTGGGAGGAATCAGCCTGTTATCCCCGGCGTACCTTTTATCCGTTGAGCGATGGCCCTTCCATACAGAACCACCGGATCACTATGACCTGCTTTCGCATCTGCTCGACTTGTCAGTCTCGCAGTTAAGCACGCTTATGCCATTGCACTATCAGCACGATTTCCGACCGTACCTAGCGTACCTTCGTACTCCTCCGTTACCCTTTGGGAGGAGACCGCCCCAGTCAAACTGCCTACCATACACGGTCCCCAATCCAGCTTATGGATCTAGGTTAGAATCTCAACAACACCAGGGTGGTATTTCAAGGATGGCTCCATATACTCTAGCGAGTATATTTCACAGCCTCCCACCTATCCTACACAAGCATTGTCAAAATCCAATGTAAAGCTACAGTAAAGGTGCACGGGGTCTTTCCGTCTAGCCGCGGGTAGATTGCATCTTCACAAACATTTCAATTTCGCTGAGTCCCAGGAGGAGACAGTATGGCCATCGTTACGCCATTCGTGCAGGTCGGAACTTACCCGACAAGGAATTTCGCTACCTTAGGACCGTTATAGTTACGGCCGCCGTTTACCGGGGCTTCAATCAAGAGCTTGCACCCCATCATTTAACCTTCCGGCACCGGGCAGGCGTCACACCCTATACGTCCACTTTCGTGTTTGCAGAGTGCTGTGTTTTTATTAAACAGTCGCAGCCATCTTTTCATTGCAACCTCTTTCAGCTCCTCGTGCGAAACGATTCACTTACTTAAGGCACACCTTCTCCCGAAGTTACGGTGTCAATTTGCCGAGTTCCTTCTCCTGGGTTCTCTCAAGCGCCTTAGAATTCTCATCCTTCCCACCTGTGTCGGTTTACGGTACGGTCTTTACATAACTGAAGCTTAGCGGCTTTTCCTGGAAGCATGGTATTACTCACTTGGCACTCCGAAGAGTGTTTCGTTATCACGTCTCAACTTAGCCGCCCGGATTTGCCTAAGCAGCATGTCTACACGCTTCAACCAGGACGTCCAACACCTGGCTGAGCTAACCTTCTCCGTCCCCGCATCGCATTATGTAAAGGTACTGGAATATTAACCAGTTTCCCATCAGTTACGCATTTCTGCCTCACCTTAGGGGCCGACTCACCCTGCGTCGATTAACGTTGCACAGGAAACCTTGGGTTTTCGGCGAGGAAGCTTTTCACTTCCTTTATCGCTACTCATGTCAGCATTCGCACTTCCGATACCTCCAGCAATTTTTACAAATCACCTTCACAGGCCTACGGAACGCTCTCCTACCACTCGCACTTACGTGCGAATCCCTAGCTTCGGTGTATAGTTTTAGCCCCGTTACATCTTCCGCGCAGGACGACTCGATCAGTGAGCTATTACGCTTTCTTTAAAGGATGGCTGCTTCTAAGCCAACCTCCTGACTGTCTATGCCTTCCCACCTCGTTTGCCACTTAACTATATCTTTGGGACCTTAGCTGAGGGTCTGGGTTGTTTCCCTCTTGACACCGAACGTTAGCACCCGATGTCTGTCTCCCATGCTAAAACTCTTTGGTATTCGGAGTTTGCAATGGTTTGGTAAGTCTCAATGACCCCCTAGCCATAACAGTGCTCTACCCCCAAAGGTTATACATGAGGCACTACCTAAATAGTTTTCGGAGAGAACCAGCTATTTCCAGATTTGTTTAGCCTTTCACCCCTACTCACAGCTCATCCCCTAATTTTTCAACATTAGTGGGTTCGGACCTCCACGAAGTGTTACCTTCCTTTCATCCTGGCCATGAGTAGATCATCTGGTTTCGGGTCTACACCCAGCAACTTAGTCGCCCTATTAAGACTCGCTTTCGCTACGCCTCCCCTAATCGGTTAAGCTTGCTACTGAATGTAAGTCGCTGACCCATTATACAAAAGGTACGCAGTCACCCTATACAGGGCTCCCACTGTTTGTATGCATGCGGTTTCAGGATCTATTTCACTCCCCTCCCGGGGTTCTTTTCACCTTTCCCTCACGGTACTAGTTCACTATCGGTCGATTACGAGTATTTAGCCTTGGAGGATGGTCCCCCCATCTTCAGACAGAATTTCACGTGTTCCGCCCTACTTTTTTCAATCCTAGTTCCACATTAGAATTTTCGCCTACGAGACTATCACTCTCTATGGTTCAACTTTCCAGAAGATTTGACTAATTCCAATGCTAAAGATTGATGGCTACTCCCATTTCGCTCGCCACTACTCTGGGAATCTCGGTTGATTTCTTTTCCTCTAACTACTTAGATGTTTCAGTTCGTTAGGTTCGCTTCGCTCATCCTATGTATTCAGATGAGGATGATCCTTGCGGATCGGGTTTCCCCATTCGGAGATCTCCGGATCAAAGCTTGTTTATCAGCTCCCCGAAGCTTATCGCAGATTTCCACGTCCTTCATCGCCTGTAATCGCCAAGGCATCCACCGCATGCACTTATTTGCTTGACCCTATAATTTTGAGAACTTCTTTTCTTGATACACAACTCCAGATTTTTCAAAATATTATCTAACTTTCCCAGATAATATTTTATGCTCCAATAAATATCAATTTATTTATACAATCAATATTTATTTATCAGCCTTTTATGTTTCTGAATTTGTTTAATTTACAATCTACTTTTTCTATATTTTTAAAGAACAAAGCTAAATTAAGCAATAAAATATGACTTTATCTTGAATGATTACCGAGAGATATTTTTCTCAGATCATCAAGATTGAAGCAAAATATGGTGGAGGTGAACGGGATCGAACCGATGACCCCCTGCTTGCAAAGCAGGTGCTCTCCCAGCTGAGCTACACCCCCCCTAATTTCTGGTGGGTCTGGGTGGACTTGAACCACCGACCCCACGCTTATCAAGCGTGTGCTCTAACCAACTGAGCTACAGACCCGTAAAGGATCCTATATTAGCACAACCTTTTGCTTCATATCTCATTTGCCATTTGACTTTTTAAACAACCAATAAATTGTAGGCGCTTAGCAATATTTCATTAGAAAGGAGGTGATCCAGCCGCAGGTTCCCCTACGGCTACCTTGTTACGACTTCACCCCAGTCATAACTCTCACCGTGGCAAACGCCCTCCTTGCGGTTAGACTATCTGCTTCTGGTGAAAACTACTCCCATGGTGTGACGGGCGGTGTGTACAAGACCCGGGAACGTATTCACCGCGACATGCTGATCCGCGATTACTAGCGATTCCGACTTCACGGAGTCGAGTTGCAGACTCCGATCCGGACTACGACGCGCTTTCTGAGATTAGCTCCCCCTCGCGGGTTGGCAACCCTCTGTACGCGCCATTGTATTACGTGTGAAGCCCTACCCATAAGGGCCATGAGGACTTGACGTCATCCCCACCTTCCTCCGGTTTGTCACCGGCAGTCTCACTAAAGTGCCCAACTTAATGATGGCAATTAGTGACAAGGGTTGCGCTCGTTGCGGGACTTAACCCAACATCTCACGACACGAGCTGACGACAGCCATGCAGCACCTGTGCCTCGATTCCCTTTCGGGCACTTTCACATCTCTGTGAAATTTCGAGCATGTCAAGGGTAGGTAAGGTTTTTCGCGTTGCATCGAATTAATCCACATAATCCACCGCTTGTGCGGGTCCCCGTCAATTCCTTTGAGTTTTAATCTTGCGACCGTACTTCCCAGGCGGTCAACTTCACGCGTTAGCTACGTTACCAAATCTTTTAACAGATCCGACAACTAGTTGACATCGTTTAGGGCGTGGACTACCAGGGTATCTAATCCTGTTTGCTCCCCACGCTTTCGTGCATGAGCGTCAGTGTTAATCCAGGGAGCTGCCTTCGCCATCGGTGTTCTTCCACATCTCTACGCATTTCACTGCTACACATGGAATTCCACTCCCCTCTATCACACTCTAGTCATATAGTTTCAAACGCAATTCCCAGGTTAAGCCCGGGGATTTCACATCTGACTTATACATCCGCCTGCGCACCCTTTACGCCCAATAATTCCGATTAACGCTTGCACCCTACGTATTACCGCGGCTGCTGGCACGTAGTTAGCCGGTGCTTCTTATGTCGGTACCGTCATTCGTTATGGATATTAGCCACAACTATTTCTTCCCGACCGAAAGAGCTTTACAACCCGAAGGCCTTCTTCACTCACGCGGCATGGCTGGATCAGGCTTGCGCCCATTGTCCAAAATTCCCCACTGCTGCCTCCCGTAGGAGTCTGGGCCGTGTCTCAGTCCCAGTGTGGCTGGTCGTCCTCTCAGACCAGCTACTGATCGTTGCCTTGGTAAGCCTTTACCTTACCAACTAGCTAATCAGGCATCGGCCGCTCTAAAAGCACAAGGTCTTACGATCCCCTGCTTTCCTCCTTAGAGATTATGCGGTATTAGCACATCTTTCGATGCGTTATCCCCCACTTTAAGACACGTTCCGATGTATTACTCACCCGTTCGCCACTCGCCACCAGGGTTGCCCCCGTGCTGCCGTTCGACTTGCATGTGTAAAGCATGCCGCCAGCGTTCAATCTGAGCCAGGATCAAACTCTTCAGTTAAATTTAATTCTATTTGCTCAGCACTTAGCATATCTTTTATATCAATATACTAACTACCTTGTATACTCTTAGTTATTAATTTGTTATTAACCAAATTAATTATATTTACTAAGCGCCTACATTTATTGGCTGTTTATTTTTAAAGAGCTTGTTGCTTTTTTTTATTTCGTCTCAAGCAACAGAGATGTGCATTATACAGATCATATTTTCTCCGTCAAGCTTTCGAATCATTTTTTTGCAAAAAGATTTCTCAACCAACGAATATAATAAGCCCAGATCCATTATTTACTTATTAATTCAATGCATTAAATGCAAAATACCAAATATTACTAACACTACTATTCCCGCTTTATTAAAGTGGCTTGTTGCAACTACACATGTTACTGCACTTTTCAGAGATTTACTGATTGGATTGCGCTATAAGGTAATGCGCCATCCCTGACGATGAGAGTGACAGCAAGTAAAGATTTATTATTTCAAGCCGCTATAAATTAGGTAACACCCAATTCCCTGGCTTTCACTCCGATTACTATCCTGCCTTAACTTTCAGAGTAATAATTAATTCACGCTCAGTAACCGGCCAGATCAATTTTAATTTGACAGCCTGCATAATCTTTTCATAGCCTCCTTCCGATTGAGATACAGAAAAGTGAGGTTGTGCAAATAATCTGATTGGAGCAGAAGTACTAATTAGCAGCGCACCCTGCAGAACAACATCTTCCATTGCGATGTTAGTTGCATCAGCTAAATCAATATATTGGCCAAACCCCCCCAACACCGTCGATTCATCTTTCACATAACGGCC
Source organism: uncultured beta proteobacterium (assembly GCA_963815685.1). GTDB lineage: Bacteria > Pseudomonadota > Gammaproteobacteria > Burkholderiales > Nitrosomonadaceae > Nitrosomonas. The sequence goes on from CAWFHT010000012.1 coordinate 326,287, forward strand.
ACCCGGACCATCACAACTGGGCATAGCTAAATTGATTTCAGTTTCCAGATGACCATCCAAATTCCCCGACAAGTTATATGAAACTAAAATGCGGTTGCCAGAAAGCTCTAATACCTTAACTACTTCCCATTGATCAGTTTTGGACAAGAAGCGGACACGATACTCATCATGTGATTCGAGATGATAAATCAACGATACCCCATTTAGGCTGTCAAAAAATAGGCTTTGCGGATGAATGTCAACCTCTAAGTCAGAAAGGGTAATTTGATTTTTAAAACTGATCCGATCATGCGCAGACGCAATTCCTGTACCGTTATGTTTTGGTATTTCAGGCGCATTTGGTTGTATTTTGCAGTAGTAATGCTCTATTTGGCGACGCAGCGTGTCACCAAAATTATGCTTGAGCTGATAGGCATCAAATTCACATATGCTCGCACTTCCATCAAGTTTAACTACAGCCTGGAGTATTCCGTTATGCCAATAGGCTTCTTCCACACCGTCCAGATCGGTGTCTTCGATAAAAAAAGTAGGACGTGGTGCACAAGCATCCAGCAAACCTTCTAATTCGACAACATTATTGTAAACAGCTCGTCGCAGATGAGGGAGATACAGACCACCAAATAAGCCATGCCAATAAGCATCATTGGCTTGGGCAGCATACAGTTTTTGTCGCATCGCATCAGAACACTGCGTTACGGGCAGCGCAGCAAAACGGGCAGAAAGGGATAGCATACGCTTATGCATCCAGTTCGATTCAGGATAGCGAGAAAAAAAGTTTTTCCAGATACCTCCCCGTAGAAACGATTTATTATGTTCATACCAGCCAGCTGCTTTTGCCTGGTGCACTAGATCAGCATAAGCATTAGCTGGTCCAGCAGGTAGCGTCCACTCATTCATCTCAATGTAGGAGGTAGTCGGCAGATAAATTATTCCATGAGATTTTTCTAAAGCATGATAATCATGATAATGTCGAGGAGAAATTTTGGGAGAAGCGAGTACGCCCTGAATAAATTGCTCAAGCCAGCCCTTCTCATATACCCACTGATAGGTCTCAGGCCAGATGCCAAATTTCTCGATGTCATCAAAATAAATAGCTGCAACACCCTTGTTTGTCGTTGAGTTTTCAACTAGAGATTCGATATAAGCCACCGCTTCATGTACTGGAGAAAAAGGTAGCTTATAACGAAGCATTTCAGAAATAGGAAAAAGATCCAATGCGCGATTGTCTTCCTCGGTAGTAAAGAAACCATTGAGTTCTGCTTTGGTTTTGCCCGCACAAATAAAATGATAATCATCTACGATTGCGTAGCGAATACCGCAGTCTACCAACGCGGGCACCACGGTTGATTCCCATACCCGTTCAGTGAGCCAAGCACCCTGAGGACGCTGCCCGAATTTTTTTTCTAATTTCTTGGAAAAAGTTTCGATTTGTCCGATACGGTCCCGATTGGGAATAACAGCTAATACCGGTTCAGTTTCTCCCGCACCGAAAAGCTCTACTTGTCCCCGCATGACCATATCACGCAACAAAGCCATATCAGCGGGGTAATGCTCAAATAAGAAATCAAGTAACCATCCAGAAAAATGAAGAGCAAACTTAAAATCTGGATAACGATATAAAACCTGTAAAAAAGGTCTATAACAACGCAAATGCGCATCTACTAAAACTTCTGCAAAGTTTCCAACCGGCTGATGCGCATGAACACCAAATAGTAAAGATATAGATTGAGACGTCACTAAGTTTCACTCATTTTATGTTATGGACAATTTGAAGCTCCTAAACTAATACATTTTTTATTTTTATTAAAATAATTTCATACTTGGAGTCTATTCTTCTTACTTTGACTAAATTTACGATGAACGCCGCATCGTTTCAATCACTCCAGTATATCTGTCCACCCTGACTGATGGACTCAAGCACGATTGCGGGCACTGGCAGTTTCAGCAAACGATAGAGGTTGGCAAGATTTTTCCGAAACAGTTGATCAAAACTAGCAACTGCCTGCGCAGAGTTATAATCACCAAACCACCAGAACCAGTCCGAACTCTCACATGATGCAAGCTGTTGTTCTACCAGTGATTTCTCTTCATCCGTCAGACGCCCGCTCTTCATTACAAGATCATAACTCTGTTTAGCCGCACATAATAGATCCCAAGCTAAATTTTTGTCATGATCACCTATCCAAGTTGAAAAAGTGCCGTAAACCCAACTCCCTGCAGCTAGCACAGGTAAAATTTTGGTTTCAGCCTGCGTATCAATTAAATTCACAATATAGTCACGATAAGTCGTTGTTTGAATGAACGAGTGATTTCCAAGCAAATCGTAAAGATCATTGAGAAAATAGTAACCATTATAAGGATAGGATTCCCAGGCATTTTCACCATCAAGAATGACACTTACAATTGGATGCGTAACAACTGCCTGCACCTCATGATGAATTTTCTCAAGTGTATGAACAAAATTCTCTGCTGCGTCGCGCCCAAACCATTTTGAGTATTCGAATCCAATCATATCGGATAATTTGTCATCACGAAAAAAACAAAACATCCCGTTTTTTTCATCAGATACCTGGTAGGGACGGTAAAGATAGTAACTCCGATTTGGTAAAGATTGATCCGGATACGATTTATGCAAGCTGTTAACCAATACACCCTCACCACTGGCACTCCATTGGGAGCCCAATTCCATGAAGATATCCAGCAAATCTTTTGATATACCCCCTTCAGCAGGCCAGAAGCCCGCAGGCTGCGTATCAAAGTGTTGTTTGTGACTATTAATAGCTGACTTTACATGGAATGTAACGCGCTCACATCCTCCTGGATAGATCGCATTCGAAGGCAGAGTAGCCTCAGGAAGACTATCACGCGCTGACGAGAAATCGATCAGCAAGGGGGCCAACGGATGAAAATGAGGAGTAGTGGACAGTTCAATTTGACCTCTGGCAGCAAGTTCACGGTAACGTGGAATCAATTCCTGAATAAGCTTTCCAATGAGATTGAATAACTGCAACCTATCTGCATAACTGAAATTTTTACCTTGTGTCATGAGCTTTACCACAATCTCATGGCTTCGCCGCACACTTTCCCCCGTCCATGCAAGGTGATACCACGTTAACAAATCGGCCAGGTACTGACCGGAAACATAAATTAAATCCTTATCCCCCTGCCCTTTCAGCATATCGTACAACTCACGCAAATGTTGATAGGCAGGATAAGGTTTCAACATGGTGGCATGATTGCTCTGAAAGCAGCTATTCAATATAGACGAGCGTTCATTTACCGTGATCATATTCAGATCAGGAGTAGCAAGTAGGCGCAATAATGGATCACGTATTTTTTTCTGTGTAAACTGCTGAGCATAATCTTCAAGTTGATCCAGCAATATTGGCACAAAATTGACGACCGCTTTAACACGTGGATGTTGTTCTAAGTGATGCGCCATGTCAGTGTAATCTTTGATTGCATGCAGATATACCCACGGCAGCAAAAATTCACCTGTGTCATGGTCCCGGTAATCGGGTTGATGCATGTGCCATAGTAAAACGAGATTCAGTGGTTTCATGAACTAAAAGCAGATTATCTATCTAATTACTCAAAAGAAATCTGAATTCTTAGTTAAGACCAGTAATATTGGCACATTCCATAGATCAAAATGCCTATTCTGCTGACATAATAATGAGTTGAAGACTGTTTTACCTTCCATCAATTTTTCACCCTCTTTTCAGATTTTTAACGGACATAGTGTATGCTTTGACCCAGCATTTCCGGTGTTATGAGTGTTATCCCTTTTTTCGTTACATAGAATCGCTTGCTGTCTTCTTCTGGATCGAATCCAACTTTCAATCCTTCCGGTATGACGCAGTTTTTTTCAACGACTACTCGTTTCAAATGTACGTGCCGACCTATATCTACATTGGGAAGCACGACCGAGTCCTCGACAATCCCGTAGCTTCGAACTTGAACATTGGAAAATAATAATGAGCGACGAATGGTTGCGCCACTAATAATACACCCCCCTGAAATCATAGAGTCAAGCGCATGCCCTCGTCGATCATCATCATCAAAAACAAATTTGGCAGGCGGTAATTGTTCCTGGTAGGTCCAGATCGGCCAGTCTTCATCATATAGATTAAGATCAGGTGTAACTGTCGTAAGATCGATATTGGCTTCCCAATAAGCATCCACTGTACCCACGTCGCGCCAGTAAGGAGTGCCTGCAGCCATATTGACACAACTGCTCTGGAATCTATGCGCATAAACACGATGATGGCTGACTAGGTACGGAATCAAATCTTTACCAAAATCGTGCGAGGAATGAGTGTCATCGTGATCGCGAATCAATTGTTCAAACAGAAATGAAGCATTAAAGAGGTAAATACCCATGCTAACCAATGCACGATCTGGCTGACCTGGCATGGAGGCGGGATTGTCAGGCTTCTCAGTAAAATTAGTAACATGCCATTTATCGTTTACAGCCATAATCCCAAAATCAGAGGCTTCTTCAAGCGGCACTTCCAAGCAAGCAACAGTCATGTCCGCTCCTCTTTCTACATGCTCGACAAGCATTCTACTGTAGTCCATTTTATAAATATGATCGCCACCCAATATCAAAACATAATTAGGATTATGATAACGCAAGATATCAAGATTCTGAAAAACAGCATCTGCGGTACCTTGATACCAAGTTTCTTCAGTTCGCTGTTGAGCTGGAAAAAGCTCAACATATTCTTTAAACCGCCCATCAAGAAAACTCCAGCCGCGCTGGATATGGCGAATCAGGCTCTGCGCTTTATATTGAGTAACAACTCCAATACGCCGCACACCCGAATTGACACAATTCGACAGTGGGAAATCTATAATACGGAATTTACCACCAAATGGCACAGCTGGTTTAGCACGCCAGTCTGTCAGATGATGCAAACGGCTGCCACGTCCGCCTGCCAGTATTAATGCAAGCGCATTATGTGTAAGCATTCAATATCTCCCGATCTGAGAAGATCCATTTACTTGACAATATGAATATGGGTAATCAATACATCAATCGCAACACAAGCAGTCCAGCATAGAAAATAAGACAATCTAGTAGATGTCATAGATTTACCATGGTCAAGCTCGCTACTTTATACTTTAGAATATGAGCTGTATTATGTAATCTATTGTATTTATAGAATCTCATCTTACTGGATCTTAATTGTCATTTCCAGACATAACAATCTCTTGTTTTCTTGTTAGTTACGATCTATGCCTATGAAATCTGAACTTGTACATACCAACACTGATTCATTGCGAAAAACGTTGTTAGCTGCACGATTACATAACCCATTTGACTATCTGGGCGTACATAGGGAGCAGGATGATGCGCTGGTAACAAGAGTATTCCAGCCTTATGCTGCCAATGTCTGGATTCAGACAGCCAATGGTTTTGAGTCAATGATGCGGATCCATGATGATGGTATCTTTGAATGGCATAGCAAAATACCTCCAGTGCATCCCTATCTCTTGCGAATCGAGGAAAACACTCCCCTGGGAGCTGTGCGTGAATTGTACGATCCCTATGCTTTTCCTTTGCAAATTTCCGATTATGATCTGTATTTATATAATGAAGGCAATCTGCGGCAGGCTTATCGAACCTTGGGTGCACAGTTGGCTGCCATTGATGAAATTGCCGGTGTCCGCTTTGCGGTCTGGGCACCCAATGCTGAACGGGTCAGCATAATTGGTGATTTCAATCGTTGGGATGGGCGAATACATCCGATGGCCGTTCATCGTCATAGTGGCGTATGGGAACTATTTATTCCTGGTTTACCGAGTGGCACCCTTTACAAATATGAGATTCGCAATCGTAATACTGGCGATATCTTGATCAAGACAGATCCTTTTGCAAATTATCATGAGCTGCGCCCCAGCAATGCAGCGCGCACTCCAATGGAAGAAAATTTTGTTTGGCAGGATGCAGACTGGATGCAAAAACGTGCTGGCTGGGACTGGTTACATGCGCCACTTAACATCTATGAAATCCATGCAGGCTCATGGAAACGGCATCCCGATGGACGTTTCTATACTTATCGTGAGCTTGCCCAGCACTTGATTCCCTATTTACTCGAAATGGGCTACACACATGTTGAATTATTGCCGGTATCAGAACATCCACTTGATGAGTCCTGGGGTTATCAGACAACAGGTTATTTCGCAGTAACAAGTCGTTATGGTTTGCCAGAAGATTTCAAATTTTTTGTCAACGCTTGTCATCAAGCAAACATCGGAGTCATCCTGGACTGGGTGCCAGCCCATTTTCCTCAGGATACCTTTTCCTTAGCCCGCTTCGATGGCACCGCCCTTTACGAGCATGAAGATCCTCGTTTGGGATTCCATCAAGACTGGGGAACATTTATCTTCAATTACGGGCGCAATGAGGTGAAATCATTTTTACTATCAAGCGCTCATTATTGGTTAAATGTATTCCATCTCGATGGATTACGTGTTGATGCAGTGGCTTCAATGCTCTACCTCGATTACTCACGCAAAGCAGGAGAATGGTTACCCAATAAATACGGTGGACGGGAAAATCTCGATGCGATAGATTTCCTGCGCGAGCTAAATATCATGGTGCATGAAGCGTTTCCCGGCGCGATCACTTTGGCGGAAGAATCTACCGCCTGGCCAGCAGTATCACGTCCCACTTATGTGGGCGGATTAGGGTTTTCCATGAAATGGAACATGGGTTGGATGAATGACACGCTCACTTATATGAAGCTTGATTCTATCCACCGTCGCTTTCACCACAATGAGTTGACTTTCAATCAGTTATACGCCTATACCGAAAACTTTGTATTGCCCCTGTCACACGATGAAGTGGTGCATGGTAAAGGCTCTTTGTTAGCTAAAATGCCAGGAGATGCCTGGCAGAAATTTGCCAGCTTGCGTTTGTTGTTTACCTACCAACTGACGTGTCCCGGCAAAAAGCTTAATTTTATGGGTAACGAGTTGGCTCATGGGCCTGAATGGCAAGTTAGTAAAGAGCTTGATTGGAATTTGCTAGAATATGAGTCTCATCGTGGCGTACAAATGGCATTACGCGACCTGAATCGTCTTTATATGAATACACCCGCATTGCATCAGCTTGATTTTTTCGTGGAAGGATTTAGCTGGATCGATTGTCATGATGCAGATCAATCTGTAATTAGCTATCTGCGTCGTGCACAAGATGGTTCATTTAGGCTGATTGTATTAAATTTTACGCCAGTACCGCGCATGAAATACCGTATTGGCACTCATTTTAGCGGCGCCTACCAAGAACTATTTAATAGTGACTCTATTTATTATGGCGGCAGTAATATAGGAAATGCTGGCTGGATTACTACGACTGGAGAACCCTGTTTGGGCTTTGCTGATTCCCTCATGATCACTCTCCCACCATTAGCTGGGATTATCTTGGGGCCGAGTAATACTTAAGCAGCCTTGTACCTCCCCGACCTTTCGATTCACAGTAAGCAGTAGTTTACATCCACCACAATATCACGAACAAATGAGACGTATTGAGGGTTAATCTGCATTATCTACAGAAACAAAAATTTCACACAGAGCAATTAGTCTTCAGTTTTTCAATGCATTGATCCATTTACCGTATAACCGATCAGCAATGGTATTCAATATCGACACGCGAGACTTCAGATTCGTTTGCATTGCATCGGCTGATTGCACTGCGGGACTGGTCAGATTCTGTGTAATTTCTGCCACATTAACTTTACTCCAGTTACGTACCATGTCTTCGGTCATCTCCACATGGCACTGCATTCCCAGATGAATTCCTATTGTAAATGCCTGATTCTGGCAATAAGCGTTAGAAAGCAGCAATGCTCCCCCAGCAGGCAAAGAAAAGGTCTCCCCATGCCAATGAAATGATTCAAATTCCTTTAAATCTCCTAACCATTCGTGGGCAACCGGATTATCCGCAACGCTGACTTTTCCCCAGCCCAATTCTTTGATAGGACTTGTCTCAACGATACCTCCTAACGCTTTGGACATAAGTTGTCCACCCAAACAATGTCCCAATACAGGCACATCATGAGCTACCGCTTGCTTGATCAGGGCAAGTAATGAACTAATCCAGGGCAGGTTATCGTTGACGCTCATGGGGCCTCCCATTAGAACCAAACCACTAAATGGATTAATATTAACAGGAAGGCCCTCTCCCTGGTCGATGCTGATTAGCTGCCAGGGAATATGATTGTTATCGAGAAATGTGGCAAAATAACCAGGTCCCTCGACAGGGGAAAATCTGAAAATTGCAATTGGTTTCATGGCAATAACCTTTCTGGCGATTACAAATCTTTTACTGCTAATTGTAGCTTTTTTCTATTGAGTTCTTTCTCCAGATTGTACTTTTAAATGCTTTTGTGTATTGGAATAACCATACGCACTTTTTTCAGGCTCAACTTAATCGTTGCCACTCACCTTTCAATCAGGTTGACAGGTCAGGAGGAATAACACTCTGTTTTTCCATTCTTTTTAATCAACAGTTATGACAATACACAATACTACGTACTCTGATTTGGTTCGTTTAGAGCAATTGCGTCACATTGAAACGAGCAAAGCAGAAGCGCTGTCATACGCAAGCATCGCTGACATGGAAACTCACGCTGTTTCTGATTTCAATTACACAGTTTTTCTAAAACGGTTAACAATCCGTGCCCGGCGCTTGATTCAGGATAATGCGCTAGCCACAACATTACAATATCCTCAAAAACTTTTTATCCGTGCCAGCCGAATAAGTTTAATAGTCTCGGCAATTCTGGGCGCATTGGCAGCAGGTAATGCAGTAGGCGAATCTTCCACGCTGAACATATACTGGTTATTAGCGGTTTTGCTTGGCTTCAATTTGATTTCTATTATGCTGTGGGTGGCAGGTATTTCATTCAATTTACATGGATTGAGCGCAGGGGTTGTCGCTCAGCTGGCTTGCTGGTTACCCTATCGTCACAAGGAAAAGGAAAGTGATACGATTGCCTCACTTGCCGCACGCGGCTGGTGGGAAACCAATTTGACTGGTACAGTCGGCAAATGGCGGATCAGTGTTCTCACTCATCAATTTTGGTTGACTTATCTGGCGACTGGCATAGTCTTACTAGTGCTGCTCATGATGGCCAAGCAATACGACTTTATTTGGGGAACCACATTACTGCCAGAAAGCAGTCTTCCTGAATTAACTCAATGGCTGAGTAAGCCTATGGAACTTTGGGGATTGATTCCTCCCGATAGTTACCAGATTGCAGCAAGCCGGGTAAGCGCAGTTATACAAGAACAAGATGCAGAAACCAGAGGTGCTTGGGCCAAATTTTTGTTGAGTGCCTTATTGCTCTACGGTATTCTGCCTCGCCTCATATTGCTACTAGTTTCTGTGTTGATGCAAAAACTAGCTGAGCATCGTTTTAAACTGGATCTTTATTTACCTTACTATATTACTTTACGACAACGTTTAATGGCGCATGAATTTGAGTCTAGCGTCATCGATGCAGACCCTAATATAGTAATAGAAAAAAAGATTACTCCTCGACAAGTTGGCCAGGGAATACCGCAGAATGCACTCGCAATTGGGATTGAACTTGATGATCATATCGTTTGGCCAAATGGCATGAACTGCAGCAAAAATGTCATTGATCAGACGTCGTTTTCGGAAGCAGCTAACATAATCCAAAAATCCGATAGCGCGTTGCTGATTGGTGTGGCTGCTCATCGCCTGCCAGACAGAGGCGTGCAACGCACCATCAGAGATCTGATGACCCATACCTCTGGGGAGGTATGGTTAATTTTATTGCGCAGCCGCGCAGCCATTCCCGTTGCAGACACACGCAAACTCGCATGGTTCAGAACGGCTGAGGCATGCGCTATTCCCGCTGAATGCGTTATCACTCAATAACCATGAAAGTAGCAAACGAAGCATCACACCAGGATATTCACTCATTGATAAATGTTGCAATTGTAGGTCACACAAATACCGGTAAGACCTCGCTGATTCGCACCATGCTGCGAAGCACTCAATTCGGTGAAATTGAAGATGGCGCAGGAACTACTCGCCATGTTGAACGGGCAACTATTTTTGCTGATAATGAAGCCATATTGAATTTACATGACACCCCAGGTATTGAGGATTCTCATGCGCTGTTGAGGCAACTTAAATCGATTGGCACTCAGCATAAATCGTTTTCACCAGTTGAAATATTAGAAAAGTTCATTGTAACCACGTCTATCGATGATCCATTAGAACAAGAAGCCAAGGTCATCAGGCAAATATTGCGCAGTGATGTCTTATTGTACATTATCGATGTGCGCGAGCCTGTATTGGAAAAATATCTGATTGAAATCGAGATACTCAGCAAGGCTATGAAACCCATCATCCCAGTTTTCAATTTTATTGCTAATCATACAGCAGAGCTTGCCATCTGGCGAAAAAAACTGGCTGTTTTCAATATTCACACTTCATTAGAATTCGATACAGTCGCTTTTTCTTTTGAGGCAGAGAAACGGTTGTATCAGAAAATACAAACTCTGGTGGAATTACACTATGAGCGATTGCAAAAACTCATCAATTATCGCGCCACGGTATGGGATCAACTCTGCCTATCTGCAGCCAAACGCATCGTTGAGTTGATTGTATCTGTTGCCTGCTATCGGGAGAGCAAACGGAACCAGAGCGATGATAGTAATGCAAATTCAATCGCCGCCCAAAAATTAAAGGATTTCGTAAGGAAGTCCGAACAAAGCTGTTTAAGAGATTTGCTAATCATTTTTAACTTCTCAGAGAAAGACGTTGCTCTCCAAAAAATTCCTGTAAGTAATGGCCAATGGCAGCTTGATATATTCGCTCCCGGGGTACTCAAGACTTATGGTCTTGATGTTGGCAGTGCTGCGCTCAAAGGTGCAGCAACAGGGGCAGGAATTGATCTGATGGTGGGTGGACTGAGTTTAGGAGCAGCTACTGCCTTGGGCGCGATCGCTGGCACGGGCTGGTCAACATTTAAACGCTATGGCAAGGAGATCAAAGCCAAAATTCAAGGCACGCAATGGTTGTGTGCGGATGAAAGCACGTTGCAGATACTCTATCTCCGTCAGCAGCAATTGTTGTCAAAACTGATGCATCGCGGTCATGCTGCTTACCATATAGACCAGATCGATACTGCTACTGTATCTACTTCAGAAGAATTACCCAGTAACTGGCCCAATATAATCAGTACCCTGCAACAAAATCCGGCATGGTACAAATCTTCTACCTCTCGAAATCAAGATCCACAATATCAAAATATTGAAGCCAAGCTGATTAATGCATTGCTAGCTAGCAGCTAAACCCATCTGGAGTTCGTTAAGAAACATGCAGTGGTAATCTCCAAGAACATGGCAGATGGAACGCACTGACACTGCCAAGATGACTCACGGTCATCATATTTGGAGAAATCCCGTAGATTCAGCTTCCATTCAGGATCTGCTGGATAAGATGACAATCAGTATCGCACATAACGAATTCATCTCGATTGTAAGCTGCTGAAACCAGCACAATGAGCATCACTGAATGGTGTGTTAATTTGATAATTAATTTTGTTTAACCTTGATATTTCGCCAAGCTGATCTGGCGAAATATCCAAGCTAACTCCACCAAACTCAAATAAAGATTGCTATGAGCAGATTCAAACTGATTTGTATGGCTATCGCCTTGGTTGGCTTGGTATCAGCGGCTTCGGCCTGGACCGCAGATGGAGATAATGCCGACTTTGATGATGGTGATTTTGGAGGCGATTTTGATACCGACGGTGATTTTGGTAATGATTTCGGTGAGAGCGGTTTCGGAGGAGATTTTGATTGGAACGGAGACTTTGCAAGCAATTTTGACCAAAGAGATTTTGATCAAAGTGAAGACTTTTATCAAGGTGCAGATTTCGATCAAAGTAGCATCATTTATCAGAACGGAAACTTTGGTCAGCCGAAAAACTTTGAACGAACCGATGATCCTAGCCCAGGGCGAGACTTTGAGCAACTCAACGATTTTGTGGTAAGCGATCACTCTAGCCATGATATTGGGTCTGCTCATCAAGACAAGCAATCTGCCGAACTTGCTCATCCCCCTAAGGAAGGTGAGCTTGTTCAGGATGATGAATTCACCCCAGTTCATCAAGCTGCTAATGGAGATTCCACTCAGCATGATCAGCCTATCCAGGAGGGTGGATCAATTCAGGTAGACCCGTCCATCCAAACCCATGCTGCTGCTCAGGGTGATTCCTTGACCCAGAACATTAATATCCAGAACATTCAATCGATTCAGAATAATGAGCATGATAACCACGGTGGACTTAGCCACGGTATTTGGCATGGTCATCATCACGGACATCACCATGATTTTGATATTGGATTTGGACTGGGTGTCGGCACAGGATTGGGATCTGGTTCTTTTTATCCTTTTATCCCTTTCAGCGGCTTTGGTTATTATGGATATGATGGTTTCGCACCTTATAGTAGTTTTGGTTTCCACAGCAGGTTCGATTCTTTTGGGGGAATTGGTTTTTATAGTGGCTATGCTCCTTTTGGCTATGCTGGCTTTGGTCCCTATGGCCGTTTTGAAAGTTATTATCCGTTAGGTGCCTTCCCCGCAGTGGTTAACGCTCCGGCATTACCAATAGCCATAGTCAGTGCACCGCCCAGCAAACCGGCTTATATTCAGCAACAGAATGTTTCACCACCTGCTCCTGAGCCAAAAACCAATTACTGGCACTACTGTCGAAACCCGGAAGGGTATTATCCTTATGTCAGAAAGTGTCCTGATGGGTGGGTAAAAATTCCTCCACAGCCTTCTTAATTAAATCTTAAAGGAAATCTGGTTATGCCAAGAATTACCAAATTATCTATGCTGCTGCCCCTTACGCTGCTAGCAGCATGTGTTCACATACCGACGGGACCGAGTGTAATGGTTTTACCCACTGCAAATAAAACATTTGATCAATTTAGAGCGGATGACTCTCTCTGTAGGCAATTTGCCAGTGAACAAGTCAGTGGTCAAACTCCACGCCGCGCATCCGTATTCAGTGGCATGGAAACCGCCGCTGTTACAACTGCATTAGGCGCCATCGCAGGTGCTGCTTTTGGAGGCGGGCGAGGTGCTGCAATTGGTGCAGGAAGTGGCTTATTGGCGGGAGGATTGGTTGGCAGTAGTTCTGCCCAATCTTCAGGAAATATCAATCAACAACGTTATGATACAGCTTATATTCAGTGCATGTATGCCAATGGCCATCGTGTCCCCTCGCCGGGACGCTTTGTCAATGGGGAATACTCAAGTGGCGGCAGCGGCAGCTACAGCAAACCGGCGCCTCAGCGTGCTCCTTCCGGCAGCTATCCGCCTCCACCTCCAGGCAGCGCTCCTCCACCCCCTCCCTACTAAATTTATTTAATGATACTATTTCAAACGCAAATAAGGAGAATCATGAAATAAACCTATAGCATAAATTAAATAGCGTTGTCAGTTGGATTTAATCTTTTAATTTTTAGGAGAAAGTATGAAAAATATGTTTTTATCATTAAATCTTGTCGCTATAGGTGCAGTTTTAACCATGCCGAGTCACGCTGATCCTATGGCAGTAGTCCAAGGACACGCTGTTTTTTTAGCTACTGATAATAGTTTGAACGTATTCCCGGATTCACCCAATCAACAGTTATCCTGCACCTTTGATGCTACTGCTGGCGTTTTTAAACCCGGCGCTGCAACCAGCGTCCAAATTCCTTTGCCAGGTGCGGTTGATGTAAGATTGGCAGGAAATCAGGCTTATGTGGCAACGTCTCAAGCTGTCGGAGCCACATCGCCAGGCTATGTGAAATACGATATCAGTGCCTGTATACCTGATACGCCTTTTACACCTACAGTAGCCATCGCGGATCTTGCTGCAGGTGAATTGGTGATACCCTGCGTGTTAGTTGGTAATCAAGAATACAATGTAGTCATGAATCAACGTGGTAATTCCATGAACTGGGAAGTTACATTTGCAGAATCAGGCTGTAAGTAATTATTCTTGACTCTTGATGTGACCCCGTCTTACAGGCGGGGTCACTTACGACGCGCATTCTTCCCTCTGCTTTGCTTGTCATCTGCATAAATGACACTTTAGTTATCATTCCTTATTGCACCGCTTCTTCTTTAAAAGCTGTTCTAAACCAAACCAGCCTGATGAACCATATTACGGACTGGTAATCAAATTTTTGCTGAGCTTATTTGAAAAAATGAGGATCTCTCATGAAAAGACGCACTTTGCTGGAAGGGTTGGTTGCATTGACAACATTGCCTTTTATATCATCCTGTTCACGCGAGTTAAGTGCTGAACAACACAGGAGCACGCAAATCAAAAACGATCCGATAACTGTTATCCCACTCAATAAACCGCACGAAGCGTGGCGTTCATTATTGTCACCTGAGGCTTACCGAGTATTGTTTGAAGAAGACACGGAGCCTCCTGAAAGCAGTCCTCTTAACAAAGAATATCGTGAGGGTATCTACATTTGCGCCGCCTGCTATTTACCATTATTCGAGAGCAAACATAAATATGATAGTGGTACCGGATGGCCCAGCTTTACCCAACCTATTTCTGGCCATATAGGTACCAAACGTGATTTCAAGCTGATCTGGCCTCGCACTGAGTATCATTGCGCACGCTGTGGAGGGCATCAGGGCCATGTCTTCAATGATGGCCCGCCGCCACGCGGAGAGCGTTGGTGTAATAATGGATTAGCACTACGGTTTATCCCTAAAGAAGAAGTACTACCTGAACTCAGGGGATAAAACATGAAAAGCACGAAAGATTTAATGAAACCATATGGAATGAATGACCAATGGGCAGGCATGTGGCTATTCTTAATATTGGCTGCTCTTGCGGGCTGCCAACAATCGGATCGTATTGATCTGATCGGCACTGACAATCAGCTCTCAAATCAAGCTGAAGATAGTAGGCTAGAGATCGCCATCTTTGCGGGAGGATGTTTTTGGTGTACAGAAGCAGATTTTGATAAAGTTCCTGGTGTGGTCAAAACTATTTCGGGATATATCGGTGGCGCAGTAGCAAACCCTACTTACGAGCAGGTCAGTAAAGGCAAAACCGGCCACGTCGAAGCCGTACAGATATATTTTGATCCGACTAAAACCAGTTATGCAACATTGCTTGCTGCTTACTGGCCGACGATTGATCCGCTTACAGCGAGCGGTCAGTTCTGCGATCACGGTTCGCAATATCGCAGTGTGATTTTTTATCGTGATGCTCATCAACACATGCAGGCGGAAGCATCCAAGTCTGCACTCATTGCTTCCGGTCGCTTCGATCAGCCTCTTGTAACCGAAATATTACCTGCCACAGAGTTCTATCCTGCGGAAGAATATCATCAAGATTTCTACCTCAAGAACCCTATCCGTTATTCATACTACCGCAGCAGATGTGGCCGTGATGCGCGCCTTGCCCAATTATGGGGAAGCAATTGATAAACCGATAGAATCTACCATTTAGTAGGAATAACTAGAGAACTCTTGTGCGAACCATCAGCTCTGAGCGATATATAATCTCCTATCTGGGTATCTTATTCCAGTTCCAAATCAAAAATGACAAGAAGGCGAGCCGCAGACAGCATCAATAACACGGCAAGGTGAAGCCGACAAAACCAGGATTGATTTAGAAATGGAATGATGTATCTGATCTATAGGCTAACCTGTTTTTAATCAGCATTGTCAATGTCTTCCTCAAAACACGATCATACAAAAGCTGGATTTCTCAATCCGCTTTTAGAGTGGAATCTAGAGCAATGGAAGCAAGCATGTCCTTCCATCCAGGAAATCGAAGTTCCTGATAAACATTTTCTCTATCGCCAAGGGGAAAGTTGTGCAGGTTTCTTTTGGATAAAAGAAGGAATCGTAAAACTTTCTTACCTCACGGACCAGGGCAATGAGCTAACACTCGCTTTATTAAAGTCAGGGGGTGTCATCGGACAACTGCAGCGTGATTGTCCTGATCCAGTCATGGAAGAAAGCGCACAGGCTCTGGGAAAAGTCTTGTTCTATCGGATCGGATATGAAGATTTCAAAAGATTAATGTATCGCTGGCCGGAGTGGTCATGGGCTGTTTTCGAGACAATGTCTAACCGTCAGCAACAGATTGAACGCAAACTCCGCACTATTCTTACCCAGCCAGTTGACAAGCGTGTTATTGCAACGCTCCTGGATCTTGCTCAATTATTTGGAACACGTTGTAGCCATGGATATTCACTGGAAATTTTCCTCACTCAGCAGGAACTGGCAGATTTAGTAGGCGCCAGCCGTTCCGTAGTCAGCACGATCATGAATGAGTTCAGAAATCAGGGAATACTGAACTATACACGCGAACAAATTTGTATCAACGATGCAGCATTAATCAGTGATTAATCTTCTACTTGTGGGGGCTGTTAATGTGGGAATGTTGTCTAGCTAACAGACATTGGTAGTAGCGCTATATTAAAGTGTTGACTGTTATCAATCATTGATGAAAGGAAACAGTCACATGAAAATCATTTCGGCACGCAACCATGGATATCTGGATTTTCTGACAGTTGTTATATTTTTACTGGCACCTACCTTATTAGGCTTAAGCCAAATACCTGCTATATTGGCATATGGATTAGCCGGGATTCACCTGATGGTTACCCTGGCATCAGATTTTTCCCTTGGCATCTTTAAGATGCTTGCCTTTACCTTGCATGGCTGGATCGAACGTATTGTTGGCCCCACTTTACTCGCAGCTCCCTTTCTTCTGGGTTTTGCCAATGATGCAATTGCTCGCAATTTTTACATTGTCATGGGATTCGTCATTATTGTGGCAGGTCTGCTGACAAACTATCACGAGGAAAAGCAATGATATTGGCAGTCAGAGCATTAGCTAGAAGATGATTGCTTATGAGGCGAACACCTACGCGAACAAGTAACTTCCGGCAGAAATTTCTCTCATAAAAAGCAGGGAGTAAGGCATAATATACTGCACTACTCCCATGCAGCAACCTGGTTTTAAGACTTGCCCATTTGAAGCACGTCTCTGAAGGAAATGTTATGCCTGTGCACACTGTCACGTTGATGCGATTCTTGCTAATCACTTGTATCATTTTGTTGATTACCCAAGTCAAACTAGCTGAAAGCGCTTCGCCGTCTCTCTTTTACACTGTTCTGCCCTTAAACGTTGGTAAAAAAGACTGTTTGAATCGAGCATACACAGCGATTGCTTCTGAAATAACAGGGCAAATCCTCCCGCGCGCGGACGATGTTGCGTTAGTCAACAACGATTATAACCTGGCCGTGCATTGCCGGCGAACCAGCGATAAAAAGAGTTTCGTCACAATCATTGTCACTCACCGATCGAGTTTCCAGGAAGCCAAAGGGCTTGCCTTGAGTATCCAGCACGGAATGGAAACTGATTTAGTCAAATGAACCTGTTGACTGAAAAATTTTAGGATAATAAATATGAGAGAATTGCGAAAATGTTTCTCTAGGTCATGCCATTAGCTTTCCCATTAAGCGATCAACTCCGATTGCTAGACTAATTATCGGTAGCAGATTTCCCTCAAGAATTTTTCGTTATTCCTATTTATATCTCATGCTTGTCTCTAATTAGAGACATATTAACTCACGCAAAAACAGCTAGTTATACAATTAACATAAAATATGTTAAGAAATTGGCGACAATTCCTTTCTATATCTTTTGCTCATATATTAAATAAGCCATTGATTAAATTATGTTAAGATATAATGGCATGAATATTGCTAATAAAAATATCATCAATCATAATTATTAATGGTTTCTTGATTTGCATCAAAGAATTGTAAGTCGATAATTATTAATAATTACTTTCTTGATTACCTAATCCTAGTTATCAATAACAACGGCAAAAAAATCAATAACCTTTAGGCTTGAATCCGGTATTTGGTGATGATTTCGCTTAATCAAGTTTTTTGGAAGTTTTATCTTAATTTTTAAATTTTAAGTATGAAGTGTTAGTCAAAATATTGTCAAATTGCGAGCAGTATCAGCTTACTTATAATGCTGGCAATGCCAGCATTTACAGATGTCAATAATTATCAATTCATTCAAGCGCAGTCAGAAGCTACCCACTATTGAAGCATTACGCATACTCAAAATTATTGCCACAAATTTAATTCAGTAGTTAAAAGCATGTCTGGCCACATCAGGGTTTAAAAAGCATCCTTTTTTACCTTTAAAAATTAATAACCCTGTTGAGGTGAGAAACCTCACAGATAAAGACTGCCTTTAGAAGTAAAATAATTTTTTTCTAGCGGTTGTGTTTAACTCCCACACAAGAAATATCAATCTTATTTAATTTAATGAGGGCTTGGATCATGTTAAATGATTTAGAGAAATTAAACTCCGTGATGTTACGGCTGCTGATGTTAGTTCTCTTGCTATGCATTATGCCAAATGCAATGGCGCAGGAAGAAGATGATTCTGAGGAAGAATCGCCAGACATCGTTCTCCGAGGCGATGGAAAATGCACAAAATGTCATGATGAAAGCAGCGATTATCCTGTGTTTGCCATTGGCAAAACCAAACACGGGACTGTGGCTGATATTCGCACTCCAACTTGTACAAGCTGTCATGGAGAAAGTGATCAGCATATGAATAGCGACGAAACGATGCCGCCAATGCCATCACGTACATTTGGGAAGAATTCGACGACTCCTATTTTGGAAAGGAATCAGGCGTGTTTAGACTGCCACCAAGGTGGTAAGCGCATGAATTGGATAGGCAGTGCTCATGCGAATCGGGATATAACTTGCACTTCTTGTCATCAGATCCATACTGACCACGATAGAGTCCGTGACAAAATGACTCAATCAGAAACATGTTTCACCTGCCATAAGGAGCAACGCGCTCAGATTAACCGTCCTTCCCGCCATCCTATTCGGGAAGGAAAAGTGGTGTGCTCAGATTGCCACAATCCGCACGGTTCGGCTGGCCCAAGCATGACAGTGCGCGATAGCATAAATGAAACTTGCTTTACCTGTCACATGGAAAAGCGTGGACCATTTATTTATAACCATCCACCCGCCCAGGAAAATTGCGCAATCTGCCATAACCCGCACGGCACAACAGCACCTAACTTGCTCAAAGTACGTTCCCCTTTCCTTTGCCAGGAATGCCATGAACCCAATACCCATCAGGGTTCCTTCGGAACTACCACAGGCGCTTACGCGAGAAACACTTTAGCGAGAGGTTGCATGAACTGCCACACCAACATTCATGGCAGCAATAATCCAGAAAATGTCCGCAATGAAGGACTCTTTCAACGCTAATCAACAGGAAAAACAGCAACATGAAACCACCTTTTTCTTTTCGGATCAAAGTTGCCGCTGCCTTGCTGATCATAGCTAGCTCGGTTTGGGCAGAACAAGACGATAATATCAAACGGCTGACTAAACCACAGAGCACCATTAATTTTGGCACAGGTTATTTATTCAATGATAATGCTCGGTTTGGTCAATTTAGTGGCTTACGTGATGAAGGTTTTTACGGTATTTTCAATGTCGACATAGTGAGGAGAAATGACGATACCGGCACCTGGTTAAGGCTACAAGGTCGTAACCTGGGTCTAAAGAACCGGGATATCCGGCTTGAACATAGTAGACAGGGTAATTGGGGCTACTTTTTTGAATTCAGCCAGACACCGCGGTATGAACCCTTCACAGCGAATACTGCTGTTGGAGGCATTGGCAGCTCCGAACTTCAAGTTCCTACTACTCCCACTGCGGGCGGCCCTGAGCATCTTAAAACTGAACGAGAATCTTTTGCATTTGGTATTAATAAATTCCTTCCTGCAAATTTTGAACTGCAACTCCATTTCAAGAATGAAGAAAAAGATGGTGCCCGCATATTCGGACGAGGCAATCGGCTAGGTGCCCCTGGACCTACTGCAGTGGGTGGCTATGAATTCCTTCCTGAGCCTATTAATTTCGCTACGCGTATATTTGGAGCCACACTCAATTATAATGGTAAAGATTTCCAGCTATCCGGAGGATACTATGGAACACTTTTTGAAAATAAAAACAAAGCCTTGACCACCACTGGCGGCAGCAGTGTAGGCGGAATTTTTGCTCCGGCCTTATTTACTCCCATCGCACTACCACCCGACAGTCACTCACACCAGGCGTTTTTGTCTGGCGGATATTCCTTTAATCCACACACACGGGGCACATTCAAAGCTTCTTATACGATAGCTAATCAAACAGATAGTTTCTTTCCAACCCAGCTTTCAGCTCCTGGCATTCCCAGTAATCTGCACGGGAAGGTTGACACCACATTAGTGCAAGCAGCCCTCACTTCCCGACCGTTATCCAAGCTTAACTTACTGGCCAATTTTCGCTATGAGGACCGTGATGATAAAACGCCTGTTTTTCTTTACAACCCGAACGCGTTTAATGTTGATTTAAATGGAAATCGTTGGACTGGATTTAACACCCCACGTTCTTTCAGGACCTTTACCAATAAATTTGAGGCGAGCTACGCACTGCCAATGAATTTGCGCCTGATTGGTGGTATTGATTATGAGCACTGGGATCGGACTGGAACGCCTCAAACAACAGGCCATCGAAACAGTACCGACGAATTATCCGGTCGCATAGAATTAAGGCGCACATTGGCAGAAACTTTGACAGGAACCATTTCGTATATACACAGTGACCGCTGGGGTTCACATTTTTTAACCCAAGCCACAGCAACGGGTCAACCATTCTTTAACCTGATCGCGCCGATTAATCTCGCTGACCGCAATCGGGACAAAGTGCGGTTATTGCTTAATTGGGAGCCTTTTGAGCCTCTATCCGTGCAAGCTGCGGTAGATCACTCATGGGACGACTTTAATGGAGACCGCAACAACTCAGGCTTAGGTGTCCATAAAGGTATGGCACGAAACTACTCACTGGATGCTGTTTACACATTTTCTGAAAATTTGCAAGCAAATGCATGGTTCTCAAGGAACGAAACGCAAATCGATCAAGCTTCCAGAACACCTACGCCCCGCGTGCCCTGGTCTGTTAAGCTGGAAAATTCAAGTACTTCATTTGGTGTTGGAATAAATGGCAAACCACATGAAAAACTCGATATCGGCACCAACATTACTTACTCTGAAATAACTGACAAGTTTAAACAATCAATCACTGAAGTTGCTTGTTGCCCTGGTAATACGCCTGTACCCGATATTAAATTCAAACAAGGTAGATGGAATCTATTTGCAAAATATGCATTACAAAAAAATCTTGGCCTTCGCTTGGATTATATTCTTGATTATTTTAAAACGAACGAGTGGACCTGGAGCGGATGGACTTATACCGATGGCACTCGCTTAAGCCAGGATCAAAGGCAGTGGGTCAATTTTCTTGGCATTTCTGCATACATAAATTGGCAATAATCCAGCACAGAATGAAAACTGATCAGCTGGACAAACCTGCTGACTGGAAAGTTCCAGGGTGACAAGTTATGGTATTGCGCCTGGCAAGCGTTTTACCGTACTTATCGCTTTCAGATAAGCGATGAGTTCCTCTATTACCTTCTCCCGTGCTGAAATCTCGGCTGTCAATGCCGGCATGGTCGTGTTATAGCGAATACTGGATGGATCATCAATCCAGCGTTTCAGATATTCTGGCTTGATATACTCGGTCACACTAAGCGGATAATTTAATTCTGGCGCCTTGCCGCCACCTTGACCATTGATGGTATGACATGCAATGCAGTGCTTGCGAAAATGCAGGAAACCCCGCTGCACTTCTTGAGATGCATTAACGGGTGGAAAGAGAACCGGGAAACGAGCTGCAAAAGAGGTCAGTTCAATCCCTTTTATCTGGTAAGGCATGTCTGCCGCTCCTTCTTCGAGTAATTCAGATGCCTTCAGATTATCCCATACCAGGTAGAGCGGCTCTAATCTGACCATTTCATTATTCTGCAGGACATTATTCAGCATAAACGGTGAATCATCTGCGCTAGCAAAAGCAAAATATGCATCGTAAGCAAGGAACTTTGTTACGGGAATGCTTGGTTGGTAGCCATCTGCGCAGAGAAAAACGATCTCTTCTGCCATCCTCCACTTTTTACCAAAGACTTGATCCAGCAGGTATCGTGCTGGATAAGCTTGATAAATGCGCGTTCTTTTCTCATGTACCTCAAAAATCTTGAGGTAGCTAACTGGTGCAAGCTTATCAAGTTCGTGTAGATCGAGCATTCGCACGATTTCGCTCTTGTTTTTAAATTCAATAACTGTTTTCTCCCCACTGCCTTGCGCAAACACCAGCTGGGCTATATTCGCAAGCATGCAGACAGCAGCAACTACGAATCTGCCATACCAAAGAGTTCTCATTCTTGATCAACCTCATGACTTCCATCAAACCAATTATCATTTCATTCTTTTCGCAGATTAGACCAAAGTACGATGTACCTCGGTACGATAGGCACAGAACAAGCAATTAGCCACAATGCTTTCCATTGCATAACCGTATAACCCAAAGGAGTATTGTACTTATGGCACCTCTAGGAACCCTGCTTAAATCCTTCCCACTAACCTTGGTTTTAGCGTTTGCCAGTGCCAGTGTGCAGGCAATTCCGCTCACCGCAAGTGTAACAGTTGGCAACACACTGCAGAGCGATGCCAATCCGAGAGAAGGTATCAAATTGGATCTTATCACTGGAAGTGGTGCTACTTCGATCCCAATAACTAACCCGACTGAATTTGCTAATTTGAAAGCTGGAAATAATAATAATTTCTTTACTTTCCTCAATAGTTCCAACTCGAAGGGATTGAATACAATTTATTATCCAAACCTATCAAATGTGAATGTTAGCACTTCTTCTCGTCGCTCTTCCTTTGATGATCACCTCACTCTAAACCCGAGTGGCGTAGCAGTCAAGAAGCCGACCCCAGCAGCAACTAGCCCTGAACCTGGCGCGCTCACTCTCGTTGGTATCGGCTTGCTCGGTTTCCTTGGAATGAGACGACAGCGAGATTATTATTGAGCCAGCAAATGAAATTTTTAGGCACATAATTCATTAAGAATAAGCGAATTTTTTACATGCTCATATGCTCGCTGGCGATTGCTATTGAAATTGCGCTGGCTGAAGAAAACCATGAACAATCGCCACTTTCCATATTCTCCATGGGATTACAATATATTTCGATAAACCTGTCGAAATAGGTATCTGTAAACGCTTAAAAATAGTAATCAGATGATGAAAACTGCTAGCTGGACAAAATTTGATATAAACCGAATAAGAATGTCGCTGTTTAGCGACATTCAAATGAGTTAAGTGCGATGAATGAAAACAGCTACCCGCCCCTTTTATCGTACCCTCACCTGCTAAAAAGGAATACTGTTTCTTTTCTCCTAGCAAATTTTTTCATCAGCCTACCTAATGCTATAAACCCAGATCAAACTTCTCAATATCCGCTTTTATCTTGCGCGCTAACGCTTCCAGCTGATCAGTTACTTCTTCCCTATCCCGCGAAAGCGCATCTCTGATCAGCACAGTAAGTCTGTTAAAATCAGAAGGCGACAAGCTACTCAACGCCTCGGCAGAAAGCCCCTGCTTAAAATGAGTTACTACTTGGTTCGCAGTTGTTTGAATGCCATTCATATGAATTCATCTCCAACAAGATATGTTATGAAGACCTATCTCTATTCAACTCCTCAACTATCTTATAGAGTGAATCGCTGTCTGACAATTAGTACCAATGATTTATAAAAGCCCTATCCACGCGACACTAACATTAGTAACCAGCTGCAATCGCATCAACTCCCGGCATGCCCTCGCCGATCACTCGACCAAATACTGTGAATTCGCCCTTCTGAACATAAAGATTCTCCTAGTTATCGACTAAATTAAAAAAATAGCTGGATACAGGCCTAGGCATTCAGGATTTTGGTATTCAATCAGCTTCAATTTCTAGTCACGTCTCCATTCCTTGACCGCCTTTTCTCGGCTATTTGCCGACTCCATAGTTTCATGTAATTCAAACCATACGAGCATATGAATACTATATTTCTGGATAAATCCTTTAACAATCTTATTTTTGTGCTCCCAGATGCGTTTTACAATGCTGGAAGTCTCGCTGACATACAAAATACTGTTTCTACGGCTAGCCAACATGTAAACACAAGGCCGCATAGTTTAGCTACCACTCTGGATCCTGGACTGCGCCGGAATGACAGTGCTTTCTCTATTGCATAACCGGACAAGTAGTACTTCCTAAAAAGGTTATGTATACCTATATATTATAAATATTGTATTATTTAAAAATAACAATTGTATGCATTAAATAATGCGTTATATTTAGTATAACTGTAAATAAAATAGTATTTTTCATCAAAAATGTTGCTATCTTTCTTAAAATTGCATTTCCGTTTTATCTATATACTCGTCACATTTCTGCTCTTCTAGAAGAGTCTTCATTTCCGAGCCAATAAGTATCCTTACAATTTCGGCGCAATCAAATTGCAACTTGAAACATTCGGAAAGCTTAGTGATTTTTTCGGCATCGGAGCAGGCCTTCTGTTTCCCGTCACTGATGGTGCATTCAACAAATCGGATATTGGGCCCAGTGGAACCATAAGAAATAACTATGAAATCTATCTCATTTGTTTGATCGCCATGGTCATTTATTAGCCTGACCGATGGACAGATGACAGTATTTTCAGGTGAGTATCGTTGGCGGAGATAAATATAACTCAAATATTCAAAGAGCTTACCTTGCCAGTTCTCTCCATTTGCAGGTAGTTCTAGTACAAGCGGCCGGAGAATTTCACAAAGCTCTAACGAAACATCTGAGTCAACTCCTCCGTTTATCAAATATTCCAACAAGAAAGAAAAACGTCTACCCCTAAATATTGCTTGATCTTTTGGATCGTGAGATTCTAAGATCGAATGGGCAGAAAAGAATCTCTCTCTCACCCCCACTAAGAATTTCAAGAGAGCACTTGGAATAGGGTTAGATTGGTACCGCGATTGAAGTTCACGAAATAACGAGTCAAATTCAATCTTTACTTTTTGCTGAAAACCAAACTCCAATAATTCTTTACTATAACGATGAAGTAGGGTATTGATATTAACTCCATTTGCTAGGGTCTGTTGACGTTTTAAGATAAGTATTTCATAGATAGAAACAAACTCGTAATATTGGGGTTCCTATACACCAACAAAACGAGTTTGCGATGCCCCGATTGATGCTCAATGATGAGTTCTGGTCGAAGCTAGAGAAGATTCTGCTTCAAGAAGCGATTTATAACAAGCGCAATCTGCGCATGACGGTAGAAGGAATACTGTATCGAATGCGGGTTGGCTGTCCGTGGCGAGACCTGCCCAAGGCGTTCGGCTGCTGGAATTCCATCTATAAAAGATTCAATGCATGGTCATTGAGCAGGAAATGGATCGATATTTTCAAAGCATTGGCTATTGATCCGGATTGGGAATGGGAATTTATTGATGGCAGCTATGTTAAAGCGCATCAGCATAGTGCGGGAGCAGCGAGTCAAGAATCGCAGGCTATTGGCAAAAGCCGTGCAGGCAATACCACAAAGATCCATTTAGCGATCGATGGTTATGGCTTGCCAGTTGAGCTGGAAATCACCGGCGGAGAAGTCAATGACTGTTCTGCAACACCTGATTTGATTGCCAGGTTGCCTGACGCAAAAGCGATTGTTGCGGACAAGGGCTATGACAGCGAATGTATACGGGAACAGATAACGCAGAAGGGAGCTCGGGCTGTGATACCGGGAAAGCGCAACTCGTTGAAGGGTAATGCAGATATGGATTGGGGTTTATATAGATACCGGCATTTGGTGGAGAATGCTATTGCCCGGCTAAAGCAGTATCGGGCAATAGCGACACGATACGACAAATTGAAGCGAAATTACGAGAGTATGGTAACCATGGCGTGTGGATATCTGTGGCTACCTATGTGAAATGTCAACAGACCCTAGTTTTGTTGTTTTATATAGTTCAGAAATACATCCAAGGCTTTGAATGAGATCTTGAAGCTTCGGCTTATTAAGTGCATATAAAACTATGTCAAACGCTCTGAACTTGTTGTAAGCATTCGAGAAAGATCTTTGCTCGACTGTTGGAGACAAGATGTAGCCAAATTCGGCGTTCGGGAAACTGCTTCCGTGTAGCACACGTCCAAGATCATTACGTGAAGTGTAGTCTTTATCACTTTTATTAAGATGCCCAAAGTCCAGTAGCGTTGACTCTCTCAGAATAAGTTGTCCAGCCTCAACCTTTTTAACCATATCTCTGACGCCAATTTGTTCTTCTACCCATTGGTCGTCTTTGCTGATCAGGTCGTTTATAGACATCTCTCCGGAAATCAGTTTATCTACAATTGCTTGTTTAGCTAAACTCTCCAGCGCCAAAAATTGCGGATGTGTGTACACCTCTCGCGTGATCATGGCTCGAAGTGATTCCATTAATTCGTTATATGCATCTCCCAAGATATGTTTTCTATGATTCTCAATGGCACGGCCGATTGGAATGTTAAAAGAAACAATCTGAGTGTAAAAAAGATCACGTTGGAGATATTCAAGCTTTGCTAACTCAAAATAGGCTTTTTTAGGTTTTGAAGAGTCGCTCAAAAGGGCAGCATATAACTCCTTTTTCCAAAGCTTTTTAGGCAGATTCTTTACAGGGATATTAAGAAGCTTAAATGCTCCAAACCATGCATTTAGCGCTTTATAACGATAACGCTTGATAATATCATCTGGCATTTCCCGAAGTTTGTATTCCGAATGGTTATCCGCATACGCCTTAGCTTCTTTATAAACAGGCTGCAAATAATCAGAGATCAATTCATCTTTTAAATCACTTTTTTGCTGTGCCGCCACCAGAAGTGCTTCAGCTGAGCAATATCCTAGTGCGGTATAACCGAAGCATGAGAAGAAGTTCAAAAATTTGAGCAATCGAAATTCTTCTGAATTTAAAAACGAAGTAAATTTTTGTGATTCCGAGATTAAATGATACGTACCGAGATGGTGCTCCCATTTGCTATGTGATGCACTTGGGAAAAAATAACGGACAAGACCAAGATTATGTAACCGCTTTGCGCGACTGCGTTCTTCTTCAAATATCGCGCTTTCAAGAATGAAGCTCTGTGTTTCTTCATCGACTGATATAAACTTATATAGTGGGTCTGATAGAAGTAGCTTGCCATCTAAAGATTTTTTCATAGTTCTTGGCGTACTAATGAAGTTTGAAGATCACTGTTATGTCAATCAGCATTGAAAACGTCAGACGATGGAGCATCCCTTTGGCACCCTCAAAGCCTAGATGGGTGCAACTCATTTTCTCGATATTAAAAAAGGCTTTAGACTAGCAGGGATAATCTGCTAGTCTAAAGCCTTACATATTAATATTGGCACCCGCTAAAACGGAATATCGTCTTCGAGATCGTCAAACCCGCTGCCTGTTTTGTTTTGGCCACCGGGTTTATCTGCATAGCTCGCACTGTTGCTGTATTCACCCTCTCTGTCGGCGGATTCGAAATTGCCCCCGCCTGCGCGACTGCCCAGCATTTGCATGCGATCGGCGACGATTTCGGTGGTATAACGCTCGATGTTGGATTTATCCGTCCACTTGCGTGTCTGCAGACGGCCTTCGATGTAGACTTGCGAACCCTTTTTGAGGTATTCGCCCGCAATCTCGGCCTGTTTGCCAAACATGACCACACGATGCCATTCGGTTCTTTCCTGTTTTTCGCCCCCCTTGTCTTTCCAGGTGTCGGTTGTGGCAATATTCAGATTGGCCATGGCGTCACCACTGGGCATATAGCGTACTTCCGGATCCCGTCCCAGATTTCCGACAAGAATAACTTTATTGACTGATGCCATTATGCGTTCCCCTTTAATAATTGGACGACTTTTTCTTCATCAAACCCTTTGAGATCAACTTTCAGATAGGCCACCTGCTCGTTGGCCAGTACCAGCGCTTCATGAACACCAGGCAATGCCGCCAGTTCTCGCGACAGCCCACTGGCTTGATCCGCATCCATCTCTTCAACATGATACATTTTGGAGCGCACTGCTGCAGGTGCTTTCATGGTAGCTGCCAGATACAGCCAGGTAATCAATAACAATGCGCAGAAGGCAGCAATCGCATACATCCCGTAATGCTGATAAAAATAACCGCCCGCGCTTGCGCCAACAAATGCACCCAGAAACTGGGTACTGCTGTAGACTCCAATGGCAGTTCCTTTGGCGCCCACCGGTGCGATCTTGGAAATAAGCGAAGGCAGGCTGGCTTCCAGCAGGTTGAAGGCAGTAAAAAACACCAGTAACGCCACTGCAGTTCCCCATAAAGATTGATGCATGAGCGCCAGCAAGATCTGCCCTACCAGTAGCAGGACGACTGCGGCAACGAAGACGGGCTTGAGTTTGGCTTTCTTTTCCCCATAGATGATGGCAGGCACCATCAGCACAACCGATAACACCATCACCGGCAGATATATCTGCCAATGTTGCTCTGCCGCCAGCCCCGCATCACGCAGTGACAGTGGCACGACCAGCCAGAGCGCCATCAATACTGCATGCAATGCGAAAATACCGTAGTTCAGGCGCAGTAATTGCGGATCACTTAGGACGCTGGCAAAGCGTCCGGTGGATACTTCGGCATCGGAATGAAAACGGCTGATGACGGGATCAGGGATCACCTTGTTAACCACAACAATCGCTGCTACCGCTAAGATACCTGTCATGATGAAAATACCCGGTACGCCGATCCATTGATTCAGCAAAGGCGCAAGCATCAGTGAAAGCGCAAAAGTAGCGCCAATGGTCATCCCGATCATGGCCATGGCTTTGGTGCGGTGCTCTTCGCGAGTCAGATCAGCGGCAAGCGCCATGACCGCCGCGGAAATCGCGCCTGCACCCTGAATGATGCGACCGGCGATCACCCAGTAAATATCAACGGCAGTGGCTGCCATGAAACTGCCGATGGCGAATAGCACTAGCCCCATATAAATGACAGGCTTACGTCCGATGCGATCAGACATCCAGCCAAACGGGATTTGCAAAATCGCCTGGGTCAGTCCGTAAGCACCCAGTGCGATCCCCACCAGCGTGTAATTATCACCGCCGGGAAGATGCTCTGCAAATAGAGCAAAAATGGGCAAAATAATGAATAATCCAAACATGCGCAATCCATAAACACCGGCCAGGCCGACGGAGGCGCGCATTTCTACCGGAGACATTTTTTCGGAAGTTGATAATGCAGACATGAATCAGATTGTGAAAAAACTGGAAAGTTAGGTATATTAACAGGTTGACCCATACTTAGGTAGCTGATGGAACTGATTAAAATTCGTGGGGCACGCACCCATAATCTCAAAAATATCAACCTCGATATTCCACGCAATAAGCTCGTGGTGATTACCGGCTTATCCGGTTCGGGTAAGTCTTCGCTCGCATTTGACACACTATATGCAGAAGGACAGCGCCGTTATGTCGAATCGCTGTCCGCCTATGCCCGGCAGTTTCTGCAACTGATGGAAAAACCCGATGTCGACCTGATCGAAGGACTATCACCTGCCATCGCCATCGAACAAAAGGCCACTTCGCATAATCCACGCTCAACGGTCGGAACTGTCACCGAGATCCATGATTACTTGCGCTTGCTGTTTGCCCGCGTGGGTGAGCCGCAGTGCCCGGAGCACGGCATTATCCTGTCCGCCCAGAGTGTCTCGCAAATGGTGGATCAGGCACTGCTAGTGCCAGAAGGCACCAAGCTGATGATATTAGCGCCGAGTGTGGTCGGGCGCAAAGGCGAGCAACAGGATCTGTTCGACGAACTGCGTGCGCAAGGATTTGTGCGCGTGCGGATCGACGGGGAAACGTATGAAATCGACAATCTGCCAAAATTGGAGAAAAACAAGAAGCATACCATCGAAGTAGTCATCGACCGGTTGAAAGTCTCGCCTGACGCCAAGCAGCGATTGGCAGAATCGTTTGAGACTGCCTTGCGCCATGCTGATGGCCGCGCCTTGGCAGTAGAAATGGACAGCGGCAAGGAGCATCTGTTTTCTGCCAAATTCAGCTGCCCAGTGTGCAACTATGCCTTATCGGAGCTGGAACCGCGCTTGTTCTCCTTCAATAACCCGGTCGGCGCCTGTCCCAAATGCGATGGGCTGGGACAGATTACCTTCTTTGATCCTGAGCGGATCGTTGCCTTCCCGCATTTGTCGCTTGCTTCCGGCGCGATCAAACATTGGGACCGGCGCAACCAGTTTTATTTCCAAATGCTGATGGCACTGGCCAGGCATTATGATTTTGATCTGGAAACTCCTTTCCAGCAATTGGATGAGAAAATCCAGCACATCATTCTGCACGGTTCTGGCAAGGAAAAAATTAAATTCTCCTACCTCAATGAAAGTGGTCGACCCTCTCAGCAAACACATGCTTTTGAGGGCGTCATTCCCAGTCTGACGCGTCGCTATAAGGAAACCGATTCACAAACCGTGCGCGAGGAATTGGCAAAATTCATCAACTCGCGCACTTGCCCGGATTGCGAAGGTACGCGCTTGTGCCGTGAAGCACGACATGTGCAGGTCAATGGAAAAGCTATCTATGAAATCAGCGCATGGCCGCTCAAGCAAGCCAGGTTGTTTTTCGACCAGCTAACACTGGCAGGACACAAACAGGAAATTGCGGAACGAATCATACGGGAAATCGCCAGCCGCCTGCAATTTCTCAACAATGTCGGGCTCGATTATCTGTCGCTCGATCGCTCTGCTGATACCCTATCGGGCGGAGAATCCCAGCGTATCCGCCTGGCGAGTCAAATTGGCTCCGGCCTAACAGGCGTTATGTATGTGCTGGATGAACCTTCGATCGGGCTGCATCAGCGCGACAATGGCCGCTTGCTGGAAACACTGCAGCACCTGCGCAATCTCGGCAATAGCGTGATCGTGGTGGAACATGATCAGGATGCCATTCAGCTGGCCGATCATGTGGTCGATATGGGACCTGGCGCTGGTGAACATGGTGGTTGCGTAATTGCTCAAGGTACCCCAGCAGACATTCAGCAAAACGCATCCTCGCTGACTGGTCGCTATCTTTCTGGCAAATTAGCCATCGAGGTGCCGCCAACCCGCACTTCCCCCAATCCTGAACGTATGCTGAGAATCACTGGCGCATCTGGCAACAATCTAAAGAATGCCGATCTCAATCTGCCTGTTGGCTTGCTGGTCTGTATCACCGGTGTGTCGGGCTCAGGCAAATCCACGCTGATCAATGACACGCTATATTGCGCTGTGGCGCGCCATCTCTATGGCAGTAGCACGGAGCCAGCTCCTTATCAAGGGCTTGAAGGCATGGCCTTTTTTGATAAGGTGATCAATATGGATCAGACACCGATTGGCCGCACCCCGCGCTCTAATCCGGCCACCTATACCGGCTTGTTTACGCCGATCCGTGAACTGTTTGCCGGTGTCCCGCAGGCACGTGAGCGTGGCTATAATCCCGGGCGTTTTTCGTTCAACGTCAAAGGAGGACGTTGCGAGTCCTGCCAAGGAGATGGCGTCATCAAGGTAGAAATGCATTTCTTGCCAGATATCTATGTCGCCTGCGATGTGTGTCATGGCAAGCGTTATAACCGTGAAACACTGGAGATTCAGTACAAAGGCAAAAATATCTACGAGATCCTGCAAATGACTGTGGAAAATGCTTTTGCATTCTTTGATTCCGTGCCAGTGGTCGCGCGTAAACTGCAAACCTTACTTGATGTGGGATTGGGCTATATCACACTCGGGCAATCGGCTACCACGCTGTCAGGCGGGGAAGCACAGCGTGTAAAACTGTCACTGGAACTGTCCAAGCGCGATACCGGCCGCACGCTTTATATCCTCGATGAGCCTACTACCGGCCTTCATTTCCAGGATATTGATCTCTTGCTAAAGGTGCTGCACCGGTTGCGTGACCATGGCAATACCGTGGTCGTTATTGAGCATAATCTCGATGTGATTAAGACGGCCGATTGGATCATCGATCTTGGGCCAGAAGGTGGCCATGGCGGCGGCCAGATCATTGCCGAAGGTACGCCGGAAAATATCGCACAAAATCCGGCAAGCGTCACCGGCGAATATTTGAAACCCATGCTTGCTGCAGCGACTAAAAAGGAAAACACAGAGGTAAGCACTTGAACCCACGCGAACTGTTGCTCAACAGTTTCCAGGCAGCGCTAGACGCAGCTGATCCGCTAAAAATCGTCCCTGCTCATTTGCCGAGCCCGCCCAAAGGAAAAACCTTGGTGGTGGGTGCAGGCAAAGCTGCCGCAGCCATGGCGCAAGCAGTAGAGGCGCATTGGCCAGTGGAAGCGAATTTAGAAGGCATTGTCATCACGCGCTACGGTCACGGCCTGTCCACCCGGAAAATAGAAGTCATCGAAGCTGGTCATCCGTTACCTGACCCACATGGTGAACTGGCCACACGAGCGATTCTGGCAAGAGTGCAAGCACTCAACGCCAACGATCTGCTGCTTGGTTTGTTCAGTGGTGGTGGATCCAGCCTGTTATCGTTGCCGATTACGGGTGTCTCAATGGGTGAACTTAAGGATATCACCAGGCAACTGCTGCTTTGCGGTGCTTCGATTCAGGAAATCAATACGGTGCGCAAGCATCTATCCGCCGTTCTTGGTGGCAGACTGGCCGCCGCCTGCCGTGCGCCGATCCATTGCTTGATCATTTCCGATGTCACCGGAGACGATCCGACCCATATTGCCTCAGGCCCTTGTGCGCCTGATCCGACCACTTATGCCGACGCGCTCGCCGTAATCAAGCAGTATGCAATCGACGTTTCTCCTCATGTCATGAATATTCTGCAGGATAGAAGCCAGCATAGCGAAGAGGAAACCCCAAAACCGGGTGATCCCATTTTTAGAAATGTAAAAAATTGCGTCATTGCCACGGCGCACCAATCGCTCGTAGCCGCCAAGCGTTTCTTTCGCACGCACAACATCACTCCGCTGATGCTGGGCGATACCGTCACCGGGGAAGCTCGTGAAGTGGCCAAAGTATATGCGGCCGTGGCAAAAGAAATCCATCATTACGGTGATCCGTTTAAACCACCAGTAGCATTAATCTCGGGTGGAGAAACCACCGTGACGGTCAAAGGCCATGGCCGAGGTGGACGTAATACCGAATTTTTACTATCGCTCGCCATTTCCCTAAATAGACCGGAACAAATCTACGCACTCGCCTGTGACACCGATGGCATCGACGGCACAGAACAAAACGCCGGCGCCATCATCACTCCCGATTCGCTCATTCGTGCCTATCAACTCGGTCTCAATCCCAATGTCCTGCTAAATAACAACGATGCCTATCCTTTCTTTGAACAACTCGATGACCTGATCATCACTGGCCCCATTCGCACGAATGTGAATGACTATCGGGTAATTTTGATTTTATAGAGATTTTTTTATATATTTCGTGACCGGTAACTTACTGGGTCGGCGAAATGAAGCGCCAACTTTACCCAGGATGATTCTATCGGAAATCTCATATCTCGATAAACTGACTTAAATCTACTCCGACTGAAATTTTCGAACTGATTTGTTATAGAAATTACAGCCGTTTTTTGTTTAAAAGAAATAATATTTGACCGAGAATGATTAGAGTAGGTGTCCCAGGTAGAAACCTATACCTCAGCCTGATTATCCCATACGAACCATCACTTTCTAGGTCCTCTCGCAAAAAACTCGATATACGGGCCAGGGCTGCATGATTCAGTTATCTGGTACTGTTCATCAGGTTTCCGGCGATGCTCCCGCTTCTGGGATGAAATGATATTTTCCTGACTTCGTCCTGGTTGTAATGTTCGGGCATTTTTCCCTCTCACTCCAAACAAAATCATTGCGTGACATCGCGGTAATAAAAGCCAACGCCCCGTCTATCCGGTCCGCCATCTTTTCTGATTTTGTACCAGATTAAATTTATCTTGTAAGTAACCCCCCAATGATCCATTACTTGTAACCCATCAGCCAGCAGCGCATTCGGCACTCATTAATAGAGATGTGCCGTATCTTTTACGATTGCCTCAACGAGCAAATCCTTGATTTCCTGCAAGGTCATGGTCGGATAGCAACATAATCGTTTATGTTCAGGAGTCATTTTCCCGGTACGGTTTTGAAACTGCTAAGAAAGATTTGCAAGCACTGTAGCAAATTTTCTTTTTTCCATTTCTTCAAGAAAATCATCTGATGCGCTCGTGTTATTAATCGACCGCTTTTTATATCTTGTAAAAAAATAAGGTCGAGTAGATATCTATTTGTGCAACGGTTTATATGAAAACCTTAATCAAGTATATGACTTAGTCGCCACCTTCTCACAAAATAAAAATAGATCCAGTTGTTCCGCCCCAGCGGAACATTAAACTGATTCAAGTTCCTTAAGAATCTTACCATTCTTATTTTTCCAGGCGATGAGACCGCTTGTATAACCTCCATGAATCACTGCAGCTGCAGCACTGGAAGAAGAAAGTTTCGCATCTTGGATAAACAGAAGGTAACTTGCCTTAACAGATAAGATGCCATCATCTTTTAGCTTTTGCCGCATATTCAGTACTCAAGGATATTTCTGAATGAGCCACGCTCATTCAGAACAACTTGTGATCCAGCAAGTATGATACCGTTTGGCGTCCAAAAGATTCCCATATCTTCGCGATCAGATTCCAGAAGACGTACGCCGCTACTCTGTCCATTCTTTACCTGAGCACGGGCTACCTGTTTGGCTTGCTTAACAAGCGATCTTCAAATATCTATGCAGCATAAATCTCTGAAAATGAGTTGATATGCAAAATCAATTAAGTTTTTGCAGCCAGTGCCGATATCTACACTAGATTTAATTGCAAAAATTAGATTAAAGAACAGATTATCTGTTTTATGCAATTAAATCAGGGCATTGAATGATTTAAAGCAACTAATTACTGTAGGTCGTCGCAGCAAAACCACTACAGCTTAAGGCAAACTTGCTGAATCATGAACTGGCAAGTCAAGTTAATGATGATTTTCATCAAACTCTAGCCTTTTGTCATATAACGATTATATTGCTTTAATTAATATCATTCATGCGAATTTATCTATTCATTTTAGGAGTTTCTAAATAATGGCACATGATTCATTAGGTGGTGGACATGGACACGGTCATGGAAATGGCAATGGACATGGCAATGGACATGGCAATGGACATGGCAATGGACATGGCAATGGACATGGCAATGGCAATGGCAATGGACATGGAAATGGCAATGGCAATGGCAATGGCAATGGCAATGGCAATGGACATAATGAACATGGAAATGGTCATAATGAACAAAACGCTCTGAATCTTAAAGAGATATTAGATCAGTTTTTAAAAGATCGTACTCCAGATGATGCTCATACAGTTGATGCACATTTAGAACATTTTAATCATTCGGAAAATTTTGAGTATTTAGAATATTCAGGAAATTCAGAACATTTAGAATATTCAGAAAGCTCAGAGCATTCTCAATATTTAAATCTCGATGTGGAAAATTATGAAGTTCCCACTTCGCATCAGCATGAAAATAGCAGCTGTGGTAGCGATTCTCTAGTTGGCGGCCATGGTAATGACATCATCAATCTCAGTGGACTTGGTGATCACATTATTCAGATTGATAATGGTCATCTACCCTTCCAGCTCGGTGATATTCATGCTGGTGCAGATATGAACCTTTCCTTTACTCATGTTTCCCAGACCAATAACAGCGTCACCTTTGAATTCACGGATGGCGAATCATCGATTACGCTAGTTGGTGTATCTGCTAGCGAAATTACTACCCATATGGAGATATTTAATTTGCATTAATTGAATCAACATATGCTCTAGAAAGCCCGCAAGAAGTATGCGGGCTTTTTTATAACAAAATAAAAAAAACAATCTAGTATAGATATTTCACATATCTGGATCGAAAGAAATGCCATGACGTAAACATATCGAAGCCGGCTATCCTATAGGTTATTTAAGTAAGCATTTTAGTGTGAGCTACGCGCCTGTGAGCCGGACATAAAATCAGCGGAAAAGAGAGAGAATGCCAAATATGAGGCATGGCCCTATGATCTGCTTAATTCTTCAATCCGCACAGCACAGTTAGGAAACTTCGCTTCCTCTCGAATATCCAATTAATATGTGGTATTAGCCGATGCCAGAAAACACATATGGCGTACAATGCGAATTACATGTCGATCTCGATGGAACAAGCTATCGTGGAATAGGATTGTCATTGTTTCGAAGGTGTGAGATGGTAAATCATGACACAACGCCCCCAACTGATGTTGAAGGAAAGCTATGCCATATTAGAAAACTTTAATATCCTCGACATCGTCGAGTCTGGCAATCTCAAAAAGATGGGAAAAATTACTATGATCATACACCCTTACAGATATACCGAGACGGAAACGCTGTTGGGACGCACCGGAAGGAATTGCTTGATGCACTTTGCTTTAGTTGCATAAAGTCATCACTATTATGCCAAACGTTCTAATTACCGGCAGTAACCGCGGACTCGGCTTGGAGTGGTGCCGTCAATATGCGGCGACAGGTTGGCGTGTTTTCGCTGCTTGCCGATTTCCTGCACAAGCGGAAGAACTGCAGCAGCTGGAAATCGAGCACAGTGCCTTAACCATACATCGTCTAGATGTGACCGATTCCGATCAAATTGACGCCTTGGCAAGGGAACTTGCGGATAATCCCATTGATCTCTTGATCAACAATGCGGGGGTCTATTTCGAGAAATACATTCGGCCGGAGCAAGCCATTGATTATGAAGCCTGGTCCCACACTTTCCGCGTTAATACGATGAGCGCATTGCGCGTGAGCCGCGCGTTCCTTGATCATTTGCAGCACAGCCAAAAGCGTTTAATCGTTGCTATCAGTAGCCACATGGGCTCCATTGCCGAGATCGACAGTTCCGGTAGTTACTACTACCGCTCCAGTAAAGCGGCGTTGAATGCCGCCATGAAAGGATTCTCATTAGAACTAAGGCCGCAGCAGATCGGAGTGTTATTGCTGCATCCCGGTTGGGTACGAACGCGGATGGGTGGCCCGGATGCGCCGCTGACCACCCAAGAGAGTGTCAAAGGGATGCGCACCCTAGTCGAAGCTTTTGCCCTGGCAGACAGCGGTCGTTTCTTACGCTATGATGGCAGCGAAATTCCCTGGTAATAAGATAAAACCGTATCATGAACAATCTGTTGAGTCGCTTGAGTGATTTGAGCTAGGGTAGACTTGTCTCGCCTGCGGAGCAGGAAGTTTGCTGTATGCTTTATAAATTCGTTATAGAAAAAAAAGAGGTTTAATTTTTTATGCACAAAATTGTGTGGCAATTATGGGCAGAGTCTGGGAGCTTTTTGATTCACGCGTAAGTAACCTTCGCTTTCAGGCTGAAAAAGTGGAGCTACATTTTTCCTATACCTACATTTATCTGGAACATAAGCCGGCTGTCGTCTGGAGCCAGGAGGTGATAATGCTTATGGAGCATGCTCAGCTTGAAATGCCATTACCACCACTGCCCAATACTGTGATCGAGGGTTATTTAGAGCTGAACGGGAAACATTATGAGTCGATCCCGCTTCCATTACCTCAGAAGCAAAATAGCCGATTATATTTGCAGTTTGCCGATGAAAGTGTACTGGCGTTACATGGCGAGCATCTGGAAATCAGATTGGTGGGCAAAAAGGTATTTTTGAGCGACCGATCATGAGATCGAAAAACAAAAATAACTCCCGTATTAATTTCTAATTACTATCCACTCCTTCATGCCAATCTCTAAAAATTTAGAGATTGTTACAGATTTATTTGAAAAAATAAATTCTAAAAAAATAGCTCAAGATTGTTAACCATTTCGGGTTCAGTTTAATTGACTATTAACAACAACACGCGAAATCTTCAGTCATTACCCGGATGATCAGAAGTGATCTTTTTCATTGTATAGTGGCCGTGCTGATAAATGATCTTGCAAGAACCGAACAATTTCGTTCTGGATTTTCACATCGTTCAACAGGCTAGTATGGTATTGAAGTGGAATTGAGTGTCGTGAAATAAAGAACTGCTTGTCGCCTTGATAAGTGCTGAAAAGATCAAACGCTCGTTCGAAGGGAGTAACGACATCATCAGGATGGTGTACAAAGATAATGGGAATGTCGTTATAGGCGGTGATACATTTCGCCACTTCAAGTTCGTCAGGTACAGTAGCGCTCACAGCTACGGCAGTGGGAAAAAGAATCGGATACAATGGAAACAGGTACCAAAGTTGTTTCAGTTTAGTATACGCGATAGAGCTTGGATCAAACGCACCTTCTACAATAATTGCGGATAGTGCAGCCACTCTGAGTGGTAAGCACAATGCCACAGCGCTACTGATAGAATGACCTATGTAGGCAATTTCTTCGCCAGGATATTTAGACTTTAAAAAAGTATAGTAAGCTGCAGCATCACCAGTGAGTGAATTAAGATCAGAGCGGCCTTCATTTTCGTCATATCCCTGGAAACTGAATACCAGCACCCGAAAACCATGACCAAGCAGAAATCGGTAATATTCCAAGGTATGGCTTCTGGACATCGCGTTCCCACCCGACACCATAACTGTGCCAGAATCACCTTCAGTTTCGAATAAAAGCCCATGCAGTTCATA
Source organism: uncultured beta proteobacterium (assembly GCA_963815685.1). Classification (GTDB taxonomy): domain Bacteria; phylum Pseudomonadota; class Gammaproteobacteria; order Burkholderiales; family Nitrosomonadaceae; genus Nitrosomonas. Next base: position 365,012 of record CAWFHT010000012.1, read on the forward strand.
TCCTGCATCGTTTTTAACCATTACCTTTTTCGCCCGATGCTGGTTTGATATTGGAGGTGATAAATAACGAGCTTCCATTCTTCGTGCCAGCTCGGGATAAAGCATCAGTCTAGTAGCACAGCCACTGAGAAACGATGCAAGAATGGCTACTCCTATTATGATAATACTGAGCTGATTTGATGGCAGCTTCACCCTCAATTCCTTTAACAATCTTCCTCACTGCTGGCCAATTAATCATAAAACTGTGGTAGCTAACGGCCAAGAAAATTTTGGAAGTATTTTGTTGTACTTGATCGTAACACTTTATTACTCAAAATAATGTGACGCTTCTGCATTCTTCGCTGTGTAATTAAGTTGTTCTATCAATTTTTCAAGAAATGCTCGCTGCCCTTTCAAGATTTTCTCCTTGGCTTTCTGTATTTCAAACCATTGCGCTCTGTCGACTTCAGGAAACTGCTGAATTTTGCCGCTCTTAGGTGGCCATTCAAGGCTAAACAGGTTACTTACGATTTTTGTAGTATCAAAATTATATTTTAAAGCCCACGCATGCACTATTTTCCGACTAGGCTGTTTTACTTCACCTAGGTCAATAAACATGCCGTCTACTTCATGTCCTGTTTCTTCTCGAAACTCTCGTTTGGCCGCAGCGAGTGAATCTTCATCTTTTTCGCATATTCCTTTTGGAATTGACCATGCTCCATCGTCCTTTTTTGCCCAGAAAGGCCCACCAGGATGAATAAGCATGACTTGAAGCTTGCCTTCAATAAAGCGGTACAAAATGATGCCTGCACTCTGAACGCTCATGAGTCACCTTTACAAAAGTGAGAATCCCTCAGCCTTCGATCCCAATTTTCATCTCTCAAAATATTTCTATCAATCAGTAAACAATCCATTCATACAGTTTAACTAAAGAAAGCACCCGAAACTTTATCTGCATGTCAACGGAAAACTGTCTTGCTGCGTTAGTTATTAAATTAAATAATATTGACTTCTAATAAAAAGGAGCATTGTTTTTTTATTAAACATTTCCCCTCAAGATGAATAAACTCAATATTGCTTATACTTGTAATGTAAGAAAGCCGGACATGGAAGACGAACGTTATGGCGAATTTGAAAGCCCGGCTACCATCGAAGCTGTGATAGCAGCGCTAGAACGTATTGGCGCGAATGTAGAATTGATTGATGTTGGTTCTGATATATATCATCAACTCGAAAAGCGCAAAAATCATATCGATTTAGTCTTCAATAACGCAGAAGGTCTTGATGAAAAGGAATTGCGTGAAGCTATTGTTCCATTCTTCTGTGAATACCTAAGCATTCCTTATACAGGCAGCAGCCCAAAAACATTCATCAACAAGATGGATAAAGCAACGGCAAAAAGGATCGTCGCGTACGACGGCGTGCCGACTGCGCGATTTCAACTCATGGGACCAGGAGAGCAACTCAAAGATTTGTCTTTCCCTTTGATGGTAAAACCTTACAGCGAAGGGACCAGCATTGGCATCAGTCAAAAAAGCAAAGTGCACGATTTGTTGGAACTCAACGATGCCGTCGAAGCGATCTACACACAGTTCAATCAACCAGCGCTCGTCGAAGAATTCCTGCCCGAAAACGAGTATACGGTAGGCCTTATCGGAAACTATGTGCTCCCGATCTTGGAGATCGACTTCGCAAAGATTCCAGGACAGCCTCAGGTACGTGATCCCCACGTAAAAGATATCGAGAATCCCTATATTTCACACCTTACCTGGACTGAAAAGGCACAAAGCTTCGCAAAGCTCGCCATTGCAGCGCACGAGGTACTTGAAGTACGCGACTATAACCGTATGGATTTTCGTGAGCGCGATGGTCAGCTCTATTTCCTTGAAGCCAATGTAATTCCTGGTATTCATCCCACTGAAGCTGATCTCACCAATATGTGCCGTCACGCGAACATCGCACACAATGATATGGTTGCGCTGATCGTCAACACAGCCGTGCAGCGGCTCTCCCCTCTGTACCCAGAACGATTCAAAGGAAAGATCGAATTGCTTGAGGAATTAGCGGATTCCGCCATCGAACAAGCAACCAAAGCTGGCACGATTATCCATCGAGACCGGCAGTATACCCTTCTAGGTAAACAGCAAACAAAACAAGGGCAATCATGATTGTACCTATTACGAAAGAATTTTATCCTGCTCTTGAGAAGATTGCTTTGCAGGATATTGGTCCTATGTACCAATCTGCAATTCATGATGAACTGGTAGACATCTCTTCCGGCAAGTGCTTTGGACTCTGCGCAATGGACAATGGCAATCCTGTCGGCTATGTGATTGTTAGAAAAACGGTTGATACCTATCACCTATTAACCATTGCAGTCGACAAGCATCATCGTGGCAAAGGATATGGCTCTCTGATGTTAGATAGCATCTTTGCTGAGATTGAGAAGCAAGGAGGAAGAATCCTCAATGTCATTACTGATGCCGATGCAAATGAAAGCTTGCGGTTCTATCTTAAAAATGGCTTTGTCCTGGCTGGCATGGTTCAAGATGAATTTATTTCAGGTGTTGCTCAAGTACATCTTACAAGACGGATGGGGTTTAAACCGTAGTTAAACGCAGGGATATTTATATCCCTTGTTATTCCACACAACACTTATTAATCAGCTCATAAAGGAAATAGAACTATGAGAATCAAAGCAACAAAAATGGATGGGTGTGGCAATTCTTTCTTGATAGTTGATGAGATGAGAACTCCTCTGGCTGGTTTTGATCGCTCGCAGATTTCAAACGCATTAGCAATGCAGCACGAGACCGATGGTGTTATTTATCTGGATCGACAGCAAGGGCTCCCGACGATGAGGATTTTTGATTGTGATGGCACCGAAGAGACCATGTGCGGCAATGGCTTACGATGTGCGACACGTTATTTGCGTGACACCTATATTTCCAGCGACATATTTTCTATCATCACCGGCGACGGAAAGAAGGATGTGCTCGTACACGATGATCTTGTCGAAGCGAATCTCGGTGAAGCACGAAACTACCGGCAGATTGATCATCAGCTTCATTTCGTCTTTACCGGTGTCCCGCACGTAGTGGTGATTGGTTCTGAGCTTGATATGGAAACCGCAAGAGTATTGGGTAAATCCTTGCGGGAAGAACAGTCATTATGTGAGCTCGTCGATCACCCGGAAGGCGTCAATGTTGATTTCATCTGGCGCGACCAGGAAGGCATTTCGGTACGCACGTATGAGATGGGTGTCGAGGATGTCACTAAAAGTTGTGGAACAGGAAGCGCAGCGAGTGCTTACGTAGCGGCTAAAGTATTTGGGATAACGCTGCCGATCATCACGAACTCGATCGGAGGAAGCCTACAAATCAGAGAGAACAATGGGCATTTGTCAATTTGTGGTCCGACACGTTATCAAGGAAAGGTCATCGGATTTGCGAATACTACTCATCCAAAATCAGTAACCCCGATCGATCACTGGCAGCGGGGGTATGCTTGGCTAAGTATGTAGGAAGGTTTATTCGTCTTAATTGGATAGCGCCGCATGAAAGAGTAGTCCTAAGGGTGAAGCTTCGAATTTGAATAGCAGCGAGGAAGAGTGCTGAAGCTATGGCATAACGTGTAGACATGCTGCACGATACTATTGTCATCATAGGCGCGTTCTGTATGCAAATATTCTGTCTCAAAATGGCACAGACAACCGCCTAAAGGCTACTCGACTCATTCAGTGTGTAAGATTATTTTTAGGGTGATTGTATGGAATTTTCAATTGTCACTTTTTTATTAATTATGATCGCAATGGCACTTGCAGATGTGTGTTGGACACTCTATTTCATTGATGTAGAGGAAAGAAGAGCACACCCTGCTGCATTCTGGTCAGCTATGATTATTCTAGTCACAGCATTTACCGTCACTAATTATGTCGAGAATAAAATCTACATATCTGCTGCCTTCCTAGGCGCATATTTAGGTACTTATATAACCATTAAGTGGAAGGTAAAAAAAGAAAGGAGCCAAAAATTTTAAGCCTGATGAGTCAGAATTAAAGAAATTAAAATCCGCATATCCGCCTTTCCGATACAGGTGTTTCAGCTTCTGAGAAAATGCCCACCCGTGCGATACCATCATTACTGATGACACCACGGTACATTCCAGTTGTATTGAAGCACATGGCATAATTACCTTTTGCATCCAACACAATCAAGCCACCATCACCACCGATGGCGGCAATATCCGTCAGTACATTATCAGCCGCCTCGATAATTGGTTTGTGTTGCAATCGTACCTGTGCCGCCGTATTGTACGCTGCTGCAGCCCGGATGAACATTTCTCCTGTGCCGGTTGCAGATACGGCAACTGAGCGATTATCCGCATAAGTGCCAGCGCCTATGATTGGTGAATCCCCCACGCGTCCGAAACGCTTATTTGTGAGTCCACCAGTTGATGTGCCTGCAGCGAGATTGCCGCGACGATCCAGCGCCACTGCACCAACCGTGCCGCGCTTTTCATTCTCACCTGGCAATGGCGTAGCCGGGCCAGCATCGTGATCGCGCAGCACGCGTTCTTTGGCAATCGCTTTTTGCAACTGATCCCAGCGGTATTGTGTATAAAAATAAGACGGATCTACGATCGCAAGACCCTGTTCAGCAGCGAAAGTTTCAGCACCCTCGCCCATCAGCATCACATGCGTGCTTTTTGTCATCACGGCATGAGCGGCGAGGATGGGATTGCGGATCGTTGTGACCGCAGCAACAGCGCCAGCCATGAGTGTGGAACCCTCCATAATCGATGCCTCCAGTTCGTTGCGGCCAGCATGGCTGAACACCGAGCCCTTGCCAGCATTAAACAAGGGTGAATCTTCCATCACCACGATTGCCGCAATCACAGCATCAATGCTGCTGCCACCAGCTGTAAGCACCGCATAGCCAGCCATCAGAGATTGAGCAAGCGCCTGCGTGTAAGCCTGCTCGAGTTCTGCTGTCAATTTGCAACGCTTGATAGCGCCGGCGCCGCCATGAATTACCAACCGGATCGGTGAGGTATCCACCGTTACGGGATTAATTCCCATTTTTCTCCCAAGATAAGCGTATTGATCTTATTTTCAATATTCATGAATAATCCTAAAACCGCAATTGCTCGCTTGATTATAGAAGCATCTTCGAAATTTTCTCATTCACCAAAATGATAAAGCCGCTACGAGGTGTAATATATGTCGCTGCAGGCACGAATGCAGCGTTGCGCTTCGTTGCAGAGGACGGCCTTGCGCTCTCATTGCGCCTTGCTCGCACATGAATCACACACGCCCCACCCTTCCAACCGCAGTTTTTTAGGATAATTTCCGCATAACTGATGCCAAAGTAAATTAATAAAGGTCGGAAGGCATCGCGCTAGACATGTTGATCCTGCCTTCCGTATCAGGCAAGGCTGCATTGCAGCCTTGAACCAATTCGCTCGTTATAAGCAACGCTTCGCCACGTCAACGTGTCTTCAAGAACTCCGTCAGAGCATATTTCTCCTCGTTGGAAAGTTCTACTCCAAAATAGTGCCCTTGGTTTTCAATGAAATCCGGGCAGAGATTAGTACCACTATTGGGATCGATATTGGCGAACTGAGCAATAGGCGTTCCGGTTGGAAGCGTCACAACACCGGATGGAGTTGGCAATTGCACTAAGTCGGTAGTTCGCTGGATCGAGCCGGGTTCGTCCCGTTTTTCAGGATTTAGCAACAGATCCATCGCGTCCTGATAAGCTGCGATACGACCGGCGACTGACGAATCGCCAGTGTTGCGGCCCAATCTATTATTGTGGAAGAACGGGGCTGTTGCCCAGATGCCAACCAGGGGCATGTCGCGGTAGAAACCTGGTCCGCCAGTAGGCCGCTCCTTGTATTGGTCCGAGGAAAAGGCTGCCCAGATATGTCCAGCCATCCAGTTTGTAGTACGGGCACGGCAACTATTCGTACCAATTTCCGAGAATGGGTGAATCAAATCATCGGAGAGCACGTTGTGCTTGATAGAATGGTCTCCATCTGAATGGCATGATTCGCACGCACGCGAGAAGACTTTCTTACCTGTGCCAACGACCTTCCAGTCGATAAAGTTAGAACCTTCCGAAGCATTCACCAGACTTGGAGGACGAGGAGTCTGGAGAAAAGCGCAGAGTTTCCCTACTGTCTCTTCTGCCTTCAAGAGATCAGGACATACCTGCCTGCACTCGGCAAGATCGATGGGCGTCTGGCTTCCTCCGGGGCCATTGGCAAGATGCCCAATCATGCACTCTGCAGCACACATGCCTATGTTGAAATAAACACGAATTGCTGCCTGCTCACAACCGATATCGTCCTCCCCCCCCCTGCCCGCTGCGATGAACACGAGCAGGGTCGCCATTAATAGTCACATCGAAAAACGGACGATCTGGTACGGACCAGATCGGCGTAATCATCCCAGGGTTATTGATATGATCGTTTTCTAATAAGGTGGTGTCTACTGTGCCTGGCGCCCAACTGGTAAAAATCTGGTAGCGGGGATCGTGCGGTGAAAGGTGGCCCTTGAAGATCTTCCCGATCTGCAGAAACTGATTGCCCACGGTGGGGTGAATATTTTCCTGTTGTGGATGATTCGGGTTTGAAGGGGGGCGCACAGGATCAAACCCCGCGTGACAAGCAGCACAAGTAACACCAATGAGTGGAGCCCCTCCGGAAGGATTGGGAAATTTGCGCACCCCAATGACACCGGTAGACTCGGGATCAGCACATTTATCGAGATAACCGGTCAATGCATCGCCTGGTGTGCAATCTGGGTCATTGATAACTCCATACTCATCGAAACGGCTATCTCGTGGCGTGGTTAACATTTGATCAAAACCAAGACGGAGACTGAAAGGCGGGTTAGGCAAAATAATACTGAAAAAATACTCACCACCGAAAGTGCTCTTGAACCAAACGTCGCGCCCCTCTGTCACATCCTGATTGTTTTCTGCAAAACATGTCCCAATGAAGACAACGAGCATAATGAAGTACATTGAAATAGTTGACAGCATTTTTTTCATATCTGTTCTCCTTAAAAATGGAATTCCCATCGAGGGATAAAAAAAATGACAACCTTATAAAAATAGAATGAATTAACGGTTAATAAGCCGCAATTTTAGGTTTAAACTTCTCCAGAAAAATTGTCTCTCATTTCAATCCGGTAATGCTTTGATGTTCTGACGCAATTCGTTACTTCGGGTGAATAGTATTTAAAAATGACCAGCATGCATGTAATTGCAAATCGCAATTACATAAATTTATGTCTACCCTGCGTTATATCTACCTACTCACTCTGAGTTCATAAATTTTGAATCGTACAATTTAGCATTGATGCTTTTTATACCTAATCATGTTTCTTCGAACTCGTCAAGAATTTGCTCGTATAGCTGTTGATCAGCCTCGCCAAACAAAACAAAGCGAATATGCTTAACAATCAAGAGCCTGGGAAGCATATCTAAAATTGTCTGAAAAGCGATCCTGGTAGCTAATTCCAATGGGTAGCCAAAAAAGCCCGTCGAGATTGCCGGAAAAGCAATGGATCGGATGCGATTATTCTCGGCCAGTTGCAACGCCTTACGATAACAAGAGGATAGCAGCTGATCAGAAGGGTCATCTTTACCGTAGACTGGCCCAAGACAATGAATAACATAGCGGTTTGGCAGATTATGTGCGCCGGTTATGACCGTCTGGCCAGGCTGAATAGGTGCGAGCCTGCGGCATTCCTCTTCGAGGCCAGGGCCCGCTCCCCGATGAATCGCGCCTGCCACACCCCCTCCCATTCGCAACATGGCGTTAGCCGCGTTAACAATGGCATCCATATCAGGTTGAGCCGCAATATTTCCCTGAACACATTCAATAGTTACGCCGAAGAATTCACGCTTAGTCATAAATTACATCTCCCATTATTGGGTTAGAGTAAATTTATATCCCTTAATCGCTTTACTCTTTTTACCACCTCAATGACCTAGCTGCTGCAGCTTGCTCTTTGTCCACCTACGGAGTCGTGTCAGCCAAGGTCTAGGACGAGAGCTTTGATAGCAAAAAGCTACTCATTCAGCAGATTAAGCAATATTACTCAGGATGCTGCGCATCATCAACCTTGAAGCGATGCAATTCTGTGTTTAACAAAACCTAGCTTAACTTTTTCCATCTTTGTCTTTGAAAATGATTGAAAACTGCCTCAGTTAAAAAACTTTTGCGATCAAAATAAGATCAAAAGTCATCAAGCTTTTTGCGCGCAAGGAGTAATAATGCATGTATAGCGATATCAGACACAACTTGACTGTTTTAGCGTATCGTGCGGCTGATATCGCCACCACCGTGTTAACGCACAACCGGCGAATATTGTTGTATGGCCCACCTGGAGTCGGCAAATCAACATTGGCAGCGCAGTTGGCGCACGAACTCAACAAGGCTGGTCGAAGCTGTTATTGTATCTGTGCCGATCCCGGTTCGCCCGCCTTTGGTTTTCCAGGTGCTGTTTCTCTCGCCAGATGGCAATCGGATGACTGGCAGATTTGCAATTATGAAGCTATCTGCAGTTTCAATGCAGGTCGTTTCCGTCTGCCGTTGGTTTTAGCGATACGACACCTTATACAATCGTTTGATTACGACGTACTGTTAATTGATGCCCCTGGCGTAACCCGTGGCGTTGCCGGCAGCGAATTGTTACAGGGTTTGTTTGAGGTGGTAGCTGTCGATGCTGTGCTCGTGCTTACTGCGGCCGATCGACATCCAGCGCTGCTAGATGAACTGCGTAGCTTGACGAACCAGCTCTTCGTAGTCCAAGCCAGCGTGGAGGCCAGGCGACCAGGGCAACGTAGTCGCGCTCACCAGCGTACAAAGCTATGGAATAACTACCTTAAGCGTGGTATTGAACAAACGGTCGATCTTACGCAAGTAAATATTATCGGCACACCGCCCCCTTTAGGCGAAGCCAGTGCCTGGGCAGGAAGACAGGTCGCACTATTGAATCGCAATCAGACCCAGGTCATGGCCGAAGTGAAGCATTTGTACGGAAAGCAATTAACTGTCAGGCTGCCATACCTACCGCACGCTTTCGATAGTTTATTGATCCGAGATGCGCAGCGTTCGCTCAGCGGCCTAGTGGAAACAGCAGTACCGTTTGCGGCAGAACCGCTAGAATATATACCGGCCTCTAATATAAGCGGCCCACCCCAGCAAAATAGTGGGATGCGAGTGATGGGGCGAGTCGGTCAAATCGATTTCTGTCTGATCAATGGGATTTTTGGCGATCCACTATTGCACGTGCGCTTGCGGCAGCAAAGGCGAAGCCTGTTGTTCGATTTGGGAGAGGGTGTGCGTCTGTCAGCACGCATTGCCCATCAGGTAACGGATGTTTTCATCAGTCATGCTCATATCGACCATATTGGTGGCTTCATAATGTTCTTGCGTTCACGCATTGGAGAGTTTCCGCCATGCCGCCTGTATGGGCCGCCAGGATTGGCTCAACATATCAAAGGTTTCCTGCAAGGTATACTATGGGATCGGATCGGTGAGCGCGCACCCCGCTTTGAGGTAGCAGAAGTGCATACAGACCGTTTGTTGCGCTTTCACCTGCAAGCAGGCCAGGAAGCATGTGTGCAGTTCGACGAGATCAAGTTGGAAGCAGGAGTGATCCTGCAAGATCCGGGTTTCCGAATTCGAGCACAACTGCTAGATCACCATACACCAGTGCTGGCCTATGCCTTCGAACTGACGAAGGAAATCAATATCCGCAAAGATTACCTGCAAGCACATAACCTGAAGCCAGGGCCTTGGTTGACCCAGTTGAAAAAACACCTGTTGGCCGGAAATGACAAAACAATCATTACTCTGCCTGACGGGACGATGACCAGTGTGGCTGCTATCGCAGCTGATCTGACCCTGATCAAGCCAGGCAAGAAATTAGTTTATGCAACCGATTTTGCTGATACCGTAGATAATCGCCTGCGTCTACAGGCTTTAGCTCGATATGCCCATACCCTTTTCTGCGAAGCTTGTTTTATGGAAGCAGATGTCAACCAAGCCGCGCAGACTGGTCATTTAACTACACGCGCTTGTGGCGAAATCGCAACGGCTGCTGAAGTTGCCAGACTGGTGCCTTTTCACTTTTCCCAGCGCTATGCTGACAAGCTACAGCAGGTTTATGATGAAATACATGCCGTCTGCTCATGTGTTGTTATGCCGCCACCCTTGCAACCCATTGGGAGTACTAACGAGCAGGATGAATTATCCTAGGCTCTGTTGACGTTTTGAGATAAGTATTTCATAAATAAAAGCAAACTCGTAATATTGAGGTTCTCACACCAAATAAGACGAGTTTGCGATGCCCCGATTGATGCTCAAAGATGAGTTCTGGCCGAAGCTAGAGAAGATTCTGCTTCAAGAAGCGATTTATAACAAGCGCAATCTGCGCATGACGGTAGAAGGCGTGCTATACCGAATGCGAGTTGGTTGTCCGTGGCGAGACTTAGCCTGAAGTGTTTGGATGCTGGAATTCCATCTACCAAAGATTCAATGCCTGGTCATCCAGCAATAAGTGGAGCAGGATTTTCAAGGCACTGATGATTGATCCGGATTGGGAGTGGGGATTTATTGATGGCAGCGATGTTAAAGCACATCAGCATAGTGCAGGCGCGGTAGGTCAAGAAGCCCAAGCCATCGGGAAAAGCCGTACGGGCAACACGACGAAGATCCATCTGGCGGTTGATAGTTGTGGTTTGCCGGTTGAGTTTGAGATTACCGGTGGAGAAGTGAATGATTGTTCTGTAGCATCGGAGCTGATTGCCAAATTATAGCATATCCCCAATAAATTGATTATAATTTACGGATGACCTATCCGATATCATTTCGCCGTAAAGTATTATCCGTTCGCGAGAAGGAGAACCTCTCAATCGCGCAAGTGGCGCAGCGTTTTTGTGTAGGGGTAGCCAGCGTGATGCGTTGGATCAAAACTCCCGATCCCAGGACCACCCGTAACAAGCCTGCAACCAAGATCGACATGGAGATGTTGGCGCAGGACGTCAAAGACCATCCGGACGCGTATCAGTACGAGCGCGCCAAACGGCTTGGCGTCAGCACCCAAGGCATCAATCACGCTTTAAAGCGTCTGGGTGTGACTTATAAAAAAAAGCCTGCGTCATCCAAAGGCCAGCGAAGCAGAGCGGCGCATCTTCCGGCAGAAAATTGAAGGCTATGAGCGCGAAGGCCGCGTCATCGTTTACCTTGATGAAAGCGGCTTTGCGCATGACATGCCGCGTACGCATGGCTATGCGCCTGTGGGTCAACGCTGCCATGGTGTAAAAGATTGGCATGCAAGAGGCCGAACCAATGTCATCGGTGCTCTGATCAAAGGGACGCTCCTGACCGTGGGCCTGTTTACCGCCAATATCAACGCCGACATCTTCTATGCGTGGGTGACGCAGGACCTTTTGCCCAAGCTCCTGTCCGCTTGCGTGATTGTCATGGACAACGCGACCTTCCACAAACGGCAGGATATCAAAACCGCCATTGCCAATGCCGGGCATACGCTTGAATATTCACCGTCTTATTCTCCAGACTTTAATGATATTGAACCAAAATGGGCTCAGGCCAAAGCCATCAGAAAAAGAGAAGGTTGTTCCGTCGAGCAGCTCTTTGCCGCTTATGAAATTTAAATCGTTTTATATGGGATCTGCTATACCTGATGCGCAAGCGATGGTAGCGGATAAGGGCTATGACAGTGAGTGTATACGTGAACAGATAGTAAAGAAGGGAGCCAAGGCTGTGATCCTAGGAAAGCGCAATTCGTTGAAGGGTAACGCAGATATGGATTGGGGCTTGTATAGATATCGGCATTTGGTGGAAAACACCTTTGCCCGCCTAAAGCAGTATCGGGCAGTAGCCACGCGATATGACAAACTAAAGAGAAATTACGAAAGTATGGTAGCCATCGCGTGTGGATATCTCTGGCTACCTATGTGAAATGTCAACAGACCCTAGCAATACTAACATAACTTAGCTGCGTCAGTAGAAACTGAGCAGTCATTAGAGTCTGCGCGACTAAGTGTTTATCCTAGAAACCGCAGTTGGATGGGGTGGAGCGGGTGATGATCCAGGTGGAAGACAAGGCGCAATGAGACCGCAGGACATCCTCTGCAACGAAGCACAACGCTGCATTCGCGCCTGCAGCGACATATGATGCACTTCGTAGCGACCTCACTATGCTGGTGAATAAGAAAATTTCGAAAAGGCCTCATTTGTCATGGGCTTAACTCTCCAATCAAACGGTCAACTGCAGTTTCTAGGTTTAACCTAAATTCCTCAGTTGAAATCTCTTAAATCGCTCAAGAACCCTACTGATTAAGGTGCTTTCATAGATCCATGGCATCACCAATCAGGCGAGATTTTAGTGAAATAATCAAAATCTGCTAAAAGTGTTGTCACGCCTTGCTTTTAGCTTGTTTACTATAACTGAGGAGCAGTTAACATTTTTAACCGGGAACCATTGATAGTATTAGATTACAGCTATTTTCATCATAAATTCCAACTGAGGAATTTAGGTTTAATCCTTTATGTCCCTGATTTCCTTGCACCCCAATCCTTATTTTTTGTATGAAGACTCATCAGCTATTATTTAGCAATCACCTAACTTGATGATACTGGTAGCAAAAACAGCGCCCTTTGATGTCAAAGTAAGCAAGAAAATTAAATTGTGCTTTCCATTAGCCAGTAAAATCATGCAGGTAAATTAACCATGGGATCGTACCACGAGGCAGTCTATTCCCTGCCGGACCAGACTCTGGCAGGCAGTATGTGCTTCGTTTCTCTGCAAACCCACCAACTGAGCTCGATAGAGCTTGCGATTGCTAACCTCAACCTCAGTTACCACCACTTCACCTGTTACCCAGCGGGTGGCAGCTTGCGCCTGGGCCTGGGCTCGGTCATACGCCTCATAGGAACCTATTTGAATTCCCCATCTGTTGTTGCTATCCACCACGATAGCCCTCCGGGACGCAACAGTGGCCTCTGACTGAGCAGGTCGTTGCATCATAGCCGGCTCGAGAGTCCTTGGCTGAAAGGAAGCCGGTTTGGAGACAGGAGCCGACATACTGGCTCTCATGGCTACGGCTGGCGCCGCATCTATATTGCTGACATTACGAACTGACTTGGTCGCAACTGACGGCGTAAAGCTGCGATCCAGCAACTGGGTCATATGCTGATCGCGCGAGGCGGCACTTTGTCCACCCATCACCACCCCAACCACCCGTCGGTTACCTCGCTTGGCAGAAGTAGCCACATTGAAGCCAGAAGCCCGGATAAAGCCGGTTTTCAGACCATCTACACCAGGTATGCTTCGTACCATACGGTTGTGACTGTTATAGGTAATACCTTTGTAACGAAACGACTGGGTCGAAAAATAATGGTAATGCTGAGGAAAATCCTTCATCAACCGCGTAGATAAGATCGCCATATCCCGTGCCGTAGTTCTCTGCTCACTGTGCGGCAGACCGGAGGCATTGCGGAAGGTGGTGGAATGCATGCCAAGCTTGCGTGCTTTCTCCGTCATCATGCGGCCAAAGTTAGCTTCAGTACCACCCAACGCCTCAGCTACCACCGCTGCCACATCATTGGCGGAGCGCACGATCAACGCTGGAATCGCATCACGCACGCTAAGGGTATCACCCGATCGCAGTCTGATATTGGTCGGCGGCATGGACGCTGCATGAGCCGATATCCGCATGGAAGTATCAAGACTCATCTTACTTTTCTCCATCGCCTGGAATAACATGTAGAGCGTCATCATCTTGGTTAGAGAAGCCGGGTAACGACTGGCATCAGCATGTGACTCGTGAAGCACTTGAGCCGTATCCACATCGATCACGATAGATGCATGGCGAGGATTCGCCTGTACCTGGCTTACCAGGGAGATTAACAACAATACAGCAAGGACAAAAAATCCTTCTCTCCTTAAACCTTTCACCGCAAACATGGAACCTATCCTTTCTGCAATTATGCAAATCAATGTATCAATCAATGAAGTCATGTATTAATGAGCTCACCCATCAGCTTGTCCTGTCAATAGCCAAAATGAAACACTCTGCTGCTGAACAGCATATAAATTAACTTATTCATGGTCGTCACTTACATCGCAATCGCAAAGTCTCAAAACAGCCTAGGATTTAGGAGGAACGTAAATCATAGGACCAAATTTGATATCCAATCAGCCTTCAATTGCTGCTGAACAGATCACACACAAGTGGCAAACTTAAATGATAGATATCATCCATCCCTTGCATGATCATCAATTACCCTGAGCTTTTTTTCCTCATCCTGCTTATCTGCAATATTTCAAAAGCTATATCACTTTTACTGCTTGCTGATTAGATTGCTCTCTGCATTGGTTTTTTTCATACGCTCCACGATCTAATTGGTCGCCAACCTTGGCTGCATAAGTACAGTGAGTCATTCACCCATGGTAATTTAAAGTCAGGTCAATGTAATAGCCGTGATTTTATCCGAATTGCTGTTAAACGCCATACCTGATTTTGCAAGCTATCAATAATTCCAATTGTTTGCACTGATTCTCTCTAGAAGGATTTAAGGAGTATAGTGTGTCTGTTACTGCTTCATCGAAGGAAAATTGAATGCTGGAATCTTCTTTTCGTCTCGGCACTGTTTTTGGTATACGTATCGGAGTGCACTATACGTGGCTTATCGTCTTCTTTTTGCTAATCAGTTCACTTTTCGTTGTATTTAGAAATGCCCATCCAGAGTGGAGCAGTCATGGCACATTTCTGACCGCTTTGTTGGCCACACTGCTGTTTTTTGCCAGCGTCATCTTGCATGAGTTAGGCCACAGTCTGGTAGCGATAGCTCGCGGAATCAAGGTACGCGCCATTACGCTCTTTGTTTTCGGGGGTGTGGCACAAACTGGAAAGGATGCAGATACTGCCGCAACCGAATTCTTCATTGCGATTGCAGGGCCCCTGGTAAGCTTTGCACTCGCGGGTCTGTTTTATTTACTTAAGCTTTGGCTAATGCCATACAGCGAAACCGCCACGGCAGTACTCGATTGGCTAACAACTATTAACTTGGTGGTGGCGATCTTTAATTTAATACCTGGTTTTCCAATGGATGGTGGTCGTGTTTTCCGTGCCCTGATATGGAGAGTCACTGGAAATGCTGTTAAAGGAATGCAATGGGCTGTAATGAGTGGCAAGATAATCGCCTATGGCATAATGATTACTGGGATGCTGATAGCCTTGCAGCCAGCCATGCTGGTCAATGGTCTATGGTTAATTGGGATAAGCTGGTTCTTGCTTGCCGTGGCAGAGGACAGCAAGCGTGCTTATTTCAGGGAACACCTGGCTGGCCATGTATCTGTTGGTGATGTAATACAAAAAGAAGTGCCGACGATAGCTGCGGACATGAGCATACTATCCTGGATAGATGAAAAAATGTTGCTAACCGGCCACCGTGCGTGTTTAGTGATTAAAGATAACCAGACTATCGGCCTAGTATCACTAAGTGATGTTGTTAAGTGTCCACGTGAGCAATGGTCGAGCACGCCAGTGCGCGAGATCATGACCCCGCTCAAACGTCTTTATATCGCCCAACCTACTAACAGTATCCTTGAGGTATTACAAATCATGAATGAGAATGGCATCAACCAAGTGCCTGTGGTCGACGAGGGGAAAATTGCTGGCTGGATCGATCGCGAACATTTACTGAAGATTTTGCAATTACACATTGATACCGGTCGTTAGCCTCGTCAATATGGCTACAATCATCAAGTCCATCCTACATGCCAATAAGAAATACGGCATCCAGCCGATAAATGACTGATTGGCAATGCCTATCTACAAATTGAGAATATGAGGATTTCCTATTCACGCACATAGATCGGTAATCGTGACTGCCACTGATGCCACCCGCTTATCCCTTCAGGCAAGCGCTCATGCGCACCCAATACTAATACACTTCCTTCTAATAGTCGTGTTTGTAATTTATGTAGAAATTGCACTTGTCTCTCCAAGCTGAAATAGGTGAACACCAGGTTGCGGCACAGCACCAAATGATAAGATCGCATGTCTACAACTTGCTCTACATCGCCTACTGAGAAAGTGATTGGGGGCTGATAAATGGGGGACAGACAATATCGATCATTGATTTGTCTGAACGCTTTTTGACGCCATTCAGGTGCTAAATTCTTCACACTGCTAAATGGATAGCACGCTTTGCGTGCCTGTTGAATCATGAGTGGCTCAATATCTGTTGCAGTAATTGAAATTACAATTTCCGGGTAGCGATCATGCAAAACAAAAGTCCAGAGTAATACCAGGCTATAAGCCTCTTCACCTCTGGCACAGCCTGCACACCAGCAATATAAGTATTTTTCTCCTCGCAGCTGCAGCTGAGCACATAATCGGGGTATTAATTCACTTCCAAGTCGATTAAAAACGACTTTATCGCGATAAAAACGCGAGATAGTGACATGACACAAGGTGGCCAGGGTTTGCCATTCAGAGACATGATTAAGCAAATAATCACGATAAGCCAATTCATCCAACAGACCTAATTGGTTAATACGCTGACCTATACGTTTACATACTTGTTTTCTAACCCGACAAAAACCCTGCCAACGCAGCTGCATCTGCGGCAGGACCCACTGCAAAAAGGGAATACAGGCTTCATCTTTCATAAGTGTTAACTATTTAATACTGACTAATACTGGCTCGCCTTTCCTGTAACTGTTGATCAAAGATGTCGCGAGTTTTCAACAAGACCGAGCCTCACTAACCAGAAAGTATGAGGTAAGTCCACGCAATATAGCATGAGATTGGCGTGTTAATACTGCCAGAGGTTGGAACCACTCATGACAAAAACAATACTCTTGCATCTAGTTTATTGCTATCAATTTAATCTAATTGTTAAAACTTTATCTGACTGGATTAATAGTGCGCCAGTAAGATCGCTTGCTCTTTTTTTTCAATTTAACTATTGTATTGCCAAGGAATAAAAATTGTAGGCTTATGCATTATTGCTTGCCTCTTTGTTATTCCTTAGCATCAACATGAAACAAAACTGAAACAGTTTGATTCATTGCTTCTGCTCTGCTTCAAGTGTCAATCATAAAATTGGCACAAACATTAAGACATTCTGAACCAATTATTTTGTTCAGACTTGTTCTAACGCCAGAATACTTTGGCTGAATGGATGATGAAGTTTTTTGCAGGAATCAATTCTCAAGCTGAAATTAAACATTGAGAAGAAAACCAAAGGAGGTATTCGATGGAGATTGCTGACAAAACACTGAAAAGAACAACTCTGGCGTCTGCGAGAGACATAGTAGCTACCCTGCTAGCTGGAGTAGTGACGTTTTTATATGCTACGTGGCAATTGGTGATAGAGCAACAATTTTTCTTGCGCATGTTTCTTGTGGAGCGAATGGGTAAACGCGGTGTAGTGAGACTGCCGTTGGGGTATGGAAATGTGTTGACGCTGAAGAGCATCATGTTGTGGCAACATCTCACTAGTAATCCTAACATGTTACGAAAGACGCGGCAGCGAACAGAGCAGCGAATGCTACAAAGATTGCAAAACTATAACCTACCGCGCCGACTAGTTCTAGATATTGCGGAATATCATCCTGGTGAGATTGAGCCGCACCGGTTTTACCGTGAGCACGTCAAACGCTCCATTCCGTGCATTTTACGAGGCTTTGTAGAAAATGCACCCCAGGACTGGACACTCACAAGATTAGCGGAGCGATTTCCAGACACCATAGTGCAGGCTCTGGACAAGAACACCAAGAAGATAATTAACACGTCACTCAGTCAGGTCACCCTCGATCAACGCCGTGATTTTATCCCGCAACAACTATTGCTCGACCAAAACCCAGCCTTCTACCAATATTTTGATATTCCGCGGTCGCATGCCTATTTTCCTGTGATGGGCCGGCCATCCAAACCCATTCTGAGTTTTCTCATACTTGGTTTGGGTAAAGGGTTAAATGCCAATTACCACTGCGAGGAAGGTCTCAACTGGTATCTAGCTGTATCGGGATCCAAACACTGGACGTTGATTGAATCCGAATATTCCTGGTTGTTATATCCAACTGCACGTGGCAATGGTATGCGACGTTTTGCAGCTTTTCGCGCTGATGAACAAGGCGAACCAAGCGATCGTGATGCCTATGCACTGGTGGAATACGCACCGCGCTATGAATTCGATCTGCACCCGGGAGATGTTTTGTTTTTTCCGGCATGGATGTGGCACAAGACCGTCAATCTCGATGAGGAAGGATTAGGTATTACTTGTCGATATAGCGCGCCAACAGTGATGTCGAACAGGTATTTCCGTGGCCTGCAGCTGCTCTCGGCTGGCTTCTGGAAAAGCTGCGTTGAAGTTATCAGCGGCAGCATACGCGGTAATTTCGGCGATCTAGCCAAAGACACTGACCACAACAACGAGCAGGAAACCACACTCTACTGAAAAAGACCTGGCTGCTGTTTTTCAACAAAAATGGAATCTGACTAGCAAATTTGACTATTTTTAATCGGCTAATCACGAATGCGCAATGATGGAAAAACTGCTATCTTTACATGACGATAAACACCGACAAAAAATATCATGGCAAAAATGATGCGTGCTGTACGGTTCTTTATTCTTCTTGGAATCACTTTGTTCCTGTCATCCCCCATTTACAGTGAAGTAGTTCCAGATGACTCTTATATTGCAGGTTATGCCACGGGGATTCTCAAACGCGATTTTGAACTTGATCTCTCTTCCTTGGTGGTACGCAACGGTGTCATTACCTTGCCAGTACCTAACCTGTCACCGGAAGATCGTGCTCAAGTTCAACAAATGTTATCTGAAATTCCGGGAGTAACGGGTGTTGAGTTGGTGGAGGGTGATCTTCAACAAAAGCTGGCGGTTTCTCCACCGCCAGCTAAACAGGAAGTGCCGGTAACTCCCTCTGGGAAAGTCGCAGAAGTTTTTCCTACGGGGTTTTTACCAACCGGCCATTTATTCATGCCATTACTGGCCGACCCGCGCTGGGCACATTTCTCCGCCAGTTATCGCAATTATGTAGGTGCCGATATTGATGGAGATAATAATGGTTCAGTCAGCTTCGGCGAAACTATTCCCTTCTACCGCGCCAATCTGGGCCAAACCACCATTCAATGGGAAGCAGGGCTGCAGGCTGGCGTCTTTAGTGACTTCAATCTCGATGCAAAATCTTCCGATCTGATCAATACTGATTTTATTGCTTCTGTTTACTCAAGCATTCGAACGGGCCAACTTTCCGCTTTTGCCCGTGTTTTCCATCAAAGCTCGCATCTTGGCGATGAATTTTTACTGAGAACTCAGTTAGAGCGCGTCAATCTCAGTTATGAAGGTGCTGACCTTAAGCTCTCATATGAGCTGCCATACGGAATCCGAGTCTACGGCGGAGGGGGTGGTATTTTCCATAAACATCCATCAACCATTAAACCCTGGTCAATTCAATATGGGCTTGAATTCAGAAGTCCTTGGCGTCTCGATTTTGCCGCAATGAGACCCATATTGGCTGTTGACTTAAAGAATCACCAACAAAACGATTGGAATGTGGATGTATCCGCCAGAGCCGGATTTCAGTTCGACAACCACCAGGTATTTGGTCGCAAGCTGCAGTTTCTGATAGAGTATTTTAACGGTAACTCTCCCACTGGTCAGTTTTACAAAGAGAAAGCTGAGTATATTGGAATCGGTGCACACTACCACTTTTAACTTAAAAAACAGTAAGCGTATGGAGCAAAGGTGTATAAATCAGCGAGGCAGGCGCATTGAGACTATATTAGATCATGGCTTTGAGCCAGCCCTTACTAATCGTTACCGCTCCTACATTGCTGATTATTTCATCAACTCACGCATGAGGCTGTTCACATCTACTGGCATCCCCAAGCGGCGAGCAACCTCTAAAACTTGACCAGGTCTAGGCTTGACTAAACGGGAACATGCTTTCGAGTTTGCGTAAATGCTGTCTTCACAGTAAGCCGGCCTTGCACCCGAGCAGGCAGACGCATTGGCGTAGCTAGAGCTGCTGCAATAGGATGGGTGCGATACGAAACATGCACCGGAATTGGCGTAGCTATCGCTTTCGCAATAGGCTTCGTTAGCCAGGAAGCAGGCACCTGAGTTGGCGTAGCTCGAGCTGCTGCAATATGTTGGATGTGATATGAAGCACGCACCCGAATTCGCATTGCTATCGCTTTCACAGTAACATGCATTAATCAGGAAACATGCTCCTGAGTTGGCAAAGCTTGTGCTATCACAATAGAAGGGATGCGAGGCAAAACATGCTCTGGCATCAGCATTAGTAGTACTTTTACAATACTCTGGCGGCTCAGTGGAGAATGTATATCCGCTGAGCAGATTCAGAAGCAGAAACAACAGCATGAATCGCCAGATACTTATCATCACTACACCGGTATATCTCCTAAATTTTGTCCTGAACCTGGAAAGAGTACCCACTATACTCAACAACCAAAACAGCATCAACGTAACAAAGTATTAGGTTGTAAGCCAATTAAGAGTAGAATCCATTCGAAATTTCCAACAAACAAATGGGTACCAGATACCCTTCTGTATCTGCCAATTTTCTGGAACTTCCTCGTTCAATCAATTCAATCGATCATTCAAGTAGAATGTTCAGATCTTGACTGCTAGCAGCACTATTCTCTATGTTTATGCGTAATCGATAAGTGACTCGTTTGATTTGCTTTGATTTAATCCCAGCATGCAGTCTACGTGCACAAATTTCCATGCCAGTGAGAAAATAAGCCATAAACAACAGATCAAACGCCAGTATTGTGTGGCGTATCAACATTTTGGGTGGGCATCAGTCCAGATCGGTCAGCTGTAACCTTGCAGTGTGGCTTATCATTAGCAATATCGAAATCATTTTGCAAGTGAAATGGCTGCAGGTTTTCCAGGTGATCCGGACTACCTGGTTTAACATTTACAATCTTCCAGCCATATTCTGACTTTGCATTATTATAATTTTGCCGATTTATCCATGCGCCACATTGGTCCTTGCGCCACTCGGATATATCTTGCTCCATTGTCCCTCTTCCTTTTTCCCAGACTGCCTGTACCAGATTAACATCAATAGTCATAGTCTTCTCCTGCAAAAAGGTTCTTTAAATATTTCCTAATGATCAGAACGGGTATTTCCAGTAATGCCATAATTAAAATTTATCAATCATATTTTTCAGTCTATCATTAGAATTAGAATAGAGTGTAAGCAGCAAATTCCATCATACAAGTAAGAAAGGAAATTTATCAGCAATATATTGCTTATCTCCCACTGTGCCCTGAGAAGCACAGACTTGGTATTTGCCAGCGAAAAATGATAACTGAGAATGCTTTGCGTGCAAACGCAGTTGTGGAAGGTTCATAACAAGGAGGCTATATGGATTCACAAAATTATCACCATGAGCATAAGCCAAGCAAGAACACAAAGCGATCCTTTCCAGCTGCTGGTAGTGAAGGGATTTACACCTGCCCCATGCATCCAGAAATCCGGCAAAAAGCACCGGGAAATTGCCCGATCTGCGGTATGGCGCTGGAACCGGAAATGATGACTGGAGAAGAAGGTGAAAACCTGGAACTGATCGATATGCATAAAAGGTTCTGGCTCGGCTTGGTGCTAACCTTCCCCATTTTCCTATTGGAAATGGGCACCCATTTTATGGATGTGCACCATTACCTCAATACCAATTTAACCAACTGGATCCAGCTGGTACTGGCCACACCAGTGGTGCTTTGGGCAGGAAAACCCTTCTTCGCGCGCGGCTGGACTTCATTGAAAACGCGCAAACTGAACATGTTCACCCTGATTGCCATGGGCACAGGGGTGGCTTGGCTATACAGTATGGTGGCAACGCTGGCACCTGATATCTTTCCCGCTGACTTCCGGCAGGCGAACGGCGCTGTGGCCGTATATTTCGAGGCTGCTGCAGTGATTACGGTACTTGTCTTATTGGGACAGGTACTGGAACTCAAAGCACGCGAGCAGACAGGCGGAGCAATCCGTGCTCTGCTCGATCTGGCACCCAAAACAGCTCGCCGGATTAGCACAACAGGAGAAGAAGATGTGCCACTACAACACATCCAGGTGGGTGATCTGCTGCGCGTTCGACCTGGTGAAAATGTTCCTTTGGACGGCATCGTTACCGAAGGACACAGCGCTGTGGATGAATCGATGGTGACGGGCGAATCGATGCCAGTGAAAAAAGAACCCAACAGCAAGGTGATCGGGGGCACGATCAATCAGACCGGCAGTTTTGTGATGAAAGCCGAGCGCGTCGGTAAGGATACGATGCTCGCACAAATTGTTCACATGGTTGCTGAAGCGCAGCGCAGCCGTGCTCCGATTCAAAGACTGGCCGATGTTGTTTCTTCCTGGTTTGTACCTGCGGTTATCCTCTTTGCTTTGCTGGCCTTTATCGGGTGGGCTGTATACGGCCCTGCGCCTGCTTTAAGCTATGCCATCATTGCCGCTGTCAGTGTGCTGATTATCGCTTGCCCTTGTGCGTTGGGGTTAGCCACGCCCATGTCGATCATGGTCGGTGTTGGCAAAGGTGCACAAGTGGGCGTGCTCATTAAAAATGCCGAAGCGCTAGAGCGTATGGAGAAAGTAGATACGCTGGTCATTGATAAGACTGGAACACTCACCGAAGGTAAGCCAA
This sequence comes from uncultured beta proteobacterium, assembly GCA_963815685.1. Taxonomy (GTDB): domain Bacteria; phylum Pseudomonadota; class Gammaproteobacteria; order Burkholderiales; family Nitrosomonadaceae; genus Nitrosomonas. The sequence goes on from CAWFHT010000012.1 coordinate 387,748, forward strand.
CAGTAACCAAGATGGTTACGAGCGAAGGATTTACCGAAGACACGCTACTAGCGCTAGCTGCTTCGCTAGAGCAAAGCAGCGAACACCCGCTGGCACATGCCATTGTCACGGTAGCGGAAGCAAAGAAACTTGATCTATCTGCGGCAGATCAATTTGATTCACGCACCGGCAAAGGCGTTATCGGAAGAATAAAAGAGCAAAATGTTGCTCTAGGTAATACCATGCTAATGGAAGAACAGGGCATCGATGTTTCATCACTCAGTACGCAGGCCGATGCACTACGAACCGAGGGTGCCACTGTCATTTTTATAGCTGTAGATAGCAAACCTGCCGGATTATTGGCCATCGCCGACCCGATCAAGGTTACGGCAGCGGCGGCGATCAAGGCGTTACAGCAACAGGGTATTCATATTGTGATGCTAACTGGTGATAACCACCGCACTGCTGAGGCTGTCGCCACGAAGCTTGCGATCACCGAAGTCAAATCAGAAATTCTGCCGGAAGACAAAGGCAAAATTGTCAGAAAACTGCGGGAAGCAGGGAGAATTGTCGCTATGGCCGGCGACGGCATCAACGATGCTCCAGCATTGGCTGCGGCCGATGTAGGCATTGCCATGGGAACAGGTACCGATGTTGCCATGGAAAGTGCGGGTGTTACGTTGCTCAAAGGTGACCTGACCGGTATCGTTCGCGCTCGCAAGCTATCCATGGCAACCATGCGTAATATCCGACAAAACCTGTTCTTCGCGTTTGTTTACAACGCTGCCGGGGTACCCGTGGCAGCAGGTATGCTCTATCCCTTTTTTGGCATCCTGCTCTCGCCGATATTCGCTGCTGCTGCTATGTCACTTTCTTCGATCAGTGTCATTAGTAATGCTTTGAGATTACGGCTCATTTCTCTCGAGTAATCGACCGATAACGTTGCTGCAATACATAAAAATTATCAGAAAATTTTTCAATTTGAGTTAGCAAAATTACTTTCTGGATCATTCCTCAACATGTTTGACAACATATAGGATTCTCGGTACATTCCGGCTAAATTAAAAAAGATGTTTATATTAACTCTCCTCCAAATGCAATTATATTAAGGGTGACGCGCTTCTCGAATGCATATGCGCGGAGATGATCGGAGTAAAATATCAAGACTTCCATCAAACTCACTTTGCATGACTCTGCGACGGAACTCGAGGCGGCATGGAAAACTACCGATCAGTGCTGTAGCTACGAAAAGCGTCAGCCGATGGTGCAGTCTTGAGTACCTTGGCGCATGAGTCATGGATTAAACTTTTTTCTGAATAACCTTCCTAAACCGTGCGTTTCCAAGGGAGTCACACTGATACTTATGTCCAGAAGAAAAATCGTATCACTATCGGTCACCGTTAAGAATCGATTATACGGGGCCAGAATCACCGCCCATCCATCTGATATATCACGTATTACACCCATCATGTACCCTGCTCTCCGATTGCTCACTAATTATTTTCGATCCTCTCTATTGCTACTTTTGTTTATTTGCGCTGAAGTGCTTGCCCAAGGAGCGCACAACGTAGAGGGATGCAATATCCGACGAGGCACGTTTTGCGTGGATATGAACCTGTATGGGAGCAATCTTCAAAATGCGAATCTGGCAAATTCCCAGTTCACCCGATCGATACTTTCCAAAGCGAATCTGACTGGGGCCAATCTGAACGAAGCGAATCTATCGAGTGCCCAACTACGCGAAGCCAATTTGAACCAGGCCTCGCTGGTGAAAACGAATGCCCGGGGCGCACGTTTCAATGACGCCCAACTGGTAAACGCGAATCTGCAAGGTGCCATTCTACAAAATGCGGATCTGAGTGGCGCTAATTTGACGGGAGCCATGCTGACCAACGCAGATTTCACTAACGCAAAGCTTGGTAGTGCCATACTCGACAATGCCGATATCCAGCGCGCCAACATGAGCGCAGCCCATTTGCAGGGAGCATCCCTGGTTAACGCTAATTTGCAGGGAGTAAATTTTACTGGCGCCGATCTGACTGACGCAGATCTGAGTGGAGCGAATCTCGATCAGACTATTTTTAACATGGCACGTACGAGCGGATGCAAGAGCTGCCCCTAAAGCGTACGATGCTCCTCCAACTCTTCAATATCGTACATGAAATCGAAGTGGATCAAAGGAGATTAATCATTAAGTAACTGCCAAAAGAACATACTCCAGCTTCAGGCACATGTGTTGCCAGCAAATGCTTCAGTTACGTCAATTTGTATGCTAGTAACTCATGCCGCTGGCTCTTCAGCTAACCACACAGACAACAACACCGCTTACATTAGCTGAAATTGACAATACTCTATTCGGTTGTGGAGCCCAGTTTCGATTGCCGAAGAGCGTCCTTTGGTACCCATATCCAGCCTTCTGAAACTGGTATGTCGCTAGTCGGCACAGCAAGCAACTCACGCTTTACCGCATAGAGATAGGCAACTAAAGCACAAGTCAATGCATCCTCTTTGTCTTCATGGTCCAAAGCATCATAGCGATCGCGTAGCTTAGTGATCGTAGCAGAATGCTGACAGCCGGAAGGATAGGCTTCCAGTACAGTTAGCGCCCGACCATCCGTCCAGACGCCACAGCTTACCATTTCGCGGGCAAATCGCGCCAATACGTGCATCCCTTTGGTCGCCTGGCTGCCTATCATGTCCTTGATGGGCGACAGCGGAGCAAGTCCTTGCTCGAATAGCAGACGCTCCGTCCCTCGGTATAGATAAGGGTTGCTGGACGAGTTGCCCAATGCTGCAGCGCATCTCAATTCAGTAATCAGACCAATAAATTCTTCGGAAAACCCGAGCGGCGTGTCGATCGCCAGATAGATGTGCGACCAGGCGTGGATAGTATCAGCAGCACACAGCTCGAATAGCGCCTGAATCCACTCCTCGGATGTTTGTACCGCATTGATTGAATTGCGTAGATTGCCGCGCCACGGCTGGCCGATAATAGCGAGCGATGTATCCAGGATCACGACGGCATCGCGGCTCCTGCTGTTTTTATCGCAATTCCAGCCACCCACATCCCAACCAATGTAAAAATCCTGGTGTTGTGTAACACTACTCATCTTAACTAGCCTGCAAATGGAAGCACGGGCTCAGTTCCACAATGAACCACCGAGATGACATCATTTTCTGCACGCTTCTCGGCGATCACCGCGTCGTTCATCGTAGCTTGCCCACAGAAAGGAATAGAGTTCGGATTTCTTAAGTGCCATCGGTCAGCTTTCTGTTTGATGATTACTCCACCAGAATGCGACTTGATAGCAAAGACTAGTTTTGTATCATGCATGTTTTAATGATTATTTATTTGGTCTATCGAAACGATGCGATATGTTATTCCATTACAAAATCAAAGCTGACTTTGTCGGCTTCTCCCTGCCTTATTATTTACATTGCCTGCGGTTCGCCTTTGCATCATTTTTGGTTTGGAAATGGGATTGCGTCAAGACAGTATTTGATTAAGGAGAAATTCATCCCTCTGAAACAAAGTATCGCAAGGAGCCCCACGACTTATTTGCTCTATCCGGGTTCTTTCTTAGTAGCGTTCGCTCACTTGGTTGCAGGCTGTAATACCACGTAATCCCGCTCTATCTCCTCCCGGAAGGCTGCTGGCAAATGCGCCCAGTCATGGACTTCTATCAGTATCGGTAAACTGTTTTCTTGTAGCGCTTCAATGAGCGCGCACCAACCAGCAACTTTAGTAGTCGGATCGTTGGGGTTACGCAATACGAGATCCAGATCGCTGCCTTCATGCGCCGAACCATGGATGCGACTGCCAAAAGCCCAGACCTCGGCGTCGGGCACATGTATTGCCAGCAAGTGCTTCAGTTGTGCCAGGTGACGATCTGTCAGCTCAATCCGCCTGCTCATTGGGAAGATTCTGCAGGGTATTGGCAAACTCTCTCGCATCGTTAATAAATTGCGGCAGCAGTTTAAGTGTCTGATTGGCAAAACCCTCCCCATAGTCGTGCGCAGCAGTATTGCGGTTAGCGCGGTACACGAGCCAGCGCTCGACTCCGTCCATATCCAGAAGCCCGTGCCTTCCTGCCGTACGCAGCACATCGTTAAATACTAACCCGTCCACGGTACGTGGGCTGCCGCTATAGGATTTGAGTGCCTTACGCAACAACTTGCCGACAGCTTCAAGCGACAATTCAAAACTCTTGATCGCTGCATTGCGGTAGAGATCATAGAGTATGTCGTCATTCTCGAGACGTTGCAGCGCAATCAACGCTTGCTCAAGCGTAGCGATAGTGCGCAGGAAATGATCAACGTTCAGCGGCATTAAGTGACTCCTTCAGAAACTTTGGTCATTTTCATTGCGTATTACGTCAGGATAGCAGGATTAACGAGAATGTTAGCCGCAATGCCCCTCCATAACCTCAATGCAATCCTATATTTTTACCAGCACTGTCAGTGCGCCAGCTAATCCCTCGACCACACGCGCCATCTCGGTATAGTTGAGCTCCCCAGGGGTATCACTGGCACGATGATAGTGCGGGTAGCGATAAAATGCTGTATCGGTGACCATCACTGCCTGATAGCCCTGCCGCCAGAACGAGAGCTGATCACTCCAGGAGACACCCGGCACAATGGTAGGGCTTGCGAGCGTCTCGTACGGGAAATCTGAACTGGCAGCGAATGCTGCTGCGAATTGTTTGAGCGCACGGCGTGACTTGAGGTTGGACACGAAGCCGATGAAATTGCCGCGCTCAGGATAGAACCAGCGTAGAAGGGGAGGATAATTCTGGCTGCCTAGCTCTTCGCTGTAGCAGCCGAGCATCTCAAATGAGAGCATTAGACGGATGTCATCATGCCGCTCACGTGCAGCCTGCGCATAGATCTTACTTCCCATTTCACCGAAATAGAAGAATGGCGATTCTTCATTCACGAACGCAACCAGCCGCAGCGTGCGCTCGGGTTTGATTCCGACGAAAAGTCGTGCGATCTCGAGCAAAGCTGCGACACCCGAAGCGTTGTCATCTGCGCCCGGGCTGCCCGTCACGGTGTCGTAGTGCGCGCCAGCGAGCACAATCTCATTTGCCCGTGCCCCGCCACGAATCTCGATCTCGATGTTCTCGCTCCATACGCCGCCTGCATCATAGCCCTGAGTGTGGATCTCATAGCCCAACCGGCTCCAACTATCACGAATATAGTCGGCAGCAGCGTACAGCGCTTTCGGCTGCCACACGTTGCGCTCGCCGATCTCACTAGCAAGCTTCTCAACATGCAATTGCAACCGTTGTTCAAGTAATGGTTTCATTTTATTTTACTCCTTGGATGCCGTTCCCAGATAATCACCCCATCCCGCCAAACTTTTCGCACCCGATGAAACGGTACAGTATGCAGCGTGCCATCCTCCTCTTCTGCCTCGAATGTAAAGTGCTGACCTGGTTCGATGGCTATTTGCTCGAGCGGCACACGCTTGAGCTGGTGCTCGATCTTATCCTCGTAGGCAAGCTCAAATTTTCCCTTACCGAATTCGGGATCCCAGCGGATACGCGCGAGCAGCTCGTGAATCGGGATCATGACTATTCTCTACGTACTCTCACAGTAATGTATGCAAGACCTGACGCTTCAGTTACCTCGAACGTTACCGGCAGAAACTGTTCGATCAGCCACATCGCTGTGCGCGCATGCAGTGAGACATTGCGCGTGCTGAATGACCCACCCCCCGCAAGCGCGAGGTAAACAAGTATTTGATCAGTTGCGTGGGCATCGAGCGCAGCACCCGCTACAATATCTGCGGCAAGCTCCTCTCCCACCGCTTCACCCAGCGTCTCCGCGGAGACGCTCCGCTCTGCGACCCGCGCTGCACCCAGCACGGTCTGCTCGCTCTTGAGCCAGCAGACGATTGCGCCGCCTGAACCGAAAGCTGCTTCGCGACCCAGAACCTGTGTCTCGATATGCGCCTGTATGCCATAAGCGCCAAGCCGGTTAACTGCCGCTTGCTTCATTCGTAGCACAATGTGCTCAGGAAGATTGGCCACGTGCGCAACCCCGCAGATCGTCTTATTGTATCCAGATGCATCGAACACTGCGGAAGAGAGCATTACTGGTCTAACTGCGAGCTCGATCTCACCACCACCCCGTGGATAGTAACCGCGCCGCAGCACGCGCATGGTTACCCATGCACCGAGCCGTTCGATAAGCCGGATGAGCACTTCGCGCAAGTAATCCGCAGCGGGTGCCTGCCGGACGTCGGTACCACCGGTGATGTGCACCTTGCAAGGCAGGTGGGCCGCCAGCATGACTGGTAGCAAGGCTTGCAGCACCAGCGTAATGCTGCCTGCAGTGCCAACATCAAAGTGATAGTCGCCACCATGAAGCGTTGCCGGTTCAAAAACAATTTGGTTTGATCGCAAGGTGAGGCCTTCGATTCTCGCATCGCACAGTTTGCCCACTGCAAGCACCCCAGCGAGGTGCTGTGCGGCAAGACCGGGTTTGTCGCGTCGTGCACGAATATTCGTGATGCGGACACCAGCACCGGTAATGGCAGATAATGCTATGGCAAGCCGCAGGAGCTGACCGCCGCCCTCGCCATAGCTGCCATCAATTTCTAGCATAAATCACCCCCAAAGAGAATAGCGATGCGCGCCTGGCTTGAGGCCCGGAATACGTTTAGCAGCATCGAGCATCACCCGTGCGGCAAATGTCGGAACGTCAAACCGTCCCTCCAGCAGCAAAGTGGCATGCGCACCTGTTCGCTCGGCGCCGGTGCGTTCGAGCAGTATGCCGCGGCCTTCCTCCTCCAGGGCGGCGATGCTCTCGACTTCGAACACATGTGTCTGTTCACCCACAAAAAGCGGATCAGCAGCGAGAGCATCCTCAACCATATCTAGCGACAAACTCCCCGAATCCTTTGCGTCCTTTACCAATTCAACGTAGACATAGTGCGTCAGTTGCCCCTGCACATCACGCATCTCGGTGGAAAGTGCACCTTTTATACCTTCGATGCTTTCCACAATTTCGGTATGATGAAGGCTCGCACCTGGTCGGCTGGTGCGCTTAGTGTGACCATCAGGAATTAATATTGTGAATGCGCGCTCAAACAGCGGCAGCATGCCCGGGTTCCATCCTGCCCCAACAATGGCGCGCGTACTATGATGGCGTGCCGTATTGCCGATTGCATCGTAATGCCTCTCGAGTGCATGCCCTTCAAGCACCGCACACTCAACGATCGGAATTTCTGCCTGTAGCAATTCGCGTGCTACGCCAAGGACGACATCTGCAGGTACACAGATCAGTGCCACATCGACTCGCTGCAGATCACGAATGTGCGTAACTACCGGGATCTCGCCAAGCGGATCGGGCAATTTAATTGGTGAAGTTGAGCGCCGAACAACACCAGCCAATGCAAGATAGTCTGTATTGCGTAATGCACGTGCACAAGCACGCCCTACTCGCCCAAAGCCGATGACTGCAATGTTAAGCTTCGCCATGAGTCTTCCCTCCGTACCTCTTTAGGAAAAGTGCTCGCTGAGCTGTTTAATTTTTTAGCTATCTTCCTATTCGACCTCTCTTTTTACATCAAGTGCAATCGCGGGTATTCGCTGAAGTAGTTTAACTCTACCGTAATACCCATATGTGTGCTCCCTATGGTTTAATCTTTGTGCCCAGCACTTGCAGGAATTTGGCGAGCCAATCAGGATGTGCAGGCCAACCCGGGGCAGTAACCAACTTGCCATCGACATGAGCCTGGTCCATTGGAATATCAACATACTTTCCACCTGCGCGCGTGACATCCGGTCCCACCGCCGGATAAGCAGAACACGTCTTACCCTCGATGACTCCGGCTGCCACCAGGAGTTGCGCACCATGGCAGATGGCGGCAATGGGTTTGTTCGCTTCTGAAAAATGTTGCACCATTTTGATTACTTTTTCGTTCAGACGAATATATTCAGGTGCGCGCCCGCCAGGAATCACCAACGCGTCGTAATTTTCGGCCTTGATCTTGGCAAAAGTCGCATTCAGAGTAAAGTTGTGGCCTGGCTTTTCGCTATAGGTCTGATCTCCCTCAAAGTCATGGACTGCCGTGCGTATTATCTCGCCTGCCTTCTTGTTGGGGCAGACTGCATGGACAGTATGTCCCACCATTAACAGCACCTGGAAAGGCACCATGACCTCGTAGTCTTCTACATAATCGCCAGCCAGCATCAAAATTTTCTTTGCACTCATCCTGAATTCCTTTTTGTTGTGTTTTGCGAGTTGTCTTTCTAGCGGCTATTGTAGCGAATTGTCTGCGGTAATGAATCGATCGATAGTCAATCTAAGCTGACTAATTCTGGGAAATTGCGAACAGTTATTGCATCTCACGGATAACCCGCTGATCATAAAGATAAGAGATTGCCTCCGGAAGGACGACTTATGGACAGCTTTCTTTTTGAAAATAAATTACCCCGCCGCAAGCAGCGGGGTATTAATTTCCTGATTTTCACCAAACTTTCGCCCCAAGGGGCGGGGAATTGAACCCGCAGAGATTAAAGACGATGCCTAGCAGCCTGCTAAGGCTTGCGGCCAGTCACGATACTATAATAGCCAAAAGCTTTATGGATTTGAATTTCCTCAAATCCGATTTCCTTCAGCATCGCTGACAATTCTTGACCGGAATATTGTTTGCCCTCAGTCCAGCCCAACATCATCATGCTGAATGCTGCGGAAGCAAAAGGACCGGTTTTTTCATCGTTATAAAGCATTTCATGAATAACGATCCTTCCACCGGATTCAAGATTATCAAAGCTTTTCGCTGTTAGAAAATGACATTTTTCTGGCAACCAATCGTGGTATATATTCGAGAAAAAATGAAGATCCGCTGCAGGCCAGTGGTCGCGCCAGATATTGATCTCACACGTTTTAACGCGATCTTGTAGCTTGTAATGGGTAATATATCTCTGCGCTATCTCACACACTTGAGTGAAATCCAGGATGCGCGCTTGTAAATCTGGCCATCGTAAGGCAGCACCAATCGAATGTGCGCCAGAACCCCCTCCAATATCAAGCATCATCCGGTGCTGGGAAAAATCCATGATTTGTGGCCAAACGAGTGCCGGCGTCATGCTGATACTGTGCATGCCGCAGGTGAACCGTTGAAGCAATTCGATTTGTTCTTCATGGGATTTGAAAATATCGCCTCCTCCGTAAGCCTGAGCAGAATCGGTGAGGGCTGCTTTCTCCAAACCAGCATAGGTACTTATTTGATAATTGTCGATCATCAGATCCCAAAAAAATCCGAAATAATTTGGACTGTTTTCGAGCAGATATTCTTTACTAACTGGGGTCAGCGAATAGCGTTCCTCTTGTAAGGACAGGAAGCCTAATGCAGTTGCAGTCGTCAATATTGCCTCAGCCGGACGCTGCTGTATATTCAGCGCCTTGCAAATTTCCGGCAAAGTGTGGGAATGTTCAGCCAGCAAAGGAAAAATTTTCAACCGATGCGCCAGGAGTAAAGCTGGATAGCCATAAATCGCAAATATCACATCCCAGAGTGGACGGTCATCCACCTGCGGTACCTGAATATTGTAAAAAATATCTCGCGCCATCAATTCTCCTTTTCTGACTACAAGTTACTGACAGAGCTGGTTAATCGTAAGTAAGTATTATTTATTAACAATTATTAGATAATTGTGCTTCTATACTGCTCAGGTTGCAGAAGTGTTCATGGATATTTCTGCCTCTACCAGGCGCTTGATATTCTGAACTGTACGTTCAGCCCCATCTTTTATGGCAGCACGGACTAATCCCTCGAAAGGCCGCATGACGACTAATAGTTCAAGCAGCTCAAAAGAAAATGACAGTCTGGCAGATTTTTCAAGATTGATATCCTGCAATTCATAAGTACAGCGAAAAGGATCAGACACGCCGACAAATGCTAAGCGCACACCCGGCTCATAAGCAAAAATTTTAAAGCGGGATTCGGAACGACGCCCCAGATCAATACGCACTTGTCGCCCAATCGTTCCAAGTTGCACTGGGCCGGACGTGATCTGCTCAAGTTCTTGGACCTCCGGCGACCATTTTGGATAATTTTGAAACAAATCTTCACCCAGATATTTGAATAGATCTTTGGTCGAACATTCTACTAAAGTAGAAGCTCTTCCTATGACCGGTTCGGTAGAACCCAAGTTGAGCATGGTGCCTAAATTGAACATGTTACCAAAGTCCCCTCTGACTAGTTGATGTCAGGCTCAGCATCTGCCAAAACGAAGCCTCGCTAAAACGAAGTTTCGCTAACAAATTTGTTCACAATCTCTCAGCTTATTTCTTGATGATCAACCTAGACCTTAAACGAATCAGTGATCAGTTTCAAGCTCTTCGTATAAAAAATATATAGCTAGGGGCAATCAACTCCTGCGCGAAAAAGTAACCACATGGTGTAAGATCAGTAGCATAGTCGATCTGTTAAGGAAAACCTGACTGAGTAGTCACTGTGGCACAATGCTTCCTTGCGCGGTGCTTGCTCCTTCGCTTATCAATATAATGTGTAATGTGTAATGTGTGGCTCCGTTGAAACTCGCAAAGCTCGTTTTCTCGGGCTCTGCATTCCGTCCCGTCTTGCACTGGAACCACCTCGCTCATTCATTCAGCTCTTCCTCAGCTCAACTAAAACTTCATTTCTAAACATCTTGAAAACTTATGGTATGGAGTCTGAAAAATTGGTGGCGACAGTATATTCTTAAGCACGAACCAATAGCTGAAATCAGCTGGCAGAATGCTTTGGTACAGTTGCACTTCCTGCAAGGATTAACTCAATCTGAGTTCACACTTCTTCGGCAATGGGCGACCATTTTTTTACATAACAAAAATATCAATGGCGCGCGGGGTCTCATCGTCACGGAAGAAATGCGCGTAATGATCGCAATACAGGCCTGTATTCTGATTCTGAAACTTGATCTGGACTATTATCGTAACTGGCTAGAAATCATTGTCTATCCCGGGAAATTCATTCTTGATTATGAGTACACCGACGACATTGGTATCGTTCATGCTGTACACATGGCCGCATCAGGCGAATCCTGGCTCGCTGGACCCGTCATACTTTCGTGGGAAGATGTCACCGATACCAATAATAAACAGGGATATAATGTGGTAATACATGAGTTTGCACATAAGCTGGATATGTTGAATGGTACTGCCAATGGTTATCCTCCACTGCATAGAAATATGGATCCACGCGCCTGGACTGCGGTCTTTAGCAAAGCTTTTGATGCTTTCTGTGAGCAAGTTGATAAGGGAGAAGAGCTGGCTATCGATCCCTATGCCGCCACCAATCCAGCAGAATTCTTTGCAGTATTGAGTGAGGCTTTTTTTGTCAAGCCGTGCGCAATACAGCAACATTTCCCTCAGGTCTATCAGCAATTGTCCGCCTTCTATCGCCAGAATCCGGCGATGCGATGGCCATACAGGAGTTAATTTGTGAACAACTATTTTATTTATGGTGACATAGGTGGCACCAAGACATTATTGCGTACTGGAGTAGCAGACGGAAATAAAACTGATTTATGTTACGAACGACGCTATGACAGCCAAGCTTATGCTGATTTCAACGAGATACTTGCCGATTTCCTTGACAAAGCAGAAATGGATAAAGCAAGCCGCTATCCAGCATCAGCCTGTTTTGGGATAGCAGGTCCGATTGTTTCACAACGGGCAAAGCTGACTAATCTGCCATGGTTAATGGATGCATCAGCGCTTGCGACCGAATTTTCTATTCCCAAGGTAAAGCTGATCAATGATTTCGAAGCTGTGGCAATCGGTATTGAAAAGTTATCCCGGAATGATCTGGCAGCGCTGCAATCGGGGGTGGCAGATACGCAAGCAATGCGGGTAGTGTTAGGCGCTGGCACCGGTATGGGTGTTGCCTGGCTTCATTGGCAAGGTAATCGCTATATTCCGTTACCCACAGAAGGAGGGCATATTGAGTTCGCCCCTACCACTTCCTTGCAGATGGAATTACTTGATTATCTGATGAAAAAATTTGACCATGTTTCGGTTGAGCGAATTCTTTCAGGACCGGGATTGACCAATATCTACAATTTCCTGCAAAGCGACCCCACAAGATTTCCTGGTATCGTCGTAAATGAATTTAAGGAAGACAGCGGCGCAATCATTACTAAGCTGGCATTTGAGCAAAAGCATCCGATCGCATTGCAAGCATTAGAGCTATTTGTAGAAATCTATGGCGCCTATGCCGGCAATCTGGCACTTTTGGGATTATGTCGGGGTGGCGTGTATATTGCCGGCGGGATTGCGCCCAGAATTATCGATACCTTGATGAAGGGCAGTTTCATGCACGCCTTCCGCAATAAAGGACGATACGCAGAAATGATGAGTAAGATTCCGGTCCATGTCATCATGAATCCGCAAGTAGGTTTATTGGGTGCGGGTCTCGAAGCGCAGCGGTTGATAGATGCCAGCGCTTAAATTAATCAAGCCGGTCACTTTAACAGGCTTGTTAATCGTTTTCTTAAAACATTTTCACACACTCCTTACTACAAGAAATCATCTCATCTCCAAATCAAACATGATGCAAAGGCGAACCACAGACAATATAAATAATACAGCAAGGAGAAGTTGACAAAGTCAGGGTTGAGTTAGAAATGGAACAACATGACCAAAAAGGTATATCGATATGAGTAGTTATGAAGCATTAATGGCCACGTTGGCGCTCACGATGGGCGCATCGTGGGCAAGTGGCATTAATTTATATGCAGTCATGCTGGTGCTGGGTCTCGGAAGCGCCACGGACAATATCAACTTACCGTCCGAACTCACCGTGCTAGAAAATCCATTGGTAATCGGCGCATCAGCAGTGATGTATATGATCCAATTTTTTGTCGATAAAATACCCGGTCTGGATAGCGCCTGGGATACCCTGCACACTTTCGTTCGCATTCCTGCGGGTGCCATGCTGGCAGCCGGCACGGTGGGAGATGTGTCCCCCGCGCTGGAAATAGCGGCAGGAATTTTAGGTGGTGGCGTTGCCGCCACCAGTCACGCAACCAAGACTGGCACACGTTTGATGATCAATACTTCACCCGAACCGGTCACCAACTGGTCTGCCTCGATTAGTGAAGATTTGCTGGTCCTGGGTGGCCTATGGACTGCATTGAATCACCCCATATTATTTCTGATACTGTTCGTTATTTTCATTGGTCTGGCTATCTGGTTATTACCCAAATTGTGGAAATTCATCAAAGGCGTGCTACTCAAAATAGGCCGGTTCTTTGGTATGGCAAAAGCGAGTGCTGGTGGAACCGGTCATGCCGCTGCGTCATTGACCGAAACCAGGCATGAGGATAAATAAATTTCTCTAAATACGAGGGATGATTCTTGATTTGCGACCAGATCCCAATTTTTCAAGTGCCATACTCGCAGCCGACACGGTGGGAGAGCTTTCTCCTGCGCTGGAAATAGCGGCAGAAATTTTGGGAGGCGGGGTAGCCGCCATCAGTCACGCCACCAAAACGGGTATTCGCCTGATGATCAACTCCTCACCCGAACCGGTCACCAACTGGTCTGCCTCGATCAGTGAAGATTTGCTGATGCTGGGAGGCCTATGGGCTGCACTCAATCACCCCATAGTATTTCTGATCCTGTTCGTTGTTTTCATTGGTCTGGCAAAACACGGTGGCGCTGCGCAATACCGGCTCGGCCATGTCGTTGATGAATGCCTTTTTCATTTTACAGGGTATAGAAACCTTGTCGTTGCGCATGGAGTGGCATTGAAAATATCAATGATATTCTGGCGGACTTGGAGCAAGCGCTCGCCGCCAGCCGGATTTAAGCAATCGTGGTAAACAAAGATATCAGATACCAGCCGGGCTCAAAAGAGCGATGAGTTTTCCCATCGATATCCGTGAAGCAGCCGGCGTGCGCACCCTGCATTTCGGTTCCGACTTGATACAGGGCGCAATGCGCATCGCGCGTCCTTGGCGATTGGAACTCGACTACACCCGGGAAATGATGGCAAGCCTGCTGCTGCGCGACGACGTGCGCTATCCGCGCAAAGCACTGCTGATCGGTCTGGGCGCGGCGTCACTGACCAAATTTCTTTATCGCTACTATCCGCTAACGAAACTGACCGTGGTTGAAATCGAACCGCGTGTAGTGGCAGCCGCGCGGCAATTCTTCAAACTGCCGGACGACCCGCTGCGCTTGAATATCGTAATCGCGGACGGCTCGCAATATATTGCTGAATGGAACAAGAGTTACGACCTGATTCTGGTGGACGGTTTCGATGCCGATGCGCGCCCCGGTGCACTGAACCTGCTGCCGTTTTACCAGATGTGCCGCGCAAGATTGAACGATAACGGCATCCTTGCAGTGAATCTGCTGGGGCGCAGCCGCGGGTACCAGGCCAGCCTGGAACGCATCAGAACGTCGTTTGACAAGCGCGCACTGGCTTTCCCTTCCTGCGACAGCGGCAACGTCATTGCACTGGCCGCCACCGGAGAAAAGATCGAGGTTCCATTGGCTGAACTCAGGATGCAGGTACTCGAATTGAAAGAAAGAACCGGACTTAATCTGCTACCGACGCTGGCGCGCCTGGAGCAGGCAAAATCCTGTCCGGGTGGAATCCTTACGATATAAAAAAGACAAAAAGAACTCTGCTTACGGCAGGTCACGAATTGGGAATATTGTTTATGAATCGGATGCTTTTCTGGTTTTGTAAGCTATATTCGTGATTCTGGACCTGACACCGGTTTGTGCTGCAGGTGCCATGCTGGCAGCCGGCACGGTGGGAGATGTTTCTCCCGCACTGGAAATAGCAGCAGGAATTATAGGCGGTGGCGTTGCCGCCACCAGTCATGCCACCAAAACAGGCACACGCTTGATGATCAACACCTCACCCGAACCAGTCACGAATTGGTCTGCCTCGATTAGTGAAGATTTGTTGGTGCTAGATGGCCTATGGACTGCATTGAATCACCCCATATTATTCCTGATCCTGTTTGTTATTTTCATTGGTCTGGCCATCTGGTTATTGCCCAAATTGTGGAAATTTATCAAAGTCGTATACTCAAAATAGGCAGATTCCTTGGTATAACAAAAGCTACCGCTACTGAAACCAGTCATGTCGCTGCGTCATTTACCGAAAGCAAGCATCGGGGCAAATAATATTCTTAAAATCCTGAGGGTACTTCTTGATTCGCGACCTAGTCCTATTTCTGCGCTATTTTTTTAGCCTACCAGATACTCACTCATCATAACTGTCAGTTGACTTTCACTCTTACAGCCTTACAATTCTCATAAGTGCCACTTCTACTGGTTTAGTTCAACAAAGCTTATTCGCATCAAATAATTATGCCTCCATCTCCTAAGACACAAAAGATTATCTGGGGCTTGGCCGCAAGCCGCTGCTCTATCTGTAAGAAAGAGCTAATCATTGAAAGAAGCCAAGACGATTATGAATCATTAATTGGAGAAGTTTGCCATATTGTCGCAGAAAGTACTAATGGCCCGAGAGGCAACTCCCTAATGCCAATTTACTGCTACTCTGTAACAATGACCATACAATAGTCGATAATCTGGTCAATTACTATACTGTCGACCAATTACTCAAGATTAAAAGTGATCATGAAAATTACGTTCGAGCCTTATTTGGCATGGATCCTGAATAAAAAACAAGACGAGGAAACATATTGCATTTTTATGGAAGATTTCGAAGATTTAATCAACATACCCCAATGGAGCGAGAAGTACTCTTCCATTACAGATGATCCACCAAAAATAAATCGAACAGACCTTGAAGCATTACAAACTGTTGTTAATTGGGTTTCAAATAGATTATGGCCAGATCGCTTTGAAGACCTAGAAAAATCTTTTATTAATTTCAAAAATATTGCCTATGATTTATGCAGGATTTTTATGAAACATGCTATAGAATTTCGGGGAGATACGCTGGTAACAAGATCATTTTATAAGGACGTAGATTATTATAGTGATAGCAAGCGACATGAGGAGTTATGGGAAGAATACTATCTTCATACCTCGTTAATTCAAGAGTTGGGGCATGAGCTAACCAGAGCCGGCAATCAAATTATTACTACATTTAGAAAATATATTATGGCAAGCTATAGAACTCGTGAGGGATTACTACAAATTACGACGTACATACATCCCCCTATGTACACGTCCAGAAATGAGATTAGTCTCTACCCAGGCATCGAGAGTTTTCTAGATGAGCTTTTTAACCGAGATATCACCTTGAGGGACTGTCGGAAAATAGCCAAAACAGTGATCCAATAAAAATAAATTATTAATTAACCAATGGAATTGGGGGTCTACCACAGAACCATCGTTTAATATAGCAGAATAGGGGACAGGTCGCGAAACAATAAAAATAAGCAGAAAAGAATTGGGAAATAAAAAAGACAAAATATACCAAAGCAGCAAAAGCGGCCGATTGCAAAATCTTTGTCTGAAATCGCAGCATAATACAAAGATCGCAAAACAGTAATTGAGGCTATTATTCGCAAGAACTATAATTCGTGATTATGGGCCCGCCCCTTCTGCAGCTCCCTTTTGTGCTTCTGTGCTTCCATAAATCTTCTTATCAGAGGTTTTACTGCACCATAAATAGAAATCAGTGCGGCAAAACCTAGAAGATTAGCTAAACAATATTACTTATCAATGACAAAAACACTTCTCGTGCTAGCATACATCTCAATCCGCCCAAAACGAAACCGGAAATATGCGCGCAAAAATATGCTCTTAGGTTTGAAAAAAGCCATATAGCTCCTTTACATATGGAGAGAGCAATAGTTGCCTACAACCCTAGAAGGGGGTATTCTTTTTTGTCTTGGAAAGACAAGTTGTTGTAGTTGACAGAGGGGTGCTCTCATCACCGTGTCATGAAAACCGATAGCGGTTGCACGCTATCGGTTTTTTATCGTTTTAATTCTCAATTCTCTCTGCTCTGTAAGTTTCGAAACAAGGCATCTCAATGTTAACAAATAACAAGGGAAAGTAACCAGCTTGTTACAATTCACTTTCCCGAATATTCAATATACTGACGATCAATGTACATGGAAAATTCTTAATATTGAGACCAAAGCACATCAAATTGGTGTTGTAATAAAATTAAAAATAAGTTACTCAGACTCCGAATTCTAATTCTATGAAGCAGATTTTCGCTCGAGCACCACAAAATGGTATTCCAATTTATCGCCTTCTTCCTGGATATACATCTCACGCGAGATTTCGTGCCACTCGTTACGATCAAATTCCGGAAAAAAAGTATCTCCCTCAAAATCTTGCTGTACCTCGGTAAGATACAGGCGCTGGCAATGCGCCAGTGTCTGCTGGTAAAGTTCTGCGCCGCCAATGATGAAGATTTCCTTATCCTGATAAGGCAGACAGGCGGTTAATGCCTCTTCAATCGAGCCAGTTACCATCGCGCCCGGGACTGAAAAGGCTGGTTGCCTGGTGACGATGATATTGATACGCCCTGGCAGTGGCCTGCCGATGGATTCATAGGTTTTCCGTCCCATGATGATGATCTGCCCTATAGTAAGCGCTTTAAAGCGTTTGAGATCAGCTGATAGGTGCCAGGGAAGCGCATTATTTCGACCGATGACGCGGTTAGTGGCCATGGCAGCCAGAATGGATAAACGCGTGTACTGTCATACTGCTACTGGGGCTTTAATGGCTGGATGGGGATCGTAATTAGTCCAGCGTAAAATCTTCATATTTAAAATCAAAAATATCTTTGACCAATGGATTGAGCCGCATGATTGGCAGCTCTCTTGGCTCACGCCCTAATTGTTCCCGCGCCTGCTCAAGATGATTCAGGTAGAGATGCGCATCGCCAAACGAATGCACAAAATCACCCGGCTTTAAATCACAAACTTGCGCAATCATCATGGTGAGCAAGGCATAAGAAGCAATATTAAAAGGCACACCGAGAAAAATATCCGCGCTGCGCTGGTAAAGCTGACACGAAAGTTTGCCATCGGCGACGTAAAACTGAAACAGCACATGACAGGGTGCCAGCTTCATTTTATCCAGATCATTCACATTCCAGGCAGAAACAATCATCCGCCTTGAATCAGGGGTTTGCCTGATTTGCTCGATCAGCCTGTGAGATTTGATCAATTGAATCTCCTCCCGGGCTTGACCAGGAGCGCCATTGATGGCCATAGATGGGACCCAGATCACCGTCTGCATCAGCCCATTCATCCCAAATGGAGACACCATTTTCCCTGAGATAGGTAATGTTGGTATCACCACGCAGAAACCATAGCAATTCGTGAATAATCGATTTGACATGACACTTCTTGGTCGTGACCAGCGGAAAACCCTGTGCCAGATCAAAGCGCATCTGATAGCCAAAAATAGACAGCGTGCCGGTACCGGTACGATCTGATTTCTGATGACCGTGCTCGAGCACATGTCGCATAAGTTCAAGATATTGATGCATGAAAAATTAACAAATAAAGCAGTAATAAAAAAACCATGCTAAATATCGCTAGGATAGCAGATATAATAGCGCTAACTATATTGGCAGGAATTCTAATGCTCGCAACACTTTTACAAAATAACTTACCGATTGATGAATCTGTTAAAGCCACACATATTCTAGCTCTTCTTCCCAAGTTAGAAAAACTACCCAGCAAGATGAGTTTGCCTGGCGAATATGCGCTCAAAGCATTACTGCTTCGACGCGAGATGCAGTTATCTGAGATTAGTGAAATACCTGTCTGTGCCAATTTGCAAAATGGTACGCTCTGCACCTGGGTGATGGTGGATTTTAATAAATCTATTTTTGAGCAGCACACCGTGATTCGCAAAGCTCTGCAATTGCTATTGGAAGAGGGACCCACTCAGATTCATCTATCGGTTCATGGCAATGCGCATCAAAGACAGCTCTTGGCAAAATTAGCAGTCTATGTCACTTGGATCAATGGTGCGGTTTTACCGGTGCGCAAACTTAGGCCTGAGAGAAAATCGCTCGAGTCGATCATTTTGCATGGACACGAAGACCCTGACCATTTCTTACTGTTACACGCTCAGGCTGAAGGAAACTTGCTCGCGCGCGGATTGACTGGATTGCCGCCCAATGAGTTAACGCCCAAAACCTATCGCGAGCAAATCGAAAAACTCGCGAATAATGAAAATTGGAAGTATGAAGAATATGACCTAGCCACCCTACGCAAGCTGGGTGCGGGTGCTTTTGTTGCGGTAGCACAGGGAAGTGAAACCGAAGATGCGGCCATCGTGCATTTACAGCGAAGCAATGGAAAAAAATCAGGCAATACCGTCGCGCTGGTCGGGAAAGGCATTTGCTACGACACGGGTGGGCATAATTTAAAACCTGCGCGTTTCATGCATGGCATGCATGAGGACATGAACGGCTCGGCGGTTGCACTCGGCGTATTGTTAGCAGCAACGCGAGCTGATTTACCCATCAATATCGATTGCTGGCTGGCGATTGCACAAAATCATATTAGTCCCCGTGCTTATAAGCAAAATGATGTTATTACGGCATTAAATGGTACTACGATAGAAATTATCCATACTGACGCGGAAGGCCGCTTGGTACTTGCTGATACTCTGACTTTGGCAGAAAAACAAAAACCCGATTTGATTATCGATTTTGCAACCTTAACGGGCAGCCTTTATACCGCATTGGGGTCACGTTATAGCGGTATCTTCAGTAATCGCGAGCATCTGATTCAGAAAGCGCTAGCTGTTGGAAAATCAAGTGGTGAACGCGTTTGCGCTTTTCCTATGGATGCTGATTACGAAGCTGATCTGGAAAGCAAAATCGCTGATATCAAACAATGCACGCTGGATAAGCGATTATGACCATATCCTGGCAGTCCGTTTCCTCAGTCGATTTATCAACGATGTACCCTGGCTACATATGGATCTTTCCGCCTGTAATCATAAAGGCGGCCTCGGTGCTGTTGGAACCGATATCACTGGCTTTGGCGTTGCTTGGTCAATAGCCTTTCTGCAAAAATTTCTTACAAGCTGATGGAGTTAATTTCTCTTCTAAGAATTTCCAGTTAAATGAATCTTATTTGAATTACTCAATTTAAAGGTGAGTTCCTGATCGATAGAAAGGTGCTCGCTAGTGCCATTCCATGATTTGATTTCTTTTATACCAATTCCATAGCACCTGGCAATATCATATAACGTATCACTTTTCTTGACTGTCTTGACTGACTAATAAGTAATCTGATTATTCAATGGCGAGAAGGTATTACGCCTACCATTCTCACTATTTTGTGCCAGATAATTTTTCTCTCCACTCTCTCTTTTTGCTGCGAGGAACTAATAAAGTTTGCCCCTTTCTCACAATGCCATTTTCAGCAATACCATTGATCTCTGCAAGTTCAGTCACATCCATGGCGTACCGACTGGATAAATCCTCCATTGTTTCCGCTTCCTTGACCCGATAAATTCGCCATGAGACGAGCGATTTATCGTAATTTTCTAGATTATCCACAAAAGTTTTCGCCTTATTAACCGGCAATAAAAGTGTGCGAGGTGAATCGTCAATTTTGATAATCGGTCTATGGTGTGCCGGATTAAGTGCAGTAAATTCATTTTCCGGGACATCCGCCAGCTCGGCTGCCAACTTCACATCGATTTGTTGATTAATTTCAACTTGTTCGAAATAGGGTCGATTAGGAAGCGGTTTAAGCTTGATACCAAAATTTTCTGGATTAGCAATAATATTCTTTACCGCAAAAATTTTAGCAACATGGTTTTTGGTTTCAGTGGGTAACTGAAGGTCACGAAAATTAATATGCTCCTTTTCTTTATAATTTTCATCAATAGATCTTTTTAGCATGCCCTCTCCACAATTATATGCGGCTAAAGTCAATTTCCAGTCACCAAACATTTTATAAAGCTTCTGCAGATAGTCCAAGGCAGCGCGTGTAGCGGCAACGACATCGCGTCGCTCATCATGCCACCAGTTTTGTTCAAGACCGAATGCTTTCCCAGTAGAGGGAATAATCTGCCAAAGGCCCGAAGCATGCTTAGGAGAGTAGGCTGATGGATCAAAAGCACTTTCTATAATAGGAATAAGTGCAATCTCCATTGGGCATGCCACGCCGCTCCACTTCTTCCACAATATGGAATAGATAGCGCCTGCTTCGCTCAACGATTTGATCGATATACTTTTGATGGCGGGTAAAACGATTTTCGTTATGGCGTACTTCCTGGCTTCGCATACCTGCAAGGGAAAAACCATTGCGTATGCGTGCCCATAAATCATTTGAACGTTTATTTGAAGTAGCTGCAACCCTCTTTATTCCCGATGTATAGCCTTTTTTATTATTTTCTAAAGTTTCCTGTGCTTGTGTCGTAGATGGTAAGAAAGCCAGTGTTATACTGACTATGAGTATAAATATGAGATTTGGTAAGATTTTTTTTCTTAGCATGATTGTCGTGCATCCTTAATTTTCAAAATAATCAATATCTCTGAAAATTCAGATTCGATCATGCCTGCATAACACGGAGCCTTATTCTCTGAGATTTCTTTCGAATAACTCAGTTAGCTGTGTTTCTGCAGACAAGTGGCTACATCATTGCTTTTCGCGCCTACTCCTAAATTGTTAATGAACCTCTAACTTATAGAGCTTTAAATTTCAAAAGTACGCTATCCAGCAAATTTACTTTTATTTGCTGTTAACGCTAATCCCAGCTCAATACACCACCAGTTTGATATTCAATGACGCGTGTCTCAAAAAAATTCTTTTCTTTCTTTAGATCAATCATTTCCGACATCCAGGGAAATGGATTGCTTGCGTCTGAAAAGAGAATATCGAGGCCAATTTGCTGGCATCGACGGTTTGCAATAAAACGCAAATATTCTTTGAACATTGATGCATTGAGTCCCAATACACCACGGGGCATCGTGTCTTCTGCATAGCGGTATTCAAGTTCTACTGCTTTCTGCATCAAAGTGCTGATTTCTTCGCGGAACGCTTTAGTCCAGAGATGAGGATTTTCCAGCTTGATCTGATTGATGACATCAATGCCAAAATTGCAATGCATGGATTCATCACGCAAAATATACTGATATTGTTCGGCAGCACCCGTCATTTTATTCTGCCTGCCCAGTGCCAGAATTTGTGTGAATCCCACATAGAAAAACAGCCCTTCCATGATGCAAGCAAATACAATCAAACTCTTCAGCAACTGCTGATCAGTTTCTAATGTGCCTGTTTTAAATTTTGGATCCGTCAAGGTATCGATGAAAGGAATCAAAAATTCATCTTTATCGCGAATCGATCCAATTTCATGATACGCATTAAAAACTTCACCTTCATCCAAGCCGAGTGATTCAACGATATATTGATAGGCATGGGTATGAATGGCTTCCTCGAAAGCCTGGCGCAAAAGATATTGACGACATTCAGGGTTAGTAATATGACGATAAGTGCCCAGCACAATATTATTTGCTGCCAATGAATCGGCTGTGACAAAAAAACCAAGGTTACGCTTGACTATACGACGCTCATCTTCAGTCAATCCATTAGGATCTTTCCAGAGCGCAATATCACGACTCATATTGATTTCCTGCGGCATCCAGTGATTGGCGCAAGCTGACAGATATTTTTCCCATGCCCATTTATACTTGAACGGAACCAACTGATTCACATCTGCCTTGCAATTGATAATACGTTTATCTTCTACGGAGATGCGACCATCTTATTACATTTTCATTCGATGTATCAAGGCGGCGTTCTGTCGCTGTATTGCTTGCAGCAGGAGAATACAAAACCGAATCGGATATTCCGCTTAACATGCCTTTCCCAGGAATATTCTCTGGTGGCAGCGATTCATCATCAAATGTCAACATTATCTCTTCTCCTTATCCTTATATAATTGCATCCCTACATCCATTATCATTGGCACGATTCACATTCAGGATCATCAATTGCGCAATACTTGATTTCCGAGGTTAACTGCTGAGCGCTTGCTGCAGCCATGCCACCATTGGTTGGTACGGCATTGAGTGTTCCGGTATGCACTGTAGATTTTTCTGCCGTCGTTGCACCTAATGAGCGCAAATAATAGGTTGTCTTGAGCCCCCGCAACCAGGCAAGCTTATAAACCTCATCGAGCTTCTTGCCTGAAATACCCCCCATATAGATATTGAGAGATTGCGCCTGATCGATCCATTTCTGCCGTCTGGCAGCCGCCTCAACTAACCAGCGAGGATCCATTTCGAAAGCAGTTGCATACATATTGCGTATGTTTGCAGGTATTCTGTCTATTTTGCCGACAGCACCATCGTAATACTTGAGATCAGCAATCATCACTTCATCCCAGAAATCACGTTGCTTCAGATCATTGACCAGCCATTTATTGGCGATCGTAAACTCTCCAGACAAATTGGATTTAACGTACAGATTCTGATACGTAGGCTCAATACTCGCTGAAACACCGATGATATTGGAAATCGTCGCAGTAGGCGCAATCGCCAGGCAATTCGAATTTCTCATACCATGCTTCTTGATGCGCGCACGAAGCTTATCCCACGGCAGGGTGGTTGAAGTATCCACCTCAACATAATTACCACGCTCTTCGCGCAATAGCTCAAGAGAATCCTGTGGCAGAATCCCACGATCCCACAAACTACCACGATAGGAAGCGTAACAGCCGCGCTCTTCTGCTAATTCGGTGGAGGACCAATAAGCATAATAGGCGATGGCCTCCGTTGATCGGTCTGCAAACTCTACCGCTTCTTCAGAAGAATAAGGAATGCCAAGTTTATACAAACAATCCTGGAATCCCATGATGCCAAGGCCAACCGGCCGATGTCTCAGATTGGCATTACGCGCTTTTGCAACCGCATAGAAATTGATATCGATCACATTATCAAGCATACGCATCGCTGTGCTAATCGTACGCTTGAGTTTATCCATATCAAGCTTGCCATCGTTAATATGCGCCAGTAAATTGATCGATCCCAGATTGCAGACCGCAATCTCTTGCTCGTTGGTATTCAACGTAATTTCAGTACAAAGATTGGAACTATGCACCACACCGACATGATTTTGAGGGGAGCGTATGTTGCATGGATCCTTAAAGGTAATCCACGGATGCCCTGTCTCGAACAGCATAGTCAGCATTTTCCGCCATAATTGCTGGGCAGGGATCTTCCTATGCAAGGTAATTTCACTCTCCATCGCTTTTTTTTCGTAAGCAAGATAGGCCTGCTCAAATACTTTGCCATACTTGTCATGGAGATCCGGCACGTCCGAAGGGGAAAACAATGTCCAGTCACCCCCTTCCATCACCCTTTTCATGAACAAATCGGGAACCCAGATAGCGGTATTCATATCATGCGTACGACGACGATCATCACCGGTGTTTTTGCGGAGCTCCAAAAACTCCTCGACATCAAGGTGCCAACATTCCAGATAGGCACATACCGCTCCTTTACGTTTGCCGCCCTGATTGACCGCTACAGCGGTATCAGAGACTACTTTGAGGAAAGGAACAACACCTT
This sequence comes from uncultured beta proteobacterium, assembly GCA_963815685.1. Classification (GTDB taxonomy): domain Bacteria; phylum Pseudomonadota; class Gammaproteobacteria; order Burkholderiales; family Nitrosomonadaceae; genus Nitrosomonas. The sequence goes on from CAWFHT010000012.1 coordinate 412,250, forward strand.
GTGATTTGCCATTGGTTCCCTTGATGCGCGATCCCATCGCCCGCACCGGAGTCCAGTCATTACCCAGTCCACCTGCAAACTTTGATAGCAGGGCGTTTTCCTTAATGGCTTCATAAATACTATCCAGACTATCTGGTACGGTAGTCAGGTAACACGAAGAGAGCTGCGGACGACACGTACCTGAATTGAACAACGTCGGCGTCGAGCTCATGAAATCAAATTTTGATAACACATGATAGAACTCGATGGTACGTACCTCACGATCGATCTCATTAAGCGCAAGCCCCATGGCCACCCGCATGAAAAAAGCCTGCGGCAGCTCGATACGTTTTTCATTGATATGCAAAAAATAGCGATCATACAGCGTCTGTAAACCCAGATAACCAAACTGCAAATCACGATCTGCATCCAGCACTTCTGCCAAACGCGCCAAATCGAATTGCGCTAGTCGCTCATCCAGTAATCCTGCCTCGATGCCTCGTCTTAATAAAATCTGGAAAATATTCCGCGTAACGAGAATTCATCTCTTTCTGCGCAACATCCTCTCCCAGTACCTCAAAGCGGATCGTATGTAATAACAACCTGGCTGTAACGTAACTATAGGCGGGATCTTTTTCTATCAGGGAACGTGCCGACAAAACAAGCGATTTTCTGACTTCTTCCGCGGGCACACCATCATATAAATCTCTTAGCGTTGATTTAAAGATCAATGCGCTATCTACTGCCTCGCCGAGATCCGCACAAGCTGCTTCTATCAGCGCTGTCAGTCGCGCAATATCGAGAGGAATCCTGTGACCATTTTCCAATACATGCAAAACAGGGGTCTGTCTCTCGGCAACCAGCTTTTCTTGCTGCTTTGCCCGTTCACGCGCCCGCTCTTCACGATACAGCACATAAGAGCGCGCCACATCGTGTTCGCCCGAACGCATCAGCGCCAGCTCAACTTGATCCTGAATATCCTCGATATGAAACGTGCCGCCTTCAGGCTGACGTCGCGTCAATGCTCCCACTACATCTTGAGTCAACCGCGCCACCACCTCACGCACCCGCGCAGACGCAGCTCCCTGCCCGCCTTCCACTGCGATAAAAGCTTTGGTCATGGCAACAGAAATCTTGCTGGGCTCAAAAGCAACCACCGCACCATTACGGCGTATCACTTTGTATTGTGCGTATTGCAAACCCGATCGCCGAAGGAATTTCGGAAAAATCTTTTTGCAGCGCTGGGCTTAAATTTTCACTGTCGGCTGTAAGCATAATTAATAAGGGTAAGGGCAACTTTGTTGCCCTTACTATACTACTATACTACCTATTGTAGCAAGCGATAGATTATGGCAAACCTATTGTACTAGGCCATTGAATTAATAAATTATTTGAGGAAATGGAGCATTCTTACCAATTAACAGATTGATAAAAAATAAAAATTAAAAAGTTTGAAATGGAGACAAAACCGAAACAAAAAAATAGCACTCTGTTTTCAAGGCAGGTCATTACAGGCTGTCTTTTAACTTAAAACTGCTTTTAGGTTTAAGTCAAAAACAGTGTTTTATCCACAAATACGCTTGCTTTTTCTCGCGTTTCAAGACAGATAATGTCGTGAGAAACTACGATCGATTGATTTCCCTCATTATTACAGGCGTATTTCTATGCATCAGAACCAATGGCACTTGCTTACCACTAAACGCTTTCTACCCCTTTTTCTCACCCAGTTCCTGGGGGCATTGAATGAGCATGTTTGCAAGAATACATTGGTCATTTTGATTACTTATGCAGCGATGGGTAGCGTTGGCTTTAGCCCGCAAATCATGGTAGCTGTTGCGACTGGCCTCTTCATCCTGCCTTTTTTTCTTTTTTCTGCTACTGCCGGCCAGCTTGCAGACAAGTGGGACAAAGCAAAACTAATCAGAATCATTAAATTCATTGAAATCCTCTTGATAAGTAGTGCAGCAGGCGGTTTCTTTCTAGGTAACGTAACCTTTATGCTGAGCATTCTTTTCTTAATGGGAATCCTGTCAGCATTTTTTGGACCACTCAAATATGGCATTCTGCCAGATCACCTCAAAGATAATGAGTTGATTGGCGGGAATGCTTTCATTGAAGCGAGGCACGTTTTTATCTCTATTACTGTGGCACAATCCTAGGGAGTCTGCTCATTCTGGCTGAGAATGGTATTACCATCATATCAGCCTTGATTATCATCAGTGCGCTCGCTGGGTGGTTATTCAGCCTATTTATTCCATCAACCTATCCTGCATCACCTCAAATTAAAGTTGGCTACAACTTATTGAATGAGACTCGCGCCATCCTTCAGCATATACGTCAGAATACTGTCGTATTCCGCTCCATACTGGGTATCTCATGGTTTTGGCTGTTTGGGGCAGCCTTTTTATCTCAGCTCCCCTTTTTTGCGAAAGAAATCATAGGTGGCAATGAACAAGTTACCACCTTGTTGCTAGCATTTTTTTCCATTGGCATCGGCCTCGGCTCACTGCTTTGCAATAAGCTGCTAAAAAGCGAAATTGCAGCGACCTATACTCCGCTGGGTGTTCTGGGTATGACTATTTTTACCGTGGATCTGTTTTTTGCCAGCGAAAGCATTCTGCCAGCAGAAGGCGAGTTGATCGGCGCAATTGCCTTTCTGGCTTCATTCGCGCATTGGCATATCTTGCTGGATCTGCTGGCTATAGCGATTTGTGGTGGCATCTATGTTGTCCCGCTTTATGCTCTTGTTCAGCGCTACTCAGAAGCATCTCATCGCTCACGTGTCATTGCTGGCAATAACATCATCAATGCATTATTTCTGGTGGCATCCGCCATGACTACCAATTTGATACTGGTTAGCGATTTCACCGTAACAGAAGTTTTTCTTACCATCGCGATTCTAAATGGCCTTATGACGATCTACCTTTCCAGTTTGTTGCCACAGGCTTTAATCAGATCCACTCTGCAGTGGTTTTTTCATACTTACTACCGCCTGGAAGTCAAAGGGCTGGAAAACTACCCAAAAGCGGGAAATAAAACGATCATCATTGCCAATCATCTCTCATTCCTGGATGCCATCCTGCTAAGCATTAGTTTCCCCGAGCCACTGTGTTTTGCCATCAATACACACATAGTACGGCGCTGGTGGATCAGACCATTTTTATTTCTGGCTGACACCGTCATAATCGATCCTGCTAAACCGAAATCTACTCAACTATTGATTGATAAAGTAAGAAGTGGTCAGAGAGTTGTCATTTTTCCCGAGGGTAGACTAACGCTAACCGGATTACTCATGAAAGTATATGAAGCTCCCGTCATCATTGCCGGCAAATCAGGTGCACTGCTTCTCCCGATCAGTATTTCTGGTGCACAATACACCCCATTCTCCCGACTGAAGGGTAAAATCCGGATTCGGTGGTTCCCCAAAATCACCCTTACCTGCATGCCACCTGAATCATTTGATCTTCCACCGCAAATCCAGGGAAAGCAACGAAAACATCTTGCTGCGATCAAGCTCTACGACATCATGACAAACATGATGTTTCAAAGCAATGAGCTCAAGCAAACCTTATTTCAGTCCCTTTTGGATGCACCCACCATTCATGGCAAAAAACATATCATTGCTGAAGATATTGAACGCAAGCCAATAAATTACGCTCAATTGATTACCGGCAGTTTTATTGTGGGAAACGATCTGCGCAAGCTTACCCGGTCAGGGGAAAATGTGGGGATGTTATTGCCTAATATGACCAGCACATTGATCAGTTTTTTTGCCTTACAAGCTTTTGGTCGCATCCCCGCCATGTTAAATTTCTCCGCCAGCAAAATGAATCTGATGGAGGCGTGTCAATTAGCACAAATCAAATCAGTCATCACTTCCAGGCAGTTCATCGAAGTTGCAAAACTCACCGAAATAATCGATGGATTGCAAGCGCAACATATCTCAATACTTTATTTGGAAGATATCCGCAAACGCCTTCACTGGTGGAACAAGTTAACGGGATTGTTAGCCGGATGGATTCCGCGGCTTTCTTATCACTTTACTCACCCTTCACACGATGCCGATGCGCCTGCAGTAGTATTATTTACTTCTGGCTCTGAAGGTGCGCCTAAAGGCGTAGTACTCAGTCACAACAATTTACAAGCTAACCGCTTTCAGGTGTCATCCGTTATTGATTTTTGCCCAACGGATAATGTATTCAGCGCCTTGCCGATTTTTCATTCTTTTGGTCTGACAGGCGGTATGCTGTTACCTGTCTTATCTGGAATAAAAACATTTTTTTATCCCTCTCCGCTGCATTATCGGGCTATTCCTGAACTGGTGTACGATACCAATGCAACACTTTTATTTGGTACTGATACCTTCCTGGCTGGTTATGCACATTATGCCAATCCTTATGATTTTTGCAGTCTCCGATATGTATTCGCAGGTGCAGAAAAATTAAAGAAAAGCACGCGCAGAACATGGTTAGAAAATTTTGGTATCCGCATTCTCGAAGGGTATGGTGCAACCGAAACAGCACCCATCTTGAGTATTAATACCCCTATGCACAATCGGCCAGGATCGGTAGGTCGGTTGATACCGGGCATTAACTATCAATTGGAAAAAATTCCTGGTATTGAAAATGGCGGTAAATTACTGGTCTCCGGCCCTAATGTCATGAAAGGCTATTACCTGATCGATTCACCTGGGCAGGTTATGCCACCAGTTAACGGTTGGTATGACACAGGTGACATCATCGAAATGGATGAGGAAGGCTATCTCTTTATTAAAGGTCGTGCTAAGCGCTTCGCCAAAATCGGCGGTGAAATGATTTCCTTGAATGCGGTAGAAGAATACGTCAATAAACTGTGGTCTGCGTATACCCATGCCGTCGTGCAGATTCCCGATGCTAAAAAAGGTGAACAGCTGGTTCTCATTACCACCAATCCCTCTGCCCATCGAAATGAGCTGCTTAGCTATGCTCAACAACAAGGCATTGGAGAGTTGAATATCCCCAAAACCATTTTAATCATTGATGAAATACCTCTCCTAGGCACTGGAAAAACAGATTATGTCACATTGCGCGATTGGGTTCTAAAACAAACGGCTGGCCTTTGATTTCATACATTCTGATCTTTCTAATACAAATGAATCTCATCGACCATATTTTTTTCTGTTGCGCCGCCGCCGGTTATGTGCTCGCCTGGCTTCTTCTTCAGTCAATGGTGCAGGTTTTTTATTCGCGTAAGGATTGTAGCCTGTCCTAAATTCTACTTTTAATGGCGTACCTTCCAATCGGAAAATTCCACGAAACGTATTCTCCAGGTAACGGCGATAAGTTTCTGGCACATGATCCAGCATACTGCCATGAATAATGATCAAGGGAGGATTGGATCCCCCCTGATGAGCATAGCGCAATTTGGGACGAGACATCCCTCCCCGTGGAGGTGATTGTTTCTGCTACAGCCGCCAGCAAAGCGCGTGTCAGTTTAGGTGTTGACAGATCAGCCATTGCAGCGGCATAAGCGGCATTAATCGATGGAAACAGTCCTCTTATGCCACTTCCATGTAACGCAGAGATATAGTGATATTTAGCATAATCAAGAAACGCAAACCTTCGTGCAACCTCTCTCTTGATAGCTTCTCGTTGATAATCATCCAGACCATCCCACTTGTTAATAGCGATGACCAACGCTCTTCCCGTTTCCAGGATAAATCCAGCAATATGCGCATCCTGATCAGAAATATCATTTCTTGCATCAAGAACCAGAACCACCACATTTGCATCCTCAATTGCTTGCAGCGTTTTGATGACTGAAAATTTCTCTATCGTCTCGAATACTTTGCCACGACGACGCAAGCCTGCTGTATCGATTAAAGTGTAATGGTGCTGATGATACTCAAAATCAATATAAATACTGTCGCGGGTCGTACCTGGTTGATCAAAGGCAATGACACGCTCTTCACCCAGCAGTGTATTGATCAATGTTGATTTGCCTACGTTGGGTCGTCCGACAATAGCAATTTTTGGATATTTTTCCGTTCTCTCTTCAACTTCTTCTGGCTGAGGAAGAAAGCCAGCTAAAGCTAACTCAATAAGCTCACCCACATGATCGCCATGAATTGCCGAAATCGCACAAGGCTCTTCCAAACCCAACTCATAAAATTCCGAAGTGACGATGGCTGTTCGCATGCCTTCAGTTTTATTTACCACCAGCAGAATTTTGCGGCCAGTTTGCCGCAAATGCTCCGCAATAATTTTGTCATGTGGCGTCACTCCTTGCCGCCCATCAACCACAAATAAAACAACATCCGCCTCATCCACTGCCTGGAGTGTCTGTCGGGCCATCGCATGCAAAACACCCGATTTCACAACAGGCTCGAAACCACCCGTATCTACGACAATATAAGGCTTATCGCCTATCTTGCCGTGACCATAATGTCGATCACGCGTCAATCCTGGAATGTCTGCCACGATGGCATCACGACTGCGTGTGAGACGATTAAAGAGTGTTGATTTACCGACATTGGGACGCCCAACCAGCACAAGCGTAGGTTTCATGATTGCAGGAAATAATAATGACTGAAAAGATGCATGCTTTCACCTCGTGTGGTGGAAGAAAGCATTTCTGAAATTTATTGTGAAAAGTGTATTATGAGCAGCTGTTACTGCACAGCAAAAGCATAAATCCCGCCGTTTGAAGTTTGCACGACAAAGCCATCAGAAATATATTCCGGACGGCTCAAAATCGCGCCACCATCCGTGGGAGCTCGTGCGACTAAACTGCCGTCATGCCGCCTAAGTAAAGAGACATTACCTTCTGCATCACCCAGCGCCAAGAGCTCACCTCGAACAAGCAAGGGTGCAGATAATTTACGACTACCCAGTTTAGCCTGCTTCCACATCATGGCCCCACTTCTTTTATCATATGCTACGACTGCACCACGATCTTCACTGACATAAACATTGTTGTTATCCATGGTAAGGCCTGCATTGCTAGAAGCGTCTCTGGCCCAAATCTGATTACCATCTGTAATTTCAAAGCAGCCGATACGACCGTGATAAGCCACAGCACAAACTTGTTGATCATCAATAACAGGTAGACCAGCGATATCCGTCATACGTTCCAACTCTGTTACCCCTCGTGGTTGCGAAACAGTCGCCTCCCAGCCTATACTACCATTCAACAAACTCATTGCCACAAGTTTGCCACCAGCTAATCCAGCAAATACAGCTCCACGATAAATTAATGCGCTGGCAGAATTTCTCATCGTCAACGCAGGAGTAGGTCCTTGATAAACCCATTTGCGGCTACCATCAACAGCATCTAATCCAAAAATCCTACCATCTGCGCTTCGTACAACGACGACATCGCTATCGATCTGTGGTTGGCTTAATACTTCACTGGTCACACGCGTTTTCCAACGCTCATGACCCATTTCGTCAAATGCAAGTATTTCGCCATTAAACGTTCCGACCAGAATTGTTCCATGACCAGCACCTACACCCCCTGACAACTTATGCTCAGTCTCTACCTGCCAAATCTCTTTTCCATTAACAGGATCAAGACGAACCAGGTGTCCTTTTGCATCAGCAGCATAGACTGCACCATTCTTCATAAATGGGAGAAAATACCGCTATATTGCTCTTATTCAGATTGTGCTTCCATAATAGCGGTATCTCAGGTACTGCTTTTAATGTCGCAATTTCTTCCTTATCAACTTCATGTTCATCTTTATTACTCAGCAAATCAACCAAATTACTGATACCCAGATCACCAATACTTGCGCATCCAGTCAGTAAGATCAACACTGCAAATAATACGAGGCGTTGTAAAAAAGAAGCGTCAGCTCTAAGCAACAAAAGATACTCCAAACGCAAATTGACGAATACTTACTGCTTGTTCTCTCTCAAAGCATCCAGCTTCATTTGGACAATGTTCTGATAGACGCTTCTCCCACCACTCAATTTATCGATTGCTTGTTGATAAGCAATGCGTGCTTCGGCTATTTTCCCAGACGCAGACAGAATATCTCCTTTCAAATCAGCATAAAGCCCCCTAAAAGATTCCCCATGCTGAGCATTTAGCAGACTTAAAGCCTCTTCATATTTTTTCTCATCCAACACGATGCCAGCCAGGCGCAAGCGCGCGATATCCTTTAGCTCTGGTTCCTTACTCATATCCAGAACCCATTGCAGCTTACTTTTAGCTGCTTGTTTATCACCAGCATCCGCATTTGCCTGGGCAGCAATGAGCGCTGCACGTGATGCATACCCGCTAGCAGGAAAACCTTCTGTCAACAAATGTACAGCATCATTAATCTTTCCAGGATCACTACCTCTCTCAACTTGCTGTTGTAAGACAACAAACAAATCAGCAGCCTGCTGCGCTTGCTGTTTCTGATAATAGTTCCATGCCTGCGTCCCAACTATCGCGGCAATAAAGGCCGTCACCATGATAATTACTGTGTTACCATGCGTCGCCCACCAAGATTTTAGCCCATCTATTTTTTCCTGTTCTTCCGGATTATAAGCTGCCATTTTTCTTTGTCTATCTAGATAATTTACGGTTAAATTCGTTTGGTTTGAGTAACGGACCAGCATCCACTAACCCTACTCTCTCTTGCTCAGCTGCCTCACGCAATGGTTTGATGCTTACTTCACCTTCTTTTGCTTCATTATCACCAATAATGACAGCAAAACGAGCACCACTGACATCTGCTTTTTTCATTTGTGATTTAAAACTCCCACCACCGCAATGTAAAATGGTATTTAACCCTTCATTACGAAACCACTCTGCTGCTTTCCAGGCAAAATCCGCCGCGATCTCTCCCTGATGAACAACATAAATATCTACAGTGGGGCTTGGAATTTCAATTTCACTTTCGCTCATCAAGGCAAGAATCCGTTCAATTCCCATAGCAAATCCACAGGCAGGTGCCGGTTTACCACCCATTTGCGAGATTAAGCCATCATAACGTCCCCCTGCGCATATCGTTCCTTGGGCGCCCAGCTTATCGGTTACCCACTCGAATACGGTACGATTGTAATAGTCCAATCCCCTCACCAGTTGGAGATTTATCTCAAAATCAACACCTTGTTCGTGCAGCACACGCTGTAACGCTTCAAAATGCTGAAGTGAATCCTCATCCAGATCATCCAATAACCGCGGTGCTCCGGTCAGGATTTCGCGCATATGCGGATTTTTACTATCGAGAATGCGCAATGGATTACTATGCAATCGCTTCTGAGCATCTTCATCCAGCTCATCCCAATACTGTTCAAAATACTTAATAAGCCTTGATCGATAAATGGCACGTGATTCGGTACTTCCAAGCGTGTTAATTTCCAGACGCACACCTGAAATACCCAACTCGCGCCAAAGTCGAGCGCCCATAATAATCAGCTCTGCATCAATATCAGCGTCTGAATAGCCAAATGCCTCCACGCCAACTTGATGAAATTGCCGGTAACGCCCTTTTTGTGGACGTTCATGACGAAACATTGGCCCATAGTAATACAATCTCTGCGGCCCTGCATAAAGCAGATTATGCTCTAGCACCGCCCGCACACAGGAAGCAGTTCCTTCTGGCCGCAATGTCAGGCTGTCTCCATTAAGATGGTCCACAAACGTGTACATCTCTTTTTCGACAATATCAGTCACTGCACCGATCGAACGTATGAATAAATCAGTCTGTTCAACGATAGGGGTACGAATATTGCGATAACCATAGCTTGCCAGCCAAGCGCGCACAGTATCCTCGAAAAACTCCCAACGATGCGTTTCCTTCGGCAGGATATCATTCATCCCCCGAATAGCCTGAATCATGTTAGACATGAACTGATTTTCTTTGGTATTTGGTGCGTACATATTCATCAACGATGTGACGAAACTCACCCGCGATGTTATCCCCTTTCAGGGTAACCGTTTTTTGCCCATCCACAAAAACCGGCGCCACTGGATTCTCTCCTGAGCCAGGCAGGCTAATACCTATATTGGCGTGCTTACTCTCTCCCGGACCATTGACCACACATCCCATCACCGCCAGTGTCATGTTTTCTACTCCAACGTATTGTTCACGCCAACTGACCATTTGCTCTCGTACATAAGCCTGGATACTTTCAGCTAATTCCTGAAAATAAGTACTCGTCGTTCGCCCACAGCCCGGACATGCTGCCACAAGTGGAACAAATGCCCGCAAACCCATGGTCTGAAGGATTTCCTGCGCTACGATAACTTCACGCGTGCGATCTCCTCCAGGCTCAGGAGTCAGGGATATCCTTATAGTGTCGCCTATTCCTTCAAACAATAGCACTGACAATGCCGCAGTTGATGCAACGATCCCCTTCGATCCCATTCCCGCCTCTGTCAACCCCAAGTGCAGCGCATAATCACATTGGGCTGCCAGGTCACGATAGACTGCTATCAAATCTTGTACACCACTTACCTTGCAAGACAATACGATGTGATCTCGAGAAAGTCCAAGTTCTTCTGCTTTAGCTGCGCTCTCCAACGCAGAAGTAATAAGGGCCTTACGCATCACTTGACCAGCATCCATCGGATCAGTCAATTTGGCATTTTCATCCATAATGCGTGCCAGCATTTCTGGATCTAAGCTGCCCCAATTTACGCCAATTCGTACAGGCTTATCATATTTACAAGCTGTCTCTATCAGTGTGGCAAATTGCTCATCACGCTTCTTGCCATGACCTACATTGCCAGGATTGATGCGATACTTGGCTAATGCTTTAGCGCAATCCGGATAAGCCGTCAGTAATTTGTGACCATTAAAATGAAAATCACCTACCAATGGCACATGACAACCCATATCATCCAATCTTGTACGAATCGCTGGTACGGTTTTGGCTGCTTCCGCTGTATTAACTGTAATCCGCACCAACTCTGAACCAGCGCGCGCCAATTGGGCAACCTGTATGGCAGTAGCCACTTCATCCGCTGTGTCGGTATTAGTCATCGATTGTACAATGACAGGCGCATCACCGCCAATCGTAATAGTACCCACGCGCACACCAACACTTGTGCGCCGCGGTGAAGAAATATTGTTTTGAGACATCATTCTATAAAACCTGAAAAAGAACTAAAAATTTGATGAACAAAATAAGAGGCCTATTCAAGTGAAAAACGAGCCACATTATCGCTTTTTCGTGTATAGGGAGCCAGATCAACTAACCTGCTATTGTACGTAAGATTAACACCAGCAGCATTACCAATCACCAAATAAAGAGGTGGTATCCCTTTTATCACTTGCTCTGTACCTTTGCCATTCATTTTGACAAAAATAACTTTTTTATTGCTGTCTCTTATCTCAACCCATGACTCCTTGGAAAAAATGAAATGCAGTGTTTTTTCGTTACTCTCCTCCGCCTCATTCACAACAGGCTCAGCAACAGGAGGCGTGACCGGAGCAAGCGCCATTTCTGATGGTCTCTTCTCTGGAGGTTCTAATGCATCTACACTGCGTGAAAGAGCTGAAGGTGTCTGAGGCAGCAATAATTCCATTGTGATCTGCCCATTTTCAGCTTGTGAATCAAATGAAGCAGGCGCATTAATACTATTCTTCATGACTGCCTCCTGACTCCAATCTCCTCCCTGATATACGCCGTAACCTAGCAAAGCCAAAATTAAGACCATAGCCAAAAACAATATGCCACGCCCCCCACCATCTCGTTTCGACGGAACCAGTGGAATCGCTTTTACCTGCTTTGCAGAGCCTTGATGAGCAAGCGCTGGAGTAGATTGAGTTAATAAACGAAGCAACGAATTCGTGTCAAGTTGGAGCAAGCTACCATAATTTCGAATAAAACCCCGTAAGAAATGTGCTGGAAGGAAATTTATTATAATCTTCTTCCTCTATCGCATTGATTTGTTGTACTGACAATCTTAATCGCCTCGCCACTTCCGCCACACTCAAACCGCGTTTTAATCTTTCAGCGCGTAATAACTGCCCACATCCAGTTACTGCATTAAGTTTTTCTTCTGGATTTGTTCCGTGATCAGCAAACTTCTATGGGGCATCCATCCTACCTTCACGAGCATCAAGCTGAGCGGGTATGTTTTGGTGAATACCGCCATCAGAAGAAATGACCTCTTCTAGGCTGGTATCAAATGCTTCTTGTTTGCCTTTATCACCATTATTCATGGTTTAATCTGCCTTCCCGCAGGGCTATCGCCTCATTGGAATCAGGAAAACGCCTTTGTAACTGAAAAGCATAACTCGCTTCAGCCTGATGATCTCCGATTGTACGTTCAATTTGAACGGCCAACCATAAACTTTCTGGCGCAAGCGAATAAGTTTGCATATAGGAAGTAATATTTAATTTAGCTGTTTTGAGATCACCACGTTTGAAATCAATCTCGATTAACCCCAGTACTGCCAGCGGATAGTTGGGACGAATTACCAAAGCTTTCTGGAAGAAAGCTTTGGCTTGTGCGAATTCATTACGTTTTAGCACACAAATTCCTGCATTCGAGTATGTTTTTTCAGGCATTTCGTAAAGGGAGTTTCTTATTGCACTCATAAAATGATCCACCGCCAGATCCATCTCTTCAGGATGGCGCTGACAAAGAAACCACCCAAAATTATTGTGTACGTCAGAATCGTTAGGATCTATTTTAAGTGCACGCTCAAAATTCCAGCGCGCAAGCCCATCTTCGCGCAAATTCATATATACTAGGCCGAGTACATTATAAGCTGGTGCATAATCCGGGTTTGCTCGTAATGAGATTTCAGCTTCTTCTATAGCTACTTTGTACTGACCACGACTGTAATATTGCCCGGCGAGTTCAGTATGAATTTTGACACTTTGTTGAGCTCGCTTTCTTGTTTCTTCTGAAACCTGCTCCATCTCTTTAACGGATAGCTGCGTACAGCCTGTGACCACTCCAACAAACGCTCCTAGCAAACCCGCCAGCACCTTTTTCATCCAGCTATCTTCGTGATACTGCGATTTACCCGCCGGGTTTTATCCAGCACCTGGCCAGCCAGTTGACCGCATGCTGCGTCGATATCGTCACCGCGTGTTTTACGCACTGTGGTTACGAGACCTGCTTGTAGCAGCATATCACGAAAAATTCGTATCGTTTCTGATGAGGAGCGCTTATAGCCCGATCCGGCAAATGAATTAAACGGAATCAAATTTAATTTACAGGGAATTTTTTTCGCCAGTCGCACCAATTCATGGGCATGTTCAGTACTGTCATTTACACCGTCAAGCATGACATATTCGAATGTAACAAAATCTCTAGGTGCAGCTTGGAGATAGCGTTCACATGCAGCCAATAACATTTTGATTGGATACTTCTTATTAATCGGCACCAACTGATCACGCAAAGCATCATTCGGCGCATGCAAAGAAACCGCCAAGGCAACGGGACAGCGCTCGCGCAACCGATCCATCGCAGGCACCAGACCGGAAGTGCTGACAGTTACTCTTCGCCTAGATAATCCATAAGTATTATCATCCAACATCAAGTCCAGCGCAGTTACGACATTCTCAAAATTAGCCAACGGCTCACCCATACCCATCAGCACGACATTGCTGATAGCCCGGCTTATATTTTTTTCCTGATTGTGCGTCCTTCCATTCATAGAATTTTCTGGGATAACACAAGTTTCATGAGCTTTTTCAGTTTTGAGCATTTTGTTTGCCCACCACAACTGGCCAATGATTTCCGCAACCGTCAAATTACGATTAAACCCTTGCTTGCCCGTTGAACAGAAACTACATGCGAGGGCGCACCCCACCTGACTGGAAATGCACAGCGTGCCACGATTAACTTCAGGAATGAAAACCATCTCCACAGCATTTCCTGCACCCGTTGACAACAACCATTTACGGGTACCATCTGCAGCAATATGATCATTAATAACTTCAGGTGACCGAATGATGGCGAGGGCAGCGAGTTTCTCCCGGAATGCTTTTGCCAGATCACTCATCTCAGAAAAATCTGACATGCCTAGTTGATGTATCCAGCGCAGCAATTGTTTCGCACGATATGGTTTTTCTCCAATATCCATGCAGAAACGCGTGAGGCCGGCCGAATCAAAATCAAGCAAATTAATAGTCATATTCATACGGAAAGCTACTTTGACTGCAAACTATTTTTAGCGCGAACAAATATCCAAAGTAGGAAAAAAGCAGGCAATTTCCACTGTTGCCGTCTCAGCTGCATCCGAGCCATGTACCGCATTCGCATCGATATTCTCCGCAAAATCAGCGCGGATAGTTCCTTTCTCAGCTTTTTTGGGGTCTGTTGCTCCCATCAATTCTCGATTCTTACTGATAGCGTTTTCTCCTTCAAGCACCTGAACCATGACAGGCCCAGAAGTCATAAATTCCACCAGATCATTGAAAAAAGGGCGCCCACGATGAACTTCATAGAAAGTCTCAGCTTCCATTCGGGACAAATGTGTCATACGTGCAGCTATAATTTTTAACCCCGCCTGCTCAAATCTCGAATAAATCTGACCAATGACATTTTTTGCTACTGCATCCGGTTTAATAATCGATAACGTTCTTTCAACAGCCATTAAATACTCCACAAAATTAACAAATCAAAATAAAGCACTATTCTAACAAAAAATATATAGAGATTCTGAAAAAGAGCGCTTAAGACAAGATGTTATGATTAACCAAATTAGCTGATGCACCCCCATTCAGTTACTTAATACTAAATTGATTTCACTTTATAGCACTTTAGTATTGACAGTTTCATGATTAGACAAGGATAATGTTATGATTCTCAAAAGAAAGCACTTTTGGATGTTCAGAATGAACTGTTCTAGACCTCATATTTTTCTAAATTTTTAATCTGAATATCAGATACATTCATAGTGTTTTTTCGGTCATGCCCACCCTGATTTAAAACTTCAACGATAAGGTCTTTAAACTAAAGCCTCTCTGATTCCATAAGATTCAAACATGTTTTTTCAATTTTTCGCATGCAAATCTGTCACGGAACTTGGTATATGAATATCCAGGAACTCATTCGACAACGCAGTAGAGAAAATTTCACCTTACACGATCTCTATCTCAACAGTCAGATGGTGAAGGTATTAAAAACAATAGGCTTTGATCGTCATTATGTAAAGGCTGAAGGAGCTTATCTTTTTGACGATCATGACAATCGCTATCTTGATTTACTAAGCGGCTTCGGAGTATTCTCCTTAGGACGCAATCATCCTCAAATCGTCCAAGTACTTAAAGACGTTCTTAGTGCAGAACTTCCCAATTTGGTGCAACTGGATGTCTCGTTGCTGTCGGGCATGTTAGCAGAAAAGCTGGTAGCCATTAGTCCAGAAGGTCTGGAGCGCGTTTTCTTTGCTAACTCTGGAACAGAAACAATCGAAGCAGCGATCAAATTCAGCCGTTATGCTACAGGTAAATCTAAAATTATTTACTGCCGGGGAGGGTATCATGGCCTTAGCCTCGGCTCACTTTCTGCTACCGGAGATGCTCACTATAAACAAGGATTTGGCCCGCTAGTGCCAGATTTTATTGAAGTACCTTTTGGTGATCTTGCCGCTTTGGAAAGAGCGCTCTCCCAGAAAGATGTGGCTGCCTTTATAACCGAGCCGATACAAGGACATGGCGTCTGGATACCAGATGATCATTACTTACCGCAAGCTGCTGAGCTAACTCGGCGTTATGAGGCATTATTTATAGCGGATGAAATACAAACGGGACTAGGACGTACTGGCAAATGGTGGGCTGTAGAACACTGGTCAGTCACTCCGGATATACTCTGTATGGCAAAAGCGCTATCGGGAGGGTTCGTTCCTGTCGGCGCACTGGTCTGTAAGGAATGGATTTTTGATCGTGTTTTCAATCGTATGGACCGCGCTGTCGTTCATGGCAGCACTTTCGGCAAAAGTAACCTTGCCATGGCCGCTGGATTGGCTACTCTGGAGGTATTGGAATCAGAAAATCTGATCGAAAAATCTGCTCAATCCGGGCAAGCTATTATCGATGCACTGCAACCCCTTGTCGGAGAATATGAATGTCTGAAGGAAATTCGAGGAAAAGGCATGATGATTGCCTTAGAATTTACTGAACCACATAGCCTGTCTCTTAGAATATCCTGGAAAATGTTAGAAGCAGCTAACAAGGGATTATTCTCGCAAATGATTACCGTTCCCTTATTTTCTCGACATCGCATTCTGTCCCAGGTAGCCGGGCACGGCATGAATATCGTCAAGTTTATTCCACCACTCATACTTACAGAATCCGATATCAAGTGGATGATAGATGCGACCAAGGCTGTTATCCGTGATGCACATCGCGGTCCCGCTGCAGTTTGGGATTTAGGTAAAACGCTTGCAACTAAAGCCCTGCGAATAAAAGTCGGCACTTAACAATTTTATAAAAACGCTATTTAAAATATTTCATGACCGCTCCTGACTTATGGAGATGCATCCCATCTCGCTCTATGAGCTGAACTCCACATGCTTCCATAAGCACTTTCCTTTGCTTTCTTTATCAATATTCTCAAGCTGCTGCACGTGCAATTCGAGCTCTTTCTCATTGGCAGGCAATACCATTAAATGCAAATTTTCCGCAATGACTGCTAAATCAATTGATAATGGCGTGATATCCAATTCCATCAACAAACTTTCTTGCCCTCTGGTCATAGCTAAATAAACCTCGGCTAGAAGCTCTGCATCCAGTAATGCGCCATGTAAGGTGCGCCTCGAATTATCGATTTGATAACGCTCACATAAAGCATCCAAATTATTTCGTTTTCCGGGATGAATCTCCTTGGCAATAACAAGTGTATCGGTGATCTCAGAGCAGTAATTTTTCAGTAGTTGCAGCTTGATCAGCCCTAATTCATGATCAAGAAACCCCACATCAAATGGTGCATTGTGAATAAGAAGCTCCGCATCTTCAATGAAATCCAGAAAAGCAGCACAAATATCACGAAATTTTTGCTTATCCTGCAGAAACTCTTTGGTCAAACCATGTATTTGCAGCGCACTTGCTTCGCTTTCTCGCTCAGGATTTAAGTAATAATGAAAATGACGACCTGTCAATTGCCGGTTACACATTTCGACAGCCGCTATCTCAACAATTCGATGACCCAATTTAGGATCTAAACCGGTGGTCTCGGTATCAAGAAAAATTTTACGCATCAATACTTACCTTAACGTGAGTTCGACATAAGAAAAGCTGTAAAAGGAACCTGAATTCCTTATGATGAAGTAGTTTTGGAAAAGAATTTCATCATGAGAGGAGTCAGATTCCAATGGATACTATAACGATTTTTTGTGCGAATGACGACTTTTGTAAAGAGTTTGAGCCGCGTTGGGAGAAGCGCTTATTAGAGTCGTCGCTGAAACGGCGTCGGCGGCAAGGAGCATTGTGTCTAAGCGAAGTCATGACCATCATGGTGGGGTTTCATCTATCCGGTTATCGGACATTTAAGCACTATTACCTGAATTACGTGTTGAGGTATCAGCGGTATTATTTTCCAGGGTTGGTGAGCTACAACCGCTTTGTGGAGTTGCTGCAAGATAGCCTGGTGCCTTTGTGCTGTTTTCTGACCAGCCGCTTTGGGCAATGCAGTGGGATCAGCTTCATTGATTCGACTAAGATCAGTGTGTGCCACAATCGCCGCATTGGGTCGCATAAAGTAATGGCAGAGTTTGCTGCCCGGGGAAAGACCAGTGTGGACTGGTTTTATGGGTTCAAGTTGCACCTGGTCATCAATGACCAAGGAGAATTGCCGGGAGTCAAAATCACGGCGGGCAATGTGGATGACCGTGATGCCGTACCGGAACTGGCTCGTTCCTTGTTTGGAAAACTCTTTGGTGATCGGGGCTACATTTCGCAGCCACTCTTTGAGCAACTCCGGGAGCAAGGTGTGCAGCTCGTTACCAAGGTACGCAAGAACATGAAAAACAAGCTGTTGCCGCTGTTTGACAAGCTGCTGTTACGTAAACGCTCCATTATTGAGACCGTCAATGACCAATTGAAGAATATCTCGCAAATCGAGCATTCCCGCCATCGCAGCTCATTTAACTTTTTTGTTAATCTGATAGCCGGACTGGTGGCTTACACCTTTCGCGAGAAGAAACCCTCGCTTAATATCAGACTCCCTCAAGCTCTTCCAATCGTGATGTGATGATTCTTATGTCGAACTCACGTTACCTTATCGCCTGAGCTTCCATTTCTTGTGATCACAGATTCTACTCCTTGGTTAGCCAGTTCATCTGCTCGCTCATTACCATCATGACCCGTATGCCCCCGCACCCAGCACCATTCAATTTGATATTGCTGTGACAAATAATCAAGCTCTCTCCACAATTCT
Source organism: uncultured beta proteobacterium (assembly GCA_963815685.1). Lineage (GTDB taxonomy): Bacteria > Pseudomonadota > Gammaproteobacteria > Burkholderiales > Nitrosomonadaceae > Nitrosomonas. Next base: position 430,544 of record CAWFHT010000012.1, read on the forward strand.
TCATTTTTGACTGGTTTTCTGTCAGCGGTACGCCAACCCCGATTTTTCCAGGCGTATATCCATTCACTGATACCTTTCTGTACATACTGCGAATCAGTATAGAGGTGTATTTTGCAAGATTGCCTTGAAACAGGCAGCGATTCTAACGCATGCAATGCACGAATTGCCGCGATCAATTCCATCCGATTATTAGTCGTTATTTCTTCACCGCCAAATAACTCCCATATACTCTCTTGGTATTTCAGCAAAACGCCCCATCCCCCCACGCCTGGATTACCCTTACAGGCACCATCCGTAAATATCTCCACTACGTATGCAGTATCAGCCATATTCATTACTACTTTGTATTTTGTTTTATGATTGGTTGTCGAGCATAATTACACTTACTTTACCGTATTTTTGAATTTCTGCGTCGCTGGCACAATTTTTCTTTTGGTAGACAAACTATTTTCCCAACAAGGTTTTATAATACGCATGCCATGGATTTGCTTGATTGCGTGCAAGAAATATACTCCCCCGGAAATTGGCCACCAACGATCTCCTGCGGCCTCCATAAAATGGAAACGTTTTATCCATTTCTCTTTACTAAAAGGAGGTGCATAGCAGCCGAGTCGCCCTCCAACAATCTCGAAATCGAGCAGCTTCAACCAATCCTTAAGACGAGCTAATGCGATGAATTGGCCATACCAGGGAAATTCATTCCTCGTTGTCTTCCAATACCGACTCACTCCCCAAAGGCTGAATGGATTAAAACCGCTGATCACGACATGCCCCTCTGGCATCAAAACTCGATGTACTTCGCGAAGAATCTGATGTGGATTAGAATTGAATTCCAGTATATGCGGCAACAATACCAGATCCATACTGCCACTTTCGATAGGCAAGAAATCAGGTAACGCATAAAAGGATGTACCAGGACTAATGCCAAGACGAAATTGAAAAGGGATACGATTAGCACGTAAAAAATTCAATTGAGGAAATCCAATTTGCAAAGCGTTATAACCAAAAATATTGATAACTGCTTGATCAAAATAGCTTTGCTCCTCCCCAAGCAAATATTGGCCGAGCGAGGTTTCAAACCAATGCTGCATGGCCTGAGCATGCATGGAGCGAGTCATGATGCTGTTCGCGCTCAGTCTTTTCATAAATATTTTTTACCAAACCGAGAAAAACACCATGCTCAATATTTACCCTATTCGCGCCTTTAAAGACAATTATATCTGGGTAATTCACGACCAGTATTATGCTGCCATTGTCGATCCAGGAAGCGCACTACCTGTGTTAGCCTATCTTCAGCAGCAGAAATTGCAACCCATCGCCATTCTCAATACACACCACCATAACGATCATACTGGCGGCAATGTTACATTATTGCAGACATATACTATGCCAGTATATGGCCCTGCAAATGAAAACATCCCAGGACTTACGCATGGCCTTAAAGAAAGTGATATTGTTCATCTCTCGGAGCTATCGCTCGATTTGGCCGTACTGGATATACCTGGTCATACAGCAGGTCACATTGCTTATTATGGCGGAAAATCGTTGTTTTGTGGTGACACTCTATTTGCCTGTGGCTGTGGACGCATTTTTGAAGGCACTGCACCACAGATGTATGCTTCACTCCAGAAACTAGCCGGCCTGCCTGATGAAACTCTTGTCTACTGCACGCATGAGTACACCTTGTCTAATGTCCGATTTGCAAGAGGTATTGATGCCAACAATCCAGCCTTAGCACAACGCGCAATCGAAGTAGAAAAGCAAAGAAAGCGCGATATGCCAACGCTTCCTTCAATATTAGCCATCGAAAAAGCGACGAATCCTTTTTTGCGATGCAACCAGTTAGCAATCATTCATGCTGCTAGTCAGCATTCCGGCAAAATACTGTCAGACCCCCTCAGTGTTTTTACAGAAATTCGTAAATGGAAAGATACATTCTAACAGGCTGTGGAAAATGTATTCGAAACAGTCGATGATAGGCAAAAACAGGCATAAGAAGCGGAGTTTATATTTGATAAAGTAGTTTTAATCCTGTTTTTTTAACACCGCAGCCGCAACGTAGATAGTTTTTTCAACAGCCTGCTAAATCAGATTTCTGAAATTTACTTTTTTACCTCCCTAAATTGAGATCAGCGGAAAAAGTTTGCTAACACTCATATGCAATTAAACTGCACAACCATCCGGCCCACAACCTACAGATTCGGCCTCATTCTGCTTGCTTCGAGCAGGCTGCAGTTGTTCGGTTTCATCAACTTCTTCTGCAAGCAAAGTACCTATTGATACACCCAATATAAAATCACTGACATGGCCAAATTTATGCATGCGCAGATGACCAGTCTTATCGATTAGAATAATCGTAGGTGTACCTTGCATCTGATAAGTCATCATGGTGTGCGGAATGACATGCTGATCATTCGGCTTATCGATCCCAATCGGAAAACGCAATCGATACTCATAAGCAAATACTTCAAGCGCTTCACGACCCATTACTGAATGATGCTCAAAGACCGTATGAAGGCCAATCACGGCAATTTGATCTGGATTGAATTCTTCGAATATCTTTTGCGCCTGAGGAATACCAACTTGCACACAACCTGGGCACAGCATCTGAAAAGCATGGAGTAACACAACCTTACCCCGCAATGAAGCTAATGTAATAGGTTGAGGTGTATGAAGCCAACCCACTGTCTGAAGTTCTGGCGCCAAAATTTTTCCATTTGCTTGATTAGTTTTCATTAATTAGCTACCTTCTGTTTTAGAAACTGCATATTACTATATTTTAATCAAAATTTACTTTGTCGACTTCCCCTGCCATATTGTTGATACTGTCAACGGCTTGCCTTTAACTCATTTCTGATTGGAAATAATGGAATTAGAAAACAACAGCATGAACACAAGCAAGTCGCATGAATATCTTTTTAACTTTAAAAAAAGGGCAAGTCATTCTGCACTAAGAAGTGCTGGGAATAAAATGCCCTCTTTCTAAAACCTTGAAATGACTATCGCAGTCTTTGCAATCCTTCTCTCCTGGTCATCACCTTACCAGGTTGCTTTACTTACTTCCCAGGTTTGCCAGCACGCAATACCGGGTAGTATTGGGTAAATACGTTGTCTTCAGCAGCATTTTCTTTATGGCAAGCGTTGCAAGATTCATCAGATTGGGGGGATGCGCTCTTGCTTTCATAACTATCATAGCCAAAGTATGCCCAGTTGTTAGGCCTATCAGCAAAACGCTTGGAATCCTTGACTGTAGCAGCTATGCCAAGGTATTCCCCTTGAAAGTAACCATTGCCACTGGCCGCCTCTTCGGCACCGACGCTAACCAATTCCTTAACGATAATCGTCCCATCACGAAATTTTCCAGTTTGCTTCCAGTGTGCCCAGCTAACGGGATCAATGTACACATTGTGAAACTCAGGGAATGCTGGATTGCCATCGTTCATATCTTTTGGTGTCACAGGTGCACCAATGAAAATCCATTCACGATAATTTCTTGGTGTTAGCAGCTGTCCCTCTTTGTTGAAATGAGCATAGGTTGTTCTGCCAGGCTCATGACGATCATCTTGTTGGCCAGCAGTAACAGTAGTTGCCTGACCAACTAGCAGACCGGATAACAATAATGACGTCAAACCACCTAACAACGTTCTTTTAAACTGTGACATAATCAATCCCTAAAGTAATAAAATTAGAATGTCAAAAAAGTAGAGTTATAAATAAAGACTGCTTTTTATGGTAGACAGCCCCGCATGCAACGTCAAGACAAGAATCTGTTACGCCTGCCATACCAAATGATAGCTGTAAAATTTTTGGACAACTTCACAAAATCTTACAAATTGCCAATTAGAAAAGCATGGCTGTATCCAGTGCTATTACTCAGGCAGATCAATTAAGGCATTCGACACTCAACACAAAATGAATGATGACGAGGAGATTTGCAAGCAGATTTACTATGCCTGACTGCCAATATCCGCAACTTTTGTCATACAAAGAAAGCAGAGACGAAAGAATGTCGCAAATCACCCGCCAGCGTCCGTGAAAGTGGCAAAATTGGATTTGAGTAAATCTCGCCGGAAGTACACTTGTTCATCAGTTCTTACATCTTGTTACTGGTTGACCTGGTGAAATATCCAGCACAACTGCAGTTTTCTCCTATTGCAGGATCTAGCAGGCTGTTGAAAAACTATCTTTGTTGCTGCCGAGAAGTTAAAAACAGACTCAAAATGCTCATTTATCAGGCATAAACTCCGCTGTTTTTACCTATCATCGACTGCCTCGAATACGTTTTTCAACAGCCTGCTAGAGTTACGGTGCAAACCACGGGCAGTAGCGTGAGAACAAGCACATATTACAGATGCTTCACTATTAACCGCGATATTTATATTTTCACAATTGCTCAATATTGCAATGATCGATTACAAACACAACACGATAAAACGATGCGCTTATACGGAATGGCGGCAATGACACTCATGCTAGCAGCTCAAGAAATGGGTTATGCTTCTTACCCAATGAATGGATTTGATTTTGGGACGGTCGCAAAACTGATTAAACCTAAAAAGCGGTTTTTTAGGTTGTTTGTTGCTATTGACGGAAGAATCAAAGAAGCATGGTCACATGGCGGGTAATTTCCTTTAGAGCCTGTTCAAAGTCTTTGTAGTAACAATGCCAAGAAAGCAAGATGGACGAACTGTAGGCTAGTGTTGAGCTTGCGTTCACAATTTTTCCATAGCCGCCGGCATTTTTCCAACCATGCGAAAGAGCGTTCTACCACCCGGCGTTTCGGCATCACAGAAAACATGTGTAATTGACTGCGCCGAGCAATCTGCACAGTTGCGCCAATTGTGGTCTTCACTGCTTCAGCGAACGGTTGTCCCACATAACCGCCGTCAGCCAATACACTTTGCACTCTATCCAGGTTCGTCTTACACCGATCCATCGCCTGCAACGCTCCCTTGCGATCAGTGACCTCCGCCGTAGTGATTGCGATGGCATGTGGCAACCCCTGCGTATCCACCGCAATATGGCGTTTGATACCCGAAACCTTCTTGCCCGCGTCATAACCCTTTTGGTTCGCCGTATCCGTGTTCTTCACACTCTGCGCGTCTATGATCAAATAGGACGTGCAGGCGTTGCGCCCCTGTCTCATACGGGCCGCGCCAACCTGATTTTTTAAGTGCCTGCTCCAGCAGGCTCACTCCATCTTTTATCCGGCTCGCTCCAAATAGCAAAGTACGAATGGACCGTACGCCACTTCGGAAATTCGCTTGGCAACATGCGCCACTGGCAACCACTCTTGAGTAAATACAACACCGCACAAAATACTTCGTATAAATCGATTCGACGCGGACTGGTCTTCTTGCGCGCACTTTCCAACAGCGGGCGGATCTGCTCGAACTGTTCGCGACTGATATCGCTTGGATAACGTGTTCTCATCCTGCAAGTATCACACTTTTTCCGTCAAACCAAAAGACTTTGAACAGGTTCTTAGAAGAAATTATCTTTTCTTATAACAAATAAGAGATTCTCTCCCATGCTTCTTTGCAATGCTTTGTGCATTGGAAATATTAGCCTAATTTCCCGCGGCTCGTATTGCCTTAAGATTTTCTCTGGCTTCTTCATTTCCTTGTTTCTCAGCTTTCTCAAACCATTCAATCGCTTTATCCTTATCTTTAGGGACACCCTCGCCTACTAGATACATGACACCTAAGTTATTTTGTGCATCCACGTTGCCTTGTTCAGCAGCCTTGGTAAACCACTCTACTGCTTTAGCGGAATCTTGTGGAACGCCCTGACCTTCTGCGTACAGCAGACCCAGATTAAATTGGGCACCTGAATGCCCTTGCTCTGCAGCGCGATGAAACCAACCTGCAGCTGATTCCAGATCATAGTCCATAATTTTTCCCGTCGCATCCCTGGATATGGCCTCTCCAGAATAGAACAAGGAACCAAGAGCATTCTGTGCTTCGGCATCGCCCGCTTCCGCATCCTGGCGTAATTTTAGAAATCGTTCTTCAGGTGATAATCCATCATCTGCCATTGGCATGATTTTTTTCAGCAGATCAGCCTTTTCTTCCGGCGATAAGCCTTCTTGGAATACGGATGGCAATTCATTGATAGTAGTGATCTCATCGGGCAATTTTTTCCAAGTTTCGTCTGTCTCGGATTTTGCTGATGGTGTTTCATCACCGCATCCAGCAAGTGTTAACATAAATAAGGCTAGCAAGGTAAAAATACGCGTATTCATTGAGTAATTCCGCTCTTCTTATAGTAGATAAAAATTTAATGCAAATTATAACATTTTGGTTGTATTACAGTTAGATACACTCATCAATCCCAAGCTGATAAATTAATAAGAAGTTCATAAGATTATTACTCAGAATGAGCTCTATTTCGCACCCGCTTTTTGGAGTAGATCAATGACACCCTTATGCTCATATTTTTTAGCCAGTAATAATGCAGTTGCACCACTTTCTGCCTTAGCGTTAACTTCTGCACCCACAGCAAGTAGCGTCATTGTCACTCCCTGATAGCCATTTTGTGCGGCTAGCATTAACGCAGTTGCGCCATTTTTTGCTTGACTATTAACATTGGCGTTTGCTTGCAGCAAATACTGGATCACGATTTGGCTACCTATTTGTGATGCAAGCATAAGTGCTGTAACACCTTCATTTGTAGTGGCATTGACATTGACATTATCACCCGTTTCGAGCAAAAGACGCACCATCTCCATGTGATTTCTTTGCGATGCAAACATCAGTGCTGTCATTCCATCGTCGGTAACCGCGTTTATATCTGCATCAGCAGCAAGTAATGCTCGCGCGATACCTAGACGGTTATCCTGCACAGCCAAAATGAGCACAGCCCGACCATTTTTTGCCTTTACATTTGCGTCAGCTCCAGAAACAAGCAGGAGTTCAACGATATTTTCGCGACCATTCTGCACTGCACCCACCAATGCCATATCTTTATCGCGTGCTTCGTGATTTTTATCAGATATTGAAAGCAATGCTTTCACTTGAGACAAATTGCCGCGTGTAGCTGCATTGACCAGATCACTATTTTCTAAATTAGCCAATGCGTAGTTTGAAAAATGCAGCAACCATATCAGGACGCCTAAGGTATACAAATTAATCCTTGACCAGAGCATTTTTATTCCTCCTCTCTTCTATATGTATTCATTCAACTTAGTAATCAGATAGCAAATAGAACTATCTAAAATCCTCTGTTATTCACTCAAAATGAATTTTAACTTTCACTGATGATAAACAGCCGTTGATATTCCTTAATTGCAAAACGATCAGTCATGCCTGCAATATAATCAGCAATAGCCTGATGTCCATATTGAGAAAATTTAATCTGATATGCTGTAGGTAGTAGTCGAATATCTGAATTAAATACATTGAATAACATTTTAATCGTATGTTGCGCCTTATTACTCATGCGTGTTACTTGGAAATGCCGATAAAGATTCTCGCGCAAAAAGCTTTTTAGTTCCTGCTGCTCCTGCTTTATTTTTTCGCTGAATCCAATCAAGCATGGCGCTGATCGTATTTCATCCAGATCATTTGGTCGCACATTTTCGATGTTGCTTTTACTTTGTAGTGTTAAATCTGTTGCTACACTATTAATCATGCCACGTATCGTTTCATGAATTAAACGTCGGCCGCCAATATTTGGATAATCTCTTTTCACTTGCCATAAATGTCTGGAAAATATTTCTATCTTTTCCAGTTGCGACATTGTAATAAAACCGGAACGTAAACCATCATCCACATCATGATTATTATACGCAATTTCATCAGCAAGATTGGCAAGCTGTGCCTCCAGTGAAGGTCTTTGATTAATTAAAAAACGCTCTCCTACTTCACCCAGCTTTTCAGCATTTTTTCTAGAAACATGCTTGAGAATGCCTTCACGGGTTTCAAAGCACAAATTCAAACCCTCAAAAGCACCGTACTGTTCTTCAAGCACATCAACTACTCTTAAAGACTGAAGATTATGTTCAAAACCACCATATTCCTTCATGCAATCATTCAAAGCATCTTGCCCCGCATGGCCAAAAGGTGTGTGTCCTAGATCATGCGCCAGTGCTATCGCTTCAACCAAATCCTCATTCAACTGTAAATTTCGTGCGATAGAACATCCAATCTGGGCCACCTCCAGACTATGTGTCAAGCGGGTACGAAACAAATCACCTTCATGGTTAACAAATACCTGTGTTTTATATTCAAGTCGACGGAAAGCTGTTGAATGAATTACCCGGTCACGATCGCGTTGAAATTCACTACGACCAATAGGAGGTGCTTCTTTAATGAGACGTCCGCGCGAATTAGCAGATGATACTGCGTAAGGAACCAAATCATTCATTAGCCATACAAGTTAGCAACGTTTCTCTCAAGGTTGATGCAGGAATATCATGACTCATTATCGCTTCACCAATACGCTTCAGCAGAATAAAACGCATTCTCCCTTCCTCTACTTTTTTATCAAGCTTCATCAAGCTCAAGTAATCATCTGGAGAAAGTTTTGGTGCAATAACCGGGAGTCCTACCTTTTGAAATATGCTATATATGCGTTCGAAATCGCTTTCACTGATAAATTTTAGTTGTTTTGACAGATCTGCAGCCATTATAGTGCCCGCAGCAACTGCTTCACCATGCAACCATACACCATAGCCCATGGCGTTTTCAATTGCATGACCAAAGGTGTGGCCAAGATTAAGTAGTGCCCGCATACCACTCTCACGCTCATCCGCAGCGACAATTTCCGCTTTGATCTCGCAACTACGGCAAATGGCTTTATTTAGAATGTCAGCATTGCGTGTAATCAGTCCACTTATATTCTGTTCCAACCACGAAAAAAAATCAGCATCGCGTATGAGACCGTATTTAATCACTTCTGCAATGCCGGCACGCAATTCCCTATCAGGCAAGGTGGTAAGCGTCGCACTATCTGTCAACACCATGCGCGGTTGATAGAATGCGCCTATCAAATTTTTGCCAAGGGGATGGTTAATGCCTGTCTTACCGCCCACCGAAGAATCCACTTGTGCAAGTAATGTAGTAGGAATTTGGACAAAAGGTACACCTCGCAAATAAGTTGCCGCCGCAAACCCTGTCAGATCACCAATTACCCCTCCTCCCAATGCAATTAGGGTAGTTTTTCGCTCACATCGTTGCTCCAATAAAGCATCGAAAATCAAATTTAATGTTTGCCAATTTTTATGATCTTCACCATCAGGCAAAATAATTACAACTGAACACACCTCATGCCGCTCTAGTGCCATACGAAATCGATCCAGATAAAGAGGGGCTACAGTGGTATTAGTTACAATCGCAACTCGTTTCTGTGGCAAATGAGGCAATAACAAATCTACCTGCTCTAATAACTCATTACCAATGTAAATGGGATAACTTCGATCCTGCGCGGGAGAAAATAAGGCCACCTTAACAGTTTGCATGTCATTCATATAAAATAATCAATTTCGGGAAGAACTCACCCCTTCTGGGATTCATAATTATTTGATTGGTTAGCCTTGGTTGCGTTCTTTTTCCGATTTAACGCCTCAGCTCGGAGTTTCTTAAATTTGAAGAAAAGCAACTTTCGGGCGAGCCGTTGTACTAGAGAGCGCACACCTTGTTTTCCGCTATCTATAATGATATGCGCTGCCTCTCGATAGAGAGCATCGCGTTGAGCATGAAGCTCTGTTAATCTGGCATGCAAGTCTTCAGTCTGAAGCAGCGGTCTATTTTTATCAGTGCGCGTTCTTCGTTGCAGTTCATCCACGGATGCACTCAAATAAACCACGATACCATGCTGCCTTAATAAGACACGATTTTCAGCGCTCAGCACAGCCCCTCCACCAGTAGCCAGCACAACATTCTCTGCTTGCACCAGCTCATGCAACACCTCCGTTTCACGTCTACGAAACCCAGCTTCTCCCTCAATTTCAAAAATCAAAGGAATCTTAACACCAGTACGTTGTTGAATCTCATGATCAGAATCGATAAACGTTTTACCCATGTAATTTGCCAGCAACTTACCAATCGTAGTTTTTCCAGCACCCATCATACCTACGAGAATAATATTCCCCTGTAAAAACTTTACATCATGATCATTTTTCGTGATTGGCTTAATTAATTGCATAGAAACAATTGTAACGGAATACTTTTACCTACGCAGAGATTCCAAACAGTCCATAAAAAAATTCATTTAATTTATTATGATTTTTAGAGGTGGCCGATCCTGCTTCCCTGTGTGCCAAGAATATTAACAAAATAACATTAAATGCAACAAAATTAGCCACATCATCATGCAATCGAGCACTTATATCCCTATTTCCCTATTGATGACTGAAGAACCTCAGCCAGCATTTTAATACTTTCCAAATAAGACTCTTTGATAAAACCACTCATATTATAGGATATGCTCTCCTCAATTCTCTTATGAAAACACTTTTTTAGCTCCTTTCTTTTTACTTTAATCACTTTTGCCGTATCTAACCCATTTGCACCCGCATTGCATCGACAATATCATGAGATATCACACCTATAAATGGGACTTTCAAATATTTTCATCCAGCATATTTAATGTGGGGGATTATGGGGGATTCTAAAAGTTAGCTTGGCACCCCGGCTTGAGTAGCGATAAATACCATGTGATCTTCTGTGGCATCCAACTTGGCTTTGTTTTGCACCAGCACCTTGGCACGAATGGCATGCTAGGGAGCGACGTCAAAACATTCCTCCAAATTGAACTTATACTCTAGCTGGAAGACATAGATTTTCCCATATAAAATGATTCAAAGTGCATAGGCGGTAAAGAGCTGCACGATGGAGCATTCTTCCTTTTTTCTGATTACTTTGGACTGGGCCCATTTTGGTTCAATGTCATTGAAGTCTGGAGCATAAGACGGCAGGTATTCAAGCGTGTGCCCGGCATTGGCGAAGGCGATTTTGATATCCTGTCGTTGGTGGAACGTCGCGTTGTCCATGACGATCACGCAAGTCGACGGGAGTTTGGGTAAAAGGTCCTGCGTAACCCACGCATGGAAGATGTCAGCGTTGATATTGGCTGTGAACAAGCCCACGGTCAGGAGCGTCTTTTCGCTCAGGGCGCCCATGACATTGGTTCGGCCTCCTGCATGCCAATCTTTTACGCCATAGCAACGCTCGTCCACAGGCGCATAGCCATGCGTGCGCGGCATGTCGTGAGCAAAGCCGCTTTCATCAAGGTAAACGATGACGCGGCCTGCGCGTTCATAGCCTGCAATTTTTTCCTGGAAGATGTGCCGCTCTTCTGCGCTGGCCCTTGGATGACGCAGCGTTTTTTTATAAGTTATGCCCAGACGCCTTAAAGCATGATTGATGCCCAGCGTGCTGACTCCAAGCCGTTTGGTGCGCTCGTACTGATACGCGTCTGGATGGATCCTTTACGTCCTGCGCCAAAATCTCCATGTCGAATCCTGGTTGAAGGCTTGTTGCGGGTTGTCCTGGGCTCGGCAGTCTTGAGCCAGCGCGTCACGCTGGTTACCCCTACACAAAAACGCTTTGCCACTTGTTCGATGGTAAGATTCTCCTTCGCTCGAACAGATAATACCTTACGGCGATATGATATCGGATAGGTCATCCATAAATTATAATCAATTTATATGTGATTTCCTATATAGCCCCTATCTCTTTCTTGAGTTCCGCTAACCAACTTTTGACAGGGATTTGAAGGGAAGAATCTCGGGGGACGCGAATGCAGCGTTGTTCCTCTTTGTAGGTGACGGCCATGCGACCTCATCGCGCCTTGCCTCGCACCTGGATCACCATACGCTCCACCCCACCCAACTGAATAGAAATGACTTACCCTACACGAAGCGGCATCACCGCATGGCATTGATCTGCCATGATTAAGGATTAGCTAATTAATCAAAACAAGAGGAGAAGTCATTTAAGCGTTTCAACGAAAACAGGAAGTATTGCAATACTCAAACGAGCTGGTGTGGGCAGTTCAAAGCATTATTTGCATGTGCATAGTGTTGATGTCCATGACCGTGTAGTGCTGGTAAAGATCTCACGACAAGCGGAATTTCTTATTTTGGCAGCGAACGTGCCCAATTGCACGATAGGCTTTGAAGCCTGCTCGGGTAGTCATTATTGGCACGGGAATTAGGGGAGCTGGGGCATGAAGTGAAATTGATGGCAGCTGAGTATGTATTGCCGTACCGCAAAAGCCGCAAGGGCAAGAACGATGCCACTGATGCGGAGGTGATTTAGCGGCAGACAGGCCAAATATGCGGTTTGTAACAATTAAATGCGTGGAAAGCAATCCCTGTTAGTGCTGCACCGCCTGCATGCTGGGTTCGTTGGCGAGCGCACGGCACAGATGAATCGAATCAGGGGGTTATTGGCGAAATTTGGCATCTGGATCGGCAAGACACCGGATAAGTTGGAAAACTGGTTTAGTAAACAAGCAGAAGAACTGGCCCGACTACCGGTGCTGGCAAGAGCAGGAATAGAATTGGCGCGCATGCACTGGAAGACACTGGATCAGCGTATCGCAGAGCTGGACAGACAAATTAACCAGGTTGCCAAAGAAAATGAAGCTGCTGGGAAGATACAGAAGATAGAATATAAGTAGGCACCCTTACTGCCAGCGTAGTTACTGCCACCATCATCGATGGCAAGCAATTCAAGAATGGTCGGAAATTTGCAGCCAGCATTGGCTTGGTGCCGAGTCTGCACAGTATGGGCGACAGGGCAAAGCTGGGGCGAATCACCAAACGGGGAGATAGCTATTTCCGGCACTTGCTGTGCAAGGTGCGCCTTTGGCCTTGCAGCAGCGAGAAGATGCAAACCGGAGAAACTCACACGCTTGGAGCAATGGATGCTGGCGTTGAATGCAAGGATAGGTTACTGCAAAACACTGGTTGCAATCGCCAACAAACGCGCGCGGATCATCTGAACAATATTGGTAAGAGGTGAAGCATTCGATCTGAAATATGGTGAGATTAAGCCTGCATGAATAATGAATATGGTTTTTTCTTCACTTAAATTACAACCTTTGGCGCGATAGGCAATAGGTCAGACCGGCACGGGAATAGCCTGGTAAAAATTCGCCGGCTTGCTCTTCAATCGGAGGCCCGATCAGCAACCGATGATGGAACCGTTAATTGAATAAGGAATCCGTGCGCAGATTTTATCGTAGCCCGGCCGCGCAAGCAGCCAAATAGAGGCCGATTATAAAGCAGCAATGAAATTGTCTCCAATAATGCCATCATGGCGAAAGATAGCAGAAGTGAAGATAAAACCAGAGAACATAACAAGATTTAAACAAATGGATTGGCGCAAATCAGAGCGCAACCCCATACCCACTTACTAATACGGTATGAATATGGGTTATTTAGGTTTAAGTGAAATAAATAATATTAGCGGACACAAATAATAACCCATTGATTTAATTTACACATAATGCCATTCATTCTCAGCAAAATGAGAAGCTAGTTTATTGAACTTCCTTGAAGATTCCAAATCATAAATTGCTATAGTTGACTAGTTCAGTCAGGTATTATATAGTTGACAAAAATAATCAAGTATTATTTAAAACAAACCCCAATTCTTACTTACCTAACTTTTATTGTACTAAGGAATCTGGTATGAGACTGACAACGAAAGGACGATTCGCAGTGACAGCACTTTTGGATCTCGCGATGCAGCACAGCAATGGGCCTGTCACACTTGCCGATATCAGTCAGCGTCAAAAAATTTCACTATCATATCTTGAGCAATTGTTTGCAAAATTACGCCAACGCGAACTTGTTGATAGCGTACGTGGTCCTGGTGGTGGTTATTGCTTAGCTAAGAGCCTGGACCAAGTGTCTATTGCAGATATTATTCTTGCTGTCGATGAACCCATTGATAACACGCGATGTGGTGGTAAAGAAAATTGTCTGAATGATGGTAAATGCATGACTCATGATCTATGGGCAGAACTCAATGACATTATTTTCAATTATCTTGGCAGCGTAACATTAAAGCAGTTGGTCGATGAGCAAAAACAACGCGATCAACAACGCGATCAAGCTGTTGTCAAGTTATACGATATGCGTGAAGCAGCATTTTAGTTTTAATTAATTTATAGAGAAAAATTATGGCGATCACATTGACTGAACGTGCAGCCAAACAAATCCAGCAGCAACTAACAAAGCGTGGTAAAGGATTGGCTCTACGGATAGGTATAAAAAAATCCGGATGCTCCGGTTTTACTTATATCTTTGATTATGTCGATGAAATGCAAGAAGAAGATCAACTCTTTGAGTCGCATAACGCAAGAATAGTCGTAAAACGCGATAACCTATCTTATTTTGATGGATCTGAGATAGATTTTGTCAAAGAAGGTCTAAATAGTACTTTCAAGTTTAACAATCCAAATATTGGAAATACATGCGGCTGTGGTGAGAGCTTCAGTCTCAAAATACCTGAAGAGTCTAAGGAAAATATATAAAAATGAGTGCTGTACTACAAAATCTTGTAAACCAGCCTTACAAGCATGGTTTCGTCACAGAAATAGAATCAGATATTGCACCCAAAGGACTTAACGAAGAAATCATTCGATTGATTTCATCCAAGAAAAATGAGCCTGAATGGATGCTCACATTCAGATTGCAAGCTTATGAAAAATGGCTCAGCATGTCTGAACCACGGTGGCAAAACGTCAAATACCCAAAAATTGATTTTCAATCGATTAGTTATTACTCAGCACCTAAGCCGAAGAAAAAATTAGCTAGTATGGATGAGGTGGATCCCGAGTTGCTACGCACATTTGAGAAACTCGGCGTACCCATGCATGAACGAGCAGCGCTAGCGGGTGTTGCTGTTGATGTCATTTTTGACAGTGTATCCGTTGCAACGACTTATAAAGAAAAACTCGCTGAAGTCGGGATCATTTTTTGCTCGATTTCTGAAGCTGTCCAAACTCATCCAGAATTAGTTAAAAAATATCTTGGAACTGTCGTACCAGTTGGCGACAATTTCTATGCAGCTCTTAATTCAGCAGTATTTACCGATGGCTCATTTTGTTTTATCCCCAAGGGCGTTAAATGTCCCATGGATTTGTCGACTTACTTTCGTATCAACACTGAAGAATCAGGACAATTCGAGCGTACGCTAATCATTGCTGAAGAAGGTGCTTCTGTTTCTTATCTGGAAGGATGTACTGCACCCAGATTTGATACCAATCAATTACATGCAGCCGTCGTTGAACTGATTGCGCTGGATAATGCCGAAATTAAATATTCGACTGTTCAAAACTGGTATGCAGGAGATAAAAAAGGCATTGGGGGTATTTATAATTTTGTTACTAAACGTGGGCTGGCGAAAGGAGCTAATTCGCGCATTTCCTGGACGCAAGTTGAAACAGGATCCGCTATTACCTGGAAATATCCTTCCTGTATTTTACGTGGTGAAAATTCTGTGGGAGAGTTCTATTCGGTTGCTGTTACCAATAATTATCAGCAAGCCGATACCGGCACAAAAATGATTCATATCGGAAGAAATACGCGTAGCACCATTATTAGTAAAAGTATTTCAGCGGGACATTCCAATAGCAGCTATCGCGGCTTAGTAAGAATTGCACCTACAGCCGAGAATGCTCGCAACTATTCACAATGCGATTCGATGCTCATTGGTAATCAATGCGGCGCAAATACTTTTCCTTATATCCAGGTCAATAATAATAGCGCTAAAGTTGAGCATGAAGCATCCACTTCAAAGATTGGTGAAGATCAACTTTTTTATTTTTCACAACGCGGGATTGATACTGAAGAAGCTGTATCAATGATTATCAATGGATTCTGTAAAGAAGTTTTTCAACAGTTGCCTATGGAATTTGCAGTTGAAGCAACAAAATTACTCAGTTTTAAATTGGAAGGGAGTGTCGGATGATCAATCAGAACAGTAAAACACTCCTTGAAGTACGTGGTTTACATGCAAATGTAAACGGTATTGAGATACTTAAAGGCGTTGATCTCACGGTCAAGAGTGGAGAAGTACATGCAATTATGGGGCTCAATGGATCTGGCAAAAGTACTTTTGCCAAAATTCTTGCTGGCCACCCTGCTTATGAGGTAACTGCGGGAACTATTATCTTCAACGATCAAAATCTTTTTGATCTTGAACCTGAAGAACGAGCTCGTGCCGGTGTGTTTCTTGCATTTCAATATCCCATCGAAATACCAGGCGTCGCTAATAATCAATTCTTGCGGTTAGCATACAATACAGTTCAGTCCCAGCGTGGCAAAGAAGAACTTGATCCTCTTGAATTTGATGATTTTGTACGCGAAAAAATGAAATTACTCGAAATGAATCCAGATTTCCTGGATCGTAGCGTCAACGAGGGATTCTCGGGCGGAGAAAAAAAACGTAATGAAATTTTACAAATGGCATTACTTGAGCCAAAACTCGCCATCCTGGATGAAACAGATTCAGGGCTCGATATTGATGCGCTCAGGATTGTAGCTAATGGTGTGAACCAGCTTGCCAATAAAGATAATGCAACCATTTTGGTTACGCATTACCAACGCTTGCTTGATTATATTGTGCCTGATTATGTACATGTGATGGAAGCTGGACGAATCATCAAAACAAGCGGTAAAGAGCTTGCCAAGGAACTGGAAGCCCGTGGCTATGATTGGATAAATGCCGATGATCGTCATAAGACAGCTGGAGTAAGGCCATGAGTACAGCGACTAGCCATAGCTACCTCGACAACCTCGTTCACTCATGGCAAAGACCGTCAGCTTCATCTTGGCTTGATCAACTTCGTGCAAACGCAATGGATAGCGCTGGTACGCTCAGGATACCGACGACTCAAGATGAAGAATGGCGTTTTACGGATATTTCACCCCTTAGTCGCCTGCCTTATTCGGTAGCCCATGCAGCATTCAAAGTACAACTCTCGGATATTAAACATTACTATCTCCAAGAAGCCAGCTGTCGACTGGTATTTGTAGATGGTCAATTTGCACCCGAGTTATCAAACATTGCTAATAATGCAGGTGCAATTATTGGCAATTTATCATCGCTCCTTCCTACTCATGGGGATACGATTGCTCGCTACCTTGGTCAGCTGGCAGAATTTGAGAATGATGTTTTCACGGCGTTAAATACTGCTTTTCTTCATGATAGCGCCTGTATCATTATTCCGAAGAATAAGTCAGTAACTACGCCTATTCATTTGCTGTTCATATCCAGGCAAGCAGAAGTTACAAGTTATCCTCGCTGCCTATTGATCGCCGAAGCTGGTAGTCATGCGACAATTATTGAGGATTACATCACCACTGAAGAAGCTCCTTATGTGACGAACTCGGTTGTTGAAATGAGTCTTGCCGATACCGCGCATATCAATCATATTCGTGTACAGCGCGATAATCCGCAGGCCTTCCATATTGGGAATTGTACAGTATCCCTTGCTCATGCAAGTCAATACCATTCAGTCAGCATAACGTTAGGAGCTTATATCTCCCGTTATAACCTGAATGTGATGTTGTCAGGTGAAGGTGCTGAATGCGCTGCAGATGGGTTGGTATTAATTTCTGGACGTCAACTTGCCGATACCCATACATTTATCGATCATGCGAAACCGCATGGCAAGAGTCGGCAGCTCCATAAATGTATTATTGATGGAATGGCACATGGGGTATTTAATGGAAAAATCATGGTACGCCCGCATGCTCAATTAACGGATTCAACACAATTAAGCCGCAATCTTTTACTGACTAATAAAGCCCGTATTGATACCAAGCCACAACTTGAAATATTTGCTAATGATGTCAAATGTGCACATGGTGCGACAGTAGGTCAACTCGATAAAGATGAAATTTTCTACCTAAAGAGCCGCGGCCTCTCTGATTTGACTGCGCGTAATTTGTTAACCTATGCATTTGGTGGCGAAGTTATTGAGCGTATCCCAATTTCTTCACTTAAGAGGCAACTCGAAGAAATCGTCCTTGCAAGAACACAGATATCCTGAAACATGAAAATTGTTGATGCTTTACTAGACACGAATATTTCCTCAACTTCAGAGTTGGCAGCACAATATCGTGCCGATTTCCCCATTCTTAATCTCAAAGTAAACGATAAACCCCTTGTTTATTTGGATAGCGCCGCATCAAGTCAAATGCCTCAACCAGTCATTGATCGGCTGACGCGGTATCAAACAACTCAGCATGCAAATATCCATCGTGCGGTGCACTACCTATCTGAAATAGCCACACGGGAATATGAAACGGCACGATGCACATTGCAACACTTCATCAATGCACGTGAAGATAGAGAAATCATTTTTACCAGCGGTACAACAGATGCCATTAATCTAGTTATGCATGGTTATGGTCGCAAATTTATACAGAGTGGTGATGAAATTATTTTAACGAACCTTGAACATCACTCAAATATTGTGCCATGGCAAATGTTGGCAGAAGAAAAAGGCGCAACAATTCGCGTCGTACCTATCAATGACGCGGGCGAGCTATTAGTTGATGAATATGAAAAGCTATTTAATTCTAGAACTCGCTTTGTTGCATTAACGCATGTATCGAATGCACTGGGCACCATTAATCCGATTAAAAACATGATTGCTTTTGCCCACCAACAAGGGGTACCGGTTTTGATTGATGGCGCGCAAGCTGCTCCCCATATAAAAGTTGATGTACAAGATCTGGACTGTGATTTCTATACCTTTTCTGGTCACAAATTATGTGGACCAACAGGAATAGGCATCCTCTATGGTAAAGCCAAGTTGCTAGAATCCATGCAACCTTTCAAAGGAGGGGGTGATATGATTACCTCGGTAACCTTTGAAAAAACGACCTACAACACTATTCCGTATAAATTTGAAGCGGGTACTCCTCCTATTGCTGCTGCGATTGGCTTTGGTGCTGCAATAGATTATTTATCGAAGATTGGGTTAGATGCGATTGCAGCTTATGAGCATAAACTGCTTAATTACGCAACCGAACAGATCGAAATTATACCCGGCGTTCACATCATCGGTAATACACGGACGAAAGTTGCTGTCTTGTCATTCACCATTGATGGCGTTCACCCTCATGATGTGGGAACACTGCTTAATCAAGAGGGAATCGCTGTACGCACGGGTCACCATTGCGCACAACCCATTATGCAGCGCTTCAAAATACCTGCTACATCACGCGCCTCCTTTGCTTTTTATAATACTTTGACAGAAGTTGATACTTTGATAGCTGGTATTCATTCCATACAAAAGGTTTTCTCATAATGAATTTAAAATCAATTTATCAGGAAGTTATCCTTGATCATAATCGCAAGCCCCGCAACTATGGCACGCTTGATAATGCAAACCACCACGCCGTAGGGCACAATCCCTTATGCGGTGATCGCATTGATCTTGCATTGCATATGGAAGGAGAGCACATTAATCGTATTGCTTTTCATGGAGAATCATGTGCTATATGTAAAGCATCTGCTTCAATGATGACAGCTACTGTCAAAGGGAAATCACGGTTAGAAGCAGAAACTTTGATAACAGAATTTCGGGAAATGGTAGTTGGTAATCTTGATCTTGCAGGACCTCACCACCTTGGGAGACTAGCTGTTTTTGCTGGAGTGCGTGATCTACCTACACGGGTCAAATGCGCAATTCTGCCTTGGCATACCTTACAAGCTGCACTGAATTCTGATGCTACCGTATCGACTGAAACAGCAGAAGATTCTATCCATGCTGCTACAAGTAATGCCTAACCAGAAAAAACTAGATATAGCATAAAAAACACCACAAAAATAATTAAAACAAAATGCCAAAAATAGCTGAAATAGAAGGTACCCCTAACCCAAATGCTTTGAAGTTTGTTCTAAAAGAGCCTCTTACCTGGGGTGTAAGTCATTCATATGACAGTGCTGAGCAAGCAAAAGATGATCTATTGGCATCAGCTTTGTTCGAAATAGATCATGTTACCAACGTCTTTTATGTTGACCGCTGGATTACGATTACTCAAGATGGTGAAGCTGACTGGCAAGATCTCGCGCGCGCTGTTGCTGATCCAATCCGGGCTGCGCCAGCAGCTGATGCGCAATCCGCTGAGACAGTAGCAGCAGCAAATGAAATATTGACTAACTTGAGCGATGAGGATCAACAGAGACTTGAGCGTATCAATATATTATTAGATGAGGAGGTTCGTCCCTACTTACAAAATGATGGTGGAGATCTTCATATATTAAGTCTTGAAGGAAATGTTCTCAGAATCCATTATCAAGGTGCGTGTGGCACTTGTCCTAGTTCGATCTCTGGAACCCTCAGAGGAATTGAGCGATTATTGAAAACGATCGAGCCTGAGATTATGCTTGTTTCTGCCTGAAAATATAGAATTACCTAAACTTTAATAGAACCAATTGCCAGAAGCTTTTGCCACTTTTTTTATTTTAACCCCTTGATTGGTTTTAAGAAAGATAATTCATTTATCAATTGCTTGCTTATCTTAGCACTTGATTGATAGGATGTCGAAGTATCCAGTAAAGTACAACAGGAATTATTTTAATCAATTCTGTTGCTGATGCACTCATGTCATCTGCTTAATAATGCAATGATGGAATGCAAACCAAATATTTTTCAATCAGACCAAAACTACCCATCTTCTTTCAGACTCATATGAGAAAAGCTATATATAGTTAAATTGACTATATAATGCCTTAACTCGGATATTTCGCCAGAACGCCAAGATGGGAGATGTTGGCGAGGAGATTTGCGAGCAGACTTAAGTATCCCTCGCTAAGTTAATATCCGCATCATTGACGCAAAGTCGGAGGTGAAAAGATACTGCAAATATCCCATCAGAGCCAGCAAAGGCTAACTGTGCAAATTGGATTTATGTAAATCTATCTGGATAGTGCTTGTTCATCAGTTTTTGCATTATGAGTACAAGCCTGTCTAATAAAATATCCGAGTTATACTAGGGTCTGTTGACATTTCACATAGGTAGCCACAGATATCCACACGCCATGGCTACCATACTCTCGTAATTTCGCTTCAATTTGTCGTATCGTGTCGCTATTGCCCGATACTGCTTTAGCCGGGCAAAAGCATTCTCCACCAAATGCCGGTATCTATATAAACCCCAATCCATATCTGCATTACCCTTCAACGAGTTGCGCTTTCTCGGTATCACAGCCCGAGCTCCCTTCTGCGTTATCTGTTCCCGTATACATTCGCTGTCATAGCCCTTGTCCGCAACAATCGCTTTTGCGTCAGGCAACCTGGCAATCAAATCAGGTGCTGCAGAACAGTCATTGACTTCTCCGCCGGTGATTTCTAACTCAACCGGCAAGCCATAACCATCGACCGCTAAATGGATCTTTGTGGTATTGCCTGCACGGCTTTTGCCAATAGCCTGCGATTCTTGACTCGCTGCTCCCGCACTATGCTGATGCGCTTTAACATAGCTGCCATCAATAAATTCCCATTCCCAATCCGGATCAATAGCCAATGCTTTGAAAATATTGAGCCATTTCCTGCTCAATGACCATGCATTGAATCTTTTATAGATGGAATTCCAGCAGCCGAACGCCTTGGGCAGGTCTCGCCACGGACAGCCAACCCGCATTCGATACAGTATTCCTTCTACCGTCATGCGCAGATTGCGCTTGTTATAAATCGCTTCTTGAAGCAGAATCTTCTCTAGCTTCGACCAGAACTCATCATTGAGCATCAATCGGGGCATCGCAAACTCGTTTTGTTGGTGTATAGGAACCCCAATATTACGAGTTTGTTTCTATCTATGAAATACTTATCTTAAAACGTCAACAGACCCTAGCTGTTTCGGTCCACGATAAAGCGATACTCTCAATCATAGCGCACAAAACAGCTAGTCCAATCCAAAAATGATAATTTTAATCGAATGCTATGAAGGGGAACACTAAAAGAATAAAAATTTCTCCTCCTGTAACACTACACTACACTGCTTTGACCATTTCCTCTACCACTTTTTTGGCATCCCCAAACACCATCATAGTTTTGTCCATATAGAACAAATCATTATCAAGACCAGCGTAACCAGCAGCCATGCTACGTTTAACAACTATTACGGTACGAGCTTTATGTGCTTCAAGAATAGGCATACCATAGATAGGACTACCCTGTATATTTGCAGCTGGATTGACCACGTCATTTGCTCCCAATACAAGCACCACATCGGTATTAGGAAAGTCGCTGTTGATTTCATCCATTTCCAGGACCTGTTCATAGGGTATTTCTGCCTCAGCAAGTAGCACATTCATGTGCCCCGGCATACGACCCGCGACCGGGTGGATGGCAAAACGAACATTCACACCTTTTTCATGTAACACTTCTGCAAGTTCATTGACTGCATGCTGGGCACGGGCAACGGCCAAACCATACCCAGGAACAATAATTACACTGTCCGCATTGCTCATCAGGAAAGCTGCATCCTCAGCACTACCGCTGCGATAAGTTTTCTGTGTGCCATCTCCAGCTCCCTGGACGCCTCCTTCGCTGCCAAAGCCACCCAGTATGACTGAAAGGAAAGGACGGTTCATGGCTTTACACATGATATACGACAGAATTGCACCAGAACTGCCTACCAACGAACCAGCAATAATCAACATCGGATTGCCTAGCGAAAAGCCGATTCCTGCTGCTGCCCAACCTGAATAGGAATTCAGCATAGAAATTACTACGGGCATATCCGCCCCCCCAATGGGGATGATAATGAGGAAGCCAAGCAGAAAAGCAATGGTGGTCATGGCAATAAATGCCGTCCAGTTTGTGGTTTCACTGAAAAAGAACCATAGGCCAAAACCAATCATTACTAATGCCAGCATCAGATTGACCATGTGTTGTCCAGTAAAAACAACTGGCGCTCCACTCATGCGACCAGACAACTTAAGAAATGCAATGACTGAACCAGACCAGGTCATGGCGCCAATAAATGTTCCTAGAAACAATTCCAGCTTGCTGCCGGTTGGCAATATCTCAGGCAAACCGAATGAAACGGGATTATTAACCGCAGCAATCGCGATAAAAACTGCGGCCAAGCCTACTAGCGAGTGCATGAAAGCAACCAGTTCCGGCATTGCTGTCATCTGGACTCGCTGCGCTACGATAGAACCTATTATCCCACCGATTGCGATACAACCTAATATTAATGTCCAATTCTGAGTAATGGTCAGAGTAGTGCCAACGGCAATCGCCATACCAACCATTCCAAACAAATTACCACGCCGAGCAGAAAGGGGTGAACTAAGCCCTTTCAATGCCAGAATGAAAAAAACCGCTGCAACCAGATAAGCGAGAGCAATCAAATCAGCAGACATTTAGGCGCTTCCTTTTTTATCTTTTTTTCTAAACATTTCCAGCATGCGTTGTGTGACGAGAAATCCACCGAATACATTGATGGAAGCAAGGATTACAGCCGCACCCCCTAGCCAGACTCCCCAATCAGTTTCAGCAGGGCCTGCAGCCAACATTGCGCCTACTAAAATAATACTTGAAATGGCGTTAGTCACTGACATCAGCGGTGTATGTAAAGCTGGCGTTACATTCCAGACCACGTGATAGCCAACAAAAACCGCCAACACGAATACTGTCAGATGAATTATCGTTGGATCAATTTCACCAATCATGTTTGTTCCTCTTGAACTCGTTAATTTTTATTGATATAAAAAGGCACATCAAAACAATGGATTACTTGCAGTCTTATGCTTTTTTGATAATTTCTCCGCCTGAGCATATTAATGTTCCGGCAATAATCTCATCTTCTTGATTAATTTTGAGTTCTCCACTATTAGCATCAAGCATCAGATTAAGGAAATTCATAAGATTACGTGCATACAGCGCACTTGCATCCGCAGCGACTAGACCAGGAAGATTAGCAATACCAACGAGATGAACACCATGTTTAACCACAGTTTTATTCAGCTCTGTCAAAGGACAGTTTCCGCCTGCCTCCACCGCCATATCCACAATCACCGAGCCAGGTTTCATTGCCTTAACTGTTTCTTCCCTTATTAAAACTGGTGCTGGACGCCCAGGTATCAGCGCGGTCGTAATGACAATATCCGCCACGATAGCTCTTTCATGAACTAATTCTCCTTGCCGGCGTTTGTAATCATCCGACATTTCTGTTGCATAGCCTCCAGCCGTTTCAGCCTTTGCCTTTTCTTCATCAGTCAGTGGAACTTCTATAAATTTTGCTCCGAGGCTTTCGACTTGTTCCTTAACTGCAGGACGTACATCAAATGCTTCTATCACTGCACCCAGCCGTTTAGCTGTTGCAATTGCCTGCAAACCTGCTACCCCTCCCCCCAACACCAATACTCTTGCCGCTTTGACTGTTCCTGCTGCTGTCATCAACATGGGAAAGAATTTCTGATAAACATTGGCAGCAATAATGGCTGCTTTGTATCCACCAATATTCGCCTGAGAAGACAAGACGTCCATACTTTGAGCACGTGAAATACGTGGCAATTTTTCCATAGCAAACGCAGTTAGACCATGTCTAGCGAGTGCTTCGATTCCTTCCATCTGATGAGGTGATAGCAATCCAATCAAAACCGCATCTTTACGCATTAGAGCCAGCTCTTCCGTTTTTGGGCCGCGTACTTTCAGTATAATCTGTGATTGGCTATATAATTGC
This sequence comes from uncultured beta proteobacterium, assembly GCA_963815685.1. Lineage (GTDB taxonomy): Bacteria > Pseudomonadota > Gammaproteobacteria > Burkholderiales > Nitrosomonadaceae > Nitrosomonas. The sequence continues at coordinate 455,214 of CAWFHT010000012.1, forward strand.
GATACATCTTGAACGATCACTGCACCCGCCTCTTGGTATGCAGCATCGGGAATACTCGCACTAGTACCTGCATCAGATTGGACCAGAACAGTATGAAATCCCTTGGCAGTATATTTTTTAACCGTTTCCGGCGTAGCTGCCACACGTGTTTCTCCCGCATCAATTTCTGCAGGTATGCCTATGTGCATCGATTATCTCCCTTATCCTCTATTCAAACTTGAATATACCTAATGCATTGCATAATTTTTCTCGAATGCGTGATTATAAATGAATCTAGGTGTTATACACTGCTTTGATTGAAACTTACACATAACTTATTTATGTGTTATTGCAATTTTTAACCATCAAATTCACTGTCATGTGCATTCGAAATACAATAAACACTATAAAAAGCAATGCCTTTTGATTTAATTTTTAAGACAACGACCTAACCATTGGCTGGTTAATTTTTCCTGTACGCTATTTTGGCGCAAGCGTGACGATAAACTACTAAAATCAACCCAATCTAATGGCTGATCTTGATTGAAACATGAAAAAACGTAAGTAATCTCGCCCGTTTCAGGATCTTTATGCGGCTGCAAACATTGTGCACAAATTTCCTTCATCATACATTGCATCGGTGAATTGATAGAGCCAATAGCAAAGTGATTTTTTTTCAAATATGGCTGCAACTGATGATGACGCGCATAACCCACAGCCGCCATCATTCGATCAGAACCAATCGCAATGATACGGTCAGCATCTGCCAAGGATATAGGCTGTGCGCCGAGTGCACCACTGCCATAAGCTACCATCGCCTGCACAATATTACCAACGAAACTAAAATCACCTGACCTGGAAGGTTCAAATCCAGGTGCTTCATCACAACACCACACAATTGTGTCTGCCGCGGATTCAATTTCAGCAACCTTATAACGATCAACCAGTTTTTTGTAGCCAGCAAAATACAAAACCCGGCATCCTGCAGCACGTGCAGCAGCGCCAATAGAAAACAAGACCGCATTTCCAAGTCCTCCACCCACCAGAATGAGAGTCTCATCTGGCAAAATTTCGGTGGGCGTACCAGTAGGCCCCATCAGCACAACGGGTTCGTCAGTCTTAAGCAAGGTACTTAAATTTGCTGACCCACCCATTTCGAGCGCAATCAGAGAGATAAGTCCACTCGGAATATCTACTGATGCCCCCGTCAATGCAATACCCTCCATTGCTAGCCGGGTGTTCCCCATCGTGGAGGCTAATGTTGCAAAATTCTGAAAACGGAAAAACTGTCCGGGATGGAAATGTTTCGCTGCCATAGGCGCGCGCACGACCACTTCGATAATATTAGGCGTGAGTCTTTCCACTTTATGAACAGTCGGTCTCAATTGATAATTCATTTCAGCAAAAAACTGAGCATTTAATTGAGTGGAGATCGGTGTAACACGTTCAAGCACTCGACTGACAATTGGATAACCTTGTTTGGCGCTAGACATGGCTTTGACCACATTACCTGAATAAGACGGGTGCAAATCGCCAAAGAAACTGATAAAACGTCCATCATCGCAGCGACTCAGCAAGACCGCTGTGGTTTCTGGCTTAGGATTACCCTTTGTCAAGCTAACTGGATTACCCTGATCATCGCACGCTGCAAAATAGCGTCCATTCAATTTGAAATATTTCTCATCTTCTCTGGCAAGGACAGTATTCGGCTGGGTGCCAGCGGCTACCAGAATTGTACGTGCGGGTAAATCAACTTCCCTAATTTTTTGCCATTGCCCTGCCTCATCTACTGTTTGAACAGAAAATCTAATCGAGTGGGTATGCTCCCACTGATCAACATCTACTCGCAACGGCGTAAGCCCTTCAGCAAACAGGATGCCTTCCTCCATTGCTTTCTCAACTTCTTCATGATTCAGCGTATAAGAAGGGCTATCAATCAATCGCTTACGATATGCAATAGTAGCCCCACCCCATGATTGCAATAGCTTCAGAATATCCGGTACTCGCTCTTCCTTGGCGGCCTGCGCACGCTCGGCACGAATAGCTCGGGCGTGCGCCAAAAATTCCTCAGCGATTTCTCGCTCTTCTTCATCCCAGCGGTTGCGTACTGCGGCCTCTCCCTGTTCTGAAGCAAGCACCTCATAACGCTGTAAAAATTTCTCAACTTGGACCGGATAGTAAGCCAAAGCTTCCGTAGCCGCATCGATTGCAGTGAGTCCACCACCAATCACAACGACGGGTAAGCGCAACTGCACATTCGCAATAGAATCAGTCTGTGCTGCACCGGATAGTTGGAGGGCCATCAAAAAATCAGAAGCTGCGCGCACACCACGCGCCAAACCATTGGGTAAATCAAGAACCGTTGGGCGTCCTGCGCCTGCAGCCAGGGCGATATGATCAAAACCCAAAGCCAGCGCATCATCTACTGTCATAGTACCGCCAAAGCGTACCCCTCCATAAAGTGCAAATTCTGGTCGTCGCTCCAGTAATAGACGAATTAATTGAAGAAAATTCTTATCCCAACGCACGGTGATACCGTATTCGGCCACTCCACCAAAACCACCTGGGATACGTTCATTCAGATCGACACGGAGCATGTTGGTATCGTGAATAGCATTAAAAGATACACGCTCTCCATGCAGATCCACTCCGGAAATCTCTGCAGGTAATGGCTCAATCTTGAGACCATCCACCCCCACCACGGTATGACCATCGTTCATCAAATGGTGTGCCAGAGTATAGCCAGCAGGCCCCATACCCACAACCAGTACTTTCTTACCGGTAGCTGGTCTGGGTAGTGGCCTGCGTAAATTAAGTGGATTCCAGCGCGTAAGCAAGCTGTATATCTCAAACCCCCAAGGTAATTCGAGCACATCTTTAAGTGTGCGAGTTTCTGCTTGCGGAATATCTACCGGATCTTGCTTCTGATAAATGCAGGATTTCATGCAGTCATTACAAATACGATGCCCCGTCCCGGCGCACATTGGGTTATCCAATACAATCATTGCTAAGCTGCCAATCGCCACTCCCTGTGACTTGAGTTTATGGAATTCCGAAATTCGCTCTTCCAGGGGGCAGCCCGCGAGTAACGCACCTAACTCGCTTTTCTTGAACGCAAGTGGTTCATCGGCATTTTTAGGTTTGACTTTGAATCCTTTTGAGCAAGAATCCTTACCTTGTTCATGACACCAGATGCAATAATTGGCTTCATCCAAAGCGCCCACCAGGTCAGTCCCTTTATCAGTCAGAGAAAATCCTTCACGCTGACGAAGGTGCTCAAGACGATGGACCGTATAACCTGCATGATCATCGGTCACCATTGACAACAAGTGCAAATAATCGAGTTTTGCTGGAGATTTGAATAACACGCCTTGCTGGGTATGCGCTTGCCCTTCAGGAGTGCGTAATGCCCAGGCAGCATAGTGCAACGCATCATTTAAGCGTGCTGCATTATTTGCTTCATCCTCTAACCATCGGGCCACGTGAGTTGCAAACACCAACTCGGAAAAAGGCTCGCCAAACTCCACTTCGAGTTTCTTTTCTAGGGCAATAGCGTCTATTGTTTGTAATATTTCATCACTTACCTTAGTTTTGGCACGACGTTGCACAAATTGCCGCTTACAAAAATAAAGCGGCGCAAGTTCATGATGACGCGCTGAAAGCGCACGCACTTCCTTGTCTATACCAAATAACTGTGCAATGAAATCTTCCATCCACGGAGCGAGCTCAATCAGGAAAGCAGATTCATCTTTGGGTGCCAAGCTCTCCGGATGTAGGCGCGCCATGATCCAAGCGCTTACACAGACCAGCATCTCCTGCTTGCAGAAAGTCAAGAAATGCTTGATCCAGCTTTACTAAACCATCACGGCAATACAAATCCGCAAAAGCCATACCAAATTTAAGATCAGGAAAAATAGCTTCTACTGATGGTTTGCTAAGCATTAATGCTGAATTTGTCATAATTGTTTAACGATATTTTTATAGCTAAAAAATGGAGGACTCAGGGTGAAAAATGAAGTCAATTGCTTAAGATCGACTCAAGCTAATGTTGAATGAAAAATGGATACCGGCGCTACTTTTCTTGCCATCGTAAGATTCTGTTTATTCCCAGAAAGCGTATCTAGCAGATCATGCCGGCTGCGACGGTATTGTTGCTCGTTTCATCAATGATAATGAAGCTACCGGCAGCACGATTATGGGCATAATCGTCAAATACGATTGGCTGCTGCACTTTCATCACCACCCGTGCGATATCATTCATTTTCAAGGAATCTGCTGTCTCATGATTGAGCGTGTTAACATCCACACGATAGTCAATCTGATTCACCATTCCTTTGATCATACGCGTTGTGTGCTTAACGAGATATTTACGCTGAGGATCAAGTGGTTGTTCAGATAGCCAGCATAGCATCGCAGCAAATTCTTTCTTGATTTGTGGCTGCTCGCCAGCTTTTACCAACATATCCCCTCGAGAAATATCCAAGTGATCTTCAATAGTCAGTGTGACAGATTGTGGTGCAAATGCATCTTCAAAAGAATTCTTGTACAAAAGGATCTCTTTAATGCGTGAGGACAATCCAGAAGGGAGAATCGCCACTTCATCACCGACACGAATGGAGCCTGATTCAATTCGTCCCATGTATCCCCGGAAATCGTGCAATTCTTCAGTTTGTGGGCGACAAACCCATTGCACGGGGAAACGGAAATCATCGGTATTGACATCATGCTCAATATCGATATTTTCCAGCAAATCCATCAATGTCCTACCTTCATACCAAGTTAACTTGTCGCCTCTTTCAACCACCATATCCCCGTTCAAGGCAGACATGGGGATATATTCAATATTGCTTAAACGGAGTCCTTGGGCAAAAGCAGCAAAATCATTACGAATTCGCTCGTATACCTCGCGTGAATATCCCACCAAATCCATTTTATTAACTGCCACGACTAAATGAGGAATCCCTACCAAACTGGCCAGATAAGCATGGCGACGAGATTGCGTAAGCACACCCTTGCGTGCATCAATCAGTATAATCGCCAGATTAGCAGTGGAAGCACCCGTAACCATATTTCGGGTATATTGCTCATGGCCAGGGGTATCCGCAATGATGAACTTACGTTTTGGCGTCGCAAAATAGCGATATGCCACATCGATCGTTATTCCTTGCTCCCGCTCCGCTTGTAAACCATCAGTCAACAAAGAAAGATCGACCGCTTGCATCCCGCGTTTATTTGAAGTACGTGCAATAGAGCTCAACTGATCTTCAAAAATCGATTTTGAGTCATGCAACAAACGCCCAATCAACGTGCTTTTTCCGTCATCCACGCTACCAGCAGTGATAAAACGCAACAGTTCGGCACGATCAAGCCTTACATTTTTAACTTCTGACATTTGGTAATAGCCTTTGACAAGTGATTCTTAAAATAGAAATGGATCGTTTCTTCCAGCGAGCAAGCTGAATTAGAAATACCCTTCTTTTTTGCGCAATTCCATAGAGGCTTCTGAAGTCTGATCATCCATACGCGTTGCACCACGCTCAGTTATACGTGTCGTGGCTGTTTCGACGATAATTTCATTTACATTCTTAGCCTGAGAAATAACTGGGCAGGTACAGCTCATATCTCCTACGGTACGAAAACGCACCATCATTTTTTCTATGCGTTCCTCCTCTTTGGGTTGTACCAGATGCGATACGGGTAACAAGCCACTATCGCGCGGAATAACCTCACGCCAATGAGCAAAATAAATAGAAGGAACTTCCAGTTGCTCGCGCTCGATATATTCCCACACATCGAGTTCTGTCCAGTTGCTGATGGGGAAAACACGAATGTTCTCTCCTGGATGGGTTCGTGTATTGTAAAGACTCCATAGTTCAGGTCGCTGGTTTTTAGGATCCCATTGACCAAATTCGTCGCGGAATGAAAATATACGCTCCTTGGCACGCGCTTTTTCCTCATCACGACGCGCTCCACCAATACAAGCATCAAAGCGTAATTCCGCAATGGCATCCAATAAGGTAATCGATTGAAAAGGATTACGGCTTTGATTTTCAGAGCGCAACACGACTCTACCTTGTTTGATAGAATCCTCCATACTGCGTACGATCAAGCGCTCACCTAACTCTTTGGCCCGATGATTGCGAAATTCAATTACCTCGGGGAAATTGTGTTCGGTATCAATATGTAACAATGGGAAAGGAAAGCGTCCTGGCCGAAAGGCTTTTTCAGCCAATCTGAGCAAAACGATGGAATCTTTTCCTCCGGAGAACAATAATGCAGGATTAGTACATTCGGCCGCCACTTCCCGCATAATATGAATCGCTTCGCTTTCTAAGGCATCCAAGTGGGTAAAAGTTCGATGACTCATTCTTCTTTACACCTTCTAACAAAAAAATTCAATACTATCTATTTGATCGAGGCGACTTTACCTACATGCAAGCCGCATTCCTTGGATTCTGAATTCTCCCACCACCAGCGCCCAGATCGAATGTCTTCCCCAGGTGTAATCGCACGCGTACAAGGAGCACAACCAATACTCGGATAAAAACGATCATGCAGCTTGTTGTAAGGCACATCATGTTGCTTAAGATATGCCCATACTTCGGCATTACTCCATTCACAGAGTGGATTAAACTTCTGCAAGTTGTTTTCAGCATCAAACGTGGATATCGACAAACTATCTCGCGTAACTGCTTGTTCACGACGCATTCCTGTAATCCAGGCGCGCTTGCCCGCTAATGCGCGGCGAAGCGGCTCAACTTTGCGAATATAACAGCATCGCTTGCGTAACTCGACACTTTGATAAAAACCATTAGGGCCATTTTGGGCGACATAGCTTTCCACTACGGCAGTCTCAGGAAAATATACCTGGAGAGAAACACCATAGCGATCTTTTACTTCTTGCATCAGATTGTAGGTTTCTTGTGGCAATCGCCCTGTATCCAGCGTAAGCATAGCAATACGCGGATAGTGTCGCGCAATCAAGTCCGTTAACACCATGTCTTCGGCACCAAAACTATTGGCAAACACAACAGGTGCATATTCCTGCTGTATCTTTGCAAGCAAAACATGTAACTGCTCGATTTTTTGTGCTACTTCAGATTGATCCATCTATTTCAGCTTATTATATAACAACACCTTATTAGACCACCGCTGACTGCGAAATTTTCTGGAATTGCAATGGTTTAACTATAGCTTGCGGCAGCGAACCCGTTAAGTCGAGCTGGCTGTCAAAGTTGGTACAGAACTCGGCCACCTCGAGTGTCCACGCATCCAATTCCGTATACCATTCAGTCAGCAATGCATCTGTCAATTCATTGGCAGGGCGCGCAAAATCCCGAGCCAACTTAGCCAGTTGTTGAGACAGATTAGGTTTGGTTGACAATACACGTTGCAGCTCTTCTGCCTGCTCTATCAAGCTTTCGTATTTCCGACCACCCACCAGTTGGGTCAACCCTTGGCCGATCAAACGGGCAATTTCTTCCGCACACTTGGCTGAATCCTCAAATTTACGCTGAAACTTTAATGCATTACGATAATTGCGTTCGTTCGCAGCATCAAAGAAAGCAGTGCCAATCTGCAACTGTTTTGCACCTGCACATTCTCCACCACCCAGCTGCAGCACTTTGAAATCATCTCTCTGACCGTGATCGCGTAGCACTGACTGCAAGTCCTCCTGCTTAACTTCTACCACCTCAGCCAGCAAGTCAGCAAAATAGCTCTGACCAACTCGTCGCGTCCAGTTAAAAAACGTTTCTCCCAGTTTCACGGTCTGTGGCATACGCTGATCTCACCCGCTCTACCGCCAGCTCGATGCGGGCGCTTGGTACCGATGGACCTTTAAAAGCCAAGCCACCATTAGCCATACCATTCCCACCGAAATACATCTGATAATGCGGCACCAACTTACCAAACATGCGCTTACCTTCACCATAAATCCCTATATCACCACTTTCCGGCTGAGCGCAGCCATTGTGACAGCCCGAAACACGAATGCGCAGATCATCGTTCCCACCCGATAATTTACTTCCGACAATCGGACTGGAAGTGATTCCCAAGCGGCAGGTGGATGTCCCAGGACAAGCCACTACATCGTCGCCTGCTTTGGGCAAACCCAAACCGAGATTCGCTAACGCAGATTGAATCTCCGCTATATTTTTTTGTGGCACATCAACCAACATCAAATTCTGATCCTGCGTGGCACGAACCTCTTTCAAATCATATTGCTTCAGTATGCTGGCAATTCCACGCATCTGGACCACAGTCAACTGTCCGAGACGAACACTGATCGGTACCACATACAGTCCTGATTGTTTTTGCGCGAATAGCGTACGGGGTGCGCCAGGGCCAGGTACTTCGCTATCCATACCACCCGTCCAAATACCCTTTGGATAATCCTGCTCAGCCAGCACTTCTTTGACACGCGCGAGTTCTTCCCGATACTTCTCGATAAAACCATCTGCGCCAAATTTATCAACCAAAAACTTGATGCGTGACTTGGCACGTTTGTTACGATCAGAATACTTGTTATGCATGGTAAGTACGGCTTCTATCACCAACAGTAAATCTTTTTCTTCGATGAACGATTCGACTGCAATCGCTTCATGAGGTTTATGTCCAAGTCCACCACCTACCAGCACTTTAAAACCAAAACGTGTTCCCTGTCTAACTGCCACCACTCCAAGATCATGAATCATACCTTGCGCGCAGTCGGATTCGCATCCAGAAAAACTGATTTTGAATTTACGCGGCATCAACTGATTCAGAGGCTTACGCAAAAAATGTTTAACCATCCCATCAAGATGTACACTGATGTCAGTATGCTCGCGTGAGCAAACACCTGTCAGAGGACAGGCTGTCACGTTACGTATGGTATTTCCGCATGCCTCACGTGTCGTCAACCCCCCTTTCGCCAAATGACGCATCACAGCCGGTGTATCTGCCAATGGCACATAATGCAGTTGAATATCCTGCCGAGTAGTAATATGTGCTTCACCATGCTGCACATAATTCTCCAGCACGTCTGCAATTGCATTTAACTGCATCGGAATTAACCGTCCCCCAGGAACTTTGACACGCACCATATTGACGCCTTCCTGACGTTGACCATAAATCCCCATTTGCAACCGGGTAGCGGTAAAACGATCGACATCCATACGTTGCGCAAAAAAATCCTGCAATGATTGATCGTATGAATCGATTTCCTCATCATTCGCGAGATCGGTTAAATAATTCATCCTGTTTCTTCTCTCCGTAGTTTCTTTACCACACTAGCTTGTTGCCAATGAGGATAAAAATATTAATAATTTTTATTGTTATTTTATCCGATATCTATCTTCTGGCGTTAGTGGTTATCAAATTCGCTCCTTTAAAAGAGAAGGCGGCGCAGAGCAAACCAGTATCAGGCTATTTTTATATCTCCCGTACTTGACCATTCACACCTTAAAAATCCGATACCCCATTCAGATATTATGTTTTTTGTAAGATTTTCTCTACTTAAACGAATACATCATAACAGCATCATTATATCTCTCAAAATAATATTAAATTAGATTAATATAATGTTATGTTATAATAAAAAATATTATGAGATTGCAACAATTACGTTATTTGCGCGAAATCGTTAATCAGAATCTGAATCTGTCGAAAGCAGCCGAAAGTCTGCACACGTCACAACCTGGAATAAGCCGGCAAATTCAGCTTCTTGAAGAAGAGCTGGGGGTGGATATTTTTGTTCGTAATGGCAAGCGTATTGTGAAAATAACCCCCCCGGGACAGGCTATCGTCGAAATTGCTGAAAGAATGCTCAAAGATGCTGAAAACCTGAAACAAATTGGCCAGGAATTTAGCGATAAAGCGAGCGGCACCCTGATTATCGCCACGACCCATACCCAGGCACGCTATGCACTTCCACCCGTTATCAAACGCTTTACCGAAAGATACCCTAAAGTCAAACTCATACTGCGTCAAGGTAACCCAACCCAGATCTCCACTTTGGTCTCTTCAGGCGAAGCTGATTTAGCAATTGCCACAGAGGCAATCGAGTTGTTTCAAGAACTCGTCATGCTTCCCTGCTATCAGTGGAATCGTAGTATTATCGTTACCCCCAGGCACCCTCTGCTCAAACAACATCCGTTGACATTAGAAGCAATTGCGCAATATCCCATCATTACCTATGATTTCGCGTTTACCGGTCGCTCAAAAATTAATCAGGCGTTTGAATCTAAAGGGCTGACCCCCAATGTGGTGCTCACTGCAATAGATGCTGATGTAATTAAAACTTATGTGGAGCTTGGTTTAGGTATTGGCATTCTAGCAAAAATGGCTTTCGACCGCACCGCGACAAACATCTCCACGCAATTGATGCCAGTCACTTGTTTGAACCGAGCACGACGCGTATCGGCATCAGTCGTAATAGCTATATTCGCAGTTATGTCTATGACTTCATCGAAATGTTTGCTCCCCACCTTGATCAAGCTACTGTCAAAGCTGCTATGAAAAAGCAGTTGAAAATACCTGCGCAAGGTACACACGAATCAACTGAATAAATAAGCTCTGCATAGCATTCGCTCACGCAAGCCATATGAGCGTTTCCTTAGTAGCTGCTTCCTCTACTCTGACCTACATCTATCGCTGACACCAAACTGCCACGATTTCCCCAGGCATTTCGGATGAAGGATACTACTTGCGCGACTTCTTCGTCACGAATAATCTGCTGAAATGGAGGCATGCCATAAGGTCTGGGATTTGCTGCTGTGGTAGGTGGATAACCCCCATTCAGCACACTGCGAATGACGTTAGTGGGAATCGTCATGATAACGCTACGATTACCCGCCAATGCAGGATAAACACCTGGCGCCCCTTGACCTGTTATGCCGTGACATTCCTCGCAGTATTTCTTATATAGCTTCTCACCTTGCGCCAAATATTTCCGGACATTTTCTGGCATTTCTGGATAACTCACTTTAGATTGAGCATTACTCTCAGGTAATGACTTCAGATAAATAGCCATGGCACGCAGGTCATCCTGTAATAAATACTGTAAGCTTTGTCTGACAACCGTTCCCATCGGCCCCGATGTCATAGCACGCTGGGATACACCAGATGAAAGCAATTCGATGATCTCCTCAATAGCCCAATCCATGCTTCCTGCTTCCTGCCGAGAAGTCAACGAGGGCGCATACCAGTTCGACCCCATGATTTGACCTCCTCCCACGGTATCTTCTTGACTTGCACCCAGCACATTTCTGGCAATGTGACACGCATTGCAATGGCCCAGTCCTTGTACCAAATAAGCACCTCGATTCCATTCGTCACTCTTGCTCTGATCCGGTTCATATACTCCTTGTTTAAAAAAGAGGGTGCGCCAGAGATATAAAAGCGGTCTAGAGTTATAGGGAAAGCGGATTTCATGAGGTAGGTTGGATTGTGACACAGCGGGCACTGACTGCAGATAGGCAAAAATCAGGTTAGCATCTGCACGTGTCACCTTCGTGTATTCGGTATAAGGAAATGCAGGATAGAGGAGTTTACCATCGCGCGATTTGCCCTCATGCATCGCTTTCCAGAAATCTTCTTCGCTCCAGAGGCCGATACCCGTTTCTTTATCAGACGTGATATTGGGGGTGATGAAAGTTCCAAATGAGGTAAACAATCGATGCCCTCCTGCAAATGGCTGACCTCCTTTTGCGGTATGACATCCCAAGCAATTTCCAACACGCGCAAGATATTCACCTTGTGCTCGTCGCTGTTCGGACATGGCGGCATTTTCAGGAGAAGCATTGACCACGGCGGTACTAGTTACCATCAGCAAGGCCAGCATATAGCCAAGAAATAAAAAATCATTTTTCCATTCCCGAGCAATAATAATCATGGTTTGTATCATCGAGCATCTCCATTTTCCGAAGCGATACTGGCACAGCGCTGGGCCATTTCAGGCGAAAGTTGATTAGCCGGCTTTCCTGAAGCAGGTTGGGTAGCTAGCCATTTTGCAACAGCATTGATTTCTTCATAAGTCAATTGTGTGGCGATATCCGCCATGCAATTCGCAATTTTTCCACGAATCAACCCTCCGCTATGCCACCCTCCCAATTGTGCTGTCAAGTAAGCGCTATGCAACCCCAACAAACCCGGTACAAAAGGCGCTGTTCCCATCAGATCCTTTCCATGACAGGCACTACATGCCGGCATATTTCGTTTGAGATCACCTGAATAAACAAGTTTCTCCGCTAGATTTGCTTCCAGGGGTTGCAGGGTGATAGATTCTGGGGGAGGGTAAGGTAAATCTAATGCCGCAAAATACCGGGCCATCTCTTGCAAATATTCATCGGACATATTCTCGAGTAAAATAGCCATCGGCTGGTAATAACGTCGACCGTCCCTGAAGTGACGTAGCTGGTTAAAGAGATACCCCTCCAATTTTCCCGCAATACGCGGATAATACGCATCTCTGCTATGCCTGTCCTCTGCGCCGTGGCAAATGGTACAAGCTTTGACACGTTCAGCAAGCGTATCGGGAACATTAACCGATAGCGCCTCTGCAGCATTTGCCAGACTAGTAAAAAACAATAAGATAATTAAAATAGAATGTTTCATATCGTCATTTTTATAGATGATCAGTGTCTATGCCATTCACTTTTCTGAAAGATTTGTATCAGCATGGCACAATTATTCTGGACGAAAGTTTAAAGCAATCCGTAATTCCGGCCAAACTTATCCAATGCTATGTCACAGCTCACTACCAGGCAAGGATTGACTCAATCATGCTGACATTGCTCTTGGGTCAGCATAACGAATTATTAGCAAAGCTAATGAAAAAGTATGGGACACAGTGCGCCCTCTATATCACTGCCTGTAATCCTCATAGTCAACCTCAAGATAAGGAAACAAATCTCACAGCAAACAATCAGTTATTCGTGCTGTTATCTACTCTTTCCAGTTGCATTTTTGTAGGCAAAAGCTCAGATCCAGCGGGCAAGTGGCCAGCGGAATCAAGCTTTCTAGCATTAGGCATTGATCTTGTCACCTCTAAAACACTCGGCAGACAGTTTGATCAGAATGCTATTGTATGGGTTGATTTTGATGCAATTCCCAGATTATTTTTACTGCGCTAAAACTCGCTGCTATCGTGCCTCACGAACGATCGCCTGCTTTAACGCTTCGATTTGAGACTGATTGAGCGTCTCAGTTTTGAGTAACTCTTCAGCAGTCTTTTCAAGAAGCTCACGATTCTTGCGAAGAATATTTATTGCCCGTTCAAGCGCCTGATCCACGAAAACACGCACAGCTGCATCGATCTTGTTGGCGGTATCCTCGCTGTAATCTCGACTAAACGGTATCGGGAAGCCCTGCTGCAAGAAAGCGGAACGCTCACGATCATACGCAACATGCCCCAGCGCTTCACTCATGCCATAACGCAGCACCATGGCGCGCGCCATATCAGTTGCACGTACCAGATCATCGGATGCTCCCGTCGACACTTCATTGAATATCACCTGCTCGGCTGCTCGCCCACCCAGCATCACGGCCATTTTGTTCTCCAACTCAACCCGCGTCATCAGATACCGATCTTCGGTCGGGCGCTGAATGGTATAACCCAGTGCACCCACTCCCCGCGGAATGATTGATATCTTATGCACCTCATCCGTGCCAGGTAATGCCAGCGCCACCATGGCATGTCCCAATTCATGAAACGCCACGATCTTACGTTCTTTTGGATTGAGCAGACGATTACGCTTTTCAAGACCCGCAACAATCCGTTCAATTGCGTTATTAAAATCCTCCATCGTGACGGAATCTGATTTACGACGAGTAGCCAGCAACGCCGCCTCATTGATCAGATTAGCTAAGTCTGCACCTGTAAACCCTGGTGTGAGAGCAGCAATCTGTTCCAGTTTCACATCGACATTCATCTTTACTTTTTTTATATGAACCGCCAGAATCTGCTCACGCCCAATCTTGTCTGGTCGATCTACCAGTACCTGGCGATCAAAACGCCCGGCACGCAGCAATGCAGCATCAAGGATTTCCGGACGGTTAGTTGCAGCTAGCAATACGATACCGCTTGATGGATCAAAACCATCGAGTTCTGCCAGCAACTGATTCAGAGTCTGCTCCTTTTCATCATGTCCACCCCAAGGATAGGAGCCACGCGCGCGCCCCAATGAATCAAGTTCATCGATAAAAATAATGGCTGGCGCCATTTGCCGAGCTTGTTCGAAAAGGTCACGCACTCTGGCTGCGCCCACACCGACAAACATCTCGACGAACTCCGCTCCCGAAATCGAAAAAAATGGCACCCCCGCTTCACCGGCTACCGCACGCGCCAACAATGTCTTACCTGTTCCGGGTGGCCCCACTAGCAAAATTCCCTTTGGCACTCTTCCACCCAGCCGACTATAGTCAGCAGGGTTTTTCAAAAAATTGATGATTTCAAGGAGTTCCTCCTTGGCCTCATCGACACCCGCCACATCGGCAAAGGTAACCTTGGTTTCTTTCTCAACATACACTTTGGCACGACTCTTACCAATCGACATTAACCCACCGCTCACGCCGCCGCTCATGCGCCGAATAATGTACAACCAGACTCCGATAAAAAGTGCCATCGGCAGAATCCAGGACAACAAATCGCGCAGCCAGGTACTCTTGATGACCCCGGTATAAGTCACGTTATGCTGATCCAGGGTATCAGCAAGGTCGGGCTCAACACGTGTTGTGACAAAATCTTTGAGTCCATTAGGTCCGGGTTCTTTTAGCGTGCCATAGATCTGGTTTTCTGTAATCGCCACCTCGGCAACCTTACCTTGTTCCAGTAGCGTATGAAATCGGCTATAAGGAATCGGCTCAATCCGGGTATATTGCTCGTAAAGATTACGAAAATACATCATCGCTAGAATAGCAATAACGATGTACCAGAAATTGAACTGTACTTTCTTATCCATTAAATTTTTATCCATAAGACATTTCCTTCTTTATTGGGAGAACGGTTAAATTCGTGAGAATCAGTCAGTTCAGCTATGGTCCAAGCTACGATTAAGCCATATCTCTATGATCTTATCTTATGAAAATAAATCCTATTCATATTTCTCAAGAGTGGAAAAATAAATCTTGATGAATAACGCTTATTATTAAATCTCATATCTGATGTAATATATTGTGACATTTTGAGAGTTTAACTGTGACTAAAAACTAACTCTTATGATTAATCTTTATAAATATTTACCACTGGGCCATAGACGATAAGTTTGCCCCGAGAGTAACCCCATTTGTAGGCGTTTTTTCGGTGTCTGTATATGTTGTTCCGAGGGAAGAAGGAGAAGGAATACGAATCGGAGCAGTTCACCGAACCCTCGATGAATTTGAAAAGAAGATTACGCTGCGAAAAATATTTAAGTTATCTAGTTTCTCAATCTTGCTTCGAGAGAGGGTCTCCCAAAAGAGGTTAAGATGATGAATATGATGGATAATCGTGATTCTTAGTTGGCTTTTAGGCAAAAATTCATTGTTGAGATGAAATTGCCCCAAGTAAGTAAAGATATAGAATCTAATTGCAGTGCTTTCTCATCACACTAACTTTTCCTGGCTGTTATTGCATGGATAAGAATCTTTACCACACATGTATTCTGCGGGAACTTCTTGTAAAACGTGGAGCTGATGTTCGATAATAATTAGCATAATGTATTCTTGAACTCACCTGTACTCATAGGCTGAGGACATAGTAATATTAGGCTATGTCACAATTAAGTGTTGAATGAGTGTCTAATCTGTATCAGGAAGTAAAAAGAGGAGTACACCATGAAAACAATGGAATTCAAAGTTTGGATGAAATCAATTGATCGCATGAGTCGTAGCCAGCGAGACAAGCTTCGAAAGAGATTAGAAGGAAAAGTAAGCGTTGATACAGTCGTTACGTTGATTGAACAAAGCCTGAATGATGAACCTGCGTGCCCATACTGTATGGACACGCAATTGTATCGCTGGGGTAAAGTTTGCGAGTTACAACGCTATCGATGTCGTCAATGCAAACGCACGTTTAATGCGCTTACCAATACGCCATTGGCACGGTTGCGCCAGAAAGACAAATGGCTTCATTATGAGCAAACCCTGATTCAGGGATTAAGTCTACGCAAATCCGCGAATAGCTGCGGGATAGCCAAAAACACCAGCTTTAAGTGGCGGCATCGTTTTTTGCGAATACCGGCAACACGCCAATCTAACAAAATGAATGGCATTGTTGAAGCTGACGAAACATATTTCCTGGAATCTTTTAAAGGACAACGCCATTTACCCAGACCCTCGCGCAAACGGGGTGGTAAAGCCGCTATGAGAGGCACATCAAAAGAACAGATACCCGTGCTAGTGGTACGTGACCGTCATGGTGAAACTGCTGGCTGTATCCTGCAAAGCACAAGTGCGGAACAAATCGGATCAGCGCTTACGCCTTTGTTAAATAAGGACGTCATTTTATGTACTGATAGTATGCCTGCATACAAACAGATTACCAGGCATGCAGGAATTGTTCATTACCCAGTCAATGTTGCCGCAGGTCTGCGAGTTATAAACAACATCTACCATATTCAGAACGTCAATGCTTATGACAGCCGGCTAAAGCAATGGATGATGAAGTTTCATGGCGTAGCTACACGTTATCTCGGGAATTATCTGGGATGGCATAGAATGATTGATCGCCTCGGTCAAAACATTACACCAACCCTTTGTTTTCTATTGTCTCTTGGGAAAATAAGACAATTTCAACAATTAATTACGACATAGCCTAATATTAATTATCTGGTTTATTGGATTCGACATGAGTCACGTTGAGAAAACTCCAAATAAAGTCAGCCTGCACCACTCGTGTTCTTTGCATGGCCAAAGTCGGTCAGGTTGTGCGCGAATATTAAAGGTCGGAGAAATTAGTCAAACCATCGCTATTTGCCGGGTCAGCCGGACTGATTTCATAGATTCAATTTCGTCCAACTAAGAAATCCAGGATTATGAAGGCTTTACACATTCTGAAAGACCGATAAAATGCTCTATGTATCTCATTGTTGCTTGGATCAAAATAATTTAAACATGTTGAATATTTGTAAATAACAGCGAGATTTATTTATTCATTTATCTATCCAAGGAGACTCATCGTGCAAACAAAAACATTCTTCACAAGCCTGGTCATTCTTGTTTTTCTAGCTTCCATCGCTCCTGTAATCTCTGAATCACTAAATACGGTTAATACCGAGACAAAAACAGACACTCCCCCAGATCATAATAAATTAGCTGAATACTATGAGAATCAGGCTAAAGAAATGAGTTTAAAAGCGGAAGAGCAAAAAAAGCTGCTTGATGAATATAATATTCATAGTTTTTACTATGGTCGAAAGGGCCAGGTTTTTCAGACACATCATCAAGCCTTGTTAAACAAATATGAAAAAGCGGCAGAGCGAAATAGTGAGATGGCTGCTGCTCACAGGGAAATGGCAAAAAACATTAAATAAACCACTTCCTATTTTATGAAATTACTTTTTAAGTAAGCAGGTAGTCATTTTGATTTACCTGCTTCTATTTTTGGTTGCTATTTGATTAAATAAGAATAATCACGAATTTCTGCTCTGAATTAATGAGATACTGAAAGCTGATGGATGAAGTGAGGCCAATTGAAATGAATATTAATAACCCGGTACTACCCACTCAATCGAATGTTTCAGCCAGGGTGTAACAGCAATTCTGTAGGTAATTGCTCTAACATAGAGGAATCCAGCTGTGATCATGATATTTTCTCCTGATTTTCAATTTCCTGCACAAGATAATCGGCTGCATGATCTGCCGCTTCTTGAAAAATATTGACTACCCTTGTTACACCCGCCTGCTGTAAAGCCAAGGCATGCTCATCATCCCGAGCCAAGCCAATGATACGTCCTTTAAATCCTGATTCTTTGAGTACGTGGAGTAATGCTCGATTAGCACTCCATTCTGGAATGGTCGTAACAATCCAGTCAACGCTTACAAATGGCAAAGAACTGAAAAAGGCAGGATCTTCCGCATCTCCGTAGCGTACGGGCACATTCCGGTGTCTCAGTGTTCTTATGACTTCAGGATCGAAATCTACTCCTAGCACCCCAACACCATGGTTATGCAGCTGTGTCAGCACCCTCGCTCCATATCGTCCCAATCCAAAAATGATGATCTTGGTGTCATTTGACATTGATCGTTGCTGCTCAATTGAAATCTCCCGATAGGGCCGAGCACGCTCGAAAATACTCAGTAAAATTGCAAGAAATTCATATAGGTGCTGTGAATTCAGAATCATATAAGCAGAGAGTGCAATCGTGACAATTCCCACCAACGTAACTAGACCGAGCACATCCTGCTCCAGATAACCGAGAGTGATTCCCATTGCTATAAAGATGATTGAGAATTCACTTATCTGAGCCATGGTTAGACCTGTTTGAAAACTGGTTCGTTTGCGGTATCCCATGTATCCCATGATAATCATAACGATTATCGGTTTACCAATCAGCGCGAACACAGATAACACAACAGCAGACCACAGTTCTCCACTTAACGAAGAAAAATCGAGCTTTGCACCCAAATCAATGAAAAAGAAAAGCAACAGGAAATCGCGAATCCCCGTTAAGCGTGCATAGATCGCATCACGAAAATAAGTGGAGGCCAGGGAAAAGCCTGCCACGAATGCACCCGCTTCCTTTGAGAAACCGGCCCATTCACCCATAGCTGCAAGTGCTATACCCCAAGCAATGGCAAAGATTAGCAACATTTCTTGTGACCGAGCAACAAGCCTCATTAATGGTGGCATGACATACCAAATAGTCACAAATAAAAGCAGTGAAACTAAACCTACACGTAAAATAAGAGATGAAACAACATTCATCCATCCACTCAAATCGCTTGCCTCTGTATCATTCCCTAATGCACTTACACTCATCATGGCCAGAATTGCAGCAATATCCTGCACAATCAAAATGCCGATCGCGAGACGCCCATGCAGAGAATCAATCTCTCGGTCATCAGTTAATAGCTTGACAATAATGATAGTGCTGGAAAAAGAGAGTGCGATTGCTATATAAACTGCGGTCTGCCAGTTCTTATCAAGCAGGATAATCAATAGAAAACCTAATAGAGTGGTAAAAACTAGCTGTGCTGTTCCAGCAGCAAGGGCAACGGGACCGATATGGCGTACATGTTGCAAGTCCAGTTTCAGTCCAACTAGAAAAAGCAAAATGGATATACCAATTTGAGCCAGAAGATCAATCTGATCATGCGCTCCAATTAGCCCGAAGCCAGCTGAACCTGCAATAATACCTGCGACAATATAGGCAACGAGCACCGGCTGTCGAAAATGAACAGCCATCACTCCAATAATACTTGTGGTAAACAATAGAAATGCCAACTCTTCGAAGGGTCCGTGCATCTAACTACCTTATTTCCATTCTTAAACGATATAAGCTTAGTGTAAGCTGCTCTCTTCCCAAAATATAGGCATTGATGAATAATAGAAATTTCGTGAAACAGGTGATCAAAAATATTTCAGATGTAATTTATACTTTCTTTGTTTAATCATGCCTGACAAATCACATCTAATCCTTTAGTTTCTGTTCATAGCTTTAATATGCCTGAAGCATTCACTCTGAAAGTAAAACCGGAAAAGGGTTGTATATCTTATCTGGTTGTATATCTTATCTGGTTGTACATCTTAAGATCTCTGCACAACCCTGATAATTTTGCTATGGTAGGGAAAAATTTCCAGATAATAGTTTTACCCGATATTTCTTGGCAAAAAAGTGAAGTTTTACTCCCTTTTATTCTAATTGTCGTTACAAAGTGAATTAATTATCCAATCCCATCCGGCGATTGATTTCACCACATCCGTAGTTTCCTCCATATGTCGAAGTGCATCAACCAAATGAGATTCGAGCGCGCCGATGCTGTCAAATACACGGCTATGAAAGTTCTTTTCGCGCAACTCATCCCACAGGTGCTCGACTGGATTGAGTTCAGGTGAATAAGGTGGCAGTAGCAGCAAGCGAAGATTCTCAGCTAACGTCAGCGAATGGCTGCGATGCCGGCCAGCACCGTCCATCACCATAACGATATTCTCATTGGGGTAGCGCCTGGCGATTTCATCAAGAAAGATTTGCATGCACTCAGTGTTGACATCAGGTAATACCAAGCTGTCAAACTTTCCGTCCAGCGGACAGACTGTCGCATAAGTGTAGGTGTACTCGCAGGTAAGCATAGCCTTGACTAGCGGACGCACTGGACGAGGCGCCCATGCGCGACGGCAGTCGCTGATGCGGCCAAATCGCGCTTCGTCTTGAAACATCAGCCGCATGGGGCGAGGCACAGTAAACTCTGTTATCGCTTGACCCGGCACTCCGGGGAGTTTTTTTCCAGCCTTCCCGGACTAAGAGATCTCCTTTCGGGTGGGTGGTATCGGGCGCAATCTTACGCCAACCATGGCGCGCAAGCATTCGGTATATGGCCGAAAGCGAAAGCGGGACGCCCATCTTCTGGCGCAACTTATCGGCAAACGGCGGAACCACCAATACTCCACCAACGCCGGCACTGTCAAATACCTCCTGCAACAGCACGCTTCTCTTCTTCAAGCGATCGGTTCGCCCGATTACGCAGATTACGCTTGGCAACGGGCGCAGCCATTCTTCCTGTGGCTCGCTTGCAGTAATTTGTACGCAGTGTGCAGGTCTTGCCTTTTGATCGACCAATAGCAATGGCCGTCTGCTCCAGACTCAGACCCGATTCGAGTGGCAGCAGTAAAGCCTGTGCGCTACGCAGTTCATCGGCTGTTTTAGCGATCCGTACCGCATTTCGGGCCAATTCAAGATGCTCTTCACCACTTGCTGGTCTTGCCATAATTGTCATCCATTTACGTGAGCCTGGATGACTTATTATTACATATTATAACGCGAAATAGAATTAGGGATTTTTCCCCGTCGTTATACCCTATTTAAATAGACTATTCCCCTTGATGATTCGCCTACGAAAATTTTATTGGCAGCTTTTTTCAGATTCATGCAAATGCTTTTCTTGGGCGTTGACTTTTACCGTTCCGTAGTAGCTAGTGCGCACCATCGATAGCTGCTTTGAAATGCATAATTTCACTCTGATTGGCAGAGCGGAGTGTACCCCGTGCACATAATCCTCTTGCGTCTCGACCACCATGTAACTTCGGTAACCAAAATGCGATTTCTTGCTTTTTTGAGCCAAGTCGCAGCCGAATCCACCTTTCGGTATCGGAAATTCCCGGTTGGCCACCATCCTCAAACTGAACTGCCTTGCCTTTAGCATCCACCTCCAGCAGGATGGTTTTGCTAGACGTGTCGCTGACTCAGTCAGTGTGGCATCAATTACCGCCCGTCGCACCTTTGATTATCAAACCGTGTGATTAAATCTGTTCATTGATAGAGGCCAAAGGATCTTCCAGTTTAGCGTTAACCATCAGGCGGTTACGGAATCGGCACAGGGTAGTTTCATCAGGTATCGCATCCGACAAGGACACCCCACAAAAATACTGAAAATCAATCCGCACGCACGACGTCTTTTCCAATGCAGCATCCGACAAACTATGCCATTGACCAAACAGGAGTGCCTTGAACATCATCAACGCGTCAAATGGTTCCTGTTCTCCACCCTTCGATCGTTCGCGTTGGTATAAGTCGCTAAGACTCGGACGTAGCTTCCCCCAATCAATCAGTGCACAATCTTCATCAATACGCTGTCTTGCCTCAGACGTTGTGCGCCAATTCTATTGAGCCAAAACTCGTCTGCATCTTCTACCCCAACCGTCTTTTACCGGTCTTCTTTTTAATTGTTTATTTGGCTTACGGGAAGTTAGCTCAGGAGTCTTATCCTGTAGCTCAAAATAACGCTAGTGCTACCTCTATAACGTTACTCGAGTCAATATTCTGACGTTTTTATGTAATAGACTGGTTTAAATTAGAGAATATTTCACATGAGGAAATACAAAACCACAAGTATGAAAAAAAAGATCATCTTGATTAAGCATCAACTCACAGATTTCATTAGATTTCCCTAATGATTTGTTGCTTTTAATGAGCGAGCTTAATTTGATATCAATCCTGGAAGATTTAAAAACTTTTTGATACAACATGCAATTATTAAATCACGACGCAGTCATAGTGCGCCCAGTTTCTCTTTCAGAGAAAAGAGAATATAAGCATATCTCGCACTATCATGGGGTATATTTTATGTAGAAATAAAAGCACAACAAGGGCAAATCTATCAAAAATTACCGCCCCTTGTTGTATTTACTATTAAAAAATCTTAATAAGCTGAATTATTTCGGAATTTATTAATGTGAATGTGTATGCTCATGCTCTTCGTCAGCAGCGCCATCGTCATGATGATGGTGATGTTTCTCCTCCTTTCCATTCGACGCTAATGGCATGAAATTTGCGCCTTGTGTCTCATAGCCTGGAATGGCTAAAAAAATAGCCACTGTAGTTTCAGGCGTAATTTGAAAATCTCCCTTCGCTTTCATTATATTTGCATAAACTGGCTCCAATACAACGGATTGTTTTTCCCCTTCCTTACCTGCTTGGATATTTGCTTTTCCTTGTCCCCCACTCGTGGGAATTGGCTTATCTCCATGATCAGTTATATACAGCGTCAATTCGCCATTCTTAGCTACCAACTCTAAATGGAAGGGACCAGATGCGCGAAGCTGACCGCCGTGAGGTGGAGTTAATGTGGCTAAATGCCCTTCTGTATGGGCCAATGCAAAATGTGACATCATCAACATCGTACTCAACAAAACAGATGTAACGATCAGTCTTCTCATTCAGTTTCTCCTGGAGTATTAATTAAGACAAGGATAATTTAAAAGTTATAACAGATTTAAACATTAGTGCACATGATCACTTGGTGGTGGAAGAATTT
The DNA here is from genome assembly GCA_963815685.1 of uncultured beta proteobacterium. Lineage (GTDB taxonomy): Bacteria > Pseudomonadota > Gammaproteobacteria > Burkholderiales > Nitrosomonadaceae > Nitrosomonas. The sequence goes on from CAWFHT010000012.1 coordinate 478,122, forward strand.
CCTTTTCACTATAAAGCTGAACCAGTTGTTGTTTTAGAGAATCCATATTATCCCACCCACTTTCATCTCTATCTGGTATCCATCTTGCACGTAAGTAGCCAAAGCGATCTACCAAAAACTCCAAATGTTCTGGAATGACCCCCTCACCAAGGATATCTGGATGAGTAAGTGTCCTTCGATACAGAATATAACTATTTTTGATCTCCTGAGCACCTTCTGTAACCACTGGAAAAGGTATATTTGCTGCAATCTGCATTATTTCCTGTTGATCGAGCTTATTCATTGGAACGGCTAGAATAACTGTATTGAGTTCGCGTAGCTTGTCATAAGATGCTTTCAATTCCTGTAAACGAGCTTGTGATTGTGGCCATGTGAACAACACGAGCATTACATTTTTTTCCTGACGGAAATCCTTCAAGTAGCCGCTGGAGCCATCATGCGCAAAATAGGAAAAAATAGGCGGCCCAATAGATGGTTTCTCAGGAACAACCATGGGACTCAGCAAACGCCCCTGATAGCCGCGTGACATGCCATGCATATAATTGACAACATCCCAGCGATCTTCTTCTGACATATTACTGGAAAAACCAGGCATACCTGTTGCCGCTATGCCATACGTTAACCAATGGAAAAAATCGCCGGCTGTATGCCTAGCTGTGTGGGGCTCGGTCAGTAAATCAGCGGGTGGTGGATTAAATGTTTTGGCAAGTATTCCATTACCTTTACCTTGCGGACCATGACAGGAAGTACAATTTTGCGAGAAAAGTACCGATCCATTAGAAATGGAAATAGCATCAAAAGGAACAGGCGTACTTTGATAAGTTTCCGGATAAGCATCCACTGCTAAAGGAGGCAAGGCTATTGCTAAAGAGGCAATTGTTAAGCTAGCTGGTATTCCAACTCTTTTTTTAATTTCCCATTTATTTTTAATGCCTAACCACACAGAGCCAGCCGCAAGTATCAATAATACCGCACCACTCCAGAAGAAAAGAGGCGTATTTGGTTCATTCCAAGTGGCATCAATTGAGAATCTAAAAGGATAAGGCCAGTTTTCTACCATGGCATGCTTTGCAGGTATGGTATTAGCCAAAATGGTCGCAAATAACACCATGATAATAGCAAGTATGAATTCAATACTTACCCATTTCTTCAGTTGCTGCCCGCCCCTTTGGATTTGCTCGACGTAATTTGCCTGCGTGAATGAAGGCAACCATCTAGCGCGTGCTCGATATGCGATAACGAGAATGATCGCTAGTAGTGTAAGTTTTATGTTTATTAGCCAGCCATACGCACTAGAAACTAACGCATGATAATCTTCCTCTACCATTCGATCAGCAATGATAAAACCAGTTGCCATTAAAATGACCATTACCGGTAAGGCAATCGTCGAAAACTTCTTCAAGCTTTCAGTACTCAATAAATCCAATGGTTTGTCAGAATCTTTCTTATTGAATATTATCAATAGAAATGCTGGTAAAGCGCCAAACCAGGCACCTGCCAGAAGAATATGCAGCACATAAGGAAGTATTGATATAACAGATATTTCCTCTGCAGCCGAATGGCTAACCAGCGAACCCGCAATCAACGGCAGTGAAGCTGCCACTGCACATAGGATATAGTGCCACCTCACTCTGTAAGCATGCCGAATGTATAGAATGGCTCCTAGCAAAACTAGCGCAAATAGCGCACGAGTTGCCCACATTTGTCCCATGCGAGTCTGCTGCACTACTTCCAACCAAGCATCAGGTCGCCAAGCATTAGCCGCAATACCCGTCGCTTCGCCTGTCGTTGTCGCCAGGATACCTAGCAATCCAATTAGAATGATACCAACTAGCCATGGAAATCCACGTTCCAAGCGGATTGCCCAGGGGCTTTCAAATACAGCTTTTTGTTGTCCAGCTATAGCAAGAAAAATACAGCTACCAAAAATAATCAGATTAGCTACCAGCTGTGACCAACGAGCAAATGCAGCAATGATCTCAATCATCTTTTTTTTCTTTATCCGTAACTGTAAAATTATATTCAGAATCAACTACATGACCATCTACAGAGAGTACCCGAAATTTCACTGCGTATCGTCCTGATTGCAGTTCTGGTAATTCCAAAACTATAGACTTTGGATCTTCTGGATGAACCTTCACTTTATTATCTGTAATGGATTTTTTATCTTTATTAAGTACCGAAAGCGACGCATATGCAGGTTCAATTTCTTCATTAAACCAGAGACGAATTTGTGTTGGTGCGGTAGAAAGTACAGCACGACGAGCAGGTTCAGCCTTGACCAGAGCAGCATGCGCTAATGCTTGGTTCGCATGCATAAGTGTCATTACTGTTACTGCTATAGATAATGCTAAAAATCGCTTTAAATTTAATACTGCCCATTTTATTTTCATTCGAGTACTCCTCATTTTTAAAACTGATAATTCGAATAAATTAATATTATTTAGATTATCAAGCATGAGCGTGGTTCTAATGTTGTTTTTGCTAACTCTAACTTTAACTGTATATTATGCAACTTCTGTTTTATTTTTTTTACTACGCATCAAGAAGAAAGCCCCAGCAATTGCCAGCACAATGACGCCTATGATATAAGGTAGATTCGATTTTCCACCCGTTCCCACTGCAAACGGAAAGCGGGAAACATGTTCTTCCTTCTCACCTCTTACTGTGACCAGTCCTACAAATTTGCCTGGTTCCGGAAAGGTATGCTCAAAGGTCACCGATCCATTGGAATATACTTTCGGCGGTATATGAAATATCGTCATTGCATCAAGGTTCTCTTCTGACCCGGTATCACGTATTATTCGCACTTCAGTCGTCATTGGTCGCAGTTCCTCATTGATATAATCCAGTGCAACGACGGTGCGGCCTATCATAGGAATATCTTCACAAAATTCCTGCTCTTGCGTGCTCTCAGGTTGGTAACCCGTAAAATGCATGGTGTAGGGCCCTACCGTAAGCTTGCACATATCCTCAGCCAGTGACAGTCCACCATGCGCAGATAGTTGCATGGAATAGGCCATTCCTAATGCAACGATAAACATTGATTTATAAATAGATTTCATTACGTTTACAAACATTATTCTCTCCCCCGGGGCGATAATAAATTTTTTATTATAGGATCATTTCTATGACAAAACACTTACTTTAATTTTTTTAGCGTTGTGCAGTTCGCCATTTGCGCAACCGTTTCAATGGCTTGATTTTATAGATGAGCCATGCCAATAGCAGTAATCCCATTACAGGCGCAATGGAAGCACGAAGTAGCTTCATATAATCAACCATTTCAACACGGAGTCGGTATTGATATTTTAGAGGTGGAATGCCTTCTGCCGTCACAATGACCGAATACAGCCCCTTTTCTAGCTGAGTTGTGCCGTTAATGACGCCATCTGGATGGAGTTTCGCAGGTAACTGCAGCACACTTTCTCCATCCGTTTCACTACCACGATAAACTTTGACGGTGACCGGCATGTTACGTAATGCAGCATCAATGAGATCAATGACTAAATAGGTATCCCCCGCTAATGGGATATCGGTACAATAATGCCCACTCTCGTCATGTTGCGGCTGATAAGTACTTAGATGCACCATGTTTTCATTTATCTGGCGCATGCACGGGTCTTCCTCTAAAGAAACTTTTCCATGGGCAATCACACTACCCGCGTAAAGCATCGCAACAAGAACGAAAGCCGCAATACTCGCTTGTGTTAATTGCTTTACCACGACAAACTCTCCTATTAATTATTAAAACTATTATGATTTAAAAAAAAACCGGTACACCTTTCTGTCTCGCGACAGCGGTGCACCGGTTGTATTGCTTTTTGCTACTTATTAAAGCTTGGTAAAGACCGGGATAACCGCACCAGCAATGCTATTAATGTGGCGATTTCCACTTTCATCCCAAGACATCAACAAACCACCAAAACGGCTTTCCGGGTCACCCAACAACGCCATCAGACGTTGAATTTCCCATAAGGCATCTTTAGCTTCCATTTTGATTTGTTTGGTTTCACCGGGTTGAACCGCTGATTCGTCATCAAACGTCAAGCCAATTGCAATCAATTCCCGTGGATATGATGCATCCAGGTATTGACGGCCAGTTGAGTTGATGAAACGAATACCCGCTGTCGTGAATTCGCCAAATTTGACTGGGCTGTCACCATTGTTGGTAACTTCCAGGTTCACACGCAGTGCACGTCCCGGTACGTCGTAGTTAGCGTAAGTCACGCGAATAGCGACTGGGTTTGGTGCAACCGGCAATGGAGCTACTTTCGATTCACCCGCTTGGATGGGCACGGTATACGGATGTTTACTTTCCGTGTAGCGATAGCTGCCCCACACCAATGCGATAGTTGCAATTGCTACACCCCAAGCCAGTTTTGTGTCCAGTGGATCAACCAGGGGCTCATCACCATAAGCCAATAATACACGGCTACGTGGTAAGAACATCGGACGCGCAACAAAAATACCGATCCAGAAGCAGGCTAACGTCATCCAGATGATGTGCCAGGTAAGGCCATTGGCAAAGTTGAAGGTCTCGGTATCAATGGTTTCTCCCGTCAATAATTTGACCGGGTTGGTAAAGTCGTCCCAGCTACCCGTGATATTCATCCACGCACCCGGTCCTGCAATCGGGCCGGCATCCTTCACATTCAACATGGCATGCATGTGATGGCGGCCTGGAATACGTGCTTTCAGGCTGACTTCAACTTCATAGTCACGACCAATCTCCATCGGTCCTGCGATGAACCAGGGAGCGCCATTGATCTTGGTGCTCATACGAACAAACACCGGGCTTGGGCTACCCACGTTGAAGAAGGATCGATCTGGCTTAGCTGCTGCGCGGGGCCAATCCTCAGCCAAGTGGAATTTTCCCTTGATCGTAGCAAAATCATTGACTTTGGTAATCTCTGGTGACCATTTGATGTCATACCATTGAACAGTACGCATCCGCAAGAATGGTTCTTGCGAACGTTCCCCGTGGGCTGCAACCGGTGTGACATCTACTACCAGGCTTACTGCTAATGCTGCTGCTGCGTAAGCGACTCCGTAAAGTCCCATCACGCTTCGTTTGTATATGTTTTTTATATTCATTATTTGATCCCCTGTGCGAAACCTTCTTCACCAAACGCGGTAACGTCATCTTTTTGCACGATACGCCCTCTTTTGCCTTTAACATAGAAGAATGCTGTGCAATAAACTTTACCGAGATACCACCAAACAACGAAGATCAGCATAGATACAAACGCTGCGAAGAATGCAGCAATTACTGTGGTATGACCACCGAAGGTACGCAGTGAGCCTTGCTCAATGTGACGAACATATTCCGGTGTACCGGTGCGAACATAGAGGTGTCCCATGTAGTCTGCCATTGAAAGCAATACGCCTTCAACTACGACTGGCAAGTGGGTTGGTCCAAAGATTACCCAGTTACCTGGATAGAACAGTAAACCAAAGAATCCGCCTCCGACTAACGCGGTAATCAGCCAGCTACGGGTTAGATACAGGGTGATATCCAGCATCAATGCGCCTGGGAGCATGGTGCCAGGGGTCACAAAGTTAATTGGATAGTGTGACCACCAGTAAAAGCCCCAGTAACGCGTTAACCATTCTCCAACCAACAGACAGACGACACAGAGTGTCGCGCCAAATGGTTGACGATAGTTAACCCAAAGGTAATACATGATGGCTGAACAGTAGGTAATGCCTACAATCGGTGTAACTACCGGCCACCATTGACGGTCCTTCCAGTCCATCCAGAAATCCCAGTCACCTGCCAGCAACATAAAGTGCATATGGTATGTTCCAACCAAAAGTATGCACAAAATCGGAAAATAGATTAGATCAATCGACCGCGACATGTGTACTGCTTCCGGCGGCATCTTGGCGGCTTTCAGAATATCATTCGTTTTGAACATACCCGCCATGTAACCTTCACCTTTTGACAGCAACGGCACAAACAGAAACAAAATAGGTATGAATAATAGTACCCATATTACGTTTTCATTCATAGCTCAACTCCCTCCCTTTTGAAGCTTGTAATATTAAATATGACATGACGATTCCTTTCTTTTCTAAGTGTTCTCAACCGTCGACTGTTTCGCGTATCCCCAACATAAGTCGACTCACTTTTATTTCATCCCCACTTCTGGTTTTCCAGAAGCAGGAATGATAAGCAGGTTTATAACCCCAGAATTAAGGAACAATCCGGTTGTTAAGGATTTCCTTGCTTGAGTTGTTCCAAACCACGTCTGTCAGATTGGAATAACGGGTGATGATCTGAGCTGCAATACCGCCTGAGAAGAGTCCAGACCATCCCAGAATCACAAAGCCCCAGTGCAATGGTGCACTAAAGAGTTCTTCCATGAACCAGAAAGCATGACCCCATTCGTTCAAGCCTACGTTTGGCAGAATCATGAGCGGGCCTGCAATTGCCATTACCAGCGGGAAGGAAATTCCTCTGCTGTATAAAGGCAGGCGGGTCATTGCGTACAGGTATGAAGCAACACCACATACGATGTACATCGGGAAGGAACCATAGAACACTACCACATGGCTAGGTGTAAAACTGGTATCACGAATAATTACTTGGTGCCATGATGCATCTTGTTCGGTGAAGAAGCTACCACCCCAGTATACGCCAAAGAGGTAGACACCAAGCCACATCATCCAGTAAAAATAGCGTTTGATTTCCAGTTTTGGATCCAGATTGTCCAGTTGCTCTTTGGTATCACGGGTTTTCCAAATCCAGCCCCAGGTAACCAATGCAAATAACGGCATAAGAGTCATGTGAACACGCCACAATCCCATCCATACGCGATCAAATTCCGGTTCCATCGAGTCCATACCATGGGAATAGGCGAATGTCCGTTGGTACCAAATCCAGAACATCGCTACCAGCAGCATTACGCCCATTCCATATTTATACCATTTTGAGTCATACCACAGCGACATGTCATAGCCTTGGGCGCTTGACGCTGCGCTGCCTGTTCCATATGTTGTTGCCATTTTAAACTTCCTCCTGTTTTTCATTCACTTATAAAAAGTAATATCGTTCTTACGATATTACCCTTACTCGCTACTATCGCATCATCCCATAAAAACCTTCCCGTCTTCAGGGCTTCTGGATAGCTTTCCTCTAAACTACTCTTTTTTTGTTCCAGCTAAAAAGTGCAATACCCTTTGCTGGCTACACTCTACAGGCTAGTCACCTTCATCATTTTAGTCAAGTAGTTTTTCCATATTTATAGCAGGGTATTTCAGCAAGCATTAAATTCTATTACTACTTCAATAGTTTGAGTGAAGGATAGATTATTCTTCCAGAATTTAAAATTTATTCTTTTGAATTCTTTTTTTGGGCACTATTCGACAAAACGAATGTCCTAATTTTGAAATTATGTAAAATCATTTAGAATATGAAGTCCTTCTTGCGAACTTTAATTATTTGCAGGCATTTTTAACTTATACTAAATTTAATAAGGCCACATAGAAACTATAGCCCGCATCTGTTGCATTTGATATTAAAAATAGTGAAAAAAACAATCTCTTACATACCATACTCATATGAAGCAGTGACTTCATTATTACTCAATTAACTAATCCAGAATTTAAAACTAGCAATAAAAGATAAAACATAATTTTTGTTTTTTGTATATTTATCTATCAAAAGTATGAATGATTGGGAATCATTACTTTCACTTAATGATAAAATAGCTGCGGCTGTTACTCTTTTAAAAGCTGGTAAAAATATAGCTTTTCCTACAGAGACTGTTTATGGGCTCGGAGCAGATATCACCAATGTTTCAGCGATAAATCGAATTTATGAAATAAAAGGACGCCCTATCAACCATCCTCTTATAGTTCATTTCGCAGAAGCGAATCTATTAGAATATTGGGCAACTGATATACCCGATTCAGCTTGGCAATTAGCCGAGCATTTCTGGCCAGGGCCTCTTACCCTAATCCTGCCCAGAAGCTCACATGTACCACTTAGTGTAACGGGTGGCCAAAATACTGTCGGCTTACGCATTCCCGATCATCCGATTGCACTTGCTCTATTAAGAGCACTTGGTGCTAATAAAGCGCTTGCTGCACCTTCGGCAAATCGCTTTGGTAGATTAAGTCCCACTTCGGCAAATCACGTGTATGAAGAATTTGGCAATGAAGTGAGTATGATTTTGGACGGAGGCACTTGTAAAGTTGGCTTGGAAAGTACCATTATTAGCTTTTATAATTCAGCAGCCATTCTTTTGCGACCCGGCGGTATTCCTGTAGAATCACTTGAAGATGTACTAAAACAAAAAATCGTCGCGAATGGAAATCAAGATACAACTTTACGGGCTCCGGGCGGTCTATCCTCTCATTACGCTCCTGTAACAGCTCTTGAAGTATGGCCTACCGAATCCATTCAACAACGCGCACAGCAATTGAATAAAAATGGGTTAAGAATTGCTCTAATTATATGGTCTGGTTCCGATTCTCTTTCCCAAGTTACAAATAAAAATATTCATCTTTTTTTAATGCCGGCTGATCCGATCGAATATGGCCATCAATTATATGCCACTCTTCGTCAACTAGATCAGGAAGGTTTTTTTTGTATGTTAGTAGAAGCTCCCCCTGGAGAGCCAGCATGGCTAGCAATTTCTGATCGTCTGCAACGCGCCAGCTATAACACATCAATTCATCTATGAAAAAAAATAATATCCCGCTTTCTGCAGTGCTATTTGATGTTGACGGCACTCTTGCCGAAACTGAACGAGACGGACATCGCCCTGCTTTTAACGCTGCGTTTAAAGAGTTTGGACTTGATTGGAATTGGGATACTGAACTATATGGTAAATTACTCAAAATTACCGGTGGTAAAGAGCGTATCCGCTATTACATCGAAAAATACGCGCCCGACATATTAAATAAGCGTGATTTGTCTGGTTGGATCGCTGAATTACATAAAACTAAAACCAAATATTTTCTTGACTTATTAGCAAAAGGGAATATTCCCCTGCGCCCTGGTATAGCACGACTAATTCATGAATTGCGCGAAAAAGAAATAAAAATAGGAATTGCTACAACCACGACATTAGAAAATGTAACCTCTCTATTAAAATTTACATTGGGGGAAGAGTCTCTCAATTGGTTTGATGTTATTGGTGCCGGAGATATCGTGACCCAAAAAAAACCTGCTCCGGATATTTATTATTGGACACTCGAAAAACTTGGATTACCACCTCAACAATGTATCGCAATTGAGGATTCAGAAAATGGATTACAATCCTCTCGTGCAGCAGGAGTTAAAACTATCATCACAATAAGCGAATATACATATTCACAAAAGTTCAATGGTGCAGCGATAGTTTTAACCGATCTGGGAGAACCAAGCAAATTACCTTCCATTATCTCAGGAGATATTGCCAACCTCAATAATAGATGGATTGATGCCTCGACTTTGATCACTTTAATAGCAGCATCTAATGATCGGAAATCTCTATAGTTTCAGCACGATAATAATTCAACTATTACTGTTTTAATCTCAAAAACACTATAAGATTCTTCAAAAATAAGATAGGCTCTTTATCTTTGGTAAAACATGCTCTTAATAATCTCATATCCATATACAGTTGTAGGTGGATAGAGATTGCGTTCTGCTTCAGCAGCCGTTTTTGGTTTGTTTAAATCTAAGATTTTCCTTTATAACCTCATATTTTAATAAAGCCAATAAATTATTCTAATATTTCTTTTTAAGAATACTATTGAATATTGTTACGAATCAAACGATTGATTGCTATAAAAAACCTGAGTTTAATCAAAAGTATTAGCAGATGAATTGGATTATTAATGCCGCTTCTATTGCAAATTAAAATTACCAAGCTCACCAATCATGATAAGCTGCAAACTCAGGAATTATTATCACTATTTCAGTCTCACTAACACTAACGCAAATTTTACAGCAGCGACAAGGCAATCTTCAAATTAATTAGATAAAAATTTAAGAGGATCAACAGGCTTACCTCGCTCTCTAATTTCAAAATGAAGCTTCACAGTATCACTATCAGTATTCCCCATTTCTGCTATTTTTTGACCTTTCGTCACAGTTTCACCTTCTCGAACCAGAATCTTGCTATTGTGCCCATAAGCACTAAGGTAAGTATCATTATGTTTAACGATAATTAATTTCCCATATCCGCGTAGTCCGCTACCACTATAGACTACCGTTCCGTCCGCAGATGCTAATACTGACTGACCAGGTTTACCAGAAATACTCACTCCCTTGGATTTTTCAGTATATCTGCTCAGCAGTTGCCCATTTGCTGGCCAACTCCACTTAATATTGTTCTGCGGTTAGCTTCAACCTTTTGAGAACTACTTCTTGGAGGGCTCTCATTTTCAACAATTTTTTGTGTTGTTGGAGCCATAGCTATATTTTGTGTTGCTGGAGTTACGGCTATAGTCTCTGCTTTAGGTTCTATTTTTGGTGTTACTGAAACCGTTTCTGCTTTTTGTGTGGTTGAAGCTATTTCTGTTTTCTGTATTACTGGAACTATTGCTACCGTCTCTGCTTTAGTAGGGAGTGAAGTAGGTGTACTATCAGAACCTCTTAATCTGAGCCACAGCTGTTTCGGAATAGGGCAATTTGATTCCTTTCGGTTCCGCTACAATCGAACTGGCTGATGCCTCCATGTCAGGTTGTGAAGCTGATGGCGGAAGTTGCTTGGTTTTCTCGTAAGATAATATTGGCTGAGAGACTGAATACAGTGTCGGCTGCGCCGTAGTCACTTGCTCTGGTATTACTACTTTTTCCTGTTGAGAAGACAGCTTTCTGCTTAGAGGGCACGGACAAATCAATTTCCTGGCCAATCTTAAGTGTATTAGGATTTACAATCCCATTCCACTGCGCCAGTTCTTTATAATCAATGCCATGTCTGAGTGCCACCCCATAGAGGGTATCTCCTCTTTGAATAATGTAAGTTTGCTTACCGGTGCCTTATCTATTGTCTGATTTAAATTTCTTTGAGACTCAACTACTGGAGCTGGATATGGTGCAACGCAACCAGTTATTAAAAAATAAGGAAAAACAAGTAATACACCAGATAAAATAGTAAATGATTTCGATCTTACTATTAAGATAGCCATTGTGATAACTCCATAAATTTCTAAACAGGCTTTTTCCTGATCATAATATCCAACATCTCTATTATGTCTTGTTTCGTTTATTTGCTAATGACACCAGATAAAATCGGAACAAATTTCACCTCATCCAGTATGGTCTCAATAAAACCCTGAGAAGTATGCTCTATCACACACAAATTCTGCTTTCGACTTCCTTTCGGATAAACTATTCTACCGCCTATCATCAATTGCTCTAGGAGTGATTCTGGTACCTGCGTGGTAACAGCTGTCATCATAATGCTGTCAAATGGTGCTACTTCAGGAAAACCAAGTAATCCATCCGCATGTCTCAAATGAGCATTGCCAATTCTAAGCTCACGCAAACGGATACGTGTTCGAGTAAGTAGTGGTCCTATACGTTCAATTGAATACACTTCTTGCGCTAGTTGAGCAAGCACTGCAGTCTGATATCCACAGCCAGTACCTATTTCAAGCACCTTACCAAGATTGGAATTTGCACGAAGGAGCTCGGTCATTCTGGCTACAGTCCATGGACTTGAAATTGTTTGACCAAAATTGATTGGTAATGCCACGTCATCATAAGCTCTAGATGCCAGAGCCTCTTCAACAAAAAGATGACGAGGGATTGTGTTCATTACAGTTAACACCCTTTCATCGGTGATACCTTGTTCACGTAAACGCTCGACCATTCGCATCCGCGTTCGTTGTGATGTCATGCCAATACCAGAATGACGCATGCTCACAAATCAATCTCCCATCATATTTTTTCTACATAAACAAAGTTAGCATGATAACCCTAACCAATCTTTTAGATATCCTATTTGATCATATCGAGTAAGATCTATTTGCAATGGAGTAACTGATACACGGTTATTCTGAACTGAGAAAAAATCTGTTCCCTCTCCAGCATCTTGTGCTGCACCTGCGGCACCTACCCAATAGACAGTATTTCCTCGTGGGCTGCGAGATTTAATTACCGCTTCAGCCTTGTGACGGCGTCCTAAGCGCGTTACTTCTATTCCTTGTAATTGCTCTTGTGGAACATCAGGCACATTGATATTTAATAGAATAGGTACATGAAATTTTTCCTTCATGAACCGCTTCACCATATTCAACGTAACATTTGCTGCAGTTGAAAAATTACCACTAGAATCACTTACGAGAGAGACAGCAATTGAAGGTATGCCCAGGAGAAATCCCTCAGTAGCAGCAGCAACAGTACCTGAATAAATTGTATCATCTCCCATATTAGCTCCATCATTAATACCAGATATGATCATATCCGGTAAATCATCTAACATACCGGTTACTGCCAGATGCACACAATCTGTCGGAGTGCCATTAACATAATAAAAACCATTATGTGACTTGCGCAAACTTAATGGACGATCAAGTGTTAAAGAGTTACTCGCGCCACTACGATCACGCTCCGGAGCTACGACGATTATATCAGCTATACTTGAAAGGGTTTCAGCTAGACACGCAAGACCTGGCGCAAAATACCCATCATCATTACTGAGCAATATGCGCATTTGAATTAACTTTCTGGAAATTAATGAGAAGCCAAAATACTATATATAAATCTACTCAACATTCATAAGAGATTCAAATAAATTCGCCAACCAAACTCATACTTAATTATATGAGAAGAGAATACACTACACTATTTAAGTAATTAATTCATCATATGCTAATAAATTAAATTGGTCGGGGCGAGAGGATTTGAACCTCCGACCACTTGCACCCCATGCAAGTACGCTACCAGGCTGCGCTACGCCCCGACGATTTAAATTATAGCAAATACAAACTCCAACATTAGAATTACTCACAAAACAAATCAAGAAAGAAGTACTGATCCTATATCCTTGATTGCATTCCTATCTAAGGAATAACATTTCTGCCTTTAAAGAATATGAAATCTCAGCACATCTATCAAAATTCACCTATACAGGCTGCAAACGGTGATGTGCCATTTATAGTAAAATCGAGGTTCATAATATAATTCAGAAGTCGAATAAGTTATACTTTTCCTGATACTGGATAATAGATAGTATCAATTTCCACGCCACCTTATTGTACACAAGCTGTGCAGACTCCCGCTATTGCAAAATATGGGATTTAACTCCACATAATTTCCTTACTTCTCCAAGTTGTAAAACAATCTTTTGTTGGTATGGGAGAAAAAAATACTATTTAGTTTCATTTTTTTCCATGATAGTTCTTCTCTACCATTGACTTAAGTTTTTGGCTGGCATGAAAAGTAACTACACGACGTGCTGAAATGGGAATTTCTTCACCTGTTTTGGGATTGCGTCCAGGGCGTTGAGGTTTAGTACGTAGTTGAAAATTACCAAAACCAGAAAGCTTAACCCCTTCCCCTTTTTGAAGAGCTAAGCGTAATTCCTCATAAAAAGATTCCACTACTTCTTTAGCTTCTCGCTTATTGAGTCCTACATTTTCAAACAACAGATCAGTCAATTCTGCTTTTGTTAACGCCATGTTTACCCCACCTATATGAACAAATTTTAGCTCGTACACAAAAATAAGATTCTATGAAACTCATAGATAAAATCTATTAAAAAATAATATATTAGCTACGTGATTCAAATATTTTATTTTTAAAATTATCGTATCAAAGATTTTTCAAACTTGAGAAATGGATATAAATATATTGAAATCAATAAAAAATCCATGCAGGGAAAACATTAGAAATGCCCTTAAACAATTAAATCAACAAGATACGCATTTCATAATCTTACTTAATATAAGATTATCCGCGTAGCTTAGCATTATATTTTGATTCTAATACGTTAATCAATTTTGCAATTGCTTCATCTACTTCCTTGTCAACTAAGGTTTTTTCAGTATCTTGTAACAAAATACGAAAAGCTAAACTCTTCTTGCCAGATTCCATTCCTTTTCCACTATAAATATCAAATAATTGAATTTCAGAAATAATAGCTGCTTTCTCTGCATTCATACTTTCTAACAACTCCTGAGCACTTATATGATTAGCTACTACGATAGCGATATCACGTCGTACAGGGGGAAACTTGGAAAGTTTTTTAACTTTCGGCAATGTTTTCGTGGATAAAGAATCAATATGTAACTCAAATAATATTGCAGAGCTGGGCAAATCATACTTTCTCTGCAAGTGCGGATGCAACTCCCCTAACCATCCTGCAATTTCATTGTTTCTGTAAACTTGAGCAGATTTTCCTGGGTGTAAAGCTGGATGGATGAATTTTTCAAATCTGACCTGTTCCGGCCAGAATAGAGACTCTAAATCCATCTTGACATCAAAAAAATCTATATTTCTAGCAGGTTGCCCCCATTGCTCTGGCGCTGCATCACCATAACAAAGACCAGCAATATTCTCAGTTTGCTGATAATTACCTTCGATTATTCATAAAACAGCAACCCACTTCAAATATTCGAACTCTTGTTTGCTTACGATTAAGATTAAATTGCAAGTTAGCAATTAGTCCACCGATCAAGCTACTACGCATCACACTCATCTGACTAGCAATAGGATTTTTCAATACCACTGGTGAAGCATTATTCGCAAAATCTAATTCCCAATTGGCATCGACAAATGCGTAATTGATTACCTCCTGATAATCTCGGCTTATTAAAATGTGTTTTAATCGGCCAGGAGAAAGATTAATTACTTCAGACTCTGGAAGCATTGACATCTCTGCACGTGGTAAACTCGCAGGAATATGATCATACCCATATATGCGCGCTACTTCTTCAATAAAATCTTCTTCTATCGCTAAATCAAAACGATAAGATGGCGGTGTAACATGAAATACATCATCATCAACAAAAAAATTAAATCTCAAGCGTTGAAAAATTTCTGAAATTTGTCTGCTTTCCATATCAATTCCCAGCAGCCGTTTTATACGCTCCAGACGAACCTTAACAACGTCACGGTTTGGTAATAAATTTTTAACCTCAGTTATAGGACCAGCTTTGCCGCCACATATACTCAGAATTAAATTAGTAGCTCGCTCTAAGGCATCTCGAGTTGCAGCAAAATTAACTCCTCGTTCAAACCGATGTGCAGAATCTGAGCTGAATCCCAAGTGAAATGATTTGCCGCTTATCACTTCTGGAGAAAAAAATGCACTTTCCAAAAATAAATCTGTTGTTTCCAGTTGGACACTACTTTGAATTCCCCCCATAATTCCTGCCAATGCCAAAGGTTCATTCTCATCCGCAATTACCAGCATATCCGGCTGTAGCTCAATTTTTTGTCCATTTAGCAATTCTAAATACTCACCTTTTTTTGCATAACGCACACAAATTTTTCCTGCTTGCACACCCCCAATTTTTGCCAAATCAAATGCATGCATTGGCTGACCCATTTCCAGCATTATATAATTAAGGATATCTACTACCACATTAATCGCACGTATTCCGCCTCGTTCCAACCGTTGAGTCATCCAAAGAGGCGTAGCTACAGCAAGAGATACTTCATGCATCACTCTTCCACAATAAAGTGGGCATACCTCAGGCTTATCTACATACACTGATACAGTATCATTGATTTCGCTCTTAGCTGTTTCAATTTCTGGAGGAACAAAATCTGTGGCAGTAATTGCTGCCACCTCTCGCGCCACACCTAATATCCCAAGGCAATCTGCTCGATTAGGTGTAAGCTTAAGCGTAAAAATTTGATCATCCAATGCATAAAATTCCCTAAAATTCATACCGTTTGGTGCATCCTTAGGTAGCAAAAGTAAACCCTCTGCTTTTTCACTTAATCCTAGTTCTTTTGCAGAACACAACATACCAAAAGATTCCACACCACGTAATTTACTTTGCTTGATTACAATATCTGGCAAATGAGCACCTATTAAGGCACAAGGTACTTTCACTCCAACCTCAACATTTGGCGCACCACATACGACTTGAATTAATTTATTGTCGGCTGTTCCAGTATCGACTTGGCACACATTAAGTCGGTCTGCATCGGGATGCTTTTGTATAGATACTACTTCAGCCACAACCACTTTATCAAAAGGTGGCGCTACTGCTTCCACACTTTCCACCTCCAGTCCAGCCATAGTTAGAACTTGCGCCAACTCATTACTCGAATAGGGTGGATTTACAAGCATACGAAGCCAATTCTCTGAAAATCTCATGACAATAGTTTACTAATAGGCAGGTTTTAACGAAAAAATTTATTTATTTAATTAAATTGCTCTAGAAAGCGTAAATCATTATCAAAAAATAGCCGCAAATCATTTACGCCATATCGTAGCATTGCTAACCTTTCTACTCCTAAACCAAAGGCCAATGCGGTATATTTTTCAGTATCTATCCCGCCATGCTTCAAAACATTCGGATGTACCATGCCACAACCCAGCACCTCTAACCAACCTGTATTACCGCATACTCTACAGCCCTTTCCATCACACATGACACAACCGATGTCCATTTCTGCAGAAGGTTCTGTGAAAGGAAAGAACGAAGGCCGAAAGCGTATCGGTAAATCCTCACGCTCAAAAAATTTTTGCATAAAATCTATCAATACACCTTTTAAAGCTGAAAAATTAACGTTCTCGTCCACCCACAGTCCTTCTACCTGATGAAACATGGGTGTATGCGTTACATCAGAATCACAGCGATAAACTCGCCCTGGCGCAATAGCTTTTAGAGGGGGTCGATGATTTTTCATATAACGGATTTGCACTGGTGAGGTATGGGTACGCAATAAGTTCATACTGTCCACATAAAAAGTATCGTGCATTGCACGAGCTGGATGATTTTCTGGAATATTAAGTGCAGTAAAATTATAAAAATCAGTCTCAATTTCTGGACCAGATGCGACAGCAAAACCAATCGAGCGAAATAGAGACTCAATACGCAACAATACTCGCGAAATCGGATGTAAACCACCCACAACCAATCCGCGTCCCGGCAATGTCACATCTAATGTTTCTCCTTCTAGTTGCGCTATCATTTCCTTTTCTTCAATAATTTTTTTGCGTAGCGCCAATGCTTCATCTAATGATTTTTTAGCTTGATTAATCAGATTGCCCATAACAGGACGGTCTTCCTGCGGCAGTTCTCCTAGCCCTCGAAGTAATTTAGTTAGTTCTCCTTCCTTTCCCAGATAGCGAACCTTTATGTGCTCGAGTTCAGTTGCATTCTCTGATTTATCTATAAGAATAACCGCTTCATTTACAAGATTTTCAAGGTTTTTCATAAAACGTAATACATAAAGTCATGCAAGAAAAAGGGAGATCAAGTTCCTTAATCCTTGATCTCCCTTAACTTATTATTTTCAAATAAATTATGATGCCAGATTTATTTTGGCCCTTTCTATTATCTTCTCAAAAGCAGCTTTATCAAATACAGCAAGATCTGCCAGTACTTTTCTATCCAACTCGATACCAGCCTTTTTTATACCATTGATAAAATTACTATATGTTAACCCATGCTCACGTGCTGCTGCATTAATGCGAGCAATCCATAAAACACGAAATTGGCGTTTCCGTTGACGGCGATCGCGGTATGCATACTGACCCGCTTTCATTACCGCTTCTTTGGCTATCCTATAGACATTTTTACGTCGGCCTCGATACCCCTTAGCCAGTTTAAGTATTTTTTTATGGCGCGCATGAGCTGTTACACCACGCTTCACTCTTGGCATCGCAAACCTCCTTATGCGTAAGGTAACATAGCACGCACAGATGCTATATCCCTTGGATGAACACCAGCAGTTCCACGCAACTGCCTTTTGTTTTTAGTAGTTTTCTTGGTTAGAATATGCCGTTTAAATGCTTGGGATCGTTTAATGGTGCCACCTGCTCTCACTTTAAAGCGCTTAGCGGCACTTTTCTTGGTCTTCATTTTAGGCATAGCTTAACTCCTATCTTATTCATATGATTCAAGGTGTTTCTATTTATTAGAAAACTTTGGAACCCGCAATCACTTATTTTTATCAATACTCCAAATTAATATACTAATCCAATCACATAATTTGAACGATTAGTATGCTCACGTAGATATTACTGCTGCTGAAACTTTATTCTCTTACTTTAATCTTTTGGATTTACTTTTTTACTTCTTTCTTTTTGGGTGACAATACCATTACCATTTGCCTACCCTCTAGCCTGGGAAATTGTTCTACTATTGCATGTTGTTGAAGATCATCTTTTACTCGTTCCAAAAGACGAATACCAAACTCTTGGTGTGCCATTTCACGACCTCTAAATCTTAGAGTAACTTTTACTTTATCGCCCTCATTCAGGAAATTAATCAAATTACGTAATTTGATGTTGTAATCACCCTCATCAGTATTTGGTCGAAATTTAATTTCTTTGATTTGGATCTGCTTTTGTTTGAGCTTTGCTTCATGTCTTTTTTTACTTTCTTGATAGCAATATTTCCCGTAATCCATCAAGCGACATACTGGCGGCTGAGCCCCCGGTGCGATTTCAACTAAATCCACGCTTTTCTCTTCTGCTAAAGCATTTGCTATAGAAAGTGTAACTACACCAATTTGCTCTCCATCTAAACCGATTAACCGTACTTCCGGGGCATTAATTTCCTCATTTATACGTACATTTTTTTCCTGGCTTATGGCAATTCCTCCAAGCTATATAAGAATTTATTTAATTTCTCTTTTCTGAAATTTCTACTTTTAGACGATCAATCAATGTCTGCAGAGACATTTGACCTAAATCAATATTTGATCTACCACGTACGGAAACCACATTATCCTTTACTTCAGCATCACCCACAATGATTTGATAAGGTAATTTCTGTAAACTATGTTCCCGAATTTTATAGTTTATTTTTTCATTTCTCAAGTCCGAATCTGCGCGAATACCATGATACTTGAGTTCTTTTACTACATTCTCAGCATAATCTATCTGGTTCCTTGAAATATTTAGAACTACCGCCTGAACAGGAGAAAGCCAAAGTGGAAGTGCACCTGCATGATTTTCAATAAGAATACCGATAAATCGTTCCAAGGAACCTAAAATTGCACGGTGCAGCATCACTGGAGTTTTTTTCAAATTATCTTCAGAAACATAAATTGCACCTAGTCTACTTGGCATCGAAAAATCTAATTGCAAAGTGCCACATTGCCAAACCCGCCCAATACTATCTTTCAAGGAAAACTCGATTTTAGGACCATAAAAAGCGCCTTCTCCCGGTTGTAATTCCCAATCAAGCTGTTTCTGATTTAATGCAGAACTTAACGCCATTTCTGCTTTATCCCACTGTTCTTCTGTTCCCACTCTTTTTTGGGGTCGAGTAGAAAGTTTAACTAAAACTTCATGAAAACCAAAATCTTTATAGACATGTTGTAACAAATCAATAAATTGCATGACCTCATCCTGCACATGCTCCTCTGCACAAAAAATATGCGCATCATCTTGAGTAAAAGCCCGTACGCGCATGAGACCGTGTAAAGCTCCGGATGCTTCATTTCGGTGACAAGATCCAAATTCGGCAAGTCGTAGGGGCAAATCTCTGTAACTTCTGAGCCCCTGATTGAATACCTGCACATGTCCAGGGCAATTCATGGGTTTGATAGCAAAGTATCGCTCTTCAGCTTCTGTAACAAACATATTCTCACGGAAATTTTCCCAGTGACCCGAGCGCTCCCATAACAGTCTTTCAAGGACCTGTGGCGTACGAATCTCCAAATAGCCATTTTGGTTCAGTATTTGACGCATATATTGCTCGATCTGCTGCCAGAGAATCCAACCTTTTGGATGCCAAAAAATCATTCCAGGCGCTTCTTCTTGCATATGAAACAGATCTAATTGTCTACCTAATTTACGATGATCACGCTTTTCGGCTTCTTCTAAGCGTCGTAAATATGTTTCCTGATCATCTTTTTTTATCCAAGCTGTCCCATATATCCTTTGCAGCATTTCATTATGAGAATCACCTCTCCAATACGCGCCCGCTACTTTCATTAATTTGAAAACTTTGAGCTTGGATGTAGATGGCACATGCGGTCCGCGACATAAATCAGTAAAATCACCTTGTGAATAAAGTGAAATGGTTTGTTCTTCAGGAATCGATTCAATTATTTGAGCTTTATAATGCTCCCCTTGATTCTTGAAAAAATTTATTGCAGCAGAACGATCCCATTCCTTTCGTTCAACCTTTAAATCCCGCCTGCTAATGTCTACCATTCTTTTTTCTATGTCAGTGAGATCCTCTGGTGTAAATGGGCGTTTATATGAAAAATCATAATAAAAGCCATCCTCTATGACAGGACCAATGGTCACCTGTGCCTCAGGAAACAATTCCTTAACAGCTTGTGCTAACAAATGCGCGCTCGAATGCCTTATGATATCTAAACCTTCAGTATCTTTCTCAGTAATAACAGCTAGATCGCTATCTGTTTCGATATGATAAGACAAATCAACCAATTTATCATTAACCTTTCCTGCTAATGCTGAGCGAGCAAGACCTGCACCTATCGATTCTGCAACTTCTAATACAGTCACTGGACGATTAAATACCCTTTTTGAACCATCTGGCAAGCGTATAACAGTCACTGATTTTTTCCCTCTATTAAGTAATTCAAGTAATGTATTTTTACTCTGAGTAAAGTAATAACTACTTAAATCATTCGCTCTATTTTTTAAGACTTAAATAAAGAAACCCGCGCAGCTCTCATCTCAACGCGGGTTTCACTAGAAACAAAAGGAGCTAAACTTCTAACCTCTCCCAGATCAGACTCAATTAATCATCATCCTCTTCATCGGAGTCTTCTTCGGAAGAAATTTCTTTAGCTTCTTCACTATTTCCATCTTCTTCGTCGTCTTCTTCCTCAGTATCTTCCTCGCCTTCTTCTGGCTTCAACACCATCTTGCCAGCAGCTAGACTCGCTTTCAAATCAGTCATCGGGGCTTCTGCATGGACTAGATTCTGATGACAATCTATACAGGTCGCACCCTCAGTTTCCATTTTCTTGTGCTCAGCTTGAGCACTTGCTCCTGGTGGTTGTGGATTCTTATGACAAGTTTTGCAGGTGATGCTATCCCATTTCTTGAGGTTCATGCGCGCATCATGCGCCATGATTAGTCTACGCTCATTAAATTTTTCCAGTGTGGAGTAATCATTAACCAGTTCAAGGTAGAGCTCGCGCGCACCATCCACAATATGGGTGGCAACTGCCAAATGGAAGTTCTCAATACCTTGGGGAATATGGCAATCCTTGCAGCCAGGATTAACGCCTAATGCGCCATAGTGTGAGGATTGCTTCAATTCTTCTTGCGGATAACTCATAGAGTGGCAGCTGGTACAGAATCCTTCTGTGGAAAGCGCTGCTTCCCCTCCGAATACGACTGCTACCAATACTATTCCCAGCAACCCGCCAATCAACAGGCTACCAATCGATCCTTTTTGTAGTGCGGTCATTATTCTTTTCCTTTTTTACAGTTTTACTCTTCTTTTCCTTTTTCACCTACTTTGGCACTGGTCTGGAATTCATCGTGATATTTGAATTTTGGTTCACCCTCAAAAACACCATCCAGTTTGAAGTGCTCGTGCATGGCCTTCACATCTTTGACCATTTTATCAAAGTCAAAGGTGTATTTCGGATCAACGTTCGGGGTAAATGGCGTATAAGGCGCTTTCGCTCCTTTCCAGGGTGATCCTTCATAGTTCATGTGACAGGCATTACAGCTTTCTTCAAACGCAAAGTCTTGTCCTTTGTCTGCCAAGGCTTTACGCGGAGTGGTCTTGTTTGATTTCTCAAAGGCTTGCCCGGCCTTGCGATGATCGCCACGGTAATTTTTGCCCGGTCCATGACAGGATTCACAGCCTACCGCAGCCAGCGGTTTCTTCGGTGCATCAATGCTATAGCCGCCTGTTTTGCCAAATCCGTCGACATGACAGCCGACGCAGTCTTTGTCCTGGGTATAGTCTTTCTCAGGATCCAGCTTGGCTTTGACTTTGGCTTCCTTTTTGGTGTTCGGCTTGAGCGATTCCATCGCCTTGGCATGGGCGGTGTCTTTCCATGATTTGGCTTGCGATTTATGACAGTTGCTGCATTTGGTGCGACCTTCAAATGGGGCGTCTGAGGCGGCGATAGCACCGCCTGTCATCAATGCAAACATTGCTGCGATAGCAAGGCATAGGCTGTAATGTACTTCATGTTCTCTCCTCTCTTTTAATTTGGGTCTTAAATATAATCCAGCTAACCGTAATTGTACGCGATCACCAGATTGTGTAAATGGTTTTGATGCTGATCAGGGGTATTGCTTGCGGCTTCTCTTTATGGCAGCTTGTATACCCAGTATCCCCCTTGTTGATAAACGAGTTGGGCAGCTTTCAGGTTCAGCGGCGGCTCTTTGTCAGTAAAAGGCAGCATACGGGCAATGAGTGTGTCCGCGCTGCGCTCGTCTGCAAGAAAGAATGCCCGAATGTCGCGATCAGAGAGTGATTGCAGCGTATAGGTGCTGTAATCATGTTCTTTCATCTCGACTTTCATGTGGTTGATCAGGCCATGGATATTGCCTGTCAGGGCGAAGTTTTTGTAGGCCACGCCAAATTTGTCCGGGTGCAGCAGCCCTAATTTGTATAAGTCAGAGACATGGATCACGAGATAGGCTTCTTGGTCTGAGCCAATCAATTCACGTAATTTGGCTGCGCCTGCTTCGGGTGATTGCAGCAGCGCTTCAGTGAAAGCGCTGGAATTGGTCTCGCTCTTTTGTCTGTTGGCACGCTGTGCGAGATGTTGCTTTCATAGGCACGGATAGTGTCGCTCTGTTCCTGCCAGCGTCGCCGGGATGATGAGCGGTTCGTTTAAGTGTCCGTTAAATAGGGTGTTGCGCTCGGATAGCAGGTGTATTTGACGGGAGGTGTCCCACCAGGCAAGGATGAGGGCGTCCGGGGAGGCGTGTTTGCCGATGGCACTGGCTAATGCGCTCAGTTCCGATGGTTTGCGATCCAGGGCGATCAGCGGTTCTCCAGTGTGATTTTCCCAGTTGAGCAGCACCGGCGATTCTTTTTCCTCGTTGCCCAAAATAGGCCAGCGCAATGGGTTTGTCTCTTTCTGTGACGCGTATTTCATATTTGCTGATCTTGAGGGTCGGCCAGGCTTCCAGTTCGAGTTCCGGAAATTGGCTCGCTTCCCCTTCTGCGACCAGGTGGTAGTGATAGGGGGCAGTCTGCGGTGTCAGCCAGATATAAGCAAACCAGCTGAGTAAAATGAAACCTCCCGTTACGAGCGTGATGCCTAGTAACGGGAGGAGCTTGTCTAGCCAGCGCACCCCGGGGGTGCGCTGCTTGTCATTTGCAGTACTCAAGCTTCGTTTTGCTTACGTTTACGCCAGCCAATCAGCGCTAATGTGCCTGCTAGCAGCAGGCCGCCGCCTAGTCCGCCCAGTGAGATTTTTTCACTGGTGCTGTTCAGGTCTAGCAGACTGGTTTTGGTTGCTTCCAGTTTGTTGACGCGCTCTTGCAGGGTTACCATTTCGCGCAGTCTGGTGTGTTCGTCTTGAATTTCAACATAAGCGCGATTCATCGGACCCCATCCTTCAGTATAGGTCCAGCCACCAGGGTTGACGTGGGCAAAGCCTACGTGCATCTTGGCAAGGTCATTTTCAGCCATTTCGAGCACCTTGAGTTCTATCGATGCAGGGTTGTTGCCTTTCGACCAGAATAGTTGGGTGAATTGGCCGAATCCTGGTTTGTCAGGTGCAGGCGGGTGCCGGACGATTGGTTTTTTGTCCCGTCAGCAGGCCTTCATCGTAGAGTTTCTTGCACGATGTCATGGGCTTCCTGGTATTTGGCAAGGCCTTCTAAGGTGCCTTTGTCCATGAGTTCCAGGTAGGTGCGGGCAAAACGTTCTGAGTGACATTGGCTGCAGGTTGCTGCCCAGGAGTCGAGTCGTTTTTCTGACCATTCGCTGGTGATGTTTTCAGCAACACCTGGAACAAATGGATAGTTGGCCCAGCGTACTTTTCTGCACCATGTTGTGGGCGTATTCGCCTTCATATTCCATGTGGCAGCTGGCACAGGTGGGGGCGCTTTGGCCGCCTTTGGCAAAGGCGTCCTTCAGCGGTACGTCCCAGTTCCATTTGTCGCCCATCATGGCCGTCACTTTGCCGTGCTTGGACATGGAGTAGGCTTCCCAGTTGTTGTGGTCTACCCCGCTGTGGCAGGTGGCACAGGCTTCCGGTTTACGGGATTCTGCCGCAGAAAATTCATGTCGGGTATGGCAGCCGTCACATTTGTTCTGGTTGTAATGACACATGGAGCAGCCGTCAGCCACTTCTCGTTGCGGCATTGCCGCCCAGACTGTCGTCTCAACGTTGGCTTTCCAGTCCAGTGCATGGGAGGGACGCCCTTCCGGCCATTGTCCATTCGGGAAAATCATGGTGTCGCGTTCCGATTCACGCTCGGCAAATTCTCGCAGGTGGCAGGTGCCGCATACGTCCGCTGTCGGCATGATGATGTCTTTGGTGTGATCCGCTTTCTTCTTGGCGTTCACTTCTACGTGACAGTCGATACAGCCGACTTCCTTTAGATTTTCTTTTGCACCCAGTTTGCCCAGTGAACGCAGGTTATTTTCTACTTCTTCCAGCTTTTCCTTTTTGTAATATTTCGGATCGTCTGACTTCAGGGCACGTACTTTGTCTAAGTTGGCATGGGTGCTGCGTTTCCATGCTTGCACCCAGACCGGTGATTCGTCTGAGTGACATTCTACGCATTCTTTACGACTGGCGACTTCCTTCATCGAGGAAGGTGGTTTGTAAAAGGTGTTCGGGTCCAAATACATGCTATAGGGAATCGGCTCCCAGTATTCAGCCATCGTGCCACGCCCCGCCCCTTGCGCAGGATCCTTGTAGCGCTTGACCAGCGCATCGTAGGTCTCCTTCGGCGTCGCCTTGCTACGATCCAATTTCAATGCCTTGTACGTCTCATCCGGTACGGTCGACAGGTTCGCATGCAGTGCTCCCGCAAACATTACTCCACAGGCTATCGCTAGCCCCTTCAGCCATCTCGTGGCATCCATTCCTCTCTCCTTCTTATCTTATGTTGTTATCCCATTCATGCCCATCTAAAATGGCTATCCATTCCTCCCGATAGCTTGAGCATAAAACCAATACTTCTTTTTTCTTTACTCGTAACTGCCAAGCCTACTTTCTTAACCATATCTATGTCAAGGATTTTGAGACGTTAATTATTCTTCTTATGTAATACTCAATTTAAGAATGAATTTCATACTTTGAAGATACGATCAGTATTTTTTATTGATCAAGATTCCATGGCTAAGCTACCGGCCAGATTAAGCTGATGAATTAATTTAATAGTTTGCATACGCAGAATTAAAATCGTCTACTTCCTAAGGTCTGTTGACATTTCACATAGGTAGCCACAGATATCCACACGCGATAGCTACCATACTTTCGTAATTTCTTTTTAGTTTGTCGTATCGTGTTGCTATTGCCCGATACTGCTTTAATCGGGCAAAGGCGTTTTCCACCAAATGCCGATATTTATATAAACCCCAATCCATGTCTGCGTTGCCCTTAACCGAGTTACACTTTCTCGGTATTACAGCTCTAGCTCCCTTCTTCACTATTTGCTCCCGTATGCACTCGCTGTCATAACCCTTATCCGCCACAATTGCCTGCGCATCAGGTAATTTGGCAATCAACTCCGCTGCTACAGAGCAATCATTCACATCTCCACCGGTAATCTCAAACTCAACCGGCAAACCACAACCATCAACCGCCAGATGGATCTTTGTAGTGTTGCCCGCACGGCTTTTTCCGATGGCCTGCGGTTTCTTGATCTACTGCTCCTGCACTATGCTGATGTGCTTTAACATAGCTGCCATCAATAAATTTCCACTCCCAATCCGGATCAATGATCAACGCCTTGAAAATCCTGCTCCACTTGCTACTGGATGACCAGGCATTAAATCTTTGGTAGATGGAATTCCAACATCCAAAAATCTCGGCTAAGTCACGCCATGGGCAACCAACCCGCATTCGGTATAGCATACCTTCTACTGTCATGCGCAAATTGCGCTTGTTATAAATAGCTTCCTTATAAATAGCTTCCTGAAGCAGAATCTTCTCCAGCTTCGACCAGAACTCATCACTGAGCATTAACCGAGGCATCTCAAACTCGTTTTATTGGTGGTATAGGGACCCCAATAAAACGAGTTTGCTTCTACTTATTAAACACTTACCTTAAATTGTCAACAGACCTTAGCAGAATACACATAAAAGTCAATATCTCTGATTAAACCTAAAACCGCAGTTGACCGCTTGATTGGAGAGTTAAGCACATGATATATACAGGCATTTTAGAAATTTTCTTATTCACCAGAATGGTGAAACCGCTACGAGGTGCATCATATATCGCTCCAGGCGCGAATACGACACTGCTCTTCGTTGCAAAGGACGCCCCCCCTGCGACTTCATCGCACTTTGCCTCGTACCTGGATCACTACACGCTCCACCCGTCCAACTGCAGTTTTTAGTTTAAATGCTATTTTAAGGAGACGTCATTATTAGCAACTATAGATTCACTATCTGTTTCTTCCGCAAGTTTTTCAGGTAAATTAGTGCTTATATTTGCAATTGATTGTTGCCTTTGCTTTTTACGGATATTATGAAACGATAACCCTGTACCTGCAGGAATTAATCTTCCTACAATAACATTTTCTTTTAATCCGCGCAGATCGTCTCTTTTTCCCATAATTGCCGCTTCTGTAAGAACACGGGTTGTCTCTTGAAAGGAAGCAGCAGAGATAAACGAATCTGTTGAGAGCGATGCTTTAGTAATGCCTAGCAGCATATATTCGTATGTTGCAGGAATTTTATTTTCAGCAAGCAGTTTCTCATTTTCTGCTAGCACATCTGCTCGCTCAACTTGCTCGCCAGGAATGAAAGATGAATCTGCTGCATCAACAATTTGTACACGACGCAACATTTGACGAACAATCACTTCAATATGTTTATCGTTTATCCTTACACCCTGTAAACGGTAAACATCTTGTACTTCATCAGTAATATACCGCGCTAATGCCTCCACTCCCTGAAGACGTAATATATCTTGTGGATCAGCAGGTCCATCAACAATAGTCTCGCCTTTATTTACAACTTGGCCATCATGAGCCATAACATGCTTATCCTTTGGAATTAGATATTCATGTGCAATATTATCGAGATCGGTAATGACGAGGCGTTGCTTTCCTTTAGTATCTTTACCAAAAGATACTGTTCCAGTAACTTCCGCTAATAAGCCTGCATCCTTAGGTGATCTAGCTTCAAACAATTCAGCTACACGCGGCAAACCACCCGTAATATCACGGGTTTTTGAAGTTTCCTGCGGAATACGAGCTAATACCTCTCCAACACTTACTTGCTGTCCATCACGTACAGAAATGATAGAGCCAATTTGGAATGTGATACTAACCGGCAAATCGCTACCCGCAATCTTAATTTCTTTTTCTTCTTCATCCAAAAATTTAACCAATGGACGCAATCCCTTAGTTTGTGTAGCACCACGACGCTTTGGATCTATGACAACGAGTGTGGATAAACCTGTTATATCATCAATTTGTTTTGCTACTGTTACACCTTCTTCAACATTTTCAAAGCGTACCTTACCACTATATTCTGTGATAATAGGACGTGTATGGGGATCCCATGTTGTTAACACTTTGCCCACTTTTACTACTTCACCATCATGCACTAGTAACGTTGCACCATAAGGCACTTTATGGCGTTCTCGCTCACGTCCATTTTCGTCATAAACGACCACTTCTCCACTGCGAGAGATGACTATCAATTCGCCGCGAGCATTTTTTACATATCGCATTGTAGGAGAATAATGAATCACACCATTTGATTTACTCTCAACCTGACTCACCACTACTGTTCTAGAAGCAGCTCCCCCGATATGAAATGTTCGCATGGTCAGTTGTGTCCCAGGTTCACCAATAGATTGTGCAGCAATGACACCTACTGCCTCACCCACATCCACTGCTGTCCCTCGGCCTAAATCGCGTCCATAACACATGACACATAACCCATACCGTGTTGCACACGTAAGCGGGGTACGTACTTTAACTTCATCAATCCCATATGATTCAATTTTTTCAACAGTCTCTTCATCAAGTAAAACGCCTGCAGGATAAATAATCTCCTGGTTTTCTAGATTAACGATGTCTTGCGCGGTTACTCGGCCAAGTATTCGTTCACGTAACGCCTCAATAACCTCACCACCTTCAATCAGCGCTTTCATTACAACACCATTATCTGTACCGCAATCCTCTTCAGTAATAACTAAATCCTGAGTAACATCCACCAAACGACGAGTAAGATAGCCAGAATTAGCCGTTTTTAATGCTGTATCAGCAAGTCCCTTACGTGCGCCATGAGTAGAAATAAAATATTGCAGTACATTCAGTCCTTCACGAAAATTAGCTGTAATAGGCGTCTCAATGATAGAACCATCAGGCTTAGCCATTAATCCACGCATGCCCGAAAGTTGCCGAATCTGAGCTGCCGAGCCGCGCGCACCTGAATCGGCCATCATGTAAATTGAATTGAATGATTCCTGCATTATCGGATTGCCATTCTCGTTTTGCTTCATCTTTCCTGTTAAGGGATCATATACAGGTTCTACACTTAATTGATCCATCATCGCTTTAGCAACCTGATCGCCGGCACGCCCCCAAATATCTACTACTTTGTTATAGCGCTCGCCCTGAGTCACTAAGCCTGAAGTGTATTGAGTCGCTATTTCCTGTACTTCCTTCTCCGCAATTTTTATGATGTCATTTTTTTGAACAGGTGTAAGCAAATCATCCGCACAAATAGAGATGCCACCTCGCGTTGCATAGGAAAAACCCGAATACATGAGTTTATCTGCAAAAATAACTGTTTCACGTAATCCGCATAAACGAAAGCACGCATTGATCAGCTTTGAAATTTCCTTTTTCTTGAGCACCTTATTGAGCACAGAAAAAGGAAGTCCATCTGGTAAGATTTCCGATAATAACGCACGACCTACAGTTGTTTCATAACGTGTTATTTTTTCTACTTGTTTTCCTTCTTCCTTCCTCTTTTCGGCTTCCTTTATTCTTACTACTACTTTAGCATTAAGCTCAACTACGTGATTTTCATATGCGCGTGATACCTCCGCGACATCTTGGAAAAACATACCCTCACCCAGCGCATTGATCTTTTCCCGGGTCATATAGTACAACCCGAGCACGATGTCTTGTGAGGGTACGATAATAGGATCACCGTTAGCGGGAGACAAAATATTATTAGTTGACATCATCAAGGTACGACATTCCATTTGTGCCTCAAGAGATAATGGAATATGTACAGCCATCTGATCTCCATCAAAATCCGCATTAAAGGCAGCACAAACAAGAGGATGTAGCTGAATTGCCTTGCCTTCAATTAACACTGGCTCAAATGCCTGAATACCCAATCGGTGAAGTGTTGGCGCTCGGTTTAGCATTACCGGATGCTCTCGGATAACTTCCTCCAGGATATCCCACACTACTGGAGTCTCATTTTCTACCTCTCGCTTGGCTGCCTTAATGGTGCTGGCAATACCCATGACTTCTAGCTTGTTGAAAATAAATGGCTTGAACAATTCAAGCGCCATTTTTTTCGGTAAGCCACATTGATGTAACTTAAGCTGAGGACCCACTACAATGACTGATCGCCCAGAATAATCGACGCGCTTACCCAGCAGATTCTGGCGGAATCGCCCTCCCTTGCCTTTAATCATATCTGCGAGTGACTTTAATGGCCGTTTATTGGCTCCTGTCATTGCCTTGCCACGACGCCCATTATCAAGAAGAGAATCGACTGACTCTTGTAGCATACGTTTTTCATTACGCACGATGATTTCCGGCGCTCGAAGCTCGAGCAAGCGTTTTAACCGATTATTCCGGTTAATAACACGACGGTATAAATCATTTAAATCAGAAGTTGCGAAACGCCCCCCATCCAATGGCACGAGCGGTCTCAATTCTGGTGGCAATACCGGTAGTACCGTTAACACCATCCATTCTGGTTTTATCCCTGATTTATTAAATGCTTCCAGTACTTTTAACCGTTTAGCTATTTTTTTTAGCTTAGTTTCAGACCCTGTACTCTGCATTTCGCGACGGAGAGAATCAATTTCCGCAACAATATCCATTTTGTTCAATAGATCTCGTATACCTTCTGCACCAATACCTGCAGAAAAATCATCTCCGTATTCTTCTGTTCTATTGAGGTAATCGTCTTCGGTTAACAACTGACCGTGAACAAGCGGCGTCATGCCTGGATCAGTTACTACATAAGCTTCAAAATAGAGCACACGCTCAATGTCTCGCAATGTCATGTCTAATACCAGTCCCAAACGGGAAGGCAATGACTTCAGAAACCAGATATGCGCTACGGGAGATGCTAATTCAATATGCCCCATACGCTCGCGCCGAACCTTAGATAAGGTCACCTCTACTCCACATTTTTCGCAAATCACGCCACGATGTTTTAAGCGTTTATATTTTCCACACAAACATTCGTAGTCTTTTACTGGACCAAAAATCTTAGCGCAGAATAACCCATCCCTTTCTGGCTTAAAGGTACGATAGTTTATCGTTTCAGGTTTTTTTACTTCACCGTATGACCAAGAACGTATTTTTTCTGGAGAGGAAAGACCAATTTTAATTGAATCAAACTCTTCTTTCTGAGTAACTTGTTTAAATAAATCAAGCAGCGCTTTCATTTGTCACTCCTAATAATCTATAGGTCGGCATAAAACATCTTCAACTAAGATTTCAATGTTGTTCCAAATCAACGTCCAACCCCAGCGATCGAATTTCTTTTACCAATACATTAAATGATTCTGGCATTCCCGCATCTATTTTGTGATCTCCC
Organism: uncultured beta proteobacterium; assembly: GCA_963815685.1. Lineage (GTDB taxonomy): Bacteria > Pseudomonadota > Gammaproteobacteria > Burkholderiales > Nitrosomonadaceae > Nitrosomonas. The sequence goes on from CAWFHT010000012.1 coordinate 509,150, forward strand.
TTGACAATGCTTTCATATACCTTGGTACGTCCATTCACATCATCCGACTTAACGGTCAACATTTCTTGTAGAGTATAGGCAGCTCCGTATGCTTCTAACGCCCATACTTCCATTTCACCAAAACGTTGGCCACCAAATTGAGCTTTACCACCAAGAGGTTGCTGCGTCACTAAGCTATAGGGACCTGTAGAACGAGCATGCATTTTGTCATCAACCAAGTGGTGCAGCTTAAGCACATGCATATAACCTACGGTAACAGGTCGATCGAAAGCAGCACCCGTTCTACCATCATACAGTGTTACCTGCCCCGATCGAGGCAAACCAGCTAATTCAAGCATATCCTTTATTTCGGTTTCTGTAGCCCCATCAAAAACAGGCGTCGCAAAGGGTACGCCATCAACTAAATTTTTTGCGAGCTCTAGTATTTCTTCGTCATTTAAGGAGGTAATTTCTTCTCTCTTACCGCTGTTATTATAGATTTTATCGAGAAACACTCTGAGCTCGGTAATTTCTCTCTGCTCACGCAGCATTTCATTAATCTTTTTACCCATTCCTTTTGACGCCCATCCCAAATGAACTTCCAATATCTGCCCCACATTCATACGTGATGGTACGCCTAAAGGATTCAATACGATATCAACAGGGGTACCATCGGCCATATAAGGCATATCCTCTATAGGCACAATTCTTGAAATGACACCTTTATTTCCATGACGGCCTGCCATTTTGTCTCCAGGCTGCAAACGCCTCTTAACTGCAACATAAACTTTGACCATTTTCTGGACACCTGGTGGCAATTCATCCCCTTGTGTAAGCTTTTTTCTTTTTTCCTCAAAAGCAATATCAAACATTTTCTGCATTTGTGCCGTGCTGTCTTTTATCTGCTCTAGCTGTATGCTTGTATCCTCATCAGCCAAGCGAATATCAAACCAATAGTGAGGATCAATACTCTCCAGATATTCTTTCGTAATAAGTGTCCCTTTAGCGAGTTTATTAGGACCACCGGTTGCTGTTTTGCCAATAAGTAAACGCTCTATGCGCATGAATGCATCTGCCTCCACTATGCGCATCTGGTCAGCCAGATCTTTTTTATAGCGAGACAGTTCATCATCGATAATATTCTTAGAACGCTTGTCCCGCTCTACCCCCTCTCGGGTGAATACTTGGACATCAATCACGGTACCGGATATACCGGAAGGTACTCGCAGAGAAGTATCTTTAACATCAGAAGCTTTTTCACCAAAAATTGCTCGTAATAGCTTCTCCTCTGGGGTTAACTGCGTTTCACCTTTCGGAGTAACTTTACCGACCAATACATCGCCTGCTTCAACTTCAGCACCGATATAAACAATTCCGGATTCATCCAAGCGTGCGAGTTGACGCTCAGATAAATTGGGAATATCAGCAGTAATTTCTTCTGTACCAAGCTTAGTATCACGACTTACTACTGATAATTCCTCAATGTGAATGGAGGTAAAACGATCATCGGATACGACGTGCTCAGAGATAAGAATGGAGTCCTCAAAGTTATATCCATTCCATGGCATAAAAGCCACCAGCATATTTTGCCCTAATGCAAGTTCGCCCAAGTCAGTCGATGCACCATCGGCGATGACATCGTCGCGCGCCAGAACATCACCTACTTTTACTAATGGGCGTTGATTAATATTTGTATTCTGATTTGAACGGGTATATTTAATCAAATTATAAATATCTACACCCACCTCTCCTGCACGTGTTTCAATATCGTGCACGCGCACTACGATACGGCTTGCATCTACGTAATCAACTACTCCTCCACGCACTGCTCTCACAGCGGTACCAGAATGAACTGCAACAACCCGTTCTATTCCAGTCCCAACAAGCGATTTCTCCGCACGTAAACAAGGAACAGCTTGTCGCTGCATATTAGAACCCATCAAAGCACGATTGGCATCATCATGCTCTAGAAAAGGAATCAACGAAGCGGCAACGGAAACAATCTGAGCTGGCGCAACATCTACATACTCGATTTGATCTTTAGGCGCCAATGTGAATTCATTTTTTTGACGACATGAAACGATTTCATCTACGAATCTTCCTTCTGAATCAAGCCTTGCATTCGCTTGAGCAATCATATATTGACTTTCTTCAATAGCGGAAAGATAAACGATTTCGTCGGTAACTTTCTCATCTATTACTTTTCTATAGGGTGTTTCAATAAATCCATATTCATTAGTTTGTGCATAAAGTGCCAGCGAATTAATCAGACCAATATTGGGCCCTTCCGGCGTTTCAATAGGACATACACGTCCATAGTGAGTTGGATGTACATCGCGCACTTCGAAACCTGCTCGCTCACGTGTTAAACCACCTGGGCCCAATGCGGAAATACGTCTCTTATGCGTAATCTCTGATAAAGGATTCGTTTGATCCATAAATTGGGATAATTGACTAGAGCCAAAAAATTCACGAGCCGCAGCGGAGACCGGTTTAGCATTGATTAAATCATGAGGCATAAGATTCTCTGATTCTGCCTGGCTAAGTCGTTCTTTAACCGCCCTTTCAACTCGCGCCAATCCAGCTCTGAACTGATTCTCAGCTAATTCTCCAACTGAACGAACACGACGATTCCCCAAATGATCAATGTCATCTATCTCTCCACGACCATTGCGTAACTCCACCAATATTTTGATCACATCGATAATATCTGGATTAGACAAGGTAGAAGAACCCGTTAGCTCTGAGCGACCAACACGGCGATTGAATTTCATGCGGCCCACAACTGACAAATCATAGCGCTCGGGTGAATAGAATAATCCATTAAACAAAGCGATAACAGCTTCCTCAGTAGGAGGCTCCCCAGGGCGCATCATCCGGTAAATTGCCACTTGAGCTGCAGTCTGATCAATGGTTTCATCTATTCTCAATGTCTGAGAAATAAAAGAACCGTAATTAAGATCATTTACATAAAGCGTACTAATTTGCTCAATTCCAGCTTGTCTTATTTTCCCAAGTATAGCTTCTGTAATTTCATCATTAGCTAACGCTATAATTTCACCGGTTTCCTTATCTATAATATTTTGTGCTAAGATTTTTCCAAGCACAAACTCTTCTGGAACCGCGATCTGTTTTATACCGATTTGCAATAATTCTCGAACATGCTTTGCTGTAATACGTTTATCTTTTTGAACAATTACCTTACCTTTATCATCAGTAATATTAAAGCTTGCTACTTCACCCCGTAAACGTTCAGGCGCTAAATCAAATAAAATTTCACTTTTAGAAAAATAAAAATGATCAAATACAAAAAAATCAGCAAGAATTTGTTCCGGCGTACAACCCATTGCTTTTAATAAAGTTGTCACCGGCATTTTGCGTCGGCGGTCAATGCGGAAATATACATAATCTTTGGGGTCAAACTCAAAATCAAGCCATGAACCTCGGTAAGGAATAATCCGTGCAGAAAAAAGTAACTTACCTGACGAATGTGTTTTTCCACGATCATGCTCGAAAAATACCCCCGGGGAGCGATGCAGCTGAGAAACAATTACTCGCTCCGTTCCATTAATAATAAATGAGCCAGTGTCTGTCATGAGAGGGATCTCTCCCATGTATACTTCTTGCTCCTTTACTTCTTTTACTGTCGGTTTAGAAATCTCTTTATCTAAAAGAGTTAAACGTACTCTGGCGCGTAAAGGAGATGCATAAGTCAAGCCACGTTGCTGGCATTCTTTAACATCAAATACAGGTATCCCAAGGGAGTAGCTAATAAAATCAATGCGAGCATTTTTTGAATGACTCTCAATTGGAAAAATTGAATTAAACGCTGCCTGCAACCCTTGATTAGTACGCTTATTAGGCGCGACTTTCTCTTGCAAAAAAGCTGCGTACGATTCAAGTTGAGTTGCGAGAAGAAAAGGGATTGGTAAGACGCTGGCACGTTTAGCAAAACTTTTTCGAATACGTTTTTTCTCAGTGAACGAATAGTTCATCAATTTTCTCCAGGCGCAGAATAATGAGGATAAATAGTCATATTTATCCAAATAGTCATTTACTAGCTACCACAGTAAATGCTCGGCAATAAATCCAATCATCAAAGAAAGTAAAGGCCGGCAGTATATTTACTTCTGCCAGCCAATACTTACATAACGGTAATATTACTTAACCTCGCAAGCAGCTCCTGCTTCAGTAAGTTGTTTCTGAATCCCTTCTGCATCAGCTTTGGGAATTCCTTCTTTTACTACTTTTGGCGCGCCATCAACCAAGTCTTTCGCTTCCTTTAACCCAAGACCTGTTATTGCGCGAACTACTTTAATCACATTTACTTTATTGTCTCCTGCAGAAGTTAGCACGACAGAAAACTCAGTTTGCTCTTCTGCTGCCGTAGCTGCTGCAGCAGCAGGTGCAGCAGCGGCAACAGCAGCAGTCGCTGCTGCGGAGACTCCAAACTTTTCTTCCATATTCTTAATTAGCTCAGACAGCTCTAATACTGTCATATTAGCAATTGCGTCTAAAATTTCTTCTTTGGCTACAGCCATTTCTTTCTCCTAACAATAAATAAAATTCTGGTTAATTCTAAAAATGCACAAAAATTTGCTTTCTAAAGCTGAATGGATCATTTATGATCACGTATTGCAGCTAATCCACGCACAAAACTGGTAGGCACTTCATTAAGCGTTCTCACAAATTTGGCTATAGGTGCTTGCAACGTTCCCATCAGCCTCGATAACAGTTCCTCTCTGCTCGGCAAACTTGCTAAGGCTGCAACTTCTTTATTAGACAAGACAGTTCCAGCTATTGCTCCAGCTTTAATAACAAATTTATCATTATTTTTTGCAAACTCATGAAGTACTTTGGCAGTAGCCACCGGGTCACGACCAATACCATATACCAAAGGACCTACCATTTGATCAGCAAGATTAGAATATGGCGTGTTCTTCACTGCGCGGCGTACAAATGAATTTTTAACCACGCGAAAATATATTCCGCACTCACGTGTTTTAGCCCGTAATTGAGTAAATTTACTAACTTCCAATCCACGATACTCAGCTAAGATAACCGCCTGCGCGTCGGCTATTTGTGCGCCAACTTCTGCAATTATTATCTTTTTCTGTTCAAGATTAAGACTCAAGATACATTCTCCACATTAAACTCTGGAGTCATATCGGAATAATCACGATATCTTCCATACTAAAAAGCGGCGATCTATATTCAGGAGAAAACAACAAATCCTGTTCTGGATACGCCATCTGCGTTGGGTACCATTCGATAAATCCATGGCAATTAAGTCTCAAGTTTGCAAATTAGATCATCTTTATTTAAAGCAGCAAACATGAAACCCCAACGGTCTTTGATAACCTACTGACTCTAAACGTCAATAGCCCAAAGTCTATAAATCAATGCTCTAAACCGGATTGATCGACTCTAACTCCCACACCCATGGTACTGGAAAGAGTCATTCGTCTTAGATACACACCTTTGGATGTAGGTGGTTTAGATTTATTTAGCGCATCTACTAGCGCCAAAATATTTTTCTTAAGCGCATCAGGCTCAAACGATGCCCTGCCGATTGTACAATGCACAATACCTGCTTTATCTGCTCGAAACTGTACTTGTCCTGCTTTGGCATTCCGCACAGCAGCTGAAACATCTGGTGTTACCGTACCTACTTTTGGATTGGGCATTAGTCCTCGCGGCCCTAGAATTTGGCCTAATTGACCAACAATACGCATCGCATCGGGACTTGCAATAGCGACATCAAAGTTAATCTCGCCTGCTTTAACTCTTTCCGCAAGATCCTCAAAACCAACAATATCTGCACCCGCCTCAAGCGCTTCTTTAGCTTTATCTCCTTGGACAAAAACAGCAACACGCACCACTTTACCTGTGCCTGCCGGCAAAACAACTGATCCACGTACCGCTTGATCTGATTTTCTTGCATCTATCCCTAAATTGATGGCAACATCAACAGATTCATCAAATTTTGCAGTTGCAGTTTCTTTTATAAGTGTAATGGCTTCTGCTAGCGAGTAGGATTTATCACGATCTATCTTTTTGTTTATCAACGCATATCGTTTAGAAACGTGTGCCATTTTATAGCCCCTCCACTTCTACGCCCATGCTTCTTGCACTGCCAGCAATAGACTCTGACTGCGGCATCCATATTAGCTGCAGTCAAATCTGGCATTTTTAATTTAGCTATTTCTTCCGCTTGATTACGACTCAATTTCCCTACTTTATCAACGTGTGGCTTAGAACTTCCTTTATTTATACCTGCAGCCTTCTTAATTAATACCGAGGCAGGTGTTGTTTTCATAACAAATGTAAAGCTTTTGTCCGCATAAGCTGTGATGATGTACTGGGACAGGCAAGCCCGGCTCCATTTTCTGTGTAGCCGCATTAAATGCTTTACAAAATTCCATAATGTTAAGTTGGCGCTGCCCAAGGGCAGGGCCAATAGGGGGGCTTGGATTAGCTTTTCCAGCCGGGATTTGCAATTTGATATAGCCGATAATCTTTTTTGCCAAAATTATTCTCCTTTTTGGGTTCTGTCGAATGCTTACAACATTCTCCCCGATGTGATACAAAACAATAACAACTTCTATTTCCTAAATTTAGCCATCTTTTATGGGAAGCTAGGATTTTTCGACTTGATCAAAATCTAATTCAATAGGTGTGGGTCGACCAAAAATTGAAACGGATACTCTTAACTTATTTTTGTCATAATTAACATCCTCAACATTCCCATGGAAATCTGTAAATGGCCCTTCTTTAACACGTACAGCCTCGCCAATCTCAAAAAGTATTTTAGGTTTAGGCTTTTCTACGCCCTCTTGAATTTGATTGAGTATGTTCTGGACCTCTTTTTCGCTGATTGGCGTTGGTTTCATTAGAGAACCACCAACGAAACCGCTGACCTTGGCCGTATGTTTAACTAAATGCCAGGTTTCATCAGTCATTTCCATTTCTATCAGCACATAGCCAGGAAAAAATTTCCTTTCACTGATATTTTTTTGGCCGCCTTTGATTTCCATAACCTCTTCAACAGGAACCAGTATTTGACCAAACTTATCTTCCATGCCGGCACGAACAATGCGTTCCTGTAATGCTTTCTTGACACTATTTTCAAAGCCAGAATATGCATGAATCACATACCATTTTTTGCTCATTCTACCACCCGGACCATTTAGCTAGACCTCTTGATCCATTACATACCTCACGATCGTCATCAATCCGGTATCTACTAGCCACAAAAAAACTGCCATAGCCACAACAAAAGCAAAGACCACACCCGCGGTTTGCATCGTTTCCTTTCGACTAGGCCAGATCACTTTTTTTGTTTCTTCAATTGACTCCCTGCTAAACGCATAAAACTGCTTGCCTTGATTAGTAAACCAAGCTATTGTAATTCCCAGAACTATGCCTAGCAACAAAAGCAAAACGCGAATAACCATTGCGCTATCGCGCAAATAGTAAAAACCTACGACACCAGCTATTACCGATAATATAGCGAGCACTAGCTTAAATTTGTTCACTCAAATACCATCCTTGACGATAGACAACCCGCTTGCCTTCCTAATAATTTCTTAGTTTCAGATCAATAAGATCAATAAGTAAAATTAATAATCCCTTACTTGAATATAATGCACGCTACTTTCAACCAAAAAATTAAAATCCATTATAGTTTTGACTCAATCAATTCTCTGAGAACAATTTAATTTTGGCAGGCCAGGAGGGCATCGAACCCCCAGCCTTCGGTTTTGGAGACCGACGCTCTGCCAATTGAGCTACTGGCCTACTTATCTACACAACACTCCGCATTCAATACTTTACTTTTATGATAGAAATTCAAGACATAAAAAATAAAATTGAACGCCATTTATCTATTCAATAACTTTAGCCACAACGCCTGCCCCAACAGTTCTGCCACCTTCACGAATTGCAAACCGCAATCCTTCTTCCATCGCAATTGGGGCAATAAGATTCACTGTCACTGAAATATTATCTCCAGGCATCACCATCTCGGTTCCTGATGGCAGCTCTATCGATCCCGTAACGTCCGTTGTCCTGAAATAGAACTGAGGACGATATCCAGCAAAAAATGGCGTGTGCCGGCCACCTTCCTCTTTGCTTAACACATATATCTCAGCTGTAAATTTTGTATGCGGCAATATGCTTCCAGGCTTTGCCAGCACCTGGCCACGTTCAACTTCTTCTCGCTTGGTGCCACGCAGCAATATTCCAACATTGTCGCCAGCCTGCCCTTGATCAAGTAGCTTCCTAAACATCTCCACACCGGTACACACCGTCTTCAATGTCGGCTTCAAACCTACTATCTCAATCTCGTCGCCTACTTTAACAATACCTCGCTCTACACGTCCCGTTACAACCGTGCCGCGCCCAGATATGGAAAACACATCCTCAACCGGCATGATAAAAGCACCATCTATGGCCCGCTGCGGCTCAGGAATATAACTGTCCAGCGCATCCGCCAATTTATATATCGACGGCTCTCCAATATCGCTCTGATCTCCCTCAAGCGCCTTCAATGCCGACCCTATAATGATCGGCGTATCATCTCCCGGAAAATCGTATTTGGACAACAGCTCGCGTATTTCCATTTCCACCAGCTCGAGCAATTCAGGGTCATCCACCATATCTGCTTTATTCATATAAACTATGATGTACGGAACCCCAACCTGCCTTGCCAGCAAGATATGCTCTCGCGTCTGCGGCATCGGCCCATCAGCAGCCGATACTACCAATATAGCCCCATCCATCTGGGCAGCGCCGGTAATCATGTTTTTTACATAATCTGCGTGACCAGGGCAATCTACATGCGCATAATGACGCTTCTCAGTCTCATACTCTACGTGCGCGGTATTAATGGTAATTCCTCGTGCACGCTCTTCCGGTGCAGAGTCAATCTGAGCATACGACTTCGCCTCTCCTCCAAATTTTTTCGATAACACCATCGTAATCGCCGCCGTCAATGTCGTCTTGCCATGATCTACGTGACCTATCGTGCCAACATTTATATGCGGCTTCGATCGCTCAAATTTACTCTTCGCCATGCTATATCCTCATCATCAAAATTACTTCATTTTACAACAGCACTATAACTATGACTATGGAGCCCATGGCCAGAATTGAACTGGCGACCTCTCCCTTACCAAGGGAGTGCTCTACCACTGAGCTACATGGGCATACTAAATCCACTTTACTCGCACTGCTTTTCTAATATCTGGAGCGGGTGAAGGGAATCGAACCCTCGTCGTAAGCTTGGAAGGCTTCTGCTCTACCATTGAGCTACACCCGCATACTCTAGAAAACCCACCCATCCCTATAATTTATGATTAAGCACCGAGCTCGCACGCTTAACTGCTCTTTCAGCAACTAAAAATGTGGTGGAGGGGGAAGGATTCGAACCTTCGAAGGCAGAGCCGTCAGATTTACAGTCTGATCCCTTTGACCGCTCGGGAACCCCTCCAAATTAATCCAGCATTATGGATGCATTATAGCTCTAAGTCAATAAATACATTATTATTCCTAAGCAAATTTAATATCTGTCAATGATGAGCTTAAGGCAGAATTGAAACGAATAGGTTTAATATCTTGATTATTATCTTTGGATCATGCACATCAATTTTCCTACCGAACAGCGAGGCTAGAGCGGGCATCAATATTTTTATAAAAAATCAATCTAAAAAATCCGCTTTCAAATAATGAAAAAGAGTTGCATTGCTGGATTGCAACTCTCTGTTTTCATTGGTGGGTCTGGCTGGACTCGAACCAGCGACCAAGGGATTATGAGTCCCCTGCTCTAACCAACTGAGCTACAGACCCATTTGAGCTGTCAACTTATTAAGAATATATAGTACGCACAATCCGTTTTCTATCGCACGATATTAATTTGCGCTCTATAACGTATTTTATAAAGTCAGCTGCAATTCAATATCAACCACTCCACTAATTGATATATTAGCAACTCAAGAATTTAGAATACTAATATTATATCTTATGTAGCGCGATAATAAATTATGAGTTTATGAGTTTCCTGTATCTAAAAAGCTACGCAGGCGATCGGAACGAGCTGGATGACGCAATTTTCTCAATGCCTTTGCTTCTATTTGACGGATACGCTCACGAGTAACATCGAACTGTTTTCCAACCTCTTCCAAGGTATGATCAGTATTCATTTCAATTCCAAAACGCATTCGCAAAACTTTCGCCTCTCGTGGCGTAAGAGAATCGAGTACATCCTTAGTAGCAAAGCGCAAACTAGCATAAACAGCAGCATCAGCGGGCGCTATAGTAGATGAATCTTCTATAAAATCTCCCAGATGCGAATCTTCATCATCACCAATTGGTGTTTCCATTGAGATTGGCTCTTTAGAAATCTTGAGGATTTTTCTAATCTTCTCTTCGGGCATCTCCATCTTTTGAGCCAATAATGCGGGCTCTGGCTCCTGTCCAGTTTCTTGCAGAATCTGACGCGAGATACGATTCATTTTATTAATTGTTTCAATCATGTGAACAGGAATTCGAATTGTACGCGCCTGATCAGCAATAGAACGTGTTATTGCCTGACGTATCCACCACGTTGCATAAGTAGAAAATTTGTAACCACGTCGATATTCAAATTTATCTACAGCCTTCATCAAACCAATATTACCTTCTTGAATGAGATCTAAAAATTGCAACCCACGATTAGTATATTTTTTAGCAATCGAAATTACCAATCGCAAATTAGCTTCTGTCATTTCACGTTTTGCACGCCGTGCTTTAGCCTCGCCAGTAGTCATTCGGCGATTAATCTCTTTCAGTTCTTTAATAGGGATTTTGGCTTGCTCTTGCAGAGAAAGTAAACATTGCTGCTGCTCCATAATAGCAGGCATGAAATGCTTTAATGACTGGCCGCAAGGCTTGTTAGTCTCAACTTCTGACTTAACCCAATCTAGATTTGTCTCATTACCAGGAAAAACTTTGATAAAATAATTTCTTGGCATATTTGCTTTAGTGACGCACAGATCCATAATTTTCCGCTCGCAGTTGCGAATTTCATTAACAAAATCGCGCTGTGAATCACATAACTTTTCCACCATCTTGGCCGAGAATCTCATAGCCATGAGTTCAGATGAAATTTTTTCCTGAAGAGCTTTATATTTTTTATCCTCTCGCGAGCCATTTTTTTCGATTATTTTTTGCATTTCGTTATAGGCTTCGCGCATCTCTACAAAACGTTCTAATACATCACTTTTTAACTTAATCAAGCTGGCACTAGCTACCGCAACTCCGCTCTCATCTTCCATGTCATCAGAAACAAAATCCTGCTCAAGCGACTCATCAGACATCTCTTCATTAAGGATTCCCTGAGCATCATCATCAAGAAAACCATCAACCAATTCATCAACGCGCAGCTGATCATTCTCAACTTCGGCCGCCAAATTTAGAATATCTACAATAATCGTTGGGCATGCAGAAATAGCCTGTATCATATGCCTCAAACCATCTTCAATACGTTTTGCTATTTCTATCTCACTTTCGCGTGTTAATAATTCTACAGATCCCATCTCACGCATGTACATGCGTACCGGATCAGTAGTGCGACCAAATTCCGAATCCACACTAGAAAGCGCTGCCTCAGCCTCTTCAACTACATCCTCATCAGTTACAGCAGTTGCTGTATCTGACATTAATAATGCTTCTGCATCTGGCGCTTCATCATGAACAGAAATTCCCATATCATTGATCATGCTAATGACACCTTCAATTTGTTCAGCATCTAGCATGTCATCTGGCAAGTGATCATTAATCTCAGCATAAGTTAAATAACCACGTTCCTTACCCTGAACAATCAATTTCTTAAGTCGCATCTTTCTTGCCTCGATATCTTGAGGCGCAGATGACAAGGTTTCCCCAACCATTTCTTCCACATGGTCATTATTCGATGCTTTAATTTTTTTGGATGCTTTCATTTTCGCTGATTTTATCTTGGTTAACTCCGACTGATTATCAATAACCGGATTTTCTGTATCTGTTTCTTGTATTAATTGCTTTGTATCCATATTTCAAGTGTCCTAGCAGTCATAACTGCAAAAAGATTCAACCTTTATTTGTTACCCAATCTATGTACACCTATTAGCTTTAGCAACAAGGCCTATTTTTCTTTTCAAGGACTATTGCTCGCTCAGTTATTAACTTTTACTCATTCTCTTAGTCACCGCAGACTAATATTCTAAATTTGCTGAAATCTAGATATATGGACAAATAAATTCTAAAATCTTTGAGTATATCAAAAATTTATCATGCCGCATCTCATCCAGAGATGTTTTTAGAACTCTTTTTCATTTTCGTAAATATATCTTATTAACTGTTAACACCATGCCGCTATTTTTTAATTTTTTTGTTCAATTAATCAATGAAAAGTTCAAATATATAATCGCTATTTAAATAGTTATTAAACAATAAATACCAGATTCTGCATTTCGCTTCCTTCCATAAAGAGTTTGATAATAAACTTCTTTAAGAAACATACAATTGCTGCAATTCTCGCTTTTCTTCTAAGGTAAGCAAATTTAGAGGTTTACTATGCAGCATAGCCATTCTTTGTTTGCGACGCATTTCTCTCAATCGCAACAATATTCCTGTAAACTCTGCTTCTATATCGACTCCCTCTCCCCACATACTTATTTCTTTCTCTATTTTTTCTAACAATTCATAGCATGGGTTATCACAGAAATATGCCTTAATCGATAACAATGTTGCATCTTTTAAGTCTTGCGGTGATAAAGCATTAAAAAAATCTATCAGTTCTACCAATAGTGTCTTTTCATCATTTTGTTCACCATCTCCTGTCAGCATATTTTTATCTAGCTTCTCGACATATACCGGATCATGCAGGATTAATTGAATTAGTTTTCGATAAGGAGTTACTGGCTGTGGTCGCTTCAGATTAGGCCGAGAAAAGGGATCTTTTCGCTTAATTTGCAACAATCCCTCTAATTCGTTTTGGTTAATAGAAGTAAGTTGTGATAATCGTTTTATCAGCATAAGAGCAAGAACTGGAGCACCTATCTGAGCCAATAATGGTCGTGCATGTTGTACCAAACCAGCGCGTCCTTCGCTGGTTTGCAGATTCACACGCCCAGATAATTCACCATAAAAAAACTCAGAGAGAGGCAGCGCCCGATCGAGAAGCGCTTCGAATGATTCTTTACCATACTTACGAACATAACTGTCGGGATCCTCATTCTCTGGTAGAAACAGAAAACTTATATCTTTTCCATCCCGTAATTGGGATAAGCTATTTTCGAGCGCACGCCAAGCTGCTTTCCTCCCCGCACTGTCACCATCGAAACAAAAAATGATTTTATCTGTTTGACGCAATAGCTTCTGGATATGAAAAGGCGTAGTAGCAGTACCAAGCGTAGCAACCGCATAGTCTATATCATGTTGTGCAAGCATAACTACGTCCATATACCCTTCTACTACCAAAGCTCGTCCTGATTTACGAATCGCCTTGCTGGCTGCAAATAAATTATAAAGCTCACGCCCCTTTGTAAACAAAGGTGTCTCAGGAGAATTTAAATACTTTGGCTCCCCAGCATCCAATACCCTTCCACCAAAACCGATTATCCTGCCTTTCTGGTCTAAAATTGGGAACATAATGCGATTACGGAATCGGTCATAATGTTTACCATCATCGCCACGTATTACCAAACCCACTTTCACCAACACATTTTCTGATTGCTTTAACGGATAATCAGAAAATACAGAAGCAAGATTCTGTCGGTTAGCCGGCGCATAACCAATTCCAAAACGAACAGCTATTTCTCCCGTTAAACCGCGCTTTTTCAAATAAGCAATAGCATGTTTAGCATGCTTAAGTTGACCACGATAGTATTGAGCTGCAATTTTCATCGATTCAGCCATGTGTTGTACAGACTCGCCCGCTTTATCTTGCTCGTCTTCTTTTTTAGCAGGAGATAAACGAGATTCAGATACTCGATAATAAGTTACAACTTGTCGAGCCGGAATTTGCAATCCAGCAGAAGCAGCCAAATTCTCAACCGCATCAACAAAACTCATTCCAGTATGCTCAATCAGAAAATTAATGGCGTTACCATGCTTTCCACAACCAAAACAATGGTAGAACTGTTTTGTTGGACTAACTATAAATGACGGAGTTTTTTCATTATGAAATGGACAGCACGCACTAAAATTGCCACCAACTTTCCTAAGTGGCACATAACGCCCAACTACATCCGCTATATCTATGCGATTGAGCAACTCTTGAATAAACGATTGGGGAATCATTTATTAAAGTACGCCAATATGTTAGCTGATTATCGATGAAGTTAATAAACTCTTGACTACTATCCCAAACACATAGACTAAGAATAAATGCTCATCTAATAAAATCAAGAAGAAATTTTTTTCTTAACCAGCGCTGCTACTTGAGTCATATCTGCACATCCAGTCAATTTAGGTTTTAACAAAGCCATGATCTTCCCCATCCGCTGCTGCCCCGCATCTCCTACCAGAGCGATAACTTCGTTCACTATACTAGTGACTTCAGCATCACTCATCATTTGGGGCATATAAGCAAGCAGTACGTCCATTTCATATTTTTCGGCATCAGCCAAATCTTGTCGGTGCGCGGCCTCATATTGCGCGATCGAATCTCTACGCTGTTTAAGCATTTTCTCAATTACTGCAATGATCGCTGTATCATCTAATTCAATGCGCTCATCAACTTCTCGCTGTTTAATAGCTGCTTGCAATAACCGAATAGCGTCACGCTTTTTTGAGTCCCCGGCGCGCATGGCAGCCTTCATGTCTTCTGTGATTTTCAACCTCAAATTCATAACAGAGCAGCCTAACAAGTTTGTCTAACGAACTCTTGATCGACTAATAAAGTTTTTTCGGGAGTAATTGACTACGCAAACGTTTGTAGGTACGCTTGACAGCTGCTGCATGCTTACGTTTACGTTCTGCAGTTGGCTTCTCATAAAATTCGCGCGCGCGCAATTCTGTAAGTAATCCAGTTTTCTCAACCGAGCGTTTAAAACGACGCATGGCAACTTCAAATGGCTCATTTTCTTTGACTTTAACAGTAGTCATAAAGCAGTAATCCCTTTCGGTCTCCTTCTATTTGTATTGAATGTTAATAATTCTGCAAAAGCTTATAAATATAACATTATTATTTTCTTTATAAAAGCATGCAGCAAGAAAAGCTTTTTTGGATGCAATCAACGAGATATCAAGCAAACATCCGCTGCGCTTTCTCATGCACCACTTTCTACTGTTCTTTCTCTAGCCAAAAGGTTTAAAATTGGACACGAAGAGATTCAATATAGTTTCTATTTACATTTAAAATGATTGTGCTTGGTATTGAAACGTCGTGTGATGAAACAGGTATTGCCCTTTATCACACAAAATATGGTTTATTAAGTCACACGCTATATTCACAAACAGAAATACATAATGAATATGGCGGAGTTGTACCAGAACTTGCCTCACGCGACCATATTCGCCGTGTAGTACCGCTTATCAAACAGGCTTTGAAAGAAGCAAATATTTGCTTGAAGGAAGTTGACGCTATTGCCTACACTCAAGGGCCTGGTCTGGCAGGAGCATTATTAGTAGGTGCATGCATTGGTTCCGCACTGTCATTCGCCCTTGAAATACCAGTACTGAATATTCATCATCTTGAAGGCCATCTCCTGTCTCCTCTATTATCGACACCTTCCCCCGCATTTCCTTTTGTAGCACTCCTCGTTTCTGGTGGTCACACTCAGTTAATAAAGGTAAATGGAATAGGGCAGTATATATTGCTTGGCGAAACAGTAGATGATGCGGCAGGTGAAGCTTTTGACAAAACAGCAAAACTTCTTGGGTTAGATTATCCCGGTGGGCGAGCACTTGCCGAACTTGCTGAACAAGGTCAATCGGGTCGTTTTAAACTTCCTCGCCCTATGCGGTATAGCAAGGACTTTAACTTTAGTTTCAGCGGATTAAAAACTGCTGTATCAACTTTAATAAAAAATCATAATATTACATACCAGACCTGTGCTGACATTGCGCTTGCCTTTCAGGAAGCAGTCGTAGACATCCTAGCGGAAAAATCTTTGTCCGCTCTCATGCAGAGTGGTCTTAGTCAATTAGTCGTAGCTGGTGGAGTAGGAGCAAATATCCAATTACGTAAAAGGCTCGTTCGTGAAACAACCAACATAGGCGCAACAGTATTTTTTCCAGAATTTGAATTCTGTACTGACAATGGTGCGATGATCGCTTTTGCTGGAGCAATGCGTTTACAACAACAAGAAATCAACTACCAACAAACCAGGAGCAGCTTTACAGTAAGAGCCAGGTGGGATCTAGAGATGTTGTAAGAATCTTCGATCTCAAATCACAATTTGCTTTTTTCTCCAAGGCGTGCTTCTCTACCTGTAGCTAGATTGATGATATTTGGTTTATGCCGCCAAAGAAGTAGTAATGAAATGGTAATAATGGCCCATACATTTATTCTGGAGTCAAATAAAATATACGCATAAATTGGCGCTAACAGAGCAGCAACCATAGCAGATAATGAAGATATACGCCAAAGCATGGCGACTAAAATCCAGGTAAGTATTACTAATAGCCCTAACAAAGGATCCAAGCCAAGTAGCACGCCCGCCGCAGTTGCCACCCCTTTGCCGCCTTTAAAACCAAGAAAGATTGGAAACAAATGACCAAGAAAAACAGCTAATGCAACACCCGCAACTGCTTCGCTTCCCAGTTCCCAAGCTTGTGAAAAATATTTGGCGAGTATCACTGCCAGCCAACCTTTACCAGCATCACCCAGTAATGTCAAAACTGCCGCTACTTTCTTGCCGCTACGCAACACATTTGTTGCGCCCGGATTTTTTGAGCCATATGTTCTCGGATCAGGCAAATCAAATAGCCAACTTGCTACAACCGCAAATGAAACTGAACCCAGCAAATAAGCTGTTAACAACAATAGTTCTACTTCCATATCATCACCAAAATAGCACCACCTTCATAAATAGACTAGAATTGCTCTAACAACACATAAAAATATTTCTTTAATTTATCCAACCAAGGTTATAGATCATTTTTAAATCCTAATAATGGATATCATCTTTCTTCACGACTTCAAAGCTAAAACGCTGATTGGAATCTATCCATGGGAAAAAAAGATTGCTCAAACAATCGAACTTAACCTTGAAATCGCCCTCCCAACCAATCGCGCTTGTTTTACTGACAAACTTGAAGATGCACTGGATTATTCTCTGATTATCAAGCGCATCAATGATACTTTGGCCACCAAACAATTCTCTTTACTTGAGGCATTAGCTGAACATATTGCGCAAATTATTTTGACAGAATTTAATTCACCTTGGGTAAAAGTAAGTGTTGCCAAACTTGGCATTATTAAAGGGATAAAAAAGCTTGGTGTGTGTATTGAACGAAAATCATAGCCCTCCTCCTAGCCTATTTTGCTACCCGTATATCTACTTTATTCTATTTGATCGGGAATTCTCTTGATCTCGATGTAACTTTAAACGATGCTTACCCAAATCTTTAACATATTCTATATCGTGTCGGATCATGGATATCTGCCGCTAAAAATCCTGCCTTACGTATGCGACAAGCATCACATAGACCACAAGCAGAGCCACTTTCATCAGCCTGATAACATGATACAGTCAAGGCATAATCAACCCCTAGCTCTGCTCCTAAATAAATAATTTCTTTCTTAGAAAGATTAAGAAGTGGCGCATGCAGCGTCAGCTTATTCCCCTCTCTAGCAGTTTTGGTTGCAAGGTTTGACATTTTCTCGAAGGCTTCAATGTAATCTGGTCGGCAATCTGGATAACCAGAATAATCGATAGCATTAACACCGATAAATATATCGTGACTTTCGAGCACTTCAGCCCAGGCTAAAGCTAAAGAAAGCATGATCGTATTTCTGGCAGGAACGTAAGTGACTGGAATACCTGTGATTGCCCCTTCAGTAGGAACCGCAATAGACTTGTCAGTAAGAGCAGATCCTCCCAATGCGCTCAAATTAACGCTTATAGTTCGATGTACCTGTATACCCATGGATTGGCCGATCTTCAATGCTGCAGATAACTCTGATTGATGACGTTGCCCATAATCAATACTTAACGCATAACATGCAAATCCTTTAGCGCAAGCGATAGCAAGTGTCGTCGCAGAATCCAGGCCACCCGATAAAAGTACGACAGCTTTTCTCATAAAACCTTGTGTTATTAAAGGAAGAGCCGTTCTCAGAAATGTTGAATCCTCACCGCCCCGCTACCTCTCCCCAGAGTATCTTATGAAGCTGAAGCTGTAATCTAACCGGTAAGCGATCTTTTAATATCCAGTCAGCAAGCTTGGCTGGATCGAGTTGGCCATACACTGGCGAAAATAATACTGGACAAACCTGATCGAGACATCGTTCGTAAAATACATCAACTGCCCATCGATAATCTGCTTCGTCACATAAAACAAACTTCAATTCATCCTGGTCAGCTAAATAATCGATATTGGACCAACGATTCTTTGCAACCTCTCCCGAACCAGGTGTCTTAATATCTACGATCTTGGAAACCCTTTTGTCCACTTTGGATATATCGAGCGCACCGCTAGTTTCAATCGATACTGAATAGCCTGTATCACATAATACTTTTAACAGTGTCAGACAAGCTTTCTGCGCCAGTGGCTCACCTCCAGTAACCGTAATATAACGAGATGCATAACTTGAAGCTTCATTCAGCACATCAGCAATTAACATATTCTCACCCCCGGAGAATGCATACTCAGTATCACAATATCCACACCGTAGCGGACAGCCAGTCAAACGAATAAACACTGTTGGTAAACCAATGCGACTGGTTTCTCCTTGTACAGAATAAAATATCTCACTTACACGCAATACTTCTGCTTCGGGTTTTTGTGTAGAATGTTGTCGTAGCACAGAGGGGGAATGCATTACATCTTTAGAGCCAGCTTTAACAACTGTTTCTTTCATTGTTAAATCTTATTTAAGGTTAGCAAGACGCCGTCTAGCTTTTTCAGCAGCTTCACTGTTGGGATATTTTGCGACTAAACTTTGCAATGTTGTTTTGGCTGCAGCAACCTCAGACATTTCTATTTGGCTACTTGCAATATTAAGCATGGCATCAGGCGCCTTTCCACTTTTCGGATAATTCTCGATCACTTTTTGCTGGGCCCTGATGGCAGAACTAAAATCACGTAATGCATAATAAGCATTACCAATCCAATAGGCAGCTCCTGGTGCTAAATTAGAGGCAGGATAACGCGTAATAAAATTCTCAAACTGTGTGATCGCTCCTGAATAATCACCTTCTTTGAACAAGCTATAGCTTGTGTTATAAGCATCGCGCTCTGATATGTCTGTAGCTCGATCTTTAGGCTGAACAACGCTACTCGTTCCGGTCGCTGGCGTAGTAGAAGGAACTGTTGTAACTGTGGTCTCTGGCGGAGAACCCAACCCTATCGACGCATCATGGGATGCTGGCTCTACTTGTTTCAATCGGTTATCCAAATCTAGATAAAAATCTTTCTGCTGTTTCTTCAAAATCTTATTTTCTTCATTCAGTATCTCAATTTGCCCATGCAGTTTCCCAAGCTCAATTTTAAACGCTTCGATCTGGGTATAAAGCTCCAATATCGCCTGATTTTTAAGAATTTCCTCCATGCTGACAATACGCGCCTCCAACTCTTGCACTTGCTTTTGCATTACCTCTATTTGCTCACGGGCATGTGCATCATCAAATAGTCCCGCGAAACTTACATTACAACTAAACAAAAACAATAGTATGGAAGCACGTACCAACATTAGTATTCCCCTTGATAAAGAATATCGGCTCGACGGTTCTCAGTCCATGAAGACTCATCACGACCTGCTGCACGAGGCTTTTCCTCACCTAAGCTTACTGCCTCAATTTGATGATCACGAGCGCCCGAGAGCAGCATAGCATTCTTTACGCTATCCGCCCGACGCTGACCAAGCGCAAGATTATACTCACGGCTTCCACGTTCATCGGTATTACCCTGTAGTAATACCTTAGAGTTTGAATTGTCACGTAGATACCTAGCATGTGCCAGCACCAAATCTCTGTATTCGTTTTTTATTGTATAGTTATCAAAGTCGAAATAAATACTCCGCCGAGAAAGAATGTTAGAAGGATCTCGTAATGGATCCATGCCAAATCCACCCCCACCTGCTCTCATACCCTCTTGTGCACCCGCACCCATCCCGCCGCCACCCATAGTTCGGTCTTCCGACTCACTTGTAGGCTGTGTAGTTTTGCTTGCGCACGCTGACAATAAACAGATTATCAACACACTCAAAATTTTTTTCATTTTTTACCTTAAAAATTAATTAATAAAGTTGCCTGTACGCTGCGATTTCAACAAAGGACCCCATACTGGCTCTCTGATATCACCAGCTTGTGAAGTAAGACGTTGCTTTGTTTGTCCATCGCTCGAAACGGCGGATAATATACCACGCCCACCTATTTCGCTAGCATATAAAATCATCTTGCCATTGGGAGCAAAGCTAGGAGATTCATCAAATTTTGAATCGGTTAATATTTGTACTTGTCGCCTAGCAAAATCTTGTACGGCAACATTAAACTTGCCACCATGACGATGAATATAAGCAAAACTTTTTCCATCGGGGCTATAACGCGGACTTACATTGTAGCTTCCTTCAAATGTAAGGCGTTCAGCTGTACCAGCTTGATTTCCTGTTATCGCCATCCGGTATATTTGTGGACTACCTCCACGATCAGAAGTAAAAATAATCGAGCGGCCATCCGGTGAGAAACTTGGTTCCGTATCAATTCCTGAACTTTGGGTAAGTCTTTGTACTCCACTTCCATCTGCATTAATCAAAAATATTTGTGATCCACCATGCATAGTCAATACCACAGCTAGCTTACTGCCATCGGGTGACCAAGCTGGTGCACTATTACTACCCTTAAAATTAGCGACAGCTTTCCGCTCGCGCGTCGACAATGACTGGACATAAACTACAGGCTTTTTATTTTCAAATGAGACATAGGCGAGTTTGCTGCCATCTGGTGACCACGCAGGAGAAATAATAGGCTCGGTATATTCGATGACTGATTGAGCATTATGGCCATCAGAATCAGCTACCTGCAGAGCATATTTATTGCCCTGCTTCAATACATAAGCAATACGGGTGCTAAATACCCCAATATCACCTGTCAATGCTTCATAAATGATATCAGCAATACGATGGGCGACAGCGCGTAGCTGATCGGCTGAAACCGTACTTGTAAATCCAGTTAACTGGACCTGCTTTGCAACATCCATCAAGCGAAAGCGCACCTCAATTCGCCCATCGGGTAGAATCGTCGTATTGCCTATCACGAGCGCACTTGCTCCTCGATTCTGCCAATCTGCATAAACAATTTCTTCCGGTTCATGAGGTGTATGACCCAATGAATCAACTAGCCTAAATAAACCTGTGCGCGCTAAATCAGCTGCTACTACTGTGGTTACACTCTGCGGAAGTCTTGATTCAGCAGAAAATGGAACAATAGCAATAGGGATTCTAGTTGCACCTCCACCAAATATTTCGATATTAAGCGCAGCATTTAGCGGTGCATGCATAATCGATAAAAATAAAATAAGTGCATAAAAAGAAGCACGATGTAAATAATTTTGCATAGCAGCAACTCTCAAAAAAATTGCGTTCTGTAAAAATCAAAACGATTCACGATAATGTACGGTAAGATTAAAATCACGAAATTCTCTGAATAACGTTAGATCCGGCGGTATAGGTAATGGTGTGGATAAAAAGATAGCTCTTTCTACCGCTTCATCAAATGCAGGATAACCACTGGTTCTGCGCAACACTACATTTAATACCTCTCCTCCTGGCAAGAGTGTCACTCTGTACTCAACTACCGGATTGCCGGGCAGATTGGGCGGCATGACAATACGACTCCTGATTTTTGCTTGAATCATTGCCTTATATTTAGCTATTTCATCCATTTGCCTGGTTTTCTCCGCTGCAGCTTTTTGTGCAATGGCTTCTTGTTCACGTTGTTGTTGCCGCTTGATTTCTTCAGCCTGCTGCTGTTCCTTAAGCTGCTGTTCCTTAAGCTGCTTCTCTTTCTCCAGATCGGGTTTTTTTGTTGTTTCCTTAGCAACCTCTGATTTTGTTATTTTCTCCTTGATTGGTTCAGCCACGGGAGGAGTCTCTTTAACTGGCTCAGGCTGTTTCGCGGCTTCCTTCGTAGGCTGAGGTTTTACCGTTTTTTCCTTGATCTCAGTAGCTGGTTTTTGGAGCTGCGACGGAACATCTGCCTTGACTGATTCAGGTTTAGGAGTCTCTTTAACTGGCTCAGGCTGCTTCGTAGGCTGAGGTTTTACCGTTTTTTCCTTGATCTCAATAGCCGGCTTTTGGGGCGGCGACGGAATATCTGCCTTGACTGATTCAGATTTAGGAGGCGTCTCTTTCACTGGTTCAGGCTGCTTCGTGGCTTGCTTCGCAGGCTGAGGTTTTACCGTTTTTTCCTTGATCTCAGTAGCTGGTTTTTGGGGTGGCGATGGAGCATCTGCCTTGACTGATTCAGGTTTAGGAGGCGTCTCTTTCACTGGCTCAGATTTCGCTTTGGCTGGTGGTTGTCGCACGGGCTCAGGTCGTGACAATGTTTCTTTAATAGGAGCAGGTTTAATTGGCTGTGGCAAGTCACTCCACAAATCAACAACCATCGATTCAGGTGGATTATTTTTCCAGCTTAAACCAAAAACCATGAATGCAAAAAAAATAATATGCACTAGCAAAGCTAGTACAGCAGCCCGTAATAATCCAGGTTCTGTATAGGAAGCATCTCGCCAAGCTGTCACATTCATCGTTACTTACGTTCTTATCTGGGTTTTGTAAGCAGCCCAACCTTATTGACTTGTTCTTGTTGCAATATATCCATGACATTGATCACTTCTTCATAGCGAACATTTTTATCGGCTGCGATCACGACGGGTTGTTCAGTATTTTGTGCCTGTCTATTTTTGATTGCCTTTACAAGTTCGCTACGACTCATTTTTTGCTCGCTTCCTACTTTGCTACGATCACGTAATGTCAGATTGCCATCGGCAGCAATAATCACTTCCAAAGGTTCAACAGGGGCTGTTGACGATTTGCCGATTTGAGGAAGTTCAATTTGACCAGGATGAATAAGCGGTGCTGTGATCATGAAAATAACCAATAACACCAGCATCACGTCAATATACGGCACGACATTGATTTCGTTCATTAGACGACGTTTAGTACGACGATTAATCATGTGATGGCTATCATCCTCTTATAATTTTGCTGCTCGTCGCTGCAACACATTAGATAGTTCTTCCATAAAACTCTCATAGCGTGTTGCTAATTGACTTGTATCACTTGCATAACGATTATAGGCAATCACCGCTGGAATCGCTGCAAACAAACCCATTGCCGTTGCTATTAGCGCTTCTGCAATACCTGGTGCAACATGCGCAATGGTTGCTTGGGTTAAATTGGATAATTCACGAAATGAATTCATAATACCCCAGACCGTACCAAACAAACCAACATAAGGGCTTACTGATCCTACAGTCGCTAGAAAAGATAGATGGGATTCTAGTCTGTCCATTTCACGTTGATAGGCAGCACGCATTGCACCCCGTGTACTATCCATTATCGCACCAATATCCATACCGGCTTGATGCTTGGTAAATTCA
The DNA here is from genome assembly GCA_963815685.1 of uncultured beta proteobacterium. GTDB lineage: Bacteria > Pseudomonadota > Gammaproteobacteria > Burkholderiales > Nitrosomonadaceae > Nitrosomonas. The sequence goes on from CAWFHT010000012.1 coordinate 532,919, forward strand.
CGAAATCCTGCTTCAAAAATACGCTCCATGCTTCCCGCCATGTCACGCGCACCTGCTGCTCGGTGGTAAAGCGCGTTAAGATCTACCCCTCTCCAAAAAGTATTCTCAAACTCGTCGCTTTGTTTAATAGCCAATCTAATCGCAAACATCTTACGAAAAATAAACCACCATGATACCAATGACGCAATCAATAAAAGCAGCATCACCAGTTGTACAGGTAAGCTAGCGCTGCCAACAAGGTAAAAAAGCGATAAGTCTTGAGTTACATTTGTATTCATAATAATTTATTTCTCGATTTTTTGACGAAGCGGCATGGGAACACTCACTGGTTTGAGACTTTCCACACTGACACATACCACATGAATGATTGCACTGACTAACATGACCTGATCTCGCAAGACTTGTTGAAATAATGTGATGCGGCTTCTACCTGTCTCTGTTACTTGAACTGTAACATGCAGCAAATCATCAAGAAGCGCTGGCTTGAAATATTCGATATTAAGTGACCGCACCATAAAAATCGTTTTGTGCGCTCGAATTAATGTATCAACCGAAAATCCCATTTCTCGCAGCCATTCGTAACGGGCGCGTTCCATAAAATTAAGATAATTCGCATGATAAACGACTCCTCCTGTATCGGTGTCCTGATAATAAACGCGCACTGGATGGGAGAAGATATGATCCGATAAAGTAAATTGTGTTTGATGCTCGAAGCTCATTTATGACCTATTGTTCACAAAATTTTTTATCAACACTTCAACATTCACTCCATAGATTCATCCATTAAACTATTTTTCGGAGGAATGATATTAAAATGCTGATAAGTAATGGTTGTTGCCATACGGCCGCGCGGTGTACGTTTCAAGAATCCTTGCTGAATTAAATAGGGCTCCAAAACATCTTCAATTGTGTCACGCTCTTCATTGATTGCCGCGGCAAGATTATCTATACCTACTGGGCCACCTTCAAATTTTTCCAGAACGGCCAATAATAGCTTTCTATCTAACACATCAAGCCCTATCGCATCCACATCCAGCATCTTTAGAGCTGCATCTGCCACGGGTTGCGTAATATGTCCTTCGGCCTTGATTTCAGCAAAATCTCGAACCCTTCGTAACAACCGGTTCGCAATACGAGGTGTACCACGCGATCGACATGCAATCTCCTTTGCCCCCTCAAAAGAGATTTTGACATACAGCAACCCTGCTGAACGCATTACGATTTTACTTAACTCATCAGTGGTATAAAACTCTAACCGTGACACAATACCAAAACGATCTCTCAGCGGATTGGTCAGCATTCCTGCACGAGTTGTCGCCCCTACCAGGGTAAAAGGTGGTAAATCAATTTTAACTGAGCGAGCAGCTGGGCCTTCCCCAATCATGATATCAAGCTGATAATCTTCCAATGCAGGATAAAGAATCTCCTCCACTACCGCCGAGAGCCGGTGAATTTCATCGATAAACAATACGTCATTAGGTTCAAGGTTGGTTAGCAAAGCAGCTAAATCACCCCGCCTCTCCAATACTGGTCCTGATGTTTGGCGCAAGTTAACACCCATTTCTCTAGCAATAATATGCGCCAACGTCGTTTTACCTAAACCCGGAGGGCCAAATAATAGTACGTGATCTAAAGACTCCTTCCGTCGTCGTGCTGCCTCGATAAATATTTGTAGTTGCTCTCGAATTTTTTCTTGACCAACATATTCCTCAAGTTGCCTGGGACGTAAGGCCCGCTCTAATACTTCTTCTTGAGAAGAAAATGATGTTGCAGCAATAATTCGATCTGTCTCAATCATTCGACTATCCAGAAAAATGCACTACTTTTCTTTTGAAAGGAGCTTTAAAGCTTGTTTAATGCCATCTGAAACAGTGATATTGTTAGGTAATTGTTTGACTGCCCAATCCACTTCCCGGTCATTATAGCCTAGCGAGCGCAACGCATTCAGTATGTCACTATCACTTCTTGCAGAAACGGTTACTGTATCAAAATGATTTGTATCAAAATCAAGTTTATCCCGCAACTCTAAAAGTAAACGTTCAGCAGTTTTTTTCCCTATTCCTGGAATTCTGGTAAACCTCACAGAATCTTGGGTAGCTACTACTTGATGTATATCTGCCACACTTAATCCGGACAATAGAGCCAAAGCAGTTCTTGCCCCCACCCCCGAGATTTTCATTAGCTGGCGGAAAACAGAACGTTCGGCCTCAGTACCAAATCCAAATAATAAATGAGCATCTTCCCTAACGATAAGTTGGGTATAAAGGGTCACAGCTTCTCCAATCGCAGGGAGATGGTAGAACGTACTCATCGGTACATCGATTTCATAACCAATTCCTTGCACGTCTACTACCACTAAGGGGGGGCGTTTTTCAAGTAATGCACCTGTGATTTTTCCTATCACAACATTCTTCCGTTCTTTAATTGGCTATATATGCCCGCGAGTGTCCCCACTCCACCATGAGCATGACAAATCGCACAGGCAAGCGCATCAGACGCATCGACACCGGGCTTTCCTTCCAGTCTTAGTAATCTTACAACCATCTCTTGGACTTGCTCTTTTTTAGCATGCCCATTACCAACTACTGCTTGTTTGATCTGCAGGGCAGTATATTCAGATACGTCAAGATTATTAAGCACAGCAGCACAGATTGCCACACCACGTGCTTGTCCAAGTAATAAAGTTGATTTTGGATTAATGTTAACAAAGACTTGTTCTATTGCGGCATGTTCGGGAGCATGCCGCAAAATGATATGGTTAAGGCCGTCAAGAATCAATTTCAAACGGGGTGGTAGCTTATTGTCTGAAGATGTTTTGATACAACCGCTGGTCACATAAACCAATTTGCTGCCAATTTTATCGATTACCCCAAAGCCAGTAATATGCAAACCGGGATCTATACCAAGAATACGAATTTCCTCACCTTCCCTCCCAATTACTCAACTAGGACCGCAGTGGTATAAACCTCCTGTACATCATCAATATTTTCTAATGCATCTAATAGTTTTTGCATTCTGACTGCATCATCCCCTGTCAGCAAAGTCTCGTTTATCGGTTTCATAGTGACTTCAGCGAGGTCAGCTTTAAACCCAGCTTTTTCCAAACCAGCTTTGACTGCAATAAATTCATAAGGCGCAGTAATGACTTCTGTACTATTATCTTCATTATTAATCACATCTTCAGCCCCCGCTTCCAATGCTACTTCTATTAATCGATCTTCATCAGCTCCAGGTGCGAAAAGCAATTGACCACAATGCTTAAATAGAAATGCAACTGAACCATCTGTACCCAGGTTACCACCATATTTAGTAAATGCATGACGCACATCGGCAACAGTCCGTGTCCGATTATCAGTCATGCAATCTACCATAATTGCAGCTCCCCCCACTCCATAACCTTCATAGCGAATTTCTTCATAACTTACCCCTTCCAGATCCCCACATCCACGCTTGATAGCACGCTCGATGTTGTCTTTAGGCATATTGTGTTCGTATGCCTTATCGATAGCGAGCCGTAAGCGAGGGTTACTCCCAGGATCAGCCCCTCCTAACCGAGCTGCAATCGTTATTTCCTTGATTAATCGCGTGAAAATCTTACCACGCTTGGCATCCTGGGCGGCCTTCTTGTGTTTAATATTAGCCCACTTGCTGTGACCTGCCATCAGTTTCCTTTTTTATTGAAAAGTATTTTTCCTATCATCCCATACTTTATGAATAAAGTAATCAGAGTTTAAATAGGCTTGGCTTGCATGAAAAGATATTTTCGAAAAGCAGAATCATACATACTTCTGAATTTCGTATCAGCGGCTGGAGCTTATGTATAGCCGTTTGGGGATCCAGAAAATTGGCCCCTTTTAAATATAGCAGAAGATGATGATTTCTCAATATTGCCACAATATCGCAATAATTACTGCTAAGCTATGTTGAATAAATATCCAAAATAATAAAGTAAGTACAGAGATTTTATTCCATACTTACTTTATTGAAAATACCCTTGGTTCTGGACAAGAGATAAGCAAAAATTGCACCTCCTGTTACTCCCTTTCCCGGTTCCTTTTATCTTAAGATAAAAGGAACCTCCCTAATCCAAACTTAAGCTATTCGACTGTTACAGCTTTTGCTAAATTTCTTGGTTTGTCTACATCTGTACCTTTCTGCAGAGCTACATGATAGGCTAGCAATTGTAATGGAATAGTATGTAAAATAGGGCTTAGCATATCAGCATACTCCGCTAATCGGATAATGTGCACGCCTTCGCTCTCCTGAATTTGGGAATCAGCATCGGCAAAAACATATAGCTCTCCTCCCCGCGCGCGAACTTCCTGTAAATTGGATTTAAGCTTCTCCAATAATGCATCATTAGGTGCAATGGCAATCACAGGCATTTCCTTATCAACCAGAGCAAGCGGACCATGTTTAAGCTCACCAGCCGCATAAGCTTCTGCATGAATATAGGAGATTTCTTTGAGTTTGAGCGCGCCTTCTAAAGCAATAGGATAATGTACTCCTCGTCCAAGGAATAAAGCATGGCGTTTTTGAAAGAAATTGGCAGCCCATTGAATCACTTGCGGCTCAATTTGCAGTGCAAGCTGGATAGCAGTAGGCAAACGCCGCATTGCTATCAACATTTTTTGCTCACACTCGTGAGAGAATTTGTTACGAAGTTTGGCTAGAGTGACAGTCAACAGCATCAATGCAGCTAATTGCGTTGTAAATGCCTTAGTAGAAGCTACGCCGATTTCAGGTCCTGCACGTGTAAGAAAACGCAGATCTGTCTGCCGTATCAATGCGCTCTCAGGGACATTACAAATAGCTAAACTGTACTGATGCCCTAATGATTTAGCATAACTGATTGCTGCTAGGGTATCTGCCGTCTCACCCGATTGGGAAATTCCTACCACGAGTGTATTTTTATCTGCTATTGGATCCCGATAACGGTATTCGCTTGCGATCTCTACACTGCATTGTAAGCCTGCTATGGTCTCCAACCAATATTTGGCGACGAGACCCGCATGATAGCTTGTGCCGCAGGCCAGGATCAAAATACCATTTGTATGTCTAAAAATTTTCTCGGCTTTGCTGCCGAATAATTGTGGAGAAATGGATTGTGCATTTGATACCATTTCCAATGTATTAGCGACTGCTATGGGTTGCTCGAATATTTCCTTTTGCATGAAGTGCGCATAGGGACCTAATTCTACTGCATCGCGAGTTAGATTACTTTCTTGAACGGGACGAGTCACCTCTTTACTCTTCTTACCTTTGACACAACTCAATATGCGGTAGCCGTCTTGATGTAATTCCGCCACATCTCCTTCCTCTAAATAAACCATATTCCGCGTTACCTGGACTAAGGCTGACGCATCTGACGCAACATAGTTACCTTCTGTTCCTAAACCCAATAATAGAGGCGCACCATTCCGCGCAACCACAATATGATCAGGTCGCGTTTCTTCAACCACCGCAATCGCATAGGCGCCTTGTAACTCTGCAACAGACGAGCAAACGGCTTCAAGCAGGTCATGAGTCGTCTTGAGATTGAATGAAATAAGATGCGCTATTACTTCGGTATCAGTATCCGAAGAAAATTTGAATCCTTCAGATTCAAGACGTTTCCGTATTGCTTCATGATTTTCAATAATACCATTATGGACGACAGCTATTTTTCTTTCATCTCCTGACAAATGGGGATGTGCATTACGTTCGCTAGGAGCCCCATGGGTCGCCCAGCGTGTATGAGCAATGCCGGTGAATCCATGTGTTTTCTGGAGATGAGCAAGCTTGCTCAATTCACTCACACGCCCGGTAGTACGTAATCTATGCAATTTTCCGTTTGCAATAGCAATCCCTGCCGAATCGTAACCACGATATTCCAGCTTCGATAAACCTTCTAACAAAACAGGTACTACGTCGTTTTTAGCAATGGCTCCCACTATTCCGCACATAATGTCTCCTCTCACACTTATTTTTGTTTAATAAAAACATGAACTATGCTTTGTTCTTTTTGGGACGTTTCCAACCATTAATACTCACTTGCCTGGCACGGGCTAACGTTAATTGATCTTCAGGAGTATCTCGGGTAATTGTAGAACCTGCACCAATAGTAGAACCTCGCGCTATTCTTACGGGCGCTACCAGTTGCGTATCTGAACCGACAAAAACATCATCCTCAATAATAGTCCGATGCTTAAGAGCGCCATCATAATTACAAGTAATTGTTCCAGCCCCAATATTCACCTTTGTACCAATTACTGCATCACCTATGTAACTGAGGTGATTTACTTTGCTCCCCATGCCAATTTTGCTGTTTTTTATCTCGACAAAATTACCAACATGTGCTTCATCATAAAGCCTAGTTCCGGGACGGATGCGCGAATAGGGCCCTACATGACAGCTTTTTCCTATTTCTGCGTTTTCTATCAAACTAAACGGGAAAATTGTTGTTCCCGAGTAGACAGTGACATCCCGTAAAATACAATGTGCACCAATTTTGACATCATCACCAAGTTGCACACTGCCCTCAAAAATACAATTGATATCGATTTCAACATTACGGCCACAAACCAACTGTCCGCGTACATCAATGCGGGAAGGATCCGTGATCATAACACCCCGTTCCAACAGATTTTTTGCATTATCACATTGATAAATGCGTTCAAGCTCGGCTAAATGCGATTTACTGTTAACTCCCAGTACCTCCCAGCTATGAACTGGATGGGCAGCATCTACCCTCACACCTGCTTTTACAGCCATCTCAATAACATCGGTAAGATAATACTCGCCTTGTGAATTTTTGTTCTGCAGCTTAGGCAAAAACTCACGTAAATATGAATTAGGCAATACCATAATCCCTGTATTAATTTCCCGGATTTGGAGCTGAAATTCACTGGCATCCTTTTCCTCGACAATGGCTTGAATCGAACCTGTTGCTTGATTCTTGAGGATTCTGCCATAGCCAGATGGGGCATCCAGCTCTACCGTCAATAGAACAAAATTGTTTTCGGTTGCCTTTGAGATCAGCCTGTCCAACGTATCGACTTTTATCAAAGGGACATCACCCAGCAATACCAGTGTCACCCCCTCATCATCGAGATAAGGCAGAGCCTGTAACAAAGCATGGCCCGTTCCTAGCTGAACTTCCTGTTGCACCCAATTAATTTCACTATCATTGATCGCACTTTGCACCATCTCACCACCATGCCCATAAACAACGCAGATTTTTTTGGGAGAAAGTGCTCTGGCAGCATCAAGTACATGCCCTAACAAGGGCTTTCCTGCCAACAAATGTAATACTTTAGGCTGAGATGATTGCATTCTTTTACCCACTCCAGCAGCCAAAATAACTATGTTTAGATCAGTCACGACTGTATATCCCTCTTAATGATTTAAATACATTTTTTGCAAATTCATTTCAGTTAATTCAATTTTTCAGCGCTACTACCCGCATGGCTATCACATTGCCCCGGCTTACCGGGGCTATTTAAATTATCAATCAAACAAAAACGCGATTATTCAGCTTCCTTGTCGTAATAAGCCGCCGCATCAAGAAGCGGTTGGGCATTGCCGCCTTGTTGAGCAACAATGGCCGCCGATTCTCTAAGCCGCTCTGCCAGCGATTTCGTTTGCTGAGGGTAAAACGAATTCTCCTCTCCCTGTTCCCGCCCTTCTCTTATCCCCTTTCCTTTTTTTAACTTATGCTCTTCCTCTTTCCGTATTTTATTTCTTTGCTCCTCAGCCTCATCCTGATGTCCCGGTGCCGCCTCAGATTTCCCGGGATTATCAGGTTTTTGTCCTGCGGCTGCATATGCCGATATTGGCATCCCTGTGCCTATCAACATAGCCATGGCGACAATCAGCAGCGCAAGGACAGTTCTCAACGAGTGAATGTAGTGTTCCATTTAATTATCCTATTAATTATTAAGTGTTTTCTATAAAATTACCGAAGTAGCGGTTGCTTACTGCGTCAGCCCCCGATTGACCGTAAACGCTGTTGGTGTCGTAGTTACGTTCACTGCACGTACAAATTGACCGCCATATGTCCCGCCACCGGTAATCCCCGTCATCTCTAGAGTGATAGCTTTGTTGGCTGATAAGGTGACTTGATTGGTGCTCCGATTCCATTTCGCTTGAATAATGGCAGTCTTCGCGTCGAGTCTCTGTTTTGTCTTATCGCCAATTTGCCAATAGGGCAAATTCAAGACTGGCAATTTAAACAATCGCTCGTAGGCTGCAAAGACAGCGTTTAACCAATCAAATATCAACGTATTGCCATTTGCATAATTGGCTGCATTCGATTGATGGAAAAAATGAGGCCATTTATTAAAGCTCAGCATATGGCGTACTGCATTGTCAGCTTCGGCTACGAGAATTTCTGCATAACTGCGAGGAGTGCAGATCGCCCCGGGTATGGTGCAAGGATCCTGTCCAGCATTGACAAATCGATCGTGAAACATATAGTTGTATTCATCAACCAATTGATCTGGATTAATGACATTCACGAATACATTGGTCGGCCAGCGCGGCAGCATAATACGATCCGTCGGTTTGCCATCATCGTACTGAGTAATGTACTGCTCAATGTTCTGTGCTCGCTGCGATGAGTCGGAAGCTATATATTGCACATTTACATTGGCAGCCGCTTTTAGGAACAGCGTATTGGCGCCACCTTGATCGAACGCCACGTCGTCATCCTGGACATTGGCCATATTTGTGTGCAGCAAAGGATCATCAGTACATTTGCGATCTTTCAGGCCAGCATGATTGCCCGTGAGCAGGAGCCGGTTGTTGTTCGTTTGCTCAGGCAGCCCCAACAGCCCCCACACCGTCCGGTTCTTGGTAATTTCCGCCTGGATAGAGGCCGTGGTAGTAAAGGTTTCATAATCGCATGGCGCATCCGCGGGCACGGGCGGTTTATCCATGTCGGCATGCGTAAAAGTGTGGTTGATGTAACGGAACGCATCTTTGTTGGCGATCACTGCCGCCACCAAATCTTCTGTCGTGTTGGCTACTAGTGTCGTTGCTTCCGGATCAACCACTGCCCCGAATCCATTGAATGGAAAATCGAGCTTGAAAGCGCCAGCCGTCGGATGGTCAGCCCGAAAAACAGCCTGCTTGCTCACGGCATTGCTGATATCGCTGCTGTTCAAGCGATAGCTTTGTAACGGATTATCCGCCTTAAGGCTGGGATCCCATAGCGTATTCGCTATGAACAAATCGTCCAAATGGGCAGTCATATGAACGCGACGCGCCCCCACGAACACGCCTTGCGTCGCCCAGCTGATAAACTCGTAAGCCAATACCTTAGAATGGATGAGGAATGAGGCATGGGTAATGGTCGAGATCATCACCTCACGTACTGGCGTGGTCTGATTGGGCAACTTGTATTGTACGATGGATAGCAGCGCCTCTCCATTGGTGGTTTTCAGCAGCGGGGTAACACTCGGGATAGTGCCATCGCGTGGACCCACAGCATCATTTCGCGGAGTAGCTGCGAACGCAAAGTCGGTAATCGGCAACGGATTTGCCAGGTTTACCGATTCAAGTACCTCTTTTTGATAGGCAGCCGGTACTGACCACTGCGTATTATAGCTGGCTCCACTGGATGAAAAAACCAGGCCATAATCCAGGTAGATTCCGAATGGCGCATTGGGATCAAAATAAGTGGCGGGCCACCCCGACAAGACGGCTTCACGAACCTTAAAGTCCTTTTCGTAATTGTGCAGAATGTCCCACTCTGCCGGGGTGAAGTTGGGAGTCAAATCGGAGATTGTGAGGATAATGCCGTTGTAGCTACCCACACAACCCGTATCCAAGGAGCTGCAGGCGACACCATTCAAAGAGGCGAGCATATCGGCAGTTAAATCCTGAGTGTTAGCATTTAATACGTCATAGAGTACGCCTACTTCATCAAGGACAGGCTTAATATAGCTGAGTCCCAGATCCTGGGTTTCATCTCCTGTTGAAATGACCAATACCCTCAAATTGACTGTATTATCGGCAAAGGCAGGTGGCGCTATCATTAATGCTATCCACATTACCATTGTGCCAAGCAGACTCCCTGTTAATCTCCAATTTTTTTTCATAAATACTCTCCTCTCAGCTCACATAAATATCTCATGCATTTAAACCACCTAGTTTCTGCAATTTCTTATTCCCTTCATTACCTTCGAAGATTACAAGGACATAAACTGTATTAAATACAAAGCATGATCTATGCCAATTTATATAATTCATGAATAATCATTGTGTTAGAAACAAAATAAAGCATAATACCGAATTGAAGTGTAAAATCCTGCGACATAATTTTGCCTGGCTCAGAAAGCAATCACATTCTCGATTTGGCCCCAAAAGATCAAGTTTCGGAGGCTAAGCTAGCCCGGATTGGTGAGATAAAGAAGAGCCAAAAATCAAGTATTAATGATTGGCGTTAGCAGCGAAAGCGGTTTGTGCAAGTGTTGCTGTAATAGGACAAGCATAAGGCGGGCGATCGAGCTGAACAGATTAAGCTAGTCGGCCGGACAGCGAATAAAAAATATCCGTCTTACTAGGGTCTGTTGACATTTCACATAGGTAGCCACAGATATCCACACGCTATGGCTACCATACTCTCGTAATTTCGCTTCAGTTTGTCGTATCGCGTTGCTATTGCCCGATATTGTTTTAGCCTGGCAAAAGCATTCTCCACCAAATGCCGATATTTATATAAACCCCAATCCATATCTGCATTACCCTTCAACGAGTTGCGCTTTCCCGGTATCACAGCCTGAGCTCCTCTTCGTTATCTGTTCCCGTAACCATTCGCTGTCATAGCCCTTGTCCGCAACTATTGTTTTTGCGTCAGGCAACCTGGCAATCAAATCAGGTGCGGCAGAACAGTCATTGACTTCTCCACCGGTGATTTCAAACTCAACTGGCAAACCATAACCATCAACCGCTAAATGGATCTTTGTGGTATTGCCTGCACGGCTTTTCCCGATAGCCTGCGATTCTTGACTCGCTGCTCCCGCACTATGTTGATGCGCTTTAACATAACTGCCATCCATAAATCTCCATTCCCAATCCGGATCAACAGCTAATGCTTTGAAAATATTGAGCCATTTCCTGCTCAATGACCATGCATTGAATCTTTTATAGATAGAATTCCAGCAGCCGAACACCCTGGGCAGATCGCGCCATGGACAGCCAACCCGCATTCGATACAGTATGCCTTCTACCGTCATGCGCAGATTGCGCTTGTTATAAATCGATTCTTGAAGCAGAATCTTCTCTAGCTTCGACCAGTACTCATCATTGAGCATCATTCGGGGCATCGCAAACTCGTTTTGTTGGTGGTGTAGGAACCCCAATATTACGAGTTTGTTTCTATCTATGAAATACTTATCTTAAAACGTCAACAGACCCTAGCAGACTGTTGGAAAAACTATCTATACAACCGCTGAAGCGTTAAAAGAAGACTCAAAATGCTCATTTATGAGGTATAAACACTGCTTCCCCGTCTGCTTTTGCCTATCATCAGCTAGCGAATAAATAATTAAAAATTTCATCATTCCATGATTCTTGTGCTCTCTGAAAATTCTAAAATTAGGTTGAGTCGCTCAATCATGTGGAAAGCTGAAAATAAAAGCAGAAAAAATGCTTGAGAATTAAAAATATCGATTTATTGAATATACTGCTTAATCAAAATGTAAAATTTTCCGACAGAATTTTATTCAAAACTTAAATAAATTATTCCATTTCGGTGCATTATCACTTTATATACATTCAAATAATATAGGTAAAACAAAATATTAATTAATTTACACCTTTTTGTAGCTAAACAGCGACACTTAAATATTTACCAGTAAAATTGTTCACTTTTAAAATTTATCTAGCCAAAAAAATAAAAAGATCACTTCAGCTGTTATTGGTCTCGGCGCTACTTATAGCCAATATTGATTTTACCGAGCTCATTTCCCCATCCCGCTCAATCAATATAGGCTCAACCTCTTCACCACCGTTCAATGCTCTTACTGTTCAAGATCAACAAGGTTCAGACAATAGCTTGAATAGCCATGTAGAATTTAAACCAATTGACAAGCGATATGTAGGAATCTCTCAATTCAATGCGCCCTCCATTCCAAACCCTACAATTCAGGAATTAAAATTTCACGCGAATTATCATGGTCCAGAAAAATCCACAGAACACCGGGAATTTCAACTACTTAATAATTTCGAGAAATGGTTACCTATTGCAGATAACTTTAATGCTCAAAACGGGTTGAAAAGCAATGATATCAATTCATCAATAAAAGATGCTGGTCAATTTATAGACAACAATCAGCAGGAGGCTTTGCGCTATAAAACAAAAAGCAGCGTAGATAAAAATCAACCCGACTATTTAGCTTTCAAAATAAATAGCTCGGGATCAAATTCTACCATGGACATATCAGGGTTTACGGATGGCACGACTGCTATGCCAAGGACAATTACCGGAAAAAGAAGAGGCCGTTGGCAACCAGTCCCTGGATTAAAATGGCAAATTCAATATACGGGTACACTCGATACTTCCTTCAATGTCGATGTTTATAATATTGACCTGTTTGATATCAGTACAAAAGTCATCTCGGAATTACAATCAAAAGGTAAGCATGTTATTTGTTATTTTAGCGCAGGCAGCTATGAAAACTGGCGTCCCGATGCTAGCGCATTTCCAGCATCGGTTCTCGGTCGAAAGCTTGATAGCTGGGCGGGCGAGAAATGGTTAGATATCAGGCAATTAGATATTCTGATTCCCATCATGCAAGCACGCATGAAGCTGGCCGCCGATAAAGGTTGTCATGCTGTCGATCCTGACAATGTTGACGGTTACAGTAATAATACGGGATTCCCTCTTAGTTATAATGATCAGCTGGCTTACAACATCGCTATTGCTAATGCGGCTCATAATCTTGGATTAGCTGTAAGTTTGAAAAATGATGTTGAACAAATCAAGGATCTTGTAAATCATTTTGACTTTGCTGTAAATGAAAAGTGTTTTCAATATGACGAATGCACTATGCTCATACCATTCATCTCTGCGGGGAAAGCAGTGTTCGGTATTGAATATAATCTTTCAGATTCAAGTTTCTGTCCGCACGCAAATGCAATGAATTTTGATTTTATCAAGAAGAAATTATCTCTGGATGCTTGGAGAAAATCCTGCAGATAGTTGAAGCAGAGTATCTGCAGAACCCAATATAGAAGAAGATCTGTATCAAACAGACTGGTTTGATATAGTTCAAAGATCTTGGTGAGCATATTTTGAATTAATTCGACCGGAAAAACAGGTGCTATTTGATCCTTCTTCCTAATCGAATTAATGATTCACTCTTATTTCATATTTTATTACCGGTAAATTAAATGATCATTCAGGAATGAAAATTTAAGCTGCTCATCGAACAAAAAGCGGTTACTCAGCTTCCTTATCAAAATAAGCAGCCGCCTCAAGAAGCGGTTGGGCATTGCCGCCTTGTTGAGCCACAATGGCTGCCGACTCTCTAAGCCGCTCTGCTAGTGATTTCGCTTGTTGAGGGTAAAACGAACTGTCCTCTCCCTGTTCCCGCCCTTCTCTTATCCCCTTCCCTTTTTTTAATTTACGCTCTTCCTCTTTGCGTATTTTATTTATTTGCTCTTCAGATTCATCCTTATTATGTCCCGGTGCCGCCTCGGAATTACCCGGATTATCAGGTTTTTGTCCTTCGGCTGCATGGGCCGAGATTGGCATCCCTGTACCTATCATCATAGCCATAGTGACAATCAGCAAAGCAAGGACAGTTCTCAATGAGTGGAGGTAGTGTTTCATTTGATTATCCTCTTAATGGTTAACCTTTTCTATAAAATCACCGAAGCAACGATTACTTACTGCGTCAGCGCACGATCCACTGTGAACACTGCTGGTGTCGTGGTTACGTCAACTGCCTGGATAAACTGACCACCATATAAATCCCCACCGACAATTCCCGTGACCTCTAGATTCACCGCTTTGTCTGCCGACAAAGTGACTTGATTCGTAGCCCGATCCCATTTTGCTTGAATGACCGCAGTCTTCGCGTCAAGCTTGTTTCTTGTTTTATCGCCAATTTGCCAATATGGCAAATTCAAGACCGGTAAATTAAACAATTGCTCGTAGGCTGTAAAGACAGCGTTTAACCAGTCAAATATCAGCGTATTGCCGTATGCATAATTGGCCGCATTCGTTTGATGGAAAAAATGAGGCCATTTATTAAAGCTCAGCATATGGCGTACCGCGTTGTCAGCTTCAGCAGCGAGAGTTTCTATATAATTCCTAGGAGCGCAGATCGCTCCTGATATGGCGCAAGGATCCCGACCGTCATTGACAAACCGATCGTGAAACATATAGTTGTATTCATCCACCAATTGATCCGGATTAATGACATTCACGAACACATTGGTTGGCCAACGCGGCAACATAATACGATCAGTGGCACTACCATCCTCATACTGAGCAATATGCTGCTCAACGTTTTGTGCTCGCTGCGAGGAGTCGGAGGCCACATATTGCACATTGGTATTGGCAGCCGCTTGCAGCAACAGCGGATTGGCGCCACTCTGATCAAACTCCACATCATCATCCTGCACATTAGCCATTTCCGGATGCAGCAAAGGTTCAGCAGTGCATCTGCGGTCCTTCAGGCCAGCGTGATTGCCAGTGAGTAGGACCCGGTCGTTTTCAACTTGCTCAGGAAGAGCCAAAAGTCCCCACACCGTCCGGTTCTTGGTAATTTCCGCCTCGATAAGTGCGACGCTAGTGAAAGTTTCATAATCACATGGGGCATTCGCCGGCACGGGTGGATTATCCATGTCTGCATGCGTAAAAGTGTGGTTGATGTAACGGAACGCATCTTTGTTGGCGATCACTGCGGCCACCAGATCTTCCGTCAGGTTTGCAACCAGAGGTGTTGCGGCCGGATCAACCACCGCTCCGGATCCGTTGATTGGAAAATCCAGTTTGAAAGCGCCAGCCGTTGGATGAGCAGCCCGAAAATCAGCCTGCTTGCTTATGGCATTGCTGATATCGCTACTGGTCAAGCGATAAGTTTGCAACGGGTTAGACTCCTTGAGGCTGGGATCCCACAGCTCATTCGCAAGGAATAAATCATCCAAATGAGCGGCCATATAAACGTAACGCGCCCCTACAAACACCCCTTGAGTTGCCCAGTTGATAAACTCGTAAGCAAGTACTTTTGAATGAATGAGGAATGAAGCATTGGCGATGGTCGAGATCATCACCTCACGCACCGGTGTTGTCTGGTTGGGCATCAGGTATTGCACGATCGATACCAGCGCTTCTCCATTGGTGGTTTGCAGCAGTGGCATAACACTCGGGATAGTGCCGTCACGTGGACCCACGACATCATTTCGCGGAGCGGCGGCGAAGGCAAAATCGGTAATCGGCAATAAATTTGCCTGATTTACCGATTCAAATATTTCTTTTTGATAGGTTGCAGGCACTGACCACTGCGCAATATAGCTCGCTCCACTGGATGAAAACATCAGACCATAATCCAGGTAAATGCCGAACGGCGCATTAGGGTCAGAGTAGGTAGCCGGCCAACCCGATAAGACTGCTTCACGGACCTTAAAGTCCTTTTCGTAATTGTGCAGAATGTTCCACTCTGCCGGTGTAAAGTTGGGAGTCAAGTCGGAGATGGTCAGGATAATGCCGTTGTAGCTACCCACACAACCCGCATCCAGGGAGCTGCAGGCTACGCCATTCAAAGAAGCAAGCATATCTGCAGTTAAATCCTGTGTGCTAGCATTGAATACGTCATAGGGCACGCCTATTTCATCAAGAACAGGCTTGATGTAGCTGAATCCCAGATCCTGGGTTTCATCTCCTGTTGAAATGACCAATACCTTCAAATTGACAGCATTATCGGCAAAGGCAGGCGGTACCATGAATAATGCTAGCCACATTGTTACCGAGACAAGCAGATTAATTCCTTTTTCATAGTTCTTTTTCATCAGCATTCTCCTCGCACTCTCAACTTTGCTCACATAAAAAATCTAACTTATGAAGTTTTACAAGCTATATAGTTTTTGTAATTTTTATCGCCTTCAAGATCATAAAAATAAACTATATTAAGTAGCGAGCATGATTCATGCCATATTATAGAACCAATGAATAATCATGAGGTTACGAACAAAGAGAAATATTGAAAAACATAGTGCCGGCTTGAAGTGTAAAATTCTTCGACAAAATTTTGTGAGTAGGCTTCTCTCACTTACAATTCAGTCCACATAAACATCTTATGAAGTTTTTATAATCTATCTAGTTTTTATTATTTTTTATCCTCTCCAAAAATCACAAAGGCATAAACATCACTTAATATAATGCAGAATTCATGCCAGGTTATAAAATTAATGAATAATCATAATGTTATAAATGAATACAAATATAGTACCGGGTTGGAATGTAAAATTCTTCGACATATATTTATCATGCTTAAGAAAGAAAATTATATTATCGATCTGGTACAAAAAGATGCCCGCTGGATACCAAGTTAGTTTGAAGCAGCAAGGTAAAATGAAAGCACAAAAAATCAAAATTTAATGCATCGGTATAAGCAGCGGATGTGTCTTATGCTTTATGTAAATGATACTGTAATAGGGGGATACTCATAATACGAGCGACCAAGGTTGAGCAGGCTGAACTATTCGGTCGAGCAGCGAATAAGAATACCCACACTCACTAAAGCCAGACTGAAAATAAATGCAGAAATGATGCTAGAAAATTAAAAATATTGACTTGTTAAATACACTGACTAATCAAAATGTAAAATTCTTCGACAGAATCTTATTCAAAACCCAAATCAGCCTTCAGAAGTTGCACTTCGAATTTGAATCCACGTATTATTAACTCGAAAGAAAACCACCTTTCGATACCACAAGAACGGTTATTAAGAGTTTGGCTATGATAGATAAAATTCGCACCTGGCAGTAACTAGTTGAGCAGATTGAATATAATTTTCTGTATCAGTGGTTTACCAGTATGTGTTGGACTGGACATAGACGAATCGGTTTACGAGCAAACCATCATCTTTACCCAGAATTTTAATCATATGTTGAGTAACAAAATGGCTGGACATTTTGTTGCTGGAGCATGGAACTGCTATCATGTTAGAAACTTAGCAATGACCAACATTTCAGCATGGATTGCACACCACTGGGTGCAAGAGCATCGCATAAAAGCTTTGTGGATACAAAAAATGGAAACAGCCATCTACTGGATGATAATGTTCATAAAGAGTATATACTCAAAATACCCGCCGTAAGTGTGCAGGTAAAGTTTAAAAAGTGAGAAATCCCAATTACTTGAATAAAAACTGCCCCAAAATGAGCAGTTTCAGCTTTTTTTGAAAAAATAGCTAAAGAGTAAACTAATATATACAATCATTAAAAAGATTCCAGACTGTAAGCATCAAATTTTTCAAAATCCTGTTAGAGCAATATAAATCCCTGATGTTCTCGCTAAGTATTGATCTCTTGCATCCAATCAACACTACTCCATCGAATGGCATTAATTAGAATAAAAAATATTTTGTATTTGCCATTGATCCAGCTTACAAAAATATTTGTAACATCTTGTATTTAAGTTTTTATTTAAAGATACTCCTTCTCGCCGCCTAATTCCATTTCCCCATCAAAAATGGTGCGAAGACGAGCCGCAGACAGAAGAAGAATACGGCAAGGTGAAGCCAACAAAATCAGTTTTGATTTAAAAATGGAATAACACATCGAAAAGACCTTTTAATGGCAAACAAGCGAGGCATTCTCCAGCTTGGTTATAGGGAAAACAAATTTCCAGCTTCGGTTCTGTTGCTGTCCATCAAGCTTTCCATCTCTCCAATTAATATAGCATTTACGTTTTGAAGACGCTATGATTAACTCTAACGGCATATGAGCATGTACATGTAAATTAGCGCCTTCCGCAGTCTTTTGCCACTTTCCGATCTCTCCGTTGCTATGTAATAGATAGGTGGAAGAAGGAAGCTCAGAAGTTGTATTCAATAGAGCTTGCCCATGATTAGGTAAAAGATGCACATACCGTCCCTGCTTAATGTCACGAACGCCTATTATTCCTTCAGAGTTTTCCAAATCTGGCCATCCTAGCGATACTGGCAGACGTAAAGTACGTAATTTATTGAGTCCTCTGATATCCCAAGTACCATCGATTCTGCGGGACAGAGTAATACTCTGAAATTCATTTACCTTCTGAGCATACTCACTCACCCAAATAGCTCTTGGTTCCTGTTTAATGCTCCAGTCATAAACGGATTGAAGCGCATTGATAGATGCTATCTTACTTCCCGAATAAAAGTGATAATGGATATGCAATGGTTTCAGGCGCAACGGGCTATCAGTAAGCTGCATAGTTTCAATGACCCGATTAAATCCGTAAAAAGGGCCTTGCCAGCTGTTCGTAAAAACATGCTCACTTGCAATGGGAGCATATACCTGAAATTGATCGCCAATTGCATAGCCCACAGGGGGCACACGTGTCATGGTTTTTTCATCTTTGCTTATAGTCGCACCACCGCCATTCATATTCTCCAATCCAAGCGAATGCGCCAGAGTTAAAGCTTCTTTATCTGCCAGCGCATCACCAGTCCAGAAAAAAACACGAACTTGCTTTTTCTCAGGCGCTAACTTTTTATTAATATAATTTACCGACCCAGCGATTTCCCGTTCCAAGCTAAACTTATAATCAGGAATGGAAAAGTTAAAATCATCACCTCTCGCATCAATATTGTTCTTTGGGAACCATGTTGAAGGATGACTATAAGAATGGCTAGCGATCTCAACATTATTTAGATCAAAAATGTTTCGCGCCACTTTCTCGATTTCAGTAAGCCTATCTGTAGAGTTACCGTTTGATGCTTCTCCTTCAATTATGGAAACCGTCGATGGCAATTTATATTTTTTTAAGAAATAATCCTGAATCACTTTTATTGTTAAGGGTGTTCCCGGTATCTCTGCTTTATTGCTGGATCCATCACCATCAATTTGCACCAGTAATAAGCGTCTGCCATTCTCAGTGGTGACATCAGGAACAGGTATTTCTGGTAGGTCGAGAGCCTTGGTTAAAAATTTAAATGGGTCGATAATCCACCGCTGACGTCCCTCATAGCCAGTCTCAATTACATAAGGATGGAAGGCAACTCCACCCCACTGTCCAGTAAATACAGCGACCCAAGATTGTTTATTTTGATCTATCAAATTTAGATGTGTATCAATATTTCCTGAAGCTTGCCAAGTGGTGAACCCGCGTGTTTTTGGCTGAGGTTTCACTTCATAACCAATAATTTGATCGCTCCGTTCAATTTTGAGCGGCTCTTTTATTGCTGCCTGACTTAATTTGACCTGCAAATGCTGCAAAAAAGTATTATTAGCTTTAAAACCTAGATTACCCAGAATAGCAACCTTTATGCCAGAATCTATTTGGCTTAATAGCCAATCTCTATAATTTATTGGTCCTCGTAAAGTATCGTTGTTGAACCAGGTGACAATCCCGGCATATTGTCCTATCAGTGATTGAGCTGGTAGTCCACTGTTTACATCTAAATAATCAACTGTATAACCCATATATTCTAGTGGCATGGCAAGTAATTTATGCACATCAGTTCGCTGCAATCCTTCTGGATGCTCTTGCCCATCATAAAGCGCTAAAATTCGTCTTGGAAATATTTCCGACAATCCGACACCAAGAATATCGAGTCTTGGAGTGGCCACCCAAGGTGTAAAACCTAAGTCAGATATTCGTTTAGCAGTCTTTCGCGCCAATTCTCTCTGCTTTGGTTCAACATAATCGATCACAATTATTTGTAATCCATATTGATCTCGTGTCTGCCTTAGCTTCTCCAACAACCAATGACGATCTGCTTCTTTAACTTCGGTATAATCTTGTTTAGCTGGATCCCAACCTTCAAATAGCGATTCTGCAGCCAGCGCGACAGCATATCGACCAACTTCCGGTAAAACCTCAAACCCACGGTTAAAAATAAGTTTAACCCCTGGGAAATGTTGATGAATACGACTAATGAGGCTTGCCAATGCTTTTTCCTGACGCAGTCGACCATCAGAATCATGGACAGCGCTTTGATAACTATCCATTGTATCCAGAAAAAAGCCGCGATATCCTTCTTTCCACAGCTTACTTAAATATTTATTAATGAGATAGTCATGCCATCCTTGTTGAGTTAAGTCAATAATACGACTCCCCCATTTTTCATTACTGCCCAGAGCCCAGGATTTGGGAATTTCTGAATACCAAGAGCGTGTCGGATGGATTTCTCCTATGCTTATATAGGCAAATACGTTTGTTCCTTTAGCATGGAGATCATCCAGATTATCCATATTCTCTGGCTCCACTACTACTTGCTTATAATGTGAAAGTAAATTCACCGGAACAGGCCGACCATAGAAAAATGCGGTACTCTGGTTTGCCTGTAGGGGCAAGCAGATACTCAATAAAATTATGCTATGAATAAGGAGTACAACTGCTCGATAGTTCAAGAAGATTAATTTCATATTTTCCTCTTTTCCATGAGATAAGCACGAAGCCAACTACCTTCAGCAAAACCGAGAAACTTGCCTCTTAGATGGGTTAAATTAATTTTTAATTTCCGATTTTATGATGGTGCGGGGAAAAACTTCCGACAATCCGACACCAAGAATATCGAGTCTTGGAGTGGCCACCCAAGGTGTAAAACCCAAGTAAGATATTCGTTTAGCAGTCTTTCGCGCCAACTCTCTCTGCTTTGGGTCAACATAATCGATAACAATTATCTGTAATCCATATTGATCTCGTATCTGCCTGAGCTTTTCCAGCAACCAGTGACGATCTGCTTCTTTAACTTCGGTATATTCTTGTTTAGCTGGGTCCCAGCCTTCGAATAGTGATTCTGCAGCCAGCGCGACAGCATATCGGCCAACTTCCGGTAAAACCTCAAACCCACGGTTAAAAATAAGTTTAACCCCTGGGAAATGTTGATGAATACGGCTAATGAGGCTTGCCAATGCTTTTTCCTGACGCAATCGACCATCAGAACCATGGACAGCGCTTTGATAACTATCCATTGTATCCAGAAAAAAGCCGCGATATCCTTCTTTCCACAGCTTACTTAAATATTTATTAATGAGATAGTCATGCCATCCTTGTTGAGTTAAGTCAATAATACGACTCCCCCATTTTTCATTACTGCCCAGAATCCAGGATTTGGGAATTTCTGAATACCAAGAGCGTGTCGGATGGATTTCTCCTATGCTTATATAGGCAAATACGTTTGTTCCTTTAGCATGGAGATCATCCAGATTATCCATATTCTCTGGCTCCACTACTACTTGCTTATAATGTGAAAGTAAATTCACCGGAACAGGCCGACCATAGAAAAATGCGATACTCTGGTTTGCCTGTAGGGGCAAGCAGATACTCAATAAAACCATGCTTGAAGAAGCAATACAACCGCTCGATAGTTCAAGAAGATTAATTTCATATTTTCCCTTTCCCATGAAATGAGCATTAAGATGACGACCTTCAGCAAAACCGAATAACTTACCTCTTAAAGATTAATTAATTTTTAATCTCCAGATTTATAATGTAGCATAAATGTCTCATACACCAACAGATTAAGTCTCTTTGAGACGATGACCATACCAACTACTGTTGTTAACGCAACGGATAAGGCAAAACCATAACCATAAAATACAGGCCCCAGATATTGGCTCAGAAACGTCAATATAATATTTGAGGCTAGAAATAAAAAACAGAGATAGAGTGCATCTTTACGATAATCAAAATAAAACAATAAATTGAGAACGGCCAGCAGTAATACTTGTATTCCGACCGCAATCAAGTCAATATTTAACAATACTTTATAAAAAGGTGATATTCCCACCCATGTTAATAATTTATCTCCTAGAGCCAACAGGATAACGATAGTCATTCCCTGCACTTTAATGATTTCAAAAAATCCTCTTCGAATGGTTGCAACCATTTCTTCATAGATTTCTAAAATAAGCCTTAAGGAAGCACCGCCATTAATAGCACCATAAAACTTTGTATATTTTTCTACAAAATCTGTTTCTATTCGTAATAAAAATACGGCCATCCCAGGTATGATTGATAAATAAGCAAGAAATATTGGAAGATCATAAAGCTCCGATCCTCTTAAAGGAAAAATGATCGAAGCACTTGTTTCAGGATTGAACCAGAAAATAAACTTATCAACCCAAATAGCTACGTTATAAAGTAAGCCAGTAATTGCCAAGCTTGGAAATATCTGTCTTCGTCGCAAAAAATCAAAAGCAATCAGTTTATTACTTGAATAGGAATTAAAAACTACAACCATAAGCATAAATAATAAGATGCCTTGTCCTACAACAAAACCAGAAAGCAAGCCTTCCAGTCCAAACTTACCCAATTCTTTAGAAGCCCATACCGTTATCCCATAACCTAACAGAAATGCTAACAAAATTTCACGATATGCCTTGAGTCCCGATAAAATGATCACTACTATCCAGATAGTAGAAAGAATAATCAAACCACTTAACATTAATAAGCGATACAATACAGAACCAGCAAAGAAGTAAATTAAACACAAGCTTGCAAGTGTTCCGATTACAGTGATTACAAGACATATTGCACCAATCAGGTTTGGCAGAACTAGTTCCTCATGCTTTTCATACGCCCTGTCAGCAATAAAACGCGTGATGATTAACTGTAATGGACCAGTCAGAATTAAAGATATCGCCATCAGATAAGTTACCGATATCTGGAACTGTCCTACAAAATAAGGGACAGAGGAGCTATCTGTGCTGATGAAACCAATTAATAGTATCCCAACGATCGATAATACCCATGGGCCAGAACCAATAATTCCGGCGAAACTATACGCTAACAATACTCCAGATAGAGTATCTGCCTTCATCAGTTCACGTAGTCTGAACCCAATGCCCGCCATTATTGTATCAATGCCTGATCATAAATTGTTTTATAGCCGTCTAACATTCTAGACTGCGTATAATAGCTCTCAACTCGTTGAATGCCAGCTCTTTGTGCTGAATACCATCGATTCTCATCGGTCAGCAGTGTAATAATTGCTTCTGCAATGGCTTCTGGATTAGCGATGGGAACTACTATTCCAGCGCATCCCAAAGCACGGTCTTCGTCGCTACTGCCTTCGATGATTTCCCGACAGCAACCCACATCAGTTGTCACAACTGGTAAACCGCTTGCATAGGCCTCAAGTAATACTAGTGGAAAAGCTTCACTGATTGATGACAATACCAACAATCCTAGACGAGGAAGCACATCGCTTATTTTTTGGAATCCTAAAAAATGTACGTTTTTTTCCAATTCCAGCTCCAGCACTAAATCCCTACATTCTTGTGCGTACTCTTTATCTTCATCATCAGGACCAATCAGCCAACCTTCAGCTTCAGGTAATTGAGTAACCACCGTACGCATGGCCCGAATAAAAGTTTTAATATCCTTTATAGGTACTATTCTTCCCAGCAATCCAATCACGAGAGGAATTTTTTCTGGTCGTTGCGCGCGTAGAGTAAGAAAACGCTCGATTTCCATTCCGTTTGGTATAACCTTTGTACGGTCGCGATCTGCGCCATCAGCAATCTGCCGTTCTCTATTTTTCTCATAAAGACTAATAATAGGGTTCGATGCTTTATAAATAAGCCGTCCCAATGATTCAAAATATCTTAGCCATAATAGCTCCTGATATTGCATTCCCATATGATAAGCATCACTTAATAAATCACGATGCTCCTTGATAAAAAGAGACTGCAAATCTATTTTTCTTTCTTTTGTGTAAATACCATGTTCCGTTAGTATTAACGGTCGGTGGGTTAAATAATGCAATAATACTCCTAACAAACCTGCAAAACCTGTAGACACAGTATGAAATGTTCCTGTACTAAGCGCAAATTGGTGAGCAATGTTGGCGATCTTAAATAACGGAGCATGCATGGATTTAATTGCCCATATGTAATCTATGAATGAATTGTCTGCATTATTTTCATTATATTGCTTACAGATCTGCTCCCATGCCGCTACGCTATAAAAAAACTCCTCCACAGTAAAGCCAGACGGTTGTCCCAAAGAAACCAAAATTTTACTTACTAGTGCTTCATCGAAGCTTGAACAAGGATTGCGAAACCAATCGTGGAGCTTGCTTGAGCTCTTAATATACTCATCATTACCGTTACAGGCTTTTGGCTTAGAGAATGAAAAAGGGTCCCACAAGTAATGGCATTCCAGATGAACTACATTACTAGGTACGGCATATTTCGGATCGGTATAATCTTTTTCCTTCGATCCCAGAAAAACCAGTGCAAATGTGTACTGTGGAAGTCCTTCTATTAACTGGTGTACCCAGCCTGAAACTCCTCCCCTAATAAAAGGATAAGTGCCCTCTAGCAAGAGAGTAATATCTGCATGCTTTTGTTTTTTTTGTATTAGTTTCTTTTCTGCCAAAATTGTACTACCGATGTTAATTGAGGATAAGCTGCTGGATAATCTATCTCTGCCATTAATTGCTTTACCTTGTAGTATTGATGTCTATGAAAAGCAATTTCTGCATAGTAAATCAGTAACTTTTTATGCTCCATTCCCAGACTCTCAGCTTTTTTAAATTGTTCATATGCACGCTCAAAATTTCCCAGCTTCAGCAAGATTTGTGCATACTGGAAGCATAATCCCACATCTTGGGGGTAATATTTAAGACCCAGTTCAATATATTTGCAGGCCATATTGAGCACATAATTTCGTGCTTCCCCTTGAGTTAGACCAAGATTTGCTAATTCCCAATAGTCATTTGCAATCTGACGATACAAGCGTTTATTTCTTGAGTTTTCTATTTTTTCAAGCTTTTGCTTCGAATGCTTAATTCGTTCGCTGATCCCATGCTCTTTTCTGTCCAATAAAGCGTAAGCAAGCAACCTGATATCATCAACTGGATCACTAAGTGCCATACGCAAAAGTGGAATGGCATCCTGATCCTTTATTTTTAATGAAGCATATATCGCCTTAAGTCTTTTATCAGGATTTCTGGACCGATACAAACTATGTAAGTTTGCAAAATTATCATCTATAGCCTGCGCCGGTATATCAGGAAGATTCCTGATTTTACTTAAGCTCACAGCAAAATTGGTTTTTTTGGGTTTAGGAGAATGACGAATGATGAATGGTATTGCCAAGGTTAATCCTACTAATCCTAACACCGGCAAATAAAAAACAACCACAAAAAAGAAAATATTGATCTTCAACTGAGGTTGTTTTCGATTAGATGCCATTATTGTTGGAAAAATACAGGCAGCTATGATACTCGCAACAAAATGAAGAAAAAGAGATGTTATTAAAATTTGTTCAGATAAAGATTCATTTAGAATTAACTTAAAGCTGTATATTTCTAATCCTAATGCTAGAACAAGTAGAATTAAATTACACAGAATTAGAAATAATCGCATTCTTATTTCTTATCTTTGAATATCAAAATAAGCCGTTCTTTTCTTATAAAATTGATAAATTTCTGATACTAATTTTTTTAGTGAAGTTTTATTATTTAAGCTCCATATATTGAGACTAACTTCACTGTCATGGTAGCCAGTGCCTTTAGTATTGGACTCATTGCAAACTTTTTTAGCTAATAATGCTGATAATCCAATACGGTTTAAGAACTCATTAGCACCATTTTCATCCGTATAAGGCAGCAGGATCAGATAAGTTTTATAATTTTGTTCTTCATTAAAAATCCAAATTTTATCAACCCCTCGCAAATTAGCTTGAAATCTAGTCAGATACTTATTTTGCACTTCTTCAGAGTCGATAATTGCGCCAATCAACATAGCAGATGTCTTTAAAAGTTTAATTTCATTTAAAACACGTCGCAATTTAAGTTCAACATCTTTTCCTTTATCATCTATATAACTATAGGCCTCTGCACGCCGCTTTACCAGATCACCGATACTTCCCCCTAGTACAGCAAATAAATCCATGGTACTTTCCTGCAATGCAAATAGCGGCATCTCATTCACAACAACCAGTCCCCAGATTTTCTGATAAACGTCAATTAAAGGAATAGCGACAAGTGTTCCAGGAGTATCCATCGCATTTTCATTTTCTAATTTAATACTCGCAACAAGCCCTGTTTTTAGGGCTTCTTTTACTAAGGGATCTGAAATTAATAAAGGTGGTGCATGCCCTAAATAAGCCACAGGCTCAGGATTAATTTCTTTTCGCTCATCATCTGTTATCGCGTATATTGCAGCTATTTGCACACTTGCAAAGTCACCAAAAAGTTTAAGAATACTTGCACCGATACCCTTTAGAGGTTCACCTTCATTTTTCTCTAAAGATAAAATATGCCGTTCTAAATCATGCAAAAAAGAACGTAAACTTTTTGCTTGACTTGCTACATGTAACTCTAGCTGACGATGTGATCCTTTAAGAAGGTGATATTCGCGAGTAAACTTATTCATTCTCGCGTTAGTATGATTATATTTGCTCTCTAAGCATTTTATTTTACGAATCCAAGTTTCATGAAATTCAGCTGAAATTATTGTGACCAGCAATAAACCGACTATCATTTCTTTTGGAAAAAAAGGAACCTCTTGCCAATCAAATAAAAAGCCCGTCGTAACTAATCCTACAAGCACTGTAGCAGCCACCACCCCATAAGCAAGCCCATGTCGAAGTGCGATTAATAAAGGAGCTAGAATCAACCAGGGAAAATGATAATTTACAAAAAAAGGATCTAAAGAATTAATGGCATAGCCGATTACAGGAAGTAATATAGTAATAATAATGGACTCTATCCATTTAGTTATTTCTCCTTTTCCTGGTAGTATCGACTTATTCAATTGTTGAATATAAAAATTGTTAATTAAATTTAAAAAATTAGATTTGATATAAAGCAAAGCGCTTTTGCTTACTGCTATCAGATCTCCAAAAACCTGTCATACTTTAAAAGCATGACACCAGCAGATGATACATTTGACACACTCAGCATATCTCTTCAAGAATTTAGCTCATCGTATCGTTAATCGAGCTGATTCGACTTTTCAATTTCTACCACATTATAAAATCTTCCAAATCTTCAAATAAAATTTCGGAATCCTGAATCCTAAGAATTAAGTAATTATTCTAATAGATAAGCCGCCATGAGCTCTATCTCGGTATAAAATTGGTCAGCTTGACGATTCTAACTAGTAAAGCGCTGATGTATCTTGCCACAAAGACCACAGAACTGCCAACAGCAGAATTTTCTAAACAATAGCTGCACTGACTCCTCAATGACCCGAAAGATAAGCACATTAACTCGACCAGCTATGACGAAATTTTGTCAATGGCAATAATCAGTCAGAAAAATTCATAAATCGTTAAAGATGGAACCATGGATCAACCTGTGGGAGTTTAACCATGGTCTCGCATTGACAAACCACCGAAAATCGGTTTTATGCAAAAGTTCGAACAATACCTCTAACTCATCAACACATAATGCTATACAGAACTGCAACGATAATGTCATCGCCATACTCTAACATATGTAGAGCGAAGGAGAGAACTTCACAAACATAAGAATCGAGTCTTCCAGCACAATCTATAGGGCTCACACAAGCATAAAGCCTTCAATTACACCACATCAATAGTATGATATTGGTATAGCTAGTTTAAAATAATAATTATCAAATTCCTGAGGAAAGGGAAGGCTCTCAAAAAATGTGATTACACACAAGGTTCTTTACTCAAGTAATGCTAAGGTCGGAGATCAAATTCTTGATTAATTTTTGTGCAGTGCCGCTTAGTGATTCCGTACTCCACCCAGATCGTGCGCCGCTTGCAGACCAAATAACTCTGCCAGAAGAGAGCTCTATAATTCTAATGGTCAGACCAACAACTGGTTCACTGCCAACACCAAGCTTATATTGCCATTCATCAACGCTGCCTGTAACTGCATAAGAAACATTCTCTTTGATCGCAAGTGACATGGCATTTTCCTGACGTTTGCGGTCATTAGATTCGGCCCAATCATTCTTGTTATCATCAAGTTGATACATTTCTATATTTGGGATGCCTCGAATTCTGAGCAAAGTAGATAATATTTCTTCAACTTGTTCACCCGCGCGTGGTGTCTGTGAATAATTTTGAAAAGGTAAAATTAACCAACGTTCAGAAGAAGAAAGTGGAGCACTTTTTTGTATATCGATTACCGAACATGCTATTAACAAATTCAGCAAGATAATAAAAAAGAAAAATCTAAATTTTAGATGAGCAAATCGTAGGATTTTTTCACTGCCAATCAACATAAACTTCTCCTTTTTCGATTGATTAATTTAATAGTTTCTTCCCTACTGTCCGGCTGATCGTAAATCCTTAAGAAATAGGATTTGGAAGGCTTGAAAATCGAGTAAAAAATTTGATAGAGATAAATTTTTAAACTCAAGATTTTAAGTTTGCAATATATTAGCATTGTATAGCACCAGTTGCTCAAACACATCGCTTGCTAATGTATTATTGCATATTAATAAACACTACCATTACTAATCAATCTAGAAATTAAGAAAGCACTAGGTTCTGTTGACATTTTAGCGGAGCCAAATTAATGCTGAGGCAAATCGTATAAACCCCATATAATTTCCAGCCATTTTTTCATAGCGTCAGGATATTCTTCTGTAATACTTAATTTTGTTGAAGAAACACTCAATCAAATGACGCTCTTTATAAACGAACCAATCGCAATCTCTCGCATTGATTCGATTGCTGCGAGGCGGAATAACAGGTTCAACGCCTTTTTCAGTGAGCGTTTGAATAAAAGCATCACTATCATAACCTTTATCACCCACCAGAGCGACCGCGCCTTCTGCCGTCAGAGCCAACAGATTCTCAGCTGGTCCGATATCGCTGGCTTGACCGCCAGTCAGGATAAAATCCAGCGGGCTGCCTAACGCATCGGTAACAGCATGAATTTTAGTGGTGAAGCCGCCTTTCGAGCGCCCCAGGGCTTCTGCTTGCGCCGAACTGTTTGTTGCGCCAGCAGCACAAGCATGTGCACGGATAATCGTACTATCAATCAGAATTTGTGGTAAGTCGGGATATTGGCTGCAGCCTACGTGCAGAAATTTCCAGACTTCATGCTTGCACCAGCGTGAAAAACGTTTAAAAACTGAATTCCATTTGCCCAATGACTGTGGCAACAAGCGCCATTGTGCGCCATTGCGTAAAATCCACAACACTGCATTCAAAAAACGGCGACATGCCTCAACGCTTCCGATATAAACTCGCTCTTGAAGCAGCAAGAGTCGGTATAAAAATTCCCATTGCTCATCGGTTAGTTCTGTTCTGCTATTCATTCTCACAGGAAATGAATCAGATTCTCGTGGATTATTACGAAATGTCAACAGAACCTAAACAAAAAAATAACAAAATAATTGTAAATGATCAATTTAAACAAAATATGCTTAAGGGTACTTCAATAAGTGTTTTATTGGAGTATTATTTATGCTGTATCCCTTGTTTCGCAAGTAACATTGATTATTTTAAGCACAAATTTTCAGGAAAAATTATTCTAAAAAACCTGATAAAAACTATGAATGAGATTTGGGGAACAGTTTTGCATCACTTACCTAGTTCTTATCATTAACAAGGTGAATTCCACTTTTTAAAAAGCAAGGCTCAAGTGGAGTTTTATAGCCGTAAACTACTAGCTGGGGAGCTAAGAATGTATTTACACTTGCACACTCTTTACCGTAACCGCAATGGCCATGAACCATCCCATAGCGTTTCTATTATTTCCCATATTTGCCATTTGTACGGTCAGGTCTCAATAGAATTAGCATACGGATTCCTTAAATATTCCATAATCTATGATCATTCTCAATTGCTGATTAAGTTCCCACTGCACAAACTAGGTTATAGCCCTGAAAGGAACAAATACAGCTTGGAATCCTGAGCACTACATACGTTAATCGTGTAGCTACATTCAATGTTATTGCAAGATTCTTAAAAAACTCTTTCAGTACAGCCAATGCTTTAAAACTTTTAGCTTTTCAACAGATATATGTGAAACTTTTTTTACGATAATGGATCAATAAAATGCAAAATGCATAATCCATTGTGTAATATTAATTTCTAAAATTTTCGGTAACCAGTTATGGCTGGCTAATTATATTAATTAATGAAAGTAAATTGTGTAATGTTTGTGGATATTATTGGTTTTAGTTATTGAGGCACATAATTTTAAAAAAATCTAAGAATTGCAATAGAGTCCTTGCTTAAGAAGTCAAACTTATGACATATAGAGACATTCTCGAAATTTTTTCGTTAATCCCAATTATGATTACGTTATATGACATATCGTTTGTCAACTTCAGCATGGATGCATTATTACTTACCGCTATTGGAGCCATTTCCACAGCATCAATGTACCCGGTTTTATCTCCGATTCTCTATTCGCTATATCTTGTTCAATTGCGGTTCTTAAGACCATGAATCAAAAATTGCCAGATAATTCTAAAAGAGCGATAGTTATATTTACCATCACATTAGCTATTATTTTCTCGCTTTTCTTTTATGTTTATAAAGAGGAGCGATTAAAAGAATTTCTGCAATTAGTCAAACCCGACAGTATTTCAGTACAATATTTAAAGCTTCTTTTGAATATCAATCCTGATAACGCTGGTCTACGTCTTGAACTTGCCCGCCACTATATTAATTTAGGAGAAGACGATAAGGCTCACTTAGAGTTAGAATCATTAATAGGAGAAAATAGTCCCATAGCGTTAGAAGCCAAACTTTTAATGCTAGAAATTGATTTAAGGAAATATTTCTCATTAGCGGCAGAAGACCCAAATCGGAAAACAGAGCTAACTAAACTACAAAACATTATCACTGATATTAGTAAAAATCCGATCCCAGTAACTTTAATTTCTAATGTTATTAAGCTTAGCCTGGAGCTTAATCAACCAGTTATTGCTGCAAATTTGTATGACCAATGGTCCACCATGATTCTCAACCCTACCGAAAGAATTGAGAAATTAAATGAATCAGCGCGATGGTATCTCGCATCTGGCTTACATTATAAAGTAGCAGAAGCATATCATAAATGCTATGAATTATCGGAAGATATAGTCGAGGCCAGAAAATTTGCATTTCTAGCGCTTCAAGCATTACGAGCAGTTGGTGATAGCAACCTGGCTGCGGAATATTTTCGCACCTATCAGCAGAAGTTCCCGAAAGACCCAGCACTTCTTGATGAAATAATCACTCTTTATATGGCCAACAAGAATCCGAAAAACGCCTATGAATTGGGTATCTTGCGTTTGGCATTAGATCCTGACGATCCAGAGCAAATTAAAAAACAAATTGATCGTGCTCTTGCCGTTGGAGAAATTCAGCCAGCTCTGGCCTTAGCTCAGCAGTTAGTAGAAATTGTTCCAGATGATGATGAAGCTCATGAAAGTTTAGCTCGTATTGCAGAATGGGCTGATAAACCGGGGTTAGCTTTAAAAGCATGGTTATGGTTAGCAAGAAATAGACAAGATGAGGCCGCAATTATCAATTCAATTGATCTCTCAAAAGCGCTCTATTTTTTCAATATCACCATAGAAATGCTAGAGCAACGAGCAAGCATGCGTGAACTAACCGAAGAGGAAATTGAAAATTTATTGTTTGCTTTTAATGAGGCAGGCAATATATCCGATCAAATTAATTTCTTGAAGTCCTATTTAAAGCGTTATCCGGAAAATATGCAGGCATGGGAAGCATTGGCTAAAGCACAAGAAAATGCGGGACAAATAGGCGAGGCCATAGCAACCTGGCAAACGGTTGGAGCACAATTCAATCGTCTATCAGATGCTGTGGCCCATCAAGCTAAATTATTGTGGAAAAATGGCCAATCTGAGAAGGCATTTTTACTATTGTTATCACATCGAGATGATGCGTCAGATAAAGATTCTTATTACTGGCAGATTTTTGGCGAGCTTTCGTGGGAGTTAGAACGGCCTGAGGATTCATTTTCAGCTTATAACATTCTATGGAAAACGAAAAAAGCTAATACACTTGTTGCAGAACGATTAATTCAAAGATTACGAGATACAGATAAAGCAGAAGAAGCTATCGCACTTGGTGAAGAAGCGTATGATCGTTTTAATGAACCTCGCTGGCTACTGCTTTCTATGGATATTGCTAATGAGGCCGGTTTGCCAGCTCAACTGAAGCAACTCTTACAAATAGCAATAAGTAATGAATCGAAATTCCAGGATTCAGAAATGTATTGGCTCTTGCGTGCTCAGTTAGATATTCATGAGAACAATCCCAAAATAGCTATAAAGCACTATCAACAAGCATTGACAATTAATCCCGCTTCTGTTGTTGCCAAAGAAGGCATTTTATGGAGTCTTATTGAGCAAAATGACAGAAAATTACTTAAATCTTACCTTGAAAGGTGGCAATCAGAAGCGTTGGAAAATCCATTGTTATGGGGTAGTTATGGGGTAGCTTTAGCTAAGATTGGTCAGCACAAAAAAGCTTTGTCTTGGCTTGAACGTAAGTCACAAATCAGCCCGGATGATTATCTATGGCAGCTTACCTATGCAGATGTCTTGAGCCAGGCAGGGTATGCAGACAAAGCCTGGCACCTGCGGAAACATGTTTTGTTTAACTTAAGATCTCGTTTTAACAAAATTGATAATGAACCAAGCAAAAGGATGAAGGAGATTTTGCGCACTGAATATTTAGCTTTAGTGCGGAATATGGCAGGCGCAAATGCTGAAGTGTCTGTTTTGAAAAAATTTATTGAAAAAGGATACGATGATCCTTTTGTTCAAGAGCTGCTTGTTGCTGCATATTTGTCTCAGAAGAACTATTCCGCTGCTCGGCATTGGTTACTGCAAGAACATATTGCCAGGCAAGAAACACCAAGTTGGCAGCGTCTTACCTTAGCTTTGGCGGAAAATAATCTCGCTACTGCTGAGCATATTCTTGAAAAAGAAAGCGATAAGCTTACGAAGATCAACAAAATGGAAGTGCTTAAACGTTTAAACAGAAATAAAGAGGCCTTAGCATTAACTTATGATCTTCTTGAGGAAAATAAAGACCAATCACCTGTATTGCAATCATATCTTTTTCATACCAGAGATGAATTGGCGGTGAAATCAAGCAGGCAAATAATAGGCAATGTTGATTTTAGAAGTCTTGGTGCTATAGATTTTATCGAAGGTCGGGCGCGTTTTAATACTCCCCTATTAGGAGGGGTACTTGGCATGGAACTGAAGAATACGTATTTGAATTCTACAATCCCAACATTAGGTTACCTGCTGATACTGAAGTTGATCTTAGTACAGAATATAAACATCCTTTTAAAGAAGGAATGCTCCAGTTCAATCTGGGTGGCAATCTCAGAGAAGATGCCTCTCTGGTTTATGGCGCTGCTAGAGTCAACAAAGATATAACCAATAAAGTGAAAACAAGCTTGCGTGTTGGAGTGAATGAAATACCGTTTGAAACAGGGCCATTACGAGCGCTTGGAGCAAAAGATATCCTTTTATTCAATGTTACAACGCAATTACCATCAAACTCATTTATGAGTTTGGATATTGATGGTCATCGTTATCTGACGAGAGAAAGGGGTACTCTAGGTACAGGCTATAAGTTGCAAGGAATTCTGGGAAAATCTCTACTTACGGGCATTCAAGATTGGCAAGTTAGATTACAAGGTACATGGGAAAGCAATGACTTAGTAGGAATACTCCCTTCTGAATTGAATGGGTTATTGGGAGCATCTGTAGCGAATGTGGAAACACTCATCACACAAAAATTCGGTACGATGGGTGCAGGAACGGCTTTTCGTTATGGAGGATCCGATCAAGGTGTATTGAGACAACCTTTTATTCTTGCAGATGCTTGGGCAGGATGGGTATGGCCCAATGATGTTTTTGGGTATAACGGCCGGCTAGCTATGGGGGTTTCATTATTTGGCCGAGACACACTTAGTGTCGGAGCATTTTATAGTAATATTCAAGGGGGTAAGACTGATCAAGCTTTTAAGGGAGTTGGCCTTCAATACTCTATTCGCTTCTAAGCCTTGGAAAACTTGACTCAAAAATTGGACCGGCTCTTCATTCAATTCCCAGTTTTTTTCTATAAAATTTCTGATCTGCTTAACCCATTTTGTAAGCTTGACAATGTTCTGATAAAGGAATTATTCCAAATAAAATAGGATATTTTAAATATTTAAAACAAGACAGTTATCTATCAATTCGATAGTATAGCTTTATAACATTATCCTTTATAGCCATTAGGGTTGTCACTTTGCCAGCGCCATGAATCTGCGCAGGCATCTTTAAGAGATTTTTGTGATTGCCAGCCTAAGAGAGAGTGCGCTAGGCTTGGATCAGCATAACATGCTGCGATATCACCGGGCCGCCGGTCAGTAATTTTATAAGGTATTTTTACGCCACTTGCATGTTCGAATGCATTAACAAGCTCCAGCACGCTTGTGCCTTTGCCTGTACCAACATTTACTGCACGATACTCGTTCGGTGTAGCAGGTATGTTTAGAGCTGCTACGTGTGCTTTCGCAAGGTCGGTTACATGAATATAGTCACGTACGCCTGTACCATCAGGGGTAGGATAGTCATTACCAAATACAGAAAGCTCCTTGAGTTTGCCGACTGCAACCTGACTGACATAGGGCATAAGGTTATTAGGTATATCGCTTGGATCTTCACCGATAGTTCCAGACTCGTGCGCACCTATTGGATTAAAATAGCGCAGTGCAGTAATTTGCCAATTATTATTGGTTATTGCAAGATCCATGAGCATAGTCTCAATAATAAGCTTTGTTTGACCATATGGGTTAGTAACTTTAGCGGGGAGTGTGGCAGATTCTTTGATCGGAACGATTACTGGGTCACCATAAACGGTGGCTGATGAGCTGAAAACCAATTGCCTGACCTCATGAGATTCCATAACCTCTAATAATGAGATTGTGGAAATAAGGTTATTATTGTAATACTTGAGTGGCACTCTCACCGACTCGCCCACCGCTTTAAGACCAGCAAAATGAATAACACCGTCAATTTGATGCTTTGAAAATATTTCTTCAAGTGCTTGCTTATTACGGACGTCTTTTTCGTAAAATGCAAGTTTTTTTCCAACAATTTTCTCGATTCGATTTATCGCTACTTTACTACTATTTAATAGATTATCAATGATAATGACATCGTGTTTATTGTTAAGTAGCTCTATGATAGTGTGGCTACCAATATAGCCAGCACCACCTGTTACAAGAATATTCATTTTGTATGCCTCAAAGTTATTTTCGGTTGAATCTCATACTTGCCGAGAACGAATTATAGTGCCGGATAATCATGAATAACAAGATATCTGTGAAACACAGGTTTATTGTTTTAAACTAACAATATTAAACATGATGCTCATGCCACCATATTCAGTTTAATAACTCAAATTTTTGCTTACAATTGGCTGGCTTTAAGTGTTTTAAAAAAAGATGAATATGAGTGAAAATTCACTGTGCCTCACAAAAATTATGATACATCAATCCCATAGTCATATCTAAGCAGTAGGAAAGAAGGATTGCGGAAAGGGATTGATCATGTTCGATCTAAAAATGCTACAAGTAAGAGGATGCAGCGCTCATAGATAATTCAAATATTTTTCTGAATGACATATTCTAATTCACATTAAAAATTGAAGAAATGGAGCAATATAGCCATGTATTACCAGGAAAAGAATCATGGCAGGAAAACCAAGTGGAACAGATCAATTGGTATCGACCCAAAATTGTTGAAAACAGCTATGAAATGGTCTAATAACTCCGGACACATCTAAAGGCAGATTATATACTGTCACAAGAGGTGACCCTAAATGAGTGAGATAAAACACAATAGGCCCAAATATAGTTTGGAATTTAAACAAGATGCAGCCCGGTTGGTTCTCGAGAAAGGTTATAGTCAACAGCAGGCTGCTGCGCATCTGGGCATATCGTTAAGTGCTTTGAGGCGCTGGGTTCGGGCGGAGCGTAAGCCTTCAGGCATTGAATCGATAGCGAAAAAGCCGGGATTGAGTTTGGAGAATCAATCCGAATTGCTGCGTTTACGTAAGGAAAATGAACAATTGCGGATGGAGCGAGAGATATTAAAAAAGGCCGCACTCTTCTTTGCGAAAGAAGCCGAATAAAGTACGGGTTTATTCAGGTGCAACAGAAGACCTATCCGGTAACCGTGCTGTGTCGTGTGATGGAAGTTAGCGCAAGTGCCTACTATGCCTGGTGTCAGGCTAAGTGCGCTGGTGTAGTTATGCGGCAAGATCAGTATCTTGCGGACAAAGTTCGTCAAATTTTCGTGGAAAACAAATGCAGTTTTGGTTCTCGACGACTATCCGATCGATTGAAGAAACAGGGCATGGCCGTTGGACGGTTTAAGACGCGGCGGATCATGCGCGATTTAGAGCTACAAGTACGCTATCCAAAGCGGATTAAAGTCACAACCGACAGCAACCATAATGAGGTGATTTCGCCCAACCGGCTGGATCGGCAATTTCAAGTTACCAAGCCGAACCAGGTTTGGACGACCGATATTACCTATGTGTGGACATTACAAGGCTGGCTGTATGTTGCGATAGTAATCGACCTGTTTTCCCGCCAAGTCGTGGGTTGGGCGATCGACGACCACATGAGGACTTCGCTTTGCGTTAAAGCCCTGCAAATGGCGTTTTGGCGCCGTAAGCCGCCGCCAGGCTTGTTGCATCATTCGGATCGCGGCAGCCAATATGCAAGTCGGGAATATCGCCAACATCTAATGATAATGGGTATGGAACAGAGCATGAGTCGCAAAGGCAATTGTTGGGATAATGCACCGACTGAACGGTTCTTTCGCAGCCTGAAATACGAACAACTCAACTATGAAAAATTTAAAACCAAAGCAGCAGCAAAATCAAGCATAGTCGATTATTTGGCTTTTTATAACGGTCGCCGATCACACTCGGCATTAGGCTACAAAGCCCCGATCGAATTCGAGCGAGAATTTTTTAACAACGCTGCCTGAATAGGTGTCCGGTTTTTGTTGACCATTACAACATTGGACTCCACAAAATTCAGCATACCTCAAGCCAAGACGTTTTTTCCGAAGCGAATGCTTTATGGACACGCTCTCAACAGATCGGGAATTGGTTGTCAGTATTTTCGATACCTCCATGTTGAAAGTCTGCTTCGTTGGTCATCAGCTGCAAGTTTCGCTTTTTACAAAGATCTACGAGAAGTGCATCATTGAAATCAACCAGCCCGGATTTAAAATCTGTTAGAGCCTGATTGAGATCCAGTTCATTAGCTGAAATCGAGTGGATGTGGCAAAAGCTTAGAATTTTTGATGCAAACGTATAAGCCGAAGAAGCCACCGCATGAAAATCTGTAGGACCGCCTAAAATTCTTGTATTTCGAATATTGGGATCTGAAATTGCCTTCCCATTCTAAACGACAATAACGGTTGAAATACTCGCTCAAAACAATCGGGTCCAGTATCAGCCGAGCCTTTGCCTGAATAAGTTTTGCAAAGGCTGAAGAATACGTGATTTGCAAAATGGTATTGTGGATTACCCGGAGCTGGGAATAGATAGAGCCAAATGTTGGCATCTAATAAAATCTGTTCTCCAATTGTGTAAGAGAGGAAAAAGCGAGGTTATAAGCTTTATTGTTCATCTTCGTTACCCTCTTCCTGCCATGCTGCATCATAACCCTTCGGGTTCGCGTAATATTTCTTGGCATTGTCGACAACGCGCTTCAGAAGCTCCATGTCTTCCCCGGAAAGCCCCTCAACCTGAACTAAAGCGCGTACCTCATCTTCACTTAACGAGCCATACAGTTGACCAATTGCGACATTGAGAAAGAGAGAAATTACCATGCTCACATGATCAAACGAAATGGTAACTGGCTTGCCATTCTTTAGAAGAGGTAACACTTTTTCAAACACTTTTTGCCCATCCTCAGCAGAGATACAAAGCGATCCCCCAAGTGATGTCTACAACTCTGATATTTACTCGATCATTCATTATGAAATCCTTTAAAATCAAAAAATATCGTTACTACTCAACTCAGATTTCAGGTAGTAGCTGCTACCATCTTGAGTGTTAATCTCTATGTTCACACATGTCCCGGGAAAATCATGGTTAAGCTTCATGCAATTATCACCAGTTGTAGAGAATTCGTAGTAACCGAATCGAGAAACAATTTGAAGTTTTCCTTTATTCATACGGATAAAATCTTTGAGCAATTTCAGACCGAGACCACCCGGTTGATTTCCCGTTTTTGTCGTATTTCCTTCGGTAAGCGCCCATTTTATGGCTGCACGGGAACTGATCTTCGCATTTCCAGTATATTGACGAACATTTTCCCGTATACCAATCCCCGCATCGGCAATCGTGAAATCAAGGCGATACATTTGAGGAAAATATTGGCCACATGTAAAAATTCCTGATTCTGATTTCGAATGGATAGCTGCATTCTGGAAAATCTCAAAAAGACTCTGTCGAAAACGCTTAGCCAAACCTTCTGACATAACAGGGATTCCTTTTCCATACATGTAGGATTCAAGATACTCGTAAAACTGCTCGCCAGCTTGAAGCTTGAATGTTTTAAATGGAACGGTTGTCTGATTTGTGTCTATCAGAACATTTTTTTGGAATTTAATCAGGAAATGATTTTTCCTAAGGATTGTATCTAAAGCAGGCTTTAGATTGATTACTGAAACATCATTTAACTCGTCTCGAAGTCTTGCCACAACGACGTACAATGGTGCGGCCATGTTGGCTTCAAACAAACTGCAGTTGGAAAAATCCAGCTCAGCAGGCTCCAACCTCAGATCATAGGATTGTTCAGCAATGCGGGCAATGCTGTCAAATCCATCATAATCACTTCGAATAGTGCCTACATTCAGCTTCATACTGACTGCCCCTCACGATCACCTATTCTTGTTACCGCCTGGTCGTACCACATGAGCAGCTTAGGATCTTCTTCCAGGACGTTGTCGGGGATCTTGTCGGCCACGGCGACAATGGTGGTATAGTCGCGCTCCTGCCAGGCTTTCTTGAATCCGGCGCGGACAGCTTCCAGGCGGAAGACCTTGAGCTTTTTCTTGGCCTGTTTGTATCTCCTCGAACTCCTTGAATAGCGCTTTTTCGCGCAGCTTCTCCAGGTCACCTGCCTTGTTAGGGTCGGGCACATACCAGCGATCACGAGCCTTGGTGACCAGGGTCGGGTCATCCTTGGGCAGGTTGCGCAGCTCTTTCCAGTTGGTGGAGAGGTAGGCGTGGATCTGTTCGGGCACTGGACCTTTGCCGTCGTAGCAGAGGAAGTTCTGGTTCAGTAGTTCGCGTAGGTCGAGCTGGGCTTCGTTCTTGCTCCAACCGCCCAGTTGCTGCATGAACTGCGGGTTGATGTCGGAGAAGGTTTGCGGTTTTTCTTTAAGTCGAGCTCTTAACCATTCGATTGCAGTTTGCTCGTCGTGAACGAAGATGGTATCAACGTAAGTGCCTATTTCCCCTGATACCAGTTTTTTCTTGTCATATTCAGGAACTTGGTCTGGCAGGAAGTACATGCCATCACGCGGTATGAAACGCTTCTCCAGTCCTACCTGAAATTCCTGGCTGGAGATCGGAACGGGGTAACCCTTGCGGACGTAATAGGCCACCATCTGGTCGAACAGGATGCGGGGATCGCGTTCCGTGACAAACTGCAGCAAGGCTCCCTGTTGCTTGGTGATCGGCAGATATTTCAAGTGTGTGCGGACAAAATCCCAGCACGCCTTCTTCGGTTTGTGCCTCCTTCTGGAAGCGCTCTTCAAAACCGCCGTTTGGCTTGTAGGCTGAGATAACGAGGTCTTGCTTGACGGACGTAGTATTAGTTACAGCGTTAAAGCTGCCCTGCTTTTTGTCTAGCGCAGATACATTCGCAACAATAAATCCTGCTTCGGTAAGGGCGGTTTGAATGCTGTTCCATACTGATGCCTTTGTGTTTGAGAACTCAACAGTCATCCAACGCCCTGGCTTCAATGCATCATAGTAGCCATAGAAACAATCCTTCATTAGATTGTAATATTGAAGAAGCTCCTTTCTTTGACTTTTGCTTATTACCGCTTCACTCTTTTGTTCTGTAAAAACTTTCAAAAATGCCTCAACAATAAAATTAAGTTCAGAATAGGCTAAATTGTCTCCAAATGGCGGATCAGTAAAAATGTAATCAATGCATTCATTTGGCATAGGTATATTAGAAATCGAGTTGGTGTTTACCGCAATGAGGCTTTTGTTTGCGCTAAAATGTGAAAATACCTTGATAAGCCGTTTTAGCTTCCCTTCCAAGTTGTACCTGGGTGTTGGCTCAGCAGTTTGAGAAGGCACATAATAAACTCCAGTTAAATATTGATTAACGTGGGAATATGCTCTCAATCGATATCTATTAAGAATCGAAAAACCCCAAATAGACTGATCAAGCCAATATAACAGTGCATTTCTCAATTCATAATCGTCAATGGCACTAGCCTTCCGCCATAAAAATCCAAGAGCCTGTGCTGCCCTGGGTAAAAATATATGATGGACATGTGTGAAAGAAGCTGAACCAGCCCGCCATTTGTCTCCCCATTTTTCAATATCCATTGATGCATGCATCATTCGATCCAAAGGAAGCGATTCAGGAATATCTAGTGACGATATCTTCTCAACTATGTTTAGATCGTTAGCATCAGGTACTTTTTCAAATTTTTTCCCTTGAATTTCATAAACAATTATGGATGGCTTTCGCTTATTGATGGTGAATGTCGTATTGAGCTTTTTATTGAATACCGTCTGCTCAACTTTCTCCAATAACTTTTTGCTTAGCA
>CAWFHT010000013.1:0-70041 GCA_963815685.1 uncultured beta proteobacterium
AGCAAAGCTCAAATAAATTGATTACAATCCATAGATGACTTATCCATCATCATTTCGCTGCAAAGTTTTGTCCGTTCGTAAGAAGGAAGGACTTACAATTGCGCAGGCAGCGGCGCGTTTTTGTGTGGGAATTGCCAGCGTGACGCGCTGGGTGAAAAATCCCAATCCCAAGCAGACCCGTAACAAACCGGCGACGAAGATCGACATGACCGCGTTGGCCCGTGATGTGCAGGAGTTTCCGGACGCCTATCAAGCCGAACGAGCTCGTCGACTAGGTGTAAGCGAAAAAGGCATCGGCCACGCGCTGCGGCGTATGAACATCAGCTATAAAAAAAACACTGCAGCATCCCAAAGCGCACGAAGACAAACGGCACTCCTTCCAGGAGACCATTAAGGCGTATGAAGCTCAAAACCGCGTTATCGTCTATATTGACGAGAGCGGTTTTGCTTGCGATATGCCACGAACTCATGGGTATGCGCCCATTGGCAAGCGGTGTCACGGTGTGTGTAATTGGCATGCCGAAGGCCACGTCAATGTGATCGGCGCGTTGATCGGCAAATGTCTTCTGACGGTGGGATTGTTCAAAAGCAATATTGATGCAGATACTTTTTTCGGCTGGACGGTACACGATCTGTTGCCAAAACTCCCGCCAGCATCAGTTGTGGTCATGGATAACGCGACCTTTCATAAAAGGCAGGATATTCAAAATGCAATCACACAAGCCCGACATACGCTTGAATATCTGCCAGCGTATTCACCAGACCTTAACCCCATTGAGCACAAATGGGCTCAAGCCAAAGCAATCAGAAAACAACAAAACCAAACTGTTGAGCAAACTCTTTAAAATTGAATCATTTTATGTGACGTAGGCTACTTGCAACTTTTGGAATGTAAATGGTAAATTTATTATAGTAACAATACGTTACTGACTGTCTTTTATTACCAGACCAAGCAGAATTTGCCCTCGCTATTATTAGTTCTTTTGATTTTCTTGAATCATCTGTTTCATATTCAAAAATACCCTTAGCATCATCAGATATTGACTTAGGGTCTGCTGTCGATACAGGGAAAAATTTTTTATATACTGACACTTACATGCAATAGAGGTGGATGGCTTTTTATATGCACATTCAGCTAGTTGATCAAGCGTGCTTTTCCCTGCTCCATTCAATCCAGAGACTTTTGAAAAATTGAAACCCGCCAAGTATTTCACAAGGGATAGCGTTATTCAAACCCTTGTGAAATACTCTCAAACTATTTCTATCAATCAAACTGGCAACAATCTGACTAATTCTTATGGCTTAACTATCTCGGATTGTCCAGTTAGAGGAAGCCATTTCATCCGCCCCTCATAGATCGTTCCAGTAAATCCTTTACCGCTCGCGGTGAGATTATCGAACCATTAAGCAATAGATACCGGACTTCGATGAGCTCAGACAGAACGGTGTTTTTGTAAATGTTGTACTGGAATGTTCTGCTAGCGAAATAGCCGAGCTAGTTATGCTAGCAATGTAATTTCAACAATATTCTTATGACCTATGAGTCAAGTAAAATTAATAACCACATAAGCATCACGTTTCAGATTAATCGTAACTATTATCTATAGGAAAAAAACTATGAATCATCTTATTAAACATGCTGGCTGGCTGATCTTAGCCATTGCAGGTGCCTTCTCTTTTGGCGTCATTGCCTTGCAGCAAGGCGAATCCATTAACGCGATCTGGATTGTGATCGCGGCGGTTTGTGTGCACCTGATCGGCTATCGCTATTACAGCTTGTTTATCTCACGGCGTGTATTAGGACTTGATTCCGAACGCATGACGCCTGCGCATAAATTTAACGATGGGCTGGATTATGTGCCGACCAATAAGTATGTGTTGTTTGGTCATCATTTTGCTGCGATTGCCGGCGCCGGACCGTTGGTTGGGCCGATTCTGGCTGCGCAGATGGGTTATTTACCCGGTTTGCTGTGGTTGCTGATCGGCGTAGTGGTGGCTGGTGCCGTGCAGGATTTCGTCGTGCTATTTATGTCGATGCGGCGCGATGGCCGCTCGCTCGGCGATATGATCAAATCTGAGCTTGGGCCTGTTCCCGGTATGATCGCACTGGTCGGCACTTTCTTTATCATGCTGATTCTGCTGGCGGTATTGGCATTGATTGTGGTCAAGGCGCTGGCGGAGTCACCTTGGGGAACCTTTACCGTGGCGGCGACCATTCCGATTGCATTCTTCATGGGTATTTACGCGCGCTATCTTCGCCCAGGGCAGATCGGTGAGGTGTCCTTGCTCGGCTTTATTCTGCTCATGCTTGCAATCGTCGGGGGTCAATCCATTCAGGAAAATCCTGAGCTGGCCGCTTTGTTTACCTTTAATGGGGTCCAACTCACCTTTATGTTGATTGCGTATGGTGCCATCGCTTCGGTATTGCCGGTCTGGCTGTTGTTGGCACCGCGTGATTATCTGTCGACTTTCCTGAAGATCGG
Organism: uncultured beta proteobacterium; assembly: GCA_963815685.1. Classification (GTDB taxonomy): domain Bacteria; phylum Pseudomonadota; class Gammaproteobacteria; order Burkholderiales; family Nitrosomonadaceae; genus Nitrosomonas. The sequence continues at coordinate 2,484 of CAWFHT010000013.1, forward strand.
CACAATTGTCGGGCTAGCTGTGGGCGTGCTGGCTATTTCGCCCGAGCTTAAAATGCCGGCTTTCACACAATTTGTCGATGGGACGGGGCCGGTCTGGTCTGGCAGCTTGTTTCCGTTCCTGTTTATCACGATCGCATGTGGGGCGGTCTCGGGTTTTCACTCGTTGATCTCATCGGGTACCACACCGAAAATGATTAAAAATGAGAAAGATGCTCGTTTCATTGGCTATGGCGCTATGCTGATGGAGTCATTTGTCGCGATTATGGCACTGGTTGCTGCTTCAATCATCGAACCAGGGATCTATTTTGCAATGAATAGTCCGGCGGCACTGATTGGTACCACCGCCGAGTCTGCTGCGCAAACCATTTCGCAATGGGGCTTTTATCTTACGCCGGAAATGTTGACTCAAACTGCCAAAGATGTGGGTGAAAATACCATCATCTCTCGTACCGGCGGCGCTCCCACTCTGGCTGTCGGCATGGCGCAAATCCTGTCCAACTTTATCGGTGGACAAGCAATGATGGCATTCTGGTATCACTTCGCGATTCTGTTTGAAGCACTTTTTATCCTGACAGCAGTCGATGCGGGTACCCGTGCTGGACGATTCATGCTGCAGGATCTGCTCGGTACTTTTGTTCCTGCCATGAAACGCACTGACTCCATTGTCGCAAATCTCATTGCCACGACTGTTATGTGTCAGTGGTTGGGGATATTTTCTATACCAGGGGGTCATCGATCCATTAGGTGGCATCAATACCTTATGGCCGCTATTCGGTATTACCAATCAGATGCTCGCTTGCATTGCACTCATTTTGTGTACCTGCATCCTGTTCAAAATGCAACGCGACCGGTATGCATGGATCACCATTGTGCCGACCGTTTGGATTGCCTGCACGACCTTAACTGCTGCATGGCATAAGATATTTAATGACAATCCCCGAATTGGTTTTCTAGCCCATGCGACCTCATATGAGGAGGCGCTCAGTGTTGGAAATCTGCTTGCACCCGCGAAATCGACTTCCCAGATGCAGCAGGTGATTTTTAACGATTATCTGGACGCTGGGCTCGCTGCTATGTTCATGTGCATACTGATCAGCATGTTGTTTTTTGGCTTTAGAACCGTCTTGCTTGCACGCAGAACCGCGCGCGTCGAATTATCTCCTGTTAATCCTTATTAATTTCTAAACTTACTCAATAGAGGTTTTTCATCATGTTAAACAAAATCATCCGAGCAGGGAGTTATTTAGGACAAAGCATGCGATTAATGATCGGTGTGCCTGAATACGACGTATATGTTGCGCATATGAAAGAGGCGCATCCTGATAAGGTAATCATGTCTTATGAAGCATTCTTCCGTGAGCGGCAGGAAGCACGTTATGGCGGCAAAATCAGCCGCTGTTGTTGATTCCGACTACTGAAAACTGGGCGTCTTACCAAACTTAGTTATGATAAAAGTTAGACGCCCCAGAAACTTATATTACTTGTATTCTAAACCTCAATAACAGCATTCGCTCCTTTTGAACCAAAGATGCTTTTGAGCGCTGTTATTTATGACTTTCCAGCTTTTTCAGCACATGATGGGTAATGTTATTGGCAAGCTCCTGTTCATCCAGGAATACTATCCCAGCATTTTCTTTTTGTAATCGTGCGGCATCTTCTGCATCATGCGTGCTGATTAGGATCTCAGCCTGTGGATTCAGAATGTGCGTGGTTTCGACCATTTGCTGTATCCGCAATGCATCCGCAGCAGTGATGATCAATACACTGGCGCGAGCGATATGCGCCTGGATCAAAACAGCTGGATCGGCGGCATCACCTGCAACAGCGTGAATACCCTGTTTCCGCACGTGCTCGACAACTTCTCGATTATGATCCGCCAGGACAAAATGGATTCCTTTCTGAGCCAAAATTTCACTTACACGCTTTCCCAACAGCTCCATAACCAACAATCACCACATGATTTGTTACGTAATTAGACGCAACCGCCAGTGGCAATTCTGCCAAGGGATCACTTGAACGCTCCAACCTGCGAGCGAGTCGGGAACGAGCACGGATCCAGTTCTGAATGGGCTCCGCTGACTGAAATACCAATGGATTAAGCGTGATAGAAATAAAGGCACCCGCTAGTATCAGGCTATATCCCTCAAGCGGAAGAAGCCCTAGAGCCAAACCGAGCGAAGCGAGAATAAATGAGAGCTCCCCGATCTGCGAAAGACTGACCGAGACCGTGAGAGCTGTATTGAGCGGATAGCGAAAAAGGAGCACGAGTATGAAAGCGACCAGCGATTTTCCAAGCATAATAATCGCAACCACAACAAGTACGCGTAGCGGCTCTTCGATCAAAATATGCGGGTCAAACAACATACCTACGGAAACAAAAAATAGCACGGAAAATGCGTCTCTGAGCGGTAAAGATTCCTGAGCGGCGCGATGACTCAGACGAGACTCCCGCATCACCATACCGGAGAAGAATGCACCTAACGCAAAGGATACATCAAACAGTATCGCTGCGCCATACGCAATCCCCACCGCAACCGCGATAACACATAGCGTGAACAGTTCATTTGATTTGGTACTAGCAACATGCCAAAGCAGCCATGGAAAAAGCCTTTTCCCCACGATAAGCATGAACGCTATGAATACTGACACTTTACCCAAGGTGATCATCAGTGTCATAAATAATTGTGTACCATCAACTGCACCGGTATCACTGATTAGCCCGATAGAAAGCGGAGGCAGTAATACGAGAACCAACACAACAACTAAATCTTCAACGATTAGCCAGCCGACTGCTATTCTGCCATGGATCGATTTAAGCAATCCGTGTTGCTCCAATGCACGCAAGAGCACAACCGTGCTGGCTACCGACAACGCCAAACCAAATACAATACCTGCACCTATATTCCAGCCCCAACTTATCGCAATCGTGGCTCCCAGAGCAGTTGCCACTGCTATCTGTGCAATTGCGCCTGGTAAGGCAATGCGTCGAACTGCCAGTAAATCATCTAGCGAAAAATGTAACCCAACACCAAACATCAATAGAATGACACCAATTTCTGCCAGTTGATTTGATAACTCGATATCGGCTACAAATCCGGGCGAATGTGGGCCGATGATCATTCCCGCCAACAGATAGCCTACTAAAACAGGGAGTTTCAATCGCTGGGCAATAATACCCATGATCAGGGCAAGACCTAAGCTGACAGCAATCGTTGTAATTAAAATTGTGCTGTGTGGCATTTCTTCGAAAATTGATCGTTAATAAGAAGTTATTTCAATTTATGGAAGCTGTCAGGGGCAAGTGACTTTAATCCAATTATGGATTGAAGCAACGCGCATAAATATGACAGGCAAAAAGATGCCATGATAGGGCAACGCCATGAGACTGGGCATTTAATTTTGATAAATGCTTTAGCACATCACACTGTTACTAATATCTACTGTTTAATTGCATTCATTAAAACTTTCCAAGATTTATATTTATAGAAAACAGTTAGTTATTTAAAATAATAAAACAACTTATTTTTGCAAATAAAGCACCCCGCAGCAAGCTGCCGGGTATTAACTGCGCTCTTCAATCTGCTGGTTTTCAACCAGCTTTCGCCCCAAGGGGCGGGGAATTGAACCCGCAGAGATTAAACACTACTTTAGAAGTTCTTGTCTGCTTCAGATAATTGTGACACTCTAGAAAATTATTCTGGCAATTGTGCATAATACTACTGTCACGCAGTATCAGCTAGAGAGCGATTATCGCGCACAAGAAAAGGAAAAGAGTGATTTTCATTTTTTACTATCAGTTTTACCCAGATTTGAGGGTAGTCAAAATAATCAACCTTTATGAATATAATTAATATAGGTTGCCACCATCATGACAATGAAAAGCACCAGAGACAGCACAATACGTATCGTTAATGATTTGACCATACGCGTGCCCTGCCCATTATCTTTCACCATGTAATAAAGCGCAGATCCAAGACTGTAAAGTATTACCAGCAATAGTAAAATAGCAAAGATATTCAATTTTTATTCCTATAATGGTTGGAATTTAACTATATTGGTCACTAAGTTTAAGCACTAAATGAACATGACTATCCCATCTTGTTTCCTTGGCAATTTAGTTCTCTTATACTCTTATATTGTAACTGATTACCATGACATATGATTGATCGAGTAATTTTTAGATAGTTTCCCGATATTTTGCTAATTCCTTCAATTTTCTTCAGAACAACATGTTGAGTAAGCACAACATAGCAGAACTTCCGCCTGCTATTTTTCTGATGGGACCGACAGCTAGCGGAAAATCGAATGTCGCTATGGAAATTGCCCAATATTTTCCGGTTGAAATCATTAGCGTGGATTCAGCTCAGGTTTATCGGAAAATGGATATCGGCAGCGCTAAGCCTGATCAGCATGCTCTGGCTGCAGTACCTCATCATCTGATTGATTTAATTAATCCAGACGAACATTATTCTGCCGCACAATTCCGCAAAGATGCGCTCACAAAAATGGATGAAATCACGGCGAGAGGGAAAATTCCCCTATTAGTTGGTGGCACCATGCTTTATTTCAGGGCCTTGAAAGAAGGTCTCTCTAAACTTCCATCCGCAAATGAAAGTATTCGAAAGGAAATTGAAATAGCTGCTGCAAAGAAAGGCTGGCCAGAAATTCATCGCATGTTAAAGCAGTTTGATCCAATTACTGCAGAACGCATCAAACTTCACGATAGCCAACGCATCCAACGTGCACTGGAAGTATACTATCTCACAGGAAGACCCATGTCAGATATACTATCGCAACAGAAAAGCACACCGATTCCCTATCACTTGATCAGCATGGCGCTTCTGCCAGCCGATCGAAAAATTTTGCATGAGCGCATTCTTTTCCGTTTCGAGAAAATGATAGAAATGGGGTTGATCGATGAGGTACGCTCTATCCGCAATCAATATTGCGTAAATGCAGAAATCCCTTCCATGCGCTGTGTTGGTTATCGACAGGTATATATGTACCTGGACAATCTTATTAATCTTACTACAATGAAGGATATGGGGGTTGCGGCTACTCGGCAATTAGCAAAACGTCAATTGACCTGGCTACGGGCAATGACAGGATTACAAGAATTTAACTGTCTTGCAGAAAATTTATCCCAGCAAGTGATCGCGTACTTGCAAACCAGAGATCTTGCAATTAACTGATACCTATGGCTTTATTTTCCATTATTTAAATTTAAGCTAACTTTAATTTTGAGGAGATAATATGGAAATACCCAATAAATTATGGATTCTAATTGGAATACTTTTTAGCATTTTGACCATATCAGGTTGTGGCAACTCAGAAAAAGTGCATGAATCTTGGGTAGCACCCGCTGAGAAGCCTCAATACGATGATAATGCTATTCTTAACAATATTAAATCAAGGCTATCAGCTAATGCAGATATAAAAAATCTAGCTCTCAATATTGAGGTAAGAAACGGCGAAGTCTCCATCAATGGCCAAGTTGACAATCAGGCTAAGGTCGATGAGGTTATTATGCAAACGTGGTTGGTTGAAGGTGTCAAAAAAGTTAATAATCAAATTCGCACGAAGGATAGTCAATCAACAGTAAACCAATAAACTTTAAACTTAAAAAACCACTTTTAGGTTTAATATAAGAAATAATAAAAAATACTTATACCCCGGAAAGCTCCGGGGTTTGTTTGATACTGCATGGATTACGATTGCAGTTAAATTCCCCGCAACAATTCATTAATTCCTGTTTTGGAGCGGGTTTTAGCATCAACTTGTTTTACAATCACCGCACAATAGAGGCTATATTGCTTGTTCTCTGAAGGCAGATTTCCTGATACTACGACGGAACCTGGCGGTATTCGGCCATAGGTGATCTCCCCTGTTTCACGGTTATATATCTTTGTACTCTGGCCAATATAAACCCCCATTGAAATGACCGAATTTTCCCCGACTATCACCCCTTCGACAATTTCAGAGCGCGCACCAATAAAACAATTATCCTCAATGATCGTGGGATTGGCCTGCACAGGTTCCAGTACACCACCAATACCTACCCCCCCAGATAAATGCACATTCTTACCAATCTGAGCACAAGAACCCACAGTCGCCCAGGTATCAACCATAGTGCCCTCATCAACATAAGCGCCAATATTGACATAAGAAGGCATCAACACTACTTTGTTAGCAATAAATGAACCTCTACGGACTGCTGCAGGTGGTACTACCCGAAAGCCACCATCACGAAAATCTCTAGAACTATAATCCGCAAATTTGGATGGAATTTTGTCAAAGTAATTGGAGAAACCACCTTTTATGAAAGTGTTATCCTCTATCCGGAAAGATAATAACACTGCTTTTTTGATCCATTGGTGCGTCACCCACTCACTGCCAATTTTTTCGGCAACACGTAACTTACCGATGTCAAGCAGATTAATGACTTGTGCAATTGACTCTTTGAGGTTTGCTTCTACATTACGCGGTGTAATCTCAGCACGCCTCTCGAAAGCTCCTTCAATTATGGCTTGCAATTGTTCCATGCTATTCCTTAAACGTTTAATCAATTCAGATACAACAATCTTTTATTCTTTCCATTGCTTCTAGACATTCAGCTAATGGTGCGACCAATGCTATGCGTACGAAACTTTCGCCTGGATTAACACCGTGAGCTTCACGTGCAAGGTAGCTGCCCGGCAAGACATTGACATTATAATCGCGATATAACTTTTGGGTAAATTCAACATCACTGATGGGTGTTTTTACCCAGAAATAGAAAGTGGCGTCGGGCATGGTAACCGGCAGATGTTCTCCCAGGATAGTCATGGCCTTATTAAATTTTTCTCGATACATGCGGCGATTTTCGATTACATGCTGCTCATCAGTCCAGGCAACTTTACTGGCAGCCTGCACTGCTGGATTCATAGCGCTGCCATGATAAGTGCGATACAGCAAAAATTTTTTCAGAATAGCAGCATCTCCTGCCACAAAACCGGAACGCATCCCAGGCACGTTGGAACGCTTGGATAAACTACTGAACACAACTAACCGAGGAAATCCATTTCGACCAAACTGGTGAGCTGCTTCTAAAGCTCCTAACGGGGGACGATCCTCATCAAAATAAATTTCCGAATAACATTCATCTGAGGCGATGACGAATCCATAACGATCAGATAGAGCAAATAACTGTTGCCATTCATCCATGGTCATTACCCTACCGGTAGGATTGTTTGGCGAACAAACATAGACAAGTTGCGTACGTGACCAGATGTCAGCCGCTAGCTGCGTAAAATCCAATGCAAAATTATTTTTAGCCAGAGTATTGAGAAAGTAAGGAGTTGCTCCTGCCAATAAAGCAGCGCCTTCATAAATCTGATAAAAAGGATTTGAACACACTACAACCGGGGGTTGTGCGGCATGGGCATCAATAACAGCTTGAGCAAATGAAAACAAAGCTTCACGACTGCCATTGACCGGAATCACTTCTGTATCCGGATCAATGGCAGTCAATCGATAACGTTGCATTAGCCAGGTAGCAATGCTTGTCCGTAACCACTTTGCACCCATGGTTGTGGGATAATGTGCTAATCCGTCAAGATTATTAATTAATTCCTGACAAATGAAATCAGGCGTTGGATGTTTAGGCTCACCAATGTGCAAATGAATGGGAGTTAGCGATGGATTAGGCGTAATTCCATCCAATAATTTTGAAAGTTTCTGGAAAGGGTAAGGCTGCAGGTTGTTCAGCGTTGGATTCATTTTGCTATGTTAATGGTATGGCTAAAAGTAATCGGTATAAACAAACGCATGTTTCTCAAATGCTCTCTATGCTTAAACCACAGCATTTTTTTAGCAAACTACTTTTTATAAGCTTTTAGCTTTTACTTTTAGTTATCTGATAAAAATCGTTCATTATAAAGGGCAATCCTAATGTTGACCAAACAAAAAAATATCGTACCGATCACCGCTTTGCTCATTGGTGCAACTTTTTGGGGAGTAGCTTGGTACCCCTTTCGTTTACTGGAGCAGGCTGGCATCAGGGGAGAAGCCTCTACCACTCTCACTTACTTCATTGCCTTATTAATTGGACTGGTGTTATTTCGAAAACAAGTTCGAACATTTAATTTCTTGGATAAAGCAGTCTATCTGCTCGTCTGGATTGGTGTGTGCTCAGGTTTGGCGAATATTGCCTATATTCTGGGAATCCTTCATGGTGAAGTAATGCGAGTTTTACTTTTGTTTTATCTGGCACCACTGTGGACAATTTTATTTGCACGGATTCTGCTTAGTGAAAAATTGAGTCTGCTTGGGTGCTGTGTCATTCTGCTATCCCTAATCGGCGCAATGACAATATTATGGCGGCCAGGAAATGACCTTCCTTTGCCTACCTCGTATGGTGACTGGATGGGGTTATTAGGTGGCATTATGTTTGCCCTTGCCAACGTACTGATTCGTAAAAATCAAACGCACAATATTCAATTAAAATCAATGGCAATATGGCTGGGTGTGACGTTAATTGGACTTTTTGCAACCTGGAACATGGAATCTCTCCCGTTAATCTCTGACATCTCCACAGACATCTGGGTTCTTTTGCTAGTGCTGGGACTAACAATCTTCTTCCTGAGTATAGTATTACAATATGGTTTAACCCATATTCCGGCAAATCAGGCTATTGTGATCATGTTATTCGAGTTAATCGTTGCTGCCATTGCTTCATACTTTCTTGCAAATGAGACGATGACACCCAAAGAGTGGATAGGTAGTTTAATGATTATCTCGGCAAGTCTTTTTTCTGCACATATTAATTATGAAGAACCTGTATCTCAGCAGTCATAATATCAGCAATCATATTGACGAGAAAAAAGCGTTCGCTAACTTCTGAAGCACAGATTAGCCTGAATACCTATTATTATAAATTAGTCTACGCGCTCACCCGCAGACTTTAATTTCTATATAAAAATGAAAAATATTCTTCTTTCAATGCTCTTCGCCTTGTTCTTAACAGCATGTATAACTAAAGAAAAATTTATAGATACATTTGATCGTAACAAAGACTGGTCGGAACTGCAAACACAATTACCTCCTTATCCCCAAGCTGGCAATCTACTGGAATTCAATGTTGGTCCTACCAGTACTCACCGCCACTTCGTTGATGCCTCATCTATCGCTGTAGGGAAAGATGGGGTCATTCGATACAGCCTGGTGGTTAAATCAGCTCAAGGCGCAGAAAATGCAGCTTTTGAAGGGATACGCTGTGAGACAAGAGAAAAGAAGCGTTATGCTTTGGGTCGCAATGACAGAACATGGGTGCAACCGCGTGTTTCCGAATGGCAAGCACTCGAAAATATTACGCAAGATTACGCTCAACGTGAACTTGCAAAATATTACTTCTGCCCACGAGGCCTTATTGTCGGATCGCCAGAGGAAGCTATTCAGGCGTTAAAAGCAGGAGCTCATCCGAAAGCTCTTCGATAAAATACTAACGTGAATCTTATTGGCTATTTTTCTCTCTGTTTTTCCACCATTTTCTGAAGGGTTGCCATCATCTCCATTGGTAATGGAAAGACGATCGTGGAGCTCTTCTCACCAGCAATTTCGGTAAGTGTTTGCAAATAACGAAGCAGCAGGGCCTCAGGTTGTCGCGCAAGAATTTGTGAAGCTTCCAATAGGCGTTGCGATGCTTGTAATTCACCTTCAGCATGAATGATCTTTGCTCGTCGCTCACGTTCTGCTTCTGCTTGTCTGGCAATCGCCCTAATCATGCTTTCATCGAGATCAATGTGTTTTAATTCAACATTGGCAACCTTGATGCCCCAAGCGACGGTTTGTTCATCCAGAATTTTCTGGATATCATTATTGAGCTTTTCTCGACTTGTTAGCATCTCATCCAATTCATGCTGACCAAGCACAGAACGTAAAGTAGTCTGGGCTAACTGACTGGTTGCAGTATTATAATCCTCCACCTGAATGATAGCTCTTTGTGGATCAACAACTCGAAAATATAAAACTGCATTTACTTTTACTGAGACATTATCGCGCGATATGACGTCCTGAGTAGGCACGTCCATGACAACGGTACGTAAATCAACTCGCACCATGGTCTGAATGATCGGAATAACAATAATCAAGCCTGGTCCTTTAACCTTCCAGAACCGCCCTAATAAAAACACGACACCCCGTTCATATTCACGCAAAACCTTGAAAATACTAGCCAGAAAGAAAACAACAAATCCCAGGGCCAATATAATGGTTGATATCATATCTATATTCATGCTAATTCTCCTTTGAATTATGCTGATTATAGGTTTCTACTTCCAGTGTCAGACCTTTCATTGCAATCACATTGACTTTCTGTCCACGATGTAATGGTGTACTGGTTTTTGCTCGCCACAATTCCCCATGCACTCTGATCCATCCTTCATAGTCGAAATCATCGATCACTTCCCCGATATCGCCTATCAGTTCTTCTCTGCCACTCACGATAGGGCGTTTTCTGGCTTTTATCGCCATACCCACCACCATTAAAAAAAATCCCGCAGTCATTAAAGCTACCGTGGCAATCAGTGGAATGGAAATACCATAACCGGGTATATCCATATCAAGCAGCATGATAGAACCCATGACAAAAGAGAACATACCTCCAATTCCAAGCGCACCAAAACTCGGCACAAACATTTCAGCCAGCATAAATACGATACCAAGAAAAATGAGCGCGAGTCCGGCATAATTGACAGGTAATATTTGGAATGCAAATAACGCGAGTAATAAACAAACTGCACCCACCACCCCGGATATAATTGTGCCTGGATGAGCAAACTCGAGTATCAATCCATAAAAACCAATCAGCAACAATATATAAGCAATATTGGGATCCGTGATAATTGCCAGCAATCGTGTGCGCCAATCCTGTTCAAGATGCTGGATATTGATTCCTTGTGTTGATAACGTTATTTCTTGCCCTTGCATGTTGATTATGCGCCCATCAATCTTGCTCAGCAAATCCGGAATATCAACCGCGATCAAATCAATCACACCTTCGGCCAGTGCTTCATTAGCTGTTAAGCTAACGGCCTCACGTACCGCTTTTTCTGCCCATTCAGCGTTTCGTTCACGCATCTGGGCAAGCCCACGGATATAGGCAACTGCATCATTTATAATTTTTTTCGTCATGGGATCTTGCGCATTGGCCTGCTCATGCTGATTATTTTTCGATTTTTTATCAGATGAATCGGGAGCGCCTGAAAAACCACCTATTTTCACAGGTGTGGCTGCACCCAAGGTAGTAGCAGGTGCCATGGCAGCGATATGGCTTGCATAAAGAATGTAGGTACCTGCACTGGCTGCACGAGCCCCACTTGGTGCAACATAACTGACAACAGGAACTGGAGAAGCAATGATTTCCTGAATGATCTCGCGCATGGAGACATCCAAACCACCGGGCGTATTGAGTCGAATAATGACAAGGTGGGCATTGTGTGCTGCCGCACTAGCAAGGCTGCGTTTAATATAATCATGACTGGCGGGACCAATGGCACCCTCAATATCCAACCATAATGCCGTGTTACCAGCATGTGCTGGTAACGGACACAATCCGTACGAGAAAAGCAGCAGGATAATGCTGAGTTGGATTTTCAATCGAAAAAAAACCTGCTCAACTTTTCTCTCTGAGCACATTGGATTATTACCCGCTTAACCAGATTTTACGAAGGTGCTCCCGATTGAGAGCCAGCCATTGCAACGCCATGATCGCGCTGGCTGCAATAATTTTTCCTGAAGCTAATAAAGCTAAGGCCTTATCTACAGTCATTACATGGACTTTGATATCTTCCCCCTCTTCCATTTTGCCATAGATCCCACCTATATGCGTTGAGTCGACCTTACCACAAAATAAAGCGATACGCTCAGTTGTGCCGCCCGGACTGACTAGATAATCATAAAGAGGGACAAGTTCATGGACATCGCAGTCGGCTTCTTCTACCGCTTCCCTTCTCACAACCTCTTCTGCAGACTCATTCGCTTCGATGATGCCGGCTACAATCTCCAGCAGCCATGGTCCACTGGATATTGACATTGCACCCACGCGGAATTGCTCAATCAAAACAACTTGATCTCTTGCTGGATCATAGGGAAGAACCGCGGCAGCATGGCCGCGTTCAAACAACTCACGAGTAATCGGTTGACTCCAGCTGCCACTGAACAGACGATGGCGCAAGGTGTAGCGCTCCATACGGAAGAAACCCTGGAAGCACAATTCTTTTCGAATAATTTCCACTCCCGTTTCTGTCATACACCTTCCTCGTCGATAAAATTATTGAATTAAATCTCTATTCACAGCAGCACTAAATTATATCTATGAATGAGCTCAGATTCATCCACATAACCGAGAATAGACTGAATTTCATGACTCGGTCGTCGCATGATTTTTTGAGTTTCCCTGGCGCTATAATTGATCAGACCACGCGCGATCTCATTCCCTTCTTGATCCAAACAAGCCACAGCTTCTCCTCGCTCGAAATCACCTCTGACATCTATCACACCGATCGGTAATAGGCTTTTTCCTTCCGCGGCAAGTGCTTTCATGGCCCCTGAATCGAGGGTTACACTCCCCCGAATCTGTAAATGGTCAGCTAGCCATTGCTTTCGTGCGATGAGCACCGGCATGGTAGCTAACAAAAGAGTACCAATTGCCTCACCTTGCGCCAGACGAACAAGTACGTTAGTCTCTCTCCCCGAAGCGATAAGGGTATGTGCGCCACTTCTCGCTGCACGCTTTGCTGCAAGAACTTTACTTTGCATTCCACCACGTCCAATTTCGCTGCCAGCTCCTCCCGCCATAGTTGCTATTTCAGGATCACCCGCATTTGCTTCCTGGATTAGTTTGGCATCCATATTTTTACGCGGATCACTGGTATATAATCCGGGTTGATCAGTAAGTATAACGAGCGTATCGGCTTCAGTGAGATTGGCTACCAGAGCAGCCAGTGTATCATTGTCACCAAAACGTATCTCATCAATTGCAACCGTATCATTTTCGTTGATGATTGGTATGATATTGAGTTTCAATAAAGTAGTGAGTGTTGACCGGGCATTCAGGTAACGCCTACGGTTGGATAAATCATCATGCGTAAGCAATACCTGAGCCGTAAGCAATTTATAGTGATCAAAACAAGCTGCATACGCTTGTGCCAACCCCATTTGCCCGATAGCTGCAGCAGCCTGCAATTCATATAATGCGGTGGGGCGTTTTTTCCAGCCCAACCGCTGCATGCCTTCAGCTATGGCCCCTGAAGAAACTAATATAATTTCTTTCCCCATATCTTTGAGGTGAGAAATCTGAGCAGCCCAGCAGGCTAGTGCATCATGATCAAGCCCCTGACCCTGATTGGTGACAAGACTGCTCCCAACCTTGATAACGATGCGACGAGCTTGTTTCAGTATTGAGTGACTCATTATTCAGTAGTCGCCGCTAATTCTTGTTCGAGATAATTCATAATGGCATATATCAATGCACTACAACCTTCACCTGTCAATGCTGAAACCCCAAACCACTTACCTTCCCACCCAAAATCATAGATAAATTTATTACACAACGCATCGCGCTCCGAATCAGGCAGCATATCAATTTTATTAAGCACTAACCAACGAGGTTTCTGATAAAGTACTTCATCATATTTTCTGAGTTCTTTGATAAGTGCCTCAGCTTCATGAACAGGGTTTATCTGCTCATCTAAAGGTACAATGTCAATAACATGAAGCAATAAACGCGTTCTTGCCAAGTGCTTCAGGAAACGATGACCAAGCCCCACCCCTTCTGCAGCGCCTTCTACCAAACCAGGAATATCTGCCATGACAAAGCTTCGGTCCTGATCTACCCGGACTACACCTAAATTGGGATGGAGCGTAGTAAAGGGATAATCCGCTACTTTCGGGCGCGCTGCTGATACCGCCCGAATCAGGGTTGATTTTCCAGCATTCGGCATTCCCAGAAGGCCAACATCTGCCAGCACCTTGAGTTCTAACTTTAGCTCAAAAGCTTCTCCAGGTTCACCATAGGTAAATTGCCTTGGTGCACGATTGGTACTGGATTTGAAATGAATATTGCCTAACCCTCCTGCTCCACCTTTAGCTAAAAGCACTTTTTGTTGATGGTGTTGCAGATCTGCTATGATTTCGCCAGTAACCATATTAGTTATTACTGCTCCTACTGGCATACGCAAAATAATATCGTCTGCACTCTTACCATAACAGTCTGAACCGCGCCCATTTTCACCCTTTTTAGCACGGAATATGGGTGTGAAGCGATATTCAACCAAGGTATTAATATTATGATCGGCAATCACATAAATACTACCACCACGACCACCATCACCACCATCTGGTCCACCCTTAGGAATAAATTTTTCCCGACGAAAACTGGCTATACCATCGCCCCCATCACCTGCAAATACTTGAATCTTTGCTTCATCAATGAATTTCATAAACTTGTCTCAACCTGAAATCAATTCAAGCCACAAAAATAGGCAAGCATTATATCTAGAAAGTAGCATCAAAAATAAAAAAAGCCCCATCATATTGAATGGGGCTTTTGAGAATTTGACGAGTTTAAACGGGTATAATTGATACTATTTTGCGATTAAATGCACTTCTTACACCAAATATAACCTTCCCCTCAATTTTTGCATATAAGGTATGATCCTTACCAATGCCAACATTTTCTCCAGGATGAAACTGCGTGCCACGTTGACGAACAATAATGCTTCCAGCCTTAATTAGCTCTCCTCCAAAACGTTTTATCCCTAATCGTTTGGAATGTGAATCGCGCCCATTGCGCGAACTACCACCAGCTTTTTTATGTGCCATTTAATTCCTCACTTCTCTATTTACGCTGAAATACCAGTTATCTGGATTTCAGTATAATTTTGTCGATGTCCTTGATGCTTCTGATAGTGTTTGCGGCGACGCATCTTAAAGATGCGTATTTTATCATGTCGCCCGTGTCCTACAACAGTAGCGCTGACCTTTGCACTATCAAGAAATGGTTTACCAATTGATATATTTTCACCTTCAGAAACCATCAAAACTCGATCAATTACTAAATCACTTCCAGCTTCCGCTACAATCTGTTCTATTTTTAGTTTATTACCGACTTCAACACGATATTGTTTTCCGCCAGTTTTTATTACAGCATACATATCCTATTTATCCTCTTTCATATATTTTAAAATTATACAATTGTACGAACATCTTGTGTGACAAATATTTAATATCTATTTACACCATCTAGCTTGACACTTAAGCTGGGACATTTCTACTATAGTTATTTCTTCAAGGGGTTGTTGTGCCAATCGAACGTATTAGGAGCTTTATTGCTCAAGACATGAGCGCTGTTGATGCTGTGATACGACAAAAGCTTCATTCTCAGGTCGCACTTATTCATCAAGTAGGTGAATACATCATTCATAATGGAGGCAAACGACTGCGCCCGGCACTGGTTATTTTGTCTGCTGGTATATTTGGTTATTCCGGGCAGCATCACCATAGTCTAGCTGCAGTAGTTGAATTCATTCATACAGCCACACTATTACATGATGATGTAGTAGACGAGTCACAGTTACGGCGTAATAAAGCTACTGCAAATGCTTTATTTGGTAATGCAGCCAGTGTATTAGTGGGAGATTTTCTTTATTCGCGCTCCTTCCAGATGATGGTGGAAGTAAATAATATGCGTATTATGAAAGTGCTATCTGATGCCACTAACATCATAGCGGAAGGTGAGGTATTACAATTACTTAATTGTAGAGATCCTGATGTAGAAGAAGAAAATTATCTACGTGTTATTCGCTTTAAAACCGCCAAACTTTTTGAGGCAGCTGCACGTATTGGGGCAATTCTTGGCAATGCCACTCAATCTGAAGAAGAGGCTTTAGCAGTTTATGGAATGCACCTAGGCACGGCATTCCAATTGATCGATGATCTGCTAGATTATTCAGGCGATTACCAGGATACCGGTAAAAATCTTGGAGATGATCTTGCTGAGGGCAAACCAACACTCCCCTTAATTTATGCTATGCGCACAGGTTCAGACAAGCAGGCAAGCTATCATACGTGAAGCCATTAAATCAGGTGGAGAAAGCGGATTCCAAACTGTTCTAGAAATTATCCAGGAAACAGGAGCCCTTGACTATGCAAAACAACGCGCACAAAAAGAAGCTGAAATAGCTACAGAAGTTATCGCGAAGCTGGCTGATTCTGACTATAAGGAATGTTTGTTACAATTGGCTCATTTCGCTGTAACAAGAAATCATTAATGCAATTTAATTCACTCTATTTATTGCTACCAAAATAAGTCTGAGATAAAACCCAACATACCTAATGCATATTCATAAGATGATCACGGGGTGTAGCTCAGCCTGGTAGAGTACTGCGTTCGGGACGCAGGCGTCGGAGGTTCAAATCCTCTCACCCCGACCAATCTTTAAATAAAGAGAACAATCCATCGATTATGCTGGGGGATTACCTTATCTCGATATTTCACCAGGCCGATCTGTAATTCCATTTCCAAATCAAATAAAACGTGAAGGCGAGCCGCAGACAGTATAAATAATGCTGGAAGGAGAACCGACAAAGTCAGGCTTGATTTAGAAATGGAATAACATGATGCAAAAGCTGATGAACAAGCACTGTCGGATAGATTTACTTAAATTCAATTTACGCCATTGACCTTCACGAGCGCCGGCAGGAGATTTGCGACATCTTTCTATAAAGTGGAGGAGTTCATCTATATCCATTCCATTTGCACAGCTTGTGTTTCTATATCGATAAAGAAATAAAAATAAATTAAACTTGCAAGCTGGGCAAGCTATACATTTTCGTGTCGGTAAATGACAAATAATTATTATTTCCCTGCTTTCTTTTATTCACCTATTTTCATTTAATTTTTTTACAAAATTTCACCTCGAAATAAAAAAACTAAATAATTCTTTTTCTGTTTGAGAAAAAAGATCAACTTTGGAGTAATCATGCAACATCTAGAAGAAGTCAAAAATATCTTGGCTGATGTCCTCAATCTAGGAGAGCGTAAAAATTCATTTAGAGAAGATACAGTTTTACTTGGAAATATCCCTGAGCTGGACTCAATGGCAGTCGTCAATGTCATTACTGCATTGGAAGAATATTATGATATTTCAATAGATGACGATGAAATCAGCGCTAAAACCTTTGAAACACTTGGCAGCCTGACTCGGTTTGTTGAGCAAAAATTGTCTTATTGAAATAAATACATAGAAAATCCTCCCTTTTGCTTTTTATCTGAAAACCGAGCAAGGAAAGCGTTCTTGTCTTAATTAAAAACCATCTCTATCATTTAACTATTGTGGTTAAGTAGCCAGGGTATTTTGTAAATCTTTGTAATGAAATGGATACCCACTATCCTAATGGTGAGTAGACCAAGGGAATTTCACCCCAATCCTTCAAAACTTCGACAAATAATAAATGTGAGCTGGGATAAAACTTATTGCGCCGTTGCTCGCGTTAACCTGAGCAATTTTCCATTCTCCTCATCAGTTAACAGATAAATCGCACCATCTGGCCCTTCTGCGACATCGCGAATACGTGCGCTATCTCTCAATAATTTTTCTTCACTAATGACATTCTTCTCATTGACTACCAACCTGACCAGATGCTTGCCAGCCAATGCACCAATAAATAAATTACCCTTCCATTCTGGAAACATACTGCCTTTATAGAACATCATGCCAGAAGGAGCGATGGAAGGTGTCCAGTAATAAATCGGCTCTTCAAATCCTTGCTCGGCATGTTCCTTTTTGATGGGCGTCATCCAGTAGTGAATGCCATAACTTGCTAGTGGCCAGCCATAATTCTTGCCTGGTTTGGGAATATTGATCTCATCTCCCCCACGAGGACCATGTTCATGAATCCATAATTCTCCGGTGCCAGGATGAATGGCGGCACCTTGAATATGCCGATGACCATAGGACCAGATTTCCGGTTTGGCTTTTTGATCTTTGACAAAGGGATTGTCAGAAGGCACAGAGCCATCACTCCGAATTCTGACCAGCTTACCGAGATGATTATCGAGCTGCTGAGCTTGGTCCATATATTTGAAACGCTCACCAAGCGTAACAAAAAGATTGCCATCCGGCGCAAATACCAGGCGAGATCCAAAATGCTTGGTGCCGTCTGTTTTGGGCTGCTGACGGAAGATCACTTGTAGATTTTCCAGCGCCATATCGACCAGCTTTGCTCTGGCAACAACGGTGCCGGCCATATCGGCTTGTGATTCCGCATAGGAAAAATAAATGAGATGGTTTTTGGAAAAATCGGGATCTAGCGCCAAACCCAGTAACCCGCCTTGATCCTTGGCAAATACGGCGGGCACACCCTTGATGGGCTGCGGATAATTTGCCATCGGCCGATACGATACGAAGCTGCCCTATACGCTCAGTTAAAAGTATTTGTCCATCAGGCAGGAATACCATACTCCAGGGATGATTTAACCCATTAACTAAGACATGTACATCGAATTTCACCTGGGAAGATTGAGCATGTGCAGTGGAATAAAAATAGAGACTGCTTAAAGCAAGTAAAGCGAACAACTTGATTATCAGCAAGATACGAGTCATTTTCATTCCTTCCTTGTGATTTCATGGTAAGAGTAAACAAAACATCAAAACGGTGTCATCCGGATGCGCAATCCACCAAAAACATTGAGGGGTGGACCTGGTTCAAAAAAACGACCAAATGCGGCATTGATGCGCGTATTAGCATTGTAGCGCTCATCGAACAGATTATTGATGCCAACAAATACCGAACCTTCGAGCCAGCGATGTTTCTTTTCCCACCCCAACAACAATTGCCCCAGGGTATAGGCATGGTTGGTGACGGTATTGATGTCATTCACAAAAAATTCTCCTACCCGATGGACATGCAGTTGTCCAAATATTCCAGTGGGATGGGTGTAACGTACTCTCCCCTCCCATCTATGTTTTGGTAATCCAGGAAATTCATTGCCTTTCAGATCGATATTATCGACGATATAGCGCTCAAACTCAAAATCCGAATAGGTGTAGGCGATTTCACCTTGCAGCCCCTGCCATACTGGCGTTGCCAGACGGGTTTCAACCCCTAGTCTACGTGATTTTCCAGCATTACGAAAAAAAGCGCGGCCGGGAGATTCGGCTAATTCAAAGGGTGTGATTTCATTACGGGTATGGATATGAAAAAATGTGGCTTCGTACGCAAAGCCAGCAGGTTTGCCACGTAATCCGATTTCCTTGCTCAAGGAAGTCTGGGCTTCAAGGTTGTTATTGAATCCACCCGTTCCTGCCGGATTGTTGATCAATTCTGTGGTCGTGGGCGCTTCAAATACGGAGGCGATATTGGTATAGATCTGATGGGTATCCAGCAAGCGATACACAAGCCCCGCTGTGCCACTGGCTTGAGAAAGTGTTCTGGTGCCCGATTGATCGCTATCCGAAAGAAATACATCTTTTACCCGGTATTGCAGCCAATCCCAGCGACCACCGGCCACGAAATCCAATTTGTCGGTTATATTCCATTCATTACGTAAAAACGGCCCGATATTCTGTACGCGTTCAATTTGATCCAGATTCAACGCACCCCGCACCCCAAAAAGGTTATTGAAGCGTCGTCGATCATCATTCTGGATGGCATAGTCAACGCCTACCAGCAAGCGATTAGCGCGCTTCAGCAAAGTATGATCGCTTGCAAACTGAGCTGTCAATCCTCCAGTCCAGCGATCGAATTCGACCTGCCCGCCAATGTTAAATGGTAGTAAATTCTGAAAATCGCGGTGCAGCGCATGAGCAACAATCGTCAATATCTGATTAGCAGACGGGCTTTTCCGGTAGCGTACAGCGAATTGTTCCTGGCGAATGGCTTCACTGGCGTTATATAACTGATTATTCGCTGCCGCCTGTTTCGGATTGGCATTAACCTCGGCGAGCGTTAATGCACCTGGATCTTTCGAATCCGGGGAATAAAACTCTTGCAGTAATATCATCCAGTCGGAATTAGGTGATGATTGGAAATTCAATTTGACTTGGGAAAACAAGTTTTCCATGCTGCTGTGATCGCGCCAGCCCTTCTGCTGAAGATATGATCCGAACAATCCATAATCAAAATTTGACATCCGCCCGCCTGCGTACAATTCCGATTTCAAATAACCGAACTGACCCAAAACTAAACGCGGCGTGACTTCAAACTTTTCGCGTGGTGAGCGTGTGGTGATGCTGATCATACCGCCGGAAGCATTGCCATATAACGAAGTCGATGGGCCTCGCAAAATTTCCATACGTTCGATTAAGGCCGGATCAATGGCATCGAGCTGTGTCTGACCATCGGGTAAGGTTTGCGGAATATCATCGATACGCAACTGGATACCCCGCACGCCAAACGGTGAGCGCGCACCAAAGCCGCGGATGGCTATCCGCAAATCTTGTGTAAAGTTATATTGATTCTGAAAAAAAACACCGGGCGTACCATGGGCGAATTCATCCAGCGTGGCACCAGGCTGATGATCGGTATATTTACTCCGCTCAATACGGGTAATCGCATCGGGTATTTGCTCAGGTTTTTTTTCTGTGCGCGTTGCAGTCACGGTAATGGGCGCAAAGATGGCAGGTTCGGATATCTTGAATTGTTGTGCTTGGGCTAGAACAGGCATGATGAAAAACCCAATGAGGATGGGATTGATCACTAAGTTGCCGTTCGAGCCTATACCACAAGCTAGCATATCTAGTCAGTAGTACCTAAATTGATATATACAATAATTAAAATCCCGTATCACAATCGAACATTAAATGAATCGGAAATTCATAATGAGAAACAATGATTGTTCGAAATTAGAGAAATTAGCTGTAAAAGCTGAGAATTTAGCGAAAGAAAATTTTACAAAAGAGAAAATTTATTTGCTTTTTCCTCACATTATTATCGGGTTACACGGTCAATTATGGGTGTCTTTTCATCCTTCTCTCCCTATGGTAGTTGATTTGAAGCTTCTGCTTCCCTCAGCACTGCGATTATGTTCTTTTAATAAACAGTAAATCTTTCTTGTTCAGTTTTTGACTACCACTTCAATTCTACTCCCATGTCTCTATTCAAAAATAAAATCGCGAGTATTATTCTTTAGTGTATGAAGCTACAATGTCACGCAACAGCCGGGTAGTACAAAAAAATTTGAACAAGAGATCTACCTTCTCCTTTGCAGCCAGGATCAAAAGCTTTAGCTACGCTTTTATAGGCATAGCTGTATTGATAAAGAGCCAGCATAATGCCTGGATTCACCTTCTTGCAACCACTCTGGTAGTCAGTTGCGGGCTGTTTTTTCAGATTGATTCTGTTGAGTGGTGTCTTATCATTTTGGCTATCTTAGCGGTGTTTGTTTCAGAAGCTTTCAATACGGCCATCGAATTTTTATGCGATGTTGCTTCACCCGCCCCGCACCCACTCATTCAAAAATCCAAAGATGTGGCCGCAGCTGCCGTGCTGATAAGCGCCATTGGCGCCGTCATCATAGGTTTAATTATATTTCTGCCTTATTTTAAAGCTTACCTATGACTATTTTTCAATTAATTCAGATTTTGTAACCTGTCAATGCTTATTTTTACCGTTTATTCCATTTCTAAATCAAACATGATGCGAAGGTGAGCCGCAGACAGGATAAATAATACGGCAAGGAAGAGCCGACATAGATCTCCTTGAATTTAAATAATCCTAAAGGCGATTTTTAGGATTATTGATAGCATTATTCACCATTAATAGTAATAACGAGGCTTCTGCTTCCCCCGTGATTCCGATGCTCGCAAAGATAAATTCCCTGCCATGTACCTAAATTGAGTCGGCCATTGGTGACAGGAATGATCAAACTGCAACCTAATAAACTGGTTTTTAAATGTGCTGGAAGATCATCACTTCCTTCGTCCATATGTCTGTAATAAGGTGCTTCTTCAGGTACTATATGATTGAAGTAATCTTCAAAATCCTGGCGCACGGTAGGATCTGCATTTTCATTAAGGGTTAATGATGCAGAAGTATGCTGAATCAAGATATTCATGATCCCTACCTTGACTTCCCTTAATTCTGGCAGTTGTTGCAATATTTCATCAGTCACCAGGTGAAAGCCGCGTGCGCGGGCTCTAAGATAAAGTTGTTTTTGTATCCACATAAAATATCTATCCAATTTCTTGAGATTGTGCAGCTTCTTTCAATCTCGGGTAGCAAAATTTTTTGAACTGACAATATTCCATATTGTATCGATACCCAATCCAGTTCTTTGCAACTTTTGTTCTTGTATAAGATCGATTAACCTGGATTTCTCAGTTGGACGGTGTGGAGTGTGCGGTTTTACGGGTGCAGGGCAAGACACAACGACGCGAAATGGTCTTTCTTTTCCAAGGAGTTGCAACACAGTCATGTGCCCATAAAATCGCACACTCCGCATCGGAGCGGTAGCACCCAAATGGAGAGGGAAGAAATTATTGTAAAGATTAGCATATTCATAATGCTAACATCAGAATTAGCGATCAACTGAGGAAGCCAGATTTAAATATCAGCCTAATGGTACTCTTTATATTAACTATTAATTTCTTCAGGCGCTGCTTTCATGCGGTCTTTCTTTTATCAATCTCACTTGAATAATTTATTAGCCAGGTTTGATCAATTCTATTGCGCCTTGTCGCTTTTCATCACGATCAGATAAACTACACCATCAAAAATTACTACCATCAAAGTTTTTCTTATGACAGAAACTGTTATTGATTTGATTCGTCACGGCGAGCCTGTTGGCGGGCATCGTTATCGAGGTTACAGCATCGACGATCCGCTCAGCCAAAAAGGCTGGTCCCAAATGTGGAATGCAGTTGGTGAATATAATGCATGGGAGCAGATTATCACCTCTCCGCTACAACGCTGCCAGGCGTTTGCACGCGCACTGGGGGAACGTCACGGAATAGATGTTACTGTTGAGCCTCGATTTAAAGAGGTGGGACTAGGTTCGTGGGAAGGACTTAGCCACAATGAAATTAAAACAAGTAGACCTGAAGAGTTTCAGGCTTTCCTGAGAAATCCGGTAAATCATCGACCTCAAGGTGCAGAAGCACTTGACGATTTTATCAATCGGGTCAGCTCAGCCTATGATGAAATCGTGGAGCACTATCAAAGTACGCATTATCTCATCGTTGCGCATGCAGGGGTAATTCGTGCACTAATCGCACGAACAATCCATGCAGCACCGGTTGGCTTTTATCGAATTAAAGTCAATCATGGCGGAATGACTCGTATACGGCACACAGAAACAGGCGAAATGCTGGAGTTTATGAATGGGAAGCTATCTAGCTGAAAACAAATAATCCTAAAACTGCAGCTGGACGAAATGGAGTGTGTGGTGATCCAGGTGCGAGGCAAGGCGCGATGGGGGGCAAAGATCAATGAGATGAAAAAAAGTAATGAGATCACTCATTGATTTTAGCTAACATGCATATCACATGTTGGCTTGGCGCTCGGCCCTTCGCCATAAGGAAAAAGCAGATAGAAAATACTGCCATTTCACACTTTTTTTACTCTACCAAAGAGGGATCTATTCAACCTTGGCTGGCAAAGAACTTTGCCAATTCTATGCCGCTATCTTATCAGTTGTACCCTTGGTGTATTGTGCAGAAGCCGATTTGTAAACCATTCCAGTACCCAGAGCTACATAGGTGGAAACTACTGCCGCTATACCAGCCCCTGCTGCCATACCAACCAGCCCCAAAATAGCTGCCCCGGCATACTGCCACTATCAGAATGGGGTATTAAAAGCGATCAATTCCTCAATGCCAGAATCACCCTGTGCCAAAACCCGCACATGGTTATAAAGCGAAGATTTACCTGCACCTAAACCAATTACAGTACGACGCAGGCGATTACCTTCGTCGATGTCGATAAAATATCCCCCTGATCATAATCGCGTCTTTGCCATCAATTCGGTAGCCAAAACATCAACGATTTCGCGCCCAATCTGAATTTGCTCAGCTGTTTGATCACTACTGACGAATCTCCTGCCGAATATTGAATACCATGCCAATAGTCAGCTATATCATTGCTTTATTTGATGAAATACAAAACGACGAAGAGTACACTTGCTTTTTATTAATGCAAAACAAATCTGTTATGGATAATTCAGTGATCCAAAAAGCCATTAAAAAGCCAATACACGTGAGATTTTCGAGGTAATATATTTCAAAGTGCTTTGACAAGCAGAGGTGATAAGTTTTTAGTGTGCATCTTATAAAGGAGCTACCATGAAACATCACAAATACCTTATTGTCGGTGGCGGGATGACTGCCGATTCAGCTATTCACGGTATTCGCAAAATTGACTCAAATGGTACCATCGCCATGATCTGTGAAGAATTACACTCACCCTATGATCGCCCTCCACTATCCAAGTCATTATGGAAAGGCGCGAAATTTGAATCAATCTGGCGTAGCAAGCGTGATCTTGATGTTGCTGTCCATATAGGCAAAAAAATAGTCAATCTTGATCCAACCAAAAAGACCGCGACTGATAATATCGGAAATATTTATACCTATGAAAAGCTTTTACTCGCTACTGGCGGATTAGTTCGACGATTGCCTAATTTAGATGAGAATGTTATCTACTTTAGAACTGTAAATGATTACCAGAAGTTACGCGAACTATGCGAGCAAGGTTCAAATTTTGTTGTCATCGGTGGTGGTTTCATCGGTTCAGAAATTGCGGCTGCACTTGCAATGAACAATAAACACGTTACCATGATTTTTCCTGAAAAGAGTATAGGCGCACGTGTTTATCCACAAGCACTCTCAGAATACTTGAATAGCTATTATCGAGAGAAAGGCGTCACCATCCATGTAGCCGGCGCAGTTAAAGCCATTCGGAAAGAAGGTGCCAAAATAAGTGTGATTACAGAAAATGGTATTGAAATTGCCGCTGATGGAATCGTAGCTGGATTAGGTATTCAACCTAACACTGATCTTGCCAAGCAAGCTGGACTTGCAGTAGATAATGGTATTGTAGTCGACGAATGGCTGCGCACG
This sequence comes from uncultured beta proteobacterium, assembly GCA_963815685.1. GTDB lineage: Bacteria > Pseudomonadota > Gammaproteobacteria > Burkholderiales > Nitrosomonadaceae > Nitrosomonas. The sequence continues at coordinate 27,578 of CAWFHT010000013.1, forward strand.
AGTAATCCTGATGTTTATGCTGCAGGTGACGTAGCAAATTTCTATAGCCCTCTCCTGGAAAAACGAATACGGGTAGAGCATGAAGACAACGCAAATGTCATGGGGGAAATGGCTGGAAAAAACATGGCTGGCCAATCAAATTCTTACCATTATCAGCCTTATTTCTATTCTGATCTATTTGATTTGGGATATGAAGCAATAGGCGAGCTTGATGCCAGCCTTGATATCGTTGAAGATTGGAAAGAACCCTTTCACAAAGGCGTGATCTACTATTTGCGAAATAAGCAGGTACGCGGTGTACTGCTGTGGAATACATGGGGTCAGATTGAGGCAGCTACTCAATTGATCGCTGAAAAAGCTGAGCACACCCGTGCAACACTGTCAGGACGAATAAGCGATTAGTTATTACGTTTTTGTCAGTATTTGCCTGATTAAAATCTTGTATAGCCGCATATGCACGCCAGAGAACAAAAATCCTGGAAGGAATTTCCAGGATTTTTGAGGCTGCCTTATTAGACAGACTCTATCAATAGTACGAACAAAATACTCGCCGATATAGCGACTTATCAGTCTGCCATCTGAATCCAATTCAGGTTATTAATGAAAAAACTAATACCATCACAGGATAATTGGTACTTGTTGCTATAAACCTAAAAGCCGCAGTTGGCTTGACCTCTTGATCCGGGAGCTAAGCCCATGACTTATGGAGGCATTTTCGAAATTTTCTCATTCACCAGATTGGTAATGCCGCTACGGAGCGGCATCACATGTGGCTGCAGGCGCGAATCTGGCATTGCTCTTCGTTGCAGGGAGCGTCCTTGCGACCTCATCGTACCTTGCCTCATACCTGGCTCACCACACGCTCCACCGCGTCTAGCTTTGGTTTCTAGGATAAATTACAGTGTCTCAACCTTGTTTTGATGTCAAACGTTCGCCCGTTTGCGGGTCAAATAAATGTAATTTATCAATATCGAAAGTGAGTTTTATCCTGTCCCCTTCCTTGATGGTATGGCTAGCATCTAACTTAGCGGTAACCTCCCACCTATCACCCGACTTCTTGTCCAGGTTAAGATCCCGTGTTAATACCGGCATGTCGGGCCACTGGTCAATTTTGATCTGAAAGTAAACGAGCACTTCAGCACCTAACCACTCAACGACATCTACTTGCGTATCAAATGCGACTTGCTTTTGATCCTGTCCGCTTTCATTAGATAATACATAAAAATCTTCGGGACGGATACCAGCAATGGCGTAATCATGGCGGTTTGGAAGATTAACGCGCTCAGGAGGAGAATTTATTTCTAAATCGAGTAAGAAAAAGAACAACCGGTCATCTCTGATTTGCACCGGAAAAAAATTCATTGCTGGTGAACCGACAAATCCAGCAACAAATAAATTGCCCGGTTGTCGATATAATTCATAAGGGGTTCCGATTTGCTGAATAACGCCTTTATTTAATACCGCTACCCGGTCACCGAGCGTCATGGCTTCGGTTTGATCATGGGTAACATAAATGGTCGTGGTGCCTAGTTGCCTTTGCATTCGAGCGAGCTCGGTACGCATTTGATTACGCAGCCGGGCATCAAGATTGGACAATGGCTCATCAAGTAAAAAAGCTTGTGGATTACGCACAATCGCCCTGCCCATAGCAACTCGCTGACGCTGACCACCCGATAAATTTCGCGGCATGCTGTCGAGTAAATGGCTCAATTCCAGAATAGCAGCGGTTTCTTCCACGCGCTTATTTATTTCCTTTTTAGGTACTTTTGCCATGACTAATGGAAAGGCGATATTCTCCCGCACACTCATATGCGGATAGAGCGCGTAGCTCTGAAAAACCATCGCCATGTTGCGATCCTTCGGATCCAGGTGACTAATTATTTTACCGTCAAGTCGAATCTCGCCGCTGCTGACTTCTTCCAGGCCGACAATCATATGCAGTAATGTTGATTTACCGCAGCCGGAGGGTCCCACTAGAATAAAAAATTCACCATCATTGATGACAAAACTGGTAGCACTGACCGCTACAGTCCCATCAGGAAATTGTTTGGTAACATTGCTTAGTTCAATTTTTGCCATATATTCAGTTCGATCACATCAACCTTTAACAGCACCCGATGTAAGACCAGCGACGATACGTTGCTGAAAAATTAACACCATGATCATGACTGGCACAGTAATTACCACTGAGGCCGCTGCAATCAAGCCAGTAGGTAATTCAAAACGGGAGCTGCCTGTAAAAAAGGCAATCACTGCAGGTACCGTGCGGGCATTATTGGTGGAAGTTAGCGAGATAGCAAATAAAAAATCATTCCAGGCAAAAATAAATACCAGGATCGCAGCAGTAAATACTGCGGGTGCGGCCAGTGGCATAATCACCCAAATAAAGGCTTGCCACGGGGTGGCGCCATCAACACGAGCCGCTTTGTCCAAATCCCAGGGGATTTCACGAAAAAAAGCAGATAAGATCCAAATGGCGAGTGGCAAAGCAAAAGTCATATAAGGGAGGATTAGGCCCAACCAGGTATCGAATAACCCTACTGTTCGCCACATATTGAAAATCGGCCCGATAATAACAACCGATGGAAACATGGCGGTGGCCAATGCGCCGGCAAGGATCAAGCGCCTGCCGGGGAATTCTAACCTGACTATGGCGTAGGCGGCGAACATTCCTAGCGTAACCGCCAATAGAGTCGATATAACAGCAATACCAATGGAATTCCACAATGCCGCTGGAAACTGCATGTCAGAGAAAATAATTCGGTAATTCTCAAAGCTGATAGTTTGCGGAAAAAAACGTTGGTCATTCAAATGGCTACTCTGCTTCAACGACAGGGATACAATCCATAGCACAGGTAATAAGGCATAAGCTATAACTATGATGTTACCTATACCCCAGAAAATACGTCCCATGAGGTCATTTCTCATCATCATTCGGCGTTTCCTCCTTTAGTCAGCGATGCCCCAAAGCCTTTAATAAACAAAACCGAGATAATAAGTACACCGATAAAAATCAATACTGAAACTGCTGAACCCAGGCCTAAATTGAGGCTTACAATGAATGTGTTATAGCCCAACAGGGAGACAGTTTCGGTACCCTGTGCGCCGCGGGTTTGTATAAAAATCGTATCAAAAATACGAAACGCATCCAGTGTGCGAAATAATACTGCCACCAGGATGGCAGGTTTCATGATCGGAACGATAATTTTTATGAAACGTTGCCAGGCATTAGCACCGTCTACCCGCGCGGCTTGAATTAAGTCATGCGGTACCAGGGTAAGCCCTGCCATTAGCAACAATGCCATAAATGGCGTGGTTTTCCAAATTTCGGTCAGGATAATCACTAAAAATGCTGACCAGCGCTGAGTCAACCATGCCTGTTCCGTATCCAGTAAGGCATTAACAAAACCGGTAGTCGGATCAAAAGCAAATTTCCAGGCCAATGCCGCAACAACAGTGATCATCGCATACGGAATTAACGTTGCGGCGCGCACCGCGCGGCGCCAGAACAAAGTATGGTGCATGATTAATGCGAGAAGAAACCCTAATAACAATTCCAGGGATACTGAGATAATTGTCAGAATTAACGTATTACCCAGCGCCTGCCACCATACCTCTGAGGTAAGAATACTGACATAATTATCGAGACCGATAAAAGCGCGCTGATCGGGAAAACGCAAATCGTAGCGAAATAATGATAACCACAGTGCGTATAAGATAGGGTAAGCAGTTACCACAAGCAAGGCAGTTACTGCCGGAGCACACAATAACCATCCCAAACGCCGCTCGTTGCTTTGCTTTTGGTTCAAAGCAAACCCTCTGAATTGAGTGCGCGCTCGATGGCACGACGTAGCCTGATAAAATCTTTCTGAGGTTCAATATCGCGCATAGGGTGCAAAGTACGACTGATCGCCAGAGAAATATCATTATATAGCGGCGTTTGTGGGCGTTGTACCGCATCGTTTAACGAACTGCGCAACACATCGGCAAAGGGAAAGGTCGCGCGAATTTCTGGCTCATCATACAATGCAGCGATAGTTGGTAGCAGCCCTCCCAGTTCAGCAGCCATACGTTGATGCTTTGCTGCAGTAAGACAGGCAGCGGCATGGAACGCTAACTGAGGATATAGCGTATATGCGCTGACACCTAAATTAAGGCCACCAATCACAAAGCGGCTGGGTTTGCCTTCTATTGTCGCAGGCCAACGAGCCCATCCCATGTGTTTAGCAATTTCAGGAGCATTTCTCTGGGCACTGGGCCAGACAAAGGTATAGTTAACCATGAAGCTGGAGTTACCTGATTCAAAGGCAAGGCGCGCCTGATCTTCCCGTGCAGTCGCCAAAGCCCGATCAGCAGTACTTGAATTGGCAAAGCGTGCCATTGTAGAAAGCGTCTGCAAAGTTGGCTGTTGCGCCAGAGAGATATGCTTGCCACTGACATCCAGCACTGAGCCGCCATTCGAGGCCAGCAATGAAATAAAGAATGCTGTTAATCCTTCATAACGTTCGCCTTGCGCCTGTATGGTCCCTGTTTCACCCAATGATTCAGCCAGAAGGATCATTTCATCCCAGGTCGCAGGCGCTGTACTGACTCTGTCTGTGCGATACCATAATAATTGGATATTAGTAGTGAAGGGCGCTGCCCATAATTTATTTTGATAGATTGCGCTCTGCAATGAGGCATCCAGTCGACCTGCTTTGGCTTGCTCAGCTGTTTTGCCAGTCCAGGGAAGAATCCAGCCCGCCTGCGCAAATTCTGCAGTCCAAATTACATCCATCCCTATGATATCGATGGCGTTATCGCCTGCGGCCAGCCTGCGCACTAATTGCTCACGTTGTTGATCGGTATCGGCAGGCAATGGCACCTGTTCTATTTTATACGCTTGCCCGGAATCTTCAGAGCAGCGCTTGGCTGCCATGGAAAATGCGCCCGATGGTTCACCGGCAACATACCAGTTCAAGGTAGGAATAGCTTCCTTTCTCTGGCTGCTGCAGCCAGAGAGTATGATGCTGATTGTAATCCATAAGGCTAAAGTGAGACGGATGCTGATCAATGCTCCTCTCTCCTCGTTAATAGCGACAAAAATTATCAGATAATTTTTTGTTGGTAGTCTGCTTACAATATCGAGCTAAATACAATATTTTTCTGTAATAAACACCATAGCAGAATATTGTTTATCTGTCTTGATTGTGTAGTTCAAGCGTTTAATGTTTAAACCTTTTTAACCATAAATACTGCATATGCGTTTTATAATGACTTCAAGTGATTTGTTTTACTTAAGCGATAATGCTGATATTTCTTGCTCATTTCAGGCACTCAATTACTCATGCATTATTTGGTGATCCAGAAAATTACTTTGAGATTTAACTGATCAAGCCAGCGTAAGATAATGAATGTTTCTTCTATATAATAAGGATTAATAAATATGCTTACGAAATATATTGATTATCAGGATGGCGATACCCAGCTGGAAGGTTATATGGTCTATCCCGAAACAGACACCCCCAAACCGGCCGTGATAGTTGCGCATGACTGGAGTGGTCGGCGCGAATTTGCCTGTAAGGCAGCGGAAAGAGTCGCAGCAATGGGTTATGTGGGTTTTGCCCTGGATATGTATGGCAAAGGTATATTTGGTCGCGATGGGGACACGGAAGGTAACGCAGCACTCATGAATCCTTACGCAAGTGATAGAGCCCTGTTGAGGCAAAGAATTAACGCAGCATTACATGCAGTACGAAAACTACCACAAGTCGATGCGACAAGAATCGCGGCAATGGGCTATTGTTTTGGTGGGATGTGTGTGCTGGAACTAGCTCGATCTGGTGCTGATGTGAAAGGTGTAATCAGCATTCATGGTATTTTTGCACGTGGTAATGTAGCCAATGAGAAAATGAGCGCTAAAGTCCTCTGTTTACATGGTCATGATGACCCCATGGTACCGCCCGAGCAAGTATTAGCTTTTGAGAAGGAAATGACTGAAGCAGGGGTAGATTGGCAAGTGCATGTCTATGGGGGTACTATGCATGCCTTTACCAACCCTATTGCTAATAATCCCGCTTTTGGAACAGTCTACAAGGAAATAGCGGCAAAACGAGCTTATCAGTCGATTACCAATTTTTTGGCTGAAATTTTCTAGGATAGTGTGTACCAACCGCACAAAAGGCGCGCCTTGCCTTTTGTGACTCATCAAAAGCTACCAATGCTTCTTCGCCTTGTTCCACTTATATAACATGGCAGCGAATTGATTGTAAGCAATCCGCCCTAGCTGTTTGATAATAGGCAAACTCAATAGCGTTGCCTTCCATTTCTCGCGAGGAGAATGCTGCCAAATGGTGAGAAACGCATCGAAACCGATATAAATTTGATTATGTTCATCAACGACATGCAATCGCTCACGCACCTGCTCAATCTCTGAATTGATCTCAGTAACTAATGTAGGATTCGAATGTATGTCTTTCCATTCCACCGAGCATCCTTCCATCTTGCTTTTTTGGTTTTCTATGCCAGCTTTGCAAACCGGACAGGCGGAGTTGTAATAGACTTTGATCGGGTTTCTTTCTCTATCCACTAAAAAATTATGCTAGCGTTATTTTAAAAAGGCAACTCATTCCAGAGCTGATCAATACGCATTTTGATCGCAGCGTCCATTTCAATCGGTCTGCCCCATTCGCGTGTCGTCTCTCCCGCCCATTTATTGGTAGCATCCAATCCCATCTTACCACCCAGACCAGAAATGGGGCTCGCAAAATCCAGATAATCGATCGGAGTATTTTCCACAATCAAGGTATCCCGCGCCGGGTCAACGCGTGTCGTAATCGCCCAGATGACTTCTTTCCAATTACGGATATCGATATCGTCATCCGTGACAATGATGAATTTGGTATACATAAACTGACGCAGGAAACTCCATACCCCAAACATCACCCGTTTGGCGTGCCCTGGGTATTGTTTTTTCATGCTGACTACAGCCATGCGATAGGAACAACCCTCGGGTGGCAAATAAAAATCGACAATTTCAGTAAATTGCTTCTGCAACAAAGGCACAAATACCTCATTTAGCGCTACGCCCAGAATAGCCGGTTCATCAGGCGGTTTGCCGGTATAGGTGGAATGATAAATCGGGTTATGGCGCATGGTAATGCGTTCGATGGTGAAAACCGGAAAAGTTTCCTGCTCGTTATAGTAACCGGTGTGATCACCATAGGGCCCTTCAATAGCGGTCTCATTGGGATAAATAAAACCTTCCAGCACGATTTCTGCACTGGCGGGCACTTGCAAGTCATGGCTTAAGCATTTAATGACTTCTGTTTTAGCACCACGCAATAATCCAGCAAACTGATATTCACTGAGACTATCAGGCACCGGCGTAACAGCTCCCAGAATTGTTGCCGGATCAGCTCCCAAGGCGACTGCAACAGGATAGGGTTGGCCTGGATTGACCATGCAGAAATCACGATAATCCAGTGCTCCCCCTCTGTGAGCAAGCCAGCGCATAATTACTTTATTGGGTGCAATAACTTGTTGTCGGTAAATACCAAGATTTTGCCGCGCTTTATGCGGACCGCGCGTAACGGTAAGTCCCCAGGTAATCAGCGGAGCGACATCTCCTGGCCAGCATGTCTGAATGGGCAATTTAGTTAAATCGATTGCCTGCCCTTCCCAGATGACCTCTTGGCATGCGGCGCTGGAAACCACCTTTGGTGTCATGTTGAGTACCTGCTTCAGCACTGGCAGTTTTTCCCACGCATCCCTCAGACCTTTGGGGGGATCAGGTTCTTTGAGATAAGCCAACAATTTGCCCACTTCCCGCAGCGCAGCGACCGATTCTTGCCCCATTCCCAACGCTACACGCTCAGGCGTACCAAACAGGTTGCCCAATACCGGAATGCTATGCCCTTTCGGTTTCTCGAATAGCACGGCAGGACCGGCTTTTTTGAGTAACCGGTCACAAATTTCGGTCATTTCAAGAGCAGGATCAACCTCGGTCCTTACTCGTTTCAGTACGCCTCGGGTTTCCAATTGCGCGAGAAAATCGCGCAGATCTTTGTATTTCATTGATATAAAAAGCCTAGAAGTTTTTTGTTATTCCATTTCCAAATCAAATATGACACAAAGGCACAAAGGCGCGCCACAAACGGATAAATAATACGGCGGGGAGAAGCCGACAAAGTCAGGTTTGATTTAAAAATGAAATGAGTAAGGAATCCAGCGCAATCCCAGCAAATACCGTAGCACCAACCCAGTTATTATGCAGAAAAGCCTTAAAACAATTAGTAGGGTTCCGCTCACGAATCAGGAAGTACTGATAAATCACCAAGCCCAATACCGCTGCTAATGAGAAATAATAAGGAACACCTCGCTGCAACAGCCAACCCACATAAACCATCATACCCAGAAAAACGGCATGACACAGCATGATACCAGCTATGTCAAAACGCCCGAGGGTAATTGCGGATGTTTTGATACCAATTTTGAGATCATCCGCCCTGTCAACCATGGCATATTCTGTATCATAGGCAATCACCCAGCATAAGTTGGCAAGTAATAATAACCAGATGATGGCAGGCAGTTCACCAGTTTGTGCAGCAAATGCCATGGGTATGCCAAAACTGAAGGCAATGCCAAGATACGCTTGTGGCATGATAAAGAAGCGTTTGGTAAAAGGATAAGTTCCAGCCAGAAACAGTGCACCTGCAGAAAGCAGCAATGTCAATTGATTCAGTGGCAACACCAATAAAAAAGCGCAAAAACTCAATCCTGCGGCCAGTAGCACGGCCTCTTTAGGGGTGACAATGCCGGCAGCCAGAGGACGGTTTTTGGTACGTTCAACATGAGGATCAATACGGCGATCGGCGAAGTCATTGATCGCGCATCCGGCTGAGCGCATTAGGATTGTGCCTATAACGAAAATAACCAGAATCATTAAATCAGGCAGACCTTCGGCCGCCAGCCACAATCCCCACAAGGTAGGCCATAACAGCAACAAGATGCCGATGGGCTTATCCAGTCTTATCAGTTTTGCGTAGGCGATAAGCTGCTCTTTGTTCATCATATTTTTAACCTTAGAATAGCTGGCAAAAAGACTTCAGTTACCAGTATGGGTTGCCCCTGTAATGTAAATAGGGAACGCCGTGCCCATAAACTAGGCGGTGGGGTCTGCAATCGCTGGCAGGCTCGTTTAAAAAGTGGATGATGGGTATTCAGCTGTTTATAACCAAATTCAGCGCGTTTGATCATCGGATTGGTAAATAACATGGTGCCTAAAGATCGATTGCCAAGGCGACTCAATCCACGCCATGCATCATGCAGATGTTTTCTCGCTACCACTGAGTGGGCAAATACTACAGGGGTATCGTTACAGTAAAGATACACTTCGCGCACTAAAGCCAATTCACGGCGACGCAAATTCATCATAACCAATTCATCGGCGCAAGCAGGTGCAAGCGATTGAAAGACCGGATCAACTAAAAATTTGCTACAACGTTGCTGTATCAAACGTGTCAGCGAATCTCGATGCAATAACCACCAACGAATGTTAATTGCCGCATTGACAGGAACAGGATGCCACGTCAGTGGTCGGTTAGCACTCATGAAGCAAAATGACAAAAGCTGAGATTATAAAGCAGACATAGAGCAAATAATGTTAACTTTATTAAAAAGCAATATAAATCTACTTGCGATCAGGATTCTCAGGCAATATATCAGTCCACAGACTCCATTATTTAGGACATATATCCTGTTGCAAGCGCCTGTGCCCAGTCATCATAGTGGCGTGAATTTGCTAATTTGACCATAGAATCATGATCATAAGGCACAGTGATAAGGGACGCTACCCAACGATCCTTAATACGCTCCAGAATGGCGTAATGCGCATCTGGCGAGCCCGTTTCAATCACATGAAAATAAGGCGTTGCATCATCATAAGCTGGCAAACCAACACTACCCGGATTAACAACGAGTTGGCCAGATGAAGCCCGAATCGCCCGCGGCTTGTGAGTATGTCCACACAAAACCAGCTTTGCTAGCGTTGCCCCAAGACGCTCGTCTACTTCTTTACGCGTTGCCATACGTGCGCCATGGGCCTCGACGGTTTCCAGAAAATAGGTCAAGTCACTAGCTGGTGTACCGTGACAAAGCAAAACATCTGTGTCGAAATCTGCTTTAGGCGGAAGTGATTTGAGCCAGGTAAGTTCTTTCGTCGTTAATTGGGAATAGGCTAATTCATCCACATCGGTGCATTGCTCAGTACCATATGCGAGAAGTTGGCGATCATGGTTACCTGAGATATGTATCCAATCTTGCGCCATTAAATATTGTGCTGTTTCCAATGGCAGCAGCGGGCCTGACAAGTTGTCACCGAGATTTATCACGGCATCGACGCCGCTCTGTTTGAAATGTGCAACAACCGCTTCCAATGCAGGTAAATTACCATGAATATCTGACACAACAGCGATTCTCATAGCAAGCCTCCGTTTAGATAACGTAAATCTTAATATTTACGTTATCCACAATGAACAACCTCGCCTATTCTAAAGTGAAATAGGCGAGGTATGATACCGTCCAGGCACCGCCCAACAAACAGCTATCGGGATGGACAATAGATTCGTTCACGACCTTTTAGGAAGGTTGTTGAATTCCCGTCAATAGCCAGGCTGAATTGCGACTCTTGAGATCTTTCTGAACGTGCCAAATTTCATCAAATGCTTCTGATAGTGCATCGGGTGATTCACGCAATTGTCCATTAAAGCGCACGCTCGCAATGGCCATATCATTTGTAACTGTGACATCCAGCAAGTTTGCCTCAATGAAGAGCACTTCTGTTTTATGAGGCTTATCACCACTCTCTTTAATTTGCGCTCCGAGCTCAGCAAACATTTCAGGCGTAGTATATTCACGAATTTCATCCAACTTATGTGCACCATACGCTTCCTGCAAGTGAATAAACGAAAGTTTAGCATTACGCAAGAACGGCTCTACTTCGAAATCCGCAGGAATACTATTTGTAGCCCCGGTGCTATCTGTGGTAGCCGAACCAGTTTGCTCCATAGCGGGAGGTGTCGCCGGGGTTGGAGGGAGAATACTGCCGGCGCGATCTGCCCCGGCACCCGAAAACTGCATTGGACGAGACTCCTGATTTGCTTTGGGTTTACGCATCATGCGGATAATAAAGAATATCACGGCAGCCAGTACCAGCAGCACCAAGATATCCGCCATATTGATATTGTCAAAAGCACCCCCCATGAACAAAGCTGCCAACAAACCGCCCGCAGCTAACCCGGCTAATGCTCCACCCCATTTGCTAGCACCACCCGCTGCAGCAGCAGATGCAGGTGCTGCTGATTGAGATTGCGCTGGTTTTGGAGTAGCCTGTTGATTAATGGAATCGCGTTGTGTCCCGATACTTTTACCGCTACCCATCCGCTTTGCCTCAGCGTCGTCAAATGGGAGCAAGGTAAAAGTAAACATGGCTAAAGTCAGAAGTGTCAGTATTTTCTTCATAATTATCTCCAAAAGTACTGTTAAAAAATAAGTATAACATTATCGTTCGATTGTAGTGTCTACTTGGAATTACTCTAAGCAATTTATTTTGCACTACTTTATAAATAATTTATTTTGCACTGCTTTATTTTGTCAAAATGATTCCATGTCCTGCTGCTATATCGCAATTTTGAATCAAGTAGAATATTTATTCACAAGGTGAAGGAGTAATAACAATATGGCAACCACCCTGATTACCGGTACAAATCGTGGGATTGGATTAGAATATGTTCGTCAATATGCACAGGATGGCTGGCAGGTAATAGCCTGTTGCCGTCAACCTGCAAAAGCAGAAGATCTTAATCGACTCGCTACCCAATACCCCGATCACATCAGAATTTATGCACTTGATGTGGCAGATCATCAACAAATTGATCAATTATCCACATCGTTGGCTACCGAAACCATTGATCTACTGATCAACAGTGCCGGAGTTTATCCACCTTCTGATGATGGCGGATTCGGCAGCATCGATTATACTGCATGGGCTAATACCTTCCAAATCAATACGATGGCGCCACTCAAAATGGCAGAAGCTTTTATCAATCAAATAAGCAACAGTAACCTAAAAACAATTGCCACCATTACCAGTAAAATGGGAAGCATTGCTGACAATCAACGTGGCGGGAGCTATATCTACCGATCGAGCAAAGCAGCAGTCAATATGGTTGCCAAGAGTCTTGCTATTGATTTGAGAACTCGTGACATCATTTCAGTACTGTTACACCCAGGCTGGGTAAAAACCGATATGGGCGGACCAGATGCACTCATTTCAACGGAACAAAGCGTCACAGGCATGCGCCGCGTATTAAAGGAAATTACAATGGCAGATTCAGGGAAATTCTTTGCTTATGATGGACAAATGATCCCATGGTAACCACCTAATGGGATAGGGATCAAATAAAGGAAATGGAATTTGCCGCATTGTCCTATTCATCTCTCAATGGAAGTGGCGAGTACACAAATTGATTATGAAAAAACCAAATCCCAAATCCTAAGGTTAGCTTATTTCCTACTCCCGCCCTACTCCCACTTATCCTTGCTCAATTCTAGACCAAGGATAGGCCATACGTGTATCATCAAAGATTTTATTCCATTTCCAAATCAAACCTGATGCGAAGGCGAACTGCAGACAGGATAGATAATAACGGCAAGGAAAAGCCAACACAGTCAGGGCTGATTAAAAATGGAATGACGTAATTGTGAAATTTATTCCAGCATCTTTTTCTTGAGTATCGTATTAACCTGAGCAGGATTCGCTTTCCCTTTGGTTGCTTTCATGACTTGACCCACAAGCGAGTTAAATGCTTTTTCTTTGCCACTACGATAATCTGCCACTTGCTGTGGATTAGCAGCAAGAACCTCATCGATCAGCTTTTCGATTTCATTATCATCGGAAATCTGCTTAAGTCCTTTGGCAGCAATGATGGCATCAGCACTGCCCCCATGCTCACCTTGCCACATACTATCGAAGATATCCTTGGCGCTTTTTCCAGAGATGGTACCATCACTGATACGCGCAAGTAACCCTGCTAGTTGCGCTGGGTTAACCGGACATTGCGATATCTCGATATTCTCTTTATTGAGTCTGCCATTGACTTCACCCATGATCCAGTTGGCACAAAGTTTAGCCTGTGCGGGCAGTTGCTTAACCGTATTTTCAAAATAATCAGCCGTTTCTCTGGTTGCAGTCAGTACGCTCGCATCATAGCTGGAAAGCCCAAACTCCTCGATATAACGATTACGCCTTGCTTCCGGTAACTCTGGCAACATTGCCTTGACCTGCTCAATCCATTCTTGGTGAATACTCAATGGCAGTAAGTCAGGATCAGGAAAATAACGATAATCATGCGCTTCTTCCTTGCTGCGCATGGTTCGGGTTTCGTCTCGATTAGCATCATACAGTCGCGTTTCCTGTCTAATGCTACCGCCGTCCTCCAGAATTTCAATCTGTCGTCTAGCTTCAAAATCAATTGCTCTTTCGAGAAAACGGAATGAGTTGAGATTCTTAATCTCACAGCGGATACCAAGCTTTTCTGTTCCATGTGGCCGAACAGAGACGTTAGCATCACAGCGAAATGACCCCTCCTGCATGTTGCCATCACAAATCCCGATCCATCGAACCAGTGTATGCAGCGCTTTCGCGTACGCAGCTGCTTCTGCACTACTACGCATATCCGGTTCAGAAACAATTTCCAGCAAGGGGGTGCCGGCACGATTCAGATCAATACCACTCATCCCGTGAAAATCTTCATGTAAGGACTTACCGGCATCTTCTTCCAGATGTGCACGGATCAACCGTATTGTTTTTTCAGCATTCCCCATCTGGATCTTGATATTGCCACCCTGCACCACAGGCAGCTCAAATTGGCTGATTTGATAGCCTTTAGGTAAATCCGGATAAAAATAGTTTTTTCGCGCAAAGACGGAAGGTGAATTAATTTGTGAACCAACTGCGAGGCCGAATTTAATTGCGCGCTCGACTGCACTATAATTCAATACTGGTAATACACCCGGCAATGCGATATCGATTCCACATGCCTGGGTATTAGGTTGTGCTCCATAGGCGGTGGAGGCGCCTGAGAATATTTTCGATTGCGTCGAGAGTTGAGCGTGTATCTCAAGACCGATAACAATTTCCCATTGCATGTTCTAAAAAACCTCTCTTCTCTCTTCCATCTGGAATAGCCGATAAATAATCATGAATAATTATTAACTATGCTTCAAGCAGGCGGGCAGGTGCGCGCAAATGCCAATCTGTCACTTGCTGATATTGGTGCGCAATGTTTAACATCTGAGCTTCTCTGAAATAATTACCAACGATATGCAGCCCCACCGGTCTGTTCTTATCCCCAAACCCGACAGGAATCGACATAGCGGGCAAGCCGGCCAAATTTGCTGCACTGGTGTAAATATCCGATAAATACATTTGCAATGGGTCGTCGCTTTTTTCTCCGAGATTGAATGCCACTGCCGGTGAAGTTGGTCCCATGATGACATCACATTGCTTGAATGCTTCAGTAAAATCACTTGCAATCAAACGGCGCAGTTTCTGCGCCTGTAGATAATAAGCATCGTAATAACCATGGGAAAGCACGTAAGTACCAATCAGGATACGGCGTTTGACTTCTGCGCCAAAACCTTGGGCCCGAGTTTTTTTATACATATCCTCGAGATCAGTATAGTGGGAAGCACGATAGCCATAACGTACCCCATCGAAGCGAGAAAGATTACTGGATGCTTCGGCTGGCGCCAAAACATAATAAACTGGAATAGAAAGCTTGGTATTAGGCAAAGAAATCTCAACCGTCGTAGCTCCTAGTTTACGATACTCAGCAATAGCGGCTTCTACCGCACTTGCCACATCATGACTCATTCCTTTAGCAAAGTACTCCTTGGGTAGTCCGATACGTAGCTGCCCAAGTGGTTTTTCCAGATCACGCGTATAATCTTCTGGTTCACGCTGCAGACTGGTCGAATCACGCCCATCGAACCCTATCATTACATTCAACAACAGCGCCAGATCTTCAGCCGATTTAGCCATCGGACCACCCTGATCCAAACTGGAAGCAAATGCGATCATGCCATAGCGAGAAACTAATCCATACGTTGGTTTGATGCCCGAGATACCGCATAATGCTGCTGGTTGTCGTATGGAGCCACCCGTATCTGTCGCCGTCGCAGCGGGGGCCATGCGCGCGGCTACGGCGCATGCAGATCCACCAGAACTACCGCCAGGTACGGCTAAGGTATCCCACGGATTTTTGACCGGCCCATAATAGGAGGTTTCATTACTTGATCCCATCGCGAATTCATCCATATTGGTCTTGCCGATATTGACTGCTCCGACTTGATTGAAGCGCTCGATTATCGTCGCATCATAGGGAGAGATAAAATTCGAGAGCATTTTCGACCCACAAGTCGTCAGCCATCCTTTGGCACAGAAAATATCTTTTTGTGCAATAGGAATTCCTGTGAGAGGATGAGTCTGACCTGCTGCAATCATTTTGTCAGCAACTTGTGCCTGGGCAAGACTCATCTCTTCATTGAGGGTAATAAAAGCATTTAACTCTGGATTAAGCGACTTAATGTGTTTAAGAAACGCTTCAGTCAGCTCGACGCTAGAAATTTTTTTTTCCAAAAGTTGGGTGGCGAGCTGCTTGAGACTAGCATTCAACATGGGAATTCTGAAAGGAGAATTACAAAAATTAACTGAAAAGAGGTAACATGCTTATGTTTTTACTCGATCACTTTAGGAACCAAGTAAAGTCCTGCTTCTACCTGTGGTGCAATAGATTGAAATAGAATGTGCTGATCAGATTCAGTAACGACATCTTCACGCAACCGTTGTATCATATCTTGCGCATGACTCATTGGTTCAATATTAGATGTATCTACAGCCTGCATCTGTTCGATCAGGCCAAAAATACCAGACAATTGTATAAGCACTTGTTTTGATTCTTCTTCACTAATTTCAATACGAGCAAGATTGGCTACACGTTTTACATCATCTACTGATAAGGTCATTTGCTGTCATGATCTTTATATTCAAACATGTAATAGAGTATCATGACATGCCTGATGAGCACATACTTTTTGTACATCCACATTGCTTAAACCACATCGTTTTCTGAATCTGTCATCATTAATGGAATTTCGCCATCATGTTTAACCTCCTGAACAATAACTTTCTTGGAAATTATTTCTCTACGGATATGGCAGTTGATCTAGGCACAGCCAATACACTGATCCATGTTCGCGGTCATGGTATCGTATTGAACGAACCATCCGTTGTTGCAATTAGGCAAGAAGGGGGATCCAGCGGCAAGAAAGTAATCCAGCAAGTTGGACTTGCAGCAAAACAAATGCTAGGGCGAACACCTGGCAACATTACAGCAATTCGCCCTATGAAGGACGGGGTAATTGCTGATTTCACCGTAACGGAACAGATGCTGAAACAGTTCATCAGAAAGGTAAACCCTCCTCGCCTGTTTTCTGCTAATCCACGCATTGTTATTTCTGTTCCCTGTGGCTCCACTCAAGTAGAGCGACGCGCAATTCGTGAGGCTGCTTTTGGCGCAGGCGCACGTAAAGTAGAACTCATCGAAGAACCGATGGCTGCTGCAATTGGAGCCGATCTACCCGTTGAAACACCGACGGGGTCCATGGTGGTTGACATAGGCGGCGGTACAACTGAAGTTGCAGTGATTTCGCTGGGAGGAATTGTTTATTCAAACTCAGTGCGTGTGGGAGGTGATAAATTTGACGAAGCAATCATCAATTATATTCGTCGCAATTACGGCATGATGATAGGAGAAGCCACTGCCGAGATCGTCAAGACACAAATTGGCTCAGCTTATCCTGGATCAGAAGTTCGAGAAATCGAAGTCAAAGGACGTAATCTGGCAGAAGGTATTCCACGCAGCTTTACGATTTCCAGTAATGAAATTCTGGAAGCATTGGCTGAACCATTGAATAATATTGTCAGTGCAGTGAAGACTGCCCTGGAACATACTCCACCGGAATTAGGTGCTGACATTGCTGATATGGGGATGGTTATGACAGGAGGTGGGGCATTATTGCGTGATATTGACCGTCTCTTGATGGAAGAAACTGGTTTATCAGTCATTATTGCAGACGATCCGCTCACCTGTGTAGTCCGGGGTGCTGGCATTGCACTTGAAAATATTGATCGATCCATAGGAATTTTTGCGCGCGAATTTTAATCTTGTTTCAATTTCTTATCATGGGTTTTTAAAATAAATAACCCAGTATTGAAGTTCTAGAATTTAAAATGTGATGGAGACGGTTCCACAATTTTTCAGGGCTGGTCCGAGTCCACAAGTACGCTTATTTTTTTTTGCATTGTTATCCATTCTCTTGATGGTAATGGATACTCGTTTTAGTTCCTTTTCTGGCATCCGCCAGACTGTGGGTATGATCATTTATCCTCTACAACGGCTCGCATACATTCCTGCGACTTTATTTGACCAGGTAGAAGAGCTAATAAATGATTTTCATCTCACGAAAGAAATTGCTTATCTCAGACAGCAATATTTCTTTAATCAACAAAAACTCTTCCGTGTACAGATGTTGGAAGAAGAAAATGCTCAATTACGGAAATTGCTGGGCGCAGCTCAGCAAACAGAAGTCAAAGCGATCATGGCGGAAATTTTGTATGTACCACGCGACCCCTTCAATCGCAAAGTCACACTCAACAAAGGAAGTTCTAGTGAAATTAAAGCAGGCCAAGTAGTAGTAGATGATCAAGGAGTCATCGGACAAATCACGCAGGTTCACCCTTTTTTATCCGAAGTCACACTTGTCACGGATAAAGGTCATTCTGTTCCGGTACAAGTTGCCCGTAATGGCTTGCGCTCGGTCATTTCAGGTGCCGGGAAAAATAATGAGTTAGAGCTACGCTATTTATCGGTCAACGCAGATATCCAAAAAGACGACCTGCTTATCACCTCTGGCATCGGAGGAGTCTATCCACCCGGCTTGCCAGTAGCACGAGTAGAAAATATTGAGCATGATCGCTCACGAGATTTTGCCATCATTACGTGCACACCTATCGCAGGTGTGAATAGAAGCAGACAAGTATTGATCCTTTCCTTGTCAGCACCTATACCAGAGCAACCCGAAGAAGAACCAAAGAATACTACTCAGCAAGAAAGGAAAAGCCGTGCCCGATGATTATTTTGGTCAGGAGCTTCCCCTGGAGGCAAAAAGCAGCTTCATTTTTCTCAGCCTGTTGATTGCGCTCTTGTTCAATCTGTTGCCGCTACAAGAAATTATCCTGCTCCTTCGCCCGGATTTTGTTGCGATTACGTTACTCTATTGGAGCATTCATTATCCACAGCGTATCGGAATGAGTCTTGCTTTTATCGCTGGCTTAGTAATGGATGTAAGCAATAGCAGCATTCTAGGTCAACATGCCTTGGCTTATTGCGTGATCACATTCTTTGGCGTGATATTGCATCGGCGTCTGCGATTATTCAATATCTTTCAACAAGCCCCCCAAATTTTCTGGGTATTGCTTATAGCTCAATTTACTATATTTTTGACGGGCTTGTTGGGGGGAACTTATTTCCCGACTTGGTATTACTTTTTTCCTAGCATTACAGGTGCATTATTGTGGCCTGTTATTTCATTCTTACTGGGCATTCCTCAAAAACCGAAAAGCGATCCTAACGAACTATGAATTATGGCGTTGAGCTTCGTAATCACTTGCGTGAATTACGAAATTTCCACATCAGGCTTGCGATCGCTGCGGGTTTTGTCATGCTGTTATTTTGCCTACTGCTTGCTCGTTTCTTTTATCTGCAGGTACTCCGAAGCGAGCATTACACTACCCTGGCAGAAGCTAATCGCATATCCATCATGCCGCTCGTTCCCAACAGAGGCCTCATTTTTGATCGCAATGGGGAAATACTCGCACAGAATCATACGACCTATGCCCTGGAAATTGTGCCCAATCAAGTTCCCAATCTGGAATCAACCATAGATGAATTGGCAACTGTGATTGAAATCTCACCGGAAGATCGTCGACGATTTAACAAACTAAGGCGGGAAAGCACGCGCTTTAGAAGTTTACCCATTCGAACGCGTTTATCAGATATTGAAGTAGCGAGCTTTGCAGCAAATCGTTACCGATTTCCTGGAATGGAAATCAAAGCACGACTACTTCGCCATTATCCTCACACCGAACTTTTATCACATGTGATAGGGTACATTGGCCGTATCAGTGATAAAGATCTTGAGCAACTCGAAAGCAATAATAAGCTTGAAAACTATCGCGGCTCCCTGCATATTGGAAGAATAGGCATTGAGCAAAGCTATGAGAAAGAATTACACGGGATAACCGGATTTGAGCAAGTCGAAACCGATGCAGCGGGTCGACTCGTACGAACATTATCCCGCACCCCTCCTGTGGCTGGGGATGATTTAATCCTCTCCCTTGATCTCAAATTACAGCAAGCAGCAGAAAGAGCGTTTGGTGACTATCGTGGTGCACTGGTAGCAATGGATCCGAGGAATGGTGAAATCCTCGCCTTTGTCAGTAAACCAGGCTTTGATCCCAATCTGTTTATTGATGGTATTGATCATGTGAACTGGCGCTTACTCAATGAATCCATAGACAAACCACTCAATAATCGTGCACTTAGAGGCGTCTACCCCCCTGGCTCCACCTTTAAGCCTTTCATGGCTCTGGCTGGCTTAGAATTAGGCAAGCGTACGGCCGACTATTCGATTAATGATCCAGGTTATTTTAGCCTGCCTGGTAGTTCACACCGATTCCGGGATTGGAAGCCAAGCGGGCATGGCAGAGTTAATCTACACAAATCGCTTGTTATTTCCTGCGATACCTACTACTACACCCTTGCAAACGATCTGGGAATAAATAATATTTTCAGTTTTATCGGTCAATTTGGGTTTGGCAGAAAAACTGAAATCGATATTCCAGGTGAAGTAACCGGCTTACTCCCCTCTTCCGATTGGAAAAAGAAACGGTTTAACCAAAACTGGTTTCCTGGTGACACGATTTCCGTTGGAATCGGCCAAGGTTATAATTTGGCTACCCCGGTTCAACTGACCTTCGCCACCATGCTTCTTGCCAACAATGGCATAGCATATCGACCGCATTTTGTGAAACAGATTCAAGATAATAAGATTGGCCACTTATATGAGAATAAGCTCAGTCAGATGTATACGCTTAATTTAAAAAAAGAGAATGTGGCACGCGTCAGAAATGCATTGGCCGATGTAACTCGCCCTGGTGGAACAGCAGCAAAAGCAGGTGCGAATGCAGCTTATACTTTTGCCGGTAAAACAGGCACCTCACAAGTGATAAACATTAAGCAAGGCGAACGTTACGTTGCCAGCAAGATACAGGAACGTCATCGTGATCATGCGCTATTTATAGCTTACGCACCAGCTGAGGATCCCAAAATTGCGCTGACGGTATTGGTTGAAAATGGCGGCTCTGGAGGTTCCACTGCTGCCCCCATTGCACGACAAGTATTGGATTATTTCATTCTCGGGAAAACACCTGAACCGATACTTGCTGAGAAAGCAAATAATCGATCGCATTAACAAAGTAACAAACGATCAATTCCATTTCTAGATCAAACATGACGCGAAGGCGAGCCGCAGACAGTAACAACTGCTTGTTTAGCAGTTCATTACCATCGATCAATTATCGTATTGATGATTAAGTTATTATCCTAAAAACGGTAGTTGATCACTTGATTGGTAAGCTAAGTCCATGACATATAGAACCATTTTAGAACTTATCTTATACACCAGAATAGTGAAGCCGCTACGAGGTGCATTCATTGTATGTCACTCCAGGCGCGAATGCGACGCTGCTCTTCGTTGCAGGGGGCGGCCCTGCGCTTCATCGTGCCTTGCCTCGCACCTGGAACACCACACACTCCACCCCATCCAACTACGGTTTTTATAATAATGATTGAATTCAATCGCTTATGGCATTATTTCACACGCTATATCGATAATTTTCTGCTAGCTGGCATCTTTCTATTGATGCTGGTTGGATTGGTCGTGCTTTATAGCGCGAGTGGTGGAAATTTAGGCCGGGTTAGCGGCCAGATATTAAATATGATCGTGGCGCTGATAATTATGTGGTTAGTAGCCAATATTCCGCTTCAGCAGATTATGCGCCTTGCCTTACCATTGTATATACTAGGGATCATTCTTTTGATTGGCGTGGCATTATTTGGCGAGATCCAAAATGGAGCACGACGCTGGCTAAACTTAGGAATCACTCGGATACAGCCTTCCGAGATGTTAAAAATTGCTGTTCCTCTCATGATGGCCTGGTATTTTGATAAAACGGAAATAACCCTACGCTTACGTGATTATGCTGGTGCTGCTTTAATTTTATTATTACCCGTGTTTCTGATCGCACGTCAACCTGATTTGGGAACAGCCTTACTGATTACTGCGAGCGGCTTTTATGTTCTCTATTTCGCGGGTTTATCCTGGCGGGTCATGGCTGGTTTGCTCGTTACCGCTGGTGGCATACTGCCGCTCTTCTGGTCATTTGTAATGCATGATTATCAACGTAAGCGCGTTTTAACCATGCTTGATCCTTCTCAAGATCCGTTGGGTGCTGGCTATCATATTATTCAATCCAGCATTGCTATTGGCTCCGGAGGTGTTGCTGGCAAAGGGTGGCAAAACGGGACACAATCCCAGCTGGATTTTTTACCTGAGCAAAGCACCGATTTTATTTTCGCAGTGTTCTCAGAGGAATTTGGTTTAATCGGGAATGGTTTGTTATTATTGTTATATCTGGTAATCATCGGGCGTTGTTTAATCATCACAGCTAATGCACCAACACAGTTTACCCGCCTCGTTGCTGGTTCGATCACATTGACTTTTTCTACTTATGTATTCGTCAATATGGGAATGGTCAGTGGCATCCTGCCGGTGGTAGGGATACCTCTTCCATTGATCAGCTATGGAGGCACCTCTCTGGTAACGATGTTACTGGGTTTTGGTATTTTGATGAGTATACAAACACACCCTAAACTGGTAAAAACATAAGGATGGTATAGCCATGCTGACAAGTACATTTCATACTTTTTCTCATCGCTGGATAGCTTGTTCTACTCCACTCATATTCATCATTGTCCTGATCCTACTGGCAGGTTGTAGCAACTTGTCGCAAAATGTCGGGTGCACGAGAAAAAAGCTCTGCTACTTCGTCGACTTTCTCTGCAAGAATCAAAGGAGGAGGCTATTATCTGGATGACGGCCCTCCCGACAATCCACCAGCCAATTTGGACTCTATTCCAGATGCTATCCCCCGCATCGAACCCCTAAGGTCAGCCAACATGCGTCCTTATGATGCCTTAGGGCAGACATTTACCCCCATGACATCCCTCACTCCTTACACAAAGCAAGGCATCGCCTCGTGGTATGGACGTCGTTACCACGGAAAACAAACTGCTTCTGGAGAAGTGTACGACATGTTTGCCATGACAGCCGCTCATCCGACTTTACCCATTCCCAGTTATGCGCGTGTGACCAACCTTAAAAATGGCAAATCGATCGTCGTGCGCATTAATGATCGCGGTCCTTTTCTTGCCAATCGAGTGGTTGATCTTTCCTATACTGCCGCATACAAACTGGATGTACTCGCAAAGGGAAGCGCTCCAGTTAAAGTTGAAGCAATCATTCCAGGAGTGGCATCGTCTCCTCAAGCAGAAAAAATCGTATCTA
This sequence comes from uncultured beta proteobacterium, assembly GCA_963815685.1. Lineage (GTDB taxonomy): Bacteria > Pseudomonadota > Gammaproteobacteria > Burkholderiales > Nitrosomonadaceae > Nitrosomonas. Next base: position 50,366 of record CAWFHT010000013.1, read on the forward strand.
CCCAACCACCTAGTACCCAAAACACAAAAATCTATTTACAGCTAGCTGCATTTGGGTCTGTCAGTAATGCGCACAACTTTCTTTCACAGATACGCTCGGAGTTACCATCGATTACTCATCAAACTGATATTACCAATGAAGATGGCTTATACAAGATCCGTACAGGCCCTTACTCCAATGAGATCTCCGCCAGAAAAAGTGCTGATGAAATCGCACAGCGTATCGCTGTCAAACCGATATTGACGATCGCTAACCGATAATCACATGGTTACGATTAAAAGGTATTTTTTCTCTTGCTCTTCTCTTGTAAAGTCAAGTTGACCAGGCTTAAATGCACACAAATTGCTCTAAACAGCAGGCAGGTAACGCATATCAATCAGCGCGATCTTCCTTTTTCTTCCAGCTCAGAACCCTGATCTATGGAGAAAAAATTCAAGAACGAAATATTTTGAGTAATTCACAAGAGCCGCAAAGAATATTAGATTTATTCATAGACTCTCAGCGATCATGCCAGTAACGACGATTAATTTCTCGCCAGTTGCCCACTGTGATGCCATTATCTTTAAACTGCAGCAAGACTGCTCCATCGCGATCACTGCGCATCAATTGACTGCCCAGGTCACGGTAGCGTTCAACCACTTTCTCATTTGGGTGCCCAAAGTGATTACGATAGCCAACGCTAAATAGTGTAAGCCAGGGATTGACTTGTTGTATAAAAGCCTCTGTCGAAGAAGTCTTGCTGCCATGATGGGGTGCAATCAAAACTGTTGCAGAAAGCTGTCGACTCGCCCGCGCAAGCAAGGTCTGCTCCGTATCTTTTTCGATATCGGCTGGTAATAGTACACTGCCATGGCGTGTAGTAATTTTCAATACACAACTGGTTTCGTTGGTTTTTCGTTTAGCAAGCTCATAGCTTTGCGCTAAAGGATGCAGCACCTCAAAGTGAACATCATCCCATTGCCATGATTCACCGGCATGACAAGGTTTACTATTTGTAGCGGCCTGCTGAATTGGATGATCACTATTTAGCGATGATAACAATGATTTCACGGGTATTGCTGCCAGCACAGACAAAGCACCGCCACTGTGATCTGAGTCAGCATGGGATACCAACATGAGATCAAGTTGCCTGATTCCTTCACCGCGTAAAAATGGCACGATAATGCGCGCGCCACTATCGGTTTCTCCATAGTTGGGCCCAGTATCGTATAACAGCGTATGATGTTCGGTACGCGCCACTACAGCGAGCCCTTGCCCAACATCCAGCATAGTCAACCACAGTTCGCCAGTTGCTGGCTTGGGAGGAGAAACCATAAACATTGGCAGCAATGCCGCCATCCCAAGCCATCTGGCAGGGAAGCCCGAAAAAATCCCCATACCGGAGCCACCAGGCAAAAACAACCAGACGACACCTGCCATAGCAGCAACTAACGCCCATAAGGGAGGAGCAGGCTGCTGCCAAACCGCTTGAGGGGTTTCACTTAGCCATTTCAGCAACTGCATCCCGGCACTTAATATTTCATGGGCAGGAAAGAGTAGAAAATCAAATAATGGCACAACTGCAAGTAACGTCAGTGGTACTACCACCAGACTCACTAGCGGGATAGCAATCGCATTCGCTATCGGCGCAATTACTGACACTTGCTGGAACATGACTAGCAATAAAGGGCTCAATCCCAGGGTAATCACCCATTGCACACGAGCCCAACTGATGATCGCGCTCATCTTGCCGATTCGGCCAAACGTCACAAGCGTGATCAACGCAATCGCTCCAAACGATAACCAGAAACCAGGTGAGATCACTGCCCATGGATCGAATACCACTACGATCAATAACGCTCCCACAAGTACAGCAGGCATTGATATTTTCCGATCACTCCAGAGTGCAATGGCTATGATTGCCAGCATCAGTAAGGTACGTCTTGTCGGCACTGAAAAACCAGCCAATAACGCATAACATAGTGCAGCCAAGACACCTGCGGCAACAGCCATTTTACGGGCCGGCAGCCAATAAGATAAACGTAAACTTCGTCGCCACAGCCAATAAACTAACCCAAAAACCATCCCGGACACCATCGTGACATGGAGCCCTGAGATAGACATGAGATGATTTGTGCCCGTACGAGTAAAAATTTGCCACTGCTCATGAGGAATAGCTTGTTGATCCCCTATTGCCAGGGCAATTTGAATACCCGCATAAGAATGGTCTGCCAAACCTTGACTAAAGCGTGTGCGAATCTGCTGACGAACATGCTCAATCAGGTATTTAGGATGATTAACCCATGCATCCAGACGCACATTATTTGCTGATATACGTACATAACCCATTGCTCGTATATTGCGCTCTATGGCTTTTGCTTCAAAATCAGAACCATGTGGATTGGCATTGCCATGCGGGCGTTTTAGCCGTACTGTTAGTTGCCAGCGTTCACCGACATTGACTTGAGGAAGTGTAGATGGGTTGATTTCCTCATATTTCCCACCCATTTTGTACCAAGTCAGCAAAATATGTGCAGGCACTGTTGCTTCTGATGTTAACACCTGCTCGACATCAAACCGGAAACGTACACTCCGATCCATTATTTGCGGTAATTCCGTGATGACGCCTATTAGCTCGATGTCACGGCCTTCCCATTCATGGGGTAAGGCATCCGCCATACGCCAGTGGGCAAGCATAGCCGCCCAGAAAAAACCCAATCCAAAAAATAAACCAATTGACAGAATTTTTCGGAATGCAAGAAATGTATTGGGGTAAAAATGAGCATAAAAAAATAACAATACTGCGGCAGGAAATAACACTACCACCCATCGCATTTCAGGCAATTCAGCCTGTAACTGTAATAAGCACACACCGAATACCAAGGCAAGGCAATAGATTTGTCTCAGCAATTTTCCGGTTCCATAATAAAAGGCGTGCGATGAGTTTTTGCAATCATCCTAAAAACCGTTTTCAGGATGTTATATACGGCGAGAAATTTCAGAGACTGAGAAATCAGCATCAGTGATAGGCAAATTAAACTTATAAATAGCCGGATGGTTACGCAATAATTCATGAGCACTGAATTCCATTTCGCAAATCAAACATGACGCGAAGGCGAACCGCAAACTTAGTATAAATAATACGGCAAGGAGAGGCGACAATAGTCAGGTTTGATTCAAATATGCGAACTAATAGGATGATTTTTTCAAAGATTTGGGTCTGCTACATGATTAACGTTACCGCGAAATGATCATTTATGGTTAAAATGCAGGATTTAATTTTTGAGAGACTAATTATATGTATCGCATCGCTCCAAGCATTCTATCTGCAAATTTTGCCAAACTGGGAGAGGAGATCACAAACGTCCTTGATTCAGGCGCAGATATCATTCACTTTGATGTCATGGATAACCATTATGTCCCCAATTTGACGATCGGCCCACTGGTGTGTGAAGCGATACGCCCTTTAACCAAAGCAGTGATTGACGTCCATTTGATGGTTGAGCCAGTAGATCGCATCGTTCCTGACTTTGCCAAAGCAGGCGCTAATATTATTTCCTTTCACCCGGAAGCTTCCAACCACATCGACCGCACTATCGGCCTCATCAAGGAACAAGGATGCAAAGCTGGATTGGTATTCAATCCCGCTACCCCTCTTAGCTATCTTGACCATGTTCTGGATAAACTGGATTTGGTGTTAATCATGTCAGTCAACCCCGGATTTGGCGGACAAAAATTTATCCCGGAAGCACTCAACAAATTAACAGAAGTGCGGAAACGTATCGATGCCAGTGGCAAAGACATTCTGCTGGAAATTGATGGTGGGGTAAAAGTGGATAATATCGCTGAAATCGCGCGCGCAGGCGCCGATACTTTTGTTGCTGGATCAGCCATTTATGGTGCAGGTAAAGACAGTGACCCCCATCGCTATGATACGATTATCTCGACAATGCGAGCAGAATTGGCAAAAGTTTAGTTTAATAGTGATTTTTCTTTTACTCCCCATCACCTGAATAAAAACGAATGAATCAAAATAACTTGCAACGTACTGACCGCCGTACTACAGAAATTCAGTTTCCGCTCCAGATTAAGGCTGTTGTCATCGATCTGGATGGTACGCTGCTTGATACAGCAATGGATCTTGCTTCTGCTGCGAACAAGATGCTGGTGGAACTCGACAAACCGGAATTACCGCTCGCTACCATCCAATCCTTTATAGGTAAAGGGATTCAGAAACTGGTAAAACGCTCATTGACGAATAGTCTGGATGAGGAACCCGATCCTGAATTATTCAATAAAGCTTTGCCTATTTATGAGCGAAATTATCACGAGAATTTGTATACCCACACTCGTCCCTTCCCAGAAGTCGTTGAAGGATTAGATACGCTCAAAAAGGACGGGTTCAAGTTAGCCTGTATAACCAACAAAGCTGAAGCATTTACGTTGCCCTTGTTACGTGCAACTAATTTACTGCATTATTTTGAGATTGTATTGTCAGGTGACACTCTGCCCAAAAAGAAACCTGATCCCCTGCCTTTGCTGCATGCCTGCAACCACTTTCAAATTAAACCATGTGAATTACTGTTAATTGGCGATTCACTCAATGACGCGATTGCAGCGCGGGCGGCGGGCTGCAATATCTTCTGTGTTCCCTATGGCTATAATGAGGGACGGGACGTACATGAATTAAATTGTGATGCGATCGTTTCTTCATTACTTGAGGCAACAAAATTAATCAAAAAATAATTTATCATCGGTTCAACCTAGATTCCTCAGTTGATTGCTCATGCTGGTACTAACATTATGAATATTATATCCTTTCCTGTAAGTTTCACTCTCACCTTCCCGGTGTTTACGCATCAGTAGAAACATATCGTTAAATTACGTCCGTTTTTTAAAAAGGTAAGTGTGTGATTCAGAGTGAATTCAATAAGCTGGCAGCACAGGGTTACAATCGCATTCCCCTGGTACTGGAAACCTTTGCTGATCTTGATACACCGCTTTCAGTTTATCTCAAACTGGCAAATCAGCCCTATTCCTACTTGTTGGAATCGGTGCTGGGTGGTGAGCGTTTTGGACGTTATTCCGTCATCGGATTACCTGCAAAAACACGGATAGAAGTGTATGGCAATGAAGTCGATATCATTAACGACTCCGCTTCTAAGAAAGTCAATGTCGGGAACGTACTGGACTTTATCGAATCCTATCTGGCTGATTTTAAAATTGCACCCTACGCTGGCTTGCCCCGTTTCTGCGGAGGGCTAGTAGGTTATTTTAGTTATGATACCGTACGTTATATCGAGCCAAGACTGACAGGCCATGCTCGGCCCGATACCTTGCATACGCCGGACGTCTTGCTGTTGCTGTCTGAAGAATTGGCTGTAGTAGACAATCTTTCTGGAAAACTCTATCTCATCATCTATATCAATCCACATTCGGATAATGCTTATCAGGCAGGGAAAAATCGATTAAAAGAACTACTGACCCGGCTGCGACAACCTTTATCCATTCCGATAGAAAAGCCAAGCAAACCAGGCGCTGCTGTAAGTGAGTGTGAGGAAACCGATTTCATTGCTGCAGTAGAAAAAGCCAAACACTATATCGTGGAAGGTGACATCATGCAGGTCGTCCTTTCACAACGAACCAGCAAACCCTATTCAGCCTCTCCCCTTGCGCTCTATCGCGCACTACGCAGCCTCAACCCCTCCCCCTACATGTTCTATTATCATCTTGATCATTTTCATATTGTCGGCGCCTCTCCTGAGATTTTAGTGCGACTTGAGAATGACATGGTTACTGTTCGTCCGATCGCTGGCACGCGTCCTCGGGGCAAAAACATGCAAGAAGATTCCGCGTTAGCGGCTGATTTACTGGCAGATCCCAAGGAGCAGGCCGAGCATGTCATGCTAATGGATTTAGGACGTAATGATATTGGCCGTGTCGCTCAAACCGGCACGGTCAAAGTAACCGAGAATATGCAAATCGAGCACTACTCCCATGTCATGCATATTGTTTCCAACGTAGAAGGTAAACTTAAACCAGGTTTGGATGCGATCGATGTATTACGCGCCACTTTCCCGGCTGGAACAGTCAGCGGCGCACCCAAAGTAAGAGCAATGGAAATCATCGATGAACTGGAAATCTCCAAACGTGGTATTTATGCCGGTGCAGTCGGCTACCTAGGTTTCAATGGCGATATGGATCTGGCTATTGCGATCCGTACCGGCATTATCAAGGATGGCATGTTACACGTGCAGGCAGGCGCCGGTATCGTTGCCGACTCAGTACCTCAGAGCGAATGGATCGAAACACAAAATAAAGCAAAAGCGATCTTACGTGCTGCAGAAATTGCTGAGAATGGACTGGATAGCAAAATCGATTAAAGTTTCTGCAGCCATTGCCGATATTTAAAACTGCGGAGACGGATATTTGATTAATTCCATTCAAGAGTAATTTATCTTTTTTTCATGCACTTTAGAAAATATTAAGAGGCCGTTCCAGCTAAATTACCTTTTTTTGCGACAAATTTACTGAGCTGCCAGATCAAGGACAGCATGATTTTCGAGCGTTATAACCCGGATGTCATGTTGAATGTCATATAACACTTGCGTGGGATTAATTTATATCGTATATTCGCGACGCGGTAGACTCGGTATTTTTTTACAAGAATCAAAGAGGAGTAATTTGAGTTATGGCAGCAGAGTCATTAATAGGGGGAAGTAACGGGCCATTAGACGACAACGTGATAGCGTTGTTGGATCAGTTTTTAACTGATACTGTCGGTGGTAGTTCTCAAACAACGGATTTAGGTAATGGCAGTACATTGGTGATAGGTACAGGCCACAACGGTGAAACACAAGGCGCCATTGTTACGAAAGATGCTACCATCGCCGCGGAAATTAATGCTGGTGTAATGCATTTTGCAATTCAGTTGCCAGCCGGCGTTAATATTGCCTTTGAAAGTTTAAGCGAAAAAGCAACGCCTACACAGATCGCCAACTTTCTCAATGCGCAAATTGAAGCAGCATTACCATCAAACAGTACAGATCCTGGAATTCAGGCACTTAATGCAAGTTTAACGAATGCAGTTAATAATCTTATAACCGCTTTGAATGCCAATGGTGTGGGCGAAAGTGTTCTGAGTATTATCAGTTTCGCTGATATTTCAAATTCTCTATCAGAATCTCTGGCAGAAACGCCAGCAGGAACAGCGGTTACTGTTGATCCAAACGCGGGTAATACGATAAAATTCACGGCACTTGATCCTGCAGATAAAGAGGTTTTTGCTTTGCTCTTGAATGAAATTCAGCAAGGAAAAACACTTGAACTCAGCGGTGTCGAACATGCCGTACTGGTGGGTTCTGGTACGGTCAAAGTGGGTGACAATACTAACGTCAATCTCCAAGGTGACAATAGAGCTCAACATATCACTGGCGGCAGTGGTAACGACACTCTGGTTGGAGGTGGCGGTAATGATAGCTTGATCGGCGGCGGTGGCGATGACATCATAGGCTTCAACGCATTAGGTCATTACAATGTCCAGATCGACAACGGTGATAAACTGGCCTTCCAGTTCGATGGTATCCAGACAGTTGCTGATCTGCTACCTTTTGTCACGAATGTTTCCGAAGCGAACGGTAACGTTACCTTCGAATTCCTGGAGGGTGATGCCTCCATCACGCTCGTAGGCATGTCTGCAAGTGATGTGACAGCCGATATGGTTATATTTAACTTATCGTAATTAACAAACATACGCTCTAGAAAGCCCGCTAGAAATACGCGGGCTTTTTTATGACAAAAATCAAAAGAAACAATCTAACACCCTATCTTTCGCCGATAATTATTCATAATGGGTTGCTCAGGGGGTGTGCTTTTATCTCAGGCACAAAACCAGCTGAGGTTGCTGTCTTTATAGATGGTAAAATCCTAACGAAAGTATGGTGCGAATCTCCCCTTGCGGATATTTATCAGCAATCACTGGGTGGGCCAGCAGGTCTGAGCAAAGGATTTCTTGTCCCCTTGCCAGCCCAGCTATTTGACGGGGCACCACATGAATTGATTGTCAGGCTATGCAATCCCGCTCAAAACACCGCTGAATCTAAAACAAACGACTTGGCACATCATGGGCTACTGGAAAGTAAACTCAGCATTCCAGCATGGTGACCGTCATGGTCAAGTCAGTTTTGTGGATGATCATTTTGAGGGATGGGTGGCTTTTAGTCATCGTCCTAATCCTCTGCCGCAACTCATTTTAGGTGATCAGGAAGAGCATTTCTGCAAACAGATTCCATTGATTCCTCTACCCACGGAAAATGGACAACCCGATAAATATCTGGCAACTTTTCGTATTCCACAGAAAGATTTACCGATCCCATTACGGTTCTTCTGCGGTGACATAGAGCTAAGCGGCTCGCCCTGTCAACCGAAGAAAAAACTGATTGGGTACTTGGAGAAGTTTGATACGCAAATCATTCACGGCTGGGCTTTTGACCTGCATCAACCCGCAAATCCAGTTGAACTGACTCTAAAAGTTGATGGCCAGATTGTCCTGCATTTTCGCCCGAATATTCGTCGTCCCGACATTGCAAACTATTTAAAGCTGCCCGAAGAAAAACTGGGTATTGTTGGTTTCCAATTAACGCCACCCGAAATTCTGTTTGATGGCAAAGAACACCGTATCAGCGTCGAATTTGCCGGACAGAATCATCCATTACGCGGCAGTGGGCAACTGATCAAAATACCCAGGAACTATCTGACTTTTGATGAAATCGCTTCTCAACCGGAAAAAGTACGACAGGCGAAAAAACTTGCACGGCCCAATCAACCAACTGTTTCGGTCATTATTCTAAATCGTAATGGCGAAAAACTACTTGCTGCCCTGTTTGAAAGCTGGAAAATAAAGAATAGCCTGACCAATGTCGAATTGATTGTCGTTGATCACGCCTCTGAAGATGGGAGTCTGAAATTGCTTAACCGTTGGCAATCACAACTGCCGTTGCACATCATTCCCCTGCCCTTCAACGATTCTTTTTCCGCTTCATGTAATCGCGCAGCGGAGGAAGCACGAGGTAAATTCCTGCTGTTCCTGAATAACGATATCATCTGGTTGCAGGATGTACTGCCAGCGATGGTCGATACCCTTGAAGCCGATCAAGAAATCGGCATACTTGGCCTGAAATTGATCAAATCTACCAGTAGTGAGCAATCATTCAATCAGACCATCGTGCAACACCTCGGCGTGCGCTTTAAACTTTACAATGCAGCCTATTGGCCCTATGAAGCCACTGCGGACGACATCAATGAAGCAGAATATTCCGCCCAGTCTGTTCCAGTCGTCACCGGCGCTGTCATGTTTTGCCGCAAAGAAGATTTTTTTAATGCGGGTAAGTTTGATCCCAGTTATTTTTATGGTTTTGAAGACGTCGAGTTTTGTCTGCGTCTAAGCAACAGACTCGGTAAGAAAATCATCTGTCGAAATGATCTGCTGGCTCTTCATCATCATGGCCATACCCGCCTGTCAGGACGGGCGACAGATATTTTCGACCGTTTGATCAGTAATGCAGATGTCTTGCAGACGCATGCCGGTCTATGGTTAAAGCAACGTTACTGGACCAGTCTCTTCACTGGAGATCAGCATCTCACAGTTGATAAGCTGACCATTGGCTTTATCATTGATGAAAGCATGACAAATGGCGAAACGACTCGTCTACGAACTGACGCAATCAAATTGGCCAAACAGGTACTTCATCGCTATCCTGCAGCACGCGTTGTTTTTCTGCCTCCCAGTCGTGGCTGGTACAATGTGCGTGATATTCACATCCTGATAGTCGGACATCCTGAATATGATATTGGTAAAATGATATGCCGGCGCGAAGATCTCCTCACATTTGCCTGGATCAGAAACGATGCTGCTCTATGGCATCGCATGCCTTGGTGGCCTCATTTTGACGGTTATCTTGCCGCTAGCCCTGCTATAATAAAATCTTTGGCGTCCACCATCAGCAGTCCCATCGTGCAAACCACTGCTACATGCCCACTTGGGCCGTTATGCAACCCCCAATCTCCGCCACTGCGTATTGCCCTGCTAACACCGCACAAAATCTCAGCCCAGCACCAGGCCCGTCTCAAAACCTTACAACAATCCCTGCAAGCAGCTGGGGCCGTGGTTTGGCATGAACTGCTCGATACGCCTGAGGAATCAGCGCGGCTGGCCGATGTACGAATCGCCCATTGTTTCAATAAATCAACATTGAAAATTGAACCACAATCTTACCCTCATACCTTGAATATCCTTTGGGCGCCATACCTCAAGCCAACACACAGCGGCGATCATCTGACCGGATGGCAAATCATTAGTCAAATGCCCCAAGCAGAATGGCTACGCAATGAAATAGAGAAAAAACTTGGAAATACTTTTTGTTCATCCTAATTTTCCTGGGCAATTCCGCCGTTTTGCGGCGGCTTTGGCACGCGAACCAGAAATGCGGATACATGCTGTCGGTGATGCAAAATGGATGGAGGACACTACCCCTTTACCCGGCATTCCAGTGATGGCCTATCCCACACCAGAGGTTGCTGGTAACAGTACCCATGCTTATGCACGCAGCTTTGATGCCGCTGTCAGGCGCGGACAACAAATCGTGCAGACACTGCTCACCCATAAGCGCCAAGGGCTGGAACCTGATTTGATCATTGCTCATCCAGGTTGGGGCGATGCTTTTTATCTGAAAGATATTTTTCCGGGTGCCAGAGTCATTGGCTTATTCGAATACTACTATCGGGCAAGAGGCGCCGATGTGGGGTTTGATCCAGAATTCCCGATGAATTTCGATGATCTCTTTCGAGTGCACAGCCTCAATGCCACTCAGCTATTAGCCCTGGAATCCTGCGATGGCGGCTATTGCCCAACGGCCTGGCAGCGCAGTTGCTTTCCTGCTCATTATCAGGAACGGCTCAGCGTGATCCACGACGGCATTGACACCCATACGGTTGCCCCAGACGCAAATGCAACGATCACGCTTCCCGATGGCTCCATTCATCGCGCTGGAGAAGAAATACTCACCTATGTCAGCCGCAGCCTTGAACCCTATCGCGGATTTCATATTTTCATGCGTGCCCTGCCACGTATTCTTGAAGCGCGCCCCAATTGTCAGGTGATCATCGTTGGCAGCGATGATGTCAGTTATGGCAAACAGCCACCCATCGGCCAGACTTATCGTCAACGCTATCTCGGTGAAATCGCTAATAGAATCGATCAGTCACGCCTTCATTTCACTGGCCGCCTTCCCTATAATGATTATCTCAAGGTATTGCAAATATCTCGCGCGCATGTTTACCTGACTTATCCCTTTATTCTTTCCTGGTCCATGCTCGAAGCCATGTCTAGCGGCTGCCTGATTATTGCTTCTGCCACCCCACCGGTACAGGAAGTTATAAATGATGGTGAAAATGGCTTGTTATTCCCATTCAATGAACCGGTCACTCTGGCAAACTATGCGATCAAAGCATTAGCAAACCCGGAGCAGTATCGGGAATTACGCAACAAAGCGCGACAAACCGTGGTTTCTCGCTATGATTTTAATACTATCTGTTATCCAGCATTCAAGCAGCTCATAAAACAATTTGAATGGTAGTAAAAATCTATGACTAAAACACTTACTGAAATCCTAAAAGAGGCCGGTGCTCTCCTTGAGAAACGCGATTACACCAATGCTTCAGCGCTCTATCAAGAAGCCATGAAACTACAGCCTGGCAATGCTGCTGCAGCCATGGGCATTGCCATGATCCATAACCGCACAGGACAACCAGAAGAAGCGCTCAAAATTCTTCAGGGTGTATGGAAATCTATCTCCGGCAGTAAAATGAAAAAAGCTGTCGCACCCAAAGCGGCTGTCCTTGCTCAGATTGGCCTGGCGCAGCAACAATTGGGCCGAGCGCTGGAAGCTTTGCAGATCTTCCGGCAAGCAAATGCTTTACTCCCTTCTGCCGAGCTAACCGAGCGCATCCAGAAACTGGAAAATGTCATCGAAAATCCCAATACCATTGAGCAACTGCTGATCCGCGCCAGTCAGCTACAACGATCCGGCAAGCTGGAAGAAGCTGTTAAGGTTTATCATGCCGCACTGCAGATCAATGCTGATCATCCGGAAGCTCTCCATGGCCTTGGACTGACACTGAGCGCCCAGAAAGATCTGGATGGCGCACTCCCCCTGCTTCAACAAGCTATTGTGCTGGCCCCCGATCGGCCTGACTACTACAATGACCTGGGGATACTCTTCCAGGAACGTGGCGAGCTCGAGAAAGCAATCAGCTTTCACAAACGCGCCCTTAAAATTAAGGCAGACTTTTTCCCCGCCCACATTAATCTTGGGGTTGCTTACAAGCGTCTGGGCAAACTGGATGAGGCCATTGCCGCCTACCGCCAGGCCATTACCATAGAGCCTAATTCAGCCGCTGCTCACAATAATCTTGGCAACCTGTTGCGCATTCAAGGAGATTTGATCAATGCGCGCAAAGAACTGGAAGAGGCTATCAAGCTTCAACCTGGCTATCAGGGCGCCCTCGAGAATCTGGCAGCACTCGAGCAACAGGCTCAGCAAGAATCTGCCACAACCGAAACAACCTCAAAGCCAACAACGCGCAAAAAAGGTTAACTCAGATTTTCCTAATGAAAATCTGAGTTTGAATGACGTCATTCCATTTCCAAATCAAACATGACGCGAAGGCGAGCCGCAGACAGCATCAATCATACGGCAAGGTGAAGCCGACAAAGTCAGGTTTAATTTAGAAATGGAATTAGGCTATAGGTTGCAGCTTGTGGGGTGCAGCTTGTAGGATGGTGAAGTGAGGCACATAAAGCGTAATGCCCGCTGGTTATTGCACCTTACGTAACTTGCATGGGGTAGATTCTGAAAAACCACAGGTTTTCCCGGGCAGTTTGCGTGGCAGGGTATATAGCTGGAGGGTGCAATAAGTGTAACGCATTGCACCAGATGATGAAGCAGGACACATAAGCGTAATGCCCGCTGGTTATTGCACCTTACGTAACTTGCATGGGTAGATTGAAAACCAAGGTTCCGCAGTTTGGGTGGCAGAGTGTATAGCTGGTAGGGTGCAATAAGTGTAACGCATTGCACCAGATGATGAAGCAAGGCACATACGACGCAATGCCCCATGGTTATTGCGCCTTACGCGAGTTGAATGACGTAATTCGATTTCCAAATAAAAAATGACACGAAGGTGAGCCGTAGATAATATGAATAAAACGGTAAGGTGAAGCCGACATAGGCAGTTTTAATTTAGAAATACAATAAAAAATCAATTCGTCTCAAATGGCATAAGAAAAAGAAATCTTTTAAGAAAGAAATCAAGCTTCACTTTTCTGCCAAAATGTTGGCAAAAACTGTCATTCGGGAATTTTCCCTCCATCTCAATAAAATTTTCAGAGCTGTGCGAGGGTATTAGCCAATCTCTCGTATCAAAAGGCGAGTACACATAAAGGTCAAGTTGTAGGTCGCCACAGAGGATCACATGACACCGATCCCTAGCCAATCAAGCTACACCCATGCTCACTTTCAGACTCCCTCGTCAAATATTCCTCTAGAAGCTTTTTAAGAGCCCAGACAAGCAGGCATAAAAATTGTATGTCTTTGCATTATTGTCTACTTACCGGCTATTACTTAGCATCACCATAAAGCAGAGCTAGATCAATTTGATTCGTGACCTCTGCTCAAACTCCAGCTGTCGATCAGCTTTGTTAAGAGAAGTCATTTTCCTAGACACATTCGTTGTCCCCTAGCATAGCTAGATACGCTAAAACTGAGCAACCAAGACGTATTGCCTAGATCATCCATTTCATGGAGGAATGCAGATGTATAAAGTCTTGCACCAACTCGCCTTAGCTCTCTTCTTCCTCTTAATCACCACAACCGTTGCTACACTTTACTCAAAGGATGTATCAGCTCGCTCTGCTCCGCCAGGGCCGTATTTGAAACAGGAGACACTAACTGCTCACCTACAAGGCGCATTCGATCATGATCAGCCGATCGTCGGCACCTATTATTTCTACTGGTACGACGTCAATACTAAAATGCACATCCTGGATCCTGATGGGACGGATGCCCTCACCGATCACCCCATCGATTCCAGTGGTATGTCGTATCGTTCATCCGCTTGGCATCTACAGCAATTACGCGATATCCTTGCCGCTGGAATCGATTTCATCCTTCCAGTTTATTGGGGTTACCCAGGCTCCGGGTCGCATTGGAGTTTGGAAGGACTGCCAGCTTTAGTGGAGGCTGCTCAAAAACTTGAGAAAGAAGGTATTCGCCCACCCCGTATTGGAATGTTTTACGACACAACCACTTTGAGAGACAACAGCAAGAAATATCATGTCGATCTTACAAAACCAGAAGGCAAGGAGTGGTTTTATCTTACGGTGCGCGACTTCTACTCCATGATACCCAGTAACCTGCGGGCTTCTGTCAATGGCAAACCGATTGTGTGGCTCTATGCAGCCGGATTCGCAAAGAACCAAGATCCTACTACTTTCGATTATCTAAGGACAGAATTCGCAAAGGATTTTGGCATTGAGCCTTTCATCGTCAAAGAGGCTTCATGGCAGGGCCGCGCAGATCTGGATTATAGCTGGGGCGCTGCTCTAGATGCCCAGATAAAGGGCGTTGCTGCTGTTGGACCAGGATTCGACAATTCAACTGTTCCGGGTGTAAAACACCTAATTCGCAAACGGGAAGGTGGAGATTTCTACCGAAGCGCTTGGAATATGGCGCTCTCTCTCGATCCCGCAACGAGACCAAAAATCGCCGTTGTTGAAACATGGAACGAGTTCCACGAAGGTACTGATATCGCGCCATCAAGAGAATATGGGCGCCTGTATGTAGATCTGACCCGAAAGTACGCCAATCTCTGGCACTTCGGTGTACAAACTAAGCGCGAAGGTCCGTACGCAGATGTTCAGGAAGTCTCGACCATTCTCGAACAACCTCCAGTCAACAACGGTTTAACGCTTGGATCAAATCCCGACGGGAAAACAACTATTGATTTAACAGCTGGAATACCTGCCAGGCGAGCTGAGTGGACGAATCACGCTGCAAATTATCTCTATTTCGACGTTGACAATTCCTTTTTCTTTCGAGATAAAGTGCCACTTGAACTGGAATTCGAATACCTGGATATAGGAAACGGCAATATCATTGTTGAATACGATAGCACAATTACAGTGCTTCCAAACGATGGAGCATTTAAATCAATCATAAGCGCGCACCTGACAAATACTATAGCGTGGAAAACGGCTAAAATCCGAATTTCTGATGGCTATTTTGGAGGACGGGTCAACGGTCAAGATTTTCGTATTTCGGCACCGAACGTCGGTCTGACCATCCGAAAAGTCATGCTGCGTAAACTTCACGATTCAAACCCGCACCCTCTGGCAACGCCTTAATGGGTTACGATGCCTTGTCGGCATTGAATCAATTGATCCATCGCCAATTGCAGATGGTATGGCACAACACGTCGGCTACCACACTGATAATTCTCATAAAGCAATACCCACAAAGCGTAGCAAGATCATATTGTGCCTTGTGAAAGGTAAGCACTTACCGGAACACATTCTTTCCGAGCATGCTTATCCAAGCTTGGGGTTAACGGTTAGTCTCAACATTCATCTACGTTGCCTAATATTGGTGAAGTCTACCGCACTAAAAACAGGGAAGCTGCATTTCACCATGTGTGTTCACGAATAACAACAGTTGGAAGAACTACTCAATCAGATCAATCGGGAGTGTTACTTCACCGCACATGACTCTGGCTTGCAAACCGAAGTACGCTACATTATGAGTCAATGTCATAAACTGGAATACCTTGGTCGCGATATTGCAGCAATCTATAGATTGACTCAATCTGCGCCATACGAAATAGAAGGAAAGAATGGCATTATGATAAATGGCAACTTCAAACTTCAGTCAACACGAGAAACAATCGGAACAATCGATTACAATGACATTTTAATAACAAAAAAGAATCAATCATGATTTCATATTGCATAGCTTGTTATAGAACTTTGTACGCAAAAATGCTCATTCTAGAACTTGAGAGCAAAACAAGCTGCCCCTATGAAATCCTCGTTTGGTTAAACACTCCGGATCAAGAGCTGATTGAATTTATTTTAGAAAGGCAAATGAATGATATTCCTATCCGTGTTCTAGGAATATCCCCTGAAAATATAGGAATGAACGCCTTCAAGAAACTTTTCGTTTCTGCAAAATATCCGATCATTGCTCAAATAGATGATGACGTAATTAGAATTTCCCGAGGTATAGCGGAAGAAGCAGCTAAGCTATTTGCAAAGTACCCAAGGGTACAGCAAATTGTCGCTGATGTGTACCAGGATCAGTGGACTACTGGCTCAAGACCTCCAATGGACACCTACTCCTGTTATAGCCAACATGATGGCTTATACGATGGATTAATTGATGGATGGTTCAGCATGTACCGAAACACGCCATTAATGATTGAAACCTTGATGGAAATACCCTATAAGAAATATGAATTTATAGGAAGCTGGGCGAGACATCTATTAATAAATAAAGGGTATAGAGGATTGCTTTGCACAAAGTTTAAGGTGCTGCATCTTGCTGGACCATTCTATGCTCACCTTTTTGGTCGATTGGGTTTTGAAATTGAAAAATATCGATCTGTTGGACGAAATGATATTGTTGAAGCTTATATGAATTTAGAGCAATCCATTCCTTCAATTGAAATATTGGAGCATGCGAAGTTGCAGCTTTTAGTGTGATTGATTCCTGGAATGTCGATCAAATCTACCTTTAACCGAATAGCAGAATCTAAGAGAGCCTGTTCACGATCTTTTAAACAGGAGTGCCAAGAAGGCCAGATGTATAAACTGTAAACTGGTGTTGAGTTTTCGCTCGCAATTCTTCCATAGTCGCCGGCATTTTTCTAACCAGGCAAAAGAGCGTTCGACCACCCAGCGTTGCGGCATGACGGCGAAGGTGTGAAGTTCATTCCGCCTGGCAATCTGCACTTTGGCTCCGAGTAACTGCTCTAGCGCCGTGGCAAAAGATTGGCCTTGGTATCCGCTATCAGCCAGAATGCATTGCACTTGCCGCAATTCTGCTGCGCAGCGTCCGAGCGCAAGGAGAGCATTCTTGCGATCCGTTACATCAGCGGTCGTGACGGCAATCGCATGAGGAAGCCCTTGTGTATCGACTGCAATGTGGCGCTTAATCCCCGACACTTTCTTTCCTGCATCGTAGCCCTTCGCATGAGTACTATCGGTGTTATTTACACTTTGTGCGCGATGATCAAAAAGCTCGTCGAGCATGTGCGCCCCTGTTTTGTATGGACCACGCCAACTACATTTTTTAAAAGCCCGTTCCAGAGCACTTTCGCTATCTGGACCAGGCTCACTCCAATTGGAAAAGTACGCATGGACCGTTCGCCACTTAGGGAACTCACTCGGCAGCATCCGCCACTGGCACCCGCTTTTCAGCAAATACAGTACGCCGTAAAATACTACATATAAATCAACCGTCCTTGGCTTCGTCTGCTTGCGCACGCTCTCCAACAGTGGCCGGATATCTTCAAATACCTCCCGGCTAAGGTCGCTTGGATATCTCTTCTTTATCCCGGAGTCTATGATATTCACATGATTGTGAACAGGTTCTGAAAGAGCCTAATATTAATAGTGGGTCTCTTCTCTCCAAGCATGTAAGCTACCGACATAGCTATCAGATTAACAAAAAGTTAAATGGGCCACGCTGGCGGGAATGCTCAATTTGAGAAATGTTTTTAAACGTGGTCGTTGACAGTCTCAATGATCGGGCATTTTCGCAACAAAAGATCTCGAGTTGTCTTTTAATTACAGAAAAGTAGATAATGTAATTAACACCTTGTTTTATCAATGCTATTCACATATATAGGTGATATGTCATGAAAATTGAATAATTTGTTTGAATTTTGAATAAAATTCTGTCGAAGAATTTTACATTTTGATTAAGCAGTATATTCAATAAACCGAAGTTTTCAATTCTCTTACACATTTTTCTACTTTCTATTTCAACTCTCGACATTATTGAGCGACTCAGACTAATTTTGGAATTTTCAGGCAGTACAAGAATTATGATTTTTTAACTATTCACGTGATTGCGTCAGTGATTGCATGTGTTTAGTGACCGCAATTTTCAGTTTGACGATTGCTCGCATTATGATCATCCTATTAAAGTAACATTTGCACATGGGCATAAGGCGCATCCGCTGCTCACGCTAATGCATCAATCCTTGATTCCTTGTTCTTCTTTACCCCTCCAATCCGGACTAAGTTGGTATCCAAGATTCGATCCTTTTGTGCCAAATCGATGATGTAGCTTTCTTTCTGAACATGACAAAATCATGTCGCAGGATTTTACACTTCAACTTGGCGCTATGCTTTCACTTATTTGTAACATCATGATTATTTGCTAAATATATAACATGGCATGAGTCATGCTTTGTATTTAGTACAGTTTATGCTCTTGTGATCTTCGGAGGTGATGAAGGTTGATAAGAAATTGCAGAAACTAGGTGGTTTAACTTCATGAGATATTTATGTGAGCTGAAAGGAGAGCATTGATGAAAAAGAAATTAAGAATAATAAGTAGTCTGCTTGTCTCAATGACAATGTGGCTAGCTATAATTGTGGTCCCACCAGCATTAGCCGATAATGCTGTCAATCTGAAAGTATTGGTCATTTCGACAGGAGATGAAACCCAAGATATGGGGCTCAGCTACATCAAACCTGTTCTTGATGAAATGAGTGTGTCCTATGACGTATTAAATGCTGCAACACAGGATTTAACCGCAGACATGCTCGCCTCTTTGAATGGCGTAGCCTGCAGCTCCCTGGATGCTGGTTGTGTGGGTAACTACAATGGCATTATCCTGACACTTACTGATCTCACTTCAAACTTCACGCCGACGGAATGGGATATTCTGCACAATTACGAAAAAGACTTTAAGGTCCGTGAAGCGGCGTTGTTAGGGTGGCCGGGCACTTATTATGATCCCAATCCTCCGTTTGGGATTTATCTGGATTACGGTATGGCTAATGTGATCGGCATGACCGGCATCACAAACAGTTTTAATGCTCAGTGGTCTGTGCCGGCTGCCTATCAGAAACAAGTATTTGAGTATGTTAATCAAGCGAATCCGCTCCCGATTACCGACTTTGCCTTTGCAGCCACTCCTCGAAATGACAGTCTGGTTTTTCGGGATGGCACCTTTGCTAGTGTGGTACCACTTCTGACAGGCTGCGAGTGGAGAGGCACTGGTATCGATGGTCCGGATGACAGGCTTCCCAATCAGACAACGCCGGTGCGTGAGGTGTTGCTCTCAATTACCAATGCCTCGTTCCTCATACATTCAAAGGTACTAGCTTACGAGTTTTATCAACTGGGCGACTCGAGGGGTGCTTCGTGGGGGCGCGTCGCGTTTATATGGCTGCCCATGTGGACGATTTGTTCCTTGGGGATGATCTGTGGGATTCCAACCTTAAGGCGTCTAATCCGTTGCAAACCTATCGCTTGAACAGCGGCGATATCAGCAATCTCGTGGGTAAGCAAACCGCTTTCCGGGCTGCACATCCGACAGCTGGCAGCGCTTTCCAACTCGATTTTCCATTC
>CAWFHT010000014.1:0-129986 GCA_963815685.1 uncultured beta proteobacterium
AAGCTCGATATTCCGATCGACTTATCAAATATCAGCACAACAAACGGGGCTACAAGAAAAACTGCGATTACTTCATATATAGCTGATCCCATATAAAACGATTTAAATTTCATAAGCGGCAAAGAGCTGCTCGACGGAACAACCTTCTCTTTTTCTGATGGCTTTGGCCTGAGCCCATTTTGGTTCAATATCATTAAAGTCTGGAGAATAAGACGGTGAATATTCAAGCGTATGCCCGGCATTGGCAATGGCGGTTTTGATATCCTGCCGTTTGTGGAAGGTCGCGTTGTCCATGACAATCACGCAAGCGGACAGGAGCTTGGGCAAAAGGTCCTGCGTCACCCACGCATAGAAGATGTCGGCGTTGATATTGGCGGTAAACAGGCCCACGGTCAGGAGCGTCCCTTTGATCAGAGCACCGATGACATTGGTTCGGCCTCTTGCATGCCAATCTTTTACACCATGGCAGCGTTGACCCACAGGCGCATAGCCATGCGTACGCGGCATGTCATGCGCAAAGCCGCTTTCATCAAGGTAAACGATGACGCGGCCTGCGCGCTCATAGCCTTCAATTTTCTGCCGGAAGATGCGCCGCTCTGCTTCGCTGGCCTTTGGATGACGCAGGCTTTTTTTTATAAGTCACACCCAGACGCTTTAAAGCGTGATTGATGCCTTGGGTGCTGACGCCAAGCCGTTTGGCGCGCTCGTACTGATACGCGTCTGGATGGTCTTTGACGTCCTGCGCCAACATCTCCATGTCGATCTTGGTTGCAGGCTTGTTACGGGTGGTCCTGGGATCGGGAGTTTTGATCCAACGCATCACGCTGGCTACCCCTACACAAAAACGCTGCGCCACTTGCGCGATTGAGAGGTTCTCCTTCTCGCGAACGGATAATACTTTACGGCGAAATGATATCGGATAGGTCATCCGTAAATTATAATCAATTTATTGGGGATATGCTATATTATCCACGGGAAATGTGGAAAAATCTTGATAATATTCATTCATCTTCATAATGTAATTGTTGCAACATTCACATAATGAATGTGACTATCTATTATCGCTTGACCTGCAAGTCATTCTTGACAGACTTCACGCCCTCAACCATACGCGCAACTTCGCCCGCTCTATCAATGTCGCCCCGGGAACTGACGAAGCCACTTAGTTGAACGACACCTTTTGAAGTTTCTACTTTAATTTCAGAGGATTTCAGGGTAGGCTCATCGTAAATATCCTTTTTGATCTTTGCAGTAATAACTGAATCATCAATATGTTGTCCAGCAGTCTCTGCCATTGACATTGATGTGCCACCCAAGAAAAAACCATTAGAACAATTAATAAGAAATTAAAAAAACGGTTATTTAGTTGTTTCATGGTAAAGCCCTCCTAAAGAATTAGTGGAAATAAAACACATCCATTGATGCTTTGTAACTACTCTCCCCATACTTTATGAGCTTCACCAGCCAACGCTATTTGAATAGCGATAAGTGGGTTGTACCCTATATTGGCCATGGATTGGAGGTAACTTGAAATTCGGCAATAGGCATGTGCATAGTTGCTGACTCTGAAACAGCCCGAGACCTTTTGTTTGACTTTTGACATTCTCAGGTCCCGCTCTGCTCGGTTATTAGTAAACGACACATGCGGGTTTTTAGCAAACAGCAGTACTGCTGCTTCATGATTTTTCAGTCTTTCCCAAAGATTGTGTGCATCAGATTCGGCAAGTTTACCGCGTTTACTATGGGGCTTAGGTAGACTGATTGGCAGCTCTTTTTCGGCGCGCGTCAAGATATTCCGGTAGCGCTTCTGTAGATTGGTGAACGCTTTGTCGCTTAAACGCTTTTCCGTGCTTTTGGACACTTCTTTGCAGGCTTCCTGTAGCAGGCGTTTCATATTGCGTGCCCAGGCATAGTTAGAGCTTACTCAGAAAGTATAAATAACTGATTATATTTATGAATATTTAATTTTTTGGTAAAATAATGCACGTAAATAAGTGAAATGACACCAAAAACCGTGCACCATGATTCGCTATAAAAGTCAAAAACAACTCATGCCCGGAGGGTTTGATACACCACCCGACATGATTCTTGATCCCGAAAATTGCCGGGTAAAACTGAGTAATTGCATTCCATGGGACGAATTGGCCGAGAGCTACTATAAGACGCTATCTCCCACGTTAGGCCGTCCAGCGAAAGATGCGCGTATCGTGATTGGCGCTGTCATCATTAAGCATAAATTATCGATTTCGGATGAAGAGTCTGTTGAACAGATCCAGGAGAATCCTTACCTGCAATATTTTATTGGCCTGAAAGGATTTCAATCGAAAGCAGCCTTCGCACCCTCACTACTGGTTGAGGTACGTAAGCGTATGGGGCAAACAGTATTTGATGAATTTCATGAAGCGATCATTGAAGCAGTTGAGTATAGTAGGATAAAGAAGCCTGTAAAAGCTGACGATGATAATGAAGGTGGTGATGCTGCATTGAATCGCAGCGAAGCTGATTGCAGTGACAATGCTGCAATGATTGCTGCAGAGCAATCTTTGGCAGATGAATCCCCGCGCAATCACGGCAAATTGATACTTGACGCTACCGTTGCGGAACAGGCGATACGTTTTCCGACGGACCTTGGGCTGTTGAATGAAGCGCGTGAATTGAGTGAACGTATCATTGATGAACTCCATGCAAAAAGCAATCGACCGCAGAAAAAGAAGCCACGTACCTATCGCGAGCTTGCCAGAAAAGCCTATCTCAGCTTAGTCAAGCTTAAGCGCCTCTCAAACAAAAAACGCCGCGCTGGTATCAGAAAGCAATTGCAGTTTCTGCGTCGGAATTTAGGTCATATTGAAGAGATGTTAACGGAATACCCGCATGGCACACCCCTACCGTTACCCAATTGGTTGCTGCGTCGTTATTGGGTATTGCCGCATCTGTACCATCAGCAATATGAAATGTACAAAACCAATACCAGAGGCTGCGATGACCGCATCGTCAGCATCAGTCAACCGTATATCCGGCCAATTATCAGGGGCAAGCAAGGCAAGACAGCAGAATTTGGTGCCAAAATAAGCGTGAGTCTGACAGGTGAAGGGCTGGCGCATGTTGATAAGCTTCACTGGAACGCTCAACATGAAGGCCATGACCTAAAAGATCAAGTTGAAGCATACAAACTGCGTTATGGCTACTATCCTGAAGTTGTCATTGCTGACACACTGTATGGTTCACGTACCAATCGCAGCTTTCTGGAGCGCAATAACATTCGTTTCTCAGGCAAACCACTGGGACGCCCGCCAAAGATTACACCTGAAAACAAAGATGAGATAGAACGCCTGCAGGCACAACGTCGGCAGGAATATCGGGAACGGATTCCAATCGAAGGAAAGTTTGGGCAGGGAAAGCATGGTTATTGTCTCAACAATATTCGAGCCAGACGCGCTGACACGTCTATGGCATGGATTAATAGCATCTTCCTGGTCATGAACTTGCTTGTGCTGGTGCAGGTTTTTATTTGCCTGAAGAAATTTACTGCCGAAATCGCAGTGTGGGTAACAAAAAGGAGCTTGCGCAGAGAAATTGTGTTTGCGTTTTCCTCTCAATTCATCTCAAATCAGAATTTTTGCCTGGCAATGCAAAAATGATTACTGAATTTCTGAGTAAGCTCTAGTTATGCGTGTCAACGATAAAAGTCAGTTCACGCAACAAATGTGATCCGCACAGTCCATGACTGCAGTCAGGGTAGGATACATAGGATGGCCAGCAGTCATGAATAATGGCACCGCCATAGCGCGCAATGATGTTAATTTCTTCGATAGCAGCTTTGCCCCGGTTTCGGTGCAAAAACTTGAGTGTGATGTCATTTGACGAATAGACATGGATCCAGTCGTTCTTCATGTCAACCCGGAAAGATGTTTCATCGACATTGATTGCGGGTGAATTGAGTATCTTCCCGGTAGCTTGCTGCTCCCAGCTTGCCAGTGCCTGATGAAGACGAAGGACAAACTTTAACAAACCGGCCTCAGCGATCACGACACCTATCATCGATTTCACCAGCTTCTGCACTCGGTTCAGAGCAACTATCTGGCCGATCAGCAAGTTAATCACAAAAGCCTTCAAGCCATCACCATATTGTAATGGGCCGTGCCTGTTTGGTGGGAAGACGCCTTTTACCGTGGCACCACAGGCTGGACAGTGTTTGATTTCAGCATCCACATGATCAATGACTTTTTCAAATACAATATCGATTCGGGTTCGCCTTTCAAGATCGATACAAGGAACACCACTCAGGTCTTGTGCGCAGACCCCGCAGGCGAGAACTTGAGAAATCGTAACGGTTTCATTAACGCGGGTATTGCTGGTCTGGTCTTTGTTCTCACTTTTGCCTTTGCCATTACTTCCGGGGCGGCTTAACGCGGATTCATCTTTCGACGTTTGCGAAGAGGGTTTGCTGGAATTGCTGCTGTCTTTTCGGGTGTTGCGCTCAAGGAAAATAGCCGGGATCAGCTCGACAATCATAAACAGGCTGTTCATGATCGCCTGGCTTTCAGAAGATAATTTGCCTTCAGAGCCAAGACGATCAAAGTCTGCTGTTAAACGGCTGACTTCGTCTCTAACCGAAGTTTTATCCGGGCTCGCCACGTTGATGTCAATGAGTTATTATCGATAACTCCATCATAACACGGCTTTTTTTGGCGCTCTGTAAGCCAATCAGTGAGTCTAAAATAGACTCACCCGGAAAAAAACAGCAAAACCACACTGAGAATGGCTCATCGCTGGTTCTAAGGTGACTATCGTGGGAATTTATCAGTGTGGCACAAAATTGAATTTTTCTCGCCTAAAATCCTGTCAAGTCTTTTTTAAATATTTTGGGGGGCGAGTAGTTACTTTTTATAGTTCTATTAGTCACATATCGTATGTACATGCGTATGCTTATTAAGCAAAAAGAATCAAAAGTTTCATACTCGATTGATTAAATTAATATAGCAGCACATTACATCGTTATTACATTCTAAAGCTTGATGCTATCCTACCGGTCTTGATATTGCAGTACCGGTTTGTCGATAGCTAATAAATCATAAATATTGATCCACTCTTCTTCCACTTTGAGTGCCAATCCAGGATTGAAAACATAAGTACCGCGCATGACGCGATAAAACAATTTACGGTTATATTTGTCGTCTTTGTTGATTTCGTTCTTTGACAGAATACTGGACAGATAAGCCCGTTGTTTGCGCCGTTCCGGCAAAATGCTATAGGGAATGTGTTGCACCGCATCGATAAAATCCTGGCTGGAGAATCCTGCTGGTCGGTAAATCATTTTTTTCGACATCACGCGGTAAGACATTGCGATCATCAGATTGAGCATGAAGAACTCCATCGTGTGCTGGTCGAGCTTGATCAGACGACCATCGACCTGAATGCTCATGCTGGTGGGTTCGAGCTGCTCATAGATATCGGCCAGTTTCTTTTTTGCGTAGCTTTCGTTGCGAGCCGTTTGCGCCAGAGCGATTTGAAAAGCTGTTAGACCATTGCCGTCTACTTTTTCAGTGTCAGCACCCAGCTCAATCAGCGCCTTGATCACTTCGGTATTGCCCATCCAGGCAGCGACCATTAACGGTGTTTGATTAAAAATATTGCGAAAATCCGGGCCATATTGATCAACCTGCCTGAGGACGGCATCGGGTTTTTTAAAGCTATAGGCGCTGTAGTGCTTCTGTTGCAGCATCTGCAAGCTTTTTTCAGGGTGTTGGGCGGCTTTGAATCCAGCTCTTCTGCAGGCTGTCTACGATGCCTCGATCTTCATAGACTAAACCATACTCAAGTAAGGTCATCCTGGCGTTTTTGTCGGTATTTTCAATGGCTTTTTGTTTTAGCTCATCCAGTACAGATCCAGCGATGACTTGCCAGTCTGGTGTTTTTTGTTTGAGAATTTCATTACGAATGCGCTCTGCTTGCTCCTGCTTGCCTTGAAGTTCGAGTTTATGCGCTTCCAGACGCCAGGCATCCAGGCTGGAATTCTGGCTGGCAAGCTGCAGGCTTTCCTGAGCATTACGTAAACCCAATAGATCCAGTAAGGGTTGCTTTGGGTTGCTTTCAATCCAGTACAGGTTTTTAATCGCCCTTGTCAGCGCAACATACAGGGCATTGATATAAAATTTGTAGACTTCCAGTGATTTGTCGGTTTTATCCTTGGCGCGGGCATATTTAATGTCTTGATCCAGATCAGCCAGACTGACGCCTTTGCTGATTTCACGATAGCGGTTTTCTTCCTGACTCAGGAAGTTATAGAGAATGATGTTTTCATATTCCAGTCCCTTGGCTTCCTGAATGGTAAACACCAGCGGGGTGCTGAAATATTGTTGTGCGGCCGGTTTCTGGTCAGCTGTCATAACGATAACCGCAAAAAGTGTGGAAGTTCTGGTTTTGCTGTCCAGCTCCTTGCGAACAGAGGCCGTGTCCTGCAAAAACAATACTTCGCCCTGGTTGTGACCGTTGCTTTCCACCAGATAATGGCTTTCCTTGTCGATGGAGCCAAAGCGCTGGTTTTTGATTTTTAAAATCTTGTTGGCAATATCAGTGACTTGCGGTGAATTGCGATAGTTGGTATTTAGAATCCGGATCAGTTCGTCGGATGGCTGAATATCATCCTGCCGGTAAAACAGGCTTTTTACTTTCGACCAGGAAAAGAAGTTGGGGTGAACAATCTGGTTGGAATCGCCACACAAGATAAAATTCTGCGCTTCGCGGAGCGATTTGATAATCAGATAGAGTTGAATATTGGTCAAATCCTGCACTTCATCGACTACGACAAAATCATAACGTGGCTGGAGGTATTGGAGATACTGATGGCTGACGATATTGCTGTCATAAAGGTGCTCTTTCTGGAGAAAGGCAAGGTATTTTTCAAACACGTCATAAGTCATATCGCGTTCTTCAGCCAGAAAAATCGATTCTTTGACGCCCAGATTCAGATAATCTTCACGACTTAACCAGCTTTTATCGGTGGCAGGTCCAGTGATGACGCCGCGAAATTCCTCGAACAATTTATGCGCATCTTTCAATGGACCTTGGCGATAACGACCAAACCACTGTTGAAAAGCCTGAAAGGTGACGGGTTTGCCTTCCGGTACGCGAATACTTTCCAGAAATTCCTGGAACGATAAAAAATCAATCTGCTGATCGGGATTATCGTAATGGTGAGCGTAATATAAATCGCGGGAATTTTTAACCAGATAGGCTGACTGAGTGACATACAGTACATCACCTATGGACTGTTTCATTTTTTCTAATGTCAAGGCTGTCTTACCGCTGCCAGCCGAACCGATAATAATGAGCGGAAGAAGCAAATCATAAATCGACTGTTGACGATCATCAAATGAGATGATTTTGTCCAATAGATTAAATGACTTATGGTTAGGATTAAGATAAACCAGTTGCTTTCCGGTAGCTTCTTCAAGTTTAGATATGACCGGAATTTTGTCTTCATCAATACTGCTAACCTGACGGAGAAAACGCGAATCCTGATAAGCGTGGTTTTTGATAAATTCAAGAATCAGCGCATAATTTTCTTCCTGATAACGATAAATCGAGAACAGCAGCCGATCACGTTGATTAAGCTTAGCTCGATACAAATTATCACCAAATTTTTTAACTTCGGCCGATTTGAAGTTATCATCTTCCAAGAATTTTTGTAACTTGGCGAAACCAGGAATAGTTTTGGGGTTAAGCTCGTTGTAGAGAAGTACTTTCATAAAACCTACTGATAAAAGTCACGCGACGAGGGTGAAAGGGGTGATTAAAATACGCGGGGTATATAGGAAGAATGAAATATATGTGAAGCTGGCTGCTTAGTCAAAATGCATTGCTTAATGATCAAAATGGGGTCTGTTTTATTTTAAGATTGAGGGTAATCTCTAGAACTTGAAAAAAGTTGCAAAATTATCTGGAATCTTGAAATACCTGCCAATTATATTGGGTGATAATTTACAAGAAAAGTTCTATTATCTGAAAAGTGGTCGATTACCTATTAATAGTAAAATTTTGTTTGTGGATAACTACAAATATTCTTGAAAGAAATACTTGAGTAAATGAAATTTCAATCAAGTCTGCTTTTATTAGTTTCCGACAATAAGTCTAATACGAATGGATCAGATAAGTTATCAAGCCGCTGAAAATGTCGCGAGGACAATCAGATGCATGGTGCTCAGAGCGTAGAGACAAGGAAACAAGTATAGCGGCTTTCACTAAAACTTCTTTTAGCAAAATACGTTTGGGCGTAGTCACATATCAATCAAATAGGCGAGGAAGCGAGCGCCGAGCAACACTGTGGAAAGCGTCACAGTAGTTTTTAGCAGATCCATTGAACGAGATTGGAGAAAGAGATATAAAGACCATGGCATATATACACGATCAAATTCTGCCTGAGGGTACCGAAATCGGTGTCTTCGAAATTAAAGATACTTTAAAAATTGGCGCGTTCAATATCATCTATCGCGGCTGGAATCGTCATCTTAAGGAAGAGGTAGAAATATACGAGTATTTTCCTCATGATTTCGCTATTCGTGCAAGCAATGGTTCTGGTGTCGAACCTAAGTCTCCAAGCGATAAAGAAAATTTTGAATATGGGTTAAAGGCTTTTTTGGATCAGGCTGAGATTCTCACGCAAATCGAACATCCTAATATTGCTGGCGCAGAGAATATCTTGCAATTCAATGGGACGGCTTACCAGCTGATGGCTCACCCGGAAGGTGTATCGCTTGACAAACTAATCCAGTCTGCCACAACAATTGCTGAAACAGAATTAAAATTCATTCTGATATCGATCCTGAATGCGCTACAGAAAGTCCATGAATGCAAAATTATTCATGGCGGAATTCAGCCGGCAGCAATTTTTCTGGGCAAGAATGGTGAACCGCTGCTGACCCATTTCTCTGCCGCACGCTTGGCTATTGCCGCACGTACCTCTAACCTTGGCAACGAATTAACAACCGGCTATGCGGCTATAGAGCAATATGAGCAAGCTAGTGCATCTGGACCTGCAACAGATTTTTATGCGTTGGGCGCAACCCTATATTATTGTATGACGCAGCGTCAACCCGATGCGGTTCAAAATCGGATAATGGCTTTAAGCAAAGGCGAGCCCGATCCGATGACTTTACCTACCGAATCTGCAGGCACTGCCTATAGCGCAGAATTGCTGCAAGCGATCAATTGGATGCTACGGCCTGACTATAACGATCGACCACAATCAGCGACAGAGATTTTAACGCTACTCAAATCAACGCATACCGAGAGCCAAGGCAAGCCTGCAACTACCGAGCAAAAAACCGTGGATGATACCAAGAGTAGTGCAGTAGTCAGGCGTTTCATAGGGATGGGTGTCATGATTGGGATGATCGCAGCGATTGCCGCTGGTTTTTGGTTTAGTGAAAAAGCTTCAGAATCATTTGATGATCAGCCAAATACAATAGCTGCTCAGCCTCCAGCCGCGTACCATAGTGATCAAATCAGCGTTGCACCAGAAACACCAGAAGATCAAACTGTCGCCTTGGCCAGTAATCAAGCAAGTCAACCAGAAAATAAGTCTTCACCAGCAGCAAGTAAATCGGTTAACGAAGGTGAGTCGCAGGATGATGTTGCAACTGAATCGGAATCTGATATGAACCAGCAACAGGCGGTAATTAAGTCATTACTTCCTCAGCCTGCGAATCAGGATTTGTCAGCAAAACCTATTGATGAAGGTACAATCAAAGTGCATCTGGCTGCGGCTGAAAAAGCCATGAAAGCTGTGCGTTTCACTACGCCGCATAGAGACAATGCTTATAAATACTACCAAATGGTGCTTGCAATCGATCCAGACAACGTAGAAGCACTTTCCGGACTGCAGAGAATCGTCGATCAGTATGTACAGCTTATCGCCAAGGCTAGAATTGACGGCAGACTTGAAGAAGCCAGACTGTATTTGCAAAGAGCTGAATCTGTTTTACCAGACGATCCCAAATTACATCGCATTCGAGCCGAGTTGGCTGTTGCAAAGAAAAATTGATCAAATGCTTGATTTCGATTTTAAAGTCGAACAAGTGGCTCCGAGGGATCTCCGCCAAATCGTCAACTTGTATCATTTTTATCATTAATTTATAACTGACTTTCGATCTATTTATGAAAGCAACTGTACCTGATCTTTTAAAACGAATACCCGGTCAAGTAACTCTGGAATGGCCAATGGGCGAGCCATTTGCGCTAGCGTTTGCACATGGTTCAATGTCTGTCGAGTTATATGCGCCTCGTGGCACAGATATACAAACGCCGCACGATCAAGATGAGCTCTATTTTATTCATTCTGGAGATGGTGAATTTGTCGTGGCGGGAGAACGCTATCAATTCCAGGCCGGTACTGTCTTTTTTGTCCCGGCCCATGTCGAGCATCGTTTTGAGAATTTTTCGCCTGATTTTTCTACCTGGGTTGTTTTCTGGGGACCTAAAGGTGGGGAGAAGTCTGGATAAAGCGCATAAACCGGCGTCTTAGCTTACGATTTATTAGACTGGCGTCATGATTTCTGGTTTAGTACAAATTCTGTTATGGCAAGGTTTAGGGGAATTGGTTTCTTACTTCCTTATCACTATCTTGCCTGGTCCCGTATTGGGTCTTATCTTCCTGCTGATGTTTTTAATCATTAAAGGGAAGGTGAGTTCTTCGCTTGCTATGGTTTCTGATGCTTTTAGTCAGCACCTTGGTGTTTTATTCATACCGGCAGCGGTAGGCGTCATTTTGTTTTTACCACAATTAAAAGCGCATGCTTTTGCAGTGATCGTCGCATTAATTGTGAGTGTTGTGTCAACCATCGTGACAACAGCAGTTATTTTACGACTTATGGCCAGGAAGAACTCCAATGAATCCTGAACAGCTGCAAATTGCAGAAATCTGGGTGTATCTTTCTGGCAATCCCTTATTTGCCTTGATTATTACGCTGACAGCATATCAGACCGGTATCCTGTTTTATGAAAAAGCAAATAAAAATCCATTAGCGAATCCTGTTACCATCGCAGTTGTTTTAATTGCTATAGTGCTCCATCTAGTAGGTATGCCTTATCAGCGCTATTTTGAAGGCGCACAATTTGTACATTTCTTACTGGGCACGGCAACCGTAGCACTCGCTGTACCCATTTACAAGGGCTTTGCCATTTTGAAAACGCGCTTGATTCCTTTAACCATCGCGTTGTTGTGTGGTGGGGCCGTTTCTATTGCTAGTGCAGTAGGCATTTCCACTTTTCTGGGTGCGGATACTGCCATAATCGGGGCTTTTTATTCCAAATCAGTGACTGCGCCCATAGCGATGGGCATTGCCGAGCGTATTGGCGTCTCGCCTACCTTGACTGCTGTGTTTGCCATCGTAACAGGCATCCTGGGAGCGATATTGGGTAGTTCAATTTTGAATCTGCTTGGCATGAAAGCCTGGTGGCAAAGGGGCTTTGCGATGGGCGTGGCGGCACATGGCATTGGCACTTCCAGAGCTTTTGCTGTACATCCGGAAGCGGGTGTTTACGCCAGCTTAGCAATGGGGATGCATGGTATTTTGGGTGCGATCTTGATCCCGTTACTGGTTTCTTATATTCGTTAATCTTAAAACAATGGGAATCTGAGCCAGAGGTATTCCAGTTATAGCAAATTGGTTGCTAGTGCCGGAAACTAAGGTAAATCGATATGAAAAAGATTAATCGTTGCTATCCTTTAAATTTTGAGATTGTGCGCATGTGTAATAATAGGCCTATTAACATTAGACCTTGAGAGATTAATATAAATATACCCATCGCACATGAAAATTCGGCACTCAGTTGCTACCGATGATTTGGAAATTATCAGTTAATAGTGTGTGTCATTCTGCTTTGTAATGATCCGCTGCTGTGAAAAAAGCCTGGCAAGTGTTTTTGAAAAGTGAGAAAGTTTGATAGTAGCGACCATACAGGATTTTCTTCTTGAAAAACTTCCCATAACGTTCAATCAAGTTCAGATTGGATGCGTACGGCGGCAAAAACAGGAGTTTTATTTTTGAGTTGGTGAGATAGTCACTGATCAGTTGGGATCGATAATAACGCGCATTGTCACCAATAATGTAATTCTAATTAGCGTTACAAAGTGAATTAATTATCCAATCCCATCCGGCGATTGATTTCACCGCATCCGTAGTTTCCTCCATATGTCGAAGTGCATCAACCAAATGAGATTCGAGCGCGCCGATGCTGTCAAATACACGGTTATGAAAGTTCTTTTCGCGCAACTCATCCCACAGGTGCTCGACTGGATTGAGTTCAGGTGAATAAGGTGGCAGTAGCAGCAAGCGAAGATTCTCAGCTAACGTCAGCGAATGGCTGCGATGCCAGCCAGCACCGTCCATCACCATAACGATATTCTCATTGGGGTAGCGCCTGGCGATTTCATCAAGAAAGATTTGCATGCACTCAGTGTTGACATTCAGGTAATACCAAGCTGTCAAACTTTCCGTCCAGCGGACAGACTGCCGCATAAGCGTAGGTGTACTCGCAGGTAAGCATAGCCTTGACTAGCGGACGCACTGGACAAGGCGCCCATGCGCGACGGCAGTCGCTGATGCGGCCAAATCGTGCTTCGTCTTGAAACATCAGCCGCATGGGGCGAGGCACAGCAAACTCTGTTATCGCTTGACCCGGCACCCCGGGGAGTTTTTTTTCCAGTCTTCCCGGACTAAGAGATCTCCTTTCGGGTGGGTGGTATCGGGCGCAATCTTACGCCAACCATGGCGCGCAAGCATTCGGTATATGGCCGAAAGCGAAAGCGGCACACCCATCTTCTGGCGCAACTTATCGGCAAACGGCGGAACCACCAATACGCCACCAACGCCGGCACTGTCAAATACCTCCTGCAACAGCACCTTCTCTTCTTCAAGCGATCGGTTCGCCCGATTACGCAGATTACGCTTGGCAACGGGCGCAGACATTCTTCCAGTAGCTCGCTTGCAGTAATTTGTACGCAGTGTGCAGGTCTTGCCTTTTGATCGACCAATAGCAATGGCCGTCTGCTCCAGACTCAGACCCGATTCGAGTGGCAGCAGTAAAGCCTGTGCGCTACGCAGTTCATCGGCTGTTTTAGCGATCCGTACCGCATTTCGGGCCAATTCAAGATGCTCTTCACCACTTGCTGGTCTTGCCATAATTGTCATCCATTTACGTGAGCCTGGATGACTTATTATTACATATTATAACGCGAAATAGAATAAATCCATGCTGCTGTTGGATGATGTGCCTCGATTTGCTGAAACAGCTGGATAGTCGATTGCGCATTGATGGTGTCATCATAGCGCACAATGGCCTGCAGACTAACCGTATTAATCGCGCCATTAATATTCAAGCGTTGCCGTGCGGTATGACTGCGAATTCCGCGCTCCTGGCCGCGTTTGATCCATCCGTAACCGGCTACCGGATTATGATGGGGATGAGTGGCATCCATGAAATAAACAGGGTCTGCGGGCGCTTTGCTGGCCTTGAGTTCTTCCTAGCATGCAACAAAGGCGCGTTGTTGCTCAGCATCAGCCTTACCCGGCACCAGCTTTGGCTTTTTATAGACATAGCCCATTCGGCATAATAATGGGGTTATGCCGCTTTCGCTGTAGCAGACATCCTAGCTTTGTTCAATATAATGCGCGCTTTCTTTGGTAGTCAAATACAGATTCTTATGTAAATGCTGATCCAATGCTTGTCTCTGCTGCTCATTCAGAAAAGACTCGCTACCGCCAACCTCAAACTTCTGGAGCGCAGACAAGCCGCCCTTGCATTAACGCTTATAGTGATGACGCACGGTTTCCCGATCCATCATGAGCGCTTCAGCTACTTGAGTAACTGACCACCCTTTTCCTAACACTTTGCTCACTTTTCTTTATCAAATAATCCTTCGGTTTTAACTTTCCATATTATCTTTTAATTTATGAGGAATTTTCCGACAGTCCCCTGATACAAAATCTCTTGGTTTACCTATTATCCTATTTTCCTCAGTTGAACCTATAAAAACAGCTGCGAACATAGTACTGTAAAGGTTTTAAGGTTGAATGAAGGAGTCACCCAATGGGTGAAAAGGATTTTGAGGAAAAAGCAGTGGTAAAGGCGGTGGATAACGCCGTGCAGGAGATGAAGCAATCTGCAGAGGAGATGTGTTTGTCGACTCCTGGTGGTCGATTTCACGTGCGCCGGGATGAAAACGGAAGTGCCACAGCCATGGGTCAGTTAGCATTTTTTGCTGAGTTCCTGGAAGTTACCGGCTTATTTGCCCGTTGGGTAGAAGGATGCCCGCTTCCTTACACGAGTCCTAATGCGCCTGCTGTGGTTGATTTACCGGGTACCTGGTTGCTCTCCATCCTTGATGGGCAGCGACGTTATGCTCACATCGCCGGGCTACGAGGAGACGAAGTAGCTCCTGAGATACTTGGCATGGGCAAGGTTGTCAGCGATGAGAGCTTACGCCGCGCACTGAGCGCGCTTGCGCCAAGTTTACCCAAACGTTGCGATGAGTCGCAACGCGCTGTCTGCCTGGCTCAACTGATGAAGAGTACGATCTGGATGGATACAGCGCTCAGCGAGAGTACTGGTGAAGCCTTGAATACTACCTGGATTCTTGACGCTGATAGCAGCGTCAAGCTGTTGTATGGTCATCAAACAGGTGCTGAGATCGGCTACAATCCCGGAAAGCCGGGACGACCAAGCCACACCTTGCATACGTATTGGATCAGCAATGTTCGTCTGGTGCTTGATGTCGAAGTGCAAAGCGGTAAATCTCATGCTGCCAAACATAGCCTACCTCGTCTGCGGGAGCTAATCGAAGGGCTTGCTCCTGAAAAGCGTCCTGCGCTGGTGCGTGGCGACAATGCTTTTGGCAATGAAGGGGTGATGGCTGAAATGGAACAGATTAATCAGCGTTATCTGTTCAAACTTCGCCAGACTGCGGGGATTAAACGTTTGATCGAGCGGAAATGGCAGCAAAACGAGTGGCAGCCTGTGGGGCAAGGCTGTGACGCAGTAGAAGATCAAGTCCGGCTGGCTGGCTGGAGTCGCGCGCGACGGATAGTGGTGCTACGACGTCAGATCAAAGACAATCTGGCGGTTGAAGTGAACGCAGATAGTCAACAGGGAACCCTGCACTTTGTTGATCATGCAGATAAGATCAAAGTGTGGGAATATGCTGTTCTGGTGACCAACGCTGATTATTCCCTGGAAGCTCTTGGTCAGTTGTACCGCGACCGGGCAGATTGTGAGAACGGCTTCGATGAGTTGAAAAACCAATGGGGCCGGGGTGGCTATACCACTCATGACCTGGAGCGCTGTAACCTCTCAGCACGAGCAGTCGCGCTCATTTATAACTGGTGGAGCTGGTATGTTCGCCTGGCACACCCCAAAACACATCTGGAAGCGATTACCAGTCGCCCTTTGCTACTAAATGGGGTTGCTCGTCTGACTCGGCACGCAGGTCAATCTCGACTATTGCTTACATTAACTCATGAGGCCGGCGATCAAATCAAAACGATGATCAGCAGTATCCGTAAGGGTTTTGATTTCATTCTGGCAAATGCGCCTCAGTTGCCAAAAATAGAGCGATGGCCTACCTTGGTACGCTACATTATCGACAAAATCTTTGCTACCAGACCAAAAAATCCACCAGTTCTCGATTTGCCAACCTTTTATTTGACTTCCAGTTCGGGTTAAAAGAGGAATTTAGGATTATTACAATTAGCAAGTAATTGCTGATCGACTTGGAAGTGATTTTATGCAGCCTGAAAGGCCAGCTGGAATTGCCAACGATTTATCGATATGCTGAAAGTTTCAACGCAACCCGGATCAACTCAGAGAACAGGGATGTAGCTTTTACGCGCAGTCTCGACCAAAGGCCCTATTGTGCCATAAGAGTGGCCAAAAAATGATATCGTATTGATTGACAAAATGAAATTGTCATTCGAATCGAAAAGGCTAAGTCGGCGTACTAGTTCGTTGCCAGTTGTCTCACAGGTTTTGGGTGATTTCCGAAAAAGGCTATTCCCATTGAGGTAGAATCGGGCTTTCACTTGTTTAACCACTGAGCTTGATCATGCTGTCCGCCTCTGCCCCGACTGTTGCGCCCCTGAGCACGTCCCAAATCGAAGACCTGAGACTAGCAAGTTCGAAAATGCCCGGACCGGAACGCCGGTCCTTTCAGGCGGCGATGACGTTGAAATATTGCCGGGGCAATCCCCGCCAGGCGGAACGGGTGTTTGGCTGGAATCGCGACACGATCGAACTCGGGCTGAATGAACAGCGCACGGGCGTGATTTGCCTGGGGGCGCAAGCAGCGTACTGCGGAAACCGCCTGTGGGAGGAGAAGCACCCTGACGTGGCGCAAGCCCTATGGGCATTGGCGGAATCGCACTGTCAGCAAGATCCGACCTTCCGTACGGCGCTATCGTATACCCGGCTGACCGTGGCGGCGGCGTTGGATCGGTTACGCGCCCAAGGTTTTCCGGAGGATTGCCTACCATCGCCCGGCACGATGGCGGAGGTGCTGAACCGGAATGGCTACCGCCTACGCAAGGTGGTCAAGGCCAAACCCCAAAAAAACTCCCGGAAACGGATGCCATCTTTGCCAATATCGCGGACAAGGACGGAAAACCCATAGCGGACCCGGCGTGTCTGGAAGTTGGGCAGGTCATGCGCCTGAGCATCGACTGCAAGGCCACTGTGAAGATCGGGGAATACTCACGGGGTGGGAAAACCCGCGGTGACACCCGAGCCGCCGATCACGATATGGGCTGCGAGGAAAAGCAGGTTCCGTTTGGAATCGTGGAAGAGGATAGTGGGCAGTTGCATCTGACGTTTGGAAGCTCCTTCAAGACCAGTGACTTCATCATGGATGGCTTGGAGGACTGGTGGCAGGCCATCCCCAGGGAAAAGCAGGTCGTGATGACACACATCCAACTCAAAGTGGACAATGGCCCGGAAAGCAGCGGGGTGCGTACGCGGTTCCTCAAGCGCATAGTGGAGTTCGCCGATGCTACCGGCAAAATCATCCAGCTGCTGTACTACCCGCCATACCACAGCAAGTATAATCCCATCGAACGGTGTTGGGGAATTTTGGAACAGCATTGGAATGGAGCCCAACCGGGGGATACCGCAACCATGCTGGAATGGGCGAAAAGCATGACCTGGAAAGGTATCCACCCGATAGTAAAATTGAGCCGCAGGCTCTACCAGAAAGGCGTTTCTCTATCCAAGAAAGCCATGCGGGAAATCGAAACCAGATTGGAGCGCAACCCGCTTTTGCCCAAATGGGACATTCTGATTCGGCCTGCCTGATGGGGATGTTTGCTTTCGGAAATCGCCTTGGATTGCCGATAAGCTGTCACATCTGGTTCTGCAGGTAATTTTGTAATCCAACCTTCTTAATGAGACCCAACTGTTTTTCCAGCCAATACGCGTGGTCTTCCTCTGTATCGGCCAGCATGGCTTCAAGGATTTCCCGCGTCTGGAAATCATGTTCCTGTTCACAAACGGCAATGGCGTCACGCAGTGCAGTAATCACGGAACGTTCCAATTCCAAGTCGTTTTCCAACATTTCTGGTACGTCTTTACCGATTTTAAGTGGACTGCGGTTACCTACTGCTGGTATGCCTTCCAGAAACAGAATTCGCCTGATCAGATGGTCTGCATGCTGTTTTTCATCATCCATTTCATGATCAATGCGCTCGTAAAGCTTGTGGAAACCCCAATCCTCATACATACGTGAATGCGTGAAGTACTGATCCATTGAGGTCAGCTCCCCGGCAAGGAGTTTGTTCAGGATGTCGATGATTTTTGCGTTACTTTTCATAAGATATTTTCCTTACATTATATTTTGGACTGCAGATAGTTCTGGATACCCACTTTTTCAGCCAGTATCAACTGGGTTTCCAACCAATCGAGATGATCTTCGGTGTGTTCCAGCATTTCTTCAAGCAGCTCACGACTTACATAATCGAGGACAGATTCGCAATGGCCGACTGCCTCTAAAAGTTGCACTCGAATGACGGTAATCAACTCAAGATCTCCCTGAAGCATTTCTAGAACATCCACGCCAATCAGCAGCTTCCCCAGGTCCTGCAGATTAGGAAGGCCTTCCAGAAAAAGAATCCTTTCGATGAGGCTGTCTGCGTGTTTCATCGCCTTAATAGAGGCTTTATAGGTGTGTTCATTCAATTTATCCAGCCCCCAATTTTTGTACATTCTGGCGTGGAGGAAAAACTGGTTGGTAGCGGTGAGTTCGTTTTTCAACACTTTGTTCAGAAGGTTTACTGTTTGCTTGTCGCCTTTCAATTTGATACCTCAATTGGTTAATAGTGCACACTACTGTAAATACAGCGTAATGTTTAATTCAGGTTTCACATATTATAAAGCTCATAGAGTGTAAATACAATATTAAATTATTGATTAATAAATGAAAATTATTCTTAATATTGTTTTCGCTTTGGTCTGTAACGTGGTCAAATGCATAAGCATCCAGCGGGCCACATTTTCTGTTTTAGGGATGTCGGATAATAGTCAAAACAGCGATTTCATGAAAATAAATTATCGATTAACCTATTTTCCTTATTTGAAGTCTCTTAATCGTTTAAGAATCCTGTAGATTAAAGTGTTTTTTTGGGAGATTCTTACTATCACCAGTTGAGTGGGATTTTGATGAAACAATCAGAATTAGATGAAAGTGTTGCCATACCTAGCATTCAGCTTGTTTATGGTAACTGATGAGCAGTTAATATTTTTAGCTGAAAACCGTTTGCAGTATTAGATTTCAGTTGTTCTCATCATAAATTTCAACCGAATAAAAAGGACTTCTTCTACTCGAAGCGGTATCACCGCACGGCATCGATGTGCCAAAATTGAAGATTAGTTGATCAATCAAAACGAGTGGAGAAATCAAATGAGCATTTAAACGAAAACAGAAAGAATTGCAACGCTTAAACGAATGAGTGTGGACAACTCAAAGCATTACCTGCATGGGTATGGTGTTGATAGCTATGAGGGAGTTGTTTTGGTTAAGATGCTATAGCGAAAAGAACTTAGGATTAATCAACCTGAATTCCTCTTTTAGTCCGGGTTGTATGCGAAGTGAATGGAAGGTGAGTCTAGAGTTAAAGAAATTTTAAGTCTGGTAGAGAAGATTTTATTGAGAATGTAACGTGAGTTCGGGATAAGAAAAGCTGCATAAGGAATCTGAATTTCTTATGATGAAGCGATTATAGAAAAGTGTTGGATCCAAATGTTTTAATAGGGTTTTTCATCAGATCCCAAAAAAGTTAATGCAACAGCATCCTTTTAGCAGCTATGTGGTAACTCCCAGATTTCTAGTCTTTTTGTGTCACCTGTTCCATGAAAAACACTCAAGGTAAATAAGGAATCCATCCACGTCGAAATGCTTCCTCTTGAATTTCACGTGGGGCATGCCGGGCATCAACAATAATACCGTTAATCTGGATTAGCCAAGCCAGTGGATTGTCTGCTAATCGGCTTGGGAGCGTCCAATTTGGATCGGCGTGCCCGCACTTCAACAACTCCAGGATATCCGTTGATTTCGCCAATCCTGTTTTGGGGCTAAGGTCAAAGTACTGACATAGCTCATCCAGCCGCACATGCGGCGTCTGGCTCTTATCGAACAGAAAGTTGACCCGGCCGACCGAGCAAACAATACCACAGGCCCACGTATTAGCTTTGCCGGTGGTGATCGGTGACGGGCGCTTGCGGCAAAGCTTGGCTGCCATGCGCCGACAAAGATCTCGATATTCTTCGTTTAAATGCTGCTGACAGAACTGATCCGTGAGTCCAACGATCTCGTCGTATCTTTTTTGCTGCGTCGCTGGTATCCGTTCTGTTTTACTCATGCTGTTTGTTCTGAGGTAATGGAATGGACGCCCACTACCCAAAACGGCATCAAAGTGCCAAAGTAGTGGTGCAATGACCACTAAAACAGAGAGGAGCGTCCGATATGAAGATTACAACAATAGGCATTGATTTGGCAAAAGAAGTGTTTCAGATCCACGGTGTAGATGAGCATGGCAAGGCTGTGCTGCGTAAGCAATTACGCCGCAGTAAGATGGCGGGGTTCTTTGCTAATCTGGAGCCTTGCTTGATTGGCTTGGAAGCCTGCGGTAGTTCACACCACTGGGCGAGAAAGTTGGGTGAATTCGGGCATACTGTCAAGCTCA
Source organism: uncultured beta proteobacterium (assembly GCA_963815685.1). Lineage (GTDB taxonomy): Bacteria > Pseudomonadota > Gammaproteobacteria > Burkholderiales > Nitrosomonadaceae > Nitrosomonas. The sequence goes on from CAWFHT010000014.1 coordinate 20,223, forward strand.
TGTCGCCCCGGTTCGTCAAGCCCTATGTCAAGACTAACAAGCATGATAGGGCCGATGCGGAAGCGATTCTGCTGAAGCAGTCACTCGACCTAATATGCGCTTTGTCCCGATCAAGACTGTTGAGCAACAAGCCATGCTGTCAGTGCACCGAGCCAGACAGGGGTTTGTCAAGGCCAGAACCGCACAGGCCAATCAGATACGCGGTCTACTCTCTGAGTTTGGTATCGTGATTCCTCAGGGCATCCAATCGATTGGCAAACGCATACCTGACATTCTGGAAGATGCTGAAAATGGTTTACCTGGAACAATGCGCCGATTGCTGGAAAGACTGAATGACCACCTGAAGGAGCTGGATCGCCAGGTGAAAGAGTTAGAGTTGCAAATCAAGCTTTGGCACAAAGAGAACGAAACCAGCCAAAGACTGGAAGCCATTCCGGGTGTTGGCCCGATCACAGCGAGCGCCATTGTGGCAACAGTAGGAAATGCGATGGAGTTTAAGAACAGCAGACAATTAGCGGCATGGCTAGGGTTGGTGCCCAGGCAGCATGCAAGTGGAGGCAAACAGTTATTGCTCGGTATCAGCAAGCGTGGAGATACCTATCTTCGCACCCTGCTGATCCACGGAGCAAGAGCAGTCATCCGCTTTGCCGAGAAGAAGGCCGAGCCAGGAAGTTGGCTGCACAAGCTGATAGCACGGCGCAATAAGAACGCTGCTGCTGTTGCCTTGGCAAATAAGAACGCTCGCATCATCTGGGCATTGCTCACCAAAAAAACGACATTTCACCCCGATCACACTATGGCAACAACTGCTGCAGCTCATTGATCGTGAGGGTTGAATAGAAGCGTATTGGCAATGTTGCATTAAAAACGAGTTTAAGGAGAAAGATTACCACCGATTGCACAGGCAATCATGACATGATGGCGAGACTGGCCAGACCGTGAGTGGCTAAACCTAAATGAAACACAGTGCATCGAGCACGCAAATGTGATAAGGCGCTACTCAGCGAATTCCATCAGGGGCAGAGGCAATATACTTTATACAAAGTCCGGATGTATGGCAGCAATCTTTACCTGCTCAAAATCATCAGTTGAAGGCTTGGCATAACGTGGGCGTCCATGTATGTTCCCAAAGTTTAATAGATAACGCTGATCAATCTTTTCCATTTCACCCATTAGGTGACTTCTTTACATAACCAAAACATCTTTACACTACTATGTTTGCAGCTGCTTTTACAGGTTCAGCTGAAGAAAATGGGTTAAAACCTTTCTAAATCTTCAACGCCGTTAAATGGCATAGATACGTCGCCTTTCTGCTCAAAGGGAACACTGCCCAGACCCTGCAGGAAGAGTCGCCCAAAGAGTCGGTAATCTACCTTGTTATGGCTAGATTTCTGCAATTGATTCAATTGCTTCCATACCATTCCAAAAGTGCTGGTCGCTTTCACTTCTATTACTGTTTCACCCATGCGAGGCACCGTCACGACCTTATCTGACAGGCCCTTGGCGAAGGACGTTCCGTTGAGTTCAACATCAAAGCTCATGCCATTGATATGCAGTGCTACGTCATTTGGATTATGGATGCGCAACTTGACGATGAATCGTTGCTCCAGGAGACCAAGTTCCACAAGCTCGATACCAGCCAAGGTGATGTCGGGATCCTGCTTTATTCCAGCCAGTTGGGTGCAGCCAGTTACTAAAGCAGCCATACCCAGAAACAGTATCAGAACAATGCATTTCATGCTACTCTCCAAATAATCAACTTAAATTCCTCTTTTAACTTGAACCAGAGGCTAGGTGAAAGGTAGGTGGATCAAGAGATGCGGGATTTTTTGGTTTGACTGTGATGAATTTGTTGACGATATAACGTACCAAGGTAGACCAATGTTCCATTTTTGACAACTGAGGCGTATTCCAGGTCGTGCGTATATAACCCCCATCCCCATTGATTCTTCAACGCATCAAAGCCATTCTCGCAACCTGCCCGATCTCGGTATAATTAACCCAGAGCTTCCAGTAACTAGTCTGCATTAATTACCAGCACGGTATATTCTCACAGTTTAAGCCAGTCGAACATTGCTAATCCAGCAAGTATGCAGGATATGACTTGGTCGCCCTGGCTTCTTGGGATTGCAGCCGATCTCGGCATCTACTTGATGACCGTATAGCAGCTTAACTGTGGTATCGGTGTCAAGAATCCAAGCAGTGCGCAATGCATCACGGGTATTCTCGCCCAACGCAGCATCCATCCAGATTGTACTCCTCAGCAATTGAGTTTTGCGAGCAACATGCCGCGCCTCATCACAACGCACAACGTTTAGATAAGTTTTGTGCAAATGCACTCAGCGCATGGCGCAGACTCTCGTCGCTGATTGCTTCATAGGCTAACCTGTATAGCCGTAACCGCCGCGGGAGCAGAAGTCATTTACTAACTCAGGTGGCTGATTCGATGATGCGTACACAAAAGAGTTGCTCACTCAGCACAGGAAAATCATATCCGGATACCGTGTGCTCACATTCTGATTGCGCTAAATCCATTCCCACTGAATCAATTACCGCTCAACTAAAACTACTTCAACCGTATTCACTTTGCCGTCCCGCAGGTATTGCAGTACGGTTTTCTGTCCAACATCAAGCGTTCTCAAAATATTTGCATACGACGCCAGATCACTGATCAGTTGTCCGGCTAGTTGAATCAGAATGTCACCCGCCTTAAGTTGTGCTTGATGTGCCGGGGAGCCATGAATAACGTTATCCACACGCACGCCTTTACCTTGATGGGAGAAATCCGGTACTGTGCCTAGGCTGACTTTGCGTTTATCTTTTTCTTGAGCAGTTTCAGATTGAGATTGCGCATTTTGTGTATTTAGCGTGATGGTAAGGGGTTCGGGACGATTGGCCAGATATTCGGTTGCTTCCTTGAGGATGGCAGCCACTTTAGCTAGTCCGGCTGCATCGATTTTATCCACCGTATCACCGGGGGCGTGATAATCTTCATGTGCGCTGGCAAAGAATTGGACAGCTGGTATGCCGGCTTGGATAAAAGCCGCCTGATCGCTGGAACCGAAATCGTCCTGCACTGCATTGACCGGGATACCGGTTACAAAGCCTGCGCCGCGAAATACATGCACCAGTTCACGCGCCGTGCCGGTACCGAACAGGGTCACCGGATTATTGCCCAGTCGTCCTACAGTATCCAGATTCAGCATGGCGGCTATTTTTTTTGCCGGATAGGCTTTGGCATTGTTAATGAAATGCTTTGAACCGAGCAGATTGGCTTCTTCACCAGTGAAGGCAATAAAAATAATGGTACGCTGCGGTTGCCACTTGGTAGCGATCTGTCGCGCCAGCTCTAGCATGACTGCTACTCCGCTGGCATTATCATCTGCACCATAATGGATTTTTCCATGGTTGGCAGCACGCACATCCGGCCAGCCCATGCCCAGATGGTCATAATGCGCGCCGATTATTAAACTTTGCCCAGCTAATTCCGGATTAGCACCTGGCAAAATTCCGATCACATTACGCAATGTGATCTTTCCTTTCGGTGCGCCTACATCTTGCTGCCAAGTCTGGTAATAGCTATTGTTATCACCACCGGGCAATAGACCAGCCTGCTGGAAATTTTGTGCGATATAGTCCGCAGCGACTTCCAATTCTGGACCGCCCAATTCACGCCCTTTAAAGGCTTCGCTGGCTAAATGGGTGATATCTGCCAGCATGCGACTTTCTGAAAACAGCGGCGGCAATTCCGCCAATGCGCGGCGGGATGCTAAAGTGCCGACGTGAGTAGAAGTAAATGATGCATCAGCCTTTTGCTTGATCAACTGGGTCAAGGGTGATTGGGTAACAGGCCATTGACCTTTGTTGATATTGGTCAATTCATCGCCTTCAAATGCCAGGTAACTATATTTGCGGTAGTGTGGCAGTTTTCTGGACAATTCTGCAATCGCTTTGGGATGATCGGATGCTACCCATAGCAGTGTTTTATCCGGATCGGCAGGCTGTCTGGCTGTCAGTACAATGGCATGCTTGGCTTGTTGATAAGTGTGTTGACCCAGTTGCAGTTCTCCTGAGTGATAGGCAACACTTTGTTCTGTCAAAGTTGTGACCAACGCCTGGCTAAATTTATTTTGCCAGCCCATAATCCAAACTGTTCGATCGGTGGGGAGCGTTTCTAGCTGATCATCGCGCACCACTTCCAGCAGACCGGATTGAGTTTTTTGCCAATTTGCAGCCAATGACTGATACGCTTGCAATACTTCTTTATCTGCAGTGGACGGCAGCACTAACAAGGGTTTTTCCGCGCCAAAACCTTGTGATAGAGCAGAAGGAATTTCTCGGCTATCCAGACGCCTGAATACGTCAAATTGAGGATCAATATCGATGCGCACAGGCCGTGCTTTAAAATTCATTTCTATTTCATTGGTTGACTGATCGATGTGGATTTTAGTTTGATAAGCTTGTGCTTCGCCTTCCAGATGAACAGCGATAGGGACAGTAAGCTGATAGGGGATGCCTTGCTGGGTTTGTTTGATCATTGCTTTGAGCTTGAATCCTTCGGCTGTGGGCTCAGCTTGTGTATCTTGCAGCAAGAGATTGGGAGCGCCACTATGGTAGACCCATTGCTTGAAGAACGAAGAAAAATCCTTGCCAGTGAGTGAGCTAAAGGTCGCTTTTAAATCCTCGAAGGTTGCTTGTTTGAACTTGAACTGTTTATAAAAAGCGCGTAATACCCGAACAAAATCTTCATCCCCTAGCTCTTGCCGTAACATGTGAAAAAACATCATGGTTTTCCCATAACCTACGGCTTCTGAGCTGGAACTGTGACGCGAAGTAAATTGAGCAATGGGGAAGTCTTTTTCTTTACTCACAAAATCCGCATATTTTTGCAGCACATCACGTCGGTATTCCTCGCCTTTACCTCCTTGCTCACTCACCAGATGATCAGCAAGATAGGCAGTCAATCCTTCCGACCAATTTCCTTTGGTGTAATCGACAAAGACGCCATTACCCCAGTAATTATGCAAAATCTCATGCGGATAGGAAGAATGCAGGATAAAAGGAAAGCGAACTACTTTAGGGCCGAGTAGCGTAAAAGAGGGCATACCGTAGCCGGTTTCCCAGAAATTCTCAACCAAAGCAAATTTTGAATAGGGATAAGGCCCCAGCAGCTTGTTATACATGGCAATATACTGCGAGGTAGTATCCAGATATTTCTGAGCTAATGCTTCATCAGGACTACGCAGATACACGTATGCATTTACTGCACCCGCTGACTGTGTATAGCGTTTATAACGGCCTGCAACGATATAGATATCATCCTGAGGTTGTTCTTCTTCCCAAATCACATTGTGAGTCTTTTCTGTTTTTTGCTCATGCACCAAAGCACCCTGGCTGACGACATCCCAGTCGGCAGGCACCTGGATATTCAAAAGAAATGATACCATCGCATCCTCAAACTGGGGATACCAGGCAGTGGAGTTGGCCAGAAAAACGCCTTCATCTGAGATGAGCCCAGGTGTATAGCTGAAACTGCGTGCATATTCCAGACCTGGACCCTGCACGGCATGCTTGATTTTCCCGTTGAACGTTAAAGTAAATGTTTCTTGTCGAGGCGGCAAAGTCAAGGTGTACAGTTTTAAGGGAACCGGTCTGGCGCTCAAAGCGGTATTACTTTCCTGTATGGAGATATGCGCACCCTTCACTTCAGTTACCGCTAAATCGGCATGCAGGCTGAAATCAAACTGGATTGTTGTTGGTTGATTCCGGTAGCGTTCAGGCACACGCACCTGATCTTTCACTTGGATTTCAGAGGTATCTGGCGAGAGTGTAATTTTCATCTGATGATGAAATGATTTCATTACTTGCGCATACTGTTACACCATAGAGTAAGCAACTGATGATAAAACTCAATATCACACTCAATTTAATTGATTTTTTCATTCTTTAAATTTTATAGCTATACATTATTTAACTTATTCTGAAGGATTTTGATCAGATCACCAAGCCTATTTGGAACAGCTTATTAAACTCACATCTTGTATACTTTCTTTTTAATATTCTGTTTAAATGATTTTTTTTAGCAACCAGGTTTATAAGTGAAATGAAAAATTTTACACAAATATCTTCCATAACTAATGCTCCATTATTTATCAATGGACTGCTATCAACACTTTTCTTTTTTACAGTGACTCATGCCAGTGCAACAGATTTTATTAGCGAGGAGTATCAACTGTCGGATAAAGAAGTGAGAGTCGGTGAGGCCTATTATCGTGCAGATATGCAGTGGATGGCCTATCAGGCAGAAGTATCCGAGGAAAATCCCTTTTATCAAATTTACCTGAAGAATCTTGCGAGTGGAAAAGTACAGCAAGTTTCGCCAGGTACAGGCAAAACAACTTGCTCCTGGGTGCATCCTTTACAAGAAAAAGTGCTATTTTCTTCAACCCATGCAGACCCTGACGCCAAAGCCAAGATGACTGCAGAAATTGAAAGAAGAAAATCCGGCGAGCGGCAATCGTATGCTTGGGATTATGACGAATTTTATGATATCTATGAGACTGATTTTGAAGGTGGGAAAATCAAGAATCTTACCAATGTTTTGGGCTATGATGCGGAAGCATCCTGGTCACCCGACGGTAAACTGATTGCGTTTGCTTCCAATCGGAGAGCTTATACCGAACGGTTATCGGAGGAAGAAACTGCCCTTTTCAAGAAAGATCCTTCTTCTTTAATCGATATTTACATTATGAATGCGGATGGTTCAAACGTAAAAAGATTAACCCATACCAATACCTATGACGGCGGTCCATTTTTCAGTCCGGATGGGAAGAGAATCGTCTGGCGACGCTTTTCGGAAAATGGCAGAGAAGCAGAAATATTTACCATGAACATCGATGGGTCGGATCAGAAGCAAATTACCCGTCTCAATATGATGTCATGGGCGCCTTTTTATCATCCTTCCGGGAAGTACATCATTTTCGCAACCAACGTCCATGGACACCGGAATTTTGAGCTTTACATCGTTGATGTGGATGGCAAAAAAGAACCGGTGCGTGTGACAGACAAAGAAGGCTTTGATGGATTACCGGTATTTACTCCCGATGGCAAATATCTCACCTGGACCAGTGACCGCACACCCGAGAAAAAAGGCCATCTCTTTCATGGAAAATGGAATCATGAAAAAGCGTTAGAAAGCCTTTCCTTAAATTGAATTGAAATAAGGTAAATAAATCAAATTAATGTAATGTATTCGATGGCAAGAAAAGAAGGGTAAATCGAGCTTGATTTCTTTGACGTTTCATTGATACTTGCAAACGGACCCCATTTTAGGGTTGCCTCAACGCGAGCCATCTGGTATGAGGTAACCCTTAATGAAAAGGAGACCTCTGCATAACTGGCTTTTTGGATAATTTGGTGTTTTTAAGTGATTGATTTTATGAGTCGCACATACAGAGATACAGAGAAAAACTCTAAAAACACAGTTATGCAGAGGTCTCAAAAGGTAAGTTGGCTGTATGCTGTTAAGCCCGCACCGCTAAGCTGGCTGTGTAGAATTTTAACAGATTGCAGGAGGGAGTTACCACCTGCGTTGTTTAGATTGCGTACGCTCTCCGCGTGGACGTGCGATATTAACAGTAATATTTCTTCCATCCACAGCGCGTCCATTTAACTGCTTGACTGCTTCTTCAGCTGCAGATTGCTTTTCCATTTCTACAAAGCCAAATCCTTTGGACTGACCAGTATATTTATCCTTAATAAGGCTAATATTCGTCACTTTTCCAAATTCTCCGAAAATAGTATTAAGCACGGTATCAGTGACATTATAAGATAGGTTTCCAACATAGATATTCATTTACGTCTCTCATTTTTGTGCGGTGAGTAGTTAAATCTATCAAATAACTCACCAAAATTAATTGATAGCGGTTTGCCATTAACTGACAAATATTTGCAAAAATATCTAAGGAAAGTTGAAGTGAATCATATTTGAATACTCTACTTTCCTGAAAGACGTTTTTTTATTTTTTTATATGACTGTCAAGTAAGTAAAGACTGTCAAGTGTCCTATGAATTCATGATAAGTGCGGTATTATACGTTGCTAGATAATTGATCTTTAACAATTGATCTTGTAACAAGTGCAGACCATTCAAGCCGGCCAACATAAATACCAATGTATAGTTTTTACCAAACTTGATTATCCGAGAATATCTTTAATTCTGGGGCACAAATTACTGAGTATGGCCTGCTATGCATTTTTGTTTTTGCACATACTCAGACTCTTTCTAGGTTTGCTACGAATCTGGTAATTGTACCCTTAATATGCCATGAAAAAATGAATTTAACTTATAAGACCAATTACTGGCATCATAGTTCGATTATCCGTGTGATCCTATTAAAGTAGAGAAGTCTGAGAACTATAATAAATTGCTGTAGCACGAATAATGGAGACGCTAGCTTTTCTTGTTGAATTTATGAATGAAAAGAATAATATAGTATAGTGTTCTTTTTTCGTACTAACCGCGGTCATTTGCTCTTACTCTCGCGAAAGATTTCCGTTCGAATCCTCAAGTTCGCATCTACACCAGCCAGAACCGGAGGGGCTAGTGAGAACTTGCCGAGAAGACGGCGCGATACAAGGTAAAATGATTTGGAAAATAGACGTAGAGTAGGCAGGGTCAGTTCGTTACGTATCAGCGAATAAGAACTATCTCAAGAAAGTTTTAGTTAGAATAAAGTATTAGACTGATTATGCGGACGCCCAAAATTTTATCTGCAGAAATTATCGATGCGGTTTGAGTTCATGATGTTTTCAATAAATTTGCCAACATGAGGATGTATCGGATTATTTTGAGAAGGTGATTGAATTCAGTATGTCTAATGTAATGAATCCGATCGGATATAGCATTGGCACTATCTTGGGATGGGTGATCGTTGGGGGTATTGTTGCGTTGTTTATTTACGATATTACTCAGAAGCAGCACGCAATATTGCGCAATTATCCGATTATTGGACGATTACGCTATTTTTTCGAGCTCCAGGGGAAATACTTCCGACAATATTGGTTTGCCAGTGATCGAGAGGAGCAGCCCTTCGATCGTGCTACTCGCGCTTGGGTATACAAGAATGCCAAGAATAAAGGAGGTCTCATTGGTTTTGGTTCCACTTATGACTTGCGCGAACCCGGTGCGATCATTTTCGTCAATGCGACTTTTCCTATTCAGGAGGAAGATCAGTTGCCAACGCCCTCGGTACTCATCGGTGAAGGTTATTGTCAATATCCTTTTGAAGCTAGGTCGATCATCAATATCAGTGGCATGAGTTATGGCGCTATTTCGGCACCGGCAGTGCGCGCCTTATCGCTGGGCGCGGCCAAGGCTGGATGTTGGCTCAATACAGGAGAGGGCGGGCTTTCGCCTTATCATAAGGAAGGTGGTTGCGACGTGATCATGCAAATCGGTACCGCCAAATATGGTATCCGCGATGAACACGGTAATTTCTCCCCTGCGCGTGCCAAGGAAATTGCGCCATTCGTCAAGGCTTTTGAGATTAAACTTTCACAGGGTGCTAAACCAGGTAAGGGGGGAATGTTGCTTGGTCCGAAAGTAACTCCTGAAGTTGCTGCTATTCGCGGTATTCCTGTTTTTCAGGATTCTATCAGTCCCAATCGCCATCACGATATTGGCAACATCGATGAATTGCTCGATAAAATTGCTTACATTCGCGATTTAACTGGACGCCCGGTAGGTGTCAAGAGTGTCATTGGTGGCTGGCGTTTTATCAATGAGCTTTGCGATACCATTCATCGGCGTGGGTTAGAGTATGCACCTGATTTTCTGACTATTGATGGCGGAGAAGGGGGTAGCGGCGCCGCTCCCCAAACGCTCATGGATTATGCAGGTCTACCGATTGCAGAAGCTTTGCCGCGCGTGGTGGATACGCTGATCGAATCCGACCTGAAGAAACGGATTCGTGTGATTGCGGCAGGAAAACTGGTCACTTCGGCTCATGGTGCGTGGGCATTATGTGTCGGTGCGGATTTTGTTAATACCGCACGCGGTTTTATGTTTGCATTAGGTTGTATTCAGGCGTTGCGTTGCCACCTGAATACTTGCCCTACTGGTATTACAACGCATAATCCACGGTTACAACGTGGCCTGGTCGTTGAGGAGAAATACTTGCGCGTTGCCAACTATGCCACTAATGTTAATAAGGAAATCGACATGCTTGCTCATTCTTGCGGACTCAGGCACGCCCGTGAGTTCCGGCGTGAACATGTTCGTATTGTGCAAACTGCAGGAAAAAGCGTCGCATTGAATATGTTGTATCCTTATCCTGAAGTGCGTAAGGAGTTTAATAAAGAAGTTCTCAAGGGTTAAGGGTTGAAATTTTATTCTGCTCCCATATAGTAGAGTCAATCGATATTCTCATCAGGAGCTTTTATGCGTCTCGATAAACTTACTACAAAATTCCAGCAGGCATTGGGTGAAGCACAAAGTATGGCGTTGGGCAAGGATCATCCTTATATTGAGCCTCAGCATTTGCTGCTTGCGCTATTACAACAAGATGATGGTGGAACTTCTTCACTGCTGCAACGTGCAGGCGTTAATGTCGGCCCATTGCGTGAGGCGCTCGTAAAAAGCTTGGAACGTATGCCCAAAGTTGAAGGAGTGGGCGGAGAAATCAATATTTCGCGCGATCTTAACAACCTGCTCAATTTAACAGATAAGGAAGCACAAAAGCATGGCGATCAGTTCATTGCCTCAGAAATGTTCCTGCTTGCTGCGCTCGAGGATAGAGGTGAGACCGGGCAACTATTAAAGCAGCATGGCGCTGACCGCAATGCTTTGGAGCAGGCGATCAAATCGGTACGGGGTGGTGAGAGTGTATCGAGTGCAGAGGCAGAAGGCAGCCGTGAAGCATTGAAAAAATATACCCTTGATCTAACCGAACGCGCACGCATGGGTAAGCTGGATCCCAGTGATTGGACGTGATGATGAAATTCGGCGAACCATTCAGGTATTGCAGCGACGCACCAAGAATAATCCGGTACTGATTGGTGAACCGGGAGTGGGCAAAACCGCTATCGTAGAAGGGTTGGCTCAGCGCATCGTTAACGGAGAAGTACCTGATACGTTGAAAAATAAGCGTGTATTGTCGCTCGATATGGCGGCATTACTGGCTGGTGCGAAATATCGGGGTGAATTTGAAGAGCGACTGAAAGCAGTACTCAAGGAACTTGCCCAAGATGAGGGCCGTACCATCGTATTCATTGATGAGTTGCATACCATGGTAGGAGCGGGAAAGGCCGAAGGTGCTATGGATGCGGGCAATATGCTCAAACCGGCACTTGCCAGAGGAGAACTGCACTGTGTCGGGGCGACCACCTTGGATGAATATCGCAAGTATGTCGAAAAGGATGCGGCATTAGAGCGCCGTTTCCAGAAAGTGCTGGTAGATGAGCCGACGGTAGAGGCGACCATTGCCATCTTGCGCGGCTTGCAAGAGCGCTACGAGGTCCATCATGGCGTGGACATTACTGATCCTGCTATTGTGGCGGCTGCAGAATTATCTCATCGTTACATTACTGACCGTTTTTTACCGGATAAAGCTATCGATTTGATTGATGAGGCGGCAGCACGTATTCGCATGGAGCGGGATTCGAAACCTGAAGTGATGGACAAGCTTGATCGTCGGCTGATCCAGCTGAAGATCGAACGGGAGGCGATGAAAAAAGAAAAAGATGAAGCCTCGCAAAGACGACTTGCGTTGCTGGAAGAAGAGATTAAGAAACTTGAGCGAGAGTATGCTGATCTTGAAGAAATTCTCAAGGCAGAAAAATCACGTGCCCAAGGCTCGCAGCAGATCAAGGAAGAATTAGAAAAGCTCAGAAAAGAGGTGGAAGCCGCGACGCGCAAAGGAGACTGGCAAAAGGTCTCTGAATTGCAATATGGCCGTATTCCTCAACTGGAAGCACAGCTTGCTGAGCAAATCCAGCAGGTCGAGAACACTGCTCAAGTTAAAGATGTCAAATAGACCGAAATTGTTCCGTACTCAAGTAGGTGCTGAGGAAATTGCCGAGGTGGTTTCTCGTGCAACAGGTATACCCGTTGCCAAAATGATGCAAGGTGAACGGGAAAAGTTGTTGTTAATGGAGCAAAAATTGCATGAACGGGTGGTAGGGCAAGATGAGGCGGCACGTCTTGTTTCGGACGCTATCCGTCGGTCACGCTCAGGATTGTCTGATCCCAACCGACCTTATGGTTCTTTCTTGTTTCTGGGACCTACTGGTGTAGGTAAAACAGAATTATGTAAAGCACTGGCTGAATTCTTGTTTGATTCCGAAGAGCACTTGATTCGGGTCGATATGTCGGAATTCATGGAAAAGCATTCGGTGGCACGCTTGATAGGTGCTCCTCCGGGCTATGTCGGCTACGAGGAGGGTGGTTATCTCACTGAAATGGTGCGCAGAAAACCTTATTCGGTGATTCTGCTCGATGAGGTGGAAAAAGCTCATCCTGATGTATTTAATGTTTTGCTGCAGGTGCTTGATGATGGGCGTCATGACAGATGGGCAGGGACGTACGGTAGATTTTAAAAACACGGTCATTGTCATGACTTCCAATCTTGGTTCGCAAATGATCCAACAAATGAGTGGAGATGATTATCAAGTTATCAAACTCGCAGTGATGGGAGAAGTGAAAGCTTATTTCCGCCCCGAATTTATTAATCGTATTGATGAAGTTGTTGTATTTCACGCGCTGGATGAAAAGCATATTAAATCGATTGCACAGATTCAATTGCGGAACCTGGAAGCACGATTGGCTAAAATGGAAATTAAACTGGAAGTAACCGATGCTGCCTTATCAGAACTTGCACGTGCTGGTTTTGATCCTGTATTCGGTGCTCGCCCATTAAAACGGGCTATCCAATCACAAATCGAGAATCCGCTCGCTAAAGAACTTTTGCAAGGTAATTTTGCCGCTAAAGATACAATCAGAGTTGATTGTGTAAATGACGTTTTAACATTTTCCAAGGCTGACATGATTTTCATGAGAAAGAAAGCGAAGCGATAATGCATGAAAAGAGATAGTTTCAGGTAGAATATTGTTTTTTTAAAGAAGATCCTATGCTAAAAGGTAGTCTGGTTGCGATTGTTACACCAATGTTTGAAGATGGCGCTCTGGATCTGGAGAGGTTTCGTGCGCTGATCGATTTTCATATTGCGCAAAAGACCGGTGCTATAGTGATTGTCGGAACGACGGGTGAATCTCCTACCGTAGATTTTGATGAGCACAATTTGCTGATACGAACTGCGGTATCGCATGCGGCCGGACGAATACCGATCATTGCTGGCACGGGCGCGAATTCCACGAGAGAAGCCATTGATCTGACCATCTTTGCCAAAGATGCGGGGGCAGATGCCTGCTTATCGGTAGTTCCCTACTATAACAAGCCAACCCAGGAAGGACTTTATCAACACTTCAAGGCGGTGGCAGAAGCGGTTGATATTCCAATGATTTTGTATAACGTACCAGGTAGAACGGTTGCAGATATTTCCAACGATACCGTTCTTCGGCTTGCGCAAATTCCTAATATCATTGGAATAAAAGATGCGACAGGTAACATTGCGCGGGGTTGTGATTTATTGCATCGTGTACCACTGGATTTCTGTGTGTATAGTGGGGACGATGCTACTGCACTTGCATTGCTGCTGTTAGGAGGTCATGGCGTTATTTCAGTGACCGCAAATGTTGCGCCGAAATTAATGCATGAAATGTGTAATGCAGCGTTTGCAGGAGATTTGATTACCGCGCGTAGTATTAACAATAAGCTGTTAAAGTTGCATGTAGACTTATTCGTTGAAGCGAATCCAATCCCAGTAAAGTGGGCTGTTATGCAAATGGGTTTGATAGGCTCGGGAATTCGATTACCTTTAACGCCGCTTTCAAGTCAATTTCATCAATTGATCAAAGATGCAATGAAACAAGCTGAAGTAATGATTTAAAGGTTTGCGATGTCGAGAGTAAAATGCCAAAGAACGCTCATGCTGAGCGTAGTGTGGGTATTGGTGGTTTCTGGCTGTAATTCATTTAGTTTATTGCCAGAAAGTAAAAAAATAGATTATAAATCAGCGGGTAAAATACCCCCATTGGAAGTGCCGCCTGATCTGACTACACCTTCTGCAGATGAACGCTACGCGGTACCTGATATCTCTTCTACAGGAAGTGCAACATTTTCTACCTATAACAGAGAACGGGAAGAGCAACCACAAGCTTATGGTAATTCTTCTATACTGCCTGTAACAAAGAGTACCGCCCATATTGCCCGATCAGGTACCCAGCGCTGGCTAGTGGTTAATCAAGCTCCCGAAGACGTCTGGCCAATGGTTAAAGAATTCTGGCAGGATTTAGGGTTTCTAGTTAAGGTTGAGGCACCTGATGTGGGAATTATGGAGACTGATTGGGCAGAGAATCGTGCAAAAATTCCCCAAGATATAATTCGAAGCGTTCTTTCGACTTTTCTCGACAGCTTGTACTCAACTGCTGAGCGTGACAAATTTCGTACCCGGCTAGAACGAAGTGAATCAGGTGCAACCGAAATTTATATTAGCCATCGTGGGATGGCTGAGGTGCTTGCTGACAGGAGTACACAGCGTACCATCTGGCAACCGCGTCCTGCTGATCCTGATTTGGAAGCTGAAATGCTTGCCCGACTGATGATACGCTTTGGCGCAGGAGAAGAGCTCGCCAAACAGGAAGTAGCTTCTGCAGCGAATGGTGCCGGTGCCGTTAAAGAGCAAGCTTATATGGATAAAGCTAGGGGTGGCGTGCTAATAGTTAGTGAATCATTTGACCGAGCATGGCGTCGTGTAGGATTGGCGCTTGATCGTGTAGGTTTTACTGTTGAGGATCGAGATAGATCAAGTGGTGTTTATTTTGTTCGTTATGCTGACCCTGATCTTGAAAGTCGAAAAGCGGGTGAGGGCCAGGGAATACTTTCAAAACTCGCTTTTTGGCGAAGTGATACTGATTCAAAAGCGGAACAATATCGTATCCAGGTAAAC
The DNA here is from genome assembly GCA_963815685.1 of uncultured beta proteobacterium. Lineage (GTDB taxonomy): Bacteria > Pseudomonadota > Gammaproteobacteria > Burkholderiales > Nitrosomonadaceae > Nitrosomonas. Next base: position 35,288 of record CAWFHT010000014.1, read on the forward strand.
GGAGTCGGAGCTAACAGCGAGGTTAAGATACTCAATCAGGATGGTACGTCGGATGAATCAGGGGCAACTAATCGAATTCTTAATTTATTATATGAGCAGCTTAAATAATTAGGTGCGGTAGTACCAACCTAATAAATAAAAGAGGAGAAAAGCAAGATTTGTTTTGTGCAAAGCGAAAAGTAGCTAATAAAAAAACCGCCCAGCTAGGGCGGTTTTTTTATTAGCTACTTTTTATGGCTATTATATTATTAATGACCTGGTTTGCTGGTACCGCCGTAGGGACGCGCATCTGCTCCTTCTTTAAGGCAGTTACCATTAGCATCCAATCCATGAGGACAATCCACTTTTTGACCGGAGATGATTTTATTATAGGCTTCTTTCTCGGTTTCAGGTAACGCTTGACCTGGTTTGCCACATCCTGTCAATGTCAGGGCTGCTAAAGCGGCGGCGATCAGAAAAAATCTCATTATATTGATTCCTTATTAAAATTTGTAACTAAGAACATCATGTGACCAGTTCAGTATATAACGAAAATACTTCATTGCTCAAGCATTGATTTGCAAAATTTTTATGGTTCTATGATTCACAACTCTTTTGCTAAATTAAATACATCTTCAATCAGGTGTCCAATTGCTTCTCCATCAGCATTATTTTTTTGACAAATTATCATCTATAACATGCTTGACAATATTGTATGTGCTTTCTACTAACTCTTTAGTTTTTTCCTTTCTCTGATCAGAGTTCTTCCGTCTTCCGAGAAATCAGGGCTGGGATTCAGAGATTCATTTTTTGCCTATGTTATTTTTATTTGCACCATGGATGCTAGCGCGATGAATGATATCCCTAAGAAACTGTTTGGAAATCCTGAATTTTGGCGTTAATGTAGCAATTTTTGCTATAAACAGGCGGTATCATGAATCAACAAAAAGCGCAAAAAGCGTTACCCGAGTAACCTAAGCAATGGAGCGTGGCATTACTTGAAACCTCACCTGCCGGTATCAGCAGTGGGAAAGCCACGAAAGTTGAGTATGCGTCAGGTAGTAAATGCAATGCTGTATGTTCTAAAAACAGGTTGTCAATGGAGGCAATTGCCTCGTGAGTTCCCGGCTTGGAGTGCGGTTTACTACTATTTTTATAGCTGGTCACATAACGGGACATGGGAACGTCTTCATCATTTGTTGCGTTCACGGTTGCGCGAAAGAGATGGGCGCCACAAACACCCGACGGCAGGTTGTCTGGACAGCCAAAGCGTCAAATGTACTGCGGTACCTGGACAACGAGGTTTTGATGTTGGCAAGAAGGTCAATGGTCGTAAACGCCACATTCTGGTGGACACACCGGGGTTACTGTTGACGGTGGTAGTCACTGTCGCCAGCGTGCAGGACCGTGACGGCGCCCGCTTACTATTGCATCATCTACCCGGTTGTTGCAAAAAATTGAGAAAGATTTGGGTAGATGGTGGCTACAGCGGCAATCTTGTGGACCGGGTTGCAGATCGATTTAAATTCTGTCTGGCAGTAGTGCTGCGCCCCAAAGAAACCAGGAAATTTGTATTGCTGCCCCATCGCCGGGTGGTCGAGCGTACCTTCAGCTGGCTGAATCATTCACAAAGGCTCAGTAAAAGTTACGAACATCTCACAAGCACCGACGAAACCTGGATTTACATCGCTATGACTCGTATTATGTTGAGGAGATTAGCTTAAACCAGGAGTTTCCAAACAGCTTCTAAAGCCATAAGCCATTTTGTGTAACGTTTTGATCTTGTTGTTGATGCCTTCCAATGGTCCAGTTGATAAGCCATTGAAGTCGAAATAGGCAAGGATGCCTGAACGATGAGCAACAATGGTTTTAGAGAATTGCTTGAGCATGTTGATATCAGAAGCAGCTGCCTTTTTTACCCACTCGTCAAGCGCATTTTGCGCTGAGTTTTTATTCGGTTGATGCCAGATATTGCGTAATTCTTCTTTCATGTAATAAGCTGTTGCCAAGGGTTCATTGAGCTTAAGTGCTTGCTCCAGACGTTGACGCTCATTGCGCGTGTCATCCAGATTATCAGGATTCTTGAGCAGCAACCAACGAATGCCTTTCAAAACAGGTTTACCCGGCCCATCTTCTACCTGTCGTTGCAGATCGCGGCGCAGTTTGGTCAGTTTTTCATTGAACAACTTGATGATATGAAAGTGGTCGAATACCAGCGTGGCCTCTGGGATATTACTCTGTACTGCACTGATATAAGCTGGACCCATATCGGTTGCGACCGCCTCAATCCGTGCGCCCGATCGTTTCAAACGCTTCCAGAATGGAATCAACGCATCTGCGCCTTTCCCATTGCCAACAAAAACTACCGCACCACGTTGAAGGTCCAGAACAATGGTTAAATAGCCCGGCTTCTTGCCTTGATATATCTCATCAATCGCTATACGTTTAACTTTTGCTAATTTCGGGAATCGATAATGTTTCTGCAGACTACGCTTTTGGATTTCCTTAACCAGATCCCAACTCACTTCAAGGTAATGTGCTATCCCACGGATGGTCATATATCGGGAAAGTTCCAGTACCAATCTTTCAAACGCACGGGTATAACCTTTACGTTCATCGGCAAACCGCACCTTTACCTGGCGTACTGCCTGGCACTTGGTGCATTCTACTCGCTGGACTGGAAGATCAATATAAACAGCCTTTTGACCTATCGGTATCGTTCGAAAGCGACGAATCACTTTTCCTCGACAGAATACGTTTCGACTTCGGCAAACGGGGCATCTTAGATGCCACTGATCCTCTTTTATCGCAACTACAATGGCGTTCGCAATATAACGGGTACTTTGATAAAAATAACCAATTATGCCAAAAGCGTGATAGAGCAAACTCGTCGACATTTTGATATAACCCCATGATTAGAAAATAGTGGTTATTTCAATCTATCTTTCCCTACTTTTCTATCATCTCTTTAAGCTGCTACGTACGCAATTCCCGGATGAACCCGAAAGAGCGTTCTACCACCCCGCGTTTCGGCATCACAGAAAACATGTGTAATTGACTGCGTCGAGCAATCTGCACAGTTGCGCCAATTGTGGTCTTCACTGCTTCAGCGAACGGTTGTCCCACATAACCGCCGTCAGCCAATACACTTTGCACTCTATCCAGGTTCGTCTTACACCGATCCATCGCCTGCAACGCTCCCTTGCGATCAGTGACCTCCGCCGTAGTGACTGCAATTGCATGTGGCAACCCCTGCGTATCCACCGCAATATGGCGTTTGATACCCGAAACCTTCTTGCCCGCGTCATAACCCTTTTGGTTCGCCGTATCCGTGTTCTTCACACTCTGCGCGTCTATGATCAAATAGGACGTGCAGGCGTTGCGCCCCTGTCTCATACGGGCCGCGCCAACCTGATTTTTTAAGTGCCTGCTCCAGCAGGCTCACTCCTTCTTTATCCGGCTCGCTCCAAATAGCAAAGTACGAATGGACCGTACGCCACTTCGGAAATTCGCTTGGCAACATGCGCCACTGGCAACCACTCTTGAGTAAATACAACACCGCACAAAATACTTCGTATAAATCGATTCGACGCGGACTGGTCTTCTTGCGCGCACTTTCCAGCAGCGAGCGGATCTGCTCGAACTGTTCGCGACTGATATCGCTTGGATAACGTGTTCTCATCCTGCAAGTATCACACTTTTTCCGTCAAACCAAAAGACTTTGAACAGGTTCTAAGAGATCTCCTTTTGGGTGGGTGGTATCGGGCGCAATCTTACGCCAACCATGGCGCGCAAGCATTCGGTATATGGCCGAAAGCGAAAGCGGGACACCCATCTTCTGGCGCAACTTATCGGCAAACGGCGGAACCACCAATACTCCACCAACGCCGGCACTGTCAAATACCTCCTGCAACAGCACCTTCTCTTCTTCAAGCGATCGGTTCGCCCGATTACGCAGATTACGTTTGGCAACGGGCGCAGCCATTCTTCCTGTGGCTCGCTTGCAGTAATTTGTACGCAGTGTGCAGGTCTTGCCTTTTGATCGACCAATAGCAATGGCCGTCTGCTCCAGACTCAGACCCGATTCGAGTGGCAGCAGTAAAGCCTGTGCGCTACGCAGTTCATCGGCTGTTTTAGCGATCCGTACCGCATTTCTGGCCAATTCAAGATGCTCTTCACCACTTGCTGGTCTTGCCATAATTGTCATCCATTTACGTGAGCCTGGATGACTTATTATTACATCTTATAACGCGAAATAGAATTCAAAAGTCGAGAAAAAATCTGTTCGAAGAAGCAGCCGAAGGCACTTTGCTGCTCGACGAGATAAGTGAAATTCCGATGGAAGCACAAGCCACACTCCTCGCAGCTCTCGACCAGAAAACGTATCAACGCCTGGGAGAAAATCTGGTGCGCCCTATTCATTGCCGCATTATCACGGCAACCAATCGCGACTTTGAAGATGCTTCCCGATTCCGGGAATTTCGCAAGGATCTGATGCTGCGGCTGAGACAGGAACATATCGCTATTCCACCGCTCCGCGAGCATATCGAAGATATTCCCGAACTCGTACGTTTATATCTGCGTCAGTTCTTCCAGTAGGACAATGGACGCCGATCGCGCATAGAGCCTGAAGCAGTAGCCTATCTCAAACGTCAGTAGTAGCCGGGTAACACCCGCCAGCTCCGCTCTATTATCAATCGCGTGGCTCACACCACCCGAGCAGAAAGCATTACGTAGCCGATCTGTATCCCATGCTGAAAGATGAATCTGTACGGCAGGTTGCGGTCGCGTCTCCACCGCACGCTCCGCTGACGGAAATTGCTCCGCCTCCTGCTGCACCCGCCACCTCGGTAGATGCTATTATCCGTGATCGTGCACGCAAGGTGCTCGATCACACGGAGCAGTACAATCTCAAAGACATAGTGGAGTTGTTCCGCAAACAGTTTATAGAAGAGTCTCTGCGCAGAACGAGAGGAAATGTAAAGGAAGCAGAAGGAGGGTACTGGGGATATGCTGAAACAGGCAAAGGCGGGCTGATGCACCAGATCAAAAAGTTCGGTATCGATCCGGGAAAATCGCGATTGAGGGCCGGTCAACAGAAGCATTTTTGCACTCTATCATATCACCTGTTCTATGCTGACAATATCTATTGAAATCGGTATGAATCACTCGATCAGTATAATCGGGAACTCAATTAACGCTTGTTCTATCATAAGGTTTATTCAAACAACCAGCTGTACCGGTATTTTTATGAGACACAGATAGGAGGATCTATGCCACGCGGTGACAAGAGCAAGTATACGGACAAGCAGGAAAGAAAGGCCGACCACATAGCCGAAGGATATGAAAAACGTGGAGTACCAGAAAAAGAAGCTGAACGAAGAGCTTGGGCAACTGTCAATAAAGAATCGGGCGGTGGCAACAAACTCGGTGGCGGTGGTCATGGGAAAAAAGACACTCACGTATCGTCCCGCAAGGGTGGGCACAGCATGACAAAGGAAGAACGGAGCATAGCCGCGAAAAAAGGTTGGGAGACCCGCCGCAAAAAAGAACATGCATAATACCTCATTCAAACGATGCAGTTTTCCAGCGATGGCAGCTAGGAACGCTACGGTAATAGTGAAATGATGACCCGCGGGTCGGAAGGTTCTCTCCCGGGTCTCTCGTATATACTCCTATAGCTCTCGCAATAACCTCACATCTTGGAGACATGCTCTCTGCACTGTATGTACTCCGAAATGTTCTTCTTCCATTCTCATTGTAGAACAATATGTCTGCCAATCCGACGCAATGTTTCTCTGACCGTGTGGAGAATTATATCAAATATCGTCCACACTATCCTCGTGCTATGTGGGAATTTTTCCGCGATACGCTGCACATGAAAGCCGGCAATGTCGTTGCCGATGTAGGCTCCGGCACGGGTATTCTCACAGAGCCATTGATACGAGCCGGACAACAGGTGTATGCCATAGAACCAAATCGGGAAATGCGCGAGGCAGCAGAGCGCCTGCTACACCACGAGGCAGGATTTATCAGTATCGACGGTACGGCGGAACAGACTACGCTCCCCGAAAACAGCGTCGATATGATTGTTGCAGCACAGGCTTTCCACTGGTTCGACCGGGCACGGACAAAAGTTGAATTTCGCAGGATTATCAGACCCGGTGGGATCGTTGCACTTATCTGGAACGACCGTAGAACAGATACAACTCCGTTTCTCCAGAAATACGAAAATTTGCTGATCAGTCTGGCAACAGATTATGCGGAAGTAAACCACAGGAATATCGATGACGAAGCTCTACAGGAGTTTTTTGCCCCGCATAGCTACGACACAATCGCGTTCGATAATGTGCAATACTTCGATTACGAAGGCCTGGCCGGACGCCTTCTTTCATCGTCCTATGCCCCGCTGGTTGGACATCCCAGACACGAGCCAATGATGGCTACTTTGCGAGAGATTTTTGATTGTTACGCAGAGGCAGGTCGGGTGACTTTCGAGTACGATACGCGAGTATACTATGGGACGATAAAATAGGAGTGTGCATGGCACGGGCGGCGCTGCGGCATCCGGTCATCCCCATCACCGGTCGCATTTTCGTCGTCGGGAGTACTGTGGTTTCGCGCTCGATGATGTCACAGCCATGCGGCACATCATTCTCATTCTTAAAACGCGATGAAAGTCAGGCTATCACATACGGTTCATCCAACGCGGTGCAGAGACAGAAGCCGGCATGAGAATCGGAGCGCCCGAATACATTCCCTCAGGTTTGCAGAGAGTTGAAAAAGGAAGTTAAACTTATTTCGTTGGGGGAATATCGAGTTTTTTGCGCAGTCGGTAGCGGTGGGCTTCTACGGTACGAATGCTCGTCTGCAGAATGGCGGCAATTTCCTTGGTGGAGAAGTGTACTTTGGTAAGTGCGCAGATTTTGAGCTCGGTGGGCGACAGATCGGGATACATTTTCGCCAGAATCTGGGCAAACTCACCGTGCAGATCCTGATATTTGTCGCTAAATATTTCCCGTTCAATCGTCGGATCGTTACTTTTCATCGAATTCAGAATCTCCTTGATCGTCGTGCGGTTTTCCGCAGATAAGACCTCGGCCAGTCGCTCCAGAGAATGTCGTACAGTCGTGAGCAACTTGTTGCGCTCTATACGCAATTGTACTATGAGCGTCTGTATTCTGCGGTCGGATTCAGTATTAAATACTTCCTTCTCCCCCTGATGGGAACGCTCGTAATAATCGAGAGTAGGTTCGTGCTTGCCAACCATACGGTACAATTGTGACAAACTGAGACAGAGATCTGACAGGTGTGGTTTTGCCTGAATCTCTTCGGCAATGGCCAGAGCCTTCGTCATTAAAGCCTCAGCCACTTCCTACTTATCTGTTTCCAGCCGTACCTGGCCCAGCGTATGCATAGCAGTCCTCTCACCTTCCAGATTGCCGATGTCGCGGGCTATACCGATAGTCTTATTCCATTTCTATTTCATAAGTGAATTTATAATCCAAGGCCATGCAGCGATAGATTGGACACATTCACGATCCTTTTCCATGTCACACAGTGCTGCCTCCAAGTGATTTTCAAGTGCGTCCAGACTATCGAATACACGGTTGTGGAACGATTTCTCCCGTAACTCATCCCAAAGATTCTCAACGGGATTGAGTTCCGGTGAGTAGGGCGGCAGCATGAGTAAGCGCCGATTAGGTGGAAGCTTAAGGGTGCGACTGCGATGCCATCCTGCACCATCAAACACCAGGATAATCCTGTTATTTGGATGACGCGACGCTACTTCATTCAGGAATATCTGCATGCAATGGCTATTAACCTGAGGCAGGATAAGTGTATCCAGTTCGCCATCAGCGACAGAGACAGCAGCATAAGCATAGACATATTGCTGCGTGATCATTGCCTGGCATAGCGGGCGCATAGGCTTGGGACACCAACATCGGCGTGTATCAGAAACACGCCCAAAGCGTGCTTCATCCTGAAACATCAGACGCAGTTGCCCTTCTATACTTCTCATGAATGAAAATTTGGTTTAAGTTAGTGCGCCACTGTCATGAATAGAATTGTTGCATGTCTTTACGCTATAGCATATCCCCAATAAATTGATTATAATTTACGGATGACCTATCCGATATCATTTCGCCGTAAAGTATTATCCGTTCGCGAGAAGGAGAACCTCTCAATCGCGCAAGTGGCGCAGCGTTTTTGTGTAGGGGTAGCCAGCGTGATGCGTTGGATCAAAACTCCCGATCCCAGGACTACCCGTAATTCCATTTCTACTTCATAAGTGAAATAATATAAGCAGCTTATGAAAGGAGATATGGTGATGGCACGAGTAGCGAGTGGTAAAGAAGTTTTGGTGCAAGCAAAGGAATTACTGGTTAATGCAAGTACAATAGAAGAATTAAGACAAGCACAGGCTGTAGTGCTACCTTTGGAACTTGGCTTATCAATGGAGCAGACAGCTACAGCAATAGGTACTTCAATAGGCTGGGCGTGCCAGCTTCGAATGCGTCTTATCCGCAATGGCGGCATACGTGATACAGCCAAGCCTACCCGTGGTGGACGACGGCGCGAAAATCTTTCGCGTGAAGAAGAAGTTGCTTTTCTAGCGCCTTTTATAGAAAAAGCATCGACAGGAGGCATTTTGATTGTGAGCGAAATCAAGCAAGCATTGGATGCACGCTTAAAGCGCAAGACATCGCTCGCAGCTACCTACAACCTGCTGCACCGTCATGGCTGGCGCAAGCTTGCTCCTGACAAGCGCCACCCCAAAGCAGACGTGCTCGCTCAGGATGAGTGGAAAAAAAACTTCGCGATACCCTCATAGAAATTGACCGGGAATGGCAAGCAGAAGGGCAACTGCGTCTGATGTTTCAGGATGAAGCCCGCTTTGGGCGTGTTTCTGATACACGTCGATGTTGGTGCCCCAAACCTATACGCCCGCTATGCCAGGCAATGACCACCCGGCAATATGTCTATGCTTATGCTGCTGTCTCTGTCGCTAATGGAGATTTGGATACGCTTATCCTGCCTCAGGTTAATAGCCATTGCATGCAGCTATTTCTGAATGAGGTAGCGTCACGTCACCCCAATGACCGGATTATCCTGGTGCTCGATGGGGCAGGATGGCATCGCAGTCACACCCTCAAGCTTCCACATAATCTGCGCTTACTTATGCTGCCACCCTACTCACCAGAACTCAATCCTGTGGAGAATCTTTGGGATGAGCTCCGGGAGAAATCATTCCACAACCGTGTATTCGACAGCCTGGACGCACTTGAAAATCACCTGGAAGCAGCAATGCGCGACATGGAAAAAGATCGTGAATGTGTCCAATTTATCGTTGCATGGCCCTGGATTATAAATTCACTTATGAAATAGAATTGGAATAACAAGCCTGCAACCAAGATCGACATGGAGATGTTGGCGCAGGACGTCAAAGACCATCCAGACGCGTATCAGTACGAGCGCGCCAAACGGCTTGGCGTCAGCACCCAAGGCATCAATCACGCTTTAAAGCGTCTGGGTGTGACTTATAAAAAAAAGCCTGCGTCATCCAAAGGCCAGCGAAGCAGAGCGGCGCATCTTCCGGCAGAAAATTGAAGGCTATGAGCGCGCAGGCCGCGTCATCGTTTACCTTGATGAAAGCGGCTTTGCGCATGACATGCCGCGTACGCATGGCTATGCGCCTGTGGGTCAACGCTGCCATGGTGTAAAAGATTGGCATGCAAGAGGCCGAACCAATGTCATCGGTGCTCTGATCAAAGGGACGCTCCTGACCGTGGGCCTGTTTACCGCCAATATCAACGCCGACATCTTCTATGCGTGGGTGACGCAGGACCTTTTGCCCAAGCTCCTGTCCGCTTGCGTGATTGTCATGGACAACGCGACCTTCCACAAACGGCAGGATATCAAAACCGCCATTGCCAATGCCGGGCATACGCTTGAATATTCACCGTCTTATTCTCCAGACTTTAATGATATTGAACCAAAATGGGCTCAGGCCAAAGCCATCAGAAAAAGAGAAGGTTGTTCCGTCGAGCAGCTCTTTGCCGCTTATGAAATTTAAATCGTTTTATATGGGATCAGCTATACATCTAACCGGGCAAGAACTTGCTGATTTAGAGCTTGAACACCGTCATGCCACCGATAAGCGTTATGCCGATCGGGTTAAGGCAGTTTATCTGTCAGGCAAAGGATGGCCGGTCACAAAGATTGCAGAAGCCCTGTTGATTGACCGTGAAACTGTCCGCAATCACTTCAAGCGATATCGCAAAGGCGGTTTGGCTGCCTTACAGAGAAACGACGCTGGCGGCAGTGACGCCGCGCTTACAGAAGAACAGCAGCGGTTGCTGGATCAGCATCTACGAGAGAATCTCTATCTTACCGCCAAAGAAATCGCGTATTACGTCGAGCAGAGGTGGCAGGTCGCTTATAGCGAGAGCGGCATGACACAATTATTACATCGATTGGGCTATGTTTACAAAAAACCCGAGTTGATTCCAGGTAAAGCCAATGCTGAGCAGCAAAAGGATTTTATTGAACGCTATCAAACCCTGAAAGCAAAAAAGGCGCCGGATGATCCGATTTATTTCATGGACGCAACGCATCCGCAGCACAATCCAATCGCTGGATACGGATGGATCAAGCATGGCCGGGATCATGAAATTCCCGGCAACACAGGTCGACAACGCATCAACATCAACGGCGCTATCGATTGCGTCGGACTATGTCCAATCATTCGCTATGATGACACTATCAATGTACAGTCCACGGTAGAGCTGTTACAACAGATCGAGCAACAACATCCCGCTGCTACCCGTATTTACGTCATCTGCGATAATGCCCGCTATTATCGCTCACAGATCGTCACTGAATACTTGTCAGATTCAAAAATAGAATTGATCTTCCTGCCGCCATATGCACCCAATCTGAATCTGATTGAGCGCTATTGGCGATTCTTCAAAAAAGAAATTCTGTATGGCAAGTACTATGAATCCTTTGCCTTGTTCAAGCGAGCTTGCGATGATTTTTTTGCTGCTTCTGAACGCTATAAAGAATCACTACGTTCCCTGTTGACCGATAATTTTCAGATTATCGATTGTACTTGAGTGCCGAAATTTGAAGTGTAGTGAGTATAATTTCTTTTTATCACTCATAATTCATTCCTTCACGATTGTGGATTAGCGTGTTATTTAAAAAGTTGACTTCAAAGCTTTTGATCAGCGCATGAAATAATCCTAAAAGCGATTTTTGGGATAATTCTCTAATGACTCTTTTTGACAAATATTTCTGCTACCAGGTTGCCTGTAGATTGCTGATTGAACAACATCGTCATTGAAAACGTAAAATAAGTATCATGCTGCAGCTGATAAATCTATTGCCCAAAGTACAAGTATTAATACTCAATCTTAGGAATATGCCCCTTTAACGATCACGAACAAACTTCGCAAAATCACTGCCCATAAATAATCTGCATTTCCGGGAAGTGGGAAGCAGATGACTGTGTTAATGTACATGTTTGCTGCTAGCACGCTTATTTCTCGGTGAAGCGACGATTGATTTCCCATAAAGCTTCCTCGGGTACAATTTCCTGAATAGCTGGGAATAAATGTTGCTCCTCATAGCGAATATGCATACTGAGCAGTGCCGAGAGCTTCTGAACTTCTCCACCCAGCGCTGCTTCTTGCTCAATGTTTTTTCTCAACTGACTCACGACTTGTTGGATATCGACATGTTGTTTTAAGGTTTCGATGATTTCCAGACGGTCTGGTGATGAATACTGAGAGAAAACGGGCAGCAGAATTTCTTCTTCTTGACGAAAATGGGGTTGAAGACTGGTATCCCAATACGCAATAAAATCAATGGCAATCCGATGAAGTGATGACATATCGGAACTGGAACAGGCAATGCGCAGATTTTTTGCCTGGACAAGCGCGTGATGATGATCATGAGACAGGGGATAAAGGCTTTTATGACGTTTCATGAGAGATCATTCGTAACATGGAGTATTGTTTAGTTTATCAATGTTAAAAGAGTGCGTGTATGCCAATGGTCAGAAAGACAAGAGAGCATATGAAAAAATAATTGATACATCAATATCTATGGAATTACGTGTTTGCACGTATTTACTTGCTTTCTCATGTCCGATTAACTGTTAAAACTTGTTTATGAAAGCGTAGGCAATCTTAATGTGATATCTCACTGAGATTCTTTATCCAAGGAGGTAATACGTGAGCTATGGTGATATTGTGGGACGTTTGCTAAACGAAATGACCAATAAGGGAAATGCAAGACTTGAATATATGGTCAATTCTCCTCAGTCTACAAATAAGTGGATGGAGATGATAGGAAAATTCTTTCATACGAAGCAAGCCGGTAACCTAACAGGCGGACAATTAGGAGGCCTAGGCGCACTAGCAGGCGCTTTGCTAAGTGGAGGAACGTCTGCAGCAGCAGGTGCGCTACGTGGAAGTGCGCTTTCTATGTTGGGAGCTATGGCAATCAATGCAATTCAGAAAAAATTTGCTGCTCCACCTTCTGATTTACAGGAGAAGGAAATTGTTCATTCCGTACCTAAGGAGCATTTGGAAACGATGACTTCCTCAGAAACAGAAAAGCTCATACTGCAGGCGATGTTTAATGCTGCCAAAGCAGATGGTCAGCTTGATCAGTCTGAAATGGACAAAATCATAGGGAAAGTAAGTGAACACGGGATTACGGATGAGGAACGTCAATTTATCCGTAATGAGTTAAATCAACCAATGGATCTAAATAAGCTAGTTTCTAGCGTTCCTAATCAACTCGTTGCGACTCAGGTTTATGCAGCTTCATTATTCGCAATTGATATAGACACGGATGCCGAAAAAAACTATTTGCGTCAATTGGCACATTCACTTAATCTGGACTCAGATACTGTTAGAAGACTTCATGAGATGACAGGCTCTCCAATGGTTTGATTTTATTTGCTACCAACTCTTGGTTGCGCCTTGATCGATATTTTATTTGCACTGTAATAAATATTGATAGAGGAATTCCATCATGCGAAAGTTTGTCGTTGAGTTTATTGGTACTTTTTTTCTGGTTCTAACTATAGGTCTGACAGTTATAACCAGAAGCGCCGGGGTTATTGCGCCCCTGGCGATAGGTTCAGTATTGATGGTAATGGTTTATGCGGGGAGCATATTTCTGGAGCGCACTACAATTCCACAGTGACATTGGCAGTCTTGATACGTGGCAAATGTTCATTTACTGATGTGCCGGTGTATATGATCGCTCAGATTGCAGGAGCAATAGCAGCGGCATATATTGCGCAATTTCTGGTCATTGTTTACGGTTCTGAATTAAAACTTACTTTATCGTTCCTTCTCCTCCGTAGAAAAGCCTATCTAATATAGGAAAGTTTGTTTATTATTAATGCACTTTTCACTAAGCTGTTAATAGTCAATTTTGCGGCATCCTCGTTTTCTCGTGATGCCAAGAAAGCCTCCTGCGATCCAGCCATTGTTCTATTTTTTTCAGGATCTCATCCCGTAACGGTTGCGATGAGAAAAGATGCTCATGGTGGCTCAGCTTCAGTAGGGGTAACAGTTCATTATCAGGATGATTCTGTAGGGTAGCATGGGCAAAATCCTGGTTCCCCCAGGATGGAGTAATTGGATCATGGCCAGAATAGATCAAGTAATAAGGTACAGCGAATTCGCTCATATGACGGCGAAAATGAACGATTTCTGCTTCGATTCCTTTGACATAGCGCAACAGAGTGCGACGGATGAGCCAATTATCTGCGCGAATACGGCCTTTTTCTTGCTCGCTATCGGTGAAATAATCTACCACCCAATCAGGTGTGGCTGGCGTGAATAGCGTCCGCAGGCCTGGCCAGGATAATAATTCGAATATTCCGTCGAGTAATGGCACGATGATAAGGGACACGATCTGGTTCATGATCATTAGCGGCAAAGGTTCGTTCTGTGGATTCAAGAAATGTTCCTCGGCATGAAATGATAGCTTGATGAGTGGATTTGCCAGCCAGCCGCGCCAACCCGGAACTTCGGTGACGGAAAAGGCTGGTCCGAGCAAGATAATGCCTTGCACTCGTCTGGCTGATTCACTCTTATTTTGAGTCGACAGCAAATAAGAAGCGGCAATCAGAGAACCCAAGCTATGAGAAACAATGAAGATCGGTTTGTCCGATTCACCTTGTTCATCGCAAGATATAATCAAGTGCTTTAACGCGTGACTTAGATTTTGTCTCATTGGATCCAGATCGTATAATGGGATTTGTGCCAGGTATGCATCACTTACTTCCTGTCGAGCAGCTCCCGCAATCAGTGCTTGATCCGCCTGTTGCAGAATCTGATTGGACAGGCCATGCGCATAGAGATCGAATCCTGCTACTATGAAGCGCTGAGCGAAATAGCGGGCAATTTCACTATAACGCCCAATGTATTCATTCATGCCATGAACGAGGAGCAAACAAGCCAGTGCATTGCTTGGTTCGGTCGGCTGTAATATCCGCAAGAGCAGGGGATTGGCATCATTTGCCTGGTTGATAGAGATTTCCTCACCCCAGCGCGGGTAGGTTTGGGTGACGAATTGCCGATGGATACAACCCGAAAGCGTTGCTATTAGCAAAAATATGAATGCCCAAATAGTGTACTGCATATTCCACAACTTTGCCCTACATCGTACGCTTAAGAAGTGGCTTTAGTTCTTTTAACGACCGTGTATTTAGTACATTTTGCTTCTCCAGCCAGCCACGCCGTGCTTGACCGACACCGAAACGCAGGTTGTTGAAATCCAACACACTATGCGCATCCGAATTGATGCTGATTAGAACACCTTCATCCTTGGCTGCCTGGCAATAAATGTCGAGCAAATCCAGTCGTTCCGGATGAGCGTTAAGTTCTAGGTAACAACCGCGCTCTTTGGCTTTGCGGATAATACGCAACATATCGACATCGTAGGGCTCACGCCTAGCGATGAGTCGCCCACTAGGGTGAGCGAGCAGCGTGAAATGAGGGTGATCCATGGCCTTAAGAATGCGTTCAGTCTGCTTGGCGCGGGACAACTCGAAGCGACTGTGCACGGCGCCCACTACCAGATCCAATTTTGTTAGTATTGAATCGGGTAGATCCAAGCTACCGTCTTCGAGAATATCGACTTCAATACCCTTGAGCAGCGTAATTTCCGTTAATTGCTCGTTCAGACGATCAATCTCGTCAATTTGCTTGGCTAGTCGCGTCGGATCGAGACCATGGGCGACGGTGAGCCGGCGCGAATGCTCAGTAATGGCCAGATATTCAAAGCCACATTGTTGAGCAGCGCTAGCCATTTCTTTAAGGGTGTCATGACCGTCGCTTGCCTTGCTGTGAGCATGCAAATCGCCCTTCAAATCACCCAGCTCGATAAGTTTGGGTAAATGCCCGCTTCTGGCAGCTTCAATTTCACCGCGATCTTCGCGCAACTCCGGCGGGATGAACGGTAGCCCTACAGACTGATAGACAGATTCCTCCGTTTTACCAGCGATCCGCGCTTGACCCTTGAATACACCATATTCATTGATTTTGAGTCCTCGCTCCTGGCCTAGGCGGCGGATAGCAATGTTATGTGCCTTGCTGCCTGTGAAATAATGCAGAGCTGCGCCGTAGCTCTCTGGCTCGACCACGCGCGCATCCACTTGTAGCTTGCATTTAAGGATAACACTGCTACGAGTAGGGCCGTGGGAGAGTACTTCTGCTATTTCGTCATAGCTACATAAGCTTGCCATGATTGGGCTATGCTGGGTAGCAGTAATCAGAATATCGATATCTCCTACCGTTTCCTTGGCTCGTCGATAGCTGCCTGCTACAATCACCTGCTGCACGCCGGAAATCGTGCGAAGCCAAGCTACCAGAGGTTCGGCATACTGAGCCGCGGTAGCCAATTTAAAGCGGCTGGTGCTACTAGCATGAATGGCCAAGGCATCGGCAATGCGCATCTCAGTTTTTTCACCGAAACCGGCTAAACTCTGAATACGATGATCGCGTACCGCCCGTTGCAATTGCTCCATGGTATGGATGTCCAATTCGTGGTACAAAGTTTTTACCCGTTTGGGTCCTAGTCCAGGGATTTTTAGCAATTCCGTGATAGTCGACGGTAATTGCTTATGCAGCTTATCCAGCATAGAACAGCGACCGGTCTCGACGATTTCCCGTATTTTGTTAGCGAGATCTTCCCCAATGCCAGGAAGCCTTGTCAACTCTTCTCCTTTTTGAACCATGGTACGGACATCTTTACCCACTTCCTGCAAGGTACGGGAAGCATTACGATAAGCACGCACGCGGAACACGTTGGTACTCTCAATTTCCAGCAAATCAGCGATCTCTTCAAAGATGGCTGCGATATCAGCATTATGGATAGGCATAGCGAGACTCCTTTAGTATTTGGAACAGGAGCAAAGGAAAGCCCGTTATAAAGAGTTGTAAGCAACTTTCATGAGGGTTATTATGATCATAGTAGCTTCCCATGCTTTTGACCAATTTTTTGCAAAACTGGTGGCGACGATATTTATTCCAACTTTACTGATTTTGCAGCTTTTATCTGAAGAATGCCGACTTTTGGCAGACTTAGGCTGAATAGTTTTCTACAAGTTCAGGACGAACGGTGTCCTAACACGTCAGCAAGGCAGCGAAGCGTCGTCGCATGTTCTCCAGATGCGAACCCTCCCAGTAGATTCGCTGGCACTTGACGCATTGACGAAAGACTTCATAGTAACGTTTCGTTTTGGGTTCAAGATAATCCACTATGGTGGCCTTGTCGACGGGGACGAGCACACCGTTACAAACCAGACATCGCGCAAAAGGATGAATCAATCTGCATAAATCAAAGCGGCACACGACTTCATCGATCTGGCTTTCGACATCGACTGCGCGCACCCAATAGCCATGCTGGATCTGTTTGGCGTGCAACAGGCGACGATCTCGGGTTAGCACGATACGCTGCTCGCTTATTGCGATCTTCACAATCATCGAATCAGGATAGTCATTGCGATAGAGGCTGTCGAAACCCAATAAGCGCAGGAATCTGGCGAGCTTGCCCAGATTGACATCCAGAATGAAGCGAGGGTCAGATGTGATTTTTTCGCGTAATCTGAGCAAACGACTTATGTCCAGTCTTTTGAAAATCGGATAAACAGCGACACGATCGCCAGTCTGCAGTTGATAATCGAGTCTTACCGATTGACCA
Organism: uncultured beta proteobacterium; assembly: GCA_963815685.1. Classification (GTDB taxonomy): domain Bacteria; phylum Pseudomonadota; class Gammaproteobacteria; order Burkholderiales; family Nitrosomonadaceae; genus Nitrosomonas. Next base: position 52,502 of record CAWFHT010000014.1, read on the forward strand.
TTTACAATAATCAACTCCACTTCGGTATGAGGTACACCGAAGGCTTCGATCGGGTCTTTGATTCCTGGATGACCATTGAAGCGATAGGGCATCGTTTGCTGCCGTTGCTCGGGAGATAGAAAATCATTCAGCTCAGCATAGAAACGAAATTCAGCTAACTTATCTGGTTGCACCTTTTCCTGCTCTTAGATGATTGTCATGTGGCAAACTATCAGAAAATCTAGTTTGATACGTCAATCATTTGGTCTCGCTTTTGCATATTGACAGCTGGAGCGTACCACGTTACCTCAGACAAAATCAAAAAAGGATAAAAGAAATGAGTCGAGTGTAAAGTGATCTTACTATCAACTGGAACGAAACAAGCCCAGGTTAAGGTTAGATTGCATGAAAATGCCGGGAATGGTGACCATAGATAAGCATTGATGCATACTACCAACAATTTGCATATTTTGGTACAAACTGGGGAATAGATCATGACCGCCATGATTTTCCTGCTGCTAGGAGGTATTGGCCTGTTTTTAATGGGCGTGGTGCTGCTCACTGATGGGCTCAAGGCGTTAGTCGGGGATGCGCTTAACCGCGCCTTGATACGCTTCACTGGCACCCCTTACAAAGCGTTTGCGTCCGGGGCGCTGGTGACCTTGATGGTACAGTCTTCCAGCGCGACCACCATGACGCTGATTGGCTTCGTCAGTGCAGGTTTGCTTACTTTCCCACAGGCGGTAGGCGTGGTGCTGGGCGCAAGCCTGGGAGCTACTGGGACTAGCTGGGTAGTTTCGATGCTTGGTTTGAAAGTGAGTTTGGGTTTTTACGCATTGCCGCTGGTGGGCATCGGTGCGCTGTTACGGTTACTCGCCCATGGTCGCTGGCGTTCGCTGGGTCTTGCTCTGGCAGGTTTTGGCCTGATTTTCGTAGGCATCGATAAGCTGCAGCACAGCATGCAGGATATGGCCGAGATCTTTGATCTGGCTGCGCTGCCATCGACCGGGGTGATCAGCTACCTGGTAACAGTGGTGATCGGTACCCTCATGACGGTCATCATGCAGTCTTCGAGTGCAGTGGTGGCAACTACATTGACTGCCCTGCATGTCAATGCGGTTAATTTTGATCAGGCAGCAACACTCGTGATCGGTGCAGCGATCGGCACGACTGTTACCAGCGCCCTGGCAGCTAGTGGCGGCAGTGTCTCCGCCAAACGCACTGCACTTGCTCATATCACATTCAACCTGGTTACCGGAGTCATGGCCCTGCTATTACTGCCAGCATTTTTATGGGGGCTGACATTCGCACAACAACAGATAGGTTTGGAGCCGGGTGCGGTAAGTCTAGCTGCTTTCCATACTGCGTTCATTACCTTGGGCGTATCGATTTTTCTGCCTTTTAACCGTGCTTTTGCGCGCTTAATCGAGCGGCTACTGCCTGAGCAGGGGCCGCGCCTTACCCGTCACCTGGACGATACGTTGTTACAGGTTCCGGCAGTTGCGCTCGAGTCCACACGTCGTACCTTGATCGTTACCACGCTTGAGACAATCGGCTTGCTGAATCAGTTGTTGAGCAGTGCGGTAGCGCATGTAAGTGAGTTGCAGCGAGTTGAAGTCAAGGGTGCTTTAAAAACGGCGCAGCACTTCTTTGCAAGGATTCCGCCCATTACCGATGACGAACCGCTATCCCGCTCGCGCATGGCTCAATTGCACGCGATTGATCATCTGGCGCGGTTACTCACCCGCCTGAATTTGTCTACAGCCACACGCAAAGCGATGGCCCAGCCTGCGCTGCAGGGTGCATTGACCCGTTGTCAAAAGGTGCTGGCGTTAGCGCGCCAGGGATTGCTCAATCGGGTGTCGTCCAACTGGATGGTGCAGATGGAGCGCCAAGCGCAAGCCTTGGCAGAGTTACGCCGCAACGAGCGTCTGGTTATCTTGCGCCAGACAGCCCACGGCAAACAGAGTCCGTTCGATGCACTGGAAGCATTGGATGCTATTCGCTGGCTCGAGCGCGTAACCTATCATACGTGGCGTCTGTGCCATTATTTAGCTGAAGAGGGGGCCGAAAACGGCGAGATGGAACCGCCAGATCCCTTGGACGAGTGAAGCTCCGACTTCGAGCTTAGTCAACGAGACATATTTTATGAATGAACTATTTATCTGGATCGGGATTGTGTTGCGAGGCTGAACCTGACCGTGTTCAGCCTAAGCCGCCTGTATCTGGAGCTGCAGTGGAAAGTAGCGACGTCGATGCCAAATGGGTTCTGGCTTTGCGGCAAAACGCAAGTTTTATCCAGGGAGTTGTAATGCTAGAAAATTGTACACATTTGCATTATTGCCTGCCTATTTGTTGTTGCTTAACATCATCATACAGTAAAGCTATATTAGTTTTAAAAATTGGGCCAGATCAATTTGAACAACAGTTCTCAAATGCTATCCCTACCGCAACGCATTTTAGGAGGAATCATGGCATTAAATCAGTATGGCGTTCTGAAAGGCAAAGCCATCAATAAAATTATTGGACAAGGCTCGAGCCCGCATTATGAAGTGCATGTTATCGACGATACCACGGATTATCGTATCGCTATCAATGTAAAATCCAAACTGGCCCCTTCCGAGCTTTTATATTTGATCATTGATGATTTCCGCCATCCCATTCTGGAAAAACTGGTCAAACTGGATAAAGGATTTACTCTACTCGAGAGTGCGCCAGACAAAATGACGCTCGATTTCATCCGCGGCAATCTATTCGATCCAAGGCAAATGCGTCCTTTACCGCATAACATTCCTGGTCCGGATAATGATCTCAATGAAAAAATTGATGCTTATGTACAACGTGCCGTTGGCGACGAACGGGCAAGTATTTATGCTTTCGGCGAGCGATGGGGACCTGAAGCAAAAATAAAAGACAAATATTTTGGTTTCCTACCTGGAAACGGTATTCACGATATCCACATGAATCAAGGTAATGTCGGGCAGTTTATTGAGGAAGATGGCGTATGGCAGGATGGTGGATTGCTTTTTCATTTTCCGAGAATCGAACAGGTTGGCGTTGGCAGCGAGCTCTGGCCTGAACAGTGGGTCGCGGTCTTTCTAGCTTTCCAGTCACAATGCTGGCATACCGACGATCGAACCGGCCATCGACTTCCTGAATGCGAAGGCATGATTCCCCCCAAAATAGAATCTGATATCCAAATTATCGCAGCGCTGGTCAATCCGGAAGGGGATGATCTAGGGAATGAAACGGTGACCTTGATTAATTGCTCTCCAAACACCGTTGATTTGTCCGGTTGGCTGATTGCAGATCAAAATAAAAAGCGCTCCTTTATCAGTAACATGGTGCTTAGTCCAGGTGCGACTGGGGTGGTGAAACTGGATGGTCAGGGAGCACAGTTAGGTAACAATGGCGGCATTATTACCCTGCTTAATCCCGATGGGCTTAAATATCACGGCGTATCTTATACCAAAGAGCAATGTCGTAGTGGCTGGACCATCGTGTTTTAAAGCGGAATCATTGTTAAGGGTAGCTATATTCCATTAATTATGCCACTCAGTAGTTTGGATCGATATAGGTTTGGAAACTGGCAAATGATGTTTTGATCTGTGTTATCTGTATTGCTGCCTTTTGAGTCTTTTTCATGGGACAATCGTCTCATTATGAAAAACACTCCTATACTGGAATTACATAACATCAGTAAGGCTTACGCGAATGGACGCCAGGTGTTGTCTGATTTGTCGTATTCCCTCGCAGCCGGTGAGTACGTGGCCATCATGGGGGAATCGGGCGTGGGAAAATCGACGCTACTGAACCTGATTGCCGGCCTGGATGTGCCTGATACTGGCGAGATATGGGTCGATGGCGTTGTGCTGTCGGCAGGTGATGACGAAGCTGCGACCTCCCTGCGGCGGCGTCATTTTGGTTTTGTCTTTCAGGCATTTCATGTTTTGCCTCATTTGACCTTGTTGCAAAATGTGGCATTGCCGCTGTTGCTCAATCATTTGCCGCTCGATCGCGCCAAAGAAATGTTGATCCGCAGTCGGGCTGCAGGGGCGAGAACAGGATTTTCCGAGTCAACTGTCGGGTGGAGAGTTGCAAAGAGTTGCTATTGCGCGGGCACTGGTACATCGCCCCAGGCTGATTCTGGCCGATGAGCCGACAGGTAATCTCGACCCGGATACGGCACAGGAAATTCTTCAATTGATGCGCACTGAAATCAAAGCCAATGGTGCCGCTGGCATTATCGTTACCCATTCGCAGGCTGCCGCAGCAACGGCTGACAGCGTTCTACTTTTGACCAAGGCTGGCTTGCATTCCTTAAGTCCAGCGCGTTCGCATGCATCGTAATCTGTTGTCCCGTTGGCTCCTGCTCGCTGAGTGGCAAGCGCATCGGCTGACAAATCGTGGTTGCGCTCATTGCGATTGCGCTGGGGATTGCCATGGGTTTTTCGATCCATTTGATTAATACCGCGGCAGTCAATGAGTTTTCTGCAGCCGTCAAAAGCTTGTCCGGTCAATCTGATTTGCAAGTGCGCGCAACACAACCGATCTTTGACGAAATGCTCTATCCGCTATTGGCGCAGCATGAAGGCGTGGCGATCGCAAGCCCGGTGCTGGAAATCCAGGTCGCTGTTCCTGCCAAGTTAGAAGATGACAGAAACAATACCTTGAAAATCCTCGGGATCGATGTGTATCGTGCTATAGCCATAACCCCGGATTTAGTCGGCGTGCCTGAGGAAGGTCGCGCCTTCGACATATTGTCAGATGATGCCATTTTTCTGTCGCCTGCGGCGATGGAATGGCTGGAGATTAAGCAGGGTGACAGATTGCCATTACGTCTAGGAACCAAAACTGTGACATTGCGGGTAGCAGGTGGCCTCGTCAGGGCACATGCTGGTCAACGTATTGCGGTCATGGATATTGGCGCGGCACAGTGGCACTTTGATCATATAGGTGTGTTATCGCGCATCGAACTTAAATTGAAACAAGGTATTCATCACCGTGAATTCAAAGCAGCCCTTGAAAAGGAACTATCCGCACAATACTTGGTAACCGAAACCGTCGACCAGGAGATGCGTGTACATAATATGTCGCGTGCATATCGCATCAATCTGAACGTGTTGGCGTTGGTCGCGCTGTTTACTGGTACTTTTCTGGTATTCTCGACACAAGTACTGTCCACTTTGCGGCGGCGTCCCCAATTTGCTCTGTTACGCGTACTTGGGCTGACGCGCAACCAAATCCTGTTGCAGATCCTGCGAGAAAGCAGCCTGCTTGGCATATTCGGTTCTCTGCTGGGGCTCGGGCTGGGTTATGCACTAGCTGCGACGGCATTGCATATTTACGGCGGAGATCTCGGCGGAGGATTTTTCCCTGAGATCAAGCCAAGCATTCAGTTGAGTCCATTAGCGGCTGTGCTTTTTTTGATATTGGGTATGGGTGCCACCTTATTAGGCAGCTTGATGCCTGCGTGGGAAGCAGCCCAAGCTCATCCTGCGCCAGCGCTCAAATCGGGCAGTGAGGAGATCGCGTTGACAGGATTGCGTACACCCTGGCCCGCGCTGATCTGTTTACTGCTAGCAGTCATCTTGACCCAACTGCCACCTGTGGCAGAATTGCCCTTTTTTGGCTATTGTGCGGTGGCTTTGCTGCTGATCGGCGGCATCGCCTGGATGCCGTCATTAACTGCATTGTTTTTTTTCGGCCTATTTCGCCTATTTAACCGCCTGACAGCAGGTACGCTGACTACTTTGGCTTTAGCCAGACTAGCTAACGCGCCACAGCAAGCTGCTATTGCACTAGGAGGTGTTTTGGTAAGCTTCAGCCTGATGGTGGCGATGGCGATCATGGTGGCGAGTTTCCGCATATCGGTAGAAGACTGGCTGGCACATATTCTGCCTGCCGATATCTATGTGCGCACAGAGGTTCGTCAGGATGCGCTTGGTTTCACGCTTCAGGAGCAGCAAGCGATTGCAGCGATAGCGGGGATCGAACGCATCGATTTCATCCGCTCACTGCAGATTACCCTGGATCCGGCTCGACCCCCTGTTACACTGATTGCCCGACCAATCGATAAGACTGATCCAGGCAATACCCTGCCGATGACGGAGACTGCATCGCTTTCCGCAGAAATTCCGCCAGAGGCGATCCCTATCTGGGTATCGGAAGCGATGGTCGATCTCTATGATTACCGGGTGGGCAAACGGGTGGTACTGCCACTGAGCGAGGTGCAGCAGGATTATATTGTCGCTGGCGTGTGGCGTGACTATGGGCGTCAATTTGGCGCCATCCAGATGCAATTGAGCGATTATCAAAAAGTAACGGGTGAATTGCAGATCAATGAGGCGGCGCTCTGGTTACAAGGTGGCGTCACACCTGAGCAGATTATGGTTGTGCTGAAAGCGCTGTCATTCGGCGAGTCATTGACATTCTGGCAATCAAATGAAATCAGGGCAATCAGCCTGAAGATTTTTGATCGTAGTTTTGCGGTGACCTATTTATTGGAACTGATCGCAGTCGGGGTAGGATTGCTCGGTGTGGCAGCCAGTTTCTCGGCGCAGGCGCTGAGGCGTGTCAAAGAATTTGGCATGTTGCGCCATATCGGCGTGACGCGCGGTCAGATCTATCGCATGCTGGCACTGGAGGGGGGATTGCTGACCAGTTTCGGCATCACCATCGGATTCTTATTGGGAGGGAGTATCAGCCTGATTCTTATTTTTGTCGTTAACCCACAGTCGTTCCACTGGACAATGCAGCTCCATGTGCCGTGGCAATGGCTGATGATCATGGCCCTCGCCATGCTGATAGCAGCGGCGCTGACTGCGTTGCTCGCCGGACGGCATGCTGTTGCCGGTAATGTGATACGTGCGGTCAAAGAGGATTGGTAAGAGGTTATGAATAAATCTGCTGCATACTCCAATCGCTTTGTTGGGCGGTGCTCGTTTCTCGCCTATCTATTTGAATGTGGCTACGACGAAACTCGCAAAACTCGTTTTGTCGAAACTCACTCTGTTCGTTTTCTCGTTCCTGCGCTCCGTCCGCCTTGCACTTGGAGTACTCGCTACTATTTATTAGCGAACTTCATTTTCACAACCTCTAAGAAGGATAGGTGATGCGCAAACTGTTCAAATTATTTATATTGCTGACAATGCTGAATGTGTGCCTGGCAGCACCGCCGGTGTATACGCCTGTGACACCGAGAGTGCTGGTTTTCCCAGAGGATTTTGGTGCGCACAGAAATTTCCGCATTGAATGGTGGTATGTGACTGGTTGGCTGGAAACACCCGATCAGCAGCCGCTGGGTTTTCAGGTCACCTTCTTTCGACCAACCACTGAACACGATCAGGATAATCCCAGTCATTTTGCGCCTAAACGATTGATCATTGGTCATGCGGCGCTGTCCGATCCAGCAGTTGGCAAGCTGCTACATGAGGAGAAAAGCGCGCGCGAGGGCTTCGGTCTGGCTTATGCCAAGGCAGGCAATAGCGATGTGAAACTGGATGACTGGTATTTTATCCGCGAAGAGGGCGGTCGTTACCGTACTTACGTGGAAGGCAAAGATTTTGCGCTCAAACTCACGCTGACGTCTACCCAGCCGCTGATGTTGCAGGATCTGGATGGCTTTTCCCGCAAAGGGCCGAAGCCGGAGCAGGCCAGTTATTATTACAGTGAGCCGCATTTGCAAGTCAGCGGCACGGTAACGCGCGATGGCCGGATCATCCCTGTGAAAGGCAGTGCCTGGCTCGATCACGAATGGTCTTCGGAATATCTTGATCCGAACGCCGAAGGGTGGGACTGGACTGGCATCAATCTCGACGATGGTTCGGCACTGATGGCTTTTCAGATCCGCGGTAAGGACTCCAAGAAAGTGTGGGCGTATGCTGGCTTGCGCGACCCCTCGGGCCACATGACCTTCTTTTCGCCGGATGAAGTCAGTTTCCATCCCTTGCGCACCTGGCGCTCACCCCACACTGATACGGTTTATCCGATCGCCATGCGCATCAAGACTGGTGACATCGAATGGCGGCTCGAGCCGTTGCTGGACGACCAGGAACTCGATTCACGCTTTTCAACTGGCGCAGTTTACTGGGAGGGGGCAGTGACTATTACGCGTGATGGTCAGTCGGCAGGACGCGGCTATCTGGAATTGACTGGGTATGACAAAGCGTTGTCGATGTAGTCCGGTGATATTGCTTGAGAAAAATAAAATGCACAAGCAACAAAATGACCGAACTCAAGGTGAGAATTATTCATTTCGATGATATCCTGATGAGTAGAAGGTCGATACTGTGAGCAACGCGGAACAGTTGATTCAGTTAATTTTGAATGCCTGGCCGGATACCCAAGCGATTTACCTGTTCTGGATCATGGGGTACGGAATATGAACGACCTGAAAGTGATGTGGACATCGCTGTGCTGCTGCCGCCCAAGCAGGCGAAAGAGGCGGGTTCGTTTTTATTCAATAAGCTGCATCATGCGCTGCAAATAGTAGTCAATAGGGATGTAGATTTAATCAGCCTGCGCCTAGCCCCGACCGTGTTGCAAAAAGAGATTGTTATGAGCGGGCGGTGGCTTTTTCAGGCCCCTGGAATGGCTGCTGATGAATTTGAAATGCTGGTGCTTTCGCTATATCAAAAGCTCAATCAGGAACGTGCGGACATTTTGACGGAAGGTTTACGCACTGGAAAATTCTACGGCTCATGAATGACATTATTCTCAGCAAGAAAGTCAGTATCGAACGCTGCATTAAGCAAATCGATCAATATTACCGTATGGAAACCGATTTACCCTTTATCAAGGATCAGCTTCGCCTGGATGCGGTGGCGATGAATTTACAGCGTGCTGCAGAATTAACGATCGATATAGCCAATCATCTGGTGAAAATTGGTAAGCTAGGCTTGCCACGCGATAGCCATGAATCATTTACATTGTTAGCACAAGCCGGAGTAATTGACGAAGAAATGATGCGCAAGCTGCAAGGTATGGTAGGATTTCGTAATATCCTCTTGCATGAATATCAGGAATTAGACATGCAAATCTTGATTGATGTGATCGAGCATCCCACCCAGGATCTGATTGAATTTGTTAACCAGACGCTGCATTGGCCAAATTGAGCTCAATTTTTATCCTGCTTTTTGGTTTTTATTTTTATTGTAATATTTTTATAATAATCAGATAAATATCAATGAATCAATTTGCTTGATATAGCTTCATCAGGGTTTTCAAAGAAAAGTTGCCAAGGATGCTGAAAGCATTCTGCAATTGTTCAGCAGTAGTGGGATGCGCATCAACTATTTTGCATTCCATTTTAATCATTTATATTTTCAACCCTTTAATAAGGATATCAATATTTTTCAAGTAGCTCCTATTCAATTGCTGATGCATGATGAAATATGCGCAATATCTGTTTTACGGGGCTTTTCAGGCGATGGAGAATTTTCTATGGATTCGACAAGGAATTTGATGCGACGCTCGTTCTGTAAGTGTCGCTGATTTGTAGAATAGATAGGACACTGTTGCTAGCAGAGGGGAATTGGCTAGCTCATCGCATGATTTGTTATTACTTTGCTTATAAAAAGTAGTACGACATAAAAGGGGTGCGTTATACTTGGTCACTTTTAAAGATTCATGTTATTTCAGGTAGATTAATGAATAATATAAAAATATTGATCGGGAAGAAGTTCAAACGTTTAATATTTATGGCTATAGTAGCCATGTTGCTTATCCAGGCATCGGTTAGTTTTGCTAACGAGGAAGTGGATTTTCTTAAGGCAGCACTGACTGGTGATGTGGCAACAGTTGAGAAATTGCTAAAAGAAGGTATTAAGATCGATTTGCAGAATCCTGACGGGTTTACCGCACTGGCGGTTGCTGCGCAGAATGGTCATGCTGCCGTCGTGAACTTACTATTGAAAAATAATGCGGCGGTTGATCTCCAGAATGTTCAAGGAGGAACAGCATTGCTGCTAGCAGCTAAGAATGGCCATGCAGCGATAGTCGATGCCTTGTTGGCTAAAGGCGCCAATCCAGATCTGCAAGGCAAACATGGTTTGTCGCCCCTGATGATTGCCTCTGCCCTTGGTCATACTGCTATCGTCAACACTTTATTGGCAAAAGGAGCCAACCCGAATTTGCAAGATGAGAATCAAACGACTGCACTGCACTTGGCTGCTCAGAATGGTCACTTGGAAATTGTAAAAGCATTGCTAGCAAAAGGAGGTAAAACCTGATTTGCAAGACACAAATGGCGCTTCTGCACTGATTTTGGCTGCTTTGACAGGTCATCAGGCAGTGGTCGAAACATTGCTGGCCAGTGGTGCACAGCCTAATCTAAAGGCTGTCAACGATTTTACCGCATTGATATTAGCCGCCCAGAATGGGCAAACAGCTGTGGTTGAAACTTTGTTGGCAAAAGGAGCCAATATTGATCAACAGAATCAGGACGGCATCACGGCATTGATGTGGGCGGCCCTCCACGAGCATGAGGATGTTGTTAAATTGTTATTAGCAAAAGGTGCGAATTCCGAGCTTAAAAGCGCGAGCGGAAAAACTGCACTGGATATGACCAAGAATCCGGCGATCATTGAGTTACTTAAAACTGCCAACAATTAGACAAGCTTTTCTGAATTCAGAAATTGTTCGGAGCTCGTGAGAAGGTTGTTTCACCAGAAATCGTAATAACTTACTTATGATGGAGATACTGAGCCATATGCTTATTGTTTCTCTGATTCATAAGTGTATTAACTGATAATGGTAAAAGCTTGCTTAAAAATTTCTTTATTATTTCTATAACATCAAACTGGTTTTTGTTTCTTTATTTCTCATATTCGCATGGCTGCTGTCAATAAACCAATGGCGAAGAAGGCTAATAATAATCCTTTGCCGCCTAGAATCGCCAAATTGTTCCGAGAAGCGGGTTGTCTGATACTGAGCGGTATCGCCTTGTATCTGATATTAATTTTTATCAGTTTTGATCGTGCTGATCCCGGCTGGTCACATAGCGATCATATCGATCAGACCGGTAATGCTGGGGGCAGAGCTGGTGCCTGGCTGGCAGATTTGCTGCTTTACCTGTTTGGTGCTTCAGCATGGTGGTGGGTGGTTTTTTTCCTTTCGGCAGTTCTATGGAGCTATCGTCGCATCGATATTGCCAGCATCTTTGATCCACGTGCGCTGCTCGTTTCACTGACAGGCTTTATGATTCTGCTAACAGCCAGTAGCGGTTTCGAATCGCTTCGTTTCAATACGATTAACATATCGCTTCCCTTGGTGCCAGGAGGGTATACTGGGTGAAACCCTGAGTAAAAATTTCTCCCTGATACTCGGCTTTACGGGCACGTCGCTCATTCTGGTCATTCTAATGGCGATTGGATTCAGTCTGTTTTCAGGGCTGTCCTGGGTACGCATTACTGAAAAAATAGGCGAGACTATTGAAGAATCATGCCTTTCCCTGTGGAACCGCTTATTGGCTCTGCGAGATCGTCGTAATGAAGTGGTTTCCTCCTTGATGCGCTTTAAGAAGAAGAAAGAAGACAATGAGTCGATCAGTGAGGTTCATCACATAAAGCCTGGCAGGGAGGATCACATAAAGTCTGCCAGAGAGGATTACATAAAGCCTGCCAGAGAGGATTACAGAAAATCTGCCAGAGAGGACCACATAAAGCCTGCCGAGTCCTCCTCTCCACCCTTGCGGATAGAGTTGCCTGAACCCGCAATTCAGAAACCTGCTCGCCCTGTCAAAGAAAAAATAACCTCTTCTTTTACCGATTCATCTGATGCGCTGTTGCCGCCGCTTCATTTGCTGGATGAGCCGCAAAAGGATGTTGAGCTGCTATCCAATGACACACTGGAATTTACCTCCCGCCTGATCGAACGCAGGTTGCAGGAATTTGGAGTTGAAGTCAAAGTGGTGTCAGCCCATCCGGGGCCGGTCATTACTCGTTATGAAATTGAACCTGCTGTCGGCGTCAAAGGCAATCAAATCATTAATCTAGTCAAGGATCTGGCGCGTGCGCTTTCTGTTGCAAGCATTCGTGTGGTCGAAACCATTCCTGGCAAAACCACGATGGGTCTGGAGATTCCTAATCCCAAGCGACAAATGGTTCGGCTGCATGAAATCCTCAGTTCTCAACCGTATGCGGATATGCCATCACCTTTGACCATCGCACTCGGCAAGGATATCAGCGGTCGCCCGATCGTATCTGATCTCGCGAAAATGCCCCATGCACTGGTGGCAGGCACGACCGGCTCTGGTAAATCAGTAGCGATCAATGCAGTCATTCTGAGTCTGCTTTACAAAGCTACGCCCGAGCAAGTCCGGCTGATTCTGATTGACCCGAAAATGCTGGAGCTGTCTGTTTATGAAGGAATTCCTCATTTGCTGACCTCGGTGGTGACGGATATGCGTGATGCGGCCAATGCGCTCAACTGGTGCGTGGCTGAAATGGAACGGCGTTATAAGCTGATGTCTTCCCTCGGAGTGCGTAATCTTGCTGGCTATAACCAGAAAGTCCGTGATGCCAAAAATAATGAGGAAATACTAACCAATCCACTTAGTATAGCGCCGGATGGACCTGCGCAGCTGGAAGAAATGCCACTGATTGTGGTGGTGATCGATGAGCTGGCTGATCTGATGATGATCATGGGAAAAAAGGTCGAGAAACTGATCGCACGACTTGCGCAGAAAGCCCGTGCGGCGGGAATACATCTGTTACTGGCAACGCAGCGGCCTTCGGTGGATGTCATCACAGGTCTGATCAAAGCCAATATTCCGACACGAATAGCTTTCCAGGTTTCCAGTAAAATTGATTCGCGTACCATTCTTGATCAAATGGGTGCAGAAGCCTTGCTCGGCCAGGGTGACATGCTCTATCTGCCACCAGGCAGCGGCTATCCGCAACGGGTCCATGGCGCATTCGTGGCTGACCATGAAGTGCATCAAGGTGGTGGAATATCTCAAGGAACACGGCGAGCCGTGCTATGTTGAGGAAGTGCTCAAGGCAAGCGATGAAGAGAATGAATTGAGTGGTGAGAATGGTGAAACGAGCAGAGCAGGCCGGAGGGGAAACGGATCCATTGTATGATGAGGCGGTGACCATTGTGACTCAAATCACGCCGTGCTTCGATTTCGCTGGTGCAGAGACAACTGCGTATTGGTTACAATCGCGCAGCGCGCCTGATCGAAGAAATGGAACGCGCTGGCCTTGTTTCCGCCATGCAGAGCAATGGTAACCGGGAAGTATTAGCACCTAATCGAGATGACTAAGGGAGCAGTGATTAATTACCTGCGCAAGTGAATGGCTGTGTTGGGTGATACTCGGAAACTCGCAAACTTGCTTTGCTTGTTTTCGTCGTTTTTCACGCTCTGTCCGCTTTGCACTTGGATCTTGCTCGACTAATTAATCAGAGCTTCCGCGCGTGAATAATGATCAAATTGAATGGATAATGAAAACATGCTTACTCATATCGGCTCCATTCAGATATTATTTTTAAGGAGCAGCATGATTCGATTTAGCTTATTTTGGTTACTTTGCTTACTTCCCCTTTTTGCTCAAGCTTCTGCTATCGATAGCCTTAGGACATTCGTGCAGAAAGCACAAACTTTCAAAGCGGTGTTTTCACAAACTTTGCTTAATAAAAATCTTCAGGTGATGCAGGAAGCCAGTGGCGTCATGATGTTTGAACGACCGGGCAAGTTCCGCTGGACGTATGAGAAACCCTATCAGCAATTGATCGTTGGTGACGGTAGCAGGGTATGGTTCTACGATCAGGATCTCAATCAGGTGACGGTACGTCAGCTGGATGTGGCGATCGGCAGCAGTCCGGCTGCTTTATTGGCGGGCAGCAGTACGATCGAACGAGATTTTGATCTTGCAGAAATCGAGGTGGATGATGAGATGGAATGGCTGGAAGCTATACCCAAAACTAAGGAAAGCACATTTGAATTGATCCGCATGGGTTTTTCTCAAAAAGGAGAATTGCGTGAAATGGTTTTACGCGATAATTTCGGGCAATTTACCTTATTGGTATTTACTGATCTTGATGCCAATCCTGTTCTTGCTCCCGATTTATTTCAGTTTACCCCACCCAAGGGGCCGATGTGATCAGTGACTGATCTATTTGCACAGCAGAAAACCCATTGCACCACTAGCTGAGCGCTTACGTCCCCAATCCCTGAATGATGTTATTGGTCAAACGCATCTGTTAGGCGCTGGCAAACCTCTCCGTCTTGCCTTTGAATCTGGTAAACCGCACTCCATGATTTTATGGGGGCCACCGGGTAGTGGAAAAACTACCTTGGCACGTCTGATGGCGCACGTGTTTGATGCTGAATTTATTGCGCTGTCGGCAGTATTGTCTGGTGTAAAAGATATCCGTGAAGCAATTGATCGGGCGCAGCAGATATTGCAGCAATCAGGTCGCCGTACTATATTGTTCGTGGATGAAGTACACCGCTTTAATAAGGCACAACAAGATGCTTTTCTGCCTTATGTCGAGCAGGGATTGATTACCTTTATCGGTGCTACTACCGAAAATCCCTCATTTGAGGTCAATCGCGCACTGCTTTCGCGCGCTCAAGTGTATATGCTGAACCCTTTATCCGAGGAGGAGCTTAAGCAATTGTTTGAGCGCGCCTGTCAGTCAGAATTGCAGAAAATGCATTTCTCAGATGAAGCAAAAAATCTCCTGATCACCTTTGCTGATGGTGATGCGCGGCGCTTACTGAACTTGCTTGAGCAGGCGGATATTGCTGCCGAGACCGAAGGAATAAGTGAGATCGATGCAGACTTTGTACGCAATGTGCTATCGCGCAGTATGCGTCTCTTTGATAAAGGTGGTGACGAATTTTACGATCAGATTTCAGCCTTACATAAATCGATTCGCGGTTCTTCCCCGGACGCAGCCATTTACTGGATGTGCCGCATGCTCGATAGTGGTACCGATCCTCTCTATATCGGCCGACGCCTCATTCGTACTGCAACCGAAGATATCGGCCTTGCCGATCCGCGTGCACTGACCATTACACTAGATGCCTGTAACGCTTATGAACGTCTGGGCAGCCCGGAAGGTGAGCTGGCGCTAGTGCAGGCAACGCTTTACCTGGCTTGTGCTCCAAAAAGCAACGCACTCTACCGCGCTTACAAAAAAGCCCGTTCATTTGTCGAGCAAGATCAATCGCGCCGAGTACCGCTACGATTACGCAACGCTCCTACAAAGCTTATGAAAGATATCGGTTTTGGGCAACATTACCGTTACGCGCATGATGAGCCAGAAGCTTATGCCGCGGGTGAAAATTACTTTCCAGATAATATGCCGCCAACTGAATTTTATCACCCCACTTCCTATGGGCTGGAAGCGAAAATTGCTGAAAAATTACAGTATTTAAAAAAGCTGGATGAGCAGGCAAAAAAGCGTAATACAACGAGTGATTAACGTGAGTTCGACATAAGAATCATTAAATGAGCTGCGATGGCGGGAATGCTCGATTTGCGAGATTAATTGGGACAGGTCTCAATAATGGAGCGTTTACGTAACAGCAGCTTGTCAAAGAGCTGCGCACCTAGCTGTTGCTCAAGAGGTGGCTGCGTAAAGCCCCGATCAAAAGAGTTCAAAAAGGAACGAGCCAGTTCCGGTACGGCATCACGGTCATCCACATTGCCCGTGATTTTGACTCCCAGCAAGTTCTCCTTGGTCATTGATGACAGGTGCAACTTGAACCCTTTCCCCGGGCAGCAAACTCTGCCATTACTTTATGCGACCCAATGCGGCGATTGTGGCACACACTGATCTTAGTCGAATCAATGAAGCTGATCCCACTGCATTGCCCAAAGCGGCTGGTCAGAAAACAGCACAAAGGCACCAGGCTATCTTGCAGCAACTCCACAAAGCGGTTGTAGCTCACCAACCCTGGAAAATAATACCGCTGATACCTCAACACGTAATTCAGGTAATAGTGCTTAAATGTCCGATAACCGGATAGATGAAACCCCACCATGATGGTCATGACTTCGCTTAGACACAATGCTCCTTGCCGCCGACGCCGTTTCAGCGACGACTCTAATAAGCGCTTCTCCCAACGCGGCTCAAACTCTTTACAAAAGTCGTCATTCGCACAAAAAATCGTTATAGTATCCATTGGAATCTGACTCCTCTCATGATGAAATTCTTTTCCAAAACTACTTCATCATAAGGAATTCAGGTTCCTTTTACAGCTTTTCTTATGTCGAACTGACGTTGATTAATAAAAGAATCATAGAGGACGAATATACTTGCGTCATCCTCCTAGTGTCCTAGTAAACAGCTTTTAATTTCTGGTCTGATGTCAGCTTAATTCTGCAATTGAATCTGCGACTGTGTTCATCTAATGTGCGTTGCAGCCAGCGTGCATCTTCTGCTAAGGCGCGATTCAACCGAAAACGCTTGATTTGCATCGGCGCCATTTCCAGTTCGATTAATTTGCCAGTATCGGGTGCAATACTGACAAAATACATTAGGGATAGATCGCCACGATAATGCTCGTAGCCGCCTATTCCTTCATAATCATTCAGGAAATCACCACATCCATACAAAATGAGTTTTTCCTTGTACACTTCCAGGCCGATAGGATGGTGGGAAGAATGACCATGCAGCAAGTCTATCTCGGCAGAATCTATCAGCATGTGAGCAAAATCAATGTGTTCCTGGGGAATACGGTATCCCCAATTTCCACCCCAATGGATGGAAATGATTACAATATCGCCCGGTTGCTTACTTTGATGCACGATCATCGCTATTTGATCAACCGTCCTATTGGATAAATCGGTCAAAAAATAAACCCCCGCTTTCCTGGCGGAAGCAGCCCATTCGTACGAAATGCCACTAGATTCCGTGCCACAGGAAATGACAATGACTCTACCTTTAGATGGTATATCCAAAATAGCCGGTGACTGTGCTTCCTGCAAGTTTGCGCCGGCACCTACGATTTTGATCCCAGCATTTGCCAGTGTGCGCAATGTTTCTGTCAAACCGGTGTATCCCCAATCCAGTACATGATTGTTTGCCAGCACACAGCAATTTATTTTTGCAACGGTGAGAGAGGTGACATTTTGGGGATGCATGCGGTAGTGAATGCCTTTGTCCACCCAAAACTCGTCGCTTGAGGTAACGCTCGTTTCCAGATTAATAATGCGAGCATCCGGCGTTATTTTTTCCAGTTCAACCAGTGCATCGCCCCAAATATAATCGAAGCTTACAGGTTTGGGAATTTTGCCATTGATTTCTTCAGCTAGCTCGACATAGTCTTTCGCATTTCGTACATAGGGCTCATACAATTGCGGTTTGCTTGGGTGGAGCAATATTTGATCTATCCCTCTGCCAGTCATCACATCACCACATAAAAATAGTGTGATGGGTGCTTTTTTTGTGGATTCTTCAGGGTCGGTTATTGACATTGCTTTCTCTATCCCGGTGGTCAAAGCCAGAAAAGTTGCTGACGATTGGATTAGAAAATTGCGTCGTTTCATTAGAACTCATCACTTGCTGCTGAATTAGTCTAATTTCAAGAACGGATAACACTTGCGTTGTTCGCGGGTCCATAACGAGAAGCCTGCCTGCTGCGCGACGATTTCAACATCTAGAATTACGTCAGGATCATCAAACATCACTTTACCCTCCGCACCTTGTAATCGTAATTGCTCATCCAGATAGTCACCGAGTAAACCCGCTTCATCCTGGCTTTTTATCGTGCCATGGAAGCCACGCCGATGCATACGTACATGAAAACTGCGATGTGCCAATTGAGGCAGAAATGACTGGATACACTGTTTGGCCTTTTCCTCAAATGCTTCGAGCGTCTGAAAAAAGAAACAATGTGTACAAGGGATTACTCGACAGAATACTCGCATATAGGCCGGATCTTTTTGCATATCTTGGAGGAAAGATTTGAGAAATGCTTCGGTATTCTCAACCTTGAGGGTCAGCACATTGCGAAAAGGTGTCTTTGCGACATGATCATAATTCGATAGTAAAGAAAGAGCCTTCCTTGAAGCAATTTTCTGCGACAGTGACCACAACGTTCCAATCTTTCATGATGATTTACCTTCGAATGATAAGTAAATGGATGCATGGTTTAGGCTTTAGGAAAGATGCCAATCTCGATGAGTTATTCCATCTTCTAAATTAAAGCTGACTTTGTTGGCTTCACCTTGCCATATTATTTATACTGTCTGTGGTCTGTCTTCATCGTCATGTTTGATTTAGAAATGAAATCAATCATTGGAATATGCGTGCATGATGATGGTTCCTAAATTTGTTGAGTTTGTGAGAACGAAATTTTATTACATAAATCAAATAAAAATAGCAGAGCGCCTAGCCTTCAAATAGTATTGTTACCGTTTCCAGCGCAAATCATTCTTTCTCAAGAATCAACAGAATCGGTGGTAAGCTAATCATTCCTATAAATTTTTGATGATTACGAAAACAGAGGGAATAGTATTTATCTAATTATCTAAATTATTTGTGTGATTCTGATTTCATATCAAGAACAGTCTTTTTATAGAGGAGTGTGAGTGATGAAAACAATCAGATTGATAAGTGCATGTTTTTCATTGAGTATTGCGCTATTTCTGTTCGGTCATGCAAACGCGATCGATTTGGGGGAGCTCCCAAGTGCTAGTGAAACTTTAGAGCAAGGTACACAAGTTTTACCAGGTGGCGAGGCTGCAAAAACGGCCGTGCCAGCCGAGATTCCCGCAACTGGATTGACCAAGCAGTTAATGCAGCAATTAGGCGTCAATCAGCGGCAAGCTGAAGCGGGGGCAGGTGCTCTGTTCCAGTTAGCCAAACCCAAAATGTCAGCGGAGGATTTTACCGCGCTTACTGAGGCAGTTCCTGAAATACCCCATTTATTGACTGTTGCACCTCCGCCAAGTCCACTTGGAGGAGGGGGTATGGCAGCTACTTTCCTAGAAATTGGCTTGAAGCCTGAAATGGTCCAAAAATTTATACCCGTCATGGTGCAATATGTTGAAGGCAGTGGCGGCAGTACCGTTGCGGCCGCACTTAAATCCGCATTGATGGGTGGCATGTAGTCTTTCCGGTAAATGGGATTCTGCCCGACTAGCACTATTTTCTGTGCTAAGAGGGCGGATTCCTAAATTTTTTATAGAATAGTGTGGTAGCTCCTCTCTATTGTTGAGCCTGTCTATGGTCTGTTGACAATCAGGGTAAGTATTTCATAAATAGAAACAAATTTGTAATATGGATGTTTCCACGCCCCCAATAAAACTTGGTTGCAATGTCCCGATTGATATGAATTCTGGTCGAAACTGACGAGGATTCTGCTTCAAGAAGCCATTTATAACACAGGCGCAATCTGTGCATGACGTTAGAATATGCCGGTAGCGAATGTGTGGGTGGTTGTCCGCGGCAGGGCTTTCCTTAAAGTGTTTGGATGTTGCAATTCTATCTACAAAAGATTCAATGCCTAGTCATCCAGTAGCAAGTGGGTAGAGTTTTCAAGGTACTGACTATTGATTCTGATTAAGGGAATGTTAATTGATGGCAGCTACGTTATAGCGCATCAGTATAGTGCGAGCGCAATTTGTGGCTACCTATGTGAAATATCAACAGACTATAGGTTTTCGTAACATCGGGACAATCGGCGGACAATCTGCCACTTGGATGTTACCGAGCACCTCAAATCCATGCCGCTCGTATAATGGAACGTTCTGCGAGCTCGATGCTTCTAGGTAGGCGAAAACCATTTGACCATCTAATGTGTTCAAAACGTGACTCAACAGGGCTGAACCGATTCCCTTCCTGTGGTGCGCTGGGTCAACTCCAATGAGCGATAGATGCCAATGAGCTTCCCGCGGATAAAAGACATCCATTTGTTCGAACAACGACGACATCGCGTCCTTCCGTTCAGCGCCTACCGTATCCTGGATAACCCCCCCTAGCGATGTCCCATCCGGTGCTACACCCGGCGGCAGCCATAAGGCGACACCGGAAAAACCATCATAATAGTTGGCTGTTCCATGTTCAATGGCTCTGCCTCCAAATGCTTGAGCAAAGCGCGGAAATGCCTTCAAGTACCGTTGTGGATCCGGCCATGCCCAACGGCAAATCGGGTTACTGCTGAAAGCCAAAGTCAGCACGGTCAAGCACTGCTCAACATCGGCCGCTGTAGCAGTGTGGATTAATGAATCAGTCATGATTTAATACCCCTTTTTGCTGTATTTTGGCGAATAGCACCTTGAGACCCTGTGCCTAATAATCTGCACTATGTGTTATATAACTAGTACCTATGTAAGTGTCAACAGACTCTAAATAAAACAGTAGAAAAGAATGAAACTTCCTTTTCTCAACTTTCTCATATTTATTATATCAATCCCGATGAACGCATTAAGCAGGAGATCAATACCATGTTGATGAATCGGCGACAATTTCTTGGCTTGACCGGCGCAACCGCCTTAGTGGCAACGTGCACACCTAGCGTGACTCTGGGCCAATCTCTTTTGAATCGACCACAGCAGACTTTTGCTGCAATGCTAAAAAATATGCAAGGACTTCCTCAGCAAAAAAATATGCTTCTGGGGTATCCAATCAATATGACTACGCCACCGGAGGAATTTTTCGCCTGGCGCAAAGAGTTATTTGCTGTGGGTCTTAATCAGTTTAGTTTTAACAATGTGGGTAATCCCTATGCTCATAGCCACCTCCCTTTTAATAGCCATTTGTTTGAAAAAGAACTAATAAACCGGTTCGGAGGGGTATATGGCTTTTCACCAGACAATATCTGGGGTTTTCTCACGAATAGCGGTACTGACAGCAATATGCATGGGCTGTATATGGGGCGTACGTTGCTTAAAAGTCAGACAGGGGGAATGCCTAAAATATATTTCACGAGAGAAGCACATTACTCAATTCAGATTCTCGCGGATTTGTTGAACCTGGAATGGGTGGTGGTAGGTACTTATCGTGATGGCAGCATGGATATGGATGATCTGGAAAGACAACTGAAAGCAAATCCCAATCACCCAGCTTTGGTAGTGGCAACGATTGGCACAACTTTCAAAGGTGCAGTCGATTCCATAGAGGGTATCCAAACAAAGCTTAAAGGTAGAACATCTTATCTGCATCTGGATGCAGCGCTGTTTGGTGGTTATCTGCCTCATACCCAATTTGCGGCCGACCTGTTACATGAAGTTCCTGATCAGGGAACAGGGAAAAAAGTAAAACGCTATGATTCTATTGCCGTCTCATGTCATAAATTTTTTGGATTTCCTTCACCAGCAGGCTTATTTATCACGACCAGAACAAATTTTGAGGTATTTCTTACCCAGTTCGGTCAGATTCATGATCCCGAATATATTCTGCAAATACCTGGAACAATTACTTGTTCGCGCGATGCAGTGAAACCTGCAGAGTTTTATTTTTTCAGTTCGGAAGCGGCCTTTAGCAGGCAAGCTACTGATGCTAAAACCATGCTGGATAATACCGCCTATTTGTTAAAAGAAATGATGACTCATTACAGTCATTTACATCCTATAAGAACCAATAATCAATCCAATACGATTTATTTCAGAAAACCGAGCGATACTGTCATCAATCGCTATAGCCTGGCAACGATGGAGCTGACTATCGATGGACAAATTGCTCCTTACGCACACGTGGTCGTAATGCCGCATGCTAGCAAGGAAATTCTGGATCGATTTCTAACTGATCTGGGTAAAAAGGAGGGGTAAGCTTACTGTTTCCTGATAGTGAATTAATGTGAAATCGTTTTGGAAAAGACATTGATGATCAGGACACCTGCAACGATCAGCAATAAGCCAATGATTGCTGGCATATCGAGGGATTGTTCTAAAAAAAGCCACCCGATAATCGCAATGAGTACAACCCCTACCCCTGACCAGATAGCGTAGGCGATACCTACTGGGATTGTTTTGAGCGTAAGGGATAGAAAGTAAAAAGCCAGTAAGTATCCGACTACGACGAACAGCGATGGCCAAAAGCGAGTAAATCCTTCTGCTGCCTTGAGGGATGAGGTAGCTATCACTTCGCTCAGGATAGCGAGCGAGAGAAAAATCCATTGTTGCATTGATGTGATTCCATGATTGTAAGAGTTGGAAAATCGATTAGTTGATTTGCTTGAGCACAGGGAGGGCTGAGCGAAGTCCTTCTTCAATGAATCCCTGGAAATCAGAATAAGCTTCGCCACAGATATGAATATTTCGGAAGGAAATTGAGTCGGCTAGGCCAAAACCTGCAAGCGCAGCGATCGACTGGTCTACGAGTATCCCTGGTTTCCAGACATGACATCCAGCTTCGAAGGGCTCTTTGCTCCAATCACGGATGCCGAAAC
This sequence comes from uncultured beta proteobacterium, assembly GCA_963815685.1. Lineage (GTDB taxonomy): Bacteria > Pseudomonadota > Gammaproteobacteria > Burkholderiales > Nitrosomonadaceae > Nitrosomonas. The sequence continues at coordinate 74,829 of CAWFHT010000014.1, forward strand.
AGGTAATGGCCTGTGCCTGTGCTTTCCGTTCTTTTGGGTCGATGCTTGCAGGATGCGGGGTCAAATATTTCAGATATTGTTCGATGAGTCGTTCATCCTGATTGATTTCTGCTTTCTGATGAGGTTCATTTTTAACAAAAAATTTCCAATAATTCATGGAAGGTATATCTCCATAAACCATCACCATGCCTCGTTTTTGATTACCTTCTGCCCGATAATAATAATGGAGCTCTCGGGCTGGAATGAATGAAGTACGAGTTTGCGGTTTGGTTTTGGCGTTCCACCAAGGACTTTTCGTGACAAAAAAACACTTCATCAATGGAACAGGTATGACCGCGTCAATGATACGTCCGATGGCTTCGGGAAAAAAGGGCAGGAGCTTTTTTAAAGGACTCTGCGGGATGGCCAGCACCAGATGGCGGGTGCGTACTGTCATGCTTTGACGGTTACTTGTTTCCAGAGTCAGTCTCAGACAATCATTTTCATCGTGATGAATGGCGGTCAAACAATGATTCCCGTAGAGGTGAATCGATGGATATTGAGGTGAGGATAATAATTTTACTAACTCAGTGATCAGTGCCTCGGCTCCCTGTTTGATGCCAACCAGTTTGTCTTCAGGATGCAATCCTCTTAGCCAGAAATTGATCCACTCTGCAGCGGAAGGATTTTGATGGATCAAGTGGTAGAATGTGCCATATTCGATGATTTTCTTCAACGCGTTTTGGCTCAGCACTTCGCTCAAGACATTCCAGAAGCCGGTTTGATAAAGCGGAATTCCATTAAAAGTAAATTCATTTCTGACTCGATGATAGAAGGCTTCATCCAAACTGGCCCACCATTTCCAGTGCCGTGTGTCTCGCGGGTTGTTTAAATCACCACCACTTTGTCGCAGAACCCGCAATATGCCCAGACTTAAAAGTTCAAGCGCATTAAATGGGTGTCCGTGGGAAATACGGCCTTCATCTTTTTCCAGATCAAAGAGAGCTTCCAGATTAGTGGCCGGTGTATAGGGCGGAAAATAGCACGTTGCCAGTTTTAATTCCTGGATAAGATCCATAAGAAGCGGCTGTCCTTTTTTCTCAAAGCGCATGGGACCAAATTCTGCCAGGAATCCGTCCATTTCGACAGTTTCAATGCGTCCACCAAATCGGTCAGATTTTTCGAAGAGGGCTATTCTATGTTCAGGCCCTTTCTGCTTAGGTAATTGATAACAAGCATAAAGACCGGTAATGCCTCCTCCGACAATGACGGTATCCAGCTGCATCGAATCGCTCATCATTTTCTCCTTTTTTCGTGTGCTGATCAGATGGTGTTTCTACAGCATCATGCTCTTCAAAAAATCCTCCTGTTTACTTTTGCGTCCAGGGTATCTAGTATATGGTTCTAAGCAAAACAAGAAGAGAAAAGCTTTAATCATAACGTTGACCTCGTACAGGTCAATTGTTACCGAACTAACTTTACTTTAAACTTGAAAGGAAATATTATGTCTGTACTCGTCACATGTCCTGCACCTGATTTTACTAAACCTGCTGTCTTACCTGATGGCAGCTTTGATGAGAATTTTAATTTTCATACGCATATCCGTAACAAATACGCAGTTTTGTTTTTCTATCCGCTGGACTTTACCTTTGTCTGCCCCTCGGAAATCATTGCGCATTCCCATCGGGCGAAGGATTTCCAGCAACGTAATGTGGAAGTAATTGGTGTCTCAGTCGATTCCCACTTCACGCATTACGCCTGGCGTAATACCCCTCTCACCAAAGGTGGGCTCGGTCCAATCGATATCACACTGGTGGCTGATTTAGGCGGCGAAGTGATGAATGCCTATGGTGTCACCCATCCCAATCATGTTGCGCTGCGCGGTTCTTTCCTGATCGATAGACAAGGTATTGTACGTCACCAGATAGTCAATGATCTGCCACTCGGACGCGATGTCGATGAAATGCTGCGCATGGTTGACGCTTTGCGCTTCCATGAAGAACATGGTGAAGTTTGCCCAGCTGGCTGGAAAAGCGGACAACCTGGCATGAAAGCAAGCCCTGAAGGAGTAGCAGAATATCTCGCTAGCCACGCGGATAAATTGTAAATCCGAATCAACTGCTTCACGGTGGATTTTTAATAGAGAGATTGTGAAGAGATCGTAGCAGACAGCTTAAGTGCAATGCGAACGGAACGCATAAGCAAGATAATGAGTCTCATGAGTTTGGATAAAATAAAGTTTTCGTAAAACTTTGTTTTATGCCTTTTTAGCGAAACTTCGTTTTAGCGAAACTTCGTTTTCACAACTACAGAGCTGAAAGGAGGAACACATGAGCTTAGATAAAGATAAAGCTGTCGCCTTATTGAATCAAATCATGGAACTCGAGCTGGCCAGCGTAGTGCGTTATACGCACTACGCCCTGATGGTATACGGTTATAATCGTATACCCATCGTGGAGTGGTTAAACAAACAAGCTGAGGAAGGATTGTTGCATGCGCGAAAGGCGGGTGAACTGACTACCTTGTTAGGAGGGCATCCTTCGTTTGCCATCGGCCCATTACTGGAGACGCATCTACACGATACCAACGCCGTCTGTTCAGTTCCAGTCGGCAATATCCTGCAGGAATCCCTTGCCAACGAAGATGAGGCGCTCAAGCTTTATTATCAATTGCTGGAATTAGTTCAGGGCAAATCAGTAGTGCTGGAAGAGTATGCGCGCAACCAAATTGTGGCAGAGGAGATGCATGCTGATGCAGTCAGAAAAATGTTGCGTCAACCCTGTGAAGCAGGAAAATAAATACGATCTGTTAGTGTGAAACGCATGATCTCAATGGGATTGCCGTCGCGGCACCGCTTCAAGCTGTGGCTCACTGCCCCCGAGCCGCGCCAGTCGGCGAGTACTTTCTCGCTCGATCAAGGCACGCAGTCCCTCCCTGACTAAAGCGGCCTTCTCGGTTATGCCGGTAATACGCTGAGCTTCATTCAGCAATTTATAATCTATTTTGATGGTGATACGCATGGCAGTACCCTATCTCATTTCATTTCTAATCAAGTGATGCTGGTTGTGGTGCTGCCTTCATTGTCAAACCTATTTCGTCCACGCGTCAGACAAGCGCTCAGCCTGTGCTAACACTAATTTGATAGCTTCTTCCTGCCGATCGGGTGGATATTTGTAGCGGCGCAGTGTAATACGCACTAAATTACGCAGCCGGGCGCGGACACTTTCGCGCTTTTGCCAGTCAACCGTGGTGCTGTGGCGCAGCTTTTCGGTCAGTTCGTGTGCAATCTTTTTCAGAATATCGTCGCCCAGCTCACGTACCGCGCTTTCGTTGTCGGCCAGCGCGTCATAGAAAGCGAGCTCCGATTCATTCAGCCCCAGATGCTCGCCGCGTTTGGCCGCTTCACGGAATTCCTTGGCCATCTGAATGAGCTCTTCAATTACCTGGGCACTTTCAATGGCACGGTTGCGGTAACGATTTAACGCTTCCTGCAGTCGGTCGCTGAATTTCTTCTCCAGAATCACGTTGGCTCTGCTGCGGGATTTGATCTCATCATTGAGCAGTTTCTGCAGCAGCTCCACCGCAAAGTTGCGCTGCGGCAAATTGCGCACTTCTTCCAGAAAGCCATCGGACAGGATCCCAATATCTGGCCGTTCCAGTCCCGCCAGCTTGAAGATATCCTCCACACCTTCAGCTACCACCGCGTTGTCCAGAATCTGCTTGAGTACCGCATGCTTGCGATCCTCCGACAACTTCTGGTCGGTTTCGGTGGCTTTGGCGATCACGCTCTTGATGGCCTGGAAGAAGGCGATTTCTTCGCGGAGCGCGATAGCGTCATCCAGCGTACCGCACAGGGAGAAGGCTTTGGTAATCGCCTAGCACCACATCAAACCAGCGCTTCTTGCCATCTTCTAGTCCCAGCACAAAGTTGGCAGTAGGCAGCAGAAGTTGCGTCGCCTGGGTACGATAGGAGGCGTAGTCAAAGCCGTGCAGGATGCCGCGCGCCACATCCATCAGCTCCTTGAGTTTGGCCAGCGCTTCCGCGGTATCAAGGGTGGGCTGACCCTTGCCACGGCTGTCAGTATAGATTTTCAATGCACGGCGCAACTCGGCGGCAATGCCGATGTAGTCGACTACCAGCCCGCCTTCCTTGTCGCGGAATACGCGGTTTACGCGGGCGATGGCCTGCATCAGGTTGTGGTCGCGCATCGGCTTGTCAATATACATGGTATGCAGGCAGGGCACATCAAAGCCGGTCAGCCACATATCACGCACGATCACCAGCTTCAGTGGGTCTTTGGGGTTCTTGAAACGCTTTTCCAATTGCTTCTTGGTAGCGGCGCTGTAGATGTGATGCTGCATCAGCTCGGTATCAGCGCTGAGCCGGTCATGATTATCTTGATTGCCCCTTGGACCGGATCAGGGCTGTGCCATTCCGGCCGCAGCGCCACGATAGCGTTATAGAGATGGACGCAAATTTCACGGCTCATGGCTACGATCATGCCCTTGCCCTCTACTGCGGCATTGCGCGCTTCAAAGTGCTGCACGATATCCGCTGCCACTTGCTTGATACGCGGTTCCGCACCCACGAGCTTTTCCAGTGCGGCCCACTTGGTTTTGGCTGCCTCGCGCAGTGCGATGTTTTCTTCATCCTCGAAGATTTCTTCAACCTGATCGCTGAGTTGTTCAATTTCGGCCTGATTGATATCCAGCCTAGCCAAACGGCTTTCATAGTAGATCGGTACCGTAGCGCCGTCATCGACCGCATCCTGAATGTCATAGATGCTGACATAGTCGCCGAACACCGCACGGGTATCCTTATCATCCGTTTCCACCGGCGTGCCGGTAAAGCCGACAAAGGTGGCGTAGGGTAGGGCGTCGCGCAGGTGCTTGGCAAAACCATATTTGTATTTGCCCGACTTCTTGTCGAGCACGGCGCGAAAGCCGTACTGCGAACGGTGCGCTTCGTCGGCAATCACCACAATATTGGTGCGCTCAGTCAGGCACGGGAATTGGTCTTCGTCTTTCTCTGTGGAAAACTTCTGTACGGTGGTGAAAATGATGCCACCAGATGGCCGCCCCGCCAGCAATGCACGCAACTGCTCGCGATCTTCTGCCTGCTGCGGCGTTTCTTTCAGCAATGAACGTGCACCAACAAAGGTCTGGAACAATTGCCCGTCCAGATCATTGCGGTCGGTGACCACCACAATCGTGGGGTTCTGCATCTCCGGCTGCTGCATCAGCTTGCCGGTAAAGCACACCATGGAAATGCTCTTGCCCGAGCCCTGGGTATGCCAGACGATGCCGCCTTTGCGCGAACCTGGCACCACCTGCTTGCCATAGGTTGCGCGTTCCTGCTGCGCCTTGTTTTCCTCGATCTGCGGTTGCGTGGCGGCAATCACCGTGACCCGCACTGCTTCGCGCACGGCGTGGAACTGGTGGTAACCGGCGATCTTCTTGATCAGCCCGTCATCGCTCTGCTCATAGAGAATGAAATAACGCAGATAGTCCAGCAGCAGCTCGGGCGCGAAGAAGCCGCGCACCACTTTCTCCAGCTCAAACTCCAGCAGCGGCCGGTCGTTCTCGTTGCGGATGCGTGCGCCACGGCAGGAAGCGCTCGCGGTCGGCCGTGAGCGAACCCACGCGCGCGTGCAGGCCATCGGAGATCACCAGCGCCTCGTTGAACACGAACAGGTCGGCAATCTCGGCCTTGTAGGTTTCGAGCTGATTGAAGGCCGCCCAGATATCCGCCTGCTCAGCCGCCGGGTTCTTGAGTTCGATCACCGCAATCGGCAGGCCGTTGATGAAGCACACCAGATCCGGGCGGCGCGGCTGCTTGGTGCCCTGCACCGTGTACTGATTCACCACCAGAAAGCGGTTGTTCTGCGGATGCTCGAAGTCGATCAGGCGCACACGGTCGCCGCGCTTCTCGCCGTCTGATCTCCACTTCCACTGGCAGCCGTCGATGCAGCGCTTCGTGAAAGCTGCGGTTGTTCTGGATCAGCGATGGCTCATGCAGTTTGGCGACGCGATGCAATACCTCGTCCAGCACCGCCTCGGGTACACCCGGATTCAGCCGGTGCAGCGCATCGAGCAAGCGCCCCTGCAACAACACCTGCCGGTAATCGGCGCGCTCGGGCGTATCGCCGTCCGGGGCGATGTCTGGGCCATGGCGGTATTCCCAGCCGGTGTCCTGGAACCAGGTCAGGGCGAGTTGTTCGAGATCGTCTTCAGTCATTGAATTTGACCAACTAGGCTATTCCCGGTACTTCTGGACTCTTGTTGGGTAGACATGCTTCTATCAGTGCACAAAATTCTTCTACCTTAATGGCATCAATTTTTCCAGTCTCGTACTGGTACAAAACGTGTTGCGGCTTTCGGTGATCTGGGCCGGCAAGCGGAATGCCAAGCATTGTCTCTAGGTCACCGACTATCGGCTTGACACAGAGAGTCAGTTTTGGATGTTTGGAATCTTCAATTAGCTGGTTAATGTCCGAATGTTCGTCCTTGTTGTTGTCATCGTCGTGAATCACCGAATGCGGAACACCAAGAGTGCTTAGCAGATTCATGAAGCGATGAATATTGTACTTGCCGATACAGTCGAGAACATAAAAACCACAGTCCGCATTACCAATCTTTCCATCACCAACAAGCCGATTGATCAGCGCAACCTCAGTAGGGCCTTCCACCAGCACGACGTGATTAGCGAAAAACACACTCGATCGATCTGGGTTTAGCCACAAGAAATGCTTAATAGCCTCCATCTCTGGCTTTGCATCATCTTCGTGCAATCGTCTTTCCATCTTTGGGTATTTCTTGGCGATAACCATAATGACCTGGTTTGCATCGACAATCTCATTCCATGCCGCATCATCGATTTGAAATTTCTCTGTGATACCTGCCACACGCCGAAGCCGTATCACCGCCGGAATATCTGAAGCGTTCTTGCTTACAAAATGAGCAGAATGCGTCGCGCACATTACTTGCCAATGCCCTGAAGAAGCGACTCCCATGAGGTTACGGGCTAGGACTTCTTGCTGTGGCGGGTGCAGAAATGCTTCAGGCTCCTCAAACAGAACCAGATTCAGCGAGGGAGTGAAATCCTTCGCCTTCTTGGGCAGTGTCTTTCCCACATATTTTGATCCAAGCTGAATCAACGAATAAATGAAATGCCGTTGAAATCCTGATCCATAGTAATCAATGCCCTGTGCCTTACCATGGAATTGATCGACCAAATCCCAGCCGAGCATCGACTTGATGATTTCTGGCGCTGAGGGTGGTGGAAATTTCAGCTTGAACTCTGAGTCCCATGGTTCGAGAAGAGCGTTCAACTCAGCCTCGAACCCAGCTAGGGAACGGTTATCCGCCGTCTTTTCATCACGTATGGACTCGGAAAACTTCTGAACACTGGCCGAGAAGTCGCTATAGGCTTTCCCTTCTTCGACAACATCACTCATGATGTCCGTCAGCAAATCACGGAGAGCCGAGGGGCCACTGAGCTTAGCGTGTTCGTCAACTTTGCTTATCGCTGGGATATAGATAAGATCTCCAAACTTCCCACTCTGAACGTTCTTTGCACCATAAAACGGCTCATTCGATAGCGAGCCATCTTTCTTGTAGCCAAAGATTGTGCCTGTTGCGGATTTGCCGTCGTGCGTCTTGGTTACTGTTTGGAAATACTTGCGAACCCGCAATACCTTTTCTGCACTCTTGTAGTCATCCGCGAGTGAGTCATATTCCTCGTTCGTCAGGGAAAACGACAGTTCTACCCAGGATTCCTGATCGGCTGTTGCGACAAACGGAAAGTCATTTTCCTTCTTGAACTTAAATCCATCCTTCTCGTAAAACGCCCGGATGGCATCGATGACGCTGCTCTTGCCGGCATTGTTCGCACCAACAAGCAGGCTATAACTCTTCACATGAAAATTCTGCTCAAGAATTCCACGGAAGTTGTGGATCGTAACGCTCGATAGCTTCATGCCACTTCCTCTTTATGGGTATTCTCCAAATGGCTTACGCGTAGTTCGCCTGAGAGGAGTTTGGGGAGGAGCGCATCGCGCAATCCGGCAAGAGTTCGTCGTTCGTGAATGGAGGCGATAATCCGATCAACTACAGGGTGCACTAAAGCGGTGTAGGCATTCGATAGTGCGTCGGGAGGAATCACGATTTGGTATCGCGCCATGTCGTACCAGCTTGTGCGCGGCATTTTTGTGCCGGTAGAACCGGCGTTCGTGTGTTCCACGAAAGCATCGCTTGATATGTGGCCTAATACGAAACCGAACCAACCCTCAGCTTTCGGAGTCACAACAACGATATCTGTAGAACAGACTCCATCGATTGGCGCGACCCCTACTTTGTGGAAGTATGGTCGCAGTTTCCCGAACAGGATTTCGCTTTTCCTAAACTGGAATTTGTTACTTTCCAGACCATCGGCCATATCCCAATCAGACAGTGCAATACAGCGTCGCGGCATGTGTTCGAGAGCTATATAGGGTGTAGCTGCTGCGATCTCAGCCGGTTGAATTCCGCGCCGCGGATGTTCTGCCACATCTCCGAGCGTTCCGATTTTCCACCCATCCGGAATCTCGCCAAGTTCGGAATCCTGGAAGCGGTCAGGGAAAAGGGCGAGGAGGTCAGGGGTGAGGCCGAGGCGGCGGCAGATGGAGTCGGGCGACTCACCGCTGGCTTTGGCGCGGACGGGGTCGAAGTCGACGAACCAGGACTTGAAGATCGCCCGCGCGATGGCATCCAGCGTTTCGTTCATGCGGTGGTTCAGTTCGATCTTGTCGTCGAGCGTGCCGAGGATGTGGGCGATGGTGCGTTGCTCGTCAACGGTGGGCGGAAGCAAGACTTCTATAGCCTTTAGACTGCTTGTTGGCTGCGCAATTGCGGGCACCCGACCTGCGATGTGTTGGCTAATAGTTGATGCTGGCCGACGGGGGAGCGAAGAAAGTAGAAAATGAAAAATGGATCGGCCTTTTTCGGATCCACTGTGAATTTCATTTGACTCTGAGAGACCACATACCGTGGATGACGTGCACTGTAAGGAATAATTCCTACTTGACCTATAGTCCCGCGATGTGTAATTACGATGTCACCGGGTCGCGCATTTGAGGCGCGCAGTTCATCTGCCTTCTCTTCTGTAAGATAAACAAACTCGTCATCGAGTAGCCGCGACGCATTGAGGTTTCCACCTCGAATGACCGGCACTCCAATTGGGACAAAGTTGTCAGTTTTGATACGTGATCCAAATGGCCCCATTGCGATAGCGTTAGGAATGGGGGCTTTGATTTGCTCAAGCGTAACTTTGGTCCATTCACCCGCCATAACCCAACCTCGCCAGATTCTCGCGAATCACCGCTTCCAGCCGCGCGCTCTCGCCGAACTGCTCGTTCAACTGTGCCGTGAGCCGTACCATCTTGTCCTCGAACGGTTCACCGTCATCTTCCTGTTCTGCTGCGCCGACATAGCGGCCGGGGGTGAGGACGTAGTCGTGCTTCTGGATGTCTGCGAGCTTGGCGGCCTTGCAGAAGCCGGGGATGTCTTGATAAATGAGTTGCCCTTCGACAGGCTCAGGGCGAACGGATTGCTTCCAGGCGTGGAAGGTGTCGGCGATTTTGCGGATGTCTTCGGGCGCGAAGTCGCGCAGCACGCGGTCTTTCATGTAGCCGAGGTTGCGTGCGTCGATGAACAGGATTTCGCTCTTGCGGTTTCTGAACGCTGGATTCCCGCTTTCGCGGGAATGACGGCCATCTTGTTTGTTCTGGGTGAGGAACCAGATGCAGGCGGGGATCTGGGTGTTGGTGAAGAGCTGGCCGGGCAGCGCGACCATGCATTCGACCAGATCGGCCTCGATCAGCGCCTTGCGGATTTCGCCTTCGTTGTTGGTGTTGCTGCTCATGGAGCCGTTGGCGAGCAGCAGCGCCATGCTGCCGTGCGGCGCCAGGTGGTGGATCATGTGCTGCATCCAGGCGAAGTTGGCGTTGCCGGCGGGCGGGATGCCGTACTTCCAGCGCGGGTCGTCGTCTTTCACGCCGGCGTTCCACTCCTTCATGTTGAAGGGCGGATTGGCCATGATGTAGTCGGCGCGCAGGTCGGGGTGCTGGTCGCGGAAAGCAATCTCAAGCTCAGCACGCCGTTCCTTGAACGCATCTGACACGTATTTGAGAAAGATGAGACCGAGCACGACGTGCTTGTACACGGCGGCATCGAGCATCGGCAGCAGCTTGTTGGCCATGGTCCATAGGCGTTTGTCGAGATCGTTGAGAAATTGCTGTTCTGCAAGATTCATAGGGTTACAGCATGGTTATGTCCGTTAGAGAGTGCCGATTTGAGCACCTGCAAGCGCATCAGTCAAGCGAGTTATATTTAAAGGCGAATATTCAACTATGATTTTTCAACACCCAGCTATCAATCAGCTCGCGCAGTTCGTCAGGATGGGTGGCGGGTAGCCAGTGCTCGGAGTCAACTGTGGCAAATTCCACTTGCGGTAATTGCTGCAGCAGGGTTTGGGTGCGCTTGGGATCGGTGATGCTGTGTCCGCTTGACTGGATGACGAGGGTAGGGCAATGCACATCAGCAATGGGCAAGGGTCGCATGATCTCGATCAGGTTATTGAGGTACTGCGCTGTCGGAATCACCTTGAGGTCATGCTTGGGGCTGCCATAGTCTGCCAGCATTGTTTGCAGCTCGGCTGGGCTTGCTTGATGTACGCGGCGATCCAATACCTGCAGATCTAACGTGCCGAGTTGGCGTCGATAGAGACCAAGTCGGTTGAGTAGTTTGATCAGTGCCACGGTGACTCGCAGCAGCGGTATAAATGGCCGCACTCTGACCAGAATGCCGGTTACAGCTTCACGCGCCATGGGTTCAATCAGTACCAAGCCAGCACACATGTCGGGATAGCGCGCGGCAAAGTTGAGGGCAATATTGGCGCCGAGGCAATGACCGACAACGATCGCACGTGGCTGGCGTTCGTGCCGCAGCAGAGTAGCGATATCCTGACTCCAATCTTCGAGGCGCGCCGGGCCACGCCACATCGATTCACCATGTCCGCGCAAATCTGGGCGCAGCAGCAGACGGTCGGCAATCAGGCGGCTGTGCTGGGTAAAATACCACCAGCGAGTGGAATTGCTGGCAGCGCCATGCAGCAGCACCAGAGGGAAGGCAAGGGATGAATTTTGTTCAGTTTGTACCGCTGTCCATCGACGGTAGCTGAGCTTGATGCCGTCTGCACCCTGAAAATAAAGCTTTTCGTCCATTTGCAGGCGTCCACTTTTTTTCAAACGACGATTGACCATGCGGTGGTAAAGCGAGGACAGTAAGGGTCGAATCACTGGCTGGCCAATCAGCCAGGCGAGTGGTTTGAGTAAGGGCGCCCGGGACATCAGCAAAATATAGGCATCCAGTTCAGAAACGATCTGTTGGCTTTCATTGCGCACATGCAGCTCGCTCAAGGCTTTATGCGGATCAATGCCAATCTCACGTAAATGATCCTCCTGACCAGTAATATCAAACCAGCATACTTCTTCTCCATTTTTTCCTGCCAGCTTTTCATAGTTTTGCCGGTCCTTGATGCAGGCTGGGCAGGCGCCATCGTAATAGACAGTGATTTTTTTCTTATTCTCACTCATTACCAATTCTCCCGCTAAAAAGTCATCATTACCGTTAAAACCATTGTCGTTCGCGGTGGGCCTGCTGAACCGTCAAAAGACGAGAATGATGACCTTCGACAGGCTCAGGTCGAACGGTTAATTATCTTACTGGAACAGTCTATTGAACGACCATAAAAAAAATTTACAAGCAAAGAGATGCAGCTAAAGGTACATGACCAGATTCAATTGTAAATCAAATCTGGCTTTATCGACTGCTTTATGGAAAGCCGAAACGGATGGGATGCAGCCATTGGGAGTTTCCTTAGTTGGGGCTTCCTTGGCTTGTGCTATCCAACACAATCAATTCTCGTGTGGCGCGGGTCATGGCAACGTATAGCAGGCAGACTTCTTCTTCGCTGCACTTTCCTGCATCAGCCTGCATATTTGCAGCCGGAATGGCAATCAGCGGGAATTCCAGTCCCTTGCTACTGTGGAAAGTCAATAGTTTGACGGTATCCTGTTTCTCACTAAATTCAATATCTTTTTTCCAACTAAAGGGAATATCTGCGCTAGTAAGCGCATCTTTGATAGTTTTACCTACCGGTTGCCAGTGACGATAAAGAATCGCCATATCCTTCCAAGGCATACCCTCTTTGTGCGCAGCCTTCAATTGCCCAGTGATATATTTTGCTTGCTCCTGAAGATTCGGTAATTTGATCAACAAAGGCTCCAGGTCCTTTGCATCCGGCGGAAATCGGCATCAAACGCGGTGCACTATCTTCATCTGTTTCGGTAGGAGTAAGCAAATCACTGGCAAATTTTCCTGCAAATTGAAGAATTTCCTGCGTATTACGGTAATTGATCTTGAGTATAGTAGTTCTGCCTTGTGCTTGGATGCCCACACTCTTAAAGCTGAAGTTACGCTTCTCCTTCGAGTGGTAAATGGATTGAACATCATCATAAAGAACCAGTAACGAATTTGTGCGCGGATCAACCATCTGGACTATTAGTTTGAGCCATTCCGAACGAAAATCATGGCCTTCGTCGATTAACACCGCTTCGTACTGCCCGGAAGGAATAAGCTTGTTATCCACTGCGCGGATAATTTGATTGACCATGTCATCCCAATAGTCTGCGCGCTTGGCATCGCCTTCGGGCAAACCTATGTGATAAGTTATGAGCTGACGATGACACCAGGCATGAAAGGTATGAACATTGACTTTGCTAGCGAGTTCTTTTTGTAATATCCAGTGCTCGAGACGTTTAGCAAGTACCTTGTTGTAACAAAGAATCAAAATCGGCTTAGTGCAGACGTTGGCAAGATATTTAGCGCGATAACCAAGTATCAGTGTCTTGCCAGAGCCTGCCACACCGTGAATGATCCGATGGCCTTCACCGAGGCTGCGCGCAAGCTGTTCCTGCTGTAAATCCATGACCTGCAAAATGCTCGGTATCACGGTAGCTGCTGTCTCAGCTTTATCAAATGGATCGCCATGCTTTGCCGGTATCCGAATTTCAGGAAACATATGCCAGCGTATTCGATTAATCTGCGGCAGGCTAAGACTATCATAACCTTCTAGAGTAAACATGTCCCACAGATGTTTCTGGAACACTTCTATCTCTATCGATTCGGCCATTTCATCCTGACAAATGACACGATGAGGCTCCATTACTTCATTTAAGTCAGTGCTGTCAAACTGTTTGCGGCTGATATTGGCTAGCACTACTCCATAGGACCAAGGAAAAAGCAGTTGACCCTGCATCCGACCACTGCTGAAAACTAATTGAGCATCCTTTTGAAGCATATCGGCCACTGCATGAGCATATTGACGGGCTTGCTCAAGGGGATTGCGCTTACGCACCAATCCCTCAGCTATCAGCAAAGTCACGTCCGTTTTAGTAATGGATTGGATGCTAGCCAGCTTCCAATCTTTGACTTCAAGAATCAGCAAGCCACGTTTAGGATGCAGCACGATAAAATCTGGATGTCTCATCGATTGACCGATGGGCACGTCATACCAGCATAAGTAATCATCCTCCAGTTTTGCTTCCAAGCGTTGGGCAAAACGTCTTTCACCGGCAGTCATGCGGGAAATGCAAGTCGAGTAGCTAGGGATTAAAGTAGTCATTTTTTATTTAAGAAGATTACAGATACCTTGTTAGCGTTCAGAGAATTCCAACTTCCCAAAAAAATTCTTTTAACTATCAGTAACCTGAATATTGATGTCTAAGCGATAACTGCTTCTTTCGCTGTTCGTCCAAAATTGGTGATATTCTAAAAGAGAAATTCTAATCTTGAAGATTTCCAGATTAAATTTCTTGCACAAGGAGTTTATTATGACCATTACTCTAAATCATACGATTGTACCGTGCTTTGATAAGCAAGCATCCGCAGAGCTTTATTGCAGGTTATTTGGTTTTGAATATTTGGGTAAATTCTCCCACTTTATTGTGGTGCGTGTGAACGATACGCTATGCCTGGATTTTGATAGTAGGGAAAAGTTTGAATCGCACCATTATGCGTTTAAAGTTTCCGAGCAGGAATTTGACGAATTATTTGCGCGCTTGCAAGCGGAGAAGCTCAAATATGGCAGTGGCCCTACTGAGGCAGAGAATATGACGATCAACCATAATTATGGAGGGCGTGGAGTTTATTTCCGTGATCCGAATGATCATCTGCTAGAGCTGCTTACTGCAGATTATGAAATGCCTCCGCAATAACCTAAATCTGGGTAGAGTCGTCGCACCAGAACGAGAATGAGCTGCTCAGTGTTCTCCGCTCATGCCATATTCGATAGGTGTTTTAACGAAGAAGATATTGATTCCTTCTTCGTGTAGTCGGGTAAATATGCGTTCGGCGTCAGCTTCACTCAGCGCCATCATTACTTCGATGGGCTGATCACCCAACTCGAAGAAATGTGCTGCATGCAGCTTGCCATCATGACCGTATCCCTGGGTTGCAGCAATTAATGTGGCACCTCTGATACCGAGTTTGTGCGCTTCCTGTAATAACCATTCACCCAAGGGTAAGCCATCATGCTGGCGGGCTTGGTGGGTAAAAAAAGTCAATTGATAACCGTGCATAGCCTTTCTTCCTTGAATTTAGGCGCTCCTGAAGAGCGAAATTGTCGCCAACCCGAGCATCGTCATCAACAATGATCCTATCACATGTAGACCAATGGCGCCGGCTGCCCAGAGTAGCCGTCCCTGTTGAATGAGTGTCATGATTTCTGCCGAGAAGGTGGAGAAAGTAGTGAGTCCACCGAGGAAGCCAGTGATGATAAATAAACGCCACTGGGGTGCAAGCTCCGGATGATTGGCAAAAAGGGCAATTGCTACGCCGATCAAATAACTGCCAATAAGATTAGCGATGAGCGTTCCTGGCGGAATAGTCGGGAACATCGCATTGAGTGCGGTTCCAAGGAACCAGCGCAGGAGAGCGCCTAACGATGCGCCGATGCAAATGGCGAGTATAGAATGAAACATAAACTATTTATGATTCCGGATAGTGATTAATTTGCTAAAGTGTGTAGCTGATATGTTATACAACAATTAAGTTGATTGATTCAGTGCTTTCGTCAGCATGATTTTATTTTATCTGTGTTATCCGCAAACCAATAAGCTCACATTTTTGTTACCGATTATCCTCAAATGATTAATTTGTTGCGTGTATTCCACGATCGCTGGCAGAAAGCCAGGATGGTGGTTACGTTTGTTGCGCCCTACAAAAGGCAAGTTGCTTTCAGCCTTGTGGCCCTGTTATTTACTGCAACGATCATGCTTTCGATCGGGCAAGGCATCCGTTTGCTGATCGATCGTGGTTTGGCTACCCAATCGATTGAGCTGCTGACGCAGTATATGATTATTTTCATTTTGCTTATTATCGCGCTGGCTATGGGTACCTTTACTCGCTTTTACTGGGTGACCTGGCTGGGTGAGCGCGTGGTGGCAGATATCCGCTGCAAAGTGTTCGATCATTTAATCAATTTGCATCCTGGTTTTTTTGAGAATAATCGCAGTCTCGAAATTCAATCACGCTTGACTGCAGATATGACTTTGCTCCAATCCGTCATTGGTTCATCTGTTTCTGTTGCTTTGCGCAATCTCGTCATGTTGCTAGGAGGGGTGGTCTGGTTGTTTATAACCAATGCCAAGTTGACAGCACTGGTGTTGGTCAGCGTGCCGTTGGTGGTGGCGCCTATTTTGGTATTTGGACGCAGGGTGCGGCGTCTGTCCCGTCAAAGCCAGGATAGGGTTGCAGCAGTAGGCGCCTATATCGGCGAGATTCTGGGGCAGATAAAGACTGTGCAGGCTTACAACCATCAAGAGATTGATAAAAACATCTTTCATCGGTATGTGGAGGATGCTTTTGCCATAGCCAAGCAACGAACCGTTCAACGTGCATTGTTGATCACTGTAGTGATCATTCTGGTGTTTGGTGCGGTGGGTTTGGTACTGTGGGTGGGCGGCATGGATGTGATTGCAGGACAGATTAGCGGAGGTGAATTGGCGGCATTTGTTTTTTACAGCGTTATCGTCGGTTCTGCGGTGGGTTCGATCTCGGAAGTTTTGGGAGAACTGCAACGTGCTGCGGGTGCCGCTGAGCGTACAGTGGAGTTATTATCTGCCCCAAGCCAGATCGTATCGCCTTCTAATCCAAAATCGTTGCCGACCGTATCGGGTCGTATCGAAATAGATCAATTGTGTTTTGCTTATCCCTCGCGCCCTGATGTGCTTGCCATCAATGAATTGTCACTGACTATCAAAGCAGGCGAGATGCTGGCGCTGGTCGGGCCATCAGGTGCCGGAAAATCGACCTTGTTTGATTTGCTATTACGTTTTTATGATCCGCAATCTGGTTGCATAAAGCTGGAAGGGATCGATATCCGGCAGTTGGACATTACAGCTTTGCGAGCATGCTTTGCATTAGTGTCACAAAACCCGATCTTATTTTATGGCACCATCAGTGATAATCTTCGTTATGCTCGCCAGGATGCAACGGATGCAGAAGTAGAAATTGCCGCCAAGGCAGCCTACGCGCATGAGTTTATCGTTGATCTGCCGCAAGGCTATCAAACGCATTTGGGTGACGCAGGTTTAGGATTGTCAGGTGGGCAGAAACAGCGAATTGCGATTGCCCGTGCTATTTTGGCCAATGCAACGATTTTGTTGTTGGATGAAGCAACCAGCGCGTTGGATGCAGAAAGTGAATATTGGGTGCAGCAAGCGCTATCTCAGTTGATGGCACACCGTACCACGATAGCGATTGCGCATCGCTTGAGTACTGTCAAATCAGCGGATAGGATCGCAGTTCTTAACCATGGACGTTTAGAAGCGCTAGGCACGCATGCAGAATTGATGGCAACCAGCAAGCTTTATGCACGATTGGCAGCGCTGCAGTTTGAAATTCAATGAATAAGGTAGCGACCCAGTAAGCTAGAGTTTATCAGCCGTCGTTGCTATTCCTTGCTGCGCTGGAACTACAAGCTTCGCAGGCAGGATCTTTTTTTAAGTTGATTGTTCGCCATTTCATTGTCAGCCCATCGAGTAAGAGTAAACGTCCGTTGAGTGTTTCGCCAATGCCCAGCAAAACTTTGATTGTTTCAGCTGCTTGAGTGCAGCCGATGATTCCGGCTAAAGGTGCAAATACACCCATCACAGCGCAATTGGGATCATTATCTTCGCCAGAAAGGGGAAAAAGACAATGGTAACAGGGATTGTCGGCATAACGTAGATCAAATACGGAGACCTGTCCATCAAAGCGCACCACGGCCCCTGAGATCAGAGGTTTTTTTTGAATAATACAAGCCTGGTTGATGGCATGACGAGTGGCAAAATTGTCGCTGGCATCGACCACTGCATCAGCGGAATAAAGCAGATGCACCAGCATTTCCTCTGTTACCTGCTCTTGCAAGGTCATAATTTCGACTTCTGGATTGATATGATGAAGCGTTCTTCGAGCAGAAGTCGTTTTAGGTTCACCAATCGCGTCGGTGTTGTGGATGATTTGCCTCTGCAAATTAGTTAGGTCGACGGTATCATTGTCACAGATAACGATTTTTCCGATACCACTGGCAGCAAGATAAAGTGCAGCGGGGGAACCCAGTCCCCCCGCTCCAACGATCAGTATGCATGATTGCGTTAGCTTTTCTTGTCCCCTTACATCAATTTGGGGTAGCAAGATATGGCGGCTATAACGCAATAGCTGACTGTCATCCACAATCCTCCTGCCTCACTTTTCAGCTATTGCATTGCTAAGGAATCAGCTGCTTTTTTTCGCAGTTTTTGTAGATTTTCTTTTTGCATCTGCATCAATCCCTTTCAGATGCTTAATGGCTTTGGTAAGCAACAAATCATCACTAGTACCAAACTCCAAAGGAGTCTTTTTCTTGGTGCTAGATTTTTTGCTTTTGGGCTTATCATCCGATTCATTAGCTTTTTGTGAGTCTGCAGCATCAATTTTCAAGGCTTCATCAGCTTTGTTACTACGCAGATGCCGACTAAGATCTGATTCACGCAATTGCCGGGAAGCATCATCCGTTTCATCGATAATATCCGGCGTGATGCCCTTGGCCTGAATGGACTGACCATTAGGTGTGTAGTAACGGGCTGTAGTTAACTTGATAGCAGTATTGTTGCCAAGGGGAAGAATAGTTTGCACTGAACCTTTGCCAAATGTTTGGGTGCCCATGACAATGGAGCGTTTATGATCCTGTAGCGCACCTGCAACAATTTCAGAAGCAGAAGCTGAGCCACCGTTTACTAGTGTAACCATGGGTACTGTTTTAATTTCCGATGGTAATCCTGCTATAAAATCTTTACCTGGTCCACGCAGATAATATTCAGGACTAGCCATGAGCCGCATTTTTGCATCACTTGTACGTCCCTCTGTATAGACGATGAGTGCATTAGTTGGAAGAAACGCTGCCGACACTGCTACAGCACTGTTGAGTAACCCGCCAGGGTCGTTTCTTAAATCAAGCACCAGTCCTTTCATCGCAATTTTGCTTTCCTTAAATAACTTTTCAATTGCCTGGGCCACATTTTCACCTGTATGTTCTTGGAATTGCGTAACTCGCAAATAACCATAGCCAGGCTCAATTAATTTTGCTTTGACACTTTCGATTTTGATAATAGCACGCATTAATGTGAATTCCAGCGGCTCACTTTCGCCTTCCCGAGCGATAGTGAGTGTAATCGAAGTGTCAGGTTTACCTCGCATGCGCTTGATAGCCTCATTAAGGGTCATACCTTTCACTGCGGTATCATCCAGTTTGATAATCAGGTCACCTGTTTTGATACCGGCCCGAAATGCTGGCGTGTCCTCAATTGGTGAAATGACTTTAACCAGACCATCTTCCATGGTAACTTGGATGCCGAGTCCACCAAATTCACCTTGTGTACCGATTTGCAATTCTTTATATTCTTCGCTATCCAAATAGGCAGAGTGTGGATCCAAGCCAACCAGCATGCCGTTGATGGCTTCAGTGATAAGTTTCTTATCATCAACAGGTTCGACATAGTCGCTTTTAATGCGACCAAACACCTGGGTAAAGGCTCGTAACTCTTCGATTGGGAGAGGAGGCAACTCCGCTTTGAGTGCTTTATCCGCAACAGCGGAAAAGTTGAGACTGATCATCACTCCGGCAGCAACTCCAAAGAGGATTAAACTGAATTTTTTAATAAAATTATGCATCACGTATTCTCCGCGCCTATCAACTTTACTATTTTTACCATAAATTTCATTCTATTATCATCCAAGTCAATGGATCAAATGGTTTACCCTGGTGTCGCAATTCAAAGTATAAACCTGATTCACGGTGACCACCGCTGTTTCCTACAGTAGCTATCGTATCGCCACTTCGAACGCGATCGCCAACACGTTTGTAGATGGCTTCATTGTAGCCATAAAGACTCATATAATTGTTGCCATGATCTAAAATCATAAGGTTCCCAAATCCACGCAACCAATCGGCAAATACAACTTGTCCGCTTGCTATTGCTTTTACCTCATTACCATTTTGGGAGCGAATAAATAATCCTTTCCATTTAATTCCTCCCTCTTGCCGTGGACTGTCAAAACGATTGACAAGTTCCCCTCGTACCGGTAATCGTAGTTGGCCTTTGAGTAATTCAAATGAACGCCCGCTTGCGGAAGAATCAGGAGGCAAACTGTTATGAAGCGATGGTTGAGAAGATTTATCTGTGGCAGGAGGGGTAGATTTTTGGGGTGTAGATTTTTTTTGACTAAGCAGTCTATTGATTTCTTTTACTAACTTAGACAGCCGCTGCTCATCGCTTTTGAGCTTGTTAATTTCTCGCTGTTGCTGGAGAATTTCTTCAGAAAGATTTGCAAGAATTTCTGCGCGCTTGATTTTTTCTTGTTCAAGTTGTTGCTTTCTTTTAGTTTGCTCTGTTTGAATTTTTACAATTTCTTCTCTTTTTGTGTGGCTCTCGCGAGTTAATATGTCTAATTGTTCAAGTTGAGCACGTAAGGTATTAATATTTTCGGAGCGTGCTCGCTTGAGGTATCCATAATAATAAAGATTGCGAGCTATTTGATTGGGATCTTGCTGTTTGAGCAGTAACTGCATGTAATCCTGCTGTCCGTTTATGTATTGATAGTAAAGCATCTTACCAAGCTGCTCTTGCTGCATTTTAATTTCACTTTGAATTTGTTTAGATTGCGCCAATAATTGATCAAGACTAATATTAGCGTCGATCAGTTGTTGAGCAAGCGTGAGCAATATTCGATTGGTTTTGCTAATAGTGCGTTCTGATTCGCGTAAGGCATCTGCGGCTTCAATTTTAGATGTTTCCTTGCTTGCCAGATCTTTCTGTAAAGCTTTAATGCGATTTTGTAACTGTTTTAATTCTTTGCTGGCTTGGGGATCGGCATAAAGCTGGCCTGTACATATGAGAGCTAAAAAAAACGTAATGATTTTGCGCAGTGTATCATTTCCATTGGAACACATGATTTATTTCAGATATATCGTGCACAAGGTCTATGGGCGCGCGATTTTTCGCATATGTTAGATTAAGCATTCGCTTTGGCCTGGTTTGCTACATCTGACATGGCTTTTTCAATTTCAGCTAAGTTGCCGAGATAGTAATTGCGCATGGGTTTTAAATTATCGTCGAGCTCATACACCAGAGGAATACCAGTAGGTATGTTATAGTTAAGAATATCTTGGTCTGAAATATTATCAAGATATTTAATGAGTGCTCGCAAGGAGTTACCATGCGCTACAATGATTACTTGCTGTCCAGCTTTGACTTGTGGCGCAATAGTCTGGATCCAAAAAGGTAAAAATCTAGTGACTGTATCTTTGAGACTCTCAGTCAGAGGAATTTCTTGCCTGGATACATTGCTATAGCGAGGATCAAAACCGGGGTAGCGTTTATCATCAATTATAAGCGCTGGAGGCTGAATATCATAGCCACGCCGCCATAGTAAGACTTGTTCTTCGCCATAATGAGCAGCTGTTTCCGCTTTGTTCAATCCTTGTAATGCACCGTAATGCCGTTCATTTAGTCGCCAGCTAAGATTAATTGGGACCCACATTTGATCCATTTGATCGAGTGTGATCCAAAGTGTGCGAATGGCACGCTTTAGCACTGAGGTATAAGCAACATCAAAGATAAATCCATTCTCTCGTAAAAGCTGACCAGCAGATTTGGCTTCTTCCTGTCCTTTTGGTGTTAAATCTACGTCTGTCCAGCCGGTAAAACGATTTTCCTTATTCCAAATGCTTTCTCCATGCCGCAGGAGAATGAGTTTTTTCATGTTGACCTTCAAAAGAAGAAGCTAATAGTTTATAAAAGCGGTTGATACACCAGAATTTTATTATATTTTGACAAAGAACGCAGCATATTGCAGTGATCTTCCTTGTTTTTTTGCTGTGTAGCCATAAAAAAAGTGTGCATTTCTGCTTAAGCAGCTATCTATTTAATTAAGTTTCAATAAAATGTTGGAGCTAAAATTGTATAAGGCACGCTGTGGGATATCAGTTTCTTCATGATAACTTATAGCGTTATTTTGTTATTATTGCCTCTTTCTTGTTTTTTTTGAGATGGAGATTCATGAATACTTTGCTAAAATGAAAGGTTAATAAAAACCGAAAGAACTGGAACGGGCACTTACTTATATGGAATCAACCTTTTTACAGGAAAATATTTTTTTCATTATTGCTGCTGTTATGAGTGGTGGTATGCTGTTATGGCCAATGCTTTCACGCAATTCTGCTAAAGAAATAGATGTTCAGAGAGCAATCAGGTTTATTAATTACGAAAATGCTGTAATACTCGATGTGAGGGATGATCGTGAATATGCTGAAGGTCATCCTCCAAATTCTAAGCATATTTCTGTTGAGAGGATAGCGGAGCGCTGGCATGAACTGGAGAAGTTCAAGGATAAACCTATTGTTGTGATATTCCAACCTAGCTTGCGTGCAGGCCATGCTGGTGCAGTTTTACGTAAAAATGGCTTCAAGAAAGTTTATAATCTTAACGGCGGTATTGATACATGGCGACGAGAAAATCTTCCAATGATAAAAGATCGCTAAATAGGTAGAAAGTGAATATGGCAAAGGTGGTCATGTATGTGTCGGGTTTTTGTCCTTATTGCACGATGGCGGAGAAGTTGCTGCGATCAAGAGGTGTTGAGGAAATAGATAAAATCAGAGTTGATTTGCATCCCGATCAACGTACTGAAATGATCAAAAAAACTGGGCGTCGCACCGTACCCCAAATCTATATTGGAGAGACCCACATAGGAGGTTATGATGATCTTGCGCGACTTGATCAGCAAGGTGGGGTCATAAAACTGTTAACAACCTAATTGTTAGCGATGTTCTATCGTTTAATAATCTTTATTATCAATTATTTCAATTAGAATTTAATATGAGTGAGCAACAGCCTGTATTTGCTATTGAGAAAATTTATGTCAAGGATCTTTCTCTTGAAATTCCAAATGCACCGCATATTTTTCTTGATCGGGAAGTTCCTGAAATTAACATGCAGTTAAGTACCCAAGATACATGTATTGAGGGGGATATTTATGAAGTTATGCTGACGATTACTGTTACTTCACGAATTAAGGAGAAAACCGTATTTCTGATTGAAGCTCACCAGGCTGGAATCTTTCGGATACGTAATGTGCCTGGAAATGATATTGATCCTGTGCTGGGGATCGTATGTCCAAATATTTTATTTCCTTATTTGCGTGAAACTGTGTCGGATACTGTGGTGCGCGCAGGGTTTCCTCCAGTCATCCTTAATCCAGTTAATTTTGAAGTCATTTATCACCAGAAAAAGCAGCAGGCTGAATCAAAAACTGAGAAAGCTCAACAAACATCTGAGACAGAAAGCGTCCATTAATAGGGGGTTCACTTGCTACAAAGAAGAGACTTGATCGAAAGTTTCTTTCTGTTTTTTTTGCTTTTTTTTTCGTGTTGGAGTGTGGCGGCAGAAACAGAATTTTTTTCTGTCTCGGAGAATGCTGTCATAATGTATGACGCTCCTTCGCTGAATGCTGAAAAATTATATGTAGTAAGCCTTCATTTGCCATTAAAAGTGATAGCGAAAGTTGAGGGGTGGGTGAAAGTACGTGATAGCAGTGGTGCAATTGCGTGGGTAGAGAGAAAATTTCTAAGTGATAAGCGCTTTGTTATTGTGACTGCTCCATTAGCCGACGTATATCAATCACCAGATGTTCATTCATCCCTACTTTTTCAGGCTCAAAAAAATGTGGTTATAGAATGGTTAAACTCCGACGTTGCCGACTGGGTTAAAGTACGTCATCGCGACGGCCAGATTGGTTATATCAGATCTAATCAGGTCTGGGGTTCATGAAAATTGCCATATTGGGAGCAGGTGCTTGGGGTACAGCGCTGGCCATCAATCTTTCTGCAAATCATCAAGTCACATTGTGGACGAGAGATCAGAATCAGTTAGCTGAGCTTTTGGCGCAACGGGTCAATCAACGCTATCTTCCTGATTTATTTTTACCTGATTCTTTGAAATTAACCTCAGAGCTGGATCTTGCTGTCAAATATGCTGAATTTATTCTGATTGCTATTCCAGTCGCTGGATTGCGTGAGTTATTGCAAAAAATTAGGGCAATAGATAAAGCATTGCCAATAATTCTTGGGTGTAAGGGGTTTGAGACGCAATCTTCATTGCTATCCCATCAAATAGTACAGGAGGTTTATTCCAAGACAGCGCCCTGTGGTATTTTATCAGGCCCAAGCTTCGCACAAGAAGTGGCGCAGGGATTACCTACCGCCCTAACTTTGGCATCAGATGACAATAAGTTTTCTAAATATATTATTAGGGAAATTCACACGGCTTGCTTACGTATTTATTCAAGTAACGATGTAATTGGTGTAGAAACTGGTGGCGCTATAAAAAATGTTATTGCGATAGCTACTGGGATTTCTGATGGATTAAAACTGGGCAATAATGCACGAGCTGCATTGATAACCCGTGGCTTAGCAGAAATTACGCGTCTGGGCGTGGCATTGGGTGGCTGCAGAGAGACATTTATGGGGTTGGCTGGAATTGGTGATCTGATTTTAACTTGTACCGGTGATATGTCGCGTAACCGCCAAGTAGGGATGATGCTAGCGGCTGGCCAATTGCTACCTGATATTTTACAAAAAATCGGACATGTAGCAGAAGGAGTGCATACTGCACGAGAGGCGGAGCGAATGAGTCGGCACTTTAAAATTGAGATGCCCGTGACACAAGCGGTATGTAGTATTATTTATGATGGACGTACCTGCTGAAATGGTAGTTAAGAAAATTCTCGAGCGTGAACCAAGAACCGAGTTTGATTGATAGCGCTTATGATATTCTCTATCAAGCGCTGAGTAAAATTTAAATTCTGGCGGTATTATCGTTATTTATAAATAAATGTGATTTTACCGGGTTTAGCTTGGTTTCCTGGGTCTTCTATACTGTCTTTAAAAAATAATCTCTATATTTCTGGGTAAAAATACCCAAAAAAAGAAATTTTAAGGCAATGACTTGACCAGGCGCAGATGGCTTGATATAAGGGCATCTGCAGGACTTTCTGTTTGTGATTTAACTATCAATAACCCAATAACGCAAAAGGGGAATTAAATGAACAAATCTGATCTTATCGATGCCATTGCAGATTCTGCCGGAATTTCTAAAGCATGTGCAGGAGACGCATTGAATGGTGCGTTATCAGCGATTAAAGCTGCACTTAAAAAGAATGAAAGCGTCACCTTGGTTGGTTTTGGAACCTTTAAAGTAGGAAAAAGAGCAGCGCGTGCTGGTCGCAATCCCCGTACTGGAGAAGTCATAAAAATCAAAGCAGCTAAAGTGCCAAAATTCACTGCTGGTAAAGCGCTCAAAGATGCGGTAAACTAATCGCTTCCTTATGCAAGGTGGGGTGCTTAGCTCAGCTGGTAGAGCGTCGCCCTTACAAGGCGAATGTCGGCGGTTCGATCCCGTCAGCACCCACCAATCAGCGAGCAAGAATTAGATTTTAGGTTAGGAGTGGTAGTTCAGTTGGTTAGAATACCGGCCTGTCACGCCGGGGGTCGCGGGTTCGAGTCCCGTCCACTCCGCCAACTCACTTATTAAGGGCGAGCTTAAATAGCAGTACTAGTGCAGCCTTACTTCTCATTTTTTACTTCACTGGATTTTAACTGTGTTTGATTTTGTTCATCGAAAAAAGACGATTGTTCAGGTTATCCTGTTGCTAGCTGTTTTGCCGTTTATGTTTTGGGGTGTGCAGTCATATCGTACTGATGGTCAAGAGAGCTATGTCGCAGTTGTTGAAGGTGAAGAGATTGCGCGAAGAGAATTTGAGCAAGCGCTTAGGAATCAACATGAGACCATGCGTAATATGCTGGGGGATAAATTTGACAGCACCCTGCTTGATAATCCTCAGATGCGCTTGGCAGTTTTAGAAAGTTTGATTCAGAAAAAATTGCTAAAACGCGAAGCAGTTAATGTCGGATTAACTGTTTTGGATTCACAATTAGCACGCGAGATTCAGAATATTTCAGCTTTCCACGAGGATGAAAAATTTTCATATCAGCGTTATGAGGAACTGTTGCGCCGTCAGGAAATGACTCCAGCAATGTTTGAGTCACGTATGATAGCTGAGATTATGCAGCAGCAATTATTGGAAGCAGTTAGCAAAAGTGCGATGATTCCAGATACTGTAATCCGGAATGTGGCCCACTTAAGTGAAGTGAAGCGTGAAATAAATCAAGTTAAAATTGAGCCACAACATTTCGTATCGCAGATTACTCCGGATGAAGCAGCAATCCAATCTTACTATGATAATCATCAAGCGGATTTTCTGTTGCCCGAGCGAGTGCGTATTGAATATTTGGTATTGTCTTTAGAAGAATTAGCTCAGCAAGAAGAAATTGGCGCAGATGAAATCAAAAAATATTTTGATGAACATCAAAGTGAGTTCGGTCAAGAAGAACAGCGACAAGCCAGTCATATTTTAATCGCTGTTTCTGCAACAGCTTCTGATGATGAAAAAGCTACGGACGCGAGCAAAGCGGAGAATTTGCTGTCACAATTAAAAGCTGAACCAGAGAAATTTGCTGAATTAGCAGGCGAGCATTCGGAAGATCAGGGATCAGCAAAAGTAGGAGGGGATTTAGGTTTCTTAGGACGTGGCATATTAGTTAAGGAATTTGAAGATGAGTTATTTCAGATGCAGCCTAATGAAATTCGTGGTCCCGTTGAAACAACTTTTGGTTTTCATATCATTAAACTTTCTGAAATAAAACCAGCAAAAATAGCATCTTTGGAAGAGGTAAGAGATGATATTGAGCAAATTCTGAAGCGTCAGAAGGCAGCAAGCAATTTTGGTGAAATTGCAGAAGATTTTAGTAATACGGTGTACGAGCAAAGTGATACTTTGCAACCAGCCGCGGAAAGATTTGGTTTAGCAATAAAGCAAAGTGGCTGGATCGATAAAAAATCGAAAGAGCCCGCGATCGTTACTAATGAAAAACTACTGCAAGCAATTTTTTCAGATGATGCTATTAACGATAAACGCAATACAGAAGCGATAGAAGTCATGCCTGATACTTTTGTTTCTGCCAGGGTATTGGAGCACAAATCAGCAGCAATTCAATCATTAGATGTGGTCAGAGATGAAATCAGTGATCGCGTTAAGAAGCAGCTTGCCGCTGAACTGGCTGAACAAGAAGGTAGAGCCAAGCTGGCTCGATTACAGGCAGGCGAGGACGATTCAGTTTCATGGGGTGATGCTAAAGAGATATCTTATATGCAACCGCAAGGGCTGGATATAGATACTTTGCGTGCTATTTTCCAGACAGAAATTGATAAATTACCAGCTTATACAGGGATAATGGGATCAGATGGCAAGTTTTAACTCTGATCCGTATTAATCGTGTTATTGAACCAACATCTTCGGATAAGGATAAGGCCCAATAAGTTTTTAGTAATCAGTTAAAACAGATGATTGTTCAGGAGGAATTATCATCGTATCAGCTTGGCCTTAGGCAGCGATACGATGTAAAAATTCAGAGAAGAAAGCTATTGATAATTTGATAGATTATTATTCATCAAGATCAAAAGCGATTGTATTGAATCCGGCATCAACATAGGTGATTTCGCCCGTAATACCACTGGCTAAGTCACTACAGAGAAAAGCAGCGACATTACCAACTTCCTCAGTCGTTACATTTCTTCGTAATAGGCGCAACTTTTTCAGCATATCCCAGCAGCTTGCCAAAATTTCGCTATGCCGGATGCGGCCAGTGTTTTAATCGGCCCAGCGGAGATTGCATTTACGCGTATACCTTTTTTGCCTAGACTGGAAGCCATGAAACGTACATTTGCTTCCAGACTGGCTTTAGCTAGGCCCATGACATTGTAACTTGGCATAACGCGAACAGCACCCAGATAACTGAGCGTTAAAAGTGCAGCATTCCTTCCTTGCATTAATGCCAGGCCAGCTTTTGCTAATGCTGTAAAACTATAAGAGCTGACATCATGGGCAATATGAAATGCTTCGCGATTTACACTTTCAAGATAATCTCCGTTAATGCTTCTCGTGGTGCAAATGCGATGGAGTGTACAATACCATCAAGCCATCCCATTCTTTGGCTAAATCTTTAAAACATTGGTTAATTTCTTCATCATTTCTTACATCGCAACGAAACAGTAAATGGCTGTCAAAATCACCAATCAGTTTTGCAACGCGATCTCTTATATCTTCTCCTTGGAAAGTAAAGGCTAAGTTGTGCGCCTTCACGCTTCATGGCTTTGGCTATACCATAGGCAATAGATCGATTACTGAGTAGTCCGGTGATGAGGATACGTTTATTGTCTAGAAATCCCATAATATGTCCTTCTACTTGTCGAATTTGAAAAATTATAACCTAAGGATTATGATAAAGAGGAGCGGGGAATACTAAGATTGTCGAACAGCTAGATAGTAATTGTCTTTATCTTCACTGTATTTTTCTACACTATCTTCCGTAAAAAAGCGATGAAAAATAAGCTAAATACTATGGATACGGTAACCCATCGTCTATATTTATGCTGAAATTCAATTCCAATTACAGTGAGTGACATGATTTGAATGTTTTCTTCATTCCAGATCTTAGTTTCTTTTCTAAAAGGATTCCTCAGGATGAATCCACTTATTGTTTTGATTTTATTTCTAACAGCCTGCAGTGGGGCTGTATGGAATAATCCCTATCCAAGCGGTGATTCAGGTAAAAATATTCTTTACAATGCATTTGCTGAACGCCCCAAACATCTTGATCCCGTTCAATCATATAGTTCTAATGAAATATTATTTACTGCTCAGATATACCAGCCTCCTTTGCAGTACCATTATTTGAAACGTCCATTTACACTTATCCCACAGACAGTGGACAAGAATGCCAATCGTGCAATATTTCTGACGAGGACGGGAATCTTTTGTCAGCTGATAATGAGAGCGCTCGACGTTGCATATTCCGTGTATGAGCTTTCTCTTAAGCAAGATATTTTTTATCAACCTCATCCGGCATTTGCTAGGAATGATCAGGGAGAGTTTCTCTATCATCGATCTGACACGAGAGGATTTGCAAAAAGTTTTCAAGCTTGCTGATTTTACTCAAACGAGTACACGGGAATTGTTGGCGGAAGATTATATTTATCAAATCAAGCGACTTGGCGCATCCAAGATTGCATTCACCCATATTTGGTTTAATGGCAGATTATATCGTTGGTCTCGAGGGAATATGCTGATACATTGAGAAAGGAGGCTGATGCCGCTCCTAAAGATGCGTACCTTGATTTACGCAATTTTCCATTAGCAGGAGTTGAGAGGGTGGATGACTATACTTATCGTATCAAGATAAAAGGTAAGTATCCTCAATTCATGTATTGGCTGGCAATGCCGTTTTTTTCACCCATTCCCTGGGAGGCTGATCGCTTTTACGCCCAAGCAGGGCTTACAAAAAAAAATATTACCCTGGATTGGTACCCCATAGGGACTGGACCTTATATGCTTACAGAGAATGATCCTAATCGAATCATGGTCCTGGAAAGAAATCCAAATTTTAAGGGGGAGTTTTATCCTTCTGAGGGTATGCCTGATGATGTAGAAAAGGGATTATTGGAGGATGCCGGTAAACCACTTCCATTCATAGACAAGATTATATTTAGTCGTGAGAAGGAGAGTATTCCGCGTTGGAACAAATTCCTGCAGGGATATTATGATGCTTCGGGAATCGGTTCTGACAGTTTTGATCAGGCAGTACAAGTGACTGGACAAGGCGAGGCAACAGTTACTGAAGCAATGACAGCACAAGGAATACGATTGGAGACAGCCGTGGCGCCTTCTACTTATTATATCGGATTCAATATGCTTGATCCGGTTGTGGGAGGTCGTACTGAGCAAGAAAAGGAGTCTGCCCGTAAATTACGGCAAGCAATTTCAATTGCAGTGGATTATGAAGAATATGTCTCGATATTTGCCAATGGTCGAGGTATTCCTGCGCAGAGTCCTATTCCACCCGGAATTACGGGCTATCGAGAAGGCAAGGAGGGAGTTAATCCGATTGTTTATAAATGGCAAGATGGAAAGGTGCAACGCAGATCCATTGAAGAAGCAAAGCAGGTTGTTGGCGGAAGCTGGCTATCCTAATGGAATAGACAGTAAAACTGACACGCCACTTGTATTGTATTTTGATGTGACAGCGCGTAGTGCCGATGATAAATCACTACTTGACTGGATGCGCAAACAGTTCAGAAAAATCAATATCCAGCTAGTCGTTCGGAGCACTGACTATAATCGTTTTCAGGACAAAATACGCAAGGGTAATGCCCAGATTTTTGAGTGGGGTTGGAATGCAGATTATCCTGATCCAGAAAACTTTCTGTTTTTACTGTACGGTCCTCAGCGTAAGGTTGGCAATAATAGCGGAAATAATGCTGCTAATTATGATAATGCCGAATATAACCGATTGTTCGAGCAGATGGAAAAGATGGAGGATAGCCCAAAACGGGAGCAAATCATCGCTCGCATGGTTGAGATCTTGCGTCAGGATGCGCCTTGGTTGTGGGGGTATCACCCGAAAGATTATGCTTTGTATCATGCCTGGTACGACAATGTGAAACCCAATAAATTGTCTTATAACAACATTAAATATTCGCGTATTGATTCTGTTTTGCGGGAGCAAAAGCGGCGTGAATGGAATGAGCCAGTGATATGGCCAATTGGAGCGGGAGTAACTGTGCTTGTCTTATGCCTTATTCCTGGAATCATTGCCTATCGCCGCAGAGCAACGAGCTGTCGGGCTCAGGAGAGCAGCTGCATAAACTGGAATAATTTTTAAGTTGCTATGCTTAATTACATTATTAGACGCATTCTCTATGCAATCCCAATTTTAGTGGGGGTTAATCTCATCACTTTCACCTTGTTTTTTGTAGTTAATACGCCTGATGATATGGCACGGATGCATCTAGGGGTCAAGCATGTGACGGATGAGGCGATCATAAAGTGGAAACTAGAACACGGTTATGATAAACCTTTGCTGTATAACCCGAGGCTGATGGTCTTGCAAAATTGACAAGCACCATATTCTTTGAGAAATCGATCGCAATGTTTGTATTTGATTTTGGTCATGCTGATGATGGGCGCGATATTGCACATGAAATCAAATCACGGATGTTGCCGAGTTTGGCCATTGCGCTGCCAGTATTTTTATTGGGGTTGCTAGCTTATATTACTTTTGCGCTGGTTATGGTTTTTTTTCGCATGACTTATATAGATTTCTGGGGTGTCGTATTGTGTGTGGCGCTCATGTCGATTTCAAGTTTGTTTTATATTATTGGTGGCCAATTTCTTGTGAGTAAGTTATGGCATTTAGTACCTATTTCTGGTTATGGTGGTGGACTGGATGCAGGTAGGTTTTTGCTATTACCCATTATCATCGGGGTAATGAGTAGTGCTGGAGCAAATGTGCGATGGTATCGCACAATTTTTCTGGAAGAAATGAATAAGGAGTATGTTCGGACCGCACGCGCCAAAGGTTTGCCAGAAAGCATTGTGTTATTCAGGCATGTGCTCAAAAATGCCCTGATTCCAATTCTTACGGGTGCAGTGGTAGTAATTCCATTATTGTTTCTTGGTAGTCTGATTACTGAGTCGTTTTTTGGTATACCGGGATTGGGAAGTTATACTATCGAGGCAATCAATTCTCAGGATTTTGCCGTAGTACGTGCCATGGTGTTTCTTGGGTTCTTTGCTTTATATCGTAGGTCTGATATTGACCGATATATCCTATACTCTGGTAGATCCAAGAATCAGGCTGGAATGATGTGTGTAATGAATTCTGTGTCTATGTTTCTTGGAATACTATCTATTTAACGCCTGTTAATAGTCAATGGGTATAGGATCAAGACTGCGCCATAGATACCAGGTTGCTACCGAACGCCAAGGCCGCCAGTTTGTGGCAATTGTTTGTAATCTATTCTTCTCTATTGGTTGATTGGCATTATAGTGAATGCTCACAGCTCGTTGCAATCCAATGTCGGCTAAGGGAAGTACATCTGGTCGCTGCATGTAAAAAATCAGAAACATTTCTGCGGTCCAACGACCAATACCCTTTATCTGGATGAGGTGAGCAATCAGTGCCTCATCATTCATTTTCTGCCAAGCTGTTTCGTCGTATCCACCATTTATGAATCGCTGGGATAAATCTTGCAGATAACTTATTTTTCTGGCAGATAGACCGCATGCTCGTAATATATCTGCATCGATGCTATACAGATTTTCAGGTGTAATTTTGATAAAGCAGTCGCTAGTTTTTGCCATACGCTTGCTGCAGCTTTGACTGAAATTTGCTGGCCAATAATAGCGCGAACCAGTGTAGTAAAAGCATCTCCGCGCGAATAAAGTGTTGAATCGTTAAATTGGCTTACGAGCCGTTGCATGACGGGATCTCGTTTTGCTAAATCATGCCTCGCTTGTTCCCAAAATACGGGTGCCTTACGTTGTTCTTTCTTTGAGTAAAACCATCCTTCACCTATTTGCGTTCTGTAATTAAAAACAATTTGTTAATTGCTCAATTGGAAATTCATTTTACATGATAGCGCTATCGATATTAATCGGCAATTTATTCTCAAAATTACGACTATCTTGTTTATTTTTAAGGCCTTGCTTCTTTCTTTTAAGTCTTTGTCACAAAAGTGAAAAGTGCATATTTTTCTACTTGACTACCCTCATTTTTTTGATTAGAGTGGCAAAGGGTGGGGTAAAGGGTATAAAAGTGGGGAATAGTGGGGAATATTTGGAATAAAGCGTGAGCTTCCAATAAAAAATAAAGGGGTGGCATGTTTCGTGGTGTTACACAACTTTGCTTGGATAGCAAGGGCAGGTTTGCGGTACCTGCGAAGTACCGTGAGGAATTGTTATCCAGCTGTGCCGGAAATTTGGTGATTACTGCTGATCCTTCAAGATGTTTGCTGATTTATCCCCAGCCTTCCTGGGAACCTATAGAAAAAAAACTGAATAGTCTCTCTAGTTTCAATCCACAGAGCCGTAGCTTGCAGCGTCTTATTGTGGGTAACGCATGTGATGTTGAAATGGACAGTGCTGGACGGATACTGGTAGTGACGCCCTTACGTCAGTTTGCCGGTTTGATCAAGGATATTGTATTAGTTGGTCAGGGTGAAAAATTTGAGTTGTGGGATGCTGAAAAGTGGAATCAAGAAATTGAGGCAGCGCTTGTATACAAAGATGGGAATATGCCCCCCGAGCTGGAAGGGTTCTCATTGTAATGCTGGGGTATTGCTGTGCATTTACCAGTTCTGCTAAATGAAGCTGTCGATGCGTTAGCAATCAAAACAGATGGAGTTTATGTAGATGGCACATTTGGGTATGGTGGACATAGTCGTTTGATTTTATCCAGATTGGGTAAAAAAGGCCGCTTGATTGCATTTGATAAAGATTTGGCGGCGATCAAAGCGGCAGCAATGATTGATGATAAGCGATTCAGTATAAGGCACTGCAGTTACGTCAAGATACAAAATGAATTGCTCGCATTAAAAGTAGAGCGAGTAGACGGCGTGCTGCTAGATCTCGGAGTGTCATCGTCTCAACTGGACGAAAGTGCGCGTGGATTTAGTTTTCGCTTAGAAGGACCGCTTGACATGCGGATGGATACTAGCTGTGGAGAAACAGCAGCAGAGTGGCTTAATTCTGTTACGGAGTCACAATTAGAAGAGGTAATTAGAAACTATGGTGAGGAACGGAATGCTAAGCAGATTGCAAGAGCAATTGTTATGGCACGAGCACGGCATCCTATTTCTACCACGATTCAACTTGCCGAGATTGTAGCAGCGGTCGTGCGCACGCGTGGGTATCAGCGGGAAGGTAAGCAGCATCCGGCGACACGCACTTTTCAGGCGATACGGATACATCTTAATCAAGAACTTGAAGAATTGTTGTTAACTTTGCCGCAATGTGTAGATTTATTAAACCCTGGTGGGCGATTGGTTGTCATCAGTTTTCATTCGCTTGAGGATCGCATAGTAAAACGTTTTATGCGCACAGAAGCGAGTTCAGACAGGCTGCCGCATAAACTTCCTTTGCGTGATAAAGAAGTGAAGGAGTTGAGTAAACAGCGGTTGCGATTGGTAGGCAAGGCACTGCGGCCGGGTGCACGGGAAATAGCGGTTAATCCACGAGCAAGAAGTGCGGTCATGCGTGTGGCAGAAAGAATCATGATTAATGAGTAATTATATGATTAAACTGAATATTTATCTGGCTGTGATTCTTATTATTTGTGGGTTAGGCATCGTCACCTCGCAGCATGAGGCACGTAAACTTTTTATATTGTTGGAGAAAGAACAGGAGCTGGCTGATCAATTGGCAATAGAATGGAATCAACTGCTACTTGAGCAGAGAACATGGGCGATGCATGGACATGTTGAAAAAATTGCCAGAGGGAAGCTTGATATGATTGTACCAGCACCCCTAAGTATTCGGGTTATTTTGCCTGACCATGCCTCAAACCAGCCCTATAAGGAGTTTCCTTGATCATGAGACGCGATCCTGCATCGTCTTTAGCTTTACCTCTATGGCGTTCACGATTGCTGATAATGCTATTGCTGTTGGGGTTGGTTGTACTGGCAGGGCGCGCTATTTATTTGCAAGGACTGAATAAGGATTTTCTCCAACAACAAGGGCAATCACGCTATAGCCGTATCGTGGAATTGAATGCGCAACGGGGAAAAATAACAGACCGGCATGGTGAGATACTGGCGATCAGTGCCCCAGTAAAATCTGTTTGGGCTGATCCGCAAAAAGTAAACGCTACACCCGAGCAATTACAGGCATTAGCTCAATTGCTCGAAATGGATGTGACAGATCATACGCAAGCGAGTTCTTGATCAGGATAAGAGATTTGTCTATCTAAGAAGACAACTATCACCGGAAATGGCATCTGGTGTGGCTAATTTAAAAATAGCCGGTGTGTATCTTAAACGGGAATTTTATCGGTATTACCCAACAGGGGATGTGGCTGCCCACATTCTTGGTTTTGCTGACATAGATGGAAAGGGGCAAGAGGGTGTGGAACTAGGATGGGAAGATATCCTTACGGGTGAGCACGGTAGCCGTCGCGTGATCAAGGATCGTATCGGGCGTGTCATAGAGAGTGTCGAGAAAATTCGCTCACCCAGACCTGGCCAAAATTTGACGTTATCGATTGATAGTAAAATACAATATCTTGCTCATCGAGAATTAAAGCGAGCAGTTAAAGCTAATCAGGCTAAGGCAGGTAGCGTTATTGTGCTGGATGTACAGACAGGAGAAGTGCTGGGATTAGCCAATTATCCCTCATATAACCCTAACCAGCGATCAACTATACGACCTGGAACAACACGTAATCGGGCGTTAGTTGATGTTTTCGAACCGGGTTCGACACTCAAGCCATTTGCTGTCGCTGTCGCGATGGAGATAGGCAAGATTAATTCCAATACGTTGTTTCATACATCTCCGGGTATGCTTAAAATTGGAAACGCTACTATACGAGATGTCCGTAATAAAGGCACAATTTCTGTATCTCAAGTTATCCAAGAATCGAGTAATGTGGGGGCAGCAAAAATTGCTTTGATGTTACCCCCTAAAACATTGTGGGAAATGCTGAGTCGTTCTGGTTTTGGTATGCCAACGGGAGCAAACTTTCCGGGAGAGGAAAACGGTAGATTGCGTCCTTACCATAAGTGGCGACCGATCGAGCAGGCTACGATGTCCTATGGCCATGGAATATCAGTCAATTTAATGCAATTAGCACGCGCGTACACTCTCTTTGCTGCAGGCGGAGAGCTCAAGCCTGTATCGCTACTGAAACGGGATACCCCCCCTGTTGGTCAGCAAGTGATTTCACGTGAAACGGCACTGGCCATGAGCAGAATGCTGGAGACAGTAGTGCAGCCTGGCGGTACCGGGTTGCAAGCTAAAGTCAACGGTTATCGAGTTGCTGGTAAAACTGGAACAGCGCATAAGCCATTGGAAGGTATGAAAGGTTATGCGAAAAACCGATATATTTCTACATTTGTTGGTTATGCGCCAGTATCCAATCCTCGTCTGGTTGTTGCAGTCATGATTGATGAACCTTCGGCGGGGCAATATTACGGAGGGGCTGTGGCAGCTCCTCTCTTCAGTCAAGTAATGTCGGGTGCTTTGCGACAATTGCGTGTTCCACATGATGCGCTTGGCAATATTGTAACTTCTCCCTTGCCTGTTAAGCTGGAGAATGAAGGATGACAATGGGACCAACGCGAAAATCAGACGCAAATTTTGTAACCAGACTTCTCAGTCAACTCGGAGTGCCAGTGAAGCGCTTGACTGCAGACAGTCGTAAGTTGAAACCAGGTGATACTTTTCTTGCTTATGCCGGTGAGAGATATGATGCACGCAAAGACATTCCTCAGGCTATTGCGGTAGGCGCCAATGCTGTGATTTGGGAGAAGAATCAATTTACGTGGGATCATCTTTGGAAAATACCTAATTGTGCTGTATCAGGATTGCAAGCTAAGGCTGGGGTGATTGCCAGTCATGTTTATGGATATCCCTCGCGTGAATTAGGGCTTGTAGGCATTACTGGCACTAATGGTAAAACTTCATGTAGTCACTGGTATGCACAGGCAATGACAACCTTGGGGAAAAAAACCGCAGTTATTGGCACGTTAGGGAATGGATTCTTAGGCTCACTAAATCAGTCGGTAAATACAACGCCAGATGCAGTGTCACTCCAAGCGGAATTTGCAAAGATTTTACAAAATGGAGCAGAGGGTGTGGTAATGGAGGTTTCATCTCATGGTCTGATGCAGGGGCGAATTAATGGTGCTGAATTTGCCGTGGCGGTGTTTACTAATTTATCACGTGATCATCTTGATTATCACGGCAATATGGATGCCTATGCTGCCGCTAAAGCAAAATTATTTTTCTGGCCAACACTTAAGTGCGTGGTTTTAAATCTAGATGATGTGTTGGGAATGGAGTTGTCTCACCAGCTTATACACAAAAATATGCAAGTAATTGGATATGGATTCAACCAACCAGACAATATGGGGAGATACTCACAAAACTTGAGGATATTGCGAGGAAGAAACCTTAAAGTGAATATCAATGGACTGGAGTTTGATGTTGAGTTTGAAGGACAGCGGGAAAGTTTGAAAGCTAATGTCACGAGCAGATTTAATGCCTCAAATTTGCTGGCTGTCTTGGCTACTATGCTTGCGAATGGAGTCGATTTCCACAATGCATCTAATGCATTATCACAGGTTAAACCGATTGCAGGAAGAATGGAGAAATTTGGTGGAGGCGATCAACCCGTGGTAATCATTGATTATGCCCATACTCCGGATGCTTTGGAGAAGGTGTTAATGGGATTGCGAGAAACGATTTATAGCAGTCAAGCAAGAAATAAATTTGGCTTAAGAAAGCCGAGATTGATCTGTGTATTTGGCTGCGGGGGTGATCGGGATCGAGGAAAACGTACTTTAGCTGGTGAAATAACTACAAGGCTTGCCGACGAAGTCATCATTACTAGTGATAATCCACGTAGCGAAGAGCCCCGTGCCATCATAGACGAGATAGTAACGGGTATCTCGCGTCACAATTACTCAATTGAAGAAGATCGTACATCAGCGATTTATCAGGCTATACACAATGCGCGAAAAGGTGATGTAGTGTTGATTGCTGGTAAAGGATCTGAGGCATATCAGGAAATCAATGGACAAAAAAATCCATTTGATGATCGTGAAATTGCGCAACAAGTACTACATGACCTGGCTAACCTGAAAATGCAGGCGCAGAGATGATGACAGTACAAGAAGCTGCGCATGCCCTATCCGCAAAGTGGAAAGGCGAGAATGTTTTATTTACAGGCGTGAGCACAGATAGTCGAACTATCAAGCATGGCGAGCTATTTGTAGCATTATCCGGCGAACGATTCGATGGTCATCAATTTATTGCCAGTGCAAGAGATCAAGGAGCAATTGCTGCCTTAGTAGAGAAAAAGATTGATATTGGACAATCTCTACCGGGATTTGGTTGGTTACAAGTTTCTGATACCCGATTAAGTCTAGGTCAATTATCAACTTATTGGCGCACGCGCTTTTCATTGCCACTCGTGGCAGTTACTGGAAGCAATGGTAAGACAACTGTCAAGGAAATGATTGCCTCCATTTTTCGTAAAGCAGTTATGGCTAATGTCGAAGAAAACGATTTGGCTTCAGACAGAGTACTGGCAACTATTGGTAATCTTAACAATGATATTGGTGTGCCACAAATGCTGTTAAGGCTGCGCGAGCAGCATGCTTATGCTGTAATCGAGATGGGTATGAATCACGCTGGGGAGATCGCTTATTTAACCCGGTTGACTAATCCAACTGTAGCCGTTATTACGAATGCCGGTGCAGCTCATATTGAAGGACTTGGCTCGGTAGAAGCGGTTGCACGGGCCAAAGGTGAAATCTTTGAGGGTTTGAGTGATAGGGGTGTGGCCATCATCAATGCAGATGATAGTCACGCTTCATTATGGCGAAGTCTAGTAGAAAGTAGACATATTATTGATTTTAGTTTGAATGGCCCTGCACAAGTAACAGCTTGTTACCAACCTGATTCTCCCGAAAAGTAGATGGATGCTTAAACTTCCTGACGGGGGCGAGGAGATACGATTACAAGTGCCAGGTCAGCATAATATCTACAATGCCTTGGCAGCTGCGGCAACGGCGGTTGCTGTTGGCATTGATAAACAAACGATTGCAGCAGGATTACAAGCATTTCGTGGCGTGCAGGGGCGTCTGCAAAAAAAACTTGGCTTACATAAAGCAACCTTGATTGATGACACATATAACGCTAATCCGGAGTCAATGAGAGCGGCACTTGCGGTACTCGCTAATGAACCTGGAAAAAAAGTGCTGGTGCTTGGTGATATGGGAGAATTAGGTCCAAATGCGGCGGATTTTCATCACCAGATTGGTGTGGAAGCGAATCATGTCGGAATAGATCAGTTGCTTACTTTGGGCAGTTTAAGCAAGCACGCTGCGTTTGGATTTGGTAGGGGTGCTCGCCACTTTTCAAGTATGGATGCCTTACTAGTAGAAGCGGAGAAATTATTGGACATCAACGTTAATATGCTAGTAAAAGGCTCGCGTTTCATGCAGATGGAGCGCGTGATAAGACGGTTAGAGGCTTGATATTGTACCGTTCCTTGACAGAAGTGAATAGCAGTAACTAATTAATGCAATATCAGCAATTTGTATTGTTCTAAGGATAAAAATGCTATTAGTAATCTCTCAATGGATTGCCCAGGATATTCGTGCATTTAATGTTTTTAGTTATATTACTTTACGCACGATGTTGGCTGCACTTACCGCCCTGGTGATTTCATTTATTGTCGGCCCGACCATGATCCGCAAGTTAACGGCGTATAAAATTGGCCAATCCGTACGCGATGATGGTCCGCAAACTCATCTTGTTAAGGCGGGTACGCCAACAATGGGGGGGGCACTGATACTCGTCTCAATTATCATTACAACGCTATTATGGGCGGACCTGACTAATCGATATATTTGGATTGTTTTATTGACTACTTTGGGATTTGGCGTCATTGGCTGGATAGATGATTATCGTAAAGTAGTCCATCGTAATTCCAAAGGCCTATCTGCATCGGCTAAATTTTTCTGGCAATCAGTCATAGCGTGTTGTGTGGCATGGTATCTCGTCTCGATAGCTGAGCTTCCTGAACAGACCAATATGATTGTGCCATTCTTTAAAGAAGTAGCGATTCCATTGGGTATCTCTGGCTTTGTGTTGTTGACTTATCTCGTTATCGTGGGAACAAGCAATGCAGTAAATTTGACAGATGGGTTAGATGGTCTTGCCATTATGCCGACGGTCATGATTAGTGGTGCTCTGGCGATTTTTGCCTATGTGACCGGTCATGTTGTTTTTGCAAAATATCTGGGTATTCCTTATATCCCTAACGCAGGTGAACTAGCTGTTTTTTGTGGTGCGCTTGCGGGTGCTGGTTTGGCATTTCTATGGTTTAACACTTATCCGGCAGAAGTATTTATGGGCGATGTTGGTGCGCTTGCACTGGGTGCAGCATTAGGTGTGATAACCGTGATTATTCGTCAGGAAATCGTGTTGGTCATTATGGGGGGAGTATTTGTGATGGAAGCTTTGTCGGTGATGTTACAAGTAGCATCATTTAAGCTATTTGGTAAGCGTATCTTCCGTATGGCACCCCTTCATCATCATTTTGAATTGAAAGGATGGAAAGAGAATCAGGTGGTCGTCAGATTCTGGATTCTGACGATCATTCTAGTGTTAGTGGGATTATCAACATTAAAGTTACGATGAATTTGCGTAATAAAAAAGTGCTGGTTTTGGGTATGGGTGAAACAGGTCTATCTATGGTGAAATGGTTGACACGTCAAGGTGCAGAGGTGCGTGTTGCTGATAATCGTACTTCCCCTCCCAATCGTGCAGTGCTGGAACAATTGATTCCTGCTGGAAAAATATACGATGGACCGTTCAGAGCAGAAGTATTTGATGATATTGAGCTCATTGCGATCAGCCCGGGTGTGCCATTAGCAGAGCCGCTCGTACAACAAGCTGTGAAGCGCGACATCCCCGTGATAGGAGATATTGAATTGTTTGCCCAAGCACTAGAAGAGCTTGAGCAACCAAGACCCAAAATTCTGGCCATTACCGGTTCGAATGGAAAGACGACTGTCACGACGATGGTGGGTGAGATGGTCAGAAATGCAGGATGGGATGTTGAAGTGGCGGGTAACATTGGTCCGGCAGTATTGGAATCACTGATGCGCCGCATGGATTTGGGTAAATTGCCGCAATATTGGGTACTGGAGCTTTCCAGTTTTCAACTGGAAACAACACAAAATCTTGGTGCTGATGCAGCAGCGGTACTCAATTTAAGTGAAGATCACTTCGATCGCTATGCTGGCATGTATGACTATGCAGCAGCCAAAGCAAGACTGTTTATCGGAGATAAGAAAAGTGTCCAAATTCTAAATCGGGATGATGCAATTGTGCGCGCCATGGCATTGCCTGGCAGAAAACAAATGACTTTTGGTCTGGATGAACCAATCTCAAATATGGATTTTGGTTTGTT
Source organism: uncultured beta proteobacterium (assembly GCA_963815685.1). Classification (GTDB taxonomy): domain Bacteria; phylum Pseudomonadota; class Gammaproteobacteria; order Burkholderiales; family Nitrosomonadaceae; genus Nitrosomonas. The sequence continues at coordinate 115,582 of CAWFHT010000014.1, forward strand.
GCAAAGTGGCGCAGATCTTTGGCTGGTTCAAGGAGGAATGTACTTACTAAAAGCTAACGAGATGATGATTCCTGGCATGCATAATATTGCCAATGCGCTGGCAGCGATGGCGTTATGTCGTGCTGTCACATTGCCCTATGAGCCTTTGTTGAAAGCTTTGCGTGAGTTTCAGGGATTGCCTCATCGCATGCAAAAAATAGCTGTGATTAATAATGTTACTTTTTATGATGACTCCAAAAGCACTAATGTAGGATCTGCTATTGCAGCGTTGAATGGGATGCAAAAAAACGTGGTGCTAATTGCAGGGGGAGATGGGAAGGGACAAGACTTTTTTCCTTTAAAGCAACCTGTAGCTAACTGTACGCGTGCAGTGGTGTTGCTTGGTCGTGATGCCAAAAAGATCGCTGAAGTGATCAGCGATTGCCAACTTTCAATTCATTATGCTGCAACGATGGACGAGGCTGTACGGATAAGTTTTTTATTGGCACGACCAGGTGATGTAGTCATGCTGTCCCCGGCTTGTGCCAGTCTGGATATGTTTAGAAATTACATCCATCGGGCGGAGGTTTTTATTGCTGCTGTCAAAGAAATTGAGAAGAAGTTTGTTTTTTCTGATCAGGAGAGCCATTGATTCATGATTAACCAACCCACTGTTAATCGCCAGGAAATAACAACCGATTTTGACTACTATCTGATTTGGTCTGCACTAGTATTGTTAAGCCTTGGGTTGGTCATGGTTTATTCTGCATCAATCGCAATCGCCGAGTCGGAATATGGTGAAAGTGGCTCGTACTATTATTTGATACGCCATAGTATTTATTTGTTTGTAGGTCTAGTGATCGGATTTTTTGCTTTCCAATTTCCTATGCGCACATGGCGGGAATATTGCCCCCATTTGTTTTTGGTCGGAACTATATTATTAATTCTGGTATTGATTCCAGGAATTGGTCGTGAAATTAATGGCAGTCAGCGCTGGATTTCACTGGGAATAGTCAATTTTCAGCCATCTGAGCTGATGAAGCTTTTGATGGTGATCTATGTTTCGGATTATGTAGTTCGTAAATTAGCTTACCTCGATAACTGGCGTAAAGGTGTTTTGCCTATCCTGGCTTTGATATCCGCAGTAGGTTTTTTGTTACTGCGGGAACCTGATTACGGCTCATTTGTAGTCGTGACTGGCATTGCGGTTGCAATTATGTTCATGGGGGGTATGAGTCTTAAGCTGTTTGTCGGAGTGACAGGACTGCTCGTTGCTTGTTTGAGTTTATTAATTGTATCAGTAAGTTATCGTAGTAGCCGTATTGATGGCTTCCTGGATCCGTGGGCTGATCCATATGGTAAGGGTTATCAGTTAAGCCATGCATTGATTGCGTTTGGGCGAGGTGAATGGTTTGGAGTGGGGTTGGGTGGAAGTGTAGAAAAGTTGTTTTATTTGCCGGAAGCGCATACTGATTTTATGTTTGCTGTGCTTGCTGAAGAATTGGGGTTTATAGGTGTGGCAACAGTGATGGCGATGTTTGCTTGTATACTTGTGCGCGCATTTATTATCGGCCGCACAGCAGCCATGTTGGAAAACTATTTCTCAGCCCTGGTAGCACAAGGTATTGGGGTGTGGCTGGGGTTCCAGGCTTTTATCAATATGGGAGTGAATATGGGGATGTTGCCGACTAAGGGATTGACACTACCACTTATGAGTTTTGGTGGAAGTAGTATCGTCGTTACCTGTATCGCACTTGCTGTTTTACTGCGGGTAGATTGGGAGAACAGACAAAAAATAAAAGGATTAAACGTGTGATTACTTTGATAACTATTCTAGTGATGTGAAGGTGGCGCGAACAATCATGATTATGGCTGGTGGAACAGGCGGTCATGTTTTCCCAGGATTGGCGGTGGCTGATCATATGAAAACATTAGATTGGAATATCGTCTGGTTGGGCACACATAATGGGATGGAGGCGGCATTGGTCCCCAAGCATGGATATCACATTGACCTTATTGAATTCTCTGGTTTGAGGGGGAAAAAAGCGATGGATTGGTTATGGTTGCCATGGCGCTTGTTGCTGGCTTTCTGGCAGAGCGCCAGAATAATTATCCGCACTCAACCCGATGTGGTATTGGGGATGGGCGGTTATCCCGCTTTTCCGGGCGGTATCATGGCCTCATTGTTAAATAAACCTCTCTTAATCCATGAGCAAAATGCAATTCCTGGTTTGACGAACCGAATTCTGGCAAAAATTGCTGACAAAATTTTGCTGGGTTTTCCTGATGCCATAAAAGGCAAGAACGACAAAGTACAGGTGACTGGAAATCCAGTGCGATATGACATTTTGCGGCTGCCGGTACCTGAACAACGTTTTGCTGACCGTAGCGGGAAACTCAAGGTATTAGTGATCGGGGGCAGTTTGGGGGCCCGCATACTGAATACAACCATACCAAAGGCATTAAAGCTGATTCCAGAAAATGAACGTCCTTGGATCACGCACCAGGCAGGAAAAAATAATTTGAATGAATTGCAAAAGAATTACGCCGAATGTGGGGTAGAGGGCAATTTGGTATCTTTTATCGAAGATATGGCTGCGAGTTATGCTGAATGCGATCTAGTCATCTGTCGTGCTGGTGCGCTGACTATATCTGAGCTGACGGTGGTGGGTGTTGCTAGTATTCTTATTCCTTATCCTTTTGCAGTGGATGATCATCAAACTGCAAATGCTCAATTTTTAAGCAAACATAATGCTGCACTATTATTGCCCCAAGATAAATTGAATCCTGAAGATCTGGCAGATTTGATCAAGGGATTTACTCGTGAAAGATTACTGGAAATGGCAATGCTTGCTCGCAGTCTGGCAAAACCGGATGCAACCAGAATGGTCGCAGAAGCTTGTCTGGAAATAGGAGCGCCGGCTAGATGAAACATAAGGTTAGACATGTGCATTTTGTAGGAATTGGTGGTTCAGGGATGGGGGGAATCGCTGAAGTCATGATTAATCAGGGTTATCAGGTAAGTGGTTCAGATCTAAGCAAGAATCTGACAACTGAGCGTTTGCAGAAACTGGGTGCCATAGTTCATATCGGCCATGCCAAGGAGAATGTTGCATCTGCTGACGTTGTGGTGACTTCAACCGCAGTAAGACGGGACAATCCCGAGGTTGCAGCCGCACGTGAACGTCATATTCCAGTGGTGCCCCGTGCCATGATGCTGGCAGAATTATTACGCTTGCGACAAGGAATAGCTGTTGCGGGTACCCATGGTAAAACGACTACAACCAGTCTCATTGCAAGTGTTTTGGCAGAAGCAGGACTTGATCCGACTTTCGTGATTGGTGGCAAACTCGAAGCAGCGGGCAGCCATGCCAAACTCGGTGGTGGGGAATTTATCGTAGTAGAAGCAGATGAGTCTGATGCTTCCTTTCTTTATTTAAAGCCTATTCTGGCAGTAGTGACCAATATCGATGCCGATCATATGGTTACTTATGGTCATGATTTCAGTAAGCTCAAACAGACATTTGTCGAATTTATCGAGCACTTACCTTTTTACGGCATGGCAGTATTATGTATCGATGATAAAAATGTGCGCGACATCATGTCGGCCACCACCAAGCCAGTGACAACCTATGGCTTGTCCGAGAGTGCACACATCAGTGCGACTGATATTCGCCACGATAATGGCAGAATGCATTTTTGTGCACATATTGGCGTAAATGGTGCAGCACGCAAAATCAATATTACGCTCAATCTACCAGGTATTCATAATGTTCAGAACGCACTTGCAGCCATAGCAGTTTGTAATGAGCTCAGTGTCTCTGATGCTGCCATCATCCGCGCTATGGCGACATTTGGTGGTGTCGAACGCCGTTTTCAGCGCTATGGTGAGGTTAAATTGACCGGACAAAGCAGTTTTACCTTGATAGATGATTATGGTCACCATCCAGCGGAAATTGCTGCAACTATGGAGGCAGCCCGCGGCGCATTTCCTGGGTGCCGGCTCGTGTTGGTTTTTCAACCTCACCGTTATACTCGTACGCGAGATGTGTTTGAAGATTTCGTCAGAGTATTGTCCAGCGCTGATCTGTTGCTCCTGACCGAGGTATATGCGGCGGGAGAGGATCCTATCGTTGCTGCAGATAGCAAATCACTAGCCCGTGCCATTAGAGTACTGGGAAAATTGGAACCCATTTATACCGAAAATGTGGATGAACTTCCTGCAGTGATCCATGGGGTTGTATTAGATGGGGATATCGTATTGATCATGGGTGCTGGCTCAATAGGGAAAGTGGCTGCTCGCGTGAAGCAAGCTATGAAAAAACTTGCTGTCGTCGGTGAATGAATCAATGAGTACACTGATATCGCCCCATCCAAAATTTAGTCGAGCGACATCTCGGCCGCGTGTGACGGCTATGAGCATTTCAGAGCAGGATAATTTTATTGGAGTGATCGATACTCGTTTGCTACGGGGTGAGCTACGTATGCGTGAACCGATGAGAAAGCACGTTTCTTGGCGCGCTGGGGGTGTGGCAGATTATTTTTACTTACCGGCTGATCTGCAAGATCTTGTTCTATTTTTACGCCATTTACCCAGAGCCGAGCCGGTTCATATGATTGGGTTAGGAAGCAATTTGCTGGTGCGTGATGGGGGTCTTCGCGGTGTAGTCGTGGCATTGCATGCCCGGCTCAATGATTTGTTTCTGATCAACCAAGATGAAGTAGGTGGCTTAATTTATGCCGAGGCGGGAGTGCCTTGTGCCAAGCTGGCACGTTTTGCAGCTTTACATCACTTGGCCGGTGCGGAATTTCTGGCTGGAATTCCAGGGACGGTAGGGGGAGCCTTAGCAATGAATGCGGGATGTTATGGTGCAGAAACTTGGGAAATTGTAGAGAAGGTCAAAACAATCAATCGAGTAGGTAAGCTGCATGAACGGAACACAGAAGATTATCATGTCAGGTATCGACATATCGCTTTGCAACAAGAATTCGATAGCGTCGGCGATGAGGAATGGTTTGTCGGTGGTTGGTTCAAATTACAACAAGGTGATCATGACAACTCTCGACAAAAAATCAAAGCATTATTAGCAGCACGTATTAGTAGTCAACCATTGAATTTTCCTAATGCAGGTTCGGTCTTCCGTAACCCGACTGGTGACTATGCGGCACGCCTGATTGAAGCATCCGGTCTCAAGGGCTATCGTGTGGGTGGAGCAATAGTTTCAAGCAAGCATGCCAATTTTATCATCAATGACGAGGGGGCTACTGCTGCGGATATCGAGGCAGTTATTTCCATGATACGTAACACCGTGAAGGAAAAAACAGGAGCTGAATTGATTCAGGAGGTGAGGATTATTGGCGATGCCAGGGATGAGAGATAATGAGCATGCCTGATTTTGGAAAAGTTGCGGTACTGCTAGGTGGGCGTTCAGCAGAGCGTGAAATTTCACTTAAAAGTGGTGCGGCAGTACTTAAGGCGCTGCTGAGTAAAGGAGTGGATGCGCATCCTTTTGATCCGGCTCATCAGCCTATGGAGGCGCTACAGCAACAAGGATTCAATCGGACATTCATCGCATTGCATGGTCGTTACGGAGAGGATGGTTCGGTCCAGGGAGCATTGGAACTGATGGGATTGCCTTATACTGGCAGTGGTGTTCTTGCGAGCGCTCTGGCAATGGATAAATGGCGCACTAAATTAATCTGGCAGGCCGTGGGAATCAGCACGCCCCGTTACCTCATAATCAATGCTCAAAGTGATTTTGATGAAGTCGCAGCTTATCTCGATTTACCTTTGATCATTAAACCTGCACGCGAAGGTTCAACGATAGGGCTTAGCAAGATTGAGGCAAAGAAAGATTTTTCAAATGCTTATCAGTTAGCAGCACAGCATGATTCGATTGTATTGGCAGAGCAGTTTATTGAGGGTAAGGAATTGACTGCCGCAATTCTGGGTGAGACACCGTTGCCTCTAGTTCGCATAGAAGTGACCGGAGAATTGTACGATTACCATGCAAAGTATCTTGCTAATGACACCCGTTATTTTTGCCCATGCGGTCTGCCAGATGAACTAAGTCGCCAGCTACAGGCGCAGGCTTTACAGGCACACAGAATTTTGGGATGCACAGGATGGAGCAGGGTGGATTTAATCTTGGATAAAAATGATCAGCCTTACTTTCTTGAAGCGAATACTTCCCCAGGCATGACTGATCATAGCCTTGTGCCGATGGCCGCGAAAGTTGCAGGTATTTCGTTTGAAGATTTAGTCGTAAAAATTCTGGCATTGTCCTATGTGGAATAATTATCGGATGCTGAATTTATTTGCCAACATGATGTTTACAGGCGTGATATTGGCTGCAATTTATGTCCTTGGTTCAAGGGTGATAAAATTACCCCTGTTTGTACTAAAGGAAATTAGTGTGGAAGGAATGAGTACCAATCAATCGGGGAACACTAAGCTGCGGTATATCACCCATCAAGAGATTGAAAGTATTGTTCGAAATGAAGTGAGAGGAAATTTTTTTACAGTTAATTTGGATGCATTACGTGAAGCGTTTAAAAATTTGCCATGGGTGCGGGCAGCAAAGGTTCAGCGCACCTGGCCATCAGGACTGAAAGTGATGCTTGAAGAACATGGCGCGTTTGCGTACTGGAGCGATACTGCGTTAGTGAATAGGCAAGGAGAAATATTTCGCGCCCCGACTGACGAAATATTACCAGTTTTTACCGGTCCTAGTGAAGAAAGCGTATCCGTGATTATTGATCAATACGAGATTTTTAACAAATTATTAGAGCCAATCAAGCAAAGTGTTGCAGAAATTACGTTATCGCCACGGCATGCTTGGCTAGTTCGTCTGGAAAATGGAACATTATTAAAACTGGGTCGTGAAAAAATTGAAACTCGACTGAAGCGTTATGTTTCAGTTTATAGCCAAAGTATCGTGAACATGAATCAGTCAATTCCTCTGGATTATGTGGATTTGCGTTATCCTAATGGGTTTGCTATACGACTGTCTGAGGCAATGCCACAGGTTTCGCGTAAGACCGGTACCGGCAAGAAGTTGTGAAATCAGGGAGGTATGTTAAATGAATAAAGCCAAAGAAGGCAGAGACCTGATCGTTGGTCTGGATATAGGCACTTCAAAGATTATGGCCATTGTTGCTGAAATAAAACCTGAGGGTGGTTTTGAAATTATTGGCTTGGGTAGTCATCCCTCACGTGGATTGAAGAAAGGAGTTGTGGTCAACATTGAAACAACGGTTACCGCGATCCAGCGAGCACTCGAAGAAGTTGAATTGATGGCCGACTGTAAGGTTAGTGAAGTTTATACCGGAATTGCAGGTAGTCATATTCGAGGGTTCAATTCACACGGTATGGTTGCGATCAAGGATAAAGAAGTATCGGCGCTGGATGTGGAGAAAGTGATGGAAACCGCCAAAGCGGTCAATATTCCAGCTGATCAACAGATTCTACATATCCTTAATCAGGAATTTATTGTCGATGGGCAGGAAGATGTGCGAGAGCCTATTGGTATGAGTGGAATACGTCTTGAAGTAAAGGTGCATATAGTGACTGGTGCAGTATCAGCTGCGCAAAATATCATTAAATGTGTTCATCGTTGTGGCTTGGAAGTACGCGATTTGATTTTGCAACCACTAGCTTCGGCCATTGCCGTTTTATCTGAGGATGAAAAGGATTTAGGTGTGTGCCTTGTTGATATCGGGGGAGGAACAACTGATATCGCGGTATTTACTAATGGGGCAATTCGCCATACTGCGGTCATTCCAATTGCTGGCGATCAAATCACGAATGATATTGCCATGGCTCTACGCACACCGACCAAAGATGCTGAAGATATCAAGTGTCGTTATGGATGTGCCTTACGTACGCTAGCTGATGTGCGTGAAGTAGTGGAAGTGCCGGATGTTGGTAATCGAGGAGCACGCCAGCTTTCCAGGCAAACGCTCGCAGAAGTTATTGAGCCACGCGTAGAAGAGCTTTATTTATTGATACAAGCTGAATTACGACGTAGCGGTTTTGAACAGCTGCTTTCATCCGGAATTGTCATTACCGGTGGTAGTAGTTCTTTGCAGGGAATGGTAGAACTGGGCGAAGAAATATTTCATATGCCTGTACGTCTAGGGATACCCCAGTATAAAGGAAGTCTTGAGGAAGTTGTTCGAACTCCCAGATTTTCCACAGGTATTGGTTTAATTATGGCTGGTATGGAGGAACATAGGCTCCATCAGCACAGCCATTTACAAGGGGGATCAGCTAAGCAGGTCTTCGCAAGAATGAAAAATTGGTTTCAGAAGAATTTTTGAGCATAGCGTTGTCAACACAGCGCATTAAAACGAAGTTATCTAAAATTTAACATGCTAAAAGGAGAAGCATCATGTTTGAAATCATGAATACCGATAGTCAGGAAGCAATCATTAAAGTGATCGGTGTGGGAGGATGTGGTGGCAATGCAGTCGATCATATGATCCAGAATGAAACAAAAGGGGTTGAATTCATTTGTATTAATACCGATGCGCAGGCGCTCAAAGCAAATCGTGCACCAACCTTGCTTCAGCTCGGTGGGGGTATTACCAGAGGATTGGGAGCGGGTGCTAATCCGGAAGTTGGACGTGAAGCTGCTTTGGAAGATCGAGACCGCATTGCAGAATTGATTCAAGGTGCCGATATGCTATTTATAACAGCCGGTATGGGTGGTGGTACCGGAACAGGGGCTGCACCCGTGGTAGCACAAATAGCCAAGGAAATGGGAATCCTTACCGTTGCCGTGGTCAGCAAACCTTTCTCATTTGAAGGAAAACGTCTGAAAACAGCCCAGGCTGGTATGGAAGCCCTGGCACAGCATGTTGATTCTTTGATCGTCATTCCCAATGATAAGCTGATGATGGTGCTGGGTAACGATATCAGCATGCTGGACGCGTTCAAAGCAGCCAATGACGTGTTGTACGGCGCGGTAGCGGGCATTGCCGAAGTGATTAATTGTCCTGGGCTTGTCAATGTCGATTTTGCTGACGTTAAAACCGTCATGTCGGAAATGGGTATGGCCATGATGGGTTCAGCTGTGGCAAGTGGAGTCGATCGTGCACGCATGGCAGCAGAGCAGGCAGTTGCTAGCCCGCTACTGGAGGAAATAACGCTATCAGGTGCGCGCGGGGTATTGGTAAATATCACTGCCAACTCAGGCATGAAAATGCGCGAAGTGCATGAAGTAATGAATACGGTTAAAGAGCTGACGGCTGAAGATGCGACCGTTATCGTCGGAACAGTAATCGATGAAGGAATGAACGATGACTTGCGTGTAACGCTCGTCGCAACTGGATTGGGAAGCGTTACTCAAACCCAAACCCGACCCCTTACCGTCATCCATACCCGTACCGGAACAGACGACAGAACCTCCACTGTGCACTTTGAAGAGCCAGCTGTGATGCGTACAGGAAGGAGAAGCAGTGCCACGGTAGCAGCAATGCAGCAATCAGGTGTCGATCCAATGGATATTCCCGCATTCCTGAGAAGACAAGCAGATTAAAAATTAGCTTTAAAATCAATACTGACTTGAGAGAAATTTGATAGTCTGATTCTAGATTTTTAGCTCCTAAACGCATGTTACACTGCCCCTACTGTAATCAGTAGGGGCAGTATTGTTATTGGCACATTAATTTATCCGACTTAATAAAATGGCTAACTGTTCGCTGAGCTCAATTGCTATATACAAAATCTTGTCAAACTTTTCCTCTTAAATTTTATCAAATATAACAAGAAATGACCGTTCTTAGGGCTGGGTAATTTTTCTGAAGACGAGGGAATTATCGTCCAGCGCAGGATAAGAATATTTTTAAAAAATAGTTAGTTATTTTGCTTTATCGTAAAGTAGATGGAAACTTTCAATTTCTGGAAATATCTTGATAATATTTGGATATTGACTGGATTGATTCTGGTCATAGCGGTTAGTTTATTGAAGATGTTATCAGTCAATAATCAGAATAGCCGTAAATCAAAACAGCAACTGCAGAAAGGTATGAATTATTTGTTTGTACTTAGCATAACTGTTATGGCGCTCGGCATTCTATTTTCTCAAAACAGCAATCTAACAGCGCCCCAGCAAACTTCTATTTCCTTTACCAATCAAGACTCTATTGATCTCAAATCTCCACAATCATTTGGTAGGGATGCCGACAACGCTATAAACGCCGGTGGTAGTACGAATTTTAATCAGCTACTTAATGTAATGCCTGATCGCATGCGCTCGGAGCGTCCAAAAACGGCTGATCAGCAAAAAAAAGATGATAGTGGTGTAATCACTTCTACAGGTGAAAAAGATTTTCATTAAGGGAAACTAATCGTGATCTCATTTGTCCCAATTATTAATTAGTCTGTTATTTGGATAAGTTGAGGAGTCTGCTACATTAGAAAAAATATAAGATAATTAAATAGTTTTTTGCTGTGGATGAACTTGAATCATTTTGAGCATCGCGAAAATATCTATTCATAGTAATCTTCTCGGAAAGGAAAGTTAACACAGTTTAATCAGCGCTTACTCTCCACGTCACAATCTTTCTATTAATCGTTTGTAAAGTTAGTGTAAGCACTATCCAAAATGGATAGAGGTGGGTGCGATAATTTGTCACATTATCATGTGATTAAATATGTATTAATTTATCCGAATTCGACTTTTCAATAACTCCATGCTAAGAATTAAATGGTTATATTACGTTTATTTTAAAAGGAGGTAAGTCAATTGGTCACAGAACATTTTTGTGCTTCTAGTTTTGTTAACGATCGCTCTAAAGTTGGCAATAATACTTTATGGATGGGTAATAATGCGCATACCCGTATTGGGAGCACGACCAACTTTCTTTATAGCAGTATTAGAGGAATGAGTAATTCTGCCTATGTCTATGTGAGCGATGATCGCTCGATCAGTGGGTACAAAGTAGCAAATCACATGTATGGCGATTTCGGTAATGCTATTGCATCATTGACAGTGCTGATGCCTTCATTCTTCAATGATGATTTTAGAGGCAGCCTCAACACATTTGCCTCCAATCTTACTGGCATAAATACTTTCAAGGATCTTGATATCGATGTAATGGAAGGGATATAGTCACTACAGTCGTTGATTATAGTACAGTCACATTGGTAGAGAGCTTACCAACTTGGCTATGGCTTAGAAGACTTTATTTTTTCACCATAATTTCACACAAAAATACTGAAATTAAATTCAATCTGACAGATAACCGCTCAACTTGGCAACTGTCAATCAAGTCATAACTAATACATATTAAAGCAGAACAAAACCTCTCGCCATAACGATGGGAGGTATCGTCACTGGAAAGGATTTTTTATGATTCAATTGCCAAACAAAGATGAGATTCGTTCTCATACTGCCCTACGAGGTTGGGCAGCGCTAATGGTCGTCCTCGTCCACTTTCGATCCTTTTTACATCCATCGATTGATCCGGATGAAATAACATTTTTCTTTACAAAGGGTTATCTTTGGGTGGATTTTTTCTTTATCCTCAGCGGTTTTGTTTTGTCATATGTCTATGGTATCGAACATCCTGAGCGCCGTACCTTTCATGAGATTACTCACTATCTGATTGCTCGCTTTGCTCGAATATATCCATTACATCTAATATCGCTCGCAGCTGTTTTTTTATTCTTTATCACAGTTGCTCTGATTAACTGGGGTTGGGGGAGAGCATTTTGCTGCATATTCGATGATTCCTTACGAACTGCCGAATCACTGGTGGCTAACCTGTTCCTTATTCATGCTTGGGGCATGTTTGATTGGGTGACATGGAACCTTCCATCATGGTCTCTCAGTGCAGAGTTTTTCTGCTATCTGGTTTTTGCTGCTCTTCTTAACATGGAAGGCCGGGGCCGGAAACTAGTTTTGGTTGCTTTGTCATGCGCTGTGATGCTTTACTACTGTTTTTACCTTGCTACTAGTACCGATGTAGATGAAAACTTTCGCTTGTCTATCGTACGTGCTGCGTCAGCTTTTTTGATTGGGATCATATTGTTCTTAGGGCGTCGGGTAATTTCTACTGTCTCTGCCAGATGCTTAACGTTTATTCAGATCGCAGCAGGTATTACGCTTTTGCTGGCGCTACACTTTGGTATAGCTGATGTTGTTTCAATTGGTTTGATGGGTTTGATAGTTTTAGTTACTTGGGAAGATCGTGGTTTCTTATGCAAGTGGCTCGTCACGCGCCCGATATACACTATCGGATTATTTTCGTTCTCCATTTATATGTGGCATTATCTCATCAAGTTTATCGCACAGAAGGACTGGGAATATTATACGGGGCTACCCTTGCAAAGTAGTGTTGCCGGATCACTGATATTGGTTGCTTGTATGATGATCTTGGTTGTTCCGATCTCGATTTGGAGTCATCGGTTTCTGGAAACGCCTGCTCGTAAATGGATTAGCTCTCAGTTGAATAGCTTATTTGAAGCCAAGTATACGCCCAGGTGTGCTTGATTTCTGTGCATTGTCAAAGAAAAAAGAAACATAGTTTTGATGACGATCATTCAAGGAATTAAGGAGTTTTTTTGTCGATGCTGAGGTAGGCTGACCTGTTCAAGTATTTTGTGGCAACCCAATAAAGCGATCTTTTTAAGTTTCGCCATTTCGGCTTTAAATTGGAAGGAGCTTCTATAATCCAGCTTAGAATGTAGTCGGTGGCTGTTATAGAACATGGAAATGTAATGCAATATATCTTGTTGCGACTCATATCGAGTCGGATAAGGGCGCCATTGCAGCCGTTCTTGTTTCAGGCTTTTCCAGTTAAACTTTCTACCACACTGTTATTTCAGCAATCGCCTTTGCGATTTATGCTACCAATAAAGCTGTAGGTTTGAACCATGCCAAGGTAGTGTGTCTCCGTGATGAAAGCATTTAACGTGATGAAATTTATGGTTATCGCTCTGGCACTATTGTCAGCAATGATGAAGGTTTCTTCGTTACCATTCAATGCATACGGATTCGGTCTATTGTTCGGTTGGCTTGGAATGGGCTTGATTGCCACAAGTTTATTGTTAATGATACGTGAGCCAGCTTGGACAGCCTGGTTTGGTGGTTTGCAACGTATGTATCACTGGCATCATATAATGGGTGTGATGGGTTATGTATTGTTATTAGCTCATCCTCTGATCCTAGTTAGCCATTACTTTGAACTAGATCTCGATGTTGCATGGCAGTATTTGTCACCTTTTAATCCAGACATCGTTAATATGGTGGGTTGGTCAGGATTGATTGCCATTATGCTGGGGCTAGCGGCAACTTTCACTCAGCGTTTGCCGTACAGCTTATGGCGACGGCTACATATTTTATTGATGGTAGCAATCATACTAGGTCTAGGGCATATATGGATCGCTGATAGCTTTTCATTCAGCCTGACGATAGTTTTCTTCACTGTTGTGATAACCATTGGTTGGCGCCTAGTGCGTAGTGATTATGGCATCGGTGCACTTCCTTACGAAATCAAAGCTGTTTATCATCCGACAGAGCAAATTACTGAAGTAACTTTGTGTCCATTGGCAAAACCGATGCTTGTTGCCCAAGGCCAGTTTGTCAATGCAGCTTTTTTTGAAGGACCAAATTTTCAGGGATGTGGTGAATTTCACCCTTACACTGTCAGTAAAGCTGCTGAAGATGGCAGCTTGTCATTAAGTATCAAGGCACTAGGTGATTGCACGAAGCATATCCAATCGCTTGAGCCCGGCGTTGCTGTACGTTTGCAAGGTCCCTATGGCACCTTTTTACTTGATCGACCATCATCACCCGAGGTATGGATTGCTGCAGGTATTGGCATTACCCCTTTTCTGGCTTTATTACGAAGTCACAAAGTGACCCAGAAAACTGATCTGATTTACCTTCACCGCGAAAAAGAACATGCACCCTATGAAAATGAACTAAAAACCTATGCAACCAGCCAGGAGCTCTTGCATTTTCATTCTTTAGCAATGGAAAATGACCCTACACTTTTATTCAAGTGGTTGGTGAGTATAAGTAGCCTAAAAGAGCAGCAAATATACCTCTGTGGTCCACCCTTGTTGATAGCTTTGGTCGCTAGTTGGTTGCAGAAGCAAGGGGTATCCAGGCGGCAGATTCATTTTGAGCGGTTTGATTTTCGTTAATGAAATATATTTACATCATCACAACTTTATTGTTCTGGTTGTTCGTGATGGGTCTATGGGTTGTACGCTTTTGGCCACTTGAATAGAGCAATACTATTAACCAAAGCCAAGTGATGATCTATTCACTGGTTAACGTCTCTCGGGAAGGCGAGGTTTAGAGCTGCAATTGCTAATCCAAGCACAAATTCTTATAGTTTCAAAAAGATAATCAATTTAAATTTTTTTAATCTGTTGCTATAAATTTATCTGGCTGGATCAAGAATAGGCT
>CAWFHT010000015.1:0-21670 GCA_963815685.1 uncultured beta proteobacterium
GTATCCTACCCTGACTGCAGTCATGGACTGTGCGGATCACATTTGTTGCGTGAACTGACTTTTATCGTTGACACGCATAACTATGCCTGGGCACGCAATATGAAACGCCTGCTACAGGAAGCCTGCAAAGAAGTGTCCAAAAGCACGGAAAAGCGTTTAAGCGACCAAGCGTTCACCCATCTACAGAAGCGCTACCGGAATATCTTGACGCGCGCCGAAAAAGAGCTGCCAATCAGTCTACCTAAGTCCCATGGTAAACGCGGTAAACTTGCCGAATCTGATGCACACAATCTTTGGGAAAGACTGAAAAATCATGAAGCAGCAGTACTGCTGTTTGCTAAAAACCCGCATGTGTCGTTTACTAATAACCGGGCAGAGCGGGACCTGAGAATGTCAAAAGTCAAACAAAAGGTCTCGGGCTGTTTCAGAGTCAGCAACTATGCACATGCCTATTGCCGAATTTCAAGTTACCTCCAATCCATGGCCAATAAAGGGTACAACCCACTTATCGCTATTCAAATAGCGTTGGCTGGTGAAGCTCATAAAGTATGGGGAGAGTAGTTACGTTCTGGAGATCATAATTTTGAGCATATCAGACCAAGTTCTAATCTTTATATCTAAGCAGCGCTATGGAATAAATATAACTCAATCCCAGTTACTAGATTTGTCCGGTTTGGTGAACCATCTATGTATAACTCGTTATTCTATAGAGATATTATAGAAGTGTACTCATGAAAGTGTCGGGGTGACCGCCTGATTTCGACTACTGCTTTTAACTAGCATCAATATTTCTTGAGTCATTAGATCGCTGCTTTACCCAAATGATCGTTCTTTTCTCTACAAAAATATGATCAAGTTGCTAAATATGAAGCCCTCTGATTTGCGCAGGGGATAGATTTGCATCGCATCGTAGCATGAATTCTCTGGTAAAAAACCATTGTAGCCTTATGGGGTTTTATATTGCGCACTTTGTTCTCAGTATCGTGCATTAAAAAAGGCACGCATGTAAAAGAATAATGTTTAGATATTTGCAACTATAGCATATCCCCAATAAATTGATTATAATTTACGGATGACCTATCCGATATCATTTCGCCGTAAAGTATTATCTGTTCGCGAGAAGGAGAACCTCTCAATCGCGCAAGTGGCGCAGCGTTTTTGTGTAGGGGTAGCCAGCGTGATGCGTTGGATCAAAACTCCCGATCCCAGGACCACCCGTAACAAGCCTGCAACCAAGATCGACATGGAGATGTTGGCGCAGGACGTCAAAGACCATCCAGACGCGTATCAGTACGAGCGCGCCAAACGGCTTGGCGTCAGCACCCAAGGCATCAATCACGCTTTAAAGCGTCTGGGTGTGACTTATAAAAAAAAGCCTGCGTCATCCAAAGGCCAGCGAAGCAGAGCGGCGCATCTTCCGGCAGAAAATTGAAGGCTATGAGCGCGCAGGCCGCGTCATCGTTTACCTTGATGAAAGCGGCTTTGCGCATGACATGCCGCGTACGCATGGCTATGCGCCTGTGGGTCAACGCTGCCATGGTGTAAAAGATTGGCATGCAAGAGGCCGAACCAATGTCATCGGTGCTCTGATCAAAGGGACGCTCCTGACCGTGGGCCTGTTTACCGCCAATATCAACGCCGACATCTTCTATGCGTGGATGACGCAGGACCTTTTGCCCAAGCTCCTGTTCGCTTGCGTGATTGTCATGGACAACGCAACCTTCCACAAACGGCAGGATATCAAAACCGCCATTGCCAATGCCGGGCATACGCTTGAATATTCACCGTCTTATTCTCCAGACTTTAATGATATTGAACCAAAATGGGCTCAGGCCAAAACCATCAGAAAAAGAGAAGGTTGTTCCGTCGAACAGCTCTTTGCCGCTTATGAAATTTAAATCATTTTATATGGGATCTGCTATATAAGCTTGCCAAGTTATGCAAATACAACTTTTTGTCATTCATTCACTTAACTCAGCCATCTCCATATCAGGGGTATAACATAGACATTCATATAATTTTATTGTATCCATTATAGAAACTAATAATTTCTTTTTTTAATACTTATTTTTTGTTTTTTACATCGTTATCATGCATCATGCAAATAAATAATGATGTGATAAATAGGATTAATGTATTAAAAACCATAATGTTATTATGAGTAAAAATAAGACAAATCGTCTCGGGCTATTAAGTAAAGCACCATGTTGGAGAGCTAAACTGATCATAAGTTTGGTTCCCATAAAGAACGTATTTATATCATGGTTATTCTTAATGAACTAATAATGCAATATTTTTGATAAAAACCTTAAATAAAGAAATGGGGTTAAATTAAAGTAAGTTGATGGAGGTTTTATGATGAAAAAACTAACTTTCTTGATGATTATTGGTACTTAGTTTCTTAACTGGCTGCACATCTGTGAGCCCATTGGGGAACGTTCAAAGTAATGAGTTTTATAGTGCTAAACTGCGTACCATAGACCCTAACAATCACGATGCTGTAGCTAAACATTATGAAGATGTGGCTAATGCGATGAAAGCAAAACTGGAAGCGCAGAAAGAGTTATTTGAAGAATACGAAGAGTATAGTAATTATTATGGGCGAAAGGAGTAAGACCTTCAGTCACATACTTTGGCCAATATGAGATATCTTGAGAATTCTATCAAAGAGAATTTGAAAGAAGCTGCCATTCATCGAAAAATGGCGCGAGATGGAGAAAAACGAGATCTCGGTTTACTAAATGAATGAAGAAGCCATATACTTTCAATTAAACTAACGTTAATTTAAAAAGTATTCAGGTTCCGAAGAATCAAAAAAGCAGGCCGCGATGTCAATCATTGATACGCGGCCTTTTTGTATCTTTGGTATCTTTGCTTTTACTTCATAGGTTATACCTGATCGATATTATCTGTCTTTAACCTTCCTAATTGGTGCAGATAAAATTCCAACTGCGATCAGAATAAAGGGATCACATTTGCCACATAGTCATTTATATCATTAAACGGTTGTTTCAAATTTCATTAA
Source organism: uncultured beta proteobacterium (assembly GCA_963815685.1). Lineage (GTDB taxonomy): Bacteria > Pseudomonadota > Gammaproteobacteria > Burkholderiales > Nitrosomonadaceae > Nitrosomonas. Next base: position 3,026 of record CAWFHT010000015.1, read on the forward strand.
CTCAATTAATAATTGTCCACAATTTCTGTGGATAAGTTTGTGGGTAATTTGTAAATATCAAAGCTAAGATAATTATTTGCAATAGCTTTTTCTGGTTCAATTAAATTTTAAATACATAAAAATATTTACTATAATCAATAAGTTATTGTTGTGTATTGATTATTCAAGTGATTTTGATTGATATTTGAGTTCTTTTAAAAAGCAATGTGGATTATTTCGGAAAGTCAAGAAAACTTTTAATTCAACTGCATTAATTCCTGTTTGAAATATTGAGACTTTAAATTTACCTAGTTAAGTCTTGGGTTCGAGCCCAGTCGGGGGTCATAAAAAATCATATAGTTATATCAATAAGTTGTCTCTTGGTGGCATTTAAGGTGCCATTATTGGTGTATCGCAATAAGAAGAACTATTTCAAAGTTAATATAAATCAAAAAGACTACTATAGTTTTTTTCGTAGGTTCTCAACTAATACTTATTGTATTACTTATTGATCTTATGTGAGATTTTTATTCACGGCTTAACAGATAGTTTCTACATGTGACAATTCATCTCATTGTGACACCTTTTCCTTCTCCAAGGAGCTGTTTATGCTTGATGTTCTTTTCGGCACCATTGTCATGCGCCCCTATGTATTTATCTTTTTCGTGGTATTTTTTTTGATCTGTATATCACATATAGGTTGGCGTAAAACTTTTACTTTCACCGTCGCAGCATACCTGATAGCTTTCATATCGGAGAAGCTTTCTATTAGCACCGGATTTCCCTATGGCTGGTACTATTACCTGGACACCACAAGCCATAAGGAGCTGTGGGTCTGGGGGGTACCTTTCTTCGATTCGCTTTCCTATGTCTTTCTGACCTACTGCAGTTACACCACGGCACTATTCATTCTATCGCCCCTGGCTACGCGCGGTTTTGATCTAATTACACTGGAGACCCGTGCCATTCGGCATTCATGGGTCGCTCTAATACTTGGAGCTTTCTTGCAGACCTTTCTAGATATCATAATAGATCCGGTGGCACTGCAGGGTGATCGCTGGTTTCTCGGGCAAATATACAGGTATCACGAGTCAGGGCTACATTTTGGAGTACCGATCTCAAACTATGCTGGTTGGTTGTTAACCAGTTTTGTGCTGGTGGCTGCTTTTCAGCAGATAGACCGTAGAAGTGAAGAAAAGGCGCCATACGTAATTTTTGCTATACCGTTCCGTTCGCTGTTGGGGCCGTTCCTCTATTTGTCAGTGCTTATCTTCAACTGGGTGGTATCATTTTGGATTGGTGAGTATCTGATTGTACTAACCGGCATTTTTATATTTACGCTGCCAATTCTCATGGTAACAATTATGGCTGTTACGCGAGTTAACCGCTATCGGGAGGAGGAGTTGCAGGAGCATTTGAAAGATTATCCTTGGTCGCTTCTCAACAGGTTTAAAGAATGAGTGAGATGTATTGTCATAGATAGATTACATCGGGTTAAGTGGCAAGTAGATTTGCTTAACTTTTTAGGATGTCAAACTAGAACCATAGCAATCCAGTGCCCAGATTTATCCGACTTGGTGAGTTATCTATGCATAACCCATTGTTCTATAAATATATTGTCGAACTGCACTGATGCGTGCGCCAGGGGTGAGCGCGCGGACTCGGACTTCTGCTTCCACATAACGTACATTATCGCGAAAGATGTCAGGAGCACGCTGTGAATTAACATCTGCAAACGAGGGACGCGAATCAGCGTTGTTCCCGAGTGAAAATGGCAAGATGCATGACTGCTGAAAGTCATTTGCAGATCGCGAAGTAAAACTCTTTGCGCCAATTGCGCATAAATTAGTGCCACAAACTCTGCGTCCTACAGCGAAGTGTGCGTACCCTGACAATCACTTTCATAACGCTTGATCACTCGATCACAGCAATAACAGTGAATGTGCTTGAACAGTTGATGAAATACAGCATTAATATGTTTTAGAGTTAAATTCTTGGATTGGTAAATTGCTGTTTACAATACACCAATTTTAATCCACCCCAAGCTCACTCAGGCTTTATCTCTCATAAGTTTATAGTTAACCGGACAGTAGTGACCCGAGATATAAAAATCCCAATCAGCTTGAATCAGAGGTGGCAAAAGATGAGAAAAGTTGTTTAACTGGTGTGTCCGGAATTTGTGGACCACGTCATTCCTTTATTGATAACACCTAAACTCTATAATTCCATTTCTAAATCAAAAATGACACGAGGGCGAACCGTAGACAATATAAAAAACACGGCAAGAAAAAGCCGATAAAGTCAGGTTTGATTTAGAAATAGGATAAGATGTATATTTAAAATTTGCAGTAAGTTCAATACTTATTGGAGGAATTTATGCGCTGGAAAACTGGACGTCGTAGTCAGAATATTGAAGACAGGCGTGGATTACGTGTCTCTAAAAGAGCGGGGCTTGGGGGCGGTAGTATAGGGATCATTGTTTTAATCCTTATAGCGATGTTTCTGGATATAGATCCGCGTATCATTATGCAAGGGACAGAAATTTTAGAGAGTGGCATTCAATCATCTCAAACAGAAACTCAACCTTTCCTTGCTGGTCAGGAGGAGGCAAGGGAATTTACATCCGTGATTCTTGCAGATACGGAGGACACTTGGAAAGTATTATTTCCTGAGCAGCTAAATAAAAGTTACAAAGAACCTACGCTTGTTTTATTCAGTGATGCTGTACAGTCCGCATGTGGTTTTGCACAAGCTGCAATGGGTCCATTTTACTGTTCCACTGACCAGAAAGTTTATATAGATCTTAGTTTTTTCGATGATTTGAAGAAATTAGGTGCTTCTGGGGATTTTGCACGAGCATATGTTATCGCCCATGAGATTGGCCATCATATACAAACCTTGTTAGGCATCTCTAATCAGGTTATGACCTTGAGGAAAAGTATGAATGAAGTCCAAAGAAACGCGCTATCTATTCGACTGGAATTGCAGGCAGATTGTTTTGCTGGTGTATGGGCAAATAATGCACAACGTGCACGTAATATTCTGGAAAGTGGTGATGTTGAAGATGGCTTAAATGCTGCCACTGCTATTGGTGATGATCGTTTACAGAAGCAATCACAAGGTTATATTATTCCTGAGTCTTTTACTCATGGAAGTTCAGAACAGAGAGTTCGCTGGTTTAAAAAAGGGATGGAATCAGGAAAAATTAGTGACTGTGATACATTCAAAACTAAAAAACTATAGAGAGTAGAGCTAATACTAGCGTAAGACGATTGTTGGAGATCAGCACCAGCAGGTGAGCGGGAGCATTGGATAAGGAACTAGGGGCTGTTAACACTAGGACAAAGAGCGGTGTGCTTCAAAAGGTTTTTTTGAACTGTTGCAGCAACAACACATTCGCGTCAAAATTGAAGCCGTTTCAATAGATAGCATTAGTGTCAAAGTACATACTGACAGTACCGGTGCACTAAAAAAACAACCTAAAATCTATAAGGACTTCCCATAGTTGCAAGATGAATTTTACTTCCTCGTGAAGCATATTCTCGATAACTCCATATTCATACTTTGTTATGTTCTGTTGGCGTTTCGTAAATATCAACGAAAATCTTGGTCCATTTTGTGCAGGAATGAATAGCAGCACGGAGCTAAGCATTGGGGAATTTTATATCAACTTTTACTACTTCAAGAGTGAGTTTATGTCTGAAGCATTGAGACATATCGTGGTTTTTTGAATGCAGTATTGTGGATTTAACGTAGTGATCCGTTTGGTTTTTTATTGGAGACTCCACTTCTCGAGAGGATAGAGCTATGAATAAATCAACAAGATACTTGCCCGAAGTCAGCAAGCGAGCTGTTCGTGGTATCTCGTGGCACCAGGCCGATTATGAATCCCGGTAGGTGACAATAGAACCCATTACCAGCAATATAATCTGTACCACCGAAACCCTCCGCAAATGATTACAACAGAGTGAATGTGCCCAGGATACTCGCTCCGGCATGAACACCTCGGCTGAAGTGGCATAGAGTTGTCTATGGGCACCGAAGGGAAATCTTACGATAACGTCCTGGAGAGACCATTATCGGGCTGTACAAAACGGAAACCATCCGGTATCGCGGTCCTTGGCGACGAATCGTTACTGATGAATATGTCGCCCTGAAATCGGTCGACTGGTTCAACCGTCGCTGGTTGCTGGATCCGATTAGCAACATCTCATTGGCAGAGCTGGAAAGAGCATGTTATCGTTAAAACTCGAAGCGGTTCTAAAAAATATTTCAGTTTAAGCTTGAATCTAACCATTAAGAAACTGTTTGGAAATCCTAAATTCTGGCGTTAATGTAGCAATTTTTGCTTTAAACAGGCGATATCATGAATCAACAAAAAGCGTAAAAAGCGTTACTCGAGTAACCTAAGCGATGGAGCGTGGTATTACTTGAAATTCCACCTGCCAGTTTCTACAGTGGGGAGGCCACGAAAGTTGAGGATGCGTCAGGTGGTAAATGCAATGCTGTATGTTCTAACAGCTCTGGTGCGGAGATGATATTCATTTGGATCATCTGCAGTGCAATACGACGTGCTGCAACAGCGGTCTTCCTGCATACCTTGAGAACGCGTAACGATTCCACCATGCCATCACGCGTTTTAGGTGTCACGGTGCGTATCCCAGCGAATGCTGCATGGGCTGCATTCTCCGCATCGATCGCGTCGTCTTTACCGCGCTTGCGCCGGTCTGTTTTATCAGGTGAGGTGACCTCTAAAATTTCGATATCAAATTGTTGTAGATACCTGAGCAGACCTGCACCGTAAGTCCCCGTACACTCTACCCCGATACGTTTGACTTCACCAAAGGACTGCATCCAATTCAACATTGATTGATAACCCTGCCGCGTTGTTGAGAAAGAGCTGCTGGCAAGCACTCGGTCGTATGCATCGACTACCGCTGCGAAATGTAGGTCTTTGTGGGTATCGACTCCTCCAACGATGACCTGATGATTGGATGATGATTGATTACTCATTTTCAGTTCCCTATTTTCGAATAATGTTAATGATAGGGATTCACCGAAACCGATTGCCAGGACAAGACAGTAAAGAGATAAGCGATCAGGCCCTTCTTGGGTCACAGGCAAAGGCGAGGTGAAACCTCACCGCCAGTTGTTGCCAAGTAACCGACAGATCCGGGGAATGACACTAATGATGGTCGGTCGCTGTGGGGGGCAGGAAACCAGGCAACCCTTACGGTACCAGAGCTCCGATAATCCTATTTTCCTCAGTTGAACCTATAAAAACAGCTGCGAACATAGTACTGTAAAGGTTTTAAGGTTGAATGAAGGAGTCACCCAATGGGTGAAAAGGATTTTGAGGAAAAAGCAGTGGTAAAGGCGGTGGATAACGCCGTGCAGGAGATGAAGCAATCTGCAGAGGAGATGTGTTTGTCGACTCCTGGTGGTCGATTTCACGTGCGCCGGGATGAAAACGGAAGTGCCACAGCCATGGGTCAGTTAGCATTTTTTGCTGAGTTCCTGGAAGTTACCGGCTTATTTGCCCGTTGGGTAGAAGGATGTCCGCTTCCTTACACGAGTCCTAATGCGCCTGCTGTGGTTGATTTACCGGGTACCTGGTTGCTCTCCATCCTTGATGGGCAGCGACGTTATGCTCACATCGCCGGGCTACGAGGAGACGAAGTAGCTCCTGAGATACTTGGCATGGGCAAGGTTGTCAGCGATGAGAGCTTACGCCGCGCACTGAGCGCGCTTGCGCCAAGTTTACCCAAACGTTGCGATGAGTCGCAACGCGCTGTCTGCCTGGCTCAACTGATGAAGAGTACGATCTGGATGGATACAGCGCTCAGCGAGAGTACTGGTGAAGCCTTGAATACTACCTGGATTCTTGACGCTGATAGCAGCGTCAAGCTGTTGTATGGTCATCAAACAGGTGCTGAGATCGGCTACAATCCCGGAAAGCCGGGACGACCAAGCCACACCTTGCATACGTATTGGATCAGCAATGTTCGTCTGGTGCTTTCGAATACCGTGATATGCTGCATAATCTCCAAGCTGATGATCTGCCCCGCTTTGAAGCGCGCTTCAAGGAATTGCTTAATGAGAACACTCTGCGCGAAGTGGCGAATTTTCAGTACCAATTGGCGCGCGAACGGGAAACGATCAGGGAGCGGATTGCACGTATTAATGAATCACTGACCGGTATCGACTATAACTCAGGCCGCTACATCATACTGGAAGCACAGCCAACGCTGGATACCGATATCCGCGATTTTCAAAACGACTTGCGTGCTTGCACCGAAGGCGCTTTGACCGGTTCTGATGATAGTCAATATTCCGAAGCCAAATTTTTGCACGTCCGGCACATCATCGAGCGCTTTCGCGGCCGGCAAGGATTAGCAGAGCAGGATCGGCGCTGGACGACCAAGGTCACCGATGTGCGCAACTGGTTTCTGTTTGCCGCCAGCGAGCGCTGGCACGAGGACGACAGTGAACATGAACATTACTCCGATTCGGGCGGCAAATCGGGTGGCCAAAAAGAGAAACTGGCTTATACCATTCTAGCCGCGAGCTTGGCTTATCAATTTGGCCTGGAATGGGGCGCAGTGCGTTCCCGTTCTTTTCGCTTTGTCGTGATCGATGAGGCGTTTGGACGAGGTTCAGACGAGTCGGCGCAATATGGCTTGCGCCTGTTTTCCCAGCTTAACCTGCAACTGCTCATTGTCACCCCGTTGCAAAAAATCCACATTATCGAGCCTTTCGTCTCCAGCGTAGGCTTTGTTCATAACGAAGATGGCCGCGCCTCCAAATTGCGCAACCTCTCGATTGAAGCATATCAACAAGAAAAAGCAAGGATGACGGGATGAACTGGACTACACCAGAAGATCTACGCGTTCAGCTCCAAAAGCTATGGGAGCGGGGAGAGATTCTGGCCAGTCTGGTGACAGGTGAATCGTTATTCCCACGGCGTTTATTCCTCAAACGCCCCACCTCAACAGAAATAGCAGAACGCTTTGGCGAAGTGCGTGCCTGGGTCGAAGCGCTCAGGAAGATGCCGCGCTGCCGGGTGGAAATGCGTGAATTCAAACATCGGCTTTTCGGCACTAACATGCTCCCCCACGAAGCTTGGATCGACACGATTGAGGATGCCTTGAGCCTGATCGGCAAGCAGCGCGAAGCTGCCCATTTCACTGACCTGGTTACGATGACACGCCAACAACAGCCAGAATTGCTGGATTGGCTGGCTAAAAAGCCGCAGCGTGCGCTGGAGCTGGCCGAGGAATGGCAGCGCTTGCTGGCCATCGTCGCCTGGCTCAAAGCCCATCCGCGTCCTGGCGTTTATCTTAGGCAAGTCGATATCCCAGGGATACACAGCAAATTTATCGAGCACCATCGTGGTGTGCTCAACGAATTGCTCGACCTCGTGCTGCCAGCCGAAGCAATTGATTTCACTGTTTCTGGTGCTAATCAATTCACACGCCGTTACGGCTTTCTTGAAAAACCCTTGTGTATTCGTTTCCGTGTTCTGGATCGAGTCCATGCCCTGTTGTCCGAGATAGGCGAACGAGATATTTCGCTGGATGCCGACAGCTTCGCCCAGCTCAATCCAAAATTGTCGCGCGTGTTTATCACTGAAAATGAGATCAATTTTCTGGCTTTCCCCAACGTCGAGCACAGCTTGATCATCTTCGGTGCAGGCTATGGCTTCGAAATGTTGCGCAAGACAACATGGTTAGAGAATTGTCGTATTTACTATTGGGGGGATATTGATACCCATGGCTTTGCTATGCTTGATCAACTGCGCAGCCAGTTCCAGCATGTTGCTTCGTTTCTAATGGACCGCGCCACCTTGCTGGCATTCGAAGCACAGTGGGGTATAGAGACCAAGCCCACGTGCCGCGAACTGTCGCGTCTGACGCCGGAAGAGAAAGCACTGTACGATGATTTGCGTGATAACTGTTTACGCAATAATTTGCGACTGGAACAGGAACGCATTGGTTTCGATTGGGTGAAAACAGCGTTGGTTGCACTCGCGTAAATTTAGCTGTGCAGCAGGTATAAGAAGTGACAGCTAAATCATCCTAAAAATTGCTTTTTAGGATGATTCAACCTAGATTTTCCAAATGGAGAATCTGAGTTTAGGCTGAAAATTATGGTGCTGCATGAAACCAATTATGTTCTGATCAGTTGAATCTCTGCGGGTTTAATTCTCCGCCCATTAGGGCGGAAGCTGGTTAAAAACCAGTAGATTGTAAGGCGCAGTTAATACTCCGCTGCTTACGGCGGAGTGCTTTATTAAATTAAAAATTTTGACAGCAATTAATATTTCCAATATATTGGAAATATGGAAACTATCGATGCTATTAAAGTCTTGACTGCCCTAGCACAGGAAACCCGTCTCACGATATTCCGGACGCTGGTTCAAGCTGGAGAATCCGGACTTCCGGCGGGACAACTTGCCAAGGAATTGAACATCCCGAATGCAACGTTATCTTTTCATCTGAAAGAATTGGCGCATGCTGGGCTGGTCATCGCCCGGCAGGAAAGCCGCTTTATCTATTACTCGGCGAATTTTGCAACCATGAACGCACTGCTGGGTTATCTCACTGAGAATTGTTGCGCCGGTATTCCATGCAGCCCTGTTGAAGTCTGCTGTAATGAAAAGAATAGCTAAGACACATTTTTTTCCCTGTTCATTTAACCAAGGAGACAACACGATGAAACGCTTTCATGTTCATATTGCCGTTGATAATTTACAGGATAACATCCGATTTTATACTGCGTTATTCGGTACCGAGCCATCGATCAGCAAAACGGACTATGCCAAATGGATGCTGGATGACCTATATATAATTAATTTTGCCATATCCGCACGAGGCGCAAAGCCGGGTTTGGATCATGTAGGAATCCAGGTTGACTCGGAAGAAGCGTTAATCGAAATGAATCATCGTTTAGCTCAAGCTGATTTACCTGCTGTAGAGCAAAAGAACGCACAATGCTGTTATGCCACATCTAATAAATACTGGACAGTTGATCCGCAGGGCATCGCGTGGGAAGCATTTCATTCGCTGACGACGATCCCGACCTTTGGCCAAGATACGTCTATTCCTATTAAAACTGAATCCTGTTGTGGTGCTTGATCATGACTGTACTGTTTCTTTGCACTGGAAATTCCTGCCGTTCTATTCTTGCCGAAGCCACTTTCAACCATCTGGCGCCAGAAGGTTGGCATGCTATGAGTGCTGGCAGCAAACCGACAGGCCAAGTTCATCCGCACTCGCTGGTTTTGCTTGAACGCGAAGGTATTTCAACCAAGGGGCTTTTCAGTAAATCGTGGGACAACTTACCAGCGACTCCAGATATCGTGATCACTGTTTGCGGTAATGCGGCCGGTGAAACTTGTCCAACGTATCTTGGCTCTGCGCTGCGTGTTCATTGGGGTGTCGATGATCCAGCCAAGGCGACTGGAACCGAAGAAGAGATCAATGCAGCATTCATACAGGCTTATCATACCTTACGCGAAGGTATCGAAACTTTTTTTGCCCTGCCATTGGATGATTTGCGTAAGAATCCTTCCACTTTCAAAACCAAGCTGGACAGCATTGGCATTTTGAAATTCAAACAGTCACACACAAAGTGATAGCTGCAGTTCTAAACTTTATATCCGTGAGCCGATTGACATGCTGATTGCTATACTCATTTTCATCGTCACACTCGTGCTGGTCATCTGGCAGCCGCGTGGCCTAGGGATTGGCTGGAGTGCCCTACTCGGTGCTACCGCAGCATTGCTTCTTGGTGTGGTACAACTGAACGACATCCCAGTGGTATGGAATATTGTCTGGAATGCGACAGCAGCCTTTATTGCCGTCATTATTATCAGCCTATTGCTTGACGAGGCAGGATTCTTTGAATGGGCTGCGTTACATGTTGCGCGTTGGGGTCGTGGCAATGGGTATTTATTATTTGCGTATATTGTATTACTGGGTGCAGCGGTTGCAGCGCTGTTCGCCAACGATGGTGCAGCTTTGATTCTAACTCCGATTGTAATGGCGATGTTGCTGGCACTTGGATTTAGTCCAGCTGCTACGCTCGCGTTTGTTATGGCAGCTGGTTTTATGGCCGATACGGCCAGCTTGCCGTTAGTGGTATCTAACTTGGTTAACATTGTCTCAGCTGATTATTTCAAAATTGGATTTGCCGAATATGCTGCGGTGATGATTCCAGTCAACATCGCTTCAGTAGTGGGAAGTTTAGGCATGCTTTTTCTTTGTTTCCGCCGCAGTATTCCAGTTAGCTATGAGATCAGTCAACTTAAGGCACCTCATGAAACGATACGCGATCCAGCAACGTTTCGTGCTGGCTGGGTAGTGTTGGCATTGTTGCTTGTCGGCTTTTTTGGTCTTGAATCTTTGGGTGTGCCCATCAGCCTAGTAGCGGCAACTGGCTCACTGATACTGCTCGCAGTGGCAGCACGTGGTCATGTTATTAACACGCGTAAGGTCGTACGCGAAGCACCGTGGCAAATCGTTATTTTTTCACTGGGTATGTATTTAGTGGTGTATGGTTTGCGCAATGAAGGCTTGACCGGGTACATTACCAACCTGCTTGATGTCTTCGTAAGTTACGGCGTGTGGGGCGCAACACTCGGCACCGGTTTTCTGGCTGCTTTTTTGTCATCCATCATGAACAATATGCCTACGGTATTGATTGGCGCATTGTCGATTGACGCAACCGGTGCAACTGGTGTGATAAAGGAAGCCATGATTTACGCTAATGTGATCGGTTGTGATCTTGGACCAAAAATCACGCCGATTGGCAGCCTGGCAACCTTGTTGTGGCTGCATGTGCTGGCACGGAAGAAAATGGTTATTACATGGGGATATTACTTTCAGGTGGGGGTTGTGTTGACTGTGCCAGTATTGCTTGTCACTCTGGCTGCCCTTGCTATGTGGCTTAGTACCCAATGAGATTTTTATTGCAAGAATCGCAACATAGCCGTGAATGCCTGAAAGCCCGTAGGGAGCAATAAATTGCACCGAATGTAAAAACATCCGGTGCAATGCGCTTCACTTCGAACTTGAATTCACGGATGAGATTAATAAGTATCAGTGCGATTAAGGAGGAGAAAAATGGATTCATCCAATTATCCCGTCACTTCACGAGAATACAAGCTTATGCTCAATACGGACCGGTTTAAGGATCGTGAGGAGGGCTGTGCAGTATTCCTGAATTTGCTTGAATTTCTTATCAAGAAAGAAGGTGGAACGATCGAAATATCTAGCAAGAAAGAAGAAAAGCGCCATACTTCCTATCTCGATACGCCAGAGCTTGCTTTACGCCAGCAAGGCTATTCGCTCCGACTAAGAAAGGAAGACAAAGCAGAAGACAGGTTTCAGCTCAATCTTAAGTACCGGGCATCTGATCGATATATCGCTGCCAATCAGGATTTATCGAGCGCCCAAATGGAAGAAGGAAGGTATAGCCGGAAATTTGAAGAAGATATTCTGCCGCCGTTTATCAGTAAATTTTCTCATTCTGCTTCCATCAAATTTTCTCAACTGCCTGAGTTGACCAGTATGCAGCAAATAGTCACCTTTTTTCCAGGTTTAAAGAAACTGCCCATTGATGAAGAAAGCACTATCAAAACGATCGATGACTTTGAAGCAGTTGAAGTCGTGCGCAAGCTCTGCAAATTCCGCTTTACTAAATCTACCGACATCAAGGCGAGTTTAAGTTTCTGGTATCTGACAGAAGAGATGGATGGCTGGCCGTTGGTAGGAGAATTTTCTTTCGACTATGACCTACCCAGTGATGAAATCAAGAAAGATAAATTGGAAAAGTATCCGGCACAGGTGGTCGAAGGCACTAATCGATTTTTTGGCGCATTGCAAGGTCAAGCTGGCTGGATCAATTTCAATACCACCACAAAAACAGCATTTGCACTGGAGGTGCTGTAGCTTTATCTAGTAATGGCAGTCAGCCTTTCGATACATGTCGGAGTGATGGTATGTTTGTAAAAACACTTGCATGGCGCTACCGGTTGCCTTTACCATTGCTTTTTCCTCAAAACCCTTCTCATCCAATGGGTGATTCCTTCATTCAACCGTAAACCTTTACAGTACTATGTTTGCTGCTGTTTTTATTGGCCCCACTGAGGAAAAAGGTTTAATGTACGCTTTCTTTACTACGATCAATATCAACTGCGGTTACCCAACTTCCTTTATTTCCCCATGCATTCCTGATAAAAGATACGATGAGCGCAATTTCTTCTTCACGAAGAATTTGTTGAAATGGTGGCATTCCGTAAGGCCGTGGGTTGACTGATGTTGTAGCCGGATAACCGCCATTTAAGACACTGCGAATCGTATTCAAGGGAGAAGCCATGATTATGCTTCGATTACCTGCTAATGGAGGGTAGATGCCCGGCACACCTTCCCCAGAAGTGCCATGGCATTCCTGGCAGTATTTTTCATATAACTGTCTGCCTTGTGCAAACTGTTCCCTCACCGATTTAACTGGAGTACGCATACGAGCAGTATCATCCCTTTCATTTTCAGCAATCGATTTAAGATAAACAGCTACTGCACGAATATCTTCGCTTGATAAATGCTGAAGATTTTGTTGGATAATCGTTGCCATCGGGCCAGAAGCTATTGCACGTTTTGATACACCAGTAGCAAGTAGCTCGCTAATTTCTTCGATAGTCCAATGGCCACTACCCGCTTCTTGATTCGAGATCAAGGAGGGCGCATACCAATTTGCATCCATTATTCGTCCCCCTGTTAACATATCGTTTTCACTGGCTCCCAGCAAATTACGACTAGTATGGCAGGCATTACAATGGCCCAATCCTTGTACTAGATAAGCGCCTCGATTCCATTCTTCATTTTTCGATTGATCTGCCGCGTACACGCCTGCTTTGAAATACAATGCGCGCCAGATAGCCAAGAGCGGCCTGAAATTATAAGGAAAATGAATTTCACTCGGTGGATTAACTTGAGAGACCGTTGGTAAGGACTGGAGATAGGCAAATATTGCATTGGCATCTTCTCGAGTTACTTTGGTATATTCGGTATAAGGAAAAGCGGGGTAAAGCAATCGACCATCCCGTGATTTGCCTTGATGCAGGGCTTGCCAGAAATCTTCTTCAGACCAATAACCTATCCCCGTTTCTTTATCGGGTGTAATATTGGGCGTAATGAAAGTACCAAATGATGTAGACAGCCGGCGTCCTCCTGCAAATGGCTGGCCACCCGGAGTGGTATGGCATCCCATACAATTCCCAGCGCGCGTAAGATAGGCGCCAAGGCTTTGCTGCTGTTCGAAAGGAGAGGGGTTGAGTGCTTCATTATTTGTTTCTTCCTCTAGAAGGATACTGCTGCAGCGATGAGTCAATTCGGACGAAAGCGCAATGATAGAATTTGGTTTTCCTGAGACAGGCTGGATTACCAGCCATTTTGCAATTGCATTGACTTCTTCGTCAGTCAGCTTCTGGGCAATTTTGGACATGCAATCAGAGGCTTGGCCGCGCATGAGCCCGCCATTGCGCCAGCTGCCAAATTGCGCCGTAAGATAGGCACGGGATAAGCCCAGCAATCCAGGAGCAAATGGTTCTACACCCATCAAGGTATCGCCATGACAAGTACTGCATGCAGGAATATCCCTTGCCGCATGTCCTGAATGAATGAGCTGCTTTGCCATCTCGACTTCATCAGCTTGCATCGTGATCGATTCAGGTGGCAGGGATGGTGGCTGCAGAGTGGAAAAGTAATGGGCTATTTCCTGCAGATACGCATCCGACATATTCTCCAACAGAATAGCCATCGGCTGATAATAGCGCCAACCATCCCTGAAATTGCGTAACTGATTAAAAAGGTAACCCTGTGGTTTGCCGCTTATACGAGGATAATAGGCATGTCGCCCCATTTTATCCTCATCATTGTGACAGCCCGTACAGGCCTTAACGCGCTCAGCCATTGTATCTGGAACACTTTGGGCTGCATTTGCTGCAGACGTTATTAAAAGAATAGTGATTAAAATAAAATGTAGCATGATGATACTTCCTCGCGGGTTCTTTTTTTGAGAAGAAACATTTACTCAAAAAATATATATTCAATAATCGTGCCAAAAATTAACGTTATGATTATTAGGTAATTGTTTGTTTATTGAAGTATTAAGAATTTAATAATCACAATTTCTTGTGATACGATTCACAAGAAATTGTGATTTTTTTTCAGAAAAAATGAGTATTTTTAGTTTACTGTTTCTCGATTCGCCATTATTTGTTGCGGCAGTCGATGATTCACTTGTTTGTCGAGATCTCAGTGCAATATGGCGTAAGCACCTAGGTTTGACAACAACGGCGGTGGTTGCCCTGCCATTGGAGAAATTATTCAGCTTTGAAAATGAGTCCTCTGTTATGGATAAAATCAAGCAGGTCATCCTTCAAGGCAATGTGGTCAGCGGAATGTCTGCGTCATTATTAGAAAGAAATCCTGCAGCAATACCTGTCCATACAGGATTATTGTCAGCGTGGCGCATACCACAAACCCACCATGAAAGGATGCAGGCGCTCCTGGTATTTACGGAAACGACCGAATATAGTCGGGCGATCAATCAGCTTAATCAGTTGCAAACCACGCACGAATTAATTCTTAATGCAGTCGGGGAAGGAATTTACGGCGTGGACTGTGAGGGTAACACGACCTTTGTCAATGAAGCGGCCACTCACATACTGGGGTGGTGTGCTGAAGATGTGATTGGCAAGTCATTGCACGCTATTCACCATCATTCCTATCCTGATGGGACACCTTATCCTAGTAGCGAATGTCCAATTTACGCTGCTTTTGCAGATGGCAAAGTGCACCGGGGAGATGATGAATTTTTTTGGCACACGGATGGAACCTCTGTTCCCGTTGAGTATACCAGCACGCCCATTCGAGAAGGGGATAAGCTCAAGGGAGCCGTCGTGGTCTTTCGCGATATTACCGAGCGCCGAAAAAGCGAGTTGCAGCGTGAAGCGGCCTATACGCAGATAAAAACCCTGAAAGACTTGCTTGAACGTGAACGCGACTATCTGCGCGATGAAATCAACGTCACCAGCAATTTCGGCGAAATCATCGGAGAAAGTCCAGCATTAAAGCGTACACTTGCCCAGATCGAAGCCGTCGCTAAAACATCAGCAAGTGTTCTCATTCTAGGAGAATCAGGCGTTGGCAAGGAAATGGTTGCCCGGGCCATTCATGCTCACAGCGCACGGGCTGACAAGCCACTGGTTAAAGTTAATTGCGCCTCTATTCCCAAAGATCTTTTTGAGAGTGAATTCTTCGGGCATGTTCGTGGATCATTTACGGGTGCTCATCGTGATCGGGTTGGACGACTTCATCTCGCTTCAGGCGGGACGCTTTTCCTTGATGAGGTAGGGGAAATTCCTTTGGATTTGCAAGGAAAACTGTTACGTGCCCTGCAGGAGCATGAATTTGAACGTGTGGGTGATGATAAAACCATTAAAGTCGATGTGCGCATTGTGGCTGCAACCAATCGTGACTTGCAAGCGGAAGTCGACGCAGGGCGGTTTCGTAAAGACTTGTATTACCGTCTGAGCATTTTTCCTATCGAAGTACCGCCGTTGCGGGAGCGTATCCAGGATATTGGGCCACTCGCGATTCAATTCTTGGATAGCATTTGTAAAGAGCTGGGTCGAGATTCATTGACATTGACCCGGCAGCAACTAGACAGCCTGAATAGATATACCTGGCCGGGTAACATTAGAGAGCTCAAGAATGTCATCGAACGAGCGGTCATTCTCACAAAAGGCAATCGGCTCAGACTGGACCTTGCCATGCCCAGCACTAATCAAGCTGAGAAATCACTGATGCTGATGCCATCCGAAAATGAAGAATTTGTTACTGACGCTATTTTTCGCGAAAAAGAAAAATTAAATATGATTGCTGTGTTACGTCACACCCACTGGCGCATATCAGGCACAGATGGCGCAGCCGAATTGTTGGGAATTAAGCCTTCCACACTTGCCTACAGAATGAAAGCATACGGCATCAAGAAATCAGAAAGCCTGTGATAGCTTTTCAAGCTTGTTTGGTGCCATAACTATTGTGGGGGCGATTCCCGTTTACTCAGCACGGCGTTTCTTATTTGAGGGGCGTCTACGCTTGGCTAAGCTTAAGTAAGCTTTTCTGACTATCTTGTGAATCTCTAGTACTAGAAGCAGCGGCTTAAATTAGCCCAATGTATTTATTTACCCAGCCCAATAACATTATCCCACTATCTGAAACTGAACAAAAATGATTCCGTTCATGGCTCGACAGGCTTCACCCGAGCAGAATCAGATATTCATGTTCGTCTAGTACACTGCCTGGTACATATAAGGTTTACCTTCGTGCCACCTTGACCTTCTTCACGCTGCCCTGGGCCTTGGTCGGCGGCGTGCTGGCAGCCAAACTCAGCAATGGTGTACTCAGCCTCGGATCGCTGGTCGGTTTGTTGACCATTCTGGGAATCGCCACCCGCAACGGCATCATGATGATCAGCCATTTCCAACATCTGGAACATGAGGAAGGCGAACCATTCGGTCCTGCTCTGGTGCTGCGCGGAGCACGTGAACGGATTGCGCCCATCATGATGACCGCCCTCACCACCGGCCTGGCACTGGTTCCCCTGGCGATCGCCGGCGACCTGCCAGGTCATGAAATCGAACATCCGATGGCAATCGTGATCCTTGGCGGTCTGGTGACCTCCACATTGCTCAACCTGGTCGTCGTACCAACCTTATACCTGGTTTTCGGCAAGTCCAAACGGGAAAAAGCTGAAATAAACCTCAGCCAGGCCGAGTATAGCTAAATTGACTTGACATTGTAAAGGAAGGCATTCAACTGCCCGCTTGCCTGAGCCGGCCCAACACAAGGAGTTGATATGCACCACCTGCACGGATTGCGGATCATAACGCTGCTGCTCTTAATTGGATGCGCAGCTTGCAGCCCCAAAACCACCGGGAAGGAATTTGAAACCTTCGACCCCGGCCAATTCAGCCAGCCGACTCAGATTGACAATGAGTGGTTTCCTTTAACCCCCGGTGCGCAGTTGACATTTGAAGGTTTCACCAGCAGTCAAGGTGAACAATTGACACACCGGGTAATCTTCACCGTCACCGACCTGGTCAAGGAGATCGCCGGGATTAAAAATGTTGTCGCCTGGGAACGCGATTATAGCGCTGACGAGTTGGTAGAGGCTGAACTTGGTGTTCTTTGCCCAGGCGAATGATGGAACGGTGTGGAGCCTGGGGCAATATCCGGAAGAATATGATCAGGGCAAAATCATCGACAGCCCGACCTGGATCCACGGGATCGCCGAGGCAGTAGCTGGAATATCCATGCAGGGTGATCCACAACCCGGTACAGATAGTTATTCGCAGGGTTGGGGACCGGCAGTCGAGTACACCGATCGGGCACTTGTGTCGAAAGATGGCGAGCAGGTGTGCGTCCCGTTCGACTGCTATCAAGATGTCCTGTTGGTCGATGAGACCAGCCTGCTCGAACCCGATGCCCATCAATTGAAGTACTACGCCAATGGCATCGGCAATATCCGCGTGGATTGGACAGGTGAAGACCAGACTCAGGAGACATTGGAACTGGTGAATTTCATCATGCTGGATGCCGCCGCCCTGGCAGCGGCTCAAGCCGAAGCGCTTAAGCTGGAAGCCAGCGCTTATGCCAACAGCCCGGAAGTCTATGGGAAGACCTCCCCATCTCTTCCCCCTGCCAGTGCCGCTATGGACGAGCAGCCGGTAGGTGCGGCGGGTGAAATTGTTGTTTATGTGTCGGATTTACCTGAGAGCGCCTTGACCGAATTGGAATTCATAGACGATTCAGCCTCACCTGGTGGGAAATACGTCAGTTTACCGAATAATGGCGACGAACTTGATCCGCCGCCGGAAAACGACCCGCATGTGACATTCAAAATTGCGGTTGTCAGCAACACTCCATACCGTTGTTGGGTGCACCTCAAAGTTGGAGCGCCGCTCGGAAAATCGCAGGCCAATGTTGTCTGGCTGCAGTTTTCGGGTGCAGTGGATGCAGCTGGAAATGCTGCCTACCAGCCAGGGTCAAATAGTTACCTCACCGCCCAGGGACCGACCAGCGAAGGTTGGACCTGGGTCGGTTGCGACCTGCCGGACAGCGCCGAAGGCTCGTTGATTCAATTTTCAGTCAGCGGTGAGGCGACCGTACGCATTCAGGCTGGGGCTGAAGGTGTGGGGTTTGATCAGGTAGTGCTAAGTCCGGCTAAATATCTGGAAATGGCGCCGGCAGAAGCTGTGGTTGGCAAATAAGGACGGGTTGAATGAATAGCAGCGTAAATGTTTATTCTCAGGATGTGCCGTACTCCACCGGGCAGTTGATTTTGCGTTTCTGCAAAATTGTAGTGGTGGCCTTCATCGTGATGCAAATTAAAGAGTATGTCGATGCCGGTGTATTGGACATCCCCGGCGTGCTGGTAGACTCTGCTTTGGTGGCTGCCGGCGTGCTGATTCTTGACCTGGTATCGATGAGTTTGCGGCGCAAAAAGTAACGTCTATACCTGAGGAAGCACGGTCTTCGCCAAAGCTTCCAGTCCGGTCAGATCGTCCAAATCCAGCCATTGCAGCATGATTCCCTG
>CAWFHT010000016.1:0-103151 GCA_963815685.1 uncultured beta proteobacterium
CCAAATGATAGCGGAGCACGGCAGAAGCACAATACCAATGATCGCGTTTGGCTACTATTTGATGGAGCGCGCAAAGAAGTCAGCGGAGGTTGGTTCTCTTTGCTTTGAAATGTTGCTTAATCTGTGTGTGATCGCCTGATCCAAAAGCTCCGGTTAGAATAGGTCAAGCGATGTGAAAAGAGGATTTTACTTTTTGGTTGATAAATTATTGAAGTTGCTTACTTATTAGTTGGAATGCCTGAGGACCTATCCCCATTTCTCGATATTGGTTTTTAAAAATAGAATTTTGCAAAAGTCTCAGGTGATCTATTAATTCGTGCATATCTGCTGTTGCAGGTGATAGTAACCACTGCCTCTTATATCGTCATAACTAAACTTGGCGTGTCACTTCCTCATTTAATGTGTAGACCACATTCTCGTTTTTCATCAGCTTTCGTTGGATCGAAGTAATCCCATTCATTTGGCAAATTATGTTGCTTAAGATAGGCTTCCATGTCGGCATCCGTCCAGTAGAAAACTGGGCTGACTTTGATAGTATGATAAGTCTTATCCTCGGAGAGAATATCTAGTGTAGCGCGATACGGATTTTGTACTTTACGCAATGCGGTAAACCAGACTGTAGGTGCAAACTCCTTCATACTACGTTGAAAGGGTTCTAATTTCATCATTGCGCTGAACTTATTCAGTTCAGCTTCATTGTCGATACTTGGAATTGGACCATAAATTGCATCACGATGGGCAGCGGATAGCTTGGGAAGATAAATCTTAAGGTTAAGATTGAGACTATTACGGAGTTGCTCCGCAAATCTATAAGTTGCCGGTCGATTGTAACCGTGATCTACCCAAAGTACTGGAATATCCGGTTGTATTTGAACGCAGAGGTGAAGAATAACTGCTTCATAAGGGCGAAAATTCGTTGACACAATGGCACGATGGTTTGCCCGAGCAATGCCCCAACGCACAATCTCTAATGCAGGCTCATTTTTTAACGCTGCATTATATTCTGCAATTTGATTATTCATCATTTGAAACAGTTTTAGCTTTGTTTTAATAGAAAAATAAATTGGTTTCTGTATGCAAAGTACTAAAAAATTCGATATGTTGTCAACTTTGCAGGTTAGAGGTTAAAAAATGAATTATTTCTGATTCGAGCAATGAATCTTGGCAGAATCATTCGTATACTTTAAATTGCAGTGATGATTTTTGCTTAGCACTTTTTCACCAAAAAATCTGTTCCTCATTTCTTTTGTTGTCTTTGCGTTTCGTGTTGTGTTTCCCATGAATTGAAAGAAGCGCCTGATCGCCGGCTTGCTGCGCTTATTGTAGGATACTTTCTGGCACGTCATTCGATCAGTGTAATTTACGCTAGATGGTAGCAAGTGGCCGCTAATTTACTGAAATTGGTATATTCCCCGAATCGAATCATCGTAAATCGAATAACTATTTCATCTTCTCAAGTTGGATGAGGAAAGAGGATGTTTGTAGTAGAACGTAGCGTAGGATTCATCATTCGCGAATAAATTGTTTTTAGTGCAGAAATAATAATTGATGTAAGCGAAATTGTGAGTTCAGTTACTTGCTAGCTAAATTGTTACGGGAGCGTATATTAAAGCAATTGGTATGTGTATATACCGATGCCATTAGCCTGAGAATCAAATAATTAGATTCCTAATGGAAAATCTAGGATAAATCGCTTTTTAGGCAACTAAGTGCGCCGATTTTCTTTTATCCATGATGCTGATTGCTTTTATTTTGAGATTAGCAGGGTGCTTTATAAATTAGCAAAAAAAACTATAGCTAGCTTGTTGCTAATTCGGGAGGATTTCATATTTCCTTATCGCCGTTCTTCTCGATATATTTTCCCAGCAACAATCCTTGCAGAACAATAAAAGCCAGCATCAGTCCCATAAAACCGAACATCTTGAAATTAACCCAGGTTTCGGTGGAGTAATTATATGCCACGAACAGATTGGTAGCTCCCATTGATGCAAAAAATGCTGCCCAACTAGTATTGAGGTGAACCCATATTGGCTCGGGCAGTTTGATCTGTTCTTTTATCATTGAGCGGATCAAATTCTTCTTAAAAATCACATGCGCCAATAATAGCGCGATAGCAAACAGCCAATAAAGCACTGACGGTTTCCATTTTATGAAAGTTTCGTCTTGCAGGATCAATGTTGCACTGCCGAAGATGACGATGATCACAAAACTTACCCATAACATATTGTCGACTTTATGGTGACGGAACCATACCCAGCCGATTTGCATAAAAGTGGCGGCAATGGCTACCGCGGTTGCAGCATAAATGCCATAAATCTTAAAAGTAACGAAAAACAGGATGACTGGAAAGAGATCAAAAAGAAACTTCATAAAATGATGTCAGTAGCTTTGCTGAGGAAGTAATTATCGAAGTGAGTTATATTAGTTGTTATGCGTCGTGTTATGCCTCGTCAGTTTTCAAGTCAAACCTCGAGTAATGCGGAATGAATCCAGTGGCGCAAACTGGCTAAGCGTAATCATCGTCAAATTCAAGTATATGTCCCAAATGTGCGTGTTGCAATGAGCATAGGGTTAAATTTCTTTCTATATTTATAGTACTGAGGGAGATAAACTGTATGCAATTATGCTTCATTACCTGCTTGTTTGGTTATTCCCTAACATCATTTTAAGCTAAACTGAATGGATTTTATCCATTGCTTTTGCTCTGATTCGGATATCGAGCAGAAAATTGGGAGCCATACATTAAGTCACTCTGGTCTTCCACCCAATTATATTATTTCTAGAAAATAACATCATGAAAAAGCAGCCAATGAGCCGATGGAAGAAAGGCGTAAATGACAATTAAAGAGCAGGGCATACATGGACGTATATGGACTCCTCCACTTTGTGTGAGATTTTTTGATCTGGCTTAGCTGAAACACTTGCACTCGTATATCCGGCCTGTAATAGGATCTGTTTAATTATATCCCTGACCTTGATGGAAATTCGCTGCTGGGGCCTCATCGCCCACTCGTGGTCAAAAGCCACTGTCCATGTATCAGGCTTCCCAGCTGCGGATGTGTCCGCTTTGCCATCACTCGAAATCACACTGCAAATCAAAGAAATCAATTATGTCTGTGGTATATCACTATTTACCCATAACCTTCGTAGCAAACCAGGCATGGGGTAACTGCTTTGCCGTATTCCAACGTTGTCTGGAGTTATCCATGGCGGCTTGGCGCTGCACTCTCAACAGTGCTTGGCGACACAAGCCGTTGTGGGTAACTCGGGTCATAAGCACAGTCGTTAGCAAGTACCGCCCAGATACGCCTTGCCGTTCGGTGTGCCATCGCCACCACCACTTTATTGAGAGTCTTTCGCTGCAGCATTGCCTGTTGCCAACTGTTGAGCTTGTCGACACGCTTGGCATAGCTCAGGGCTGCGCGAGCACCATGCACCAACAGGCAACGCAAATAGGTATCGCCGCGTTTGCTGATGCCCTGCAACCGGGTTTTGCCGCCGCTGGAATTTTGTCGTGGAACCAGTCCAAGCCAGGCCGCGAACTGGCTGGCGCTCTTAAAGTTCCGGATGTCACCAATCGATGCCACTACAGCCGTAGCAGTCAGCGGACCTACTCCTTCGATCTGGAGGACACGCTGACATTCCTTGCTGCTACGAAGATGCGATTCGATCTGCTTATCGAATGCCTTGATCCGGCAAGTGAGATTGGCCAGTTCCTGAAAGAGTGAAGAAAACATTACATTGAGATCCTCCGGGTATTTGGCTATCGGGTGAACTGATGATCTGTATCAGCCGTGTATTGAGCTGCTTGAAGCTCTGCGGAATGATGATGCCGAACTCAGCCAGTAGGCCACGAATCTGGTTGCCGAGTGCAACACGTTGTTTGACGATACCGGCACGCACGCGATGCAACACAAGCACTGCCTGCTGTTCCTCACTTTTGATCGGTACAAAACGCATATTCGGACGCATCACTGCCTCGCAGATTGCCTCCGCATCACGAGCATCATTCTTGTTGGTTTTGACATAGGGCTTGACATACTGAGGTGGCATCAATCGTACAGTATGTCCCATTTCCGACAGGCGTCTGCCCCAATAATGGGCAGACGAGCAAGCTTCCATGCCGATCAGACATGGGGCAAGTTTGGCGAAGAATTCAATCATCTGTCCGCGCGCGAGCTTCTTTTTCAGAACAGCAAATCCTGACGGATCAGTGCCATGTATTTGGAAAATATTTTTGGCAAGATCAATGCCTATTACAGTAACTTGTTTCATTTTGGCCTCCTCAATTAGTTAAAGTTACTACCGTAACCCTTCCTGGAAGGAGGAGTCCATATACGTCCATTCCATTACCTTGAAATATGGGTACCTCATTCAACCGAATATCGATCAAACTCATTATTTGGTCCAATTGATCGAAGTTTTGCGCCCGAACGAGAGTTCGGCTTTGCCAGTTTCATTAAACATCGTGTGCATCCATTACATACAATCAAGCCTAAATAACGTGAGTTCGACATAAGAAAAGCTGTAAAAGGAACCTGAATTCCTTATGATGAAGTAGTTTTGGAAAAGAATTTCATCATGAGAGGAGTCAGATTCCAATGGATACTATAACGATTTTTTGTGCGAATGACGACTTTTGTAAAGAGTTTGAGCCGCGTTGGGAGAAGCGCTTATTAGAGTCGTCGCTGAAACGGCGTCGGCGGCAAGGAGCATTGTGTCTAAGCGAAGTCATGACCATCATGGTGGGGTTTCATCTATCCGGTTATTGGACATTTAAGCACTATTACCTGAATTACGTGTTGAGGTATCAGCGGTATTATTTTCCAGGGTTGGTGAGCTACCACCGCTTTGTGGAGTTGCTGCAAGATAGCCTGGTGCCTTTGTGCTGTTTTCTGACCAGCCGCTTTGGGCAATGCAGTGGGATCAGCTTCATTGATTCGACTAAGATCAGTGTGTGCCACAATCGCCGCATTGGGTGGCATAAAGTAATGGCAGAGTTTGCTGCCCGGGGAAAGACCGGTGTGGACTGGTTTTATGGGTTCAAGTTGCACCTGGTCATCAATGACCAAGGAGAATTGCCGGGAGTCAAAATCACGGCGGGCAATGTGGATGACCGTGATGCCGTACCGGAACTGGCTCGTTCCTTGTTTGGAAAACTCTTTGGTGATCGGGGCTATATCTCGCAGCCACTCTTTGAGCAACTCCGGGAGCAAGGTGTGCAGCTCGTTACCAAGGTACGCAAGAACATGAAAAACAAGCTGTTGCCGCTGTTTGACAAGCTGCTGTTACGTAAACGCTCCATTATTGAGACCGTCAATGACCAATTGAAGAATATCTCGCAAATCGAGCATTCCCGCCATCGCAGCTCATTTAACTTTTTTGTTAATCTGATAGCCGGACTGGTGGCTTACACCTTTCGCGAGAAGAAACCCTCGCTTAATATCAGACTCCCTCAAGCTCTTCCAGTCGTGATGTGATGATTCTTATGTCGAACTCACGTTAAATAAGTGATACGGGTTGGCAATGCGATAGTGAAGCAAATCAAAGTAAGGTGAAACGACATCCAGTATTTTCTGGGTAACGTTACATTCAGTTTAACTGGCCAATGTGCCCTGTGCGTTCACAAGGCTTCATGCGAGCAAGAATCCTTAAGCATGACGCTGTAAAAAAACCTCCAAAATTTTGCATATCTATGGACTACTGGGGGTAGTCAGTATTTCCTGAAAATAGTCATGTCAACTAGCGGGCAAGATAAACAATCTTCCGGCAAAAGCAGACGAATTGCCATCGATCCCGTCACTCGCGTGGAGGGACATGGCCGTGTTACCTTGTTGCTGGATGAGGGCAATCATGTGCAGCAGGCGCGCTTTCATATTGTCGAGTTTCGCGGTTTTGAAAAGTTTATCCAAGGCCGGCCTTACTGGGAAGTGCCCTTTATCGTGCAGCGCCTGTGTGGCATTTGTCCGGTCAGCCATCAACTGGCAGCAGCCAAGGCAGTGGATCAATTGGTTGGAGTCGATCAACTTACACCGACAACAACTAAGCTGCGGCGTTTGTTGCATTTTGGCCAGATCCTGCAATCGCATGCGCTGCATTTTTTTCATCTATCTGCTCCCGATTTGTTGTTTGGTTTCGGCAGTGATCCCTTACGGCGCAATATCGCCGGTATCTTGGAGAAATACCCTGAAATCGGCTTGAAGGATGTCAAGTTACGCAAATATGGCCAGCAAATTATCCAGGCTGTAACTGGCAAACGTATTCATGGTGCCGCTACCGTACCGGGAGGAATAAATAAATCACTCTCCTTGACTGAACGTGATAACTTGCTCGCTGAGATTGAAGCTATTCTGAGCTGGAGTCTAGATGGAATAGCACTTAATGAACACATTTATGTATCTCATCCTGAACATCGATATTTTGCAACCCTCCATACTCCCTTTTTAAGCATGATTGGCTCAAATGGAGAGCTAGAGTTTTATCATGGCGGCTTGCGTGCCAGCTCAGCGACAGGAGAAAAGATTTTAGATCAGCTCGACTATCGTTACTACCATCAGATGATCCATGAAGAAGTACGCTCATGGAGTTATATGAAATTCCCATTTTTAACGGCACTCGGTCCAGCTGAAGGCTGGTATCGTGTCGGACCTCTGGCGCGCGTCAATAATTGTGATACGATTTCCACTCCCTTGGCAGAAGCGGCGCGTAAGCGCTTTATGGAGTATGGGCAGGATCGTTTTGTGCATGGCACGCTTGCGTATCACTGGGCTAGGATAATTGAATTACTGCACTGTGCTGAATCAATTCATGCCTTATTGCTGGACAAAGAAATTACCGGCTCAGAGTTACTTGTTCCGAAAAAACTCAAGCAAGAGGAAGGAATAGGCGTTATCGAAGCGCCGCGCGGCACACTGTTTCATCATTATCGGATCGATGAGGAGGGATTGATGACCCAAGCTAATCTGATTGTTTCAACAATAAGTAACAATCAGGCCATGAATGAATCCGTGCGAGTGGTTGCGAATACTTATCTGGATGGTCAGGAAATCACCGAAGCACTGCTTAATCATCTCGAAGTGGCCGTGCGTGCTTATGATCCCTGTCTCTCCTGTGCCACCCATGCATTGATTGGGTAAAATGCCGCTGCAAGTTGAACTGATCGATAGCAATGGTGTGCTGCTAGATCGATATATATCAGGGCAAGGAAAGCATAGCAATTAATGCAGGGTACTTGCTGAGGGGTTGTAAGCCTCTTCGCGACAGCATATTCATCGCAGTTGCATTATTCTGTCTTCATGATGAGCAGTTGTCGCATTTTTTGAACTTTGTGCGGGTATAATTGATAAGCGATTTGAATGAATTTGTAATTCCATTTCTAAATCAAGTTTAACTTTGCCCGGCTTCTTCTTGCCAAATTATTTATACTATCTGCAGTTCACCTTTGCGCCATATTTGATTTGGAAATCGGATAACTAGTTTTTTTGCTGAAATGTTAATCAAGAGCAATTGGATTGGATTTATTTTTAGCGCTGCAAAATAATTTCCAGCACAAATTTACTACCGATATAGGCAAGTAGAAGAATGGTAAAACCGGTTAAAGTCCAACGAATAGCAGTACGTCCTCGCCATCCATAAAAATGCCTGCCTACAAGCAGGGCTGCAAATACCCCCCAAGAGATAAAACTGAAAAGCGTTTTGTGGGAAAATGTCACAGATTGACCAAAAACTTCTTGTGAGAATATTATTCCACTAAAAAGTGTCAAAGTGAGGAGTATAAAACCTGCCCAGATAATGCGAAACAGCATTTTTTCCATCACGAGAAGGGGTGGTAGATTCATCAGCATCCGTGACATGGCAGGATGATGCAAGCGATACTCCAATATTGTCATGAGAATCGCATGGAGTGCCGCAATAGTAAACAGACTATAGGCAAGCAAAGCAACCAGCAGATGTGCTTTAAATGCAGGTAATTCAGTGTTGGCAAGGGGGCGCAGAGAAGGCAGTACTAACGGCAGCAATACTGCTATTGCTGCCACAATTGCGATCGGTGCGATCAAATTCTGTAGTTCGTGCAGCCGTGAAAAGAAACCTGAGAACCAGTAAATCAAAGCAGTCAGCCATACAATCGATGAAATTGCATTACCCACACCAAAACTGAGCCCAGTATTTATAAAGATAGATTGATAAAGTATGAAGCCATGTAGTGTAAGCGGAACAAGTATGACGAAATGCTCCCATTTGGCAATTGATGAGGTATTTATGTCAGTCTTGGGTGAGATGGATTGATTTTTCCAGCGAATACGCCAGAAATACCATCCAACCAATGCATAAAACAAAAAAGCTGAAATATAAACTAGAATGCTGGGCATTAATATATAGATATATACAGATCTAAAAAAACTGATTTGTTCAGTCTACCTTGCACTTGTATAAATTCAAAGCGCTATTATTAGAATTTAGGAAATTATTATTTTATGGTGTTATGCGATTAGCACCAATTTTTTTGAGGAATAAATATGTTTGACAATCTGACGAGTCGACTTTCCGGTGTTATCAAATCGCTGCGTGGAGAAGCAAGATTAACCGAGAGTAACATTCAAGCTGCCATGCGTGAGGTGCGCATGGCGCTGCTCGAAGCCGATGTTGCCTTACCTGTTATCAAGGATTTTATCGAGCGGGTAAAACAAAAGGCGATCGGTCGGGAGGTCATGGAAAGTCTTTCTCCTGGACAGGCATTAGTAGGGGTTGTTCATCAAGAACTCATGGCCATCATGGGAGGAGAAAAAGCGGACCTCAACCTCAACACTGTACCGCCTGCCGTTATTCTCATGGCTGGGTTGCAAGGTGCGGGGAAGACCACGAGTAGTGGTAAATTGGCCAAGTGGCTGATAGATAATAAAAAGAAAAAAGTAATGCTGGTTTCTTGTGATATTTATCGACCCGCCGCTATTGATCAATTAGAGCTATTGTCGAACCAAGTTGGCGCTGATTTTTTCCCAGTAAAAGCAGACCAGCAACCCGCAGAGATCTGCGCTGCTGCCCTGGATTATGCTCGCAAACATCATCATGACAGTCATGATCGTCGATACCGCAGGCCGCCTCGGTATTGATCAAGCGATGATGGACGAGATTACTGAACTTGAGGCGCTACTAAAACCGATCGAGACACTTTTTGTCGTTGACGCAATGCAGGGGCAAGATGCCGTCAATACTGCAAAGGCATTTGCTGATGCGCTTCCTTTGACAGGTGTTGTCTTAACTAAACTGGACGGGGATGCAAGGGGCGGAGCAGCTTTATCGGTGCGGCATGTGACGGGTAAACCGATCAAGTTTACTGGTGTGGCCGAGAAATTAACTGGCCTAGAGCCATTTTATCCAGATCGGATGGCTTCTCGTATCCTCGGCATGGGCGATGTGCTGGGGCTGATTGAAGATGCGCAGCGCAGCGCAGATCAGAAAGAAGCTGAGAAGCTGATGAAAAAAATGAAATCAGGCAAGGGATTCGACCTGGATGATTTCAAAATGCAATTCCAGCAGATGAAAAAAATGGGTGGAATGAGTGCGATGCTGGATAAACTGCCGCATCAATTGACACAAGCAACCCAGAATATGAAAGTGGACGATAAAATAATTAATCGCACTGAAGGGATTATTAATGCCATGACACGAGAAGAGCGTGCCAAGCCAGAAATCATTAAGGCGTCTCGTAAGCGCCGTATTGCCACTGGCTCGGGTGTTTCTGTGCAAGAGGTGAATCGCCTACTTTCGCAATTTGAACAGGCGCGCAAGATGATGAAAATGGTTAATAAAGGTGGTATGGCCAAGATGATGCGCGCAGTAAAAGGTATGTTGCCCCAAATGCGCTAGAATTAAGCAGGATGTGGGAGAAAAACTTTCTGAGGATATGTTTATTCTGCTTGAGGTGCCTGTTCGAGTCCTTCTACCTGAACTCCAGTTGTTATATTTTTTTCAGCAAACCAGCCAAGATTCATTTCAAGCGCATATTTGGCTGGTTGCGCTGAATAATGTGAGGTGATTGAGTGCGGAGCCATATCGGCAATATTGAGAATTACCCCTTTCTCGTCAAGAAACGCCACGCTAAGAGGAATAGAAGTATTGAGCATCCACATGCCATAAATATCTGTTTTGGGAAAAATGAACAGCATGCCGCTATTTTTATCCAATTGCGAGCGATACATTAATCCTTTGGAGCGCGCAGTTGGAGTATGCGCTATTTCTGCCGAGAGCGTATGATTTAAAATTTTAAGAGGAATCGCTGGTGGTACAGTTTGAGTAGCTGAGCTTTCCGCTGCTAGTAGCAGCAAAATAATGAGCGTGAATAATAGGTACCTTAACATTTGCCTGTACTTCCAAAACCACCTTCGCCACGGGTGGTCGGTTCAAAATTTTCTACTATATTGAATTGGGCTTGCAAGACAGGAACGATCACCAGTTGTGCAATACGTTCTAACGGGTTTAGTAAGAACTCTGACTGTCCACGATTCCAGCAAGAAACAAAAATCTGTCCCTGATAATCCGAATCGATTAATCCGACCAGATTTCCCATTACGATGCCGTGCTTGTGACCAAGACCAGAACGAGGTAACACCATTGCCGCTAAACTTGGATCATTCAAATGAATCGCGATACCGGTTGGAATTAATTGTGTTTCACCAGGCTGTAGTTGAATGGGATATTCGGTACATGCGCGCAGATCTAATCCTGCCGACCCTGGCGTAGCATAAGCTGGCAGTTGATCTCTTAGCCGCAAATCAAGAATTTTGATATCAATTTTTTTCATACAAAAAGAGTTAGCAATGATGTTGTTTATACAAGGCAGCAATGTGCTCAATTAAGCGGCGTGCCTGATTAATTTTAGGTGCTTTGGGTAGCATATATTTGCCATTATTATCAAACAGTATTAAGGTACTGTCATCCGCGCCCATTGCTTCCTGGGCCAAATTTGCAACAAGCAATGGCAGATTCTTTGTGCGACGTTTGCTTTCTGCGTTTTGATCAATATCTTCTGTTTCAGCCGCAAAACCAACACAGAAAGGTGGGGTGGGCAAATTAGCGACGTATTGCAAGATATCGGGATTAGGAATAAGTTCCAGCACCATATTGTTATCGGATTTTTTTATCTTTTGGGTGTGAGCAATGGCAGGACGATAGTCTGCTACTGCGGCAACGCTGATAAAAATATCGTTAAGAGTCACTTCATTTTTGACTACAGTCAGCATATCGTTAGCACTGGTGATGGGGATAAATTTTTTAACGACAGGACTAGTTAAGCAGACAGGACCTGAAATTAGCGTGACTTCTGCGCCTGCCTCAAGTGCAGCTTGTGCGAGGGCGTAGCCCATTTTTCCAGAGCTTAAATTAATAATGCCGCGGACTGCATCAATCGCTTCATAGGTGGGGCCAGCCGTAATGAGGACACGCTTCCCTTGTAATAACCTTGGCTGAAAGAAATTCCGCACGGCTTCAAAAAGCTCTTGTGGCTCTAACATACGCCCCATACCGGTTTCACCACAAGCCTGAATGCCATAAGCAGGGCCAAGCACAGTAATATGATCTTTTTGTAAGATAGTTAGATTGCGCTGTGTTGCAGGATTTTCCAGCATCTGGCGATTCATGGCGGGTGCAACCATCAACGGACAATTACGAGCAAGGCATAATGTTGACAGTAGATCATCCGCCAGACCATGAGCAATTTTGGTGATGAAATCAGCGCTTGCAGGTGCCACTAAAATAACATCAACAGAACGCGATAAATCGATATGTGCCATGCTGTTATTGACAGTCTCATCCCAAAGTTGCGTGTATACCGGTTTACCGGTCAATGCCTGTAAGGTGGCTGGTCCTAAAAAATGACAAGCGGCCTCAGTCATAACGGTTTGTACTTCAATATCATTTTGTATGAGTAAGCGTGCAAGTTCAGCAGACTTATACGCTGCGATACCGCCAGTTATTCCAAGTAACACACATTTTTTATTCTGGGAATTTGTCACAATTATTTATGCACGCTGATTAATTGAAAATAGAAAAAATATTCATAAGCATAAGTAATTTACTACATTGTCAGAAAAATTAGCCGTTAATTTGATAATGACGATTTTTTACATGATTCATTAAACAATGGCAATTACAGATTGGCCTGAGTCCGAACGCCCCCGTGAGAAACTCCTGAAAAAAGGGGCAAAAAACCTTTCAGATGCTGAGTTATTAGCCATTTTTTTACGTACTGGCATTGCAGGTAAAAGTGCAGTAGATCTAGCAAGAGAGCTATTAAAACATTTTGGAAGTCTGACAGAATTATTTCTTGCTGATCAAGATGCACTATGTCAATTGCCTGGTATGGGGGTGGCCAAATATACTCAGTTACAGGCTGTTCTGGAAATGGCCCAGCGTGCACTCAGAGAAGAATTAAAAAGTGGCGATATCATGGATTCACCTCAATCAGTGCGCGATTACTTGCGCCTTAGTCTGGGTGGCAAGGAGCACGAGATTTTTATGGGTATTTTTCTGGATGCCAGAAATCGCACTATTGCTACTGAGGAATTATTTACGGGTACACTCACTCAAGCCAGTGTATATCCACGTGAAATAGTTAAGCGTGCATTATACCATAATGCGGCGGCTATGATTTTTGCTCATAATCATCCATCTGGTGTTGCAGAACCCAGTAAGGCTGATGAGATACTTACTCAATCCCTGAAACAAGCACTTGCACTGGTCGACATCAAGGTATTGGATCATTTCATTATCGGTGATAGAGACACACTCTCGTTTGCTGAACAGGGCCTGATATGAATTGAAGAATTCATCTGAATCAGGATATAATTATTCGTTTTTATATCGAGGAGTGCGTAATCATGGCGCGAGTATGTGAAGTGACTGGTAAAAAGCCTATGACTGGTCATCATGTTTCCCATGCAAATAACAAAACAAAACGTCGTTTCCTACCAAATTTACAACACCGCCGATTCTGGGTGGAAAGTGAGAAACGTTGGATCACTTTACGCTTGACTAATGCAGCGTTGCGTACTATTGATAAAAATGGAATTGATGCTGTGCTTGCCAAAATGCGTGCGCGTGGCGTAAACGTTTAGTGTATAAGGTAAAAGCTTTTACTTTAATTAAGATGGGAATGTAATTATGCGTGAAAAAATCAAACTTGAATCTTCAGCCGGAACGGGTCATTTTTATACCACAACCAAAAACAAGCGCACTAAACCTGAAAAACTAGAGCTTATTAAATATGATCCAGTGGTAAGGAAGCATGTCAAATACAAAGAAACAAAATTAAAATAGCAAAGAATATTAAGTAATACAGTCGCTATTTTGATTTTTAATTCATTAATAAAGGTTTTTTCTGCTCTGTCAAAAGCGTAATAAAGACTAAATGTACTAAGTAGTTTTTTCTTTCACACGTAAATGAATCAGGTTTGTTGAACCAATCTTCTCCGGGTATTGCCGGGGGAGCAACCAGCATAAATGATCTTCTGGCATCGCTCATGGTGTTCCTTGAAACGAATCTGCTTCTTGTTAAAAAACTGGTTCATCTGTAAAGATACCAGCTCTGGTTTTTTTGATTTGTACAAGTATTTCGCCCATTCTGTGACTACTACTTTCTCTGTATAGCAGTGATTGATAGGATGTTTGACAGAATGCGGAAATACAGAATGTTGCAATAATTACTCAGACTGAGCTACTTCAGTGCGTGCGAATACTGAGCTACCAGCAAAGTAGCGCTTAATTCCGGCAGTGATCGCATTCGCCATTTTATCCTGATATGCTTCGCTTCTCAGTTTTTCTTCTTCACTTGGATTGCTGATAAAGGCTGTTTCCACCAAGATTGAAGGAATATCCGGTGATTTGAGTACGGCAAAGCCTGCTTGTTCTACATTTCTCTTGTTTAGAGGATTAATACTGCCAATTGAGGATAGTACGTTTCCGGCAAGCTTGATACTATCGTTGATAGTCGCATTTAGAGATAAATCTATTAATGTCTTTTTAAGATAGTGATCCTTGTTATCAAGCTTAACCCCTCCAATTAAATCGGACTCATTTTCTTTTTTTGCTAACCAGTTTGCTGTCGTGGAAGTAGCCCCATTTTCAGATAATGCATAAACAGAAGAGCCGCGCGTTTGAATCTTCGGGACAGCATCTGCATGAATAGATATAAACAAATCAGCATTTGCCCGGCGTGCTTTGGTGCGTCGTTCTTCAAGAGGGAGAAAGTAATCATCATCGCGAATTAATACAGCACGCAAGTTGGATTCCTTGTCTATTCTGGCTTTGAGCTTTTTTGCAATGGCGAGGGTGACATCTTTTTCGCGGGTACCATTCGGCCCAATTGCGCCTGGATCTTTGCCGCCATGCCCCGCATCAATTGCCACGATGTAATTTTTTGATAACTTATCGAGAATTACGATCAAAGTTTGTGGATAATACTTCTGGCTGCTTGTGACTATTATTTTTCGTCGGCACCCTAGTTTCAAATTCTTGTACCAGTGCCATTAATGGATCTTCTTTCTTTATTAGATATGGCAGTCTGTTCAGGCGGATAGATATCCAATACAAGACGATGACCAAATC
Source organism: uncultured beta proteobacterium (assembly GCA_963815685.1). Classification (GTDB taxonomy): domain Bacteria; phylum Pseudomonadota; class Gammaproteobacteria; order Burkholderiales; family Nitrosomonadaceae; genus Nitrosomonas. Next base: position 14,602 of record CAWFHT010000016.1, read on the forward strand.
CGTCCATAGGATCAAGGGTAAATGTCTTAGGTGTAGCGCTGGTTTTTAGTCCTAAAATAAGGCGTAGCATCTGTGGCCTGGAGCGTTCTACCCGTGCAGCACGAATAAAAGGATCTTTTGCATTAACTTTTCCTGCCAGGCTTTCCAGCGCAGGGGTAAGTGCCACACCCTCCAGATTCATAATAATTTTTCTAGAATTATTTAGTGTATCGAGGGTATAGTTGATAGGTAAATCGGATTCAAGAGTCAGTCGAGTATACTCTGGACCTGCCCAAAGACGTGTAGAAATAATCTTTGTGTTTGCGAAAGTGCTATTGCTAAATAAGGAAATGAGCGTGAATATTAATGTGAAAAAAGCTAAAAATAAAACCTGAGGGAGCCTAGCTGCAATGATATTGAAAGTAGTTCCAGATGTTACCATTGTTTTAAGCATAGTTTTCCTTTCTCAGTTCCAGCTTGAATCTTAATTTCCCGACCTGATTGATTGAATCGAAAAAAAATCTTTATATCTGCATCTGGCAATAATTTGTCAGCTTTCTCTGGCCACTCTAATAGACAAATTGTTTTTTCATTAAAGTAATCACGGAAACCTGCTTCTTCCCATTCGATGGGATCATTGAAACGATAAAAATCAAAGTGATACAAGTATAACCTAGAGAATTTATAGATCTCAACCAGATTATACGTTGGACTTTTCACTTTCCCCTGATAGCCCATTGCGCGCAAGATGCCGCGAGTTAGCGTAGTTTTCCCGGCTCCAAGATCGCCACAAAGGAAAACGATTAAACCGGGGTGCAGTATGTAAGCAAACTTCTCACCCAGCGCTAATGTTGCTGTTTCATCGGCAAGCTGTAAAATAAAAGATTGCTCTGAACCGGAGTCAGAAAGAAAAGGATTATGCAAGAAGAGATCTCCACAAATTCATCACTAGATGTTATTTCTTTAAAAGAATCTATTAAAGATTGGGGTAGACAGCTTGGTTTTCAAGATGTTCGTGTTGCTGATGCTAATGCTGACGTGTCTTCAGTTGAAGCAGAGCTATTCGCGTGGCTGGATGAAGGCTTCCATGGTGACATGGATTATATGTCAAAACATGGTACCAAGCGTACCCGCCCTGCAGAGCTAGTGCCTGGGGTGTTGCGAGTGATTTCTGTGCGAATGAATTATACACCGCCAGCAGTGAAGGAAAGCTGGGGTGTTCTCCATGACGGCAACAAAGCATTTATTTCACGTTATGCTGTAGGACGTGATTACCATAAGGTGTTGCGTGCGCGACTGCAAAAACTGGCTGACAATATTTCCGGCAAGATAGGTCAGTTTAATTATCGTGTTTTTACAGATAGTGCGCCGGTAATGGAAGTAGAGTGGGCAAAGAAATCAGGCCTTGGATGGCGTGGCAAGCATACTTTGCTGTTATCCAGAGAAGGGGGATCGTACTTTTTTCTTGGAGAAATGTATACTGATTTGCCGCTACCAGTAGATGATCCTGTCAAGAGCTATTGCGGTAGCTGTACTCGCTGCATCGATATCTGTCCTACCCAGGCGATTATTGGACCTTACCAGGTAGATGCAAGACGATGTATTTCTTATCTCACTATTGAGCTCAAGGGTAGCATTCCTGAAGCATTGCGCCCGCTAATTGGCAATCGGGTTTATGGCTGTGATGATTGTCAATTGATCTGTCCTTGGAATAAATTTGCTAAGATAACACAAGAAGCCGATTTCGCCGTGCGCAATGGATTGGATGATGTCTCACTGGTGGAATTGTTTCTATGGAGCAAGGAAGAGTTTGAATCAAAACTTGCGGGTAGTCCCATCCGTCGCATCGGCTATGAGCAATGGTTGCGCAATATTGCGGTTGGTTTGGGTAATGCTCCCTCATCTCCAGCAGTCATTGAGGCGTTGCAAGCACGCAGTAATGATCCTTTGCCATTAGTACGTGAGCATGTCCAATGGGCGCTGCGGCAGCATGATAAATAGCTGATTACTGCTGTCGTCTGATTTTGTTATAAAATTTTGCAAAGACAGAATTCTTTCCAGAATCACCTACATGGTGGATTCTGGAAAAAATGATGTAAAAATTACGTTAAAAATTACGTAATATCCTAGCGCATGCGCCAAGCGCTGTAAGTCGTTTCTCTGTTGAAATCATCCCAGATATAGGCAGGATTCGCTATGGGTGTGGTTGGGATCAGAAAGGTGGCGATATCGAGTGCTCCGCACAAAGAGCGTCCTACTGCATGAACAAGACCAGTAAAGAAACCAGCAGTCATGCCATAAGCAGCACCTTGACTACGGCCTTTAATCATCATGGTTTTAGGAATTTCTACTACACCAGTTACTGCATTGGCGACACCGTTAGCAAGTTTTTCTCCAATTTGAATGGGGTAATCAGCTGCCATTGCTGCGGTTGGGAAAAAAAATGCTAATGTGAACAATAACAGCAGCGATGCGATAGATTTTTTCATTGAGTTCTCCTAAATCAAAATAATACAAGTAATTGGTAATTGCATCCGCTTAATGCAGCTACAATGCTAAAGTAACATCATCAAACATGACAATATCACAATTTATCGCATTCCTTAAATGAGAATTGTTATTACTTGAATGGTAGATTTTAGTTATTTACCAATTGATAACGGTAGATTGGATGTGCTTCGAGCGATTCCAGTCAAACAATAGTCTGCTTTAGATTTATTTAGAACACCCTTTGTTTGTTATATGCGCCTGTTCATTAGCCATTTTCCCCCATGTATCGCGTAAAGTAACAGCGCGATTAAATACTGGTTTTCCTGGTTTTGTATCGATGTAATCCGCCACGAAATAGCCATGACGTTCAAATTGGAAACATTGTTCAGTTTGTGCGTCAAGCAGCGATGGTTCGACTAAGGCGGTTATGATTTGTTTTGAATTAGGATTTAAGTAAGATTTAAAGTCTTTGTCGCCAGTATCAGGATAGGGATGATTGAACAGACGATCGTATACTCTTATCTCCGCTGGTTGGGCATGCCTAGCAGATAACCAATGAATATTCCCCTTGACCTTACGGATATCCGCGCCTGCCGTGCCACTTTTGGTAGCTGGATCGTAAACACAGTGTATTTCCTCTATTTCGCCCTGGTCATTTTTTACCACAGAGACACATTTTATCAGGTAGGCATAGCGTAAACGAACCTCTGCTCCAGGCGAAAGGCGGAAATAGCCTTTGCTGGGATTTTCCATAAAATCATCTTGCTCAATATAAACGGTTTTGGTAAGAGGCAATGTTCGTTTACCCCATTCTGGTTTTTGCGGATGATTCGGTGCATAACATTCTTCTTCTTGATCCTCTGGGAAATTATCAATTACGAGTTTCAATGGTTTCAATATTCCAATTCGCCGTAAAGCATGCTCATTGAGATTTTCTCTCAGGCAATCTTCTAAAACTGTCATATCTATCCAAGAAGCGGCCTTGCTGATACCGATGCGTTCAGTAAACAGGCGAATCGATGCAGGAGTGTATCCACGGCGACGCAGGCCTGCTAAGGTATTCATACGTGGATCATCCCATCCCTCCACAAAATGACCTTCTACCAACTCAATTAGCTTGCGTTTACTCATCACACAATAGGTGAGATTTAGTCGAGCAAACTCGATTTGCTGAGGGTGGCAAGGGATTTGGTCAACTAATTGGTCTAGTACCCAATCATACAGTGGTCGGTGGTCCTCGAATTCCAGTGTGCAAAGAGAATGGGTGATATGTTCAAGTGCATCAGATATACAATGTGTAAAATCATACATGGGATAAATGCACCACTTATCGCCGGTTCGCTGATGATGAATATGGCGAATACGATAAATGACCGGATCGCGCATATTAATGTTGGGAGAAGTCATGTCAATTTTGGCGCGTAATACATGTGCGCCATCTGGAAATTCACCTGCACGCATGCGCCGGAACAAATCCAGGCTTTCTGCTGCGGGGCGATCGCGATATGGGCTATTTTGCCCTGGTTGAATCAAGCTGCCGCGCAATTGCCGGATTTCCTCTGCGGACAGGCTATCTACATACGCCTTATCTTTTTTTATCAAATATTCAGCAAATTCGTATAATCTCTCAAAGTAATCAGATGCATAGTAAATATGTTCCCCCCAATCAAAACCCAACCATTTGACAGAATCACAGATGGCATCTACGTATTCCTGTGCTTCTTTTTCTGGATTAGTATCATCAAAGCGCAGATGACAGACGCCACCATAATCGCGAGCAAGACCAAAATTGAGACAGATGCTCTTGGCGTGGCCGATATGGAGATAACCATTTGGTTCTGGTGGAAAACGTGTTTCTACTCGTCCATTCCATTTACCGGTACGGTTATCCTCATCAATAATATTACGAATGAAATTTGAAGAAATAGGTAATGTGTTCACAAATTTATCTTTCTAATTGGGTTGCGAATGCGATCATTAAAAGAACTATAATACAGGCCATATTATTATAGAGTGTGTTTGACCAGCCAAAACTAGAAAACAGCCTAGAATCTAATTTTATTAAGCAATTTAAATTGTTATGACTCAAGAAACTCAATCTGCCATTTCCCAAGACGAAAATCATATTATTGCAGAACGACGCGCTAAATTAACTGAGCTACGCAAAAGCCGTAATGCCTTTCCTAATGATTTTCATCGCGATAGCCTAGCATCAGAATTGCATCATCACTATAACGCGCATAGCAAAGAAGTGCTGGAGACAGAACCGATTGTAGTTAAAGTGGCGGGACGTATGATGTTCAAGCGCGTCATGGGTAAAGCAAGTTTTGCTACCATTCAAGACATGAGTGGACGAATCCAGCTTTATGTCTCCAATGACCATACTGGTCAAACTGCGCATGAAGCGTTTAAGCATTATGATCTGGGTGATATTTTGGGGGCTGAGGGTGTTTTGTTCAAAACCAAAACGGGCGAATTATCTGTGCGCGTCACTTATTTGCAGTTGCTGACCAAATCTTTACGTCCACTGCCGGAGAAATTTCATGGTCTGGCTGATCAAGAGCAGAAATACCGCCAACGTTATCTCGATTTAATTACTAATGAAGAGGCACGTCGGGTTTTCACAATACGCTCCAAAGTGATCCAGGCTATTCGAGAGTTTCTGGTGGCGAGGCATTATCTTGAGGTAGAAACACCCATGATGCATGCCATTCCAGGTGGGGCGTCTGCGCGACCTTTCATGACTCACCATAACGCACTGGATATGGCGCTATATTTGCGTATTGCACCTGAGTTATACCTGAAGCGCTTGGTAATCGGTGGTATAGAGAAAGTTTTTGAGATTAATAGAAATTTCAGGAATGAGGGAATTTCTACCCGACACAACCCTGAATTCACCATGCTGGAATTTTATGAAGCCTACCAGGATTATGTCTATCTGATGGATTTAACTGAGTCCATGTTGCGGGAAGTCGCGATGAAGGTGCTGGGAACAGCCCGATTCATCTATCAGGAGCGTGAAATCGATTTCTCACAATCATTTGCCAGGATGACTATCACTCAGGCGATTCAAAAGCATTATCCAGAATATACAATTGCTCAGCTGAATGATCGCAATTTTCTGATTGGTAGGATGGAGGAATTAAACATTGCGTATAACCCGAAAGATGGGATAGGTGGATTGCAGCTTTCCCTATTTGATGAAACCACAGAACATCTATTATTCGAACCAACTTTTATCATTGATTATCCCGCAGAGGTATCACCCTTGGCACGGCGTAATGATCATAACCCAGAAATTACAGATCGCTTCGAGCTTTATATCGCCGGACGTGAAATTGCAAATGGTTTTTCAGAATTGAATGACCCAGAAGATCAAGCAGCACGTTTCCTAGAGCAGGCCAAAGCTAAAGAAGCGGGCGATGCAGAGGCTATGCATTATGATGCTGATTACATTCGCGCGCTGGAATATGGGCTACCTCCAACTGCAGGCGAGGGGATCGGTATTGATCGGTTGATCATGTTGCTGACCGATAGCCCCAGTATTCGGGATGTTATCTTGTTTCCCCAATTGCGGCGGGAAGATTGAGTGTTATATCTTACTCAAAATAGTATTTGAATCATGGTTTGCCTGGAAAAATCAATCCAGAATGGGCGACTCAATATATAAGGTAATTGTGTTTATAAACTTGATTTTAATGTTTCTTTCTGAGAGCCTAAAATGGGGTTGTTATTTCAAAGGTAATCCCATTTTCATGGTGTCCGGTTTTTCCCCTTTGTGAGCTGAAATACAAGCGTGATCCATCTGGACTAAAAGCAGGCCCTGTTATTTCGGAGCGGTCATGACCGACAAGTTGTAGCAAGGGTTTGATTGTTTTACCTGATAAAACCACAATCTGCATATCTCCATCATCCTCTGCGATCAGCAGCTCACCCGCGGAGTTGACAATAATATTGTCAACTCCGCTCAGCATGGGTGAAACATTGTGTGCAGCGTCGTAAATAATATCAAGGTGGTTATTATGGGTATCGTAAGCCCATACCCGATTATCACCTTTGGTAGTAAAGTAAATAGTTCCTTGGTGATACCAGATGCCTTCACCGCCATTAAAATGGCTACTGTGTTTGATTTGTTTACGCGTGGCGATAGTTGTTGCCTCAGGGTCAGACAGGCGGTGCCAGCGTACTGTGTTCTGGCGATCACCCAGTATTTCCGCTACTTCCAGAAAACCATCTTCCAAATCAGGGTAGCCAGCAGCATTGAGTAAATTGGAGGTATAACGATAGAGGCAGCCATCAGGCTCATCTTCGGTGAGGTAAAGCTGTTTATTTTTTGTGTCGACGGCCACGGCTTCGTGTTTAAAGCGTCCGAGAGCTCTTCTGACTTGTGCTGCTTTTTTCCCAAAGGGATCACATTCCCAAACTAGACCATGTTCAATTTCTTCGCAAGACAGCCATGTTTGCCAGGGTGTGGCTCCACCGGCACAATTGAGGTTGGTATTTTTCAGAAGGGGATAGGCGTTGATCAACTTTCCATTTTGATCAAAGTGAAGCGCGCCTACTCCGCCAGCGTTATTTTTCATTTCGCTATTGGAGACATAAATCCAGCCACCCTCATCGGTAGCGAAGGTGGTGCCTCCATCAGGTGCTGCGTGCCATGGATAACCAAACAGATTTTGCCCTGAATAGGCAACGATGCGAGAGGAGTAGCCTTGGGGTAGGCGAATCCCATTCTGGTCAGGTGCTTGCAGAGGCCCAATTGATGCAAGGTTTGATATAGCTGCTTTGCTGGTGCTGACAACCAATAAATTGTGCGCCAGCAGGTTAGCTAATCCAATACAACCATATCGGAGCAGTTTGCGGCGCTGAAAATCGACATGACTATTTTTCATAAAAGATTATCGGCTAATTTGTTTCAAAAATAGTGATAGGCGATTGACACTGCTGCACCAATTGTACAAACGGAATAAGTGGATCAGGGTTTTTGATTAATCGATCGAGTAGTTGCCGTTTGGCAATACCGGTAACGACAAGAGCAATATGGCAGCTACTGGCCAGTACCGGTAGTGTCAGGCTGATGCGTTGGCTTGGTGCAAGCGGAGGTTCAGCTGCCTGGCATAAATAGGGAGTATCCTGATCGAGAATCATTCCAGGAAATAAGGAGGCAATATGGCCATCCTCTCCCAATCCTAATATTGTTAGATTAAACGGCCTGGGGAGCTGGCAGAGTCGTTCATGAACCGTAGCCAGTGCTTCGGATGGGTGAGAATGCGATGTCTTCAATCCAATGAAGTGAGCTTTCTCCGCTTTATCCTTTAAAAAATAGTTGCGTACCAGCCGTTCATTGGAGGTGTCTGCTTGGGTTTCCACCCAACGTTCATCGCTTAACGTAATATAGACACGTTCCCATGGCAAGGCCTGGACGGGCTAGTGCGGGCAGGTAGTCACGTGGTGTTTGCCCACCAGGTACAACCAAGCTTACTTTATTGTTTTGCATGAGCGAATTGCGCAGAATGGAGGCAGCAAAGTCAGCGAAAGCAGCGACCAGATCATGCATGCTGTCGTGGAAGCGACGTTCAATCATATTGTGAGTGAGCATAAATCAGGAACAATCTTGACATGCCCGGGAAAAGGATTCTCATCGCCTGGTCGGACACGACCCACGAATGCAGTTGCGTTCAAAGTGGCGCCGTGATAGTCGGCCATAGCATCACCAATCATCAGAACTCGCTCGGGAATGAGCGCATAGGTAGCCAATATTTAGCAATCAAGGTCTGTTTGGGTAACGGAGAGCCTCGCACTTCAGTGAAGTAAGATGATAGACCACGTCGTTCAACAATCGTTTTAAGTTCATTTTCCGGTGTGCCAGAAGCGACAAACAGAGGAATCGTTGCAGCTGCTTTTTGAATCAATGCCTCAGCACCTGGCACAGCCTGGCTAGCAATGACAGCTTCAATCACAAGTTCTGAAAAACGTTGATCAAGCGATTGTTCTTCTTCCATTGTCAAGGATGGTTTACCCAACAAATGCTGTTGAAAATAACGGAACTTGTGGTAGCGGGACATTCCGCCGTTTTGCCGGTGATAGCGAACTGACTTCTGTGACCACATGCTCGCCATAGGAACGATACAGTTCAGCAAAAGCCTGAGTTTTGATATCGCCAGATTCCACGATCACGCCATCAAAATCGAAAATGATGGCTTGCCAGTTTTCAATGCTCATCTTCAGGCTTTATTGTCAGAGGTGGAAGGTGTGGCGTCATCATCTTCATCTGCATGATGGATGTGCTGGTGAATTTCCCTGAGGCAATCAAGCAACCCTTGGCCCAGATCGACGTGTTCATTGAGTACCAGTTTACGTCCGATGCGAGGTTGAAATGCATAAGGCGTGATCTCGTAATGGTGTACAGCGTTAGCTTCCTCAAAATGCAATTCAACTGGCCATGGCATGATTTCGGAGATCATAGTCATTACGTCGCGGATGCGCAGTTTTTCCTGACCTGTCAGAATCAAGTGGCGATTGGCAAACTCAGAAGCGAGCACTTGCACACTCATCCGAGCAGCATCTTCGACATGAATGTATTCGCGCATGGCATTTCCACTGCCGTGATAGGTGATAGTATGTTTTTGAACAGCTTCATGCAGCATCCGATAAATTCCATTACGCAGATCGGCGCGCCGACCATATAATGAACCATAGCGCAAAATGGTATATTCCAATCCATAACGTTCATGATATGTTTCGGTGAAGCGTTCGGCTGCTTGTTTGCTGGCGCGATAAAATGAGCCAGATTCAGAATACACATACACGCTGCTGGCAAAGATAAAACGGCGTGCGCCAGCTAATCGTGCTGCTTCCAGCACATGCATGTTTCCAAGAACATTGATAGTGGCAGTAGCGAGTGGTTTATCGTGTGCTTCGTCGATATCGGCGATAGCAGCAAAGTTGTAGACAACAGCTGCGCCTTTTGCCGCTTCGATCACTTGTTTGATATCCATTATGTCACCAACGATCATTTCCTGATCGGGTTTTTGGTAAGGGGAAGGTGACCGATCAAATAGGCGAACTCGATAGCCTGCTTCCGACAGCGCATCTGCGACATGGCTACCTAAAAAGCCACTGGCACCAAATACGACAGCAATTTCATCAGATGTTAATTTATTTTTCATCAATTAACCCTATGTTGACTAAACCACGCAATAAATTGTCCGCTGCTTCCAATTCCATGCGATGGCGTGATTCTTTGGCAAGTGAGCCAATATGCGATGTTAACGTGATATTGTCGCATTTGAGTAGAGGACCTTGATATGGTTCCTGTTCGAATACATCGAGTGCGGCCCCACCTAAATGTTCTGAGACCAGTGCGTCGTAAAGGGCTATTTCATCAACTAACCCCCCGCGTGCCGCATTAATAACGATAGCGCCTTCTTTCATGCGTTTGAACGCAGCATCATCTAATAGATGATGGGTAGCGATGCTATAGGGTAGATGGAGGCTAATGATATCCGCTTCTGCCAGGAGTTGTTCCAATGGCATGAAGCGTGACGCCAGCAGGCGCTTGCGGTGAAAGATAAGGATCATGCGCGATTACGGTCGCTTCAAAAGCTTGGCATAGCCGCGCAACACGCCGACCGATATGTCCCAAGCCGACTATGCCAATTGATTGAGCAGCAAGCAAATGCCCTTGCATGCGTGGCCATGCGCCAGTGCGCAACATTCGGTCAGTCTGGCTTATTTGTCTGAGTGTGGCGAGCATCAACCCGAGTGTCAGTTCGGCGACTGCCTGGGCTGGCGCTTCAGGAGTATTAGAAACGGCTATGTTGTGCTGTCTGGCAGCAGCTAAATCAACGCTATCAAGGCCGGTTCCGCAACGCGAGATAACCTTGAGGCGGTTAGCAGAGGCAAAAACACGTTCGGTAAGAGGCTCAATACCTGCTAACAAGCCTACCGTGTCTTTATCCAATAATGCGATAATTTCTTCTTCAGTTAACTTGCGGCGATGAGGATTAGTAATAATAGTTATTCCAGCTTTGAGCAAACGCTGGATGGACGGATTGTTGTCAATGTCGAATGAAGAAGTGGAGATGACGACTTTACTCATAGCTGGGATCTTATGGTTTGCATGTGATTACGGCAGAGCGTATCAAGAATGCGGATATCGAGGCTGTAGCCAAGAAAATTAAAACCTGCGTTAATACGTTGCTGTAACGCACTCGGCTCAGGCTCAATGACATGAATGCCTCCTGGTTTGCGCAGGCGATGTCCAGCATCCAATATCTGCTTGATGGCATCTTGCACTTGTGGATGATCCAATTCGCCTGGCCGCCCCATTGATCCAGATAAATCATAAGGACCAATGATATAAGCATCTATACCTGGAACTGAAAGAATCGAATCAATGTGATATACAGCGTCTACATGTTCGATCATGACGATGATCACTGCATTATTTTTCAACCACTGTCGATATTCATGAAAACGAGCACCATAACCTTGCGCACGTGCTAATCCTACTCCTCGTTTTCCTTCCGGAGGATAATACACGGATTCTACTGCTGCTTGAGCATCTGCGGCAGATTTGATCATGGGCACCATAATGCCCGTTGCGCCCGCATCCATCACGCGCTTAATCTGATCCGGATGATTGGAGGTGAGTCTGACAATTGCCGGACAGTGCTGACCATCGAGCACCTGTATAATCGTCTGTACTTCGCTTAATTCCAGCACGCTATGCTCCATATCCAGTACTAACCAATCAAAGCCGGCTGAAGCCATGATTTCGGCAATGGCGGGATGCCCAAGCGTAATCCATGAACCAATAGTCAACTCGGAGCGTGCAAGTTTTGCTTTCAATTGCATGAAAAGTCCTTAAAAATAAATCGTTAATAGCTGCTAAGCAATGGATCTGATTCCATCAGCTTGGAAACACGTGCCAAATCGGCTTCAGTATCGACGGCTTGACTGTTGAATTCAGTTTCTACCATCTTGACTCGAATGTTGTGTTCCAGTAGACGCAACATATCAATTGACTCAAGTTGCTCCAGTGGCGTGGTGGGTAATTGGGCATAATCGAGTAGGGTGGCGCGTCTAAAAGGAATGATGCAAACCTGCTTATAGGCAGAAGTTGAGGCAAAACCTGATTTGGTCAATGTAGGAATAGGCTGGCGTGACATATAGAGCGCATCCCCTCGTTGATTCATAACGACCTTAATGGTATTGACGTCATAGAAATCAGCTTCGTTTTCAATACGCCGAACAAGATTGACGCAACCCAATTGTGGATCTGCATGAAATGGGGCGACCGCAGTATCAATCATGCGAGGGTGTGTCATGGGTTCATCGCCCTGGACCATTACAATGAGTTCTGCATCTATGCCAGCAATAGCTTCTGCAACGCGATCACTCGCGCGCTCATGCTTGTCTGAAGTCATGATAGCAGGTGCACCAAAAGCTTCTGCAGCTTGTCGTATTTCTTCATCACAGGTCGCAATATAGGTTGCATCGAGTGCATCACTTAAAGCAACGCGTTTATAAACATGCTCTAACATAGTGCGTCCAAGCAATTTAGCAAGGGGCTTGCCTGGGAAACGTGATGATCCCATACGTGCGGGGATAATTGCGATTGTTTTCATGATAAGTTAATGCTTGGTAATGATTTATTTATCGGGATTAAGAGGCAGAGAAAGTCAAGTTTAAGTCATAAGAAGACTATTTCATTTGTCCTGAAGATTCATTGATGGTAGGTCAAATGTCTTGAAAAAATAAAGTAACTTGGCTGCTTTTTTGGTATAAATAAGGAACTGGACGTGTAAAATTGTTCACATGAATTTTCGCATAGTTTCTACTGCCTGATTCTCAGAATATTGATTATTTCTGATCTGACTCATAAAAATTGCACATAATATATAAATTGCAAATATATTATTCATTTTAAACGCTTGTAATCATAACACAGGTATGAAAGCTCTCTTTTTTCTTCGACATTATAACGACATTGATCATATTACCCCCATCATCTCCAAGTGGATCGATGCGGGTCATACCTGTGATGTGATTTTGATTGGCGCTAAGCGATTCCACAATGATTTTCGTATTTCCTTTTTAAGTAAACTTGCAGGAGTTAGGGTCGCGCATATCCGCGAATTATTCTCAACTTTTCAATTTCTCAAGTGGCGATTGCAGATGTTATTGTTAACTGGCAATTTACGTCGCTTGTTTATCGGACCTTTTATCCGTTTGTTAGCAGATATTTACGATGCTAAGCGGCGTGCACCATTATGGCGAGCTACTGCAGAGCACTTACTAACGCGTAGCTTTGAACATTCCGACAAGGGTGTGGTTGCTTTTGACTGGATTGAAAGAAACTCCGTGATTGCTGTGGAGTGGGTTGAGACTGTTGTTGTCATGGCGCGAGAAAGGGGGCTAGGTACGGTTTCATTGCCACACGGTGATAGTCCGCATGCCAACCAACTTATCCGTCGAGGAGAGTGGCGTGTTGGTCCTGATTGTTTATTCTCAACTGCGCAGATCTTCGATAAGATCGTGGTTCCAAATGAACTTTGCGCGAAACGCTTCCGACCTTTTTTGGAAGAGCGCTCGATCGCCATATTAGGGTCACCCCGCTACAGTGAAGAGTGGTTAGCCAAACTGGCAAAACTGATGCCCCTTTCGCCCTTAACTCGCTCGGATAGTCGCCTCAAGATAGTCATGTTTCTGAGAAAGGCGAACTTTACGACATTCTGGGAAGAGGTGAATGAAGTCGTACACATGATTGCTGCATTTCCCGAGGTAGAGCTTGCGATCAAACCTCACACGCGCAGTGGATGGAAACAGTCTTTGACCAAGGATAAAGACCTGAAGCAATTATCGAATGTAACCATAGCAGGCGATGAGGTGCATTCCATTCATTTGATGAATTGGGCGGATATTTGTATTGATTTGGCTACTTCTGTGGTCTTTGAGGCTGTCAGAGTTAAGAAGCCGGTATTAGCTGCGGATTATCTTCATGCAGGTCGTTCTGCCATCGCCGTTTACATGCCCGAGACTGAATTACGTTGTCGGGATGATGTATATGAAAAAATAAATAAATTTCTTTCTCAAGGCTGTCATGATTTTTACATTGAAGAACATCGTCAACATTTCCTGCGAGAAATGCTCGATGTATCAGGACCAAAAGTATTGTCTCGCTATGTAGCATTACTTGAGACAGGCGCGGGGCGTGACTGAGGTTATTAGCAAGATTTTATTTTGATGAGGTCAATGAGTTTATGCGATCCTTATGGACTGCAATAAAATATGTCTTTTCGATTAATTTTCTAAAAGACTTGGCAGTAGCTGCTTATTGGATTAAAGGTGGCTATACCAATATAAATGTCAGAGGGTTATCTATTCTGATCACTATAGATCACTGGCGGATTCTTAAACGAGCAAAGACTTATACTATTAAAGAACCGGATACCTTGGATTGGATTGATAGTTTTGATCCAGGGTCATGCTATTTCGACATTGGTGCCAATATAGGTCAGTATTCGCTTTATCCGGCCAAAAAATACGGTCGTGAAGTTGAGATATATGCATTCGAACCACAGAGCAATAATTACTACGCGCTCAACAAAAATATTTTTTATAACAATCTTAAAGATCGCATCAGTGCTTATTGTATTGCAGTATCAGGCAAGAGTGAATTCTCCAAATTGTATGTGCCTAAATTTATTCCAGGTGGAAATCGTTCCCAATTTGGAGAAGAATCTCTGGATACTATGAAGGTACCTACTTCACATATTCAGGGTATGTTCGGTGTAACTTTGGATGATTTATGTGGCAAGTGGGGCTTCCCTTACCCAAACTATATGAAGATTGACGTCGATGGGATAGAAATTTCTATCCTTAAGGCGGCAGAGAAAGTATTAAGTCATCCCAATCTTAAATCAGTGATTATTGAACTTGGTACGCCTGCAGAACAACAAGAGGCAATTAAAATCATGAAGCAGGCTGGGCTTGAGTTGAAACAAAAATCGAATAAAAACTGGGGTGAGACCTGTTTTATATTTGAGAAAAATAAAGTTTCTTAAATTTCTTCTTAAAAATTCTATTAACTTGATTTTCATTCATGAAAGCTCTTTTTTTCCTTCGCCATTATAACGATATCGATCACATTACGCCGGTTATTGCTAAATGGGTGGAACGAGGTCATGTTTGCGATATTGTTATGATTGGTAAGAAGCGATTTGATGGAGATTATCGTATCGAATTTCTAAAAAAATTAGAGGGTGTACGGATTGCTCATCTGCGTGATTTATTGCCATTGGTGGAATTCACGAAATGGCGTCTGCAAACGTTATTGCTCGTTAGAAGTTCGTATAATTCTTTTTTTGGCCCGCTGGTTAAGGCATTGGCCAGGCTTTATCACGCTAAGCGACGCAAAGCAACTTGGTTGCGCACTACCCGATATTTACTGGTAAGAAGCTTTTCCGACAGTAGAAAAGGGGTGGTTGTATTTGACTGGATCGAGAGAAATTCAGAAATTTGTGTCGAATGGGTAGAGACTCTGGTGGGTATAGCTCGTAGCCAAGGACTTGGAGCAATTTCGCTTCCACATGGTGATAGTCCTCATGCAAGTCAATTGATACGACGTGGTGAATGGCAACTAAAGCCGGATATGTCATTTTCGGCAGCAGGAATGTTTGATAAAGTCGTGGTGCCGAATGAGTTGTGTGCCAAGCGTTTTCGCCCATTTCTTGATAATCAGAAGCTCATTGTGTTAGGTTCACCTCGATACTGTGAAGAGTGGTTAGCCAAGCTGGCAACGCTTATGCCTTCATCACCGTTAAAGCGCTCTGATAGCCGACTCAAAATTGTAATCTTTCTTAGAAAAGCCAATTTCACAACTTTCTGGGAAGAAGTGGGTGAAGTAGTGCAATTGATCGCAGCATTTCCTGATGTGGAATTGGCAATCAAGCCTCATACGCGCGGTGGTTGGAAACAATCTTTGACTAAGGATGCCGCACTGCGGCGTCTGACAAATGTAACCATGATAGGAGACGACATTCATTCCGTCCATTTGTTGCAGTGGGCTGATGTCATCATTGATCTGGCTACTTCAGTTGCCTATGAAGCAATTAGAACAGGTAAGCCTGTCTTGGCTGCTGATTATTTGCATGCAGGGCGTTCTGCTGCTGCGGTATATATGCCGGACACTGAATTGCGTTGCCGTGATGATGTGTATAAAAAAATCAATGAATTTCTTACAAATGGCTATCAGTCTCATTATATTGAATCACATCGGCAACGTTTCATAAAGGAGATGCTAGATGTGCCGGGTATTGATGTTTTACCTCATTATGTAGCATTGTTGGAATCACAGGCTGAAGGAAAATAGCTCATTTAGGTTTTATTGATCAAACTCAATTCGCGCCTTCATTTTTTATAAGAAAACAGATTTTCAAAGCATGAGGACTTTTCCTCTTTAAGAAAATAATTTATTAATGACTGACATTTCAAATGCGTGAAAATCTAATCAGTCCAGTTTACCCGGAAGAGGGAATGCGGGTGAACAATTGGCGTGACATTTTTGCAAGATGTGCGCTAGCCTTCTTTTGTATAGCTTTGTGGCAGAAATGGTCACTTTTTTATGCTTTTTTTCTTCTAGCATTTGCATGGATAATTGATGGAGGATTCCAGAAATTCAGCAGGCTGATTGAGGAGCCTTTAGTCTTGGGCATACTGGTATTTTGTGGCGTATTAGTCTTGGGATTGCTTTGGAGTGACTATTTAGATACTGGTCAGAATAAGTGGAAAAAATATTTTATTCTTCTGACATTTGTTCCTTTTCTTTCCTTATTGAATAAGGAGCGATTACCCTGGGTGATTGCTGCTTTCTTATTTGGCTATTTATGTGTGTTATTGACGGGCTGCTATCAATGGATAGTTTTAGGAGAAAGAGGGGTGCCTTTTTTCGAGATCTCATACCTTGCTTTTTCAGCCATGTTAGGAATTGGAATTATTTTGATGGCTTTCTTAGGTAGTATCTGCCAAGTAAGGAAAATAACATTATTATGTTGGTTTATCGCAGTTGTTCTGCTTTTTTTACAATTTCATCAGAGCGCAAGAGGATTATTGTTAGCTACGGTATTTACTCTATTGCTTTTAATTTTTCTACGTTACAGATCTCAAGGTAAGAAGTTTCTCGGTATTTTAGCTTTGTTTATGATTGTGATTCTCTTGTTTGCAATGAGCAGTAATGTTTTCCAGGAAAGATTAGAGCTCGTAGAAAGAGATTTGAACTCAGTCTTGCAAGGAGACTATATGACTAGCTTAGGTTATCGGTTCGCAGTATGGGATGTCGGGGTGCATGGCATTGCAGAGCGACCTCTGTTGGGGTATGGGACAGGCATGCCGGAAATATATTTTGAAGAGACCATACAAACCTACAAAAATGGTATATATAAAAGCTTGCCAGAATTCCAAAAAACTTCGCATTACCATAATGACTGGATTGAGATTGGCATGCATTTGGGAGGGCTTGGTATTTTTGTATTTATTTTTCTACTGTGGAGCTGGTTTCAAACATTCAAGAATCACCAACTGAGTTTGTTAGGAATTGTATTGATTTGCTATGTATTTATAGCAGGATTGACAGATACATTTCTACTTTACAACAGAGTGCCAATTATACTGCTAGTCGTCACGGCAATAATGATTTGTTGGCAAAGGCCAATAACTGGAACGCACAATCAGCTAAAAACATAAAAAATTTATAGCGATCTAATTTTAGTTTAAATTTAGATTTTTATGCTTAAAGAAGGGTAGATATAGATAATGGCAAAAATACAGTCTCCAACAATGGAAAACCCGAGTGTTTTGCTTCCAGTGAATCCTGCGATTGAGCAATATATGCGTAGCCTAGTAAAACAAACTGATCATCCAGTCTTGATTGAAATGGAAGCCTTGGCAAAGCAAAAAAATTTTCCGATTGTCGATCGTTTGGTAGGTATTTCCTTGGAAGTGTTAGCAAAAATGATTAGCGCTAAGCGTGTGTTTGAGTTTGGCAGTGGTTATGGTTATTCTGCTTACTGGTTTGCAAGAGCAGTTGGTGCTGAAGGTGAGGTGGTATGTACTGATGGGAATGCTGTTAATAAAGTAAAAGCAGAGCAATATTTATCCTCAGCCGGTTTATGGGATAGGATAGATTTCCATGTTGGCTATGCTCAGGAAGTATTTTTGCAAACAGAAGGTATGTTCGATATCTGCTACAACGATGTTGATAAAGGTGAGTATCCTAACGTGTGGCAAATGGCAAAAAATCGGATTCGCCCGGGTGGCTTATACATTGCAGATAACGTACTTTGGCATGGACGAGTTGCAATAGAAAATTTTACTGACATTGTTTCGGGGTGGACAGAAGCAATTCTCACGCATAATCAGCTGATTTTCAATGATCCTGAATTTGATGCTTTTATCAATCCAACGCGTGATGGTGTTATTGTGGCGCGGAGAAAGATGGCATAATAAAAAGTGTGCATAAAAGATCAAAGTGAAGTGATTTGAATTCTTTTATGTTAATTAATCAACTGATTTAAGTTATTCAGAAAGGAATATTTATGGAAATTCATGTTTACGATACTTATGTAAGAGCTAAAGATGGGCATATCATGCACTTTGATGTATTTACATCTGTCAAGGATGAGAAGAAGGCAGTTGAATATGCTAAACAATGGTTAGTTTCGATCGGAGAAGGAGAGGCAGTAGTTACGAGCAAAGAATGCAGATTCTGTCATAGTCAGAGCGCACCTGATGATGTTGTTGAGGCAATTAACAAAGACGGTTATTTCATATATAAAATGGAAGGCTGTAAATAGCAATGGCTGGACGAAAGGGAACAGCTGATAACTTTTAGGATTTTTATATAATGAGACTGACTTTTGTAAAGCAATTTACCTTCCTGACTACGCTCATGATGAGCGGATTGGTTTATGCAGCAGATCCAAAAGTAATTGGTGAATTCAATGATTGGGCTGCTTATGTTTATCTGGAAGGTAATAACAAGGTTTGTTATATGGTTAGCAAACCTAAAAAACAAGAAGGAAATTATAACAAACGAGGTGATGTTTTTGCTCTTGTTACACACCGGCCTGCAGAAAAAAGTAAAAATGTCTTCAGTTTTGTTGCCGGCTATCCATTCAAACAAGGTAGCGAGGTAACGGTGAGTGTGGGTAACCAGAATATTAAGTTATTCACTCAGAATGAAACAGCCTGGGCGCCTGATGAGGAAACGGATAATAGACTAACCAATGCGATCCGTAGTGGTAGCTCATTAGTTATTAAAGGAATATCTGCACGTGATAAAACAACGACGGATACATTTGGATTAAAAGGTTCATCTTCTGCTTATGGCGCTATTTCCAAAGAATGTGGTATTAAATAGCTATTTCTGTGGCTAATAAATCTGGGATCATCATGTTGTACTAATAGCCTACAGCTTATGAATATAGAAAGTAATATGAATGACAAAATAACTATTTATCAGAAGCCTACTTGTAGTAAGTGCAGGACTGCACTGATATTACTGAAAGAAAGTGGAGAAAAATTCGATAGTGTCAATTACTACGAAAAACCTATGACAGTAGAATTGTTGTGCGAGCTTCTCCATAAGCTGAATATGTCAGCACGTGATATTCTGCGTGCAGAAGAGCCTATGGCTCGTGGTACGGAATCTGCAACTGATGAGGAATTGTTGCAGCTGATGGTAAAAAATCCGGATCTGATCCAGCGCCCTATTGTAGTGCGAGGTGATAAGGCAATATTAGGCAGACCACCAGATAATGTGAAAAAATTATTAGAGCAATAGAAAATAATTATTTTCTGCTAAAGAGAAAAGGCGGTCAAAGCTTTGCCTTGCCGCCTTATTAATAACCAATAATTCCAGGTAGAATTTATTCTTCCGTCACGTTGCTGGTTGTAATACGAGCAGGAAGTTTTTCGCGAATTCTCGCTGATTTACCAGAACGATTTCTTAAATAATAAAGTTTTGCACGGCGTACATCCCCGCGACGTTTGACTTCAATACTGGAAATAATAGGGGAATATGTCTGAAAAGTGCGTTCGACACCTTCACCACTGGAGATTTTGCGTACAATGAAAGATGAATTAAGACCACGATTACGTTTGGCGATGACAACACCCTCATACGCCTGAATGCGCTTGCGATCACCTTCCACCACATTTACATTGACTACAACTGTATCACCAGGAGAAAAATCCGGGATAATTTTGCCAAGACGCGCTATTTCTTCTCGCTCTAATTGTTCGATCAAATTCATTCTTTTCTCCTAGTATTTTTTATGGGATTAGTTTATTCTAAAATTTTGAGTTCGTTTAAATTCTTCCAATAATTTTTCTTCTTCCTTGGAAATACCCTGTTTGTATTTGAGCTCCAATAGATCAGGCCGCTTTAACCATGTTTTGCCAAGAGATTGCTGCAATCGCCAGCGATTTATTTTGGCATGATCTCCTGAAAGCAAAATAGGGGGTACAGAATCTCCTCGATATATTTCTGGTCGTGTATATTGCGGATATTCTAGTAAATTATTGACAAATGAGTCTTCGCTGGCTGAATCAGCGCTACCAAGTGCTCCAGGGATTTGTCGCACTATGCTATCAATCAAAACCATCGCCGCTAGTTCACCCCCTGAAATAACGTAATTTCCAATTGAAATTTCTTCGTCTACCTGGCGCATGATTATTCGCTCATCAATCCCTTCGTAACGACCGCAAAGTAATATCATTCCCTGTAATTCGGATAATTGTAAAATTTTCTCATGATTAAGAAGTTTACCTTGCGGAGAAAGATAGATTACTTTTGTTTCGTTTATTCCTTCTGCTAGCTGCCTAGTTCTGGCTTGAGTTATAGCCTCATCCAGAGGTTGTGCTAGCATTATCATGCCTGGCCCTCCACCGTACGGGCTATCATCTACTGTGCGATAATTATCTTTTGCAAAATTACGTGGGTTCCAAGTATGCAATCGAAAAATTTCATTCTTGCTTGCTCTACTTGTTATGCCATATTTTGTAATGGCATCCAGCATTTCAGGAAATAGCGTAATGACGTCAATTTCAAATGACAAGATTTTGCCCTCTGTCAGTAATCCAGCCCCCAATCAATCGTTATTTTGCGATCTTTTAAATTTACATCGACAATAACCTGATCAATGAAAGGGATCAATCTTTCTTTTTGACCTCCTTTCGCAGATTGGACTTGTAATACATCGTTGGCTCCCGTTCTTAATAAGCCAATTACGTTCCCAAATTCTTCATTCTGTAAATTAAACACACGTGTTCCAATGAGATCTGACCAGTAGTAACCTTCTTTGCCATCTTCAGCTAGATTAGGCAATTGGTCGCGAGGAACTGCTATCTGCATGCCTTTTAATTGTGCTGCTTGTGTTCGATCAAGATATCCTTCAAATGCAACGACCAATTTGTCGTCATGGATATTGTATGATGCCACATTCATCGCTGACCAAGTATCATCACCTTTGCTTAACCACCACACAGGATATGCAAGCAAACTCTCGATATTTTCAGTATAGTGAACGATCTTAACCCAGCCTAGAATACCAAAAGGGCCTGTGATATGGCCCATGGGTACCATAGATTCAGTTGAACATTGATTGATATTAGCTTTCTTGTGTAATTTTTTGTTGGGCGCCAAATTGTTTTACCAGTCTTGTTACCGTGCTGGATAATTGAGCTCCTTTAGATCGCCAATGCGTGAGTCGATCCATTTGAACACGTAACATTTCCTCGCTCCCAGCTGCTCGAGGATTATAAAAGCCAACACGTTCAATGAATCTACCGTCGCGTCTGCAACGTGAATCTGTAACTATCATATTGAAAAAAGGCCTTTTTTTAGCGCCGCCGCGCGCCAGTCGAATAATAACCATATATGGATCGTATATTAAAAAATCGAACTTAAAAACAAGCAATTCTATGGTAATTTTCTCTAACTTAGCAAGCTATAAAAATAAAAAATAAAAAACTTATTGGATTAACATGATTTTTTGATAAATGTATTTCTGTTTATTTTTCATTTTTGATCTTTGTAGAAAGAAGTAATAACAAAATTATTTAGAGGAAGTAAGAGTGGATACTAAGAATGATTCTCTAATTAAACCTTCTCAATCTAGCTTACTGGCAGAAACAAATCGGTGTGTTTCTTGTGGACTTTGTTTGCCACATTGCCCAACCTACCGCTTAACGTTGTCGGAAGCTGATTCTCCGCGAGGACGTATTGCGATGATAAATGGGGTGGCGAGTCAGCGTATTCCGATGAATACACGCTTTGCGGAACATATAGACCGATGTTTGACTTGTCGTGCTTGTGAGGTGGCTTGTCCCAGTCATGTAGCTTATGGACGGCTGATCGATGAGGCGCGCGACATGATGACAGTTTCCCTATCGGACTTACCAAAGGAAATAGTAGTAAGAAAAAAAAATTGGTTCAAAAACTTGCTAGAGAGAGTGTTTATTGATAAGACAAAGCGTTTTGATCTTTTGCGTCCACTCATCCATCTTTTCCAGGAAATTGGTTTGCAGGAGAAATTGCAGCAATCAAGCAAGGTAAAAGGGACTAAACTCGGGCTGCTATTATCAAAATTGCCATTGATTCGCTTTCCGTTCCATGGGTGGCAAGAAGTTTATCCAGCAATTGGAAGGAAGCGTGAAGAAGTAGCCTTATTTCTAGGTTGTGTAGCACGATTAGTCGATGTCGAAACGAATATTTCAGCAATCTTTGTGCTTAACCACCTGGGCTACACAGTGCATGTTCCGCGCACACAAACTTGTTGTGGAGCGTTGTACCAGCACAGCGGTCGAATAACCAAGGCAGCGTATTTAATTGAGCAGAATAGGAAAGCATTTGCTGGGTTAAACATAAAAGCAATTATCAGTACAGCATCTGGGTGTGGTGCGCATCTGGTAGAATCTTGCTCTCAGAATCAGGTGGAAAATTTTTCTGCTCCGATAATTGATATCAATCAATTTCTAGCTGAGCAGGATTGGAGCGAAGTTAAAATCAAAGCTTTGTCAAAAAAAGTCGTTGTGCATGATCCATGCAGTATGCGGAATGTATTACGTACCTCTATTTACCCTTATCAGCTTCTAGCGCGTATTCCTGATATTGAAGTCATGGAGCTTGACGGCAATAACTTCTGTTGTGGCGCGGCGGGTACCTATTTTCTTGATCAGCCAGAAATCGCAGAATCATTACTCAGCGATAAAATGATAGCATTAGCTCAATCAGCAGAAACAAGTTATCTTGTTACATCAAATATCGGTTGTTTATTACATCTCGCGAGTGGATTAAGGAATCAAGGGGAAAAAATAGAAGTATTGCATCCAGTTACGTTGCTAGCCCGGCAAATAGGTATACAATAATAAAATAAATAATTTGATCTGCTTATAAAATTAATTGGAGTTGATGCCATGCTGAATATAGACAAATTCATTATTGGTTTTGATAATGCATTGCGTACACTCACGGTGCCAGCTCAAACATTACGTGCTGTACCGGGAAAAAATCTGTCAGAAAATGAATTAACTGACGAAGAAAAAAATGAATCATGTGCATTGATGCGTGTTAATCATGTTGGAGAAATATGTGCCCAGGCCCTTTATCAAGGGCAAGCGCTGACTGCAAGAAATCAAGAAGTACAAAACGCATTGACGCAGGCTGCGCGCGAGGAAACTGAACATTTGGCATGGACAGAACGTCGTATTGCTGAATTAGGCGGTCGTAAAAGTTTGCTCAATCCAATATGGTATGGCGGCTCTTTTGCTATTGGTTTAGCAGCGGGGCTGCTTGGTGATAAATGGAATCTCGGTTTTCTAGCTGAAACAGAGCATCAGGTCGAAACCCATCTCGCAGAGCATTTGCAGCGATTACCTCGACAGGATTTGAAAAGTCGCGCTATTGTTGCACAAATGAAAATTGACGAAGCCTGTCATGCAACGATGGCATTATCTCATGGTGGCACAGAGTTGCCTTTACCAGTAAAACTGCTCATGAAAATGAGCTCAAAAGTTATGACACAAACGGCATACTGGGTTTGATGAGCAGGATTAGGAGGAAGCAAGAATTAACAACAGTTTTATGTTTCAGATTGATCATATCGTGTGATTTGCGAATTTGTAAAGGTAGTAAAGAGGTCTTTATTATGAAGAATATCAACCTGACAGATCATTTTCTGATTGCTATGCCTAATTTGAACGATCCATTTTTTGCAAAAACCCTTACTTATATTTGTGAACACAATGAACACGGCGCACTTGGGCTCGTGATTAATCGTCCGACAGAGCTTACTGTGGAGAAATTATTTGAGCAACTTGGCATTCCTTTTACAGGCTCGTTCCCAACAGAACGATTTGTATTGTTTGGTGGACCCGTCCAGATCGACAGCGGATTTGTGTTACACCAGCCTGTAGGAAAGTGGAAATCTACGTTAGCTGTCAACCAAACAGTTGGATTGACATCTTCTGTTGATATTTTAGAAGCTATAGCAAATTGCGAAGGTCCTGAGCAAATGTTGGTTACATTAGGTTATTCAGGATGGGCGCCTGGGCAGATTGAGCAAGAGTTGGCTCAAAATGCCTGGCTGACTGTTCCAGCTTCTTCTAATATAATTTTTGAAATGTCTTTCGAAGAAAGATTGCTGGCAGCAGCGCAGTTGCTGGGGATCAGTTTTTCTAATTTATCAAATGAAGTAGGGCATGCATAACTCGGATAACTGCATTCAAGCGACTTTAACGATTAATAGATCAGTGCATGAGTATGAAAATGTATCCGAAATTGATGGAAAATTATTAAAGGGTACAGTGCTGGCTTTTGATTTTGGAACGAAACGCATTGGGGTCGCTGTCGGAGAGAAGGAGATACGGTTAGCACATCCACTTACGACCATTCATGGTGAAATGACCAAGCAACGTTTTGAGACTATTGCCAAGTTGATTGAAACATGGCAGCCCGTCTTACTCGTAGTTGGATTGCCAATGCATTCTGATGGAACAGAACATGAGCTTACCCAATTAAGTCGACGGTTTGCACGCCGTTTGGAAGGGCGTTATAGAATTAAATCGGTCTTGGTAGATGAGCGCTATACGACTATTACAGCCAGATCTGCATTAGGTGAATTGGGTATTAAAGGAAAAAAACAAAAACCTTTGCTGGATCAGATTGCAGCGCAGCATATTCTGCAATCTTTTTTTGATGGTAACTATGCAACTACCTGATGCAGAGCAATTACTCGCTGATTTGACGGAGCAGCTTCGTCCTGTTGTCGATGAGACTGTCGCCATGATCGGTATTCATACAGGGGGTGCATGGGTGGCAAAGCGATTACATCAGGCATTTGGATTCAATATACCACTCGGTGTCCTCGACATATCTTTTTATCGTGATGATTACAGCAAGATCGGTTTGCATCCCCAAGTTAGACCATCGGATTTGCCTTTCGAAGTTGAAGGCAGCCACATCATTTTAGTCGATGATGTGCTTTATACGGGAAGGACAATCCGAGCTGCTGTGAACGAGATTTTTGATTATGGACGACCTGCAAGCATTCATTTGGCGACACTAATTGACCGAGGAGGCAGAGAGCTTCCTATTGCAGCTCAATATGCTGGAGCGGTATTATCCTTGCCAGCAGACAAAATGCTTGAATTAAAACAGGATGCTGATGGGAAACTGAGTCTCAGCTTACGCAATATCCGTTTCCCAGAGAAATGAACAGAAACCCTCAGTTAAACAAGCATGGTGAATTACAGCACCTGCTTACTACCGAAGGATTGCCTGTGTCCATTTTGCTGCATATTTTGGACACAGCAGAATCTTTTGCGGGTGTCACTGAGCGGGAAGTCAAGAAAATTCCTCTCCTGCGTGGGAAATCAGTATTCAATCTTTTTTTTGAATCCAGTACTCGTACTCGGACCACTTTTGAGATTGCTGCCAAACGACTGTCAGCAGATGTGATCAATCTCAATATCGCGGTTTCTGCACAATCTAAAGGGGAGACATTACTGGATACAGTTAATAATCTTTCTGCCATGCATGCGGACATGTTTGTCGTCCGCCATTTACAAAGTGGTGCGGCCCATATGATAGCAAGTCATGTCCGACCAGAAATACATGTTATCAATGCTGGTGATGGGCGTCATGCCCACCCTACCCAAGCATTGTTGGATATGTTTACCATTCGCCGTTACAAAAAAGATTTTCATAATCTTCGGGTAGCGATCGTTGGAGATATCTTGCACTCCAGGGTAGCGCGCTCACAAATTCATGCGCTGACTACGTTAGGTGTACCCGAAGTGCGCGTCATTGCGCCCAAGACTTTATTACCTAGCAAGGTTGAGCGCCTTGGTGTACATGTTTATCACGATATGGCTCAAGGATTGAGAGGTATCGATGTATTAATCATGTTGCGCCTGCAAAATGAGCGAATGTTGGGAGCAAGTCTTGCCCAGTGCTGAAGAATATTTTAAATATTATGGGCTTACTCAGGAGAAATTATCATTGGCTAAACAGGATGCAATAGTCATGCACCCTGGGCCAATGAATCGCGGGGTCGAGATTGATTCGGCGGTAGCTGATGGGAAGCAGTCGGTCATTCTGCCACAAGTGACATTCGGCATCGCGGTACGAATGGCAGTTATGTCGATTCTTGCTGGAAATTAATGAGTTCTTTGGGTTGAATCTCGAGTTTGGGTTATTTGCGCATAACCATTTGTTATTACTATGAAAATCCATATAAAGAATGGACGCTTGGTTGATCCGAAGAATGGTATTGATACTATCGGAGATCTTTGCATCGCTACGGGCAAAATCGTTTCAGTAAACAGCATTCCTGCAAGTTTTCAAAATTGTCGAGTGATCGATGCTACTGGATTGATTGTGTGTCCAGGTTTGGTCGATTTGTCGGCGCGGTTACGTGAACCTGGGCTTGAGTACAAAGCCACTTTGGAATCAGAATTGAAAGCGGCTGCAGCCGGAGGAGTTACCAGCTTGGCATGCCCACCTGATACTGATCCACCACTAGATGAACCTGGGCTGGTTGAAATGCTAAAACATCGAACTAAAAGTCTGGATCGGGTTCATGTCTATCCAGTGGGAGCACTTACCCAAAAACTTAAAGGTGAGCGTTTGACGGAGATGGCTGAATTGCGAGATGCAGGTTGTGTTGCCTTCAGTCATGCCGATGCACCTCTGGTCAATCTGCATGTGTTGATGCAGGCCATGCAATATGCATCGACTTTCGGTTTTAGTGTCTGGCTGCGTCCGCAGGAAGCCAGCCTAGCAAACAATGGTGTGGCACATGATGGTGAAATCGCAACACGCCTCGGTTTGCCTCCCATTCCGGTTTGTGCAGAAACTATTGCTTTGTCGAATATCATTTATCTGGCACGTGAAGCTGCTGTGAAAGTCCATCTCTGCCGAATTTCCAGTGCAGAAGGGGTCTCCCTGGTGCGAGCTGCCAAGCAGCAAGGATTGCCTGTCACTTGTGATGTCTCGATCAATCATGTCCATCTTTCTGAAATGGATATCGATTTCTTTGACACTAATTGCCATCTTGTTCCCCCCTTGCGAAGCTTGCAGGATCGAGACGCGCTCTCTAGAGGTCTGATTGATGGTACTATCGATGCTATTTGCTCGGATCATGCGCCGGTGGATGAAGATGCCAAGTTATTACCATTTGGGCAAGCTCAAGTTGGCGCAACGGGTCTGGAATTGTTATTGTCGCTGACGTTTAAGTGGGCAACGAGTATGAATATCTCGCTGATTGAAGCATTAAATACGGTTACGTTGGCACCTGCCAGGATATTGGGTATTGATGCGGGGCATCTAACCCTCGGTGCACCAGCTGATATATGTATTTTCGATCCGGAAGAATATTGGCATGTATCAGCTTCCGCAATTAAAAGTCAGGGTAAGAACACACCATTTTTGGGTAGAGAATTACCTGGACGGGTAAAATTTACGCTGACCGATGGCAATATTGTGTATGAAAATTAATTTTCCGAGAATAGGGCGGAAACCAGCAAATGAGATGTAAAGTGCAGCATCTGGCAGTACCTTATGGAAAGCCTGAATAGGTGACTATTGTGGCACATTGCTTCGTTGGACGGGGCCCGCTTTTCTTGTCTATCTATTTAAAATGTGGTTGTGCAGAAACGAAATTTCGCTAAAACTCACTATGTTCGGTTTAGCGAAATGCACAAGCTCGTTTATTCGTTTCTGCGCTCTGTAGCGCCTTGCATGTATTCACCTCGCTCGCTTATTCGGGCCTTCCTTAGGATTTAGGATAGTGAGGAGTAACTATAACGTTTTCTACATCATCTTTAAGTATTTTCTAATCAGACAAAAGGTGCTATGAGACATGCGTTTTTTATCTGCATCTAAAAATAATAATCTTAGACAACTATCATCATGAATCCTTTACTTGATTTTTCTGGACTACCTCGTTTTACAGATATTAAAGCGGAGCATATTACCCCTGCAGTGGAAGAATTGCTGCATGATTGCCGAGAAGTAGTCGCCAAAGCTCGTGCTACGACAACTTCACCTACTTGGCAAGATTTTGTGCAACCCGTGGTTGATGCAAATGAACGATTGACGCGTGCATGGGGACAAGTTTCGCACTTGAACGCTGTGATGAATAGTGCAGAATTACGTGAAGTATACAATGCTAACTTGCCGCGTATTACTCAATATTATGCTGAGTTATCGCAAGATCAGGCATTGTTTGAGAAATTTAAGCAGTTACGGGGCAGTGAGGAGTTTGACAGCCTCAGTCGCGCTCGGAAAAAGATCATTGAAAATGAATTACGTGATTTTCGACTCGGTGGTGCGGAGCTACCTCTAGAGAAGAAAGCGCGCTTTATGCAAATTCAGGAAGAATTATCAGCACTTTCTGCAAAATTTAGCGATAACTTGCTCGATGCGACCAATGACTTTTTTCTACTCATAGAAAATGAAAGTGAGCTATCGGGTATTCCTGATGATGTGCTGCATGCTGCCAGAGAGGCTGCCGAGAAAGATCCAAGTATTTCTATTCCTGGCTGGAAATTCACATTGCACGCCCCTTCCTATTTGCCCGTTATGCAATATGCTGATAATCGGGTATTGCGTGAGAATATGTACCGTGCCTATGTGACCCGGGCGAGTGAAATTGACAGCCTTGCGCATGGTGCATCCAACTGGGACAATATGCCGCTGATCAATAAGATTCTTCAACTCCGGCAGGAAGAAGCCAAAATGCTGGAGTTTGATTGCTATGCAGAAGTTTCTCTGGCATCTAAAATGGCTGAATCGCCCAAGCAAGTATTGGATTTTTTAAATGAACTTGCGGCTAAGGCTCGACCTTATGCAGAACGTGATCTGGCGGAGTTGAAGCAATTTGCTGCAGATAAACTGGGGCTGGAAAAACTCGAATCGTGGGATCTGGCTTATGCCAGTGAAAAATTGCGTATGGAGCGTTATGCCTTTTCTGATCAGGAAGTCAAACAATATTTTCCTGAAAATAAAGTATTACCAGGTATGTTTAAACTAGTGGAGGCGCTCTATGGCATTAGCATTAGTCAGGTACCACTATCTTCTAATACTCAATGTTGGCATCCAGATGTAAAATTTTTCAATATCCATGATGCTAAGGGCGAGCTGGTTGGCCAATTTTATATTGATCTTTATGCACGCACGAGTAAGCGAGGAGGGGCATGGATGGATGATGCCATTACTCGGCGGCGTATTGAATTACCAGGAATCGGAAAATCAGCTATCCAGACCCCTGTGGCTTATTTGACCTGCAATTTCTCCCCTCCAGTGACAATCAATGGGCAAGTACGTCCTTCATTATTTACCCATGATGAGGTAATCGTGTTATTCCACGAGTTTGGTCATGGTCTGCATCATTTGTTGACACAGGTTGAGGATCTGGGTGTCTCCGGAATCAATGGCGTGGAATGGGACGCAGTTGAGCTACCTAGTCAATTCATGGAAAATTTCTGCTGGGAATGGGAAGTGCTAAGCCATATGACAGCTCATATCGACAGTGGTGCGCCCCTGCCAAGAGCGCTATTCGACAAAATACTGGCTGCCAAGAACTTCCAGAGCGGTATGCAGACATTGCGTCAGATTGAATTTGCCTTGTTTGATATGCATCTGCATTATGATTTTGATTCCCAGGGGGAAAAAACCGTGTTGCAATTACTCGATGAAATTCGTAGCCAGGTTGCTGTAGTCATTCCTCCTGCGTTTAATCGTTTCCCGAGCAGTTTTTCGCATATTTTTGCGGGCGGCTATGCGGCGGGCTATTATAGCTATAAATGGGCAGAAGTTTTGTCTGCCGATGCTTACAGTTTGTTTGAAGAGAATGGTACTGGCCAGGTAGTTAACGCCAAGACTGGCGAGCGTTTCAGGAATGAAATTTTGGCAGTAGGTGGTAGTCGTCTAGCACTGGAATCCTTTATTGCTTTTCGGGGTCGGCAGCCCAGCATAGATGCATTGTTGCGGCATAGCGGTATGGCGGTCTGATGGCTGTGTATAAAGTAAGAAAAAAGAAAGTTTGAGTCAAAAAGACTAAAATGCTGGAATAGAAGAGTTTCTAGTAGATAAGATTTTGTCTCTGTTGATCTGCTACTACTTGGATGCCAAGTGTTCCAAAGTGGTCACCATAGCAGCTTTCATAAAGATAAACCATTTGTTCCAGTGCCAACAAGCATCAAAAAATAATCCTAGATTCCTCAGTTGAGCGGGGTGGAGTGTGTGGCTTTGCGAGCACGGAATAATGTGTAGCGACGCGAAATGATCGTCTCATTCCAAGGAGTAGCAACACAGCCGTGTACTCTCTCTGTGTACTTGCAAAATCGCGCCATCCGTACAGGAGCGGAAACACTCACAAGGTGAGGATGAAATTTATAAGAAAGGTTATATTATATTTATATTGTTAATAGCAATACGAGCGCTCAACTGAGGAATTTAGGATAATTTTATCACTACCGATTTTGCGCGCTGATCAGATCATTGCGGGCTTGGATCAACGGGCTTTTCCCAATTCCTTGCACAGCGATAGGTGCATCTAATCTGTGCCAATGTCTTTAGCAAAAAATCTTTGAAATCGTTGCGGCTTCCCAATCACATCACTGAAAGCTATGATAATTTTTGGACTCACGCTAGTATAGGCGGTAACTGAGGAGTAATTGCGTTTTTTTCCTTTGTTGCCGCACCTAATAAAGCAAAGCCATGAAGATTGCCTGCCATATCTTGAAATAGGGCTTTAACACCATCCGGATTGGCATCAATCTGCCACTCACCTATCACGATTGGATCTGGTGGAGAGACCACGATAGGACAGGCCGGCGTTTTAACGAATACTGGCATTGGAGGATAGTGAACAGGCGTGGGTGTACCTATCACTGTTGCTGCCAAGGCGCGAGCTGCATGGCTAATAGGCATTACGAATGGTAATACCTTACCTTCTACCTCAGCACAATCACCCAATGCAAAGATATTTGTACTCTCCGTTTGTAAATATCGATTCGTTACCACGCCATGATTAACATAAATGCCTGCTGCTTCAGCTAGTTGAGTCCGTGGACGCAAACCTATTGCTGATAAAACAAGATCTGCTTCGATCATCTGCCCTTCCTCGAAGATCAAACGATAGCGACTTCCAATTCGTTCAATACGCTGTACCTTAAATTTCAAATGAAATCTAATCCCTACTGCTGCCAGTTTATCCTGTAGATACTTACCTCCTTCCTCGGGGAGTAGCCTACCCAAAGGATGTGCGCTAATATCAATAACATGTACCTGATAACCTGCGATGGCTAGATCATTGGCAAATTCACAGCCGATCAATCCTGCACCCAAAATAGCGATTTCTTTTTTATCTTCCAGCGCTTCGCGGAAACGACGGTAATCATCGAGATCATTCACGGATAAAACTTCATCCACCGCATCTCCTGACAAGGGTAACCGGATTGGATCAGCCCCTAAAGCCAGCACAAGGTGGCTATAAGATAAATTTTCTCCATTTTCAAGGAGTACGCTACTACTGGATTGATCAATGGTATTGACGCGAGTAAACGGTCGTATCGTTATTTTTAACTGACTGGATATTAGTGCCACATCCGAAGTCATGATTGATGCAGGTGTTTTGCCTGTTGCCAATGCGTTGGATAACATCGGTTTGGAATAAAATCCCCCATGATCGGCGGATAACATAATGATCGGAATTTCTGTATTCAGTTTGCGTAACTCCCTGGCTACAGCATAACCTGCCAGACCACTGCCAATGATCACAACTGATTGATGATTCATATAATTTCTACCATTTCAAAATCAACCTTGACCACGCCGCATTCGGGGCAAGCCCAGCTTTCGGGAATATCTTCCCAGCAGGTTCCCGCTGGAATACCATGCTCTGGATCGCCTATGAATTCGTCATAAATAAAACCACATACTTTGCACTGAAATTTCCTCATTATTTTTTAGATTCCTCTTATTGGATGATCAAATATTCTTTTAATTGTACCTCAACCCCAACGGGAACCTATTTTTGATTTTGCTGCTTTCTTCCCATTCCTTTTTTATGCTTGATAAAATATAGTTTCAATTTAATCTACACGGGCAGACATTGAACCAATGCCTTGTAGGGTATTCAAATATTTATTAACAAATCCTGACAGGTAGTTATTTATGAAACGTATTCTTTTATTTATTGCAACCAACCTAGCCATTTTATTAGTGCTAAGTATTACGCTAAGGATATTGGGCGTTGATCGCATATTAGAAGCTCAAGGTGGTGGATTAAATTATAATTCATTACTTGTATTTGCTGCAGTTATAGGCTTTGGGGGCTCGCTTATTTCGCTTGCCATATCTAAATGGAGTGCAAAAAATATGACAGGTGCTGTTGTCATAGATATACCTTCCAATGCTACGGAGGGCTGGCTAGTTGAAACTGTACGTCGACAAGCAAAAACCGCTGGTATTGGTATGCCAGAAGTAGCTATCTATGATTCGCCCGATGTCAATGCTTTTGCTACTGGAATGAATCGAAATAATGCCCTGGTAGCAGTCAGCACAGGGTTACTACAAAAAATGCAACAAGACGAAATCGAAGCTGTCCTTGCACATGAGGTGAGCCACGTAGCCAATGGCGATATGGTGACGCTTGCGCTAATACAGGGGGTAGTAAACACTTTTGTAATTTTCTTTGCTCGAATTATCGGTCATGCAGTAGATCGCATCATCTTCAAGACTGAAGAGGAGCACGGACCTGCTTACATGATCACAAGTTTCATTGCAGAAATTTTGCTAGGTATCCTTGCGAGCATTATCGTGATGTGGTTTAGTAGGCAGCGTGAATTTCGGGCAGATGCAGGTAGCGCAAGGTTGGTCGGGCGCAATAAAATGATTGCTGCACTAGAACGTCTGAAACAACAGTATGAGCCTTCTCATTTACCAGACAGAATGGAAGCACTTGGAATTTCAGGTCAAGAAAGTCGATTTGGCCGCCTGTTTATGTCACATCCTCCACTGGAGGAACGGATTGCAGCATTACGTGAAGCGACAAGTTAGGGTTTTAAACGAACGGGAGGATCCCAATTCCTGGATCCTCCCATTTTCTCACTCTAATAGTAATTAGAAGAAGAATTATCCTAATGGTCATTGCAGTTGCCGCCACCCCTGATGATGAAAGAAACTACGTATTGGAAGGTGGCGATAGAGGTTGTTCAAATTTTTGGTGGTTTAACCCCGCAACCTAACGTAATCCGCCGAACTGACTCGAACCCCGGATTGCTTCCACAAAGAGAGCGCACGTTAAATAGGCCGTTGGCGATTTTGCCTTCAGGCACATTCAGTTCTGGCATCTGCCACCTTCCGTTTCTGATTCTAATTGAAAAGGAGCGGGTATGGAACTGACAACAATTCATCGGCGCGTGATTGGCCTGGATATCCATCAAGCGCAAATTACGGCCTGTGCTATGGTCGAGGAATCTGACGGTACAACCCGTACCGAACAACGGCAATTTGGTGCTTTCAAGCGGGACAGGCGCGCGCTGACTGAGTGGGTGGCATCGCTCAAGCCCGACCAAGTCGTCATGGAAAGTACGGGTATTTATTGGAAAAGCCCTTATGCCGCACTGGAAGCTGCCGGCATTCATTCACTGGTCGTCAATGCACGGCACGTCAAGCATGTCCCCGGTCGCAAGACCGATATCGGTGATGCGCAATGGCTGGCAACGTTGGCACGCGCCGGACTGCTGCGTGGCTCGTTTGTGCCACCTGCCAAGTTGCGCGAATTGCGTCTGATTTCACGACAGCGACAAAAACTGGTCGGCCAGCTATCAGCCGGGAAAAACCGTTTGCACAAACTACTAACCGATAGCGGTATCCGCCTCGGGGTGGTGGTCAGCGATCTGCATGGTCAGTCGGCACGCGCAATGGTCAAGGCCATTATCGCCGGTCGTGAACCCCGGGAGGTACCTGGATTTGCCAGCAATCGGCTCAAGGCCACACGTGAAGAACTATTCGATGCGCTGCAAGGTGAACTGACCAAAAGCCATTATTTCGTTCTCGATGAGATCATGCAGCATATCGAGGAAATAGAAGCCCGCATCACTCGCTTTGATGCTCAATTGCTTGATGAACTGAAGGATGAGCACAATAAGCTGATCTTGCTGCAAACCTTGCCCGGCGTCGATCTGATCGGCGCAGCCATGCTGCTGGTGGAAATTGGCAGTGATATGGCGGTGTTCGGCAATGCAGATCGGCTGGCATCCCGGGTGGGTATCTGCCCCGGCAACAACGAATCCGCTGGCAAGCATAAATCAGGACGCGTGCGCAAAGGCAACCTTTATGTCCGTCGCTTGCTCTGCGAATTTGCGCATGCCGCCAGCCGTACCAAGTCAGTATTCCGCTCAAAATTCCAGTCATTGCGCATTCGCCGTGGCTGCAAGCGCGCCATCATCGCATTGGCGCATAAGCTTTTACGTACCATCTACTTCATGCTCGAACGTGGCAAACATTACCGGGATTCCGCCACCGACTATGAAGCACTTTCGGTTCAACGCAACGCCCCTCGTTGGATCAAGGCATTGATTCGTTTCGGTTTCATTACGAAACCAGCCTGATCTAACTATTTCTAATTTTATGGCTTTCAGTAGCCAGATTCCCACTCACCCATAATAAGGGTTCTTTCACGTTAAAAGTGGTTCTTAGGATTAACTACTCTATAATATAAGTAACTTTCCATCATTAACACGACTTTATCTTTTTCTGTTGCGGACTATTTGATCACTTCGTTATTCTTCTTTTCTTTATCCTCATCCTCATTTTCATCATCTATGCTTTCATTATTTCCGTTAGTTTCAAGTTCTTCTTCTTCAGGAGGATTACCATCGTAAACTAGATTTCTCCGCCGTTGCAGATAGGCATCACGTATAAATTCATATTTATCTAGTGCAGCTTCTTCAAGAGTTTTATCCGTATCTAGCATCTGGGCTCGCGTATCAACAGACCATCCCACCGAAGCGGGTAAACGAACGGTTAGAAAATCAAAATCAGGATATATCGACCAAATAGGATGGAAAATAGAACTATCCACTGCAATCCCTACAGCATCGCGTATTGTGCTGGGACCTAAGAAGGGTATGACAAGATAAGGCCCGGGGCCCATGCCGTAACGACCGAGCGTCTGACCAAAATCCTCATTACGCTTGCTGAGATTAACATCACTGACTGCACTGATGTCGCTTGCGATATCAATGATGCCAAACATGCCGAATGTTGTGTTAATAACTACTCGAGTTGCGCTAGCTGCTGCAACATCAAATTTCAATTGCAATAACGCATTGGCAGTAATCACCACATCGCCGAAATTAGAAAAAACATTGCCGATGATCATCTCAAGAGGATCGGGAGTAACTGCTCGATAGCCCTTTGCTACAGGTTCCAATACAAAGTCATCAAACTTTTCATTAAATGCAAATACTGCCCGATTCATCGACTCCAGCGGGTCTCGTTTATTATTCTCGACCGAAGCACAACCAATCAGCATATACCCTAATAACATTAAAACCAGCAATTTATAGCGATATAAGGTCATTTTTACATTTGTCATTATTATTTGCGAACAGGGCATCTTGCCATAATTATGCGATTGCTACAACTTCCCCGCCCATCGCTTCTCAGCCATTCTTTGTTAATTTGATCATACAAGCAATTGGGGGGTAATTAATGAACGGCTCTCATAAGTCTGCCTTTGCAGTGCTTTGTGTGCCTTGGCTGGACCAGTGGGCATCATGATGTTCGGCCAGCTTTATCAGGTGTATTTGGCCTACGGCTAATAAAAAGAGGGTACTGATACTCCCATCCATATAAGCGCAAGAATTACAAGTGTTATTCCTATACCGATAGTGCCAACTGTCATACCTACAATGATAGTTAATCCATCTTTATTAAGTAAACCCAGAGACATGATGAGAATTCCCCAACCAGGAGGGAAGTTTGTTAAAGGAATAGGTAAAGCAATGGGAATAGTAAATATAAAGGCAAAAATACCAATAATTCGTTCCCAGGCGTATACGCTGATATAAGTAAGTCTTGGGTGCAGATAGCTTTCAATTTTACGTAACCATGGGGCTACTTTCTCAATCAATTTTTCCAGACTTTTTTTGCTAATTTCTTTTTTATTGATCCATCCAGGCAACCAAGGAGATTTCACTCCCCACATCATTTGTACTGAGAAAATAAAAAGTGGAATAGAAAAGAAAGTGGTATAGCCAGGTGGAACAGGAATAGGAAGGCAAATGGGTAAAACTGCAATAGCAAGTAAGATACCAAATCCCCTCTCACGGAGAGAATTTTTGATTTCACCAATACTCATCTTCTCGCTTCTATTTTGTACTACTATTAATTGGAGCAATTCAGATGTATTGCGTTCTTTGTTCTCCATTAATATTTCCTTATGATGAAGCTGAGGTAATTTTATATAGATAAGCGATATTCCAGAAGGAATTTTATTGTCTCCCATCGCGTAAATAAGCTTGATGAGTGACAATTATCTGATTTGGTTATGATCCACGTTATAAGCAAATAATGGGTCAAAGAACAGTAATTCCATTTCCAAATCAGAAATGACGCTAAGGTGGGCCGCAGACAGTATAGATAATACAACAGTGAGAAACCGACAAGTTATGTTTGATTTGGCAGCTTTAAGCCTTGATTCCTCAGTTAATTGTTATGCATTAATATTATGAATATTCTAGCATTTTGCGTAAATTTGACTCGCGCTTTTTAGGTGGTTACGCTCTGGTGCGGATTGCACGATTTTGCAAGCACATGGCTGTGTTGCCACTCCTTGGAATGGAACGGCCATTTCGCGTCTTTGCGCCTTGCCCCGCACTCGCAAGACTGCACACTCCCTTCCGTCCAACTGAGGAATCTAGGTGAAAAAAGAGAAGCTTCACCTAGATCGCAATGCTAAATTGAAAAAAACAGAATTGTATGGAGCAGGATAGGATAATGATATTGTTGAATTTCTAGTTAGCACATTTAAAAACAACCCTATTTGCTTTGATTCATCTGATTGTTTAATTGCTAAATTTCATACAGGCGGATACAACTTCGGACGGTTCGATTATCTTGTTTTATTTGACTGTTTCAAGGCTAACATGAGCTCGTCCTTTTTTTATAAAACCTAACTCCATAGCAGCACGTTTGGTTACATCGATAACATTGCTGTTGTGGGGAGCCAAACGATCATTTATTTTGACGACTATACTGCGATTATTTTCAAGATTAGTAACTTTTACGAGTGTCCCATAAGGAAAATCACTATGCGCTGCAGTAAGATTACTCTGATTGAAAATTTCACCATTAGCTGTTTTCTTGCCTTGATATTTATCATTGTAATGA
Source organism: uncultured beta proteobacterium (assembly GCA_963815685.1). Taxonomy (GTDB): domain Bacteria; phylum Pseudomonadota; class Gammaproteobacteria; order Burkholderiales; family Nitrosomonadaceae; genus Nitrosomonas. Next base: position 52,043 of record CAWFHT010000016.1, read on the forward strand.
ACAGCATAACCTGTTTTAGCTAACGTGAGACTTGAGCCAAGGATTAGATAAATAATTAGGCTGGTAAGAAGCATCGAAGTAAGGCGTTTAGTCATATTTGATGTCCTCCAATATATGATTTATAAAATATTTTTCAATCTACTTGTGAATTGAATTTTTTTGCTAAATCGTGCTAAGTATTAGCCGGATTAGAGTTGAGCTTATAAAAACTCATTGATTTTCTATCAATTTAATGGGATAAAATTTAGATATAACCTGATGAGATCAATGGAGTTTGCTGCTTAATTCATTCATGTTCGTATACAACTTCTTTTTGCACTCTTCTTCCTTACCTACCAAATCAATCCATCCTACACTTCTGATACATTCGGTAAATTCAAGGTGTACCTTATTTTGTTTTTGAAGCAAATCAATTGAAGTTGAGAGTTGTTTGAGGTGGACAACAACTTTGTCCAGATTAATATTTTCAACAGTATTTCCCAGTTGATCGATGCTTTTTTGAGTTGCATCGAGTTTCTGTAACGGTTCATTGTTTATATGTTTCATTTGATTGGCAATTTCTTGTGTCGCTTCGTTGGTGTAATTTTTTAGCTCATTTCCTAGCTCACCAATATCCTTTTGAGTAAGGGTGACCAATGTTTCCTCGTATGTTTTAAGTTCATTCTCAACAAAAGAATTGATTCCTTGCTGGAAAGTCTCTAGCGAATGATCAATTGCCTGATTGAAGGATTGCATTTTATTTTCAATAAGATGACTGATATCCTCATTAATTCGTTTCAAAATGTCGCCAGATATTTTATCGACTGGCTCTCTCGTATTGATAATTTCTTTTTGTGCTTCGCTGATGCTTGATTTGATTTCATCAGAAAAGCGTTTGTGTTTATCTTCAAGAAAGCGGAATGACTGCTTTTCATTTTCAGCAGTCAACAATGAGATGAGTAACACTTCTTTCTTTTCTTTTTGGTCGAGATTGCCAATCATCTCTTCCAATATGCTGGAAGATACTTCTTTATCGGCTAAATTTTCAATCTGATTAAGATCTGAAGCATTCAGTAATGCTTTTAAATTGGCTTGCATTTCACCAATATTTGCCTCAGCCTTAGATATGGCAGCAGATTGGCGGAATAATTCGTAAGGTAAAAAAAGCAAAGTGAGAAAAAGGCAAGTAATATAGGTAACGATTTTCCAATTTCTTTTTTGTAGGGTGAAGCTGAAACTGAATAATGTGAGGATCAAAATAACCGAAGGTGTCAGAATTGAAGCAATTTCGAACCAGCTTCTATCTGTAACTGTACTTAAAGAAAAATTATTTAGTAGGCCAGCTATAAACTCATTTAACTCACTCATCCATCACTCCCCAATAAGAACCGGAAAAATTAATAACGGGAAATACCTTCTCTATTTTTTCTTATAAGCATGGTATTTGCTAGATTTTATAACTGTAAATAAGTTTGATTGTATAGGCTATCAAATTTTAGGTCTGACGATAATCAGATCAACATGGGATATCCACAAAATCATATTGAAAAGTCATAATTACGTTCGAATATTTATAGTTTATTTGATTTCTCAGATTGATCTAGCCATATTTCCAGTCCCATGGCGTTTAGTTCGATATCGACACGTAATAATTCATAAATCTCTGTAGGCGACCAAGTGCAGCCATGCATTGCGAGTCGTTGGCATAAAAAGTCTTTCAATGCTTGCACAATAAACTCATGTCGTTCTGCTGTTTTGTTAGCTGCTTGATTGGCGATATTGACAAACGCATCAATCAAATCATGCATTTGCATTGCATGATGTGGTAAATGACCGATACGACTGTAGTGTGTGAGAAAAGCATATTGTGGCTGATAGCTCATGATTCGATTCAATGATGCATGGGCAGCATCCGGATCAAATTGTACTGGAGTCGTAGTTGGAAAAACGAATTCCAGTCCATCTACATCTAGTTCCCGATAAGAAACGCCAAAGGTATCTCCCGTGAAAAAGGACTGACTCCTTTTGTCAAAAATACAATAGTGATGGCGGGCATGACCCGGGGTGTCAAGCAGCAAAAGAGGACGACCATTCAACTCGATACAAGTTTCATCGGGGGCTTCGAGAACACGATTTTCGTCAATAGGAGAAATTTCGCCATATAAGCGTCTAAATTCCGCTTTCCCATAAACTGCCATTACACCTGCAATTAATTTGGCAGGATTGATCATATATTTCGCACCGCGTGGATGAACAACCAGCTTGGCATTGGGCAGCAATCGCATGAATTCACTTGCGCCGCCAGCATGATCAAGATGGATATGTGTAAGAAACACATAAGCTATATTCTCAGGAGCAAGCTGCTTGTTTTGTAGCACCTGCATGACGCCTGGCACAGAAAATTGAGTGCCCGTGTCAATCAAGGCAGCAACACCATTTTCGACAATCAGGTGAATAGCTGCGCGGCCGGGTCGATGGTATTGGGCATCGATGGCGGTAATTCCAAAGTCGTAGTCGATGATATTGGGTGAATTCATATTTTTCGCAGGAATATGTCTAGAGCTAGATTGAACAATAAAATGGTTATTCAACTTAATGGATAGGTTGTTTAAGTTGATCAAGAATGGCCGGATTCTCAAGTGTAGAGGTATCTTGAGTAATTTCTTCTCCTCTGGCAAGAGAGCGGAGTAATCGACGCATGATTTTGCCTGAGCGTGTTTTGGGTAGATTGTCGCCAAAATGGATTTCCTCGGGCTTGGCAATCGGCCCGATTTCGTGTCCAACCCATTCTCTGAGTGAGTTAGCTATTTCAGAAGCTTGCTCGCCATGAGGACATTTTTCTTTCAAAACAACAAATGCAACTATGATTTCTCCTTTAATTTCATGTGGTCTTCCTACGACCGCTGCTTCAGCAACCAGCGGATTAGCCACAAGCGCTGACTCAATTTCCATAGTTCCCAGACGATGACCGGATACATTCAATACATCGTCGATACGGCCCATGATCCAGAAATAGCCATCGTTATCACGATGTGCTGAGTCACCTGCTAGATAAAAATGACCCCCACCGATATCTTGAGGAAAGTATGTTTTCTTGAAACGCTCTGGATCTCCCCACAATGTTCGGATCTGCGAGGGAAATGGTTGCTTGATAACGAGGAATCCACCTTTTTCCTGTTCAACCTCATGGCCTGCTTCATCGATTACCGCAGCACTGATTCCAGGTAAAGGGAATGTGCATGATCCAGGTTTGAGAGGAATCGCACCAGGGACCGGTGCTATCATGTGGCAGCCTGTTTCAGTTTGCCACCAAGTATCTACGATTGGGCAGCGAGATTGACCTACTACATTGTAATACCACATCCAGGCTTCGGGATTAATCGGTTCACCTACAGAACCGAGCAGGCGCAGTGAGGACAAATCATATTGACCGGGTAAATCTGCTCCCAGCTTAATCAATGAGCGAATTGCAGTTGGCGCGGTATAGAAGGTAGTTACTTTATGATTTTGTATAATTTTCCAAAAGCGTCCAGCATCGGGATAAGTAGGCACACCCTCGAAGACAACTTGAGTTGCCCCCATGGCCAGTGGTCCATACGTTACATAGCTATGACCAGTAATCCAACCAACATCGGCGGTACACCAAAAAATATCGGTCGGTTTATAATCAAAGATCCATTGCATGCTTGTCATCACACCCAGTAGATAACCTGCTGACGAGTGCTGTACGCCTTTGGGTTTACCCGTGGAGCCAGAGGTGTAGAGGGTAAATAAGGGGTGCTCGGCATTGATCCATTCAGGCTCGCAATCAGTTTGCTTGTTCTGGGTGAGCTCGTGCCACCATATATCGCGACCGGCCTGCCAAGGGGTGTCAACCCCCGTATGCTTATAAACGATAACTGATTTAACCGAGTCTGTTCCGTTCATACTGAGAGCCTCATCGACAGTTGTTTTTAGCGGGTGATTTTTACCGCCACGCGTTTGCTCATCTGCAGTAATGACAGTTACTGCACCTGCGTCAACGATGCGTTCGTGTAGACTTTTAGCAGAAAATCCAGCGAAAACGACCGAGTGAATAGCACCAATACGCGCACAAGCTTGCATAGCTACGACAGCTTCAATACGCATTGGCAAGTAAATGATGATGCGATCGCCTTTTTTGATATTAAGCGCTTTCAAGCCGTTAGCAAACTGACAAACACGCTGGTAGAGCTCACGGTAGGTGCAATGGCTTACTTTGCCATCATCAGCCTCAAAAATAATGGCTAATTTGTCCGGTTGATTGGTAAGGTGCCGATCAAGGCAATTATATGAAATATTTAATTCACCATCTTCAAACCATTTGAAAAAAGGAGGGTCTGAATCATTCAGGACACGTGTAAAAGATTTATGCCACAGAATATGTTTTTGCGCCAAATTACTCCAGAAACCGGGGTAATCCTTCTTAGCCTCAGCACACAACGCTTGATATGCTTCCATACCAGCCAGATTAGCCTGTTCAACAAATTCCGGTGAAGGGGGGAAGACACGTGCTTCATGCAGCATGGATTCGATGGTAGACATAGGACAATCCTTTATTTCATTATTTTTAAGCGAATGATGAACAGGAAAATTGTACCATTCATGCGGTCGGAAGGAAGTTGCTCTTCATCATATAGCTAAATTTATTGATGCTTGAATGACAACCTACTGCTTAATACTGCTTTATGTGATAATGAACTTATTATTTTGGAATATTGCAAGATGAAGACGTTATACGACAAACTTTGGGAAAGCCATGTAGTGCATGCGGAATCAGACAGCCCTGACAGCATGGTCATTCTTTACATTGATCGTCACCTGGTACACGAAGTAACCAGTCCTCAGGCATTTGAGGGATTGAAATTGGCTAGACGCAAACCCTGGCGAGTGAATTCGATTCTGGCGGTAGCGGATCATAATGTACCTACAACCGATCGGAGTGGTGGTATCAGCGACCCCATATCGCGCTTGCAAGTAGATACTCTGGATCAGAATTGCGATGAGCTAGGTATAATTGAGTTTCGAATGAATGATCAGCGACAAGGGATCGTGCACGTCATTGGGCCGGAGCAGGGTGCGACGTTACCCGGTATGACGGTAGTCTGTGGAGACTCACATACCAGTACGCATGGTGCCTTTGGCTGCCTTGCCTTTGGTATCGGCACATCCGAGGTAGAGCATGTACTGGCAACTCAGTGTTTGTTGACCAAAAAATCTAAGTCGATGCAGATACTGGTCGAAGGCAAACTAGGGCATGGGGTGACGGCCAAAGATATTGCACTGGCGATTGTTGGTGAGATCGGTACAGCAGGCGGTACAGGATATGCGATTGAGTTTGCAGGGAGTGCTATACGGACACTTTCTATGGAAGGTCGCATGACACTTTGCAATATGGCAATTGAGGCAGGTGCGCGTGCAGGGATGATCGCGGTGGATGAAACCACGATCGAATACATTAAAGGGCGGCCTTTTGCACCGAAAGGTGCGATATGGGAGCAAGCGGTCTCCTATTGGCGTACCTTAAAAAGCGATGAAGGAGCAGTATTTGATCGGGTAATAAAACTTAAGGCAGAACAAATCAAACCGCAGGTAACTTGGGGAACCTCTCCGGAGATGGTGACTTCAATTGACGGCAAGGTACCGGACCCTGCTTTGATAGCTGACCCAATCAAGCGCCACGATACGGAGAATGCTCTGAAATACATGGGGCTTTCACCTAATACCTCAATCAGTGAGATTTTCCTTGACAAGATTTTTATTGGTTCGTGCACCAATGCACGAATAGAAGATCTGCGAGAGGCTGCTTCTGTATTGAAAGGCAGGCACATTGCTCCTAATATCAAGCAAGCTCTCGTGGTTCCAGGCTCGGGCTTGGTAAAATCTCAAGCTGAGCAGGAGGGGGTCGATAGAATTTTTCGGGAAGCGGGATTCGAGTGGCGAGAACCTGGTTGTTCAATGTGCCTCGCGATGAACGAAGACAGGCTTATGCCGGGCGAGCGCTGTGCTTCGACATCGAATCGTAATTTTGAAGGACGACAGGGACCGGGAGGCAGAACACACTTGGTTAGTCCTGCCATGGCAGCAGCAGCAGCAGTAGCGGGTCATTTTGTTGATGTTCGTACGATGAATGAATAGCTTAAGACTCTATTTTTTTTATTTAAGGAGACACAAGTGAAAATGATATCTGTATTAATTGGATTGTTGATGAGTGCTCTGCAGTTGACTGGCTGTCATACCATGCAGGGGCTTGGTAAGGATATCGAGAGTGGCGGTAAAGCAATCGAGAAATCTGCTCAATAAGCAAAGATATGAAAAAATTTGAGTACTGTATTGTCATGGCAGCAGCAGTAACCGATCATTTCATTGATGTTTGTACGATGAATGAATAGCCTAAGAATCTATTTTTGTTTAAGGAAATACAAATGAAAATGATATCTGTATCGATTGGATTATTGTTGATTGTTCTGCAGCTGGCCGGCTGTCATACCATGAAGGGGCTTGGTAAGGATATCCAGAGTGGGGGAGAGGCAATCGAGAAAGCTGCTCAATAAATATGAAAAAATTTGAATACTGTAAAGGATTGGTAGTCCCGCTGGATCGAGCAAACGTGGATACGGATGCTATTATCCCTAAGCAATTCCTGAAGTCGATCAAGCGTTCTGGCTTTGGCCAGTACTTATTTGATGAATGGCGTTATCTTGATCACGGTGAACCGGGAATGGATGTATCGCAGCGTAAAATAAACCCTGATTTTGTGCTTAACCAACCTCGTTATCAGGGGGTGAAGATATTGATTGCACATGATAATTTTGGTTGTGGTTCAAGTCGCGAGCATGCGCCTTGGGCACTTCAGGATTACGGTTTTCAGGTAATTATTGCGCCCAGTTTCGCTGATATTTTTTATAACAACTGCTTCAAGATAGGATTATTACCTATTGTGCTTGATTCAAATGTGGTGAATAGGCTTATCAATGAAGTGATCGCTATCAGTGGTTATTGTCTAGCTGTGGATCTCTCTGCCCAGACAGTCACAACGCCAACTAACGAGATCTATGGTTTTGATGTTGATCCATTTAGAAAGCATTGTTTAATCAATGGATTGGATGAGATCGGCTTGACCTTGCAGCATGCTGATAAAATTAAACAGTTTGAGGAAAAGCGACGGAAGGAGCAGCCTTGGTTGTTCGCTTGAAATGAATTTTCCGTGTCAGGAAAGAATAATATGAAAATTGCAGTTTTAGCAGGGGATGGGATTGGTCCAGAAATTACTGGGCAGGCTGAAAGAATTTTATTGGCGCTGAGAAGTGATGGATTAAAACTTGAGCTGGAGCCTGGTTTGTTGGGCGGGTGCGCAGTGGATGCCGCTGGTGAGCCTTTCCCGGAGATAACCCGGAAGCTCGTTAAAGAGGCAGATGCTGTGCTGCTGGGGGCGGTTGGTGGTCCAAAATATGATGGTTTGCCTCGTGAGAAGCGCCCCGAACAAGGGCTGCTTGCTATTCGTAAGGAGCTTAATCTATTTGCTAATCTGCGGCCTGCTATTCTATATCCCGAACTGGCGAGTGCTTCGACCTTGAAGCCAGAAATTGTCTCAGATCTGGATATCCTGATTGTGCGTGAGTTGACAGGAGATATTTATTTTGGTCAGCCACGAGGTATTGAGCGACGAGATGGTCAGCGCGTGGGTTTTAATACTATGATCTATACCGAAGCGGAAATAAGCCGAATTGCTCATGTCGCTTTTCAAGCAGCACGCAAACGAAAGGGTAGGTTATGTTCCGTGGATAAAATGAATGTGCTGGAGTGTACTCAATTATGGCGTGATGTGGTTACTGAAACGGCTAAGGAGTACCCGGATGTAAAACTTTCTCATATGTTGGTAGATAATGCGGCCATGCAACTGGTGCGTGATCCCAGGCAGTTTGATGTGATCGTGACAGGCAATATGTTTGGCGATATTTTATCTGATGAAGCTTCTATGCTGACCGGCTCAATAGGTATGCTCCCTTCTGCATCGCTCGATGATCAAAACAAGGGATTATATGAGCCCATTCATGGGTCCGCACCGGATATCGCAGGAAAAGACATGGCTAACCCTTTAGCAACAATATTATCAATAGCCATGATGCTGCGTTATTCCTTCGCTCAGGAAGAGACTGCCTTACGTATTGAGCATGCTGTCAGAAAGGTGTTGGCACAAGGCTTTCGTACCAATGACATTTATGAGTCCGGTATGAAAAAAGTTGGTACGATAGAGATGGGTGATGCTGTGTTAGCAAATTTATGAACAAGTTGGACGCAGACGGATAAGTCAATGACAGCGATCTCAAGCTTATCTGCTTTTTAATTTGGATTTAGGTTTATAGATTGTAATTCGTCTCATTGATCACCAATTAATGGCCAAGAATTACCTCTAAGATTTCAAGATTATTCAGCGTAAAGGTTATAAAAAACTAAATGAAACAAGTGGGCTTTGTAGGCTGGCGTGGTATGGTAGGTTCTGTTCTCATGCAGCGCATGCGTGAAGAAGATGATTTTTCATTGGTAGAGCCGGTATTTTTCACGACTTCTCAGAAAGGAGGGAAAGGACCGGATATCGGTAAAGATATACCCCCCCTTAGGGATGCCGGGGATGTGACAGAACTCAAGAAGATGGACATCATCATCTCCTGCCAAGGAGGCGATTATACCAATGAAATTATTGGTAAGTTACGTGAATCAGGTTGGAAAGGTTATTGGATCGATGCAGCATCCGCTCTTAGAATGAAAGATGATGCTGTAATCATTCTTGATCCTGTCAATATGCCTGTTATCAAGCAAGCCTTGCATGATGGCATAAAGAATTATATCGGTGGTAACTGTACCGTTAGTTTGATGCTGATGGCAGTGGGTGGATTGTTTGAAAAAAACATGGTCGATTGGATGAGCGCTATGACTTATCAAGCTGCTTCGGGTGCAGGCGCTCAAAACATGCGGGAGTTACTTCTGCAAATGGGCGAAACCCACCGTGTGGCTGAGGATATGTTAAATGATCCAGCCTCAAGCATCTTGGATATCGATCGTGAAGTTGCAGAGAAACTGCGTGATAAAAAATTTCCTGTTGAGAATTTTGGTGTGCCTTTGGCAGGAAGCTTGATTCCTTGGATTGACAAGGAAGTTGCTCATGGGCAGAGTCGTGAAGAATGGAAAGGTCAGGCTGAAACGAATAAAATACTAGGTCATACTGATAAACCTGTGCCCGTTGATGGCATTTGTGTCCGTGTTAGCGCAATGCGCTGTCATAGTCAAGCATTGACGATCAAACTTAAGCAAGACATTCCATTGGATGAAATCGAGGACGTCATTGCTCAGTCAAACGATTGGGTGCGAGTAATTCCTAATGAGCGAGAAAGGACAACAAAGGAACTTACGCCAGTTGCTGTTACCGGTAAACTGGATGTTCATGTTGGGCGGTTGCGTAAACTTAATATGGGTGGAGAGTATCTTTCCGTCTTCACTGTAGGCGATCAATTGCTGTGGGGAGCAGCAGAGCCGTTACGTAGAATGTTGCGGATACTGATCGAGAACTAAATAATTATCTCTCAAGAAATTAAGTATGTTGTTTCATTAATCTGCTCTGATCATTTGGAGTGGTTGAGTTGGCCTGCGATACAAAAAAAGGTGATCCTATGGCCCTTATTTTTGTAAGTAAAGTGGTGGCAGCATGTATCCTATTCCAAGAAATGAAAGGATATCTCTGTGAATAATATTTATTTTAGGGCATGTTGGTTAATACTTTTATTTATGTTTCCTTGGTTGGCTTATACGGCTGGTCTAGGGAAATTAACTCACGGTTCATTTCTAGGGCAACCATTTAAAGCGGAGATAGAACTCGTTTCTGTAGCAAAACATGAGATACCATCTTTAACTGCGCGTCTGGCCTCACCTGAAGTTTTTCGTCAGGCAGGTGTGACTTATGCGTCTTATCATTCCTCCTTGAGTGTTTCCATAGAGAAACGCGTCAATGGCCAACCTTATATTCAAATTACTTCGCCGCAATTAGTCGATGAACCATTCGTGAGTTTACTGATAGAGCTTAACGGATCATCAGGGCGTTTATTGCGTGAGTATACTGTTTTACTTGATCCAGCCGACACGCAAACAGCCAAACCAGTTAATCAAATAATCCAGCATACGCCTGATCTGCCCAAAACTGCCATAACAACTGCTGAAGTGATTCAGCCACCAATTAAGGCTGGTCAGAAGTCAATAAATCGCCGAGCAACATCATTGACCTCAAATAAGCGGGGAATGGTTACTTATGGCCCTGTTGCGCGAGGGGAAACGTTGACCAGAATTGCTAAGAAAGTTACGCCTGAAGGCGTTGATCTTAATCAAATGCTGGTTGCACTTTATCAGGCAAATCAGAATGCTTTTTTCGGGAAAAATATGAATTTGCTGAAAGTCGGGGCAGTTCTGCGTATTCCTGAGCAAAATGAAATTTTAACTATTAATCGGGTGGAAGTAAGTCGTGAGATTGGAGCGCAAGCTGCAAACTGGCATGCTTACCGCCAAAAACTGGCTGATGCAGCAATGGGTTTCTCATCAAAGCCAAAGGCAGAAGTGAAACAATACGCAGCGAGAAGGATATCTGCGACTATTCAAGAAGAAAACCCTGTAGTCAAAAAGATACCGTCTGAAGAAGTTTTGATGCTTTCAAAGGGTGAACAACTTGAAAGTCTTAATGGGGAAAAAAATAGTGCTGCGCAAGATTATTTACGAATGATGGAAGAGGATGCCATCGCCAAAGATCGTGCTTTGAAAGAGGCCAACGAGCGAGTTGCTTTATTGGAGCAGAATATTGAAAGATTGCAACGTTTGCTCGAGATTAAAGGCGCAGGTACGACAGATGCTCAAACCCAGGCAGCGCCAGCGTCAACACCGACGCTGCTTGAGCCAGCTGGAACCGAAACAGCGCTTAGTGATTCAATAGATATAGTGCCAAAACATGAAATAAATCGCTTGGAACACTCTGAAACGATTATATCTGCGCAATCTGCCAAACAAACTGTTAACCAAGTTTTAGTCCCTCATTCTTCTGAATCAATAGAGACTACTTTATCGGATCAAATTGTGGGCTTTGTTACAGATGATTTGGAGTTAGCGGGAGGAGCGCTTGTAGTTTTGCTCACGAGTTGGCTGGGTATATCTATGCTTCGCCGAAGAAGGGAAAGAAGTCATAACATGGATGATGATGTTTTTGACTATCCCGGAGAAACTACAAAAAATAACGTGAAAGCATCGCACACGGCAAAATCAGTGTCAACGAAGACGATGATATTGGATGAGGTGCAGGCCGCCAGAAAAAAAGATGTGATTCCTGAGTTTCCTCAAGATTCTAAATTTTTAAAATCAGAAGAATCGAAAGGCAATTTATCTGAATCTGCTTCTGGGTTCTTCTTTGGCAAAAACTTAAGTGAAAACTTTGTCAATGATCGGAATGCTGATTCAGATCATGATCGTGTCAGAATTGAACTTGATTCATCAGAAGATATATCTGCTAAACAGTTTTCTGAAACTAAATTTGATTTGGAGAATATTGGCAACAACTCTTCGTTCACGTCGATAGACCGCCCCCAAGATGCGAACGAGGTCGAAATGTTTGTTACAAAAAAGCAATCTATATCCAGTCATGAGTTGGCTATGAACCTTGAAACTAAGCAAACGGATAAGAAGGATTCTTCTTATGAAGAGAAGGGTATACCGTTCAATATGGATTTTTCAGGTGATCTAAAATCATCCAGCCCAATGGTATCGTTAGATGAAGGAGAATCTTTATCAGCACAGGGAAATGCTCAATTAGCTAAACTCAATCTGGCTTTGGCTGATATCAAGCTGGATCTGGGTGACGAGCCTGATAAGATGACTGGGAATGGAGTAACTCATGATAAAGATGAAAGTACACCGTGGAATGAAGCTGCTGTGAAAATTGATTTGGCTAAGGCTTATCTGGAAATGGAGGATAAGGAAGGTGCCAGAAAGATTTTGGAGGAAGTCATGCATGACAGCAATCAGGAGCAGCAAGCTGTGGCAAAATCATTGCTGGAAGATTTGAAGTAGTTATTCATTCAATCTAGATTTCTTGGTTGATTGCTCGCGTTGTTGTTAATATTATGAATATAATAACCTTTTCTGTAAATTTCATTCTTATCTTCTGGGTATTTCCGTTCCGGTGTGAATTTCGTGATTTTACAAACACATGGCTGGGTTGCAGATCCTTGGAATGGAATGACCATTTCGCATCGTTGCGTCTTGTTCTGCGCTCGCAAAACCACTCACTCCATCCCATCCAGCTGAGGAATCTAAGATAAAACTTCAAAGTAATGTGATTGTGATCCCTGAAAAACAGATTGGTATTATGATTGTTATATTCTTGTGAAAGTAGCCTTAGTTCTAGAATATAGCGGGGAGCGATATCATGGTTGGCAAAGCCAGCCTGCTTGCATCTCAATTCAGAGTGAGCTGGAGACCGCATTATCCAGAATTGCAAATTGTCGAGTTGGGGTCGTTGCAGCGGGTAGAACAGACGCGGGCGTTCATGCACTATACCAAGTGATTCATTTTGAAACACCCACACGCAGACCTATGAGTGCATGGGTGCGAGGGGTTAATGCACTATTACCTGATGATATTGCCATATTGTGGGCATCAGAAGTGAATGAGGCATTTCATGCACGTTATTGTGCTATCGAACGGCGTTATCTTTATTGCTTGCTGAATCATCCTGTTCGGCCTGGGGTATCTCAAAGGAAAGTAGGGTGGTTTCATAAGCCGCTAGAGCTTGAGAAAATGCAACAGGCGGCGGCCATTTTGTTGGGTGAGCATGATTTTAGCGCTTTTCGTACTGCCGAGTGTCAAGCGAAAGATCCGGTACGAAACATAACTATGTTAGAGATTACGCAAAATAACCATCTTTTTATCTTCGAATTCCGTGCTAATGGCTTTTTACATCACATGGTGCGTAATATTGTCGGTAGCTTGGTATATATTGGTCATGGTAAATATCCTCCTGGATGGATGCAGCTGTTGTTACAAAATCGTGATCGAACCCTTGCTGCGCCAACATTTTCTCCTTATGGGTTATACTTGGCGGGGATTAGCTACGATGCTAAATGGAATTTGCCTCCTTTCAATCAATCTCCTCTTGCAATTATTATGCTAAGTGCAAATAGGTCTCTGGTAAAAGTATAGAATTTGGTTGAGATATCAAGGATGATCAAATCACGTAGATAGGTAATTCCATTTCTAAATTAAACCTGATTGTGTCGGCTTTTCCTTGCCGTATTATTTATACTGTCTGCGGCTCGCCTTCGCGGCATGTTTGATTTGGAAATGGAATATGAAGTAGATTATTTATATGTTTTAGATGGAGTGAGTATTTTGTGTCGGTCCGTGTAAAGATTTGTGGTATAACACGTGTTGAAGATGCATTATTAGCGGCGCAACAGGGGGCAGACGCTATTGGATTTGTTTTCTGGCGCCAAAGTGCGCGTTTTATTTCGCCTACCCAGGCACGTGAGATTGTATTGCATTTACCGCCTTTCGTGAATGTAGTGGGTGTTTATGTTGATCCTTCTCCAGAATGGGTAGAGGAAACTTCCATCACAGCTGGACTGAATTTGCTCCAGTTTCATGGGGAGGAGACGCCTGAGTTTTGTAATCAATTTAAGTTGCCATATATTAAAGCTTTGCGTGTCAGGAAAGAGATGGATTTGTTACAATACGGAAAGCTTTACCAGAATGCCAAAGGATTATTATTGGATGCCTATACGGCAGGGATGCCAGGTGGAACTGGCCAGGTGTTTGACTGGAATTTGATTCCAACAGATTTTCCTCTGCCACTCGTGCTTTCAGGCGGCCTTAATTCTGATAATGTAGTGAATGCGATTAGACAAGTTATGCCATGGGCTGTAGATGTATCCAGTGGGGTAGAAGCCGCAAAGGGCATTAAGGATGTGAATAAAATTTCTGCTTTTATGCAAGGAGTCAAGAATTGTGAAGATTTATGATCTTCCTGATAGGCACGGGCATTTTGGTCCGTATGGTGGTACATTTGTAGCAGAAACACTAATTGCAGCACTGGATGAATTACTTGCTCAGTATCAGCATTTTCAGGATGAGGCCGATTTCCAGGCGGAATTCACTCATGAACTTAAACATTATGTCGGTCGACCTAGTCCGATTTATCATGCCAAGCGCTGGTCAACTCATCTTGGTGGCGCCCAAATTTTACTCAAGCGGGAAGATCTGAATCACACAGGTGCTCATAAGATAAACAATACTGTGGGACAGGCATTGTTAGCAAAACGCATGGGCAAAACTCGTGTGATTGCTGAAACAGGTGCGGGTCAGCACGGTGTCGCAAGTGCGACAGTTGCTGCGCGTTATGGCATGGAATGCGTCGTTTATATGGGCTCGGAGGATGTGAAACGTCAGGCAACCAATGTTTATCGAATGAAGTTGCTTGGTGCTACAGTTATACCGGTTGAGTCAGGTTCTCGTACGCTTAAGGATGCGTTAAATGAAGCGATGCGAGATTGGGTGACCAATGTTGAAAATACTTATTACATAATTGGCACGGTTGCTGGTCCACATCCCTATCCAATGATGGTACGAGATTTTCAAGCTGTCATTGGGCGAGAAGCCAGAGTGCAAATGGAAGAGGAATATGGGCGCCAACCCGATGCATTGATTGCCTGTGTAGGAGGTGGATCAAATGCTATTGGTTTGTTTTATCCTTATATAGAGGATAACAATGTGCGCATGATAGGTGTAGAAGCTGCAGGTAAGGGAATTAATACCCACCAGCACGCTGCTACCTTGGTGACAGGCAGACCAGGAGTCTTGCATGGTAACCGTACTTACTTGATCCAGGATGACAATGGTCAGATCATTGAAACTCACTCTATTTCTGCGGGGTTGGACTATCCTGGTGTGGGTCCTGAACATGCATGGCTCAAAGACTGTGGTCGAGCCGAATATGTGGCAGTAACGGATGATGAGGCGCTATCAGCATTTCATGCCTTGTGCCGATTTGAAGGAATTATCCCGGCACTTGAATCAAGCCATGCCTTAGCTTACGCGGCTAAACTTGCTCCTACCCTCGGGAAAGATCAATTGCTGTTGGTCAATCTATCAGGGCGGGGTGATAAAGATATGATTACTGTTGCGCAACAGTCCGGGATAGTATTTTGAATGAAATCTTCCTTAGTGAAGATTCATAATGACAATTATGCCTGAATCCAAAAGCAATGCTTGCTTTGCGTTGACTGACTTATATTTATTTAAAGATGAATCGTATCACATCGACTTTTTCTATCCTCAAAGCGCAAAATAAAAAAGCACTGATTCCATTTATTACTGCGGGTGATCCAGAACCGGAAATGACGGTTATGTTGATGCATGCGCTGGTGCAAGCAGGGGCTGATATTATTGAATTAGGGGTACCATTTTCTGATCCGATGGCAGATGGCCCAACAATTCAGCGTTCCTCTGAAAGAGCGCTGCACTATCACATTGGTTTAACAGATATATTGACCATGGTGAGCGAATTTAGAAAAACGAATTCAGTTACCCCCGTAGTATTAATGGGCTATGCTAATCCAATCGAGGCGATGGGGCATGGCAATTTTGCGATAGCGGCGAAGGAAGCTGGGGTGGATGGTGTCTTAATTGTTGATTATCCGCCTGAGGAATGTGAGGAATGGGTGCAACAACTAGAAGATCAAAAGATCGATCCCATATTTTTATTGTCACCGACTACACCTAAAAGACGGGTTGAGAAAGTAGCAAAACTGGCAAAAGGTTATGTTTATTATGTGTCACTAAAAGGTGTCACAGGGGCCTCAAATCTTAATTTAGTCGATGTAAGCAATAAGCTGGCAGAGGTGCGCTCACTCATCTCTATTCCTATTGGAGTTGGTTTTGGGATACGAGATAGCGTGGCAGCAAGAGCAGTTGCTGAGCTGGCCGATGCAGTGGTGATAGGTAGTCGTATTATCGAAGAAATTGAAAATTCCACTCGTTCTGCTTTGTTAGATAATGTTAATAACTTGGTAAAATCCTTACGTGCAGCGCTTGATGAAGTCAACAGCACAAATTCATCTCAAATTCTGAATGCTAGAAAGCTATGAGTTGGTTCCAACGTATTATCCCGCCCAAAATCAAGCGTAAAGAAAATGGTGAAAAGAAAGCAGTACCGGAAGGATTATGGAGTAAGTGCGCTTCTTGTGAGGCGGTATTGTATTACACCGATTTGGTTAAAAATCTAGACGTTTGCCCTAAGTGCAGTTATCACAATCGTATTTCTGCTAGAAAACGAATTGATGTGTTGCTGGACCCAGAGGGGCGCAGTGAAATTGGAGCAGAAATAGCGCCACAGGATCCCCTCAAATTTAAAGATAGCAAGCGTTATATTGATCGATTGACCCAAGCTAATGAGAGTACGAATGAAGATGATGCGCTTGTAGTCATGCAGGGAAGCATCAAAGCCGTGCCAGTGGTTGTGGCCGCTTTCGAGTTTGGTTTCATGGGAGGCTCCATGGGTTCGGTCGTTGGTGAACGCTTTGTCCGTGCTGTACAGGCTTGTATTGAGCAACATCTGCCTTTTGTATGTTTTACAGCGAGTGGGGGTGCACGCATGCAGGAAGGATTGTTTTCGCTGATGCAGATGGCAAAGACATCGGCAGCACTTACGCAACTGAGTAAGGAGAGACTACCTTTTATTTCAATTTTGACTGACCCAACCATGGGCGGTGTTTCAGCAAGCTTTGCTTTTATTGGAGATATCGTGATTGCTGAACCGGCAGCATTGATTGGTTTTGCAGGACCACGAGTGATTGAACAAACAGTGCGCCAGACACTTCCCGATGGTTTTCAACGAGCCGAGTTTTTGCTGGAGCATGGTGCAATAGACCTTATTGTCGATCGTAGAGAGATACGCGATAAACTGGTCAATTTATGCACGTTATTAATGCGCATACCACCTACTGTATCTCAGTTAGCTGTAACTACCTCTCATGATTAGAGAGAAGTTTGATAAGCAATTATATTAATATCCGATCTGATTAATTGATAGGCTTAATCTTACTGCTATTCAAAAATCTTTGGTTTGTTGGGAAATCTCGATGGCGGAAAAAACCGCAAAACCTACCTCGTTAACTGATTGGCAGCTATATCTTGAACATCTCCATCCCAAAGCTATCGATATGGGATTGGTTCGAGTAAGACAAGTGAAAGATACTGCAGGCTTTATTCCCACATTTCCGCTCATAGCAGTCGGAGGTACCAATGGGAAAGGTTCAACCTGTACCATGCTCGAGTCAATTCTGAGCTGTGCTGGATATCGCGTCGGATGTTATACCTCTCCGCATTTGCTGAAATATAACGAGCGCATTCGTATTGAGCAAAAAGCAGTTTCAGATGAGGAGCTTTGTTGCGCTTTTGATGTCATAGAATCAGCCAGATCTCGTTGTAACATTTCTCTGACTTATTTTGAGTTTGGGACACTTGCAGCAATGTATTTGTTTGCTCAATTAAAAGTGGATGTCGCAATTTTGGAAGTAGGATTAGGCGGGCGTTTGGATGCTGTCAACGTATTTGATGCAGACTGTGCCATATTGACTAATATTGATTTAGATCATATGGATTATCTCGGTAACACACGTGAAGAAATCGGAATTGAAAAGGTGGAGATTTTTAGAAAGGACAAAATTGCTATCTGTGGTGAGACAAATCTTCCGGAAGTCGTACGTAAACAGATAAATACCATCGGTGCAAAATTGATTTGTATTGGTGAGGATTTTGATTATAAGGCCGACATTATTCAGTGGAATTTCAAGGGACCAAGAGGTAGCTATTCTTCCTTACCTTATCCAGCTTTACGTGGAAGTTATCAACTAAAAAATGCCAGTGTCTGTTTAACTGCATTGGATATGCTCAGAGACAAACTACCGGTTACTGCAAATGACGTACGGCGAGGACTGTTAGAAATAACTTTGCCAGGTAGATTTCAGGTTTTACCGGGAAAACCGACGACAATTTTAGATGTGGCGCATAATCCTGCGGCTGCACGAGTACTAGCTGATAATCTTGGCGCTTTAGGTTTTCATCAGTATACTTATGGTGTTATTGGTATGTTAAAAGACAAGGATATCGCTTCCGTTGTACTGGCTTTGAAAATGTGCGTGAACACTTGGTTGGTAGCAAGTACGCATACTTCCCGTGGTGCCTCAGCTGATGAAATCATTCAAGCGCTAAAAAAAGTAGGAATAACAGATGAAGATAAGATTCATGTTTTTCCAAATGCGTCAACAGCCTACGTTTTTGCTCGTGAGCATGCAGCTGAGAATGATAGAATATGTGTTTTTGGCTCGTTTTATACAGTGAGTGCTGTATTAGGGGTATTACAGAAGAACTAAGTTATAAATGATCACAAGGTAACTTCAAATGGTCAAGAATATTAGTGAAGAAGAAGCATTGCTAAGAAAACGTGCGCGAAGACGTTTAGTAGGGGCGGTCACATTGGTGATTCTATCGGTGGTATTTTTACCAATGATTCTTGACAGTGAGCCGAAACAAGAGCAGCAAGAAGTTGATATTCTAATTCCGTCGGAAGATGTGGTAAGTGAATCATTTCCCTGGATGACGCCTGGTGAGTCAATTGATCATGATAGCAATGCAAGTACGAGATCGGGAGAACCCTTGCCCTTCAGTGTGCCAGAATTTCCACAATCAGATGATGAATCGACGGAGTTATATAGTGCTTCACGTATTCCGATACCTTCTTCCAAACCTCGATTAAATAAACCTGCAACTCAAACTAATAAGCCCACAATTCAAGCTGAAAGACCAGAATCTCCCAAGGTTCAAGCCGCAAAACCAGAATCTATTCAAGCTGCAAAACCAGAATCTATGCAAGCAGCAAAATCAGAATCTCCCAAGATTGAGGGAAAATTTGTAATACAGCTGGGTGCATTTGCTGATCCGACCAAGGCGAAGCAGCAGCAGCAGAATCTTGCGGCTAGTGGCGTTGACGCTTATATTGAAACAATAAAAGTAGGTGGTAATGAAATGGTTCGTGTGCGTGTCGGTCCTTTCCCAACACGGAAGGCAGCAGAAGAGGGATATGAAAAATTAAAGAAAATGGGGTTGAGTGGTGTTGTAACAAGTAGATAATTTGAACTTATTCATCTTATCTTAAAGTGATAGTAAATGACCATTTTTGATTATATAGTTTTAGGTATAGTTTCCATTTCTGTCCTTCTCAGTATCACCCGTGGTGTGGTGCGTGAAGTGGTGTCATTACTTGGCTGGATCATTGCTTTTTTCGTAGCAAGCCATTATGCGGCAAATTTTGAACCACTCTTACCTCCGATCATTGAAGATGGTTCTTTGCGTATGTTGATTGTGTTTGTGATGACCTTTTTTGCGGCTTTAATGGTAGCGATGGTGATTTCATTGCTATTATCCAAATTGGTCAGAAGTGTTGGGCTTGGTTTGATCGATAGAATTCTGGGTGCGGTATTTGGTTTTGCGCGTGGATTGTTAATTATCTTATTTATAGTAATAGCTGCAGGTTTTACCGCTTTGCCCCAACAATCTTTCTGGCAACAAGCTTTATTGAGAGAGCCACTGGAAATGATAGCGACACAAGCGCTTCAGTGGTTGCCACAAAATCTCAAAGAGCATATAAGTTTTAATAAATGATCGATA
Organism: uncultured beta proteobacterium; assembly: GCA_963815685.1. Lineage (GTDB taxonomy): Bacteria > Pseudomonadota > Gammaproteobacteria > Burkholderiales > Nitrosomonadaceae > Nitrosomonas. The sequence goes on from CAWFHT010000016.1 coordinate 71,792, forward strand.
CGGATTGCTGGGATGAAATAAATAAACTTATTGATCATAGAAATACATCCATTTGGAGCCTTTCAGATTCATTATGAAGAGCTTATTTTCTTTTTTTTGTAGTTCAACAAGCTTATTCCGAGGTTAAATATGTGTGGAATTCTCGGTGTAGTTGCTCAATCGCCAGTCAATCAAATACTTTATGATGGTTTGTTAATGTTACAGCACCGTGGGCAGGATGCGGCTGGTATTGTGACAGCGCAGGAAAATACTTTCCATATGCATAAGGGATTGGGTATGGTCAGAGATGTTTTCCGCACGCGTAACATGCGTGCTCTACCAGGTAATATGGGGGTTGCTCATGTGCGCTATCCAACAGCTGGTTCTGTAGAATCGACAGCTGAAGCACAGCCATTCTATGTCAATTCACCCTTTGGGATTGTATTGGGGCATAACGGTAATTTGACTAATGCAGCAGAGCTTGATAAGCAATTGTTTCAATCTGATCGACGCCATGTCAATACGCATTCTGATTCAGAAGTGCTACTGAATGTGTTGGCGCATGAATTACAGGAATGTGCATCGAGCTATCAGTTAGATCCTGCTACAATTTTTGCTGCAGTTTCTGGTGTACATCGCCGTTGCCAAGGTGCCTACGCAGTGATAGCAATGATTGCTGGCTCTGGCTTACTTGCTTTTCGTGACCCCTATGGCATTCGCCCTTTAGTTTTTGGTAAAGCAGAAACAGATCATGGGACAGAGTATATGGTGGCATCCGAAAGTGTGGCCCTCGATACACTAGGCTTCAAACTGATTCGTGATGTTGCGCCAGGGGAAGCAATTTTTATTGATGATAAAAGCAATTTCTATAGTAAACAGTGCACAGTCAACCCTAATCTTAATCCATGTATATTTGAGTATGTTTATTTAGCACGCCCGGATTCAATCATGGACGGTATTTCCGTATACGAAAGTCGGCTCAATATGGGGAGCAGTCTTGCGGATAAAATAAATAAAACGATGCGGCACCTTGATATCGATGTCGTGATTCCCATCCCAGAATCAAGCCGCCCAAGTGCCCTACAACTTGCTAATTGTCTTGGTATCAATTTTCGTGAAGGGTTTGTTAAGAATCGCTATATCGGTAGAACTTTTATAATGCCGGGTCAGCAACATCGACGTAGGTCAGTACGCCAGAAGCTCAATGCAATCAGTATTGAGTTTCGTGGTAAGAATGTATTGTTGGTAGATGATTCAATCGTCAGAGGAACGACCAGTCGAGAGATCGTGCAAATGGCGCAAGAAGCGGGTGCGCACAAGGTATATTTCGCGTCAGCAGCACCTCCCGTTCGCTTCCCGAATGTTTATGGGATTGATATGCCGACCCGGCAAGAATTAATTGCAACCGACCGTGATGATGATGAGATTTGTCGCGAGATCGGGGCTGATGGTCTTGTCTACCAAGATCTTGAGTCTCTCAAAAATGCAATATCATCGGTAGATTCTCTCGTAAAGAATTTTGAGACTTCTTGCTTTGATGGGAATTATATAACCAATGATATTACCCAGGAATATTTAGCCAGGATTGAATCGCAGCGTAATTCTGGTATAAAGGTATCTCGATCTAATAGACACAGTACTCAGCTTGATCTGGGGCTGATATTGACGGATTAATAGAAAAAAACAGACTGAGCAGGATCACTAGGATCATCGCTTCCGGGTAACAAGCAAGCAGATTAAATTTGGAGAAAAGTCGAGATGTTGGATGATTTAGAGCCAGAAACGTTAGCGCTCCATACAGGTATTCATCGCAGCCAATTCAATGAGCACTCTGAGGCGATGTATCTAACTTCAAGCTTTGTTTTTGAAAGTGCTGCTCAGGCAGCTGCACGTTTCTCAGGCGAAGAATCAGGAAATATTTACTCGCGTTTTACAAATCCTACAGTCACGGCCATGCAAGAGCGACTCGCTGCATTGGAAGGCGCTGAAGCATGCGTGGCGACATCTTCCGGCATGTCAGCCATACTTGCTTGTGTGATGGGATTACTGTCAGCCGGAGATCATATTATTGCCTCGCGTAGTTTATTCGGTGCAACGGTTAGTCTCTTTTCCAATATTCTCAATCGCTTCAACATTCAAACGACTTTTGTGTCTGCTACCGATATTGATGAATGGCGGTCGGCAGTCAAGGTGAATACAAAGCTGTTATTTCTGGAAACGCCTTCCAATCCATTGACTGAGATCTCCGATATCTCGGCATTGTCAGCAGTTGCCAAGCAAGCGAATGCATGGCTGGTGGTAGATAATTGTTTTTGTACGCCTATATTGCAGAAACCTTTGGAGTTGGGTGCTGATCTAGTGATCCATTCTGCAACTAAGTATCTGGACGGTCAGGGCAGAGTGCTCGGTGGAGCGGTGCTGGGTAAACGTGATTTGCTGATGGACGGCGGTATTTTTAGTTTTCTACGTACAGCTGGACCTACATTGAGTGCATTTAATGCATGGGTTATTCTGAAAGGGCTGGAGACTCTCAAAATCAGAATGGATACACATTGTGCTCATGCCATTGAAATTGCGCACTGGTTAGAAAAGCAAAAGAACGTATCGCGTGTTTTTTATCCGGGACTGTCATCTCATCCCCAGTATGAGCTGGCCAAGCGTCAGCAAACAGCCGGAGGAGGCATTGTCACCTTTGAAGTAGAAGGTGGAAAAGAAGCGGCATGGCGCGTCATAGATAGTACGAGATTAATTTCGATCACGGCTAATCTTGGTGATGCCAAGAGCACATTGACCCATCCTGCTACAACTACACATGGCCGAATCAGCCAAGAAGTGCGTGACGCAGCAGGAATTACTGGTGGGTTATTGCGTATTGCTGTAGGTCTTGAATCCCCGCAAGATATTAAAGCAGATCTGGCGCGGGGGTTATTATCTTGATCTAAAGTTAGCAGCTTTCAGCTTTTGTGATCATGACATCTTCCAATGGCACATTCTGGTGCCCGGCATTATTGCCTGTTTTTATTTTCTTAATTTTATCAACAACATCCTTTCCTTCTACTACTTTACCAAAGACACAATAGCCAAAACCCTGAGTGGTAGGGGCAGTATAGTTAAGGAAATTATTATCGTTAACGTTAATAAAAAACTGAGAGGTGGCTGAATCCACATCGGACGTCCTTGCCATGGCAATAGTATAGGCATCATTTTTAAGACCATTGGCAGCTTCATTCTTGATAGGAGCAAGTGTCTTTTTTTGTTTCATGCCCGGTTCGTAGCCACCGCCCTGGATCATAAATCCATCTATGACGCGATGAAATAATGTATTGTCATAGTGTCCACTATTAACATAATCCAGGAAATTTTGAGCGGTAATGGGTGCTTTGTCACTATCGAGCTCTATTCCAATGACACCATAATTAGTATGTAGCTTTATCATGTTTATTCCTAAGTGGGTTAATGATTAGAGGAATCTGCGAGAAGTTCGATAGATTCGATTACTACAGTGTTTTTAGGAACATCGCTCGCAAAAATTCCCTTTGGTCCTGTGGGTGTCGTCGCTATTTTATTGACGACTTCCATACCTTTAGTCACTTTGCCGAATACCGTGTAACCATATCCTTGTATTGTTGGGGCAGTATGATTGAGAAATGGATTATTCGCAACATTGATAAAGAATTGGGCAGTTGCTGAGTGCGGATTATTGGTTCTTGCCATAGCAATTGTGCCGATTTCATTTTTTAACCCATTAGCAGCCTCGTTCTCAATAGGTTGTTTTGTTGGTTTCTGGACGAGCGATTGATCGAACCCCCCTCCTTGAATCATAAAGTTTGCGATAACACGATGAAATATCGTGCCATTATAAAAACCTTCATTTACGTAATTTAAAAAATTCTCTACTGTTTTAGGCGCTTTCTCAGGATAGAGTTCAACGGTGATTGGGCCGAGATTGGTATTTATTCTGATTTCTGGCGGAGCAGCAAAAAGTGTTGTACTGATTATCAGTAACATAACAGTGAGTAATCGGGTCATGGTGTAATTCCTATTCAATGAGTGCATGCGCCGGTTCAAAAAGTAATCCTTTCCTTATGTTACAATTCCCCGGTTTTGCTATGAGGTAAGATGGAGCTTTATCTTTTATATTAAGGATAAAATTCTATAATTCACGAATTTTACCAAGAAGATCGTTCCTCCCACAATCATTCATTCGCTCATTTATTCACTGCGATGCTTAAAATTTATAACACCCTGACTCGTAAAAAAGAGAAATTTGTTCCTATTAAACCTGGTGAAGTCAGAATGTATGTGTGCGGGATGACAGTTTATGATTACTGTCATCTGGGTCATGCTCGTGTTCTGGTAGTTTTTGATACTGTTGTGCGCTGGCTAGAAGTAACTGGTTTCAAGGTAACATATGTGCGTAATATCACTGATATTGACGATAAAATCATTAGGCGTGCGCAGGAAAATGGTGAATCTATCGATACCTTGACCAAACGTTTTATCGATGCCATGTATGAAGATGCAGCGATGTTGGGCGTTGCTCAGCCTACGCACGAACCTCGTGCTACCCAATGTATAGAGGATATGATTGTCATGATACGTACCCTCATTCAGAAGGGTCTTGCGTACGTTGCAGGTAATGGAGATGTATTTTATTCAGTTCATCAATTCCCTCATTATGGAAAACTTTCTGGCAAATCACTCGAAGATCTGCGTGCGGGTGAACGTGTAGAAATTGATCTCAATAAAAAAGATCCATTGGATTTCGTACTATGGAAAGCTGCTAAAGCCGGCGAGCCTTGCTGGGATTCGCCCTGGGGGAAAGGACGGCCGGGTTGGCATATTGAATGTTCAGCGATGAGTGAGCATTATCTGGGCGAACACTTTGATATTCATGGCGGTGGTCAGGATCTACAATTTCCGCATCATGAGAATGAAATAGCGCAAAGCGAAGGTGCACACGATCATCATTATGTTAACTATTGGATGCATAATGGCTTTGTGCGTGTTGATAACGAAAAGATGTCCAAATCATTGGGTAATTTTTTTACAGTACGGGAAGTTCTCACCCGCTATCAACCGGAAGTCGTGCGTTTTTTTATTTTACGTGCGCATTATCGTAGCCCCCTCAATTATTCAGATGAGCATCTAAATGATGCTAAGAATGCGCTTGATCGACTTTATATTGCTTTGAAAGAATATGACTTGCCATCAACTGAAATAAGTTGGGATGAGCCGTATGCTGAACGATTCAAGGCAGCGATGAATGACGATTTCAATACAGCCGAAGCTATTGCTATTCTGTTTGATCTTGCGGGAGAGATCAATAGAACGAATAATTCTCAACTCGCAACCCTGCTTAAAGCATTAGGTGGCACGTTAGGTTTGTTGCAGCAGAATCCGCAAGCTTATCTCCAAAATTTACATTCAGCAGAAAAAAATTTATTTTCTCAGGAAGCTATCGAACAAATGATTCAGCAGCGTTTGGAAGCGCGGAAGAAACGAGATTTTGTTCAAGCTGACAATATCCGTAAGCAACTTGCAGCAGCAGGCATTATTCTGGAAGATAGTGTGCAGGGGACAACCTGGCGTCGTCAGTAATACTTTTTAAGTGAAAATAATGAGATTTCGTTTTTTTAGTTGGTACGGGAAATAAATGATCAATAAATGCTATGCGCATGAGAATATCTGAAGCGAGCATTATGACCATACACCCATTGATTCAGGAGATGACGGGCTGAATCAATGATTTCCGATGCTGTCATCCCTATCGGACCATCCAGGATTTCAAGCAAGGCATCCGCTGCTGCACCATGCAGATAAACAGCCAGTAGCAATGCGTTCTCTGAAGTGAGTCCCTGGGCGAGTAGCGCGCCTATCATGCCGGATAGCACATCGCCTGTTCCCGCGCTGCTTAAGCCAGGGTTGCCACTGGCATTGAAATAACAATGACCGTTTGGAAGTGCACAAATGCTTCCTGCCCCTTTCAGCACAAGTGAGCAATTGAAATTCTTGGCTAAATCCTCTGCTGCTTTCATACGATGGCTCTGAACAGTGGCAATATCGGTATCGAGCAGCCGTGCTGCTTCAGCAGCATGAGGCGTGAGAAGGGATGGCGCATGGCGTGTGCGTAATGCGCTAGCGAGCTCAGAATGGTGTGCAATCAGATTGAGGGCGTCTGCGTCCAAAACCAGGGGTAAGGAAGTCTGCAAAACCTTTTCCAGGCAAAGACAGGCGGAGATTTCCTTTCCTAGTCCGGGACCTACGATCAGACAGGTTAGATGATCAAGCTCGAATAGATCATCCACTGGACGCAGCATGAGTTCTGGCTGTGTTGGATCGACGGTAGGCGGTTGATTGGCGAGCAGGCCAAGGTATACTCGACCGGCTCCCAATTTAAGTGCGGCTGAGCCTGCTAATAGCGCCGCCCCGACCATGCCTGATGATCCGCCTATGATCCCTACGCTACCAAAGACACCTTTATGGCTGTTAGCTGGGCGGGGGGAGGCAATAATGTTTTCATCATGGTCTGATCAAGTAGCCATGATTGCGGACTTTTCATGGAGACTGCATCGAGATCCAGATTGCATAAAATGATTTCTCCGGCATATTCGCAGCCTTCATGCGTCAGAAGGCCTGGCTTCAGGCCAATGAAAGTAGCCGTGATCGTTGCTTTGATGGCAGTACTGGGTGCAATTCCGTTATCTGCACTGAGACCACTAGGAATATCGAGCGCAAGTACTGGTAAATTCATATTGTTAACGGCTTCGATCAGAAGTTGATATTTTTCATCCAATGGATATTTAGCAGGGTTTAGGCCAATGCCGAATAAGCCGTCGATGATGACATGCCATGAGCCGGAAGAGGGGATGTCGTTATGTAATTCACCTCCTGTACTCAGCCAGTTTTGTAAAGCCTGCTTGGCGTCTTGGGATAATTTGGAGGGTTCACCAGTGAAAACTGTAGTGACCTGAAAACCCCATGCGCGCAAATAGCGTGCTGTGACAAAGGCATCTCCTCCATTATTGCCCGGTCCAGCTAGCACCAGAAGTTTGTTTTTATCGTTACTGAGCAGTTTATCTTTGGTGATATGAGCAGCAGCTAATCCAGCTTTTTCCATGAGATTAGGAGGATTAGGCAGAGCGGCAGCAAGCTGTTCGATTTCACGAATGTCAGCGGTGGAATAGAGAGGGATCGGGTTATTCATCTGATTGTGTGCCTTCTCGTGTAAAATAATTATTCTTAATTTAACTCATTATTATTTTGATGCTTCAATTTCGAGGCCATAAGGCACTATCTCACTTTCGATTACAAAAATTATCTGATCTGATCAAATCCATCGTACCGCAATTTTCGGCTATTGACGCTGAATACTGGTATTTTTGTAAAACCAAACGCGATTTGAATCAGGATGAACTGAACTATTCTGCAGAAGTTACTTGACATTGATCCAGCTCGACAATCTCCTGTACCGAAAGGTGAGTTTTTGTTAGTTTTACCGCGTCCAGGTACCATTTCACCCTGGTCATCCAAGGCGACGGACATTGCTCATCATTGTGGAGTCGATGTGACTGAAAGGAGTAGAGCGAGGTATTGCATTTTATATCCAGCATGAAACGGCGTTTTCTAATGAGAACAGGCGTGCAATCGAGGCGATTCATATATGATCGCATGACTGAAGCGGTTTTTCATTCTTTGTCTGAAGCAGTGGTTTTGTTTCATCATGTCGAACCAGCACCACTTAAAGAAATCAATATCCTAGAAGAAGGCAGGATGGCTCTGGTTAAGGCTAATCAAGCAATGGGGTTAGCCTTGTCTCCTGATGAAATTGACTATCTCCTGGATTATTTTCTTGATATGAGGCGTAATCCTACCGATGTCGAGTTGATGATGTTTGCCCAAGCAAATTCAGAACATTGTCGACATAAAATTTTTAACGCAGACTGGATTATTGATGGCGAACAAAGAAATCAATCGCTGTTTTCAATGATACGTCATACCCATCAACAGCATCCACAAGGCACAATTGTGGCCTATGCGGATAATGCTGCCATTATCGAAGGAGCAACAATCAATCGCTTCTGTCCCGGAAAGAATCACGCTTATGGCTATGCACTAGAGCCTACCCATCTGCTCATAAAAGTGGAAACCCATAATCATCCGACGGCAATTTCTCCTTTTCCAGGAGCCGCAACAGGGGTAGGAGGAGAAATTCGAGATGAGGGAGCAACCGGGCGGGGTGCTAAACCCAAAGCTGGATTAACCGGCTTTTCTGTTTCCAATCTGCGTATTCCAGATTTTATTCAGCCTTGGGAAACATGGCATGGGGCAAAATGGCTATGACAAGCCTGCACGTATTGCCTCAGCTCTGGAAATCATGTTGACTGGACCGATCGGTGGAGCTGCGTTTAATAATGAATTTGGCCGACCTAATCTTGCAGGCTATTTTCGAACATTCGAAGCGCAAGTCGCCGGTGAGATGCGTGGCTATCACAAGCCTATCATGCTGGCTGGAGGAATTGGGCAAATTTCAGAGCGACATACCGCAAAGCAGGATTTCTCAAAAGATGCTTTACTGATTCAACTGGGCGGACCGGGCATGCTGATTGGACTGGGGGGTGGCGCAGCTTCCAGTATGGATACCGGCACTAATACGGAAGACCTGGATTTTGATTCGGTACAACGTGGTAATGCAGAAATGCAACGTCGTGCGCAGGAAGTAATCGATCGGTGCTGGCAACTGGAGCGCAGTGGGCAACCCAATCCTATTCTTTCGATTCATGATGTCGGCGCAGGCGGTTTATCCAATGCGTTGCCCGAACTTGTTCATGGAGCTGGCTGCGGAGGGCATTTTAATTTACGTACGATTCCTTTGGAAGAATCGGGGATGTCGCCGATGCAGATTTGGTGTAATGAAGCGCAGGAGCGCTATGTGCTCGCCATTAGACGTGAATCGTTAACTTTGTTTCAGGCAATTTGTGAACGAGAGCGATGCCCTTATGCTGTAGTAGGTGAAGCAATTATTCAGCAGCAACTTATTGTTAATGATGAGAAATCTAGCAGATTATCGATAAATATGCCGCTTTCGGTATTGTTAGGTAAACCACCCAAAATGACGCGTCTCGTATCGCATATTACTAGGGTGTTTCCTCCATTTGATCTGACTGGGATACACTTACAAGAAGTTACTTATCGAATTCTAAGATTGCCTGCTGTCGCAGATAAAACATTTTTGATAACTATTGGCGACCGTAGTGTGGGTGGAATGACCGCGCGTGATCAGATGGTGGGGCCTTGGCAAATACCGGTGGCAGATGTCGCAGTGACGACCATGGGTTATCAGACCTATCTTGGTGAGGCATTTGCGCTTGGTGAGCGTGCGCCTCTGGCACTGATTGATCCGGCGGCCTCTGCGCGCATGGCAGTAGGAGAAGCCATTACCAATATTGCTGCTGCTGCGATAAACGATCTGAGCGAGATCAAGCTCTCTGCTAACTGGATGGCTGCTGCCGGGCACTCGGGTGAGGATGCTGCACTCTATGACGCTGTTCATGCTGTTGCGATGGAATTATGCCCACAGCTAGGGATTAGTATTCCGGTTGGCAAAGATTCCATGTCCATGAAAACTGCCTGGCAAGAATCAAATGGAAATAAAGGCAATCAACAAAAAGAGGTTATTGCGCCCCTCTCATTAATTATTTCTGCTTTTGCAAGAGTGAGTGATGTGCGCAAAACGCTCACCCCGCAATTACGTACTGATTGTGGCGAAACCGAGCTTATTCTGATTGATCTAGGAAGCAGGAGAAACCGATTGGGTGGTTCGGCATTGGCGCAAGTTTATGGACAATTGGGGAATGCTGCCCCAGATATATCGAGTATCGCTGAAATAGAAAGACTTAAACGTTTGTTTTCGATCATACAGGAGCTAAAGCGCGCGGATCAGATCCTTGCTTATCATGACCGTTCAGATGGTGGATTGTTTGTGACTTTGTGCGAGATGGCTTTCGCTGGTCATGTGGGCATGACGATCAACCTGGACCAGTTGTGTTTTGATCCATTGACTAAAGATATCGACGGTTATGAAATCAAGCCGGAAGTGCTGCCTGGCAGATCCCTGGAACGCTTGATGGCGGTTTTATTCAATGAAGAATTGGGGGTAGTGATTCAGACCAAAGTACAGCATCATGCAGCGGTGCTACAAAAGTTGTCAGAAGCAGACCTAAATGAAGTTAGTTTTATTTTGGGAAATCTTAACGCACAGGATGAAATCTGTTTCTTACATAACAATAAAGTCATTTATCAGGAGAAACGGGTTGACTTGCAGCGTGTCTGGTCAGAAACGACTTACCGGATGCAGAAATTGCGTGATAATCCCGCATGCGCACAACAAGAATTCGATCGTATTCTCGATACTTCTGACCCTGGCTTGAGTGCTGAACTGACTTTTGATATCGAAGAGGATATTGCGGCACCCTTTATCCAAGCGAGTATCCGACCCAAGATGGCTGTTCTGCGCGAGCAAGGGGTAAATGGTCATGTTGAAATGGCGGCTGCCTTTGATCGTGCCGGATTTGAGGCTATTGATGTGCATATGAGTGATATTATGACTGGGCGCGTTTCGTTAGGCGACTATAAAGGGTTTGTCGCATGTGGTGGATTTTCTTATGGAGATGTGCTTGGGGCTGGCGAAGGATGGGCCAAATCTATCTTGTTTAATGCGCGCGCGCGCTATGAATTTGAATCTTTTTTTGAGCGTAGCGATACTTTCGCGTTGGGTGTATGCAATGGCTGCCAGATGATGAGCAATTTGCATGAAATCATTCCTGGCAGCGATCATTGGCCGCATTTCGAACGTAATCTATCCGAGCAGTTTGAAGCGCGCTTTGTCATGGTGGAAATACCAAAGAATCCCTCACTTTTCTTTGATGGCATGGTAGGAAGTCGTTTACCTATCCAGGTAGCACATGGAGAAGGATATGCAGCTTTCAGCAGTGGTCAGCAATTGGAATCGGCATCATCCTATGTCCCATTACGCTTTGTTGATCATTACGGTACGGTGACTGAGCGGTATCCATTTAATCCTAATGGTTCGCCGCAAGGAATAGCTGGGATGACCTCGATCGATGGTCGATTTACCATTCTGATGCCGCATCCTGAGCGGGTTTTTCGTACCGTTCAGCATTCATGGCATATGGATACCTGGCCAGAAGACTCTCCTTGGATGAGGATGTTCAGAAATGCACGTAAATGGGTAGGGTAAGTGTTTGAAACCAATCATGAGCTGTTTTTAGTCTTCCGAGGGTATTACTACGTGACTCTCTAGATCATCAATAATTTTAAGAATATTCTATAAAATGACTAAGTGGAAAGTTAGCGTCCGAAGCAGATTAGTAAGCATAATGTTGTTAGTATGGGCAGTACATTCCGAAAATTTGCCAGCACAAATTATTCCTGCCCATAAACCTGAATCTCCTATCAGTGATCCTGCCCGAGAATGTGTGCCAGTAGCGCATTGGATTATTCCAGGGAAGGGCAAGACTGTCTTATCCGATATTATTACGCGTGCAGCAAATCAATCGGTAATTTTATTAGGTGAAACACATGTTAATCGGGAGCACCATCGTTGGCAATTACAAATGCTAGCAGCGTTGTATGCTGCTCGTCCCGATATGGTGATTGGTTTCGAAATGTTCCCACGTCGGATCCAGAAAGTACTCGATCAATGGGTGGCAGGTGAGCTGTCTGAAGCTGCTTTCCTGAAAGCTTCAGAGTGGGATACGGTATGGAGAACAGATGCCAGTCTTTATTTGCCATTATTTCATTTTGCACGCATGAATCGTATCCCGATGCTGGCGCTTAATATCGATACCAAATTAAGAAAGCAGGTAGCTGAGAAAGGCTTTGACAGTGTTTCCGAGAATGACCGTGAAGGAGTAACACATCCAGCACCTCCCAGTTCTGGATATCTTGATTTTTTGTTACCCATATACGAGTCACACGATCGTAAGGATAAGAAAAAGGGAAGAAATAATCGTTATGATCCTGATTTTTTACGATTCGTTATTGGTCAGCAATTATGGGATCGGGCAATGGCTCAAGAAATTCATGGGGTACTCAGCACGCAGGGTCAAGGAAAAAGTCCGCTAGTTGTTGGTATTATGGGATCTGGTCATATTATGCATGGTTTCGGTGTTCCTCATCAATTGAAGGATCTTGGTGTAACAAAAATTACTTCATTGTTACCATGGGATACGAACAAATCATGTCAACAATTGGTTGCAGATTATGCTGATGCCGTTTTCGGCGTTACCCCCGTTGTTGCGGAAACAACACTTTTGCGCCAGCGACTGGGTATTCGCTATGAGATTGCTTTGCAGGATGGCGGAGCGCGTGTTCTGGAGGTTGAGAAAGGCAGTATCGCTGAGGAGGCTAATATGCTGGAAAACGATATCATCACTGAGATCGCTGGATTATCGGTGATGGAAGTGGGAGATCTCATTCCCGTAATCAAGCGTCAGGCACCAGGCACGTGGTTGCCGCTCAAAGTAAAGCGAGGGAATGGCGAGATTGAGATTGTTGCTAAGTTCCCTGCGCTAGTGAAATGAAGAAGCTAGCAGATTGCTTGTAAACCATATGACATGTCGGAATGGGATAATTTTGCGGCGTACGTTGAGGATCAGCTCTCTTGTGGTCATAACAGAGAATCGCTTTAAATGCTTTGAGTAGATTATGATATCACCGGTAACAATTGATCCCGTCAAGCATTTCTTGTGGCATTGACATCTGGACAGAATACACTGCTATTAACATTTACCAGCAGCTATACACATGGGGGAAAATTGTGACCTATAAAATTCCATTTCCAAATCAAACAAGACGCGAAGGCGAGCCGCAGACAGTATAAATAATACAGCAAGGAAAGCCGACAAAGTCGGGTTTAATTTAGAAATGGAATAACAGGCAGCCATGATTTTTTATACTACGTAATTGATTATGGCGCGATTTCATTGCTAATTTGATTGTGATATTTCTTCTCGGAGAATACTTAACAAAATTCTTTGCTTTTTTCTTTTTGTTTATAAAGAGTAAAATCAAGCTGATGTCTCTGAAGAAGTTTGTAAAATTCTGTCCGATTGCGTTTGGCCAATCTGGCTGCTTGCGTTACATTGCCTGCAGTGATTTTTAGTAAACGTACCAGATAATTTCTTTCGAATTGTTTGCGCGCTTCTTCAAATGATACGAGCTGCGCTTCCTCCTTATGCATCGCATCATAGACAAGTTGATATGAAATGAGAGGGTTCGCGCTCAGGACAACGCTTTGTTCTATGATATTCATTAATTGTCGAACATTACCCGGCCACGAAGCACTGAGTAAAAGATTGATTGCTTCCGGCGAAAAACCATTGATTTCTTTCTCGTATCTTTCAGCAAAGGTACGAAGGAAATGATTAGCCAGTAAGGGGATATCTTCACGGCGTTGAGCTAACGAAGGAATCGTTAAACCAACCACATAAAGTCGATAATACAGATCCTCACGAAAATTCCCTGCCGTGATCTCAGCTTTGAGATCACGGTGGGTGGCAGAAATAATCCGGACATCAATTGGGATTGGCTGCGTAGACCCGACGGGTCTGATTATCCTTTCTTGCAGTGCGTGCAGTAACTTTACTTGCAGTAACAACGGCATGTCACCAATTTCATCAAGGAACAATGTGCCACCTTCGGCTAATTGAAACAGACCTTTATGATCCCGAATAGCGCCTGTAAAAGCCCCTTTGACATGCCCAAATAGCTCTGATTCCAGTAATTGCTCAGGTATGGCTGCGCAATTGATGGTCACAAAAGGTTGGCAATAACGCTTGGATGCTTGATGAATAGCACGTGCAAATAATTCTTTGCCAACACCACTTTCTCCAAGAAGTAGTACGCTCGCATTTCCTTCTGCAACGCGTTCTACTTTGGTCAGAATATCTTCCATTTCAGCATTCTGGGTAATGATGTTTTTACGCCATTCAATTTGTGAATCTTCACAGGATTCGTTATTTCCGCTATTGCACGTAAGTCTGAGAGCCTGATCAATTTGATCGAGCAAGGTTTTTGGATCATATGGCTTGGTGAGGTAACCAAAAATACCACGCTGAACTGCGGCGACAGCATCCGGGATCGTGCCATATGCTGTCAGAATAATGACCGGTAACGATGGGTTGGCTTGATGGATATGTTCAAACAAAGCCATACCGTCCATCCCACTCATTTGCATGTCACTGATGACGAGATGAGGGCGTGTGATATCCAGGCAGTTTAATGCTGCTTCTGCACTGATAGCTACGATGGTTTCAAATCCTGCAGCCGTCAAACGTATCGAGAGTAATTCAAGAAGGTCTGAGTCGTCATCGACAATTAAGATTTTTTTAGACGGGACCATATATTTATATTCAAGGTGTTATTTTACGGATTGGATGTTTTTCCATGTTCTTTATAGCATCTATTCTATTTTGCAATGTTTGAACATGTTCTTCCAATACTTGTACTTGTTCATCCGAAGCTTTTAATTTTTGAGAAAAATTTCTCGCATCGGTTCTTGCAATTTGCTGTTCTCTGAGTAGCGATATGAGTAATTTCCTGAAATTAGCTAAGTTAGTCGACATTGTAATATCTTGTGGCCAATTATTCAGTAAATCAAGCGCAGCCTGAATATTTGTAAAAGACGTTTTGGGTAAACTGATAAGTAAAATGTATTTAAGACGACTTTTCGCATCGGAATTTTTTTTATTAAAGTGTTTCTTGGTGTAGTTATATTCCGAGGCTAGTTGAGCGGCATTCTTTTTTTGCAGCTGATCATAATACAACATCAATTCATCTAACGTGTTGTATTGATCCAACTTATCTTGTTGGGAAGCTGGTTTGTCAGGAGGGTCTGGTGATGGATGGGTAGTCGCTGTTGTACACCCAACTAATACAACAGAAAATATAGAAAATAATAACGACTTTGAAGCAACATTCATGGCTGAACCTCAGGATCTTGAATAGGCAGGGTTAGGCGGAAATGCGCTCCCTGACCGCCATGTTTAACGAGTACAATATTCCCACCGTGTGCAAGTGCATATTCCCTTGCAATCGACAAGCCAAGCCCGGTTCCTCTGATATGGCTATTAGGTTTGCTACGCCCCCGATAAAAGGGTTCAAAAATTTTATCCTCATCGGTGATATCAATACCGCTACCATTGTCGATGACATCGAGTTGGATAGTTTGATCCATTTGTATCGCAGAGATCTTGATGGAATTTTCTTGTGGAGAGAATTTTATGGCATTTGATAAAAGATTATCAATAATAATACCAATTTTTTGTTTGTCGCATTCGAGTATGAGATCTGGACATGTCAAATCGATTTTTATTTTTCTACTCATGATAGACAGATTCTGATCTTTCAAGACAGTGGTGATGATATGAGCAAGATTTGTGCGCTGTTTAATAAGTGCCACTTTATCTGCTTGAAGAGCGCTAAAACTTAATAAATCTTCGATACGTTTCTGCAATTGGATGCTGCTGGTTTGGAGGATATCAACAATTTGTTGCTGTTTTTTATTAAGATTGCCAGTCACTCCTTCTGCAAGGAGGTTAGTTCCCTCACGAATAGCGGTGAGGGGTGTTTTAAGTTCATGGGAGACTTGTCGTAGAAATTGAATTTTCTGTTCTTCCAATTTAAGCAAGCGGCGACGCATCCAGTCTAGGCGAGAACCTAAGTATTTTAAATTTTCTGGACCAGTAATTTTTACTGCGCTAGATAGTTTACCTTGTCCCATATTATAAATTGCTTCGTCAAGCTGACGAAGAGGGCGTGCTATGAATACTGAGAAAGCAAGTGCTAGCAAAATAACAAATGGAATCAGAATGAGTAATTCCCACTCTACCAAAGTGCGAGCACGTAAAGCCATCTCACTCATTTCATTTACTTTCTGTCCAATTATCCGATAATTTTCTGTAGAAAAATTCTGTGCAAGGATAAGCAGATTAGCAAATTGGTTGAGTAAATCTCGAAGATTCTGAGGGGTATTATATGAAGTCAGTATTTCACGAAAAATTGTTGTCTCTACTAATTGTAATTTTTCTAATAAAAGCTGTTGTTCAAGATAGGGAGAAGTTTCAATCAGCTTTATCGCCGTTTTTTCAAAATTGGTGTGCGCCTGAAAATAACCCTCCAGTAAGGATATATCTTCCAGGATATGCGCGTGTTGTACACTTCGCTCCATCTCGATAATTTCATCAATCAGGATACTGCTGCCATGAGTAATTTGTGTGGCCTGATAGATAGTTTTGCGGCTTTGATCGGCAAGCTGATCAATACGTATGGCGCTGTAGATTAGCGCAGCGATTAATGGTAATCCTACTATCGAAAACCCAAGCAAGATCAATTTAAGAAAGGATGTGGGATTGTGACGTAGCTCTACTTGAGGGGTAGCATCCGATTTATCATCCGTTTCTGACGTAACAGAATCCATCGTACTTCTCAATATACATCTATCCTTTTTATTATTTTATCTAGCAAGTTGTTAAAAAACTATCTACGGGTTGCCGTTGTAGTGTTAAAAACAGGCTCGAAATGCTCATTTATCAGGTATAAACTCCGCTTCTTTCGTCTTTTTTGCCTATCATCGACTGCCTCCAATATGTTTTTTAACAGCCTGCTAGAGTCTGACTGTGTTTTTTTATAATAATGAAGATATGAGGGCTTTAAACTACAGCTCATTATACCGGCAAGGGAAAACTTTCTGATGAACGTATTAGAAGTAAGCGACAAATTTTGGATTTGTTGTGCCTATATTGGTGCCGAATTTTCTGAAGCCAATTCAAATTCTTTTCGTCTCAAGATAGTATTCTGGGCTTGCGGTAATATGTTTGGATAATCAAGGCTGTAGTGCAAGCCACGGCTTTCATGGCGTAGCATGGCACTTTGCACAATCAAATCAGCGGTTGTAACTAAGTTACGTAATTCTAATAAATCACCTGTCACACGAAAATTAGTATAATACTCATTGATTTCTTCCCGTAACAGGTTTATGCGGTTTTGAGCACGTCGCAGGCGTTTATTGGTTCGTACGATTCCCACGTAACTCCACATGAAGCGGCGTAATTCATCCCAGTTATGTGAAATGACGATTTCCTCATCTGCATCTGTTACCCGACTTTCATCCCATTTTGGGAGCGATATGAGAGGTAGGGGTGATTGACTGAAAATATCCTCGGCCGCAGCCTGGCCGAATACTAAACACTCTAGCAAAGAATTACTAGCTAACCGGTTAGCGCCATGTAATCCAGTATGAGCAGTTTCACCTATGGCATATAAGTTGTCTAGATCAGTTTTGCCTTTCCGGTCAATAACGATACCGCCACATGTGTAATGTGCAGCGGGAACGACTGGAATGGGTTGGCGAGTGATATCAATCCCTAATTCGTGGCATCGAGCATAAATAGTAGGAAAATGCTGCTTGAGAAAATCTGGTGATTTATGAGAAATATCCAGATATACGCAGTCAAGGCCTCTTTTTTTCATTTCAAAATCAATAGCACGTGCCACAATATCGCGTGGTGCAAGTTCCGCACGTTCATCATGCCAGGGCATAAAGCGTTCGCCATTAGGAAGCTTTAATAACCCGCCTTCACCTCTAACGGCTTCACTAATTAGAAAAGATTTAGCATGTGGGTGATAAAGGCAGGTAGGGTGAAATTGGATGAATTCCATATTGGCTATCCTGCAACCTGCACGCCATCCCATGGCGATGCCGTCACCCGTGGCTGTATCGGGATTGGTTGTGTAGAGATAGACTTTACCTGCTCCCCCTGTTGCTAATACCGTGTTGTGGGCAGAAATGGTGTGAATCTTATCTGCTTTGATATCCAATACATAAGCACCATAGCATCTGGCATTCTGCTTATCAGAATAATGGGGTAGTTTAGAATTTGTGATCAGATCAACTGCAATATGATGCTCGAGTATGACGATATTAGGATGCGTGCAAATTTTTTTGCTGAGCGTGGATTGTATTGCTTTACCGGTAGCATCATTGATGTGGATAACTCGACGCACACTATGACCACCTTCTTGCGTAAGGTGATAACCGGTTTCGTTATTGCTATCGCGTGTAAAATTGACTCCTTGAGAAATGAGCCATTTGATAGCTTGTGGCCCATTTTCAACTACATAGCGTGTAATTTCCTCATCACATAAGCCGGCACCGGCCACTAATGTGTCGCGAATATGAGCGTCAGAGGAGTCTTCCATTGAAAGTACTGCCGCAATCCCGCCTTGTGCCCAAGTACTGGAGCTATCATGTAATGATCGTTTAGTGACAATAGCTACTTTGTGACTTTGTGCTAGATTGAGGGCGAGCGTAAGTCCGGCCAGGCCACTGCCGATAATCAGCGTATCAAAATGATATTGTTGCATTGATTAGTTTTAATTTATTTGTGAACTGAAGCTATTTTATTAATCATAACTCAATAACTAAAGCTTCGTTGAAACTCTTATTAATAAAGCAGTGAACTAATCAAGATACTTTATTGTCTTTAATCCGACTTCGGATAGTTCACGGCAGATCCCCGAACAAGGTATACTTTACTGAGTGTTCAATTGTTATCTATTTTTAATTTCGGGGAAAGAACGGCATGGGTGATCGTGAAATCGATCAACAATTGGTTGAACGCGTGCAACATGGCGATAAGCATGCTTTTGATTTACTGGTGATCAAATATCAGAGAAAGCTGGCACGTTTATTATCACAGTTTATTCGTGATGCTGCTGAGGTTGAAGATATCGCCCAAGAAACTTTTATTAAGGCATATCGTGCTTTACCATCATTTCGTGGTGAAAGCGCCTTTTATACTTGGCTATATCGTATCGGTATCAATACAGCCAAAAACTTTCTTGTGTCCCAAGGAAGAAAAGTGCCTACGACTGTTAGTGAATTTGATAATGAAGAGGCAGAGAATTTTGAAGAAGCAGGTAGATTACGAGAAGTAAGTACACCTGAAAGTGAACTGATGAGTAAACAAATTGCTCAAACGGTTAATCAATCATTAGATTCACTACCTGAGGAATTAAGGACTGCAATTGTTCTGAGGGAAATTGAAGGTTTAAGTTATGAAGAAATTGCGAGTATTATGAATTGCCCCATTGGAACAGTTCGTTCTCGTATATTTCGTGCACGTGAGGCCATAGCTGAAAAACTGCGGCCTTTATTAGGAACAAGTAAAGACAAGAGGTGGTAATGAAGGGGTGGTTTTATGAAAAATAAAATGTCAGAGCTGATGGACGGTGAATTAGATTCGGTGGATGCCGATGAAGTGATTACAGAGTTAAAGAAAAAGAATGATTTATTGAATGATTGGGATGCCTATCATGTAATCAGTGAAGTACTGCGACAACCTACAGCATCATTCTCCATCAATGTGGCGAATCGAGTGAGTGAACGCTTAGTAAGCGAACCGACCTTATTTATGCCGCGTGTATCACAAGCACACAAGCGGAAATTAATTACGCTTTCAGCTGCTGCATCCTGTGCTGCCTTGGTAAGTGGATGGTTAGTGATGCAAATAGCAGATGTTAAGCAGGAAGTGCTTGTTGCCGAGAAAGTGAATAACAAGGCAGTTGTTCAAGTCGACCATCCTGTAGCTTTCCAACCCTCCCCAGCCTTTACGCTTCCATTTATGCCTCACCATCCAGGTGATTATTCATTGATTCATAGAGAATTATCACCCCATACGAAGATGCAGGCACCAGTAACGAGCGTACATCAGGTTGAAAGCAGGGAAGAAAAATCTAGATAAGGTATGTGGTAAGCTTCCAGGATTGAAATTTTATAGATACTAGCAGGCTATTTGTTTGATCGAAGTCTTTGTTGATTTCGATCAAACAAATAGCTGTTATCGTTCGTTATTTGTAAGATTTAATAGCGTCTCTATTTGATTGTTATGTTTTCAGTATTTTACCCATTTTTTTTATCAAGAAAAAATATGCAAAAAATTGTTTTACTATGCTTCCTGATAATTTCCTCCATCAGTTTCGTGCACTCAAAGGAGTTACCTGATTTTACGGGTCTGGTTGAGCAATATGGAGAAGCAGTTGTAAATATTAGTACAGTACAAACACAACAGATTGCAGGAAGTCAGATGCTTCCTGAAGTTCCTAATATTCCTAATATTCCTGAAGACTCTCCTTTCTTCGAATTTTTTCGCAGGTATATGCACCCATTCTCAGGTCCTAAGAAGTATGAATCCAAATCATTAGGGTCTGGTTTCATTATGAGTAAGGATGGATATATCCTGACAAATGCGCATGTCGTCGAAGCTGCCAATCAGATTACCGTAAGACTAACCGATAAAAGAGAATTTAATGCTCAGGTTATTGGCACGGACCGTAAAACTGACGTAGCGCTTATCAAGATCGATGCGAAAGACTTGCCTGTGGTAACTCAGGGTGATCCGGATAAGCTCAAGGTAGGGGAGTGGGTCATTGCAATTGGCTCTCCTTTTGGTTTCGAAAATAGTGTAACTGCAGGGATAGTAAGTGCGAAAGGCCGATCGCTTGCGCAGGAAAGCTATGTCCCCTTCATCCAGACCGATGTAGCGATCAATCCCGGTAATTCTGGCGGCCCTCTTTTTAATATGAAGGGGGAGGTAGTCGGTATCAACTCGCAGATTTATAGCCGAACAGGTGGTTTTATGGGATTGTCTTTCGCTATTCCGATCAATGTGGCAGCAGAGATAGCCAATCAACTTAAGGAACATGGGAAAGTCTCACGCGGGAAAATAGGCATTATGATTCAGGAGATGACTGAAGAACTGGCTGAATCCTTTGGCTTATCTCAAGCACGTGGCGCACTGGTTGTTTCTGTAGAAAAAGATGGTCCAGCAGACAAAGCAGGTATCGAAGTTAGAGATGTCATTTTGAAATTTGACGGCAAAGATATTGCTGTTTCCAGTGATCTGCCGCGTCTTGTCGGAAACACTAAACCTAAATCTAAAGTAGCGGTGCAAGTCTGGCGGGACGGCGCCACCATGAATTTAACTGTTTTGGTAGGGGAAATGCCATCAGATGAAAGTGATCGTGGCCGCAAACAAAGTAAGGCCCCTGATACTTCAAATCCTCTAGGATTGGCTCTGAGTGAACTCTCTGATAAACAAAAGAAACAACTGGGTATAGAGAGTGGTTTATTGGTCGAAGAAATACAAGGTGGCGTTGCAAATCGTGCCGGTATACGCCAAGGCGACATTATTCTCGGATTTAATAACCAAGATGTCAGAACAATCAAACAGTTTAATCAGTTGCTTGACAAGGTTGAGAAAGGACGAAATATTGCACTGTTGATAAAAAGAGGCGATATGACTACTTTCATTACGATGAAGCTCGATAATTAAAAGTCTATATAACGTTGATTTTATGGATAGAAAGAAACTGATTGTGTATGGTCGAAGGGATTGTCATCTTTGTCAGGAAATGATTGCATCATTGCAAAAATTACAGAAGCAAATCGAGTTTAAATTTGAAGTGATTGATATCGATAGCGATCCTCAATTGGTAAGTCAGTATAATGAGCGAATTCCAGTATTGGTGTCGGCAAATGGGAAACAAGACGAAATCTGCCATTATTACCTTGATGAAGCTGCATTAGATGCGTATTTTGCTAAAATTCGATAGAATGCTGTCGGTTAATAATAGCCGACTATTTTATTCAAAAATAAATTAGATCTGCATCGAATACCAGCAAAAATTCCTGACTGACATTTAAAATCCCAATCGAATGCAACACATTCGCAATTTTTCTATTATCGCGCATATAGATCACGGTAAATCCACATTAGCTGATCGCATCATACAGTTTTGTGGTGGTTTATCTGATCGAGAAATGGAAGAGCAAGTGCTCGACTCTATGGATTTGGAGCGTGAACGCGGCATTACGATTAAAGCGCAGACAGTGGCTTTGAAATACCAGACACGTAATGGTCAGACTTTTCTGCTGAATTTGATTGATACACCTGGTCATGTCGATTTCTCCTATGAAGTGTCACGCTCCTTAGCTGCCTGTGAAGGTGCTTTATTGGTAGTAGATTCTTCCCAGGGAGTAGAAGCTCAGACGGTAGCGAATTGCTATACCGCGATCGAGCAGGGCGTCGAGGTGATACCGGTCTTGAACAAGATTGATTTGCCTGCGGCTGACCCGGATCGAGTGATTGCAGAAATAGAAGATATCATCGGGATAGAGGCGACAGATGCCTTGCGTGTTAGTGCTAAGACAGGTCAAGGCATCCAGGATATGCTGGAAGCAGTTATTAAGCCGTATCCCTGCACCCAAAGGAGATGCGAACGCACCATTGAAAGCACTCATTATTGATTCGTGGTTTGATAATTATGTGGGTGTCGTCATATTGGTGCGGGTAGTCGATGGTATCTTAAAACCCAGCAACAAAATTATGCTCATGGCTAGCCACGCTACCTATCTATGTGAGCAAGTGGGGGTATTTTTACCTAAAGCAGAAAATCGCGATTCGCTGAGCGCAGGTGAAGTGGGTTTCGTTATCTCTGGTATTAAGGAATTGAAATCAGCCAAGGTAGGCGATACCGTCACATTGGCCGATAATCCTGCCGCTGAACCTTTGGTTGGATTTAAAGAAATCAAGCCACAAGTATTTGCCGGGCTTTATCCGGTTGAATCCAATCAATATGATGCCTTACGCTCTGCATTAGAAAAACTGCAATTGAATGATTCATCGTTACAGTTTGAACCAGAAACGTCCCAAGCGCTCGGCTTTGGTTTCCGTTGTGGCTTTCTAGGTTTGCTCCATTTGGATATCGTTCAGGAGAGGCTGGAGCGGGAATATGATATGGATCTTATCACCACTGCGCCAACCGTTATTTATCAGGTTGCGTTGCGTGATGGGATAGTGATTGAAATTGAGAATCCATCAAAAATGCCCGACATCTCTAAAATTGAAGAGATTCGAGAACCCATCATTACCACAACGATATTAGTTCCAGAAGAATACGTGGGTGCCGTTATGTCTCTATGTACCGGCAAGCGCGGGGTCCAGAGAAATATGCAATATATGGGCAGGCAAGTCATGCTTGTTTATGAAATGCCGCTAAATGAAGTTGTCATGGATTTCTTTGATAAACTAAAATCGGTTAGTCGTGGTTATGCTTCGCTGGACTATGAATTCAAAGAATTTCGCGCAGCCGATCTGGTTAAACTCGATATATTGATCAATGGTGAAAAAGTGGATGCATTGTCGTTAATCGTGCATCGTGCTAGTAGCCAACAAAGAGGTCGTGAATTGGCACAAAAAATGCGTGAGCTTATTCCCCGACAAATGTTTGATATCGCAGTGCAAGCAGCAATTGGTGCTCATGTCGTGGCAAGAGAAAATGTTAAAGCGTTGCGTAAAAATGTTTTGGCCAAATGTTATGGTGGAGATATCACGCGCAAACGTAAACTACTTGAGAAGCAGAAAGCAGGGAAAAAACGTATGAAACGAGTCGGTAATGTAGAGATTCCCCAAGCGGCATTTTTGGCCATTCTGCAGGTCGGTAAGTAATCGACTGCTGAAAAATCAAATTAATTGAGTGATAAACATGAAAATTTGCCCTCCCCATTACCATTATGTTATATGCTTAATAGCTCATTAGGGGAAATGAAATGAATTTTCCTTTAGTGTTATTGATCTTACTAGTTGTGACTGGCAGTATCTGGTTGCTCGATTTCCTCTTTTTGAAGCGCAAGCGCGAAGAGGGTGCCACAGAGCCTTGGTGGGTGGAATATCCCAAAAGCTTTTTTCCTATCATCCTGATCGTTTTCTGTCTTCGCTCTTTTCTGGTTGAACCTTTCAAGATACCTTCGGGTTCGATGATACCTACTTTACTGGTAGGAGATTTTATCCTGGTAAACAAGTTTACCTACGGGATCAGGTTGCCCGTTATCAATCACAAGATCATTGAATTGAATCAACCCAAACGCGGAGAGGTCATGGTATTCCGTTATCCGGAAGACCCATCGATAGATTATATTAAACGAGTGATTGGTTTACCTGGAGACACTGTTACTTATCGTAATAAGAAACTCAGCGTTAATGGTGTGCCAGTGGAAAGGGAGTTGAATGGAGATTACAAATATATTGAATCAGGATTGGCTTATGTATACACCCAGCGTTTCAAGGAACTTATAGACGATAAAAGTTATAGCATACTTATCAATCAAGGAATGCCCAATATGCTGTTATCCAGCATACATTATTTTCCCTTCAGAGAGAATTGCGCATTCGATATGACGGGATTTACTTGTAAAGTGCCAGAGGGAAATTATTTTACGTTAGGTGATAATCGTGATGGCAGTAGCGATAGCCGCTATTGGGGTTTTGTTCCAGAGAGAAATATTGTGGGAAAAGCTTTTATGGTTTGGTGGAATTTTAGTGATTTAAGTCGAATCGGCTTGTCAATAGAATAGTGAATGCGGGATGGAATTGGGAGTAAGGAAGATGCGCCATGTGATGAGAAAAGAACAGCAAGGTATCAGCCTTTCTGGAATGCTAATCTGGTCAACTGTAGTCGTGATGTTTGCTCTTCTAGGAATGAAATTGATTCCATCCTATATGGAATATGCTGCAATCAAGCGAGCGTTAGTTGTCATAGCCAGTGATCCAAGTTTGCAGAATGCTCATCCTGGAGAAATACGCCAATCATTCGGTAAGCGTGCAGTTATCGATCAAATTACCGCTGTGAATAGTCGCGACATTGAAATTAGTAAAGTAGGCGGACAGACAGTTTTGAGTGTAAGCTATTCCGTTAAGACACCTTTATTTGCTAATATTTCGTTATATATTGATTTTACTGCTGCCAGCAATCGATGAGCTCACATAGCTTAAATACGCGTCGCCTACAAAATTTTACAGTAAAAAATCAGAGCGATTTCTTTCACAAAATTGGCTATGTTTTTAAGCAGCCGGAATTGTTGCAAGAAGTATTAACACATCGTAGCTTTGGTTACCCGCATAACGAGCGCCTTGAGTTTCTTGGAGATAGCGCATTGAATTGTGCAGTGTCAGCCTTACTGTTCAAACAGTTTCCGCTATTACCGGAAGGAAATTTATCAAGGCTCCGCGCTAATCTTGTCAATCAACATGCCTTATTTGAGCTTGCATCGGCACTTGGGTTAGGTGATTTAATCAGGCTAGGTGAGGGAGAACGAAAAAGCGGGGGACATTACCGCCCATCTATTCTTGCCAACGCGCTGGAAGCAGTGATAGGCGCCATTTACCTGGAAGGTGGGTTCATTGAAGTAGAAAATTTTGTTAACAATCTTTACAAGCCATTATTACAAAATTTAGATCTTGAAACCTTGGGTAAGGATCCCAAGACAATGCTGCAAGAATATCTGCAGAGCCGCAAGGTAGCCCTGCCGGAATATACTGTCATCGCTACAAGCGGAGAAGCACATCGGCAGAAATTTAGAGTGGAATGTGCCATTCCAAAGTTTAATATTCGAACTATTGGCGAAGGAACAAGCCGTCGCAGGGCTGAGCAGGAAGCTGCAAAACAGGCATATGAATTAATCATTCATTACTAATGATCCCAAATGCTTCGATTACTGAAAGCGTCTATATAACTTTTACTTTTTCTAAGTCTTCCCTAGTTTGAACCATTTTATTCGTACTCATACCTTCAAATTACCCTCTATTTATAAGTGTAGTTTTAGGGAATAAATCATGTGCGAATTCAAGATATTCCAAAACCAAAATAACGCTAAATAAGAGTAGAAATATCCCAATTTATGGCTTCCCCTCATTTCAGAACTGGTTATGTTGCCATTGTTGGACGTCCTAATGTCGGTAAATCAACTTTACTTAACCATTTAATCCAACAAAAAATCAGCATTACTTCTAAAAAGGCACAGACCACGCGCCATCGGATCAATGGCATTTTGACCGATGAGCAATCTCAATTTATTTTTGTAGATACACCTGGCTTCCAGACGCGCTATAGCAGTCAGCTTAATCAGGTAATGAACCGAACGGTCATTCAAAGCATACGCGAAGTCGATATCGTCCTGTTCGTGATCGAAGCAATACGATTTGATGAGCGTGATAAAGGGGTACTAAAACTGCTCCCTGCTGACCGACCAGTCATCCTCGTGATCAATAAAGTAGATCAATTGGCCCAGAAAACCCAATTACTTCCATTCATGGAAAGTATGGCTAAGGAATTTAGCTTTGCTGGCATTATTCCAGTCAGTGCGGCGAGAGGAATACAACTGACTGAACTAATCGATATGGTCCGGCCTTATTTGCCAGAAAGCCCGCCTTTGTTTGGTGTAGACGAAATTAGTGATCGCAGTGAGCGCTTTCTTGCAGCTGAGATGATTCGTGAGAAATTATTTCGTTTGATGGGCGAAGAGATCCCTTACTCGACTACTGTACGCATAGATCAGTTTACAGTAGAAGGAAATCTGCGCAGAATTTTTGCCAGCATTCTAGTGGAAAAATTCAATCAGAAAGCCATCGTAATTGGCAAGAATGGTGAAAAACTTAAGATTGTTGCTACCCAGGCGCGGCAAGATATGGAAAAATTGTTTGGCAGCAAGGTATATCTCGAAACATGGGTCAAGGTAAAAAATGGCTGGGCTGATGATATCAATACATTGAAGAGTCTGGGGTATGAATGAGATTGAAGAATCTAAATGATTAATAAAACAGCTCATTCACGAATTTCGTTAGAAGTGATTGGAGCGCTTCTCAATTTTTGTTTATAGGTACGTAACAATCATGATTGCTTTGGGTGTTAATATTGATCATGTCGCGACATTGCGCCAGGCGCGGGGAACGGCCTATCCAAGTCCAGTGGAAGCAGCATTGGTTGCTGAATCTGCGGGGGCAGATGCTATTACGCTCCACTTGCGTGAAGATCGAAGACATATTCAGGATCGGGATGTGGAAGTTTTGCGTGAGCGACTTCAAACCCGAATGAATCTGGAAAGTGCAGTGACTGAAGAGATGATTGCCTTTGCATGCCGTATCAAACCACATGATGTATGTCTAGTTCCAGAGCGACGTGAGGAATTGACTACGGAAGGAGGATTAGATGTGGTACGACACTTCGAACAAGTGAAACAGGCTTGTAGTAAGTTAGCAGATGCCGGTATTCGCACATCGTTGTTCATTGATGCAGAGCGTGAGCAGATAGACGCCGCAGCAAGAGCAGGTGCTCCGGTAATCGAAATTCATACAGGTCATTATGCCGATGCTAAAAATAACGATACGCAACAATGCGAGCTGGAAAAGATTTGCACAGCTGTTGCCTATGGTCTCAGTCGAGGATTAAAAGTCAATGCTGGTCATGGACTGCATTACCAAAATACCCGACCAATTGCAGCGATACAAGGTCTTTCAGAACTAAACATCGGACACGCGATTGTGTCATATGCATTATTCGTTGGGTTAGCACAAGCGGTTAGGGAAATGAAGCAACTCATCCAGGAAGCAAGTCAATGATCTATGGAATCGGTACAGATATCGTCGAGCCTTCCCGTATTGCTCAATCACTTGAAAAATATGGCGAACGTTTTGCGCGTAGATTGTTAGCCGAGCATGAATGGTCTGATTATATTAAGGATGCTAAGCCAGTGATGTTTTTAGCTAAACGCTTTGCAGCCAAGGAAGCTCTTTCCAAGGCAATGGGTACTGGCTTGCGATCTCCTGTGACCTTAAACAATATATCGGTTGCCCATACCCCTCTTGGCAAGCCGTATTTTTGCTTTCATCCTGAATTGGCCGAATTGATCAAGCGTGAGGGAATCATTGGTCATCACCTTTCCCTGAGCGATGAATTGAATCTAGCCAGTGCCTTTGTGATCCTGGAGAAGGCGTGATGTCGCTGGGTCCTGTGATGCTCGATATCGCAAGCACTCAATTATCATCCGAAGATAAAGCGAGATTACTTCATCCTCTCACGGGTGGCGTTATCTTGTTTACCCGTAATTATGATTCAGTTGAGCAGTTGACCGCATTGACCGCCGAGATTCACGCATTCAGAACCCCACCGTTACTCATTGCTGTGGACCATGAAGGCGGCAGGGTACAACGTTTCCGCAAAGATTTTACCCGTTGCCCGCGATGCGCGAGCTGGGAAAGATATGGGACAGGCATCCCCACCAGGCGCGTCATCTGGCACAGCAAACCGGATATGTGCTGGCAGCTGAATTATCTGCATGCGGTGTTGATTTGAGTTTTACTCCAGTACTTGATGTCGATTATGGGCAAAGTAGTGTGATTAGTGATCGCGCTTTCCATCGCATCCCGCAGGCCATTGCTGAGCTGGCGCATAGCTTAATGCTGGGGTTGAAATCAGCAGGGATGATTGCCGTCGGTAAGCATTTCCCTGGGCATGGACATAGTCAGGCAGATACGCATTTTGAGATTGCTGTGGATGATCGCACCTTTGCCGATATCGAGTTGGATGATTTAATTCCATTTCGTCAGATGATTGATTTTGGCCTGGCAGGCATCATGGCAGCCCATGTAATCTACCCGAAAATGGATAGGCGTCCTGCCGGGTTCTCCAGCTTCTGGCTAAAAAATATTTTACGCAATGACTTGAGGTTTGATGGCTGTATTTTTAGTGATGATTTGAGCATGCAAGGTACTGCAGGATATGGCAGCATTACTGAGCGTGCTGAGGCAGCATTACAAGCAGGTTGCGATATGGTACTGGTATGCAATGATTTTCAGGCTACTGATCAATTGCTGAAAACATTGCAATGGGAAATTTCTGCTGCCAGTCTGGCGCGGTTAGCACGTATGCGTGGACGGCGCCATGTGCAATCCATGATAACGCTACATGATGATGCAAATTTCATGCTGGCTGCCAGGGAAATCAGTGAAATTGGAATAGACAGTCAGCAATTGCTATTCTAATTGAATCAACCTCAAATGCGCCTTCTTGATAGATTGCCGGTTTGGAAGGCGTTGTCACTGAAAGGATAGTTTCTAATGACGAATTTTCCTTCGTTTGTAACTACTCATTTTTATAAGGTGATTCATGACTAAATCTTTCGATGTAGCTGTAATTGGCGCAGGTCCGGGTGGTTATGTGGCGGCTATCCGTTGTGCTCAGTTGGGTCTTAATACTGTTTGTATTGATGAATGGAAAAATGAGCAAGGCGTAGCGAGTCTAGGAGGCACTTGTCTCAATGTGGGTTGTATTCCATCCAAGGCGCTACTGGAATCTTCCGAGAATTATGCACGTGCTGCGCATAAATTTATTGATCATGGCATCAATCTAGAAGGTTTATCCATGGATGTGCCGGTGATGATTACGCGCAAAAATAAAATTGTAAAGGCTTTTACCGGTGGTATTGCCATGCTGTTCAAGAAGAATAAGGTTACTTCTTTGCATGGCAGAGGAACTTTGCTTAAGCAGGAGCAGGAGAGTGGTCTCTGGAAAATTCAGGTAAAGAATAGCACTGAGATCGAAGAAATTCAGGCTGAATACGTCATCATTGCAACCGGTTCAACACCTCGCCAATTACCATTCATCGAAGTAGATAATAATCGAATACTGGATAATAGCGGCGCGCTGGCGCTAACGGAGGTACCAAAACGTCTGGGTGTGATTGGCGCAGGAGTCATTGGCCTGGAGATGGGGAGTGTATGGCGTCGACTGGGCTCGGACGTGACAGTGCTGGAAGCGCAGCCAAATTTTCTCATGGCCGCGGATGAACAAATTGCAAAGGAAGCACAAAAAGTCTTTACGCGTGAGCTCGGTTTAGTAATTCAGACCGGTGTCAAGATCAAATCAATTCAAGTTGAAGAGCAGCAGATAGTCGTGGATTATGCTGACGCCAAAGCTGATTCGCAAAAACTGGAGGTCGATAAACTGATTGTTGCGGTTGGCAGAATTCCCAATACAGTTGGTCTGGCTACAGATGAAATTGGGTTAAAAACAAATGAACGGGGTTATATTGAGGTCGATGAACGCTGCTGCACCAATCTGCCAAAAGTATACGCCGTTGGCGATGTAGTCAGAGGCCCCATGCTGGCACATAAAGCTTCAGAAGAAGGCGTGGCTGTGGCAGAAATGATTGCTTCCAATAAGAAAGGCCATGCCAACGAATCTGCCAAAGTTAATCTGGATATTATTCCATGGGTGATTTATACCTCACCGGAAATTGCCTGGGTAGGAAAAACCGAGCAGGAACTTAAATCAGCCGGCATTGCTTATCGCACCGGACAATTTCCATTTATGGCTAATGGGCGCGCACGTGCCCTGGGAGAAACGAGCGGCTTTGTGAAAGTGCTCGCTGATGCCGACACAGACCGCATCCTGGGCGTACATATGATCGGCCCCTATGTTTCTGAAATGATCGCAGAAGCCGTGGTTGCGATGGAATTTGCTGCCAGTAGCGAAGATGTTGCACGCATCATTCATGCCCATCCTTCGTTATCTGAGGTATTACATGAAGCGGCTTTAGCAGTAGATAAACGTGCGTTGCATATCTAATAATCGGCTAAGCTAGTCAATTAGCTAACCAATTATCCTGCTGGATGATAGTTACCCCACATTGCCAAAAAGAACACAATGTGGGGTGTCTGGTATTAATATTTTACACACTGAGCTTTATCAGGATTGACAGCGCAAGACCAGGTTGTTTGGCGGATACCGGATGCTTTATTGAATAGGAACTCAGCTTTCTGAACTTTGAGTTGTTCTGGAGTGGGCGTCACTTTTTCAGGTATGAAGCGTTCCTGAGTCCAGAATCTTATCCGGCAGAAATCGGTTGCTTTGCCACAAATCTGATTGATTGCAGCGCTATAAACCGTCTTATCCATTTCTTTATCCAGATCTACCAGTACCATGTGTACAAATTTACCTGAAGTTCCCATTTCTAAGACGCGGACAACTCGCCACCCTAAGCCGCTTGGCAACGATTCAGTTACTTTTGGTGAAGAAGCTTCTTGAGAGGGTTCTGCTGATTCTGCTTCCTCAGATTGTGCCTGAGCTGTCCATAGCAACGTCATTGCAAGAAACATACTACCGATTAATTTATTATTCATTCGTTCTCCTGATATCCTTCTTTCTCTTCTAAATAAAAGTGTTTCTGTTTCTGATTCGCAATTCTACCTATTTCAACTAGATATGAACAGTCAACAGATGATGATGGTAAATCTTTGCCTAAAGAAGTAGTAGAGGAGTAATCTGG
This sequence comes from uncultured beta proteobacterium, assembly GCA_963815685.1. Taxonomy (GTDB): domain Bacteria; phylum Pseudomonadota; class Gammaproteobacteria; order Burkholderiales; family Nitrosomonadaceae; genus Nitrosomonas. The sequence goes on from CAWFHT010000016.1 coordinate 103,014, forward strand.
AGCACATGAAAGTATGTCGACTTAATCCCCAGCTAGCAGATAGCGAGGACATCCTCGTTAAATTAAATCAGGGCATTACCGTGATTACAGGAAACCAGCGTCTGGCTCATGTGTTTCGTCAGCATTTTGATCAGGCAG
>CAWFHT010000017.1:0-16148 GCA_963815685.1 uncultured beta proteobacterium
AGAAATGGAATAACTTTCGTATCTTGGCGCTTTCAGCAGTTGCATTCTTGCAAGCCAAGTCTGTCAGTAATTCTTTCAGAGCCATAATGTGGTAACCTTTAGTATGGTAAAAATAGCTACCACATTTTTTTACTGGCTTCTAGCGGATTATTTCGGATTAATATGGAATTGAAGTTCCTGAAGATCAGCTTGTTTACTGTGTTTCGTAGATTGCTACGGATTTGTATGAAATGGGAAATGGCGGAAGCGGTGAGATTCGAACTCACGAAGGGTTGCCCCTTGCTGGTTTTCAAGACCAGTGCAATCGACCACTCTGCCACGCTTCCAGTAATTGACTATAATAAACCAGCGGAAAATAACAACGGCCAAGAAGTTATTCTTTCCTCTGTTTATTTGATGTTGGGTAATGCTACAAATTAAACCGCTTCAAATGATACATTTTTAGGGTCAATTTTACCAGCAGAACCTACCATATCTACTAACTATTTCGTTACCGCAGCGAGCTGCTCAGTTAGTCGCTTGATCTCTTCTTCAGCCCGTCGCTGTTGCGTCACGTCGTATTGCACGCCTAGGTAGTAAAGGACATTGCCGTGAGCATCAAACAGAGGGGTGATGATCAAATGGTTATAAAACATTTCGCCATTTTTTCTATAATTTCTGAGCGTGATTTCAACTGGCTGCTTATTTGCAATGGCTTCTTTCAACTGATAACGTTCTTTCTGTTCACGATCAGTGCCCTGCAGGAAGCGGCAATTTTTCCCTACCGTTTCTTCTTGACTGTAGCCCGTTATTTTCTCAAACGCTTTATTGACATAAACCAGCGGCATATCCTCCAGATCAGGATCAGCCAACGTGATACCATTAACACATGAGTCAAGAATTTTGGATAATACTTTTGGAATCAATCCAGGGTCTTTCTCAACGATAAAATCCATTTTTTTCTCCAAAATTTTTCCGGTAATTAATTAGAACTTATAGCTTGGCAGACCACGAAGTTAATCAAAACGAGTCAACTCCTATTAGACGCTTAATGTTTCTGACTGTTCTTTCAGCACCATCTTGGATGGCTATGCGTATAAGCTTCTCAAACGGTCTCATATGCAGATCGAGACTAAGCAACTCGAAAGTAAATGTGATTTGAGTAGCTGCTGGATCGGCTGGCTTCAATAAATAATCGCAACGGAAAGGATTAGATACGCCATCGAAACAAATATGCATACGAGGTTCAAAGCTGACAATTTTAAAGGTAGATTCTGATCGATTTCCTTGATCGACACGTACTTGCCGGCATATCGTTCCCAGTCCTAGCGGACCATCAGTCAGTTTCTCCAGCTCACGCACTTCCGGCGACCACCTTGGGTAATTAACAAGCAGCTCGGTACCGATAAAATTGAAAACATGCTGCTCAGACTTCTGAATCACTGTGCTTGCTTTCCCCACAACCGGCTTATCGTTAAACAAATTAAACATAGCCCAGCCTCCTGCTTATCGATATCTCAAATCAGATAAGTATCTATTCCAGTCAATAGCAAATCATATTGTGCCTCTACAATTTCTTTAATAATTGAGGCTGCTATACCAGTTACCACATTATTTTCGAGAGCCAGCCAGCCAACCGCATCCGTCGGCCCTAGGCTGACTACATAGCCTATATCATGGTGTATATAAGGTTCAAGTATTTTAAGCAACCCAGAATGCCGTAAAATATTGCGTGCCGCAAGCTTTCCTTTACGCACAGCCGATTGCGCGGTCATCGCATTAGAGCCGAAAGACTGATAATGGGAGCAATCACCCGCAATAAAAATATGCGGTAATGATTGACGGTTAATAATAACTTGTCCGAAAGCATTTGCCGTAAACTGATTACCCTGCTGCTTGCCAGCAAATAATAGAGCTAGACTAGAAGGAAGTTCATACTGTTTTCCGGTATTTTTTTCTTCCAGCAGTATGACGTTCTCCTGCTGTCCGCGGAAATAGGTATCTGGACAAAAATCAATGTCAAGATCATTCATACAGGATTGTGCATAATGAGCGAAGCTGACTGGAAACTGTCTAAGCACCCGCTCACCACTTTCAATCAGGCGTAGCTTGTTTTGAAAGTGGTGACGCTGAAGAAAGTATACAATCTCAAATAGAAACTGTATTCCAGTGGCACCTCCTCCAATCACAGTAATAGGGTCTTTCCTGCTACTTCCCCCAGTCAGATATTTGCTTAGCAATTCTGAACCGGCAGTGCTCGTAAAATCATTCAAATCGAGGATATAGTCTGAATTATGATTAACTACATCTCTTGCAGGTGCGCCAGTTGCAATCAGCAGATAATCAAATGGCAGTAACAGATCATTCACTGTTATACATTTATTACTCTGCCATTGCTGCAAAGCGGCCTCATCGAGCACGAGTTCGGTACAAACATGGCGACAGCCAAATCGTTGCTCAAACGTCGTAAAGGGTACGAGCAAATCAGATAAAGGATAACGAAATGTTTCTTGAAGATGCGTAATCTTAAGGTGATGTGTTCTCGGATCAATAATCGTAACTTCGGCGTCTGGCATATATTCTACCAGTGTTGTCAGTGCAGCGATTCCGGCATAACCTCCACCTACGATGACTATCTTTAACTGCTTGCGAGCAGGTATATAAAATGGCAGAAAAGCCACATATTCTCCTTATTTTCCTGAATGATGCTATTACCTACATTAAAACAAGATGCACGGCTAGCGTAGCATGAAAAAACCATATCCATGGTATATTCAGAATGATCATTCATGGTGCATTAATAAAACGGTTTCCTTTAGGTATTCTTTCTACCTGCCAGTTTGCTTGCGCCCACTGCCAGAAGGAAATCATATCACCCTCAACTAACTCATCAGGTGGACTCTGGCCAAGAATACGAAGTGTTGCAACCAGTTGAGGGAGTGGTTTAGTTAGGTCGATGGGTGCCGCCAAAGTTTGCTTACTCAGCTTTTCTCCTTGTTTATTAACTACAAGGGGCAAGTGGAGATAGGCAGGTGTTTTATAGCCCAGAAGCTTCTGTAGATAAATCTGACGAGGAGTCGAATGAAGTAAATCAATACCCCGCACGATATGAGTAATTCCCTGCCAGGCATCATCCACCACTACGGCTAATTGATAGGTATAAATACCATCTGCTCGACGCAAGACAAAATCACCAATTTCACTTTCCACACATTGATGAACCTTTCCTTGCAAATTATCTACAAATTGAATCTGGCTGTATTCGGTTTTAACTCGCAGCGCATGGGGACGACCAGCATGATTGCTAGACAGACCATTACGACATCTTCCAGAATAAATGGGTCCTTCAACACTCACCATAGCGGAATCAGCAATTTCTCTGCGCGAACAAGCACAAGGATAAATTAATCCATTTTTATTAAGTTCGGTCAGTGCGGTTTGATAGGTAGCATGACGCTGACTTTGATAGACAACTTCACCATCCCAATCCATTCCAAAAGATTCTAGCGCATGCAATATTTGCCAGGATGAATCTGGAATAACACGCGTTGAATCCACATCTTCAATCCTAACCAACCATTCACCATTATGGGTTTTTGCTTCAAGATAACTTGCTACTGCAGTCATCAATGAACCCAAATGCAAGGAACCTGTTGGTGATGGAGCAAAACGCCCACGATAAACTGATAGTTGCATAGGATGATGAATAATCGGCACTCAGTTAGTATTTGAGAATCTAGCTGATAGCTCATTACTTTCAAAAGTTTTTTATAAAAATGCTTTTAGCTGCTGAAAAATAATCCACTACGATCTTCTTGTTAAGCTTAACAAGTATAATTTAAGCTTTAAAGTAATGAACTAGCAATTCAAAAAAGTCAATCCATCAATATTTCTTCAAGAAGGTATACGGTGCATATTCATATCCTCGGTATTTGCGGTACATTCATGGGTGGCCTTGCTGTGCTGGCGCGCGCTTCTGGCTACAGAGTCACAGGTTGTGATGCCAACGTCTACCCACCCATGAGCACTCAACTGGTTTCTCAGGGAATCGAATTGATTGAGGGGTACGCGCCACAGCAGATCCAACTCAAACCAGACCTGTTTGTGATCGGTAATGCCATTTCACGTGGCAATCCCTTAATGGAAGAAATCCTAAACAGGAATTTGCCCTACACCTCCGGTCCACAATGGCTTTCAGAACATATTCTGAGAAACAAATGGGTGCTAGCGGTGGCAGGCACTCATGGCAAAACGACGACCAGCTCGATGTTAGCATGGATACTGGAATACGCGGGATTGGCACCTGGCTTTCTCATTGGCGGCATACCAGAAAATTTTGGAATCTCCGCACGATTAGGCGGAAAAAGTAGACACCAACCAGATTGGCAGGAATCCTCTTCATTTTTTGTAATAGAGGCTGATGAATACGATACTGCATTTTTCGACAAACGCTCCAAATTTGTCCATTATCATCCCAGAACGGCAGTATTAAATAACCTTGAATTTGATCACGCTGATATCTTTCCTGATCTAGCCGCAATTCAACGACAATTTCATCATTTCGTAAGAATCATTCCTGGCAATGGATTAATTGTTTCCAATGGCCTTGAAAAAAACTTGCAGCAGGTACTAGCTCAAGGTTGCTGGACACCTATTGAGCAATTTGGTGTGAATGAGGGTTGGCAGGCCAAAATGCTGACTGAGCTAAATATCGAAATTGTTTACCAAGAGAAATCACATGGAATACTACAATGGAATTTATTGGGAGAACATAATCGCATGAACGCACTGGCTGCCGTTGCAGCGGCACGTCATGCCGGGATCCCTCCTGATATTGCCATTGCCGCATTGTCGCAGTTCAAAAATGTCAAACGACGAATGGAAATACGCGGCATAGTCAATGGCATCACAGTATATGATGACTTTGCGCATCACCCAACTGCGATTAAAACGACACTAAACGGTTTGCGTCATAAAGTGGGCAATGCACAGATTATCGCTGTTTTAGAGCCACGCTCCAACACGATGAAGATGGGTATTTGGAAAGAAAGTTTGGCAGCAAGTCTGGAAACAGCCGATCAAATTTTTTGTTATGCCAATCAATCAGAATGGGATTTACAGACAGCATTCTCCTCCCTCGGGAAGAAAGCCAATTTACATTATGAGATGACTCAGTTGATCAATGCTATTGTGGCTACTGTTTCCCCTGGTGACCATATCCTCGTTATGAGCAACGGTGGCTTTGGCGGAATACACGAGAAGCTAATGAAGTCTCTAGCCAATCCTCATTGACAGAAGCCCCGCAAAAAAAGTATTAACATAGCACATTCTCTTATCAAAATTTTTGAGCATTTCACGACGTGGATGGTCAAAGGTGTGACAATTTGTCACATAGCCTAAATTTCTAATTTGCGTTAATGTTGTACTTAATGTTTAACATTCTTCATCAGTCACCGCTTAGCAAAAACCTGCAAAGGCTATTTCTTTTAAGAAGTATTGCGATTGTCGCGCAATGCATTTTATTTGCTTTGGTATATTCAATCATTGAATTAGATGTGCCGTGGGAGAAGATGACCATCGTAGTGGTAATACTCACCCTCCTCAATTTTTTTACCTGGGTTCGGCTGCATCATACCTTTCCTGTTTCGAATCTTGAGTTTTTTGCCCAATTGCTCGTGGATATTTTTGCTTTAACCGCACTGCTTTATTTCGCTGGCGGCTCAACTAACCCTTTTATCTCGCTCTACCTGCTGCCTCTTACCATTGCGGCAGCAATCTTGCCATGGCGCTATACTTGGGCGATCGCAGGGATCACGATCACTTGCTACACCATTCTTCTGTTTGAATATGTCCCATTGCCCCATGACCACTCAGACGATCATAGCGCGCATATGATGGAGTTCAATCTCCATATTTCAGGTATGTGGTTAACTTTCGTGTTAAGTACTCTCTTGATTGCCTGGTTCGTTGTCAAGATGAGTAGTTCCATTCGCGATCGTGACAAAGATCTCGCTCAGGCACGAGAACAAGCATTACGCAACGAACAAATCATTGCGCTAGGCACGCTGGCCGCGGGCGCAGCACATGAATTAGGCACTCCCCTCTCGACAATGGCAGTAATTGCGGGTGAGCTACAACATGAGTATCCTCAGAATGAAGATTTTCAGAATAATATCCATATCTTGCGCAACCAAATCACTCATTGCAAGCAAACCCTGACGCAGTTACTCGCTAATGCAGGGCAAGCAAGAATAGAAGACGGAAATAGCCTGTCGGTTGATTATTTTCTAAAACAGGTACTCGATAAATGGCAACTCATTCGCCCTTCGACCAAATTCAGTTATCAACGGCATGGGGTCCAACCTGCCCCTCTTATCATGAATACGCAATTACTGAGTCAGTCCATCCTGAATTTACTGAATAATGCCGCAGACGCCTCTACCGATCAAGTCAGAATCAAAAGTACTTGGGATCAGCATACGCTGGATCTAGAAATCCATGATGACGGGGAAGGCCTGACTGGAGAAGCGGTTCAACGCGCAGGGGAAGCATTCTTTACCAACAAGGCACCTGGGCAAGGGTTTGGCATTGGTTTGTTTCTCGCCAACGCAAATATTGAACGTTTCGGTGGTAATGTACGTTTGTTTAATCATCCGGAGGGTGGCGCTTGCATCCATGTAACGCTTCCCCTCATTCCTCAAATTACTTAACTATTCTTCCATCAAGTTAGCACAAAAGAGGAAAATCTTATGACTGGGTCCATTGAGCATCCAAGTTTACTCATTGTCGACGACGATCCAGTTTTCTGTGATGTGCTAGCTAAGGCAATGGCCAAACGAGGATTTGATGTCACCTACACGCACACCATTACATCCGCCTTGGAAAAAGTTGAATCCCTCATGCCTGAATACGCGATTATCGATCTCAAATTATCGGATGAATCTGGATTAATACTCGTTGATAAAATAAAGAAACTAGATCCTGGAACTCGGATCATCATGCTGACTGGTTATGCCAGTATTGCAACCGCAGTTGAAGCGATCAAGCTTGGTGCTACCCATTATCTCGCCAAGCCAGTTGATGTTAATGACATTATGGCGGCTTTTGAGCGTACCAGCGGTGATACCGAGGTGCCGATAAGCTTGCATCCGTTATCAGTTGGACGGCTGGAATGGGAATATATTCATCGTATTCTGACTGAAAACAATAATAATATTTCCGTTACTGCAAGAATTCTGAATATGCATCGCAGAACGCTGCAACGTAAGCTTGCTAAGAAGCCTATTTAAAATTTAATCATGCAACTCAAAACTGGAGAGTCTTGCAGTTACCCGAACATCTTGTCCAATCATACGAAGATCGGTTAATACAAGCTTACACTTATCGGATAGCTTGGTCAGCATCGGCAAATTCAACATGTCCTGTGCTTTATCACCAAGCAGACAAGGGGCAAGATAGATGACCAGTTCATCGACTAATCCTTCTTGCACCAGTGAGCCAGCCAAAGTACTCCCTGCTTCTACCAGCACTTCATTGATCTCGAAATCTGCTAACTTAGCCATCACTTGAGCCAGATTCACTTTGCCGCCAGCTCCCGACATAATGATCACTTTCGCTCCCTTTTCTTCTAGCAATTTTATTCTGTTCTCATCTTGCACAGCAGAGAAAATCAGCACCTTTCCTCCATGTAACAGCTTTGCATTCGTTGATATCTCGAGTCGGCTATCAATTACTACACGCAGTGGTTGTCGGGAAGTTTTGACGTGGCGGACCGTTAATTGTGGATCATCCTTTTTTACTGTGCCAGCACCCGTTAAGATTGCACAAGAAAGAGCACGTAATCGATGTCCGTCCAAACGAGCTGCCTTGCTAGTAATCCATTGGCTTTCACCATTCTCCAATGCCGTCTTTCCATCCAGACTCGCCGCTATTTTCAATCTTACCCATGGTCGATGGCGAATCATGCGAGAAACAAAGCCAATATTAAGTGCTCTTGCTTGTGCCTCCAACAAACCGGATTGCACCATAATGCCTGCCTGTCTTAACATTGCTGCACCACTTCCTGCTACCAAAGGGTTCGGATCCAACATCGCGATAACGACTTTCGCCACACCCACATTGATTAGCGCCTGTGCACAAGGGGGAGTACGCCCATAATGGCTGCATGGCTCTAATGTTACATAAACGGTAGCATTTTTGGCTGTACTATCCGTAGCATAAAGTGCATTGATTTCAGCATGAGGTTGGCCAGCACATTCATGCCAACCACTCGCAATTACTCGATTATTTTTAACAATGATACAACCTACCCGGGGATTTGGAGTGGTTGTATATAAACCTTTTTCGGCAAGTTTTAATGCCTGAGACATAAAGGCAAAATCAATGGATGAAAAAATCTGAGAATCTCCGAGCACAAATAGGTCCTGAACATGCTTACTGCTTCAAGCTACCGATGCTGATTGTCCTTAAAGCGTTAAATTTGAATTTCTCAAGAATCAGTTTTAATGTGAATTCTGAACTTCCTTGATGACGTCCTGAAAGTCGCCAACATCCTTGAAAACTCTTGTATACAGATGCAAAGCGTATATATGCTACTTTATCAAGTTTATAAAGCTCCTTCATGACTAACTCACCAATACTACGTGAAGATATTTCCCTTGCACCCCAAACTCAGCAACTTCTGAACAATACGATCAATGGCTGCATCCACATATTCAGTTGGAACTGGGCGTTTATGCAGCGCACGCAAGAAACTTGTAAGAAGCTTATTTCGATTGAATTCTGCACGATTACCATTTTTCTTGACTACTTGTGGCAAACGTAGCTCTACTGTTTCATAGGTAGTAAAGCGTTTGCCACAAGCTGTACAATGTCGCCGTCGACGAACACGATCTCCCTCTTCACTGACGCGTGAATTAATTACACTGGTATCTTCAGCGTTACAGAAAGGACATCTCATTATTTAACACCAGTTAAACTGGTTAACTAAATTAGCTTCTTTTACTATCCCAAAACGAATCTATAAGATCTTCAGGCAGCAGTCCAATAGTTCTCTAACTACTCAAACATATCAGTTTACGTATACTGGATATTTTACGCATAGCATCTTCGCTTCTTGCGCGACACGTGCCAGAATCGTCGAATCATTCGGAGAATCCAACACATCCGCAACTAAATTTGCCAATTTCTCAGATTCAATTTCTTTGAAACCACGTGTTGTTACTGCTGGCGTGCCAATTCGTATGCCACTCGTTACAAAGGGTTTCTGAGGATCATTTGGAATAGCATTCTTGTTAACAGTTATATGAGCGGCTTCCAAGGCTTCCTCAGCCTCCCTGCCTGTCAAATTTTTGGCGCGAACATCCACCAAGAACATGTGACAATCCGTGTGTCCAGAAACGATGCGCAAGCCACGATTTTGCAGCACCTTTGCCATGACTCGCGCGTTCTCGATAACTTGCTGCTGATAGTCTCTGAACTCCTTACTAGCTGCCTCTTTAAAAGCCACTGCCTTGGCTGCTATGACATGCATGAGCGGACCACCCTGAGTTTGTGGAAAAACTGCTGAATTAAGCGCTTTCTCAAACTCCTGCTTGGCCATAATAACGCCGCCTCGTGGACCGCGCAGTGTTTTATGGGTAGTACTGGTGACAAAATCAGCAACCCCTACTGGATTAGGATAAAAGCCAGCAGCGATCAGTCCCGCATAATGAGCCATATCTACAAATAAATAGGCGCCGACCTCATCTGCTATTTTACGAAAATGCTTCCAATTTATGATTCTTGCATATGAGGAAGCGCCAGCAACAATCATCTTCGGTCGATGTTCATGCGCCAATCGTTCCACTTCATGGTAGTTAATTTCTTCAGTTTCAGGCTCAAGTCCATAAGCCACAGAATTGAAAATTTTACCACTCAGATTAACTGAAGCACCGTGAGTGAGATGCCCGCCATGTGCAAGAGACATTCCTAACAGGGTATCACCAGGTTTTAGTGCAGATAAATATACTGCCGCATTAGCCTGGGAACCAGAATGTGGCTGCACATTGACATATTCAGCATTAAATAACGCTTTTAAACGATCAATAGCAAGTTGCTCCACTTTATCGACATACTTGCAACCACCATAATAACGTTTGCCGGGATAGCCCTCTGCATATTTATTAGTAAGAACTGATCCTTGTGCTTGGAGGACTGCGGGACTTGCATAGTTCTCAGAAGCAATCAATTCAATATGATCTTCCTGTCGTTGCATTTCACCTTTAATTGCTTGCCACAAATCTGGATCGACGCTTTCTATCGTTTTTTTATAGGAAAACATGACAGCATTTACTCTTTGGAAAATTTAGATATTTAAAAATTATGCATTCTACCATTTAGAATGGTAACAGCATACAAAGTGAAACCAAATAAAGGTAATGAGCATAAACTGAGGATACTTACCTTATTAGGTCATCAGGTAAAATTACTAGAAAAGAAGACCATAAGGTCTTGAGCACACCAAAAAGTATTTGTAAACACTCAAACAAATACATTAAAAATCAACCTAAGACTTATATAAAAATCAGCATGATAGCAGCGAGAAAAGTAAGTTAAATTTTTATTCTTTCTTTATTTACCCAAGGTTAAATACTTTAACTTATTTCAGGAAGCTCTCCATTCAAAGAACGTCGACTTCATCATCTTCGAATTGAAGCATGACTTTTCCATCACTATTGATATCTACCGTCACTTTACCTCCATTGCAGAGTCGTCCAAAAAGTAATTCATCTGCTAACGCACTACGAATCGTATCCTGAATAAGACGTGCCATTGGGCGTGCACCCATAAGTGGATCAAAACCGTGCTCAGCTAGGTAGTTACGTAAATTATCAGTGAAGACGGCTTCTACTTTTTTCTCCTGTAATTGCGCCTCAAGTTGCATTAAGAATTTATCAGTAACACGCAGAATGATTTCTTTGCTCAGCGATGCAAAAGAAATGATTGCATCTAATCGGTTACGAAATTCAGGAGTGAACATGCGTTTAATTTCAATCATTTCATCACCTGTTCTAGCAGATTTGGCAAATCCAATAGTGGATTTAGTCAATGAATCAGCCCCTGCGTTTGTCGTCATAATGATAATCACATTGCGGAAATCTGCCTTACGTCCGTTATTATCTGTCAATGTACCATGATCCATTACTTGCAATAGAACATTGAATATATCTGTATGCGCTTTCTCTATTTCATCAAGCAGCAAGACTGAGTGAGGTTGTTTTATAATCGTCTCAGTCAATAGCCCTCCTTGCTCAAAACCAACATACCCAGGAGGGGCTCCAATCAGCCTCGATACCGCATGGCGCTCCATATACTCAGACATATCAAAACGATGCAAAGGCACGCCCAGAGTATAGGCAAGTTGACGCGCCACCTCAGTTTTCCCTACACCTGTTGGACCAGAAAAAAGGAAAGAGCCAATAGGTTTTTGCGAATTTCCCAAGCCACTTCTGGACATCTTAATAGCCGCTGCAAGCGCATCAACTGCTGCATCTTGCCCGAAAACAATAGATTTTAAATCGCGGTCGAGCGTTTTCAGTTTATTACGATCATCACTTGAAATACTTTGTGAAGGCACCCGGGCGATCTTAGCAATAATATCTTCGATCTCATGTTTACCGATAACTCTACGCTGTTTCGATTTTGGCAAAATACGTTGCGCCGCACCCGCTTCGTCAATTACATCAATTGCTTTGTCCGGTAAATGTCGGTCACCAATGAAGCGAGCTGACAACTCTGCAGCAGCTGTTAACGCTACCGCAGTATATTTGACATTATGATGCTTTTCATAACGAGATTTCAGACCACGCAGAATGGCTACTGTCTCCTCAATACTCGGCTCAGAAACTTCAATCTTCTGGAAGCGCCGCGATAATGCATGGTCTTTCTCGAAAACTCCTCTATATTCGTTATAAGTAGTAGCTCCAATACACTTTAAGCGACCGGCACTTAGCATGGGTTTTAGTAAATTAGAAGCATCCAATGTGCCACCTGATGCGGCGCCTGCACCGATCAAAGTATGAATTTCATCTATAAATAGGATAGCTTTTGGATTATCAACCAACTGTTTTAGTACTGCCTTGAAACGCTGCTCAAAATCCCCCCGATACTTCGTGCCAGCTAACAATGCACCCATATCTAGAGCATAAACCTGATGATGCGTCAGAACTTCTGGCACATCACCTTCAGTAATCCGCCTTGCCAGTCCCTCTGCAATAGCCGTTTTACCAACACCAGCCTCACCCACCAGCAATGGATTGTTCTTTCTGCGACGACATAACGTTTGTATGACTCGCTCCACCTCTCTCTCACGTCCAATCAGAGGATCAATTCGATTTGCAATTGCCAAATTGTTAAGATTAATAGTATAACTCTCTAGCGAATTACCAGAATTTTGTTGTTGCTCGCTATCATTTTCATCTTCAATCTTATTAGAGTCATTATTCTGTGACGCTTTACAAATCTTATGCGAAATATAGTTCACTACATCTAATCGTGTTACACCCTTCTGCTGTAGGAAATACACTGCGTGAGAATCTTTTTCACCAAAAATTGCTACTAAAACATTGGCACCGGTAACTTCTTTTTTTCCGGATGATTGAACATGTAGTATTGCGCGCTGAATCACACGTTGAAAACCGAGCGTAGGTTGAGTGTCTACTTCTCCATTACCACTTACGATAGGAGTATGGCGGTTAATATGATCCTGAAGTAAAACTCGCAAATCCTCAATATCAATCGCGCAAGCAATCAACACTTCTGCTGCACTAGGATTATCAAGCAAGGCGAGCAATAAATGTTCTATTGTGATGAATTCATGACGCTTCTGTCGTGATTCCACAAATGCCATATGTAAACTTACTTCTAATTCTTGTGCGATCATGTTAGCTTTTCTCCATAACACACATTAATGGGTGCTGGTTTTGTCTAGAAAATTCATTTACCTGTTGAACTTTGGTGATTGCTATATCACTGGGATAAATACCACAAATACCCATCCCTTCAGTATGAATCTTAAGCATAATTTGAGTTGCTTTTTCTTGACTCCATAAAGAAAAAGGTTTGTAGCACCATTACTACAAAATCCATAGGAGTAAAATCATCATTTAATAACATAACTTTATATAGGGAGGTAACTTAATCTTATTCTTACTTTCCTCTAGCACTCCATTTTCACGATTCTTTGTTACCATGACTTACCTAATATAATTTAAAAAAGAAAAGCACGAGCAACAAAATAAATTATTTCTTTATTCTTTATCATATTTGACGATTACGACAAAATTTTCAAGCGCCTTAAACGAATCATTTTACTTCACCAAAAACCAGCTTAAAATTTATACGTTAAAATTCACACGATGGCTTGACTTAAGCCAAAAATTTGCGTAAAACACCATCTGGCGTTTGGCTTCAAGTTCTCTGCAGTACTGGTTAGAGCCGTTTGCGGTCTTGAAATTCAAATAGTTTTAGGGTTTCCGGCCCAGTTTTTTTATAGGAAGTAAAAATGGCAACAGGTACAGTAAAATGGTTCAATGATTCCAAAGGGTTTGGTTTTATAACACCTGATGATGGTAGCGAAGATTTATTTGCACATTTCTCAGCAATTAATATGTCAGGTTTTAAAACTCTCAAGGAAGGCCAGAAAGTGAGCTTTGAAGTTACACAAGGACCCAAAGGGAAGCAGGCTTCAAACATTCAGTCTGCCTAAGACATTGCAATACGCAAGGACTATCCTTTTAAAGAGGCAGTTAGCAATATAGAAGCTAGCTGTTTACTTTAATTATTGAAAACACCCATCGCCAGCTTCAAGTTGACGATGGGAGTAATATAGAATTTAAATATAATTTACTGCTTGTCCTCTTCTAGCTCATTCTTTCTATAATTGCATCTCCAAATTTTGAGCACGTAACCTCAGTTGCTTCCTTCATTTGCCGGGCAAAATCATAAGTCACTATCTTATCTTTGATAGTTCTCTCCATCGCCTTAATAATCATATCCGCGGCCTCATTCCAGCCCATATGCCTTAACATCATTTCGGCTGAAAGAATAATTGATCCAGGATTCACTTGATCCTTGCCCGCATATTTAGGAGCAGTACCATGCGTCGCCTCAAATATCGCAACTGAATCACTTAAATTCGCTCCAGGCGCAATACCGATTCCTCCTACTTGCGCGGCTAAAGCATCGGAAATGTAATCACCGTTTAAATTTAGCGTCGCAATCACGCCATATTCTTCCGGACGCAATAAAATTTGCTGCAGAAAAGCGTCGGCGATTACGTCTTTTATAACAATTCCCTTATCCGCGGGTAATTTCATCCATGGACCACCATCTTTTAACTCCGCGCCGAATTCTATCATGGCCACTTTATAACCCCAATTCTTTAAACGCACCTTCGGTAAATTTCATAATATTACCTTTATGCACCAACGTGACGGAATCACGATCGTTATCAATTGCATATTGGATCGCACGTTTTACCAAGCGCGATGTGCCTTCTTTAGAAACAGGTTTAATGCCAATACCAGAAGGTTCAGGAAAACGAATTTTCTTCACGCCCATTTCAGTTTGCAAAAAATGAATCACTTTCTTAGCTTCAGGACTGTCCGCTGACCATTCAATACCTGCATAAATATCTTCTGAATTTTCTCTGAAGATCACCATATCCACTTTCCACGGTTCTTTTACTGGACTAGGTGTGCCTTCGTAATAACGCACTGGCCGCAAACAAACATATAAATCCAATTCTTGCCGCAACGTCACGTTCAAAGAACGTATGCCACCACCTACTGGTGTCGTCAATGGTCCTTTAATCGAAACCACATAATCTTTTACTGCTTCCAACGTTTCTTTTGGCAGCCAAGTATTCTCGCCATATATTGTAGTTGCTTTTTCACCTGCGTATACTTCCATCCAAGCAATCTTACGTTTGCCCTTGTATGCTTTCTCCACCGCTGCATCAACTACCTTACGCATCACTGGCGTAATATCAATACCGGTGCCATCGCCTTCAATGAATGGAATAATTGGGCGATCAGGTATAACCAACGAGAGATCACTATTGACAAGAATCTTCTTGCCATTAGGGGGCACTTTTATATGTTGAAACATAGAATCTCCAATAAACTAGTGAGTTTATAAAATATATTCTAATTTAACCTTGAATGGTCGAGTAAATTTCATGACAGATACTCATTTAATTGCTATTTTCATTCAATCCAATCCTTGCCTGATTTTTAATCCTAACTCGCAGTACCATTCTGTCCCCAGACTGAACAACTTCCACTCTGCGCAAGAAATTCTGCCCAAGCAAACCTATTTCTCCCTGCATACCTACACCTATACTCAGCCCCTTTGCCAAAATACCGCCTATCTTGATATCTTGTCCCGATACAATCTCACCCATAAATTTACCCCCAGCGGTCGAGAAACTTGCGGGCCTGCCAGTTGGTAAATTTGCAGCGCGCGCCAAATCATAGCTAATCGAAACCATACTTGCCCCTGTATCTACCATAAAATCGACAGGATAACCATTGATTTCTCCTCGAACATAATAATGTCCATCCCATGATCTAGAAATCACAACTTCACTGCCCGCTCGATTATCTTGAATCACAGCAATTTTGGGTTCTAGCCAGTTCTCAAAAAATAAATAGACTATGCTAAAAATGATTACCCAGATCACCAACGCAGTAACATGGCCCCAAGGAATATAATTGCGCATCATTAAATCATGTACTTCCTGGAAATAGTTCCGGCTAAACAAAAAAACCATAAAAAATAAGCAAATCCCTTATTCCTAATTGATTTCCTGTGTATTCACTCATCAGATACATTGCATTTTAAATCAAAATTTATTACTTTCTTTTTTACTTAGGTATTATCACTAAATCTATTTTCATTTCCATGATGAATGAACGAGCCAAATGATTTCACTCAAGGGAATGCTGCTAAGTAATTAGCAACCTTTTATTGCTTGCTGAAAAATACGCTAAAATGTAACTTTTGAACTTTTATCGGGAGCCTTTTAATGTCAATGGCAGACCGCGATGGAGTAATCTGGTTCGATGGAAAAATGATTCCTTGGCGAGATGCTACCACGCATGTACTTACTCACACTCTACATTATG
>CAWFHT010000018.1:0-79623 GCA_963815685.1 uncultured beta proteobacterium
GCTTACTCAGAAAGTATAAATAACTGATTATATTTATGAATATTTAATTTTTTGGTAAAATAATGCACGTAAATAAGTGAAATGACACCAAAAACCGTGCACCATGATTCGCTATAAAAGTCAAAAACAACTCATGCCCGGAGGGTTTGATACACCACCCGACATGATTCTTGATCCCGAAAATCGCCGGGTAAAACTGAGTAATTGCATTCCATGGGACGAATGGGCCGAGAGCTACTATAAGACGCTATCTCCCACGTTAGGCCGTCCAGCGAAAGATGCGCGTATCGTGATTGGCGCTGTCATCATTAAGCATAAATTATCGATTTCGGATGAAGAGTCTGTTGAACAGATCCGGGAGAATCCTTACCTGCAATATTTTATTGGCCTGAAAGGATGTCAATCGAAAGCAGCCTTCGCACCCTCACTACTGGTTGAGGTACGTAAGCGTATGGGGCAAACAGTATTTGATGAATTTCATGAAGCGATCATTGAAGCAGTTGAGTATAGTAGGATAAAGAAGCCTGTAAAAGCTGACGATGATAATGAAGGTGGTGATGCTGCATTGAATCGCAGCGAAGCTGATTGCAGTGACAATGCTGCAATGATTGCTGCAGAGCAATCTCTGGCAGATGAATCCCCGCGCAATCACGGCAAATTGATACTTGACGCTACCGTTGCGGAACAGGCGATACGTTTTCCGACGGACCTTGGGCTGTTGAATGAAGCGCGTGAATTGAGTGAACGTATCATTGATGAACTCCATGCAAAAAGCAATCGACCGCAGAAAAAGAAGCCACGTACCTATCGCGAGCTTGCCAGAAAAGCCTATCTCAGCTTAGTCAAGCTTAAGCGCCTCTCACACAAAAAACGCCGCGCTGGTATCAGAAAGCAATTGCAGTTTCTGCGTCGGAATTTAGGTCATATTGAAGAGATGTTAACGGAATACCCGCATGGCACACCCCTACCGTTACCCAATTGGTTGCTGCGTCGTTATTGGGTATTGCCGCATCTGTACCATCAGCAATATGAAATGTACAAAACCAATACCAGAGGCTGCGATGAGCGCATCGTCAGCATCAGTCAACCGTATATCCGGCCAATTATCAGGGGCAAGCAAGGCAAGACAGCAGAATTTGGTGCCAAAATAAGCGTGAGTCTGACAGGTGAAGGGCTGGCGCATGTTGATAAGCTTCACTGGAACGCTCAACATGAAGGCCATGACCTAAAAGATCAAGTTGAAGCATACAAACTGCGTTATGGCTACTATCCTGAAGTTGTCATTGCTGACACACTGTATGGTTCACGTACTAATCGCAGCTTTCCGGAGCGCAATAACATTCGTTTCTCAGGCAAACCACCGGGACGCCCGCCAAAGATTACACCTGAAAACAAAGATGAGATAGAACGCCTGCAGGCACAACGTCGGCAGGAATATCGGGAACGGATTCCAATCGAAGGAAAGTTTGGGCAGGGAAAGCATGGTTATTGTCTCAACAATATTCGAGCCAGACGCGCTGACACGTCTATGGCATGGATGAATAGCATCTTCCTGGTCATGAACTTGCTTGTGCTGGTGCAGGTTTTTATTTGCCTGAAGAAATTTACTGCCGAAATCGCAGTGTGGGTAACAAAAAGGAGCTTGCGCAGAGAAATTGTGTTTGCGTTTTCCTCTCAATTCATCTCAAATCAGAATTTTTGCCTGGCAATGCAAAAATGATTACTGAATTTCTGAGTAAGCTCTAGCTATGTGGTGGATGCGCTATGCCTATTAACTGAAGAAATTCCCATTTTTTTGCCATAACTCCACCAGAAAACATAAAAAAGCATAATGCTTAACAACAAATTCTGACTAGAAATACGATTCATCTAAATTAAAAATGAATTTCTGGCAAATTCGCTCTTATTTTGGATGCTCGTGCAATATCCGGGCTAGTGACACTCGGGTTACAGTACTTCCCTCACCTCTGACATTAATGATATAGAAGTTTTAATGTGCATACGCGGTCGGTACATCCTGCCATGTAGTGGTGTAACAAGGTGATATATTTTCCCGCCGCATTGCCCATGATTTATTTTTACTCATTGAAAATACCGATACAGTCTCACGTCTGTATCTTTGATTTAGCTGATCCAGCACACTTTGTAGTGGTCAAATAAAACCGGACACTTTGCTAAGATCCTTTTCAAATTCTATTGGTGACATATCCCCATTAGTTGTATGAATGCGTTTGGCATTATAGTAAACAATATATGCTTGTATATCAGTTTTAGCAGAATCTCTGGTTTGATAAATATTGCCTGTTAGCCATTCGCGCTTCAGGCTGCCAAAGAAGCGTTCTGTAGGAGAATTATCCCAACAGTTTCCCTTACGACTCATTGAGCAGACCATGCTACGCTCTTCAAGCAGTTGTTGATATTTTTGACTTGCATACTGGCTGCCACGGTCCGAATGATGGATTAATCCTTTAGGCGGGTTACGCAAATTAACTGCCATTAATAGCGCTCGAATCACCAGTGACTGCGTCATTTGATTATCCACATTCCAGCCAATCACGCGACGTGAGTACAAATCAAGGGCAACCGCCAAGTATAACCAGCCCTGTAATGTCCAGATATAGGTAATATCAGTCGTCCATACCTGATTAGGTTTTGCCGGATTAAACTGTCTATTCAGTATATTAGGCGCAATCTGGCATGAATGCTTGCTTTCTGTGGTTAACACAAACCGGAACTTACGTTTAACAACCAATCCCAGTTTCTTCATGAGTTGATGTACTCGATAACGGCCTACCTGAAAGCCTTCTTTGCGTAATTGCTTCTTCATCCGTCGACTGCCCATGCTTTGCCTGGATTGTGCAAAGTGCATTTTCATGCGATGACATAGCTGCCATGTTTCACTATCAATAAGCTTGGTACCAGCTTTTTTCCAGTCGTAGTAAACACTGCTACTTACGTCCATCACGCGACATAATGCTCTTACAGGATAATCATTTTGCTGTGCCTGAATGAAACCATACTTTACTTCATTTCTCTCGCAAAGAAGGCGCTGGCCTTTTTTAGAATTTCCTTTTCCATGCGCAGCATTTTTACTTCACGCCTTAGCTGGTGTAGTTCTGCACGTTCATTCATATTCAAATGCTCTCTACTACTTTCTTGCGCTTGTTGCTTAACCCAGCGTTGCAGATTCTTCTCATTGGTTCCAACTACTTGTGCTGCTTGAGCTAGGCTGTATCCCTGCTCGGTTACCAGCAATATGGCTTCCTTTTTATATTCTTCTGAATAATGTCTTCGTTTCTTTGATTCTTCCATCTTTCACCTCGTCTAAGCTTAGTTTAACTCTCTTAGAAAGGTGTACGGTAAGATTAGACCACAATATGCATTGGATTTGGATCAAGCTGCACAAGAACTCATCAATGGGGAATTCGATGTCGCTTTCTTTTTGGCGGGCCTTCATACCGAAGTACTTAAATCCCTTTTGCAACACAACAGTGAGTTTCAGTTATTGCCTATTGCAAATACCGCAAGTTTAAAGACACTCTTTCCATACCTTGAATCTTTGACAATTCCACCCGCAGTTTATCCGAATGTTCAGAGTGAAATCCAAACTATCGGCACCCATACCGTTCTGGTGGCATCAACTGCACTCGGAGAATATGAGGCTTACGAAATAACGAAGAAAGTGACCGAGCATATCCAAGATCTCCTCTGGGATGTACCGCTTAACTTAGCGCGTGTCGTAGATAACGATCCCTCAAAAGATTTATTTTATCCAATTCATGATGGTGCTCGCCGTTTTTTTTCTCATAACCCACCATTTTTTCTGGATATCGGCATGCTGACAAGCATTGGTGCTTATTTTTCCGTGATCTATGCTTTTTATGTCATGCTGATTGAGTTTTTCCGAAATTACCGTGTGTATAGATTCCAAACGACCATTGATCTGATTCAGGGGCGTGCACAAATACTTGGAGATTCATCGAAATCGATGAGACTCAATGCCCATCTTCAGAAGCTCCGCCGTGCCGCACTTCGGCTCATGCGTCGTAGAAAGATCACTTATGATGAATTCAGTCATATCGAAGATTACATAAAAGCGAACCAGCTCTAAATCGGGGTAGTTTAAAAAATACCGAACTGCTCAATGGCGAGTCACCTAACCCTCTAAGCCTTCACCTTTAATTTTGTATCAGAATTCTTAGGGTCTGTTGACATTTCACATAGGTAGCCACAGATATCCACACGCCATGGCTACCATACTCTCGTAATTTCGCTTCAATTTGTCGTATCGTGTCGCTATTGCCCGATACTGCTTTAGCCGGGCAAAAGCATTCTCCACCAAATGCCGGTATCTATATAAACCCCAATCCATATCTGCATTACCCTTCAACGAGTTGCGCTTTCCCGGTATCACAGCCCGAGCTCCCTTCTGCGTTATCTGTTCCCGTATACATTCGCTGTCATAGCCCTTGTCCGCAACAATCGCTTTTGCGTCAGGCAACCTGGCAATCAAATCAGGTGCTGCAGAACAGTCATTGACTTCTCCGCCGGTGATTTCTAACTCAACTGGCAAGCCATAACCATCGACCGCTAAATGGATCTTTGTGGTATTGCCTGCACGGCTTTTGCCAATAGCCTGCGATTCTTGACTCGCTGCTCCCGCACTATGCTGATGCGCTTTAACATAGCTGCCATCAATAAATTCCCATTCCCAATCCGGATCAATAGCCAATGCTTTGAAAATATTGAGCCATTTCCTGCTCAATGACCATGCATTGAATCTTTTATAGATGGAATTCCAGCAGCCGAACGCCTTGGGCAGGTCTCGCCACGGACAGCCAACCCGCATTCGATACAGTATTCCTTCTACCGTCATGCGCAGATTGCGCTTGTTATAAATCGCTTCTTGAAGCAGAATCTTCTCTAGCTTCGACCAGAACTCATCATTGAGCATCAATCGGGGCATCGCAAACTCGTTTTGTTGGTGTATAGGAACCCCAATATTACGAGTTTGTTTCTATCTATGAAATACTTATCTTAAAACGTCAACAGACCCTAGGAAAAGACCGTTAAAATGGAAAAAGTTCAGTGCCAAATAACGCGAAAATTAGAGCCAAATTGCGCGATTAGTTATACTTATGAAGCCGCTTGCTTCAGAACAAATGCAGTTATGGGCAGTGTCACCTGCAGTAGGACGGATAAGTAATCAGGGAGAAGGATTGATCCAACCTGTAACTGAATAATTTCCTTAAATTATAATCTCTCAAATGCTAGAAAATTTCAGCAAGATAAGTATATAGTTTGAAATGTAAACATGTTTCAGAAGTTTTGCTTTATTAGGTTTCTGAAAACAGCTGTGCTGGGAGTAGCAGTAGGATGATCAGTTTTGACCTAGGCAGACTAATAACGACACGATAACGACACGTATTTTACAGTTTAAATAACAAAGACTTAGGTGTTCCTACCCAAGCCTTTGTTTTATCTGGTAGGTCGTGCGAGATTCGAACTCGCGACCAACGGATTAAAAGTCCGCTGCTCTACCAACTGAGCTAACGACCCAAAGCTCGCTATTATATCAATTCATTCAGCATTATAAAATACTTTATTACTTGAAAAAACAAAATAAAATGAAACAAAAAAATAGATCCTTAAGTAGGTGCCGATTTTAACTCTACAAAATCATGGAGATATCTCTTTTCTCCATATTAGTTAAAGATTTTCCCTAGTATAAATATAACTAAAAAATGCGGTATATCATAAACTCGATATTACCCCCATTTTTCTCGCTATGTAGCATTGCTCCCCTGTCATAATTCAATATAGATGTGGATAAGCGCCTTACCTGATGGAAAAAATGGGTCTGTTTCATTCTATCAAGCTTCCACAAAATTCTATACTAAAAATTCTATACTAAAAATTAGTCGTATGACATTATTGCCGGCCCGAACCCAACATACGGATAGCTTGTGTATTACTCCAGGAAAATACTTTCTTAGCCGCTTCCTGCCAAGGTAACCAGATTGCCCTTAAGTGTTCGCGTGTAGCAATATTAATCGGTACGATTTTGGGTAGTTTTAGCCCAAAGACATGCTCAATATTGTGAGTTATACCTGGCTCATATCGCCAGCGCCATTCCTGGAAAATTTCATACTGATTTTGTATATGCCAATCTGTCAGTTCATAGCATGTTGCATCGAGACCAGTTTCTTCCTTGACCTCCCTGATAGCGGTTTGAAGCAGTGTTTCATCCTGATCCTGACTACCCGTAACAGATTGCCAATACCCAGGATGATCTGCACGCTCCAGCAACAATACATGCAAATCAGCCGTATGAACGATAACTAAAACGGAGATAGGTTTTTTATAAGCAGGCACTTTAAAATTAGTAACCCCAGGAAACAACTTCTCCAGGATTACGAAGACGAATATGCAGTTCCCGTAATTGCTTTTCTTCAACGACGTTGGGTGCATGAGTTAGTAAGCATTGCGCACGCTGTGTTTTCGGGAAAGCAATCACATCCCGGATCGAATCAGCCCCCGTCATCATGGCAACTATACGATCAAGTCCAAATGCAATCCCGCCATGCGGTGGTGCACCGTATTGAAGAGCATTAAGCAGGAAACCAAATTTTTCCCGTGCCTCACCCTCGGAGATATTCAGTGCATTAAACACTTTTGATTGTACATCCTGGCGATGGATCCGTACGGAGCCCCCACCAATTTCGACTCCATTTAATACCATGTCATAGGCTTTGGATAATGCTTTGCCTGGCTCAGTCACGAGTAGATCTTCGTGACCATCTGTAGGAGAGGTAAACGGATGATGGAGTGCTTTCCAGCGATTTTCTTCCTCATCCCACTCGAACATCGGAAAATCAACCACCCATAATGGTTTCCATTCAGAGTCAATCAATTCGCGTTCATGACCAATCTTGACTCGCAACGCACCTAATGCATCATTAACGATCTTGGCTTTGTCTGCACCAAAGAATACAAGATCACCATCTTGCGCACCACAGCGTTCCAGCACAGCTTTTACAACTGTTTCAGGCAAGAATTTCAGGATGGGTGATTGCAATCCTTCCATTCCTTTTTCCAAGTTATTGATCTTGATATAGGCTAAACCCTTTGCCCCATAAATAGCGACAAATTGTGTGTAATCGTCGATTTCCTTGCGAGACAATTCACTACCTTTCGGAATGCGCAGGGCAGCTACGCGCCCATCTGGTTTCTGGGCAGCATCACGAAATACCTGGAAGGGAACATCTTGCATCAGGTCGGTCAGCTCAGTGAATACCAAGGGTATGCGTAAATCCGGTTTGTCGGAGCCATACTTAAACATGGCTTCTTCATGCCTCAATCGAGGAAAAGGAACAGGCAAATCGACACCGATTGCTTCACGGAACAGATTGCGAATCATCCCTTCCATCAATGCCATGATTTCACTTTCATTGAGAAAAGAGGTCTCAATATCAATCTGAGTAAATTCTGGTTGACGATCCGCACGCAAATCTTCGTCACGAAAACATCGAGTAATCTGGTAATAGCGATCAAACCCAGACACCATCAGAAGCTGTTTGAATAACTGGGGTGATTGGGGAAGTGCAAAGAAATGACCGTCATTGACACGCGAAGGAACTAAATAATCTCGTGCACCTTCAGGTGTTGATTTGGTCAGCATCGGTGTTTCTACATCGATGAATCCCTGCTTGATCAAGAAATGAACGTACCGCCATGGTGACTTTATGACGCAAGCGCAAGTTTTTTTGCATAACAGGACGACGCAGATCAAGATATCGATGCTCCAGACGTATCGCTTCACTTAAATTTTCCTCATCCATCTGGAATGGTGGTGTAAGTGAAGGATTAAGAATTTCCATCGTGTCCACCAGCACTTCCACCTCGCCAGTTTGGAGATCCAGATTGACCGTCCCTTCTGGACGAGAGCGTACTATCCCAGTTATTTTAAGCACAAATTCGTTACGAATTTTTTCCGCAATCTGAAAAGTATTCGCATTTACGGGGTCACAGACAACCTGAACAATGCCTTCACGATCACGTAAATCGATAAAAATCACGCCACCGTGATCGCGTCGGCGATGGACCCACCCATAAAGCGTAACAGTTTGATTCAGATAGTGAGTATTAATGGTGCCGCAATAGTTAGTACGCATATTGTATTGGTTTTATATAAGGAAAATTAGAAGCATCTACAAATTCAACTCGGTTGTTAGTGAAAAGGCTTCAGTTTAATCGCAAGTATGATCAAACTACTCGCCATGTCAATCAAGGTAATGATACAAGAGCACTGTGGAATCATTCTGTTGTGGCAGTAGATGAGGCTGTACTTTCACTCTTAGTATCTGGCTTTGGCTTGGTTTCAGACGTTGGTTTATTCTTAAAATCTGTGACATACCAACCACTTCCCTTCAATTGAAAGCCGGCAGCAGAAATCTTCTTAACATAATGGCTACTTCCACATTCAGGACAATTTACAATGGGTGGGTCACTCATTTTTTGCAAATGTTCTTTCTCAAGACTACACGAACGGCAAATATATTCATAAATAGGCATCATCATCTCCATTAATCTTATCAATGGAAAAAGCAACATTATACTTTAACCATTGTATTCAATTGTTTTTGAAATAAGGAACACAGCTTTGCTCAGAATACTCACAAAATTCTGCGGAAAAGAATATATATGTTGTAACATTTTTTTTAAAGTCCTGAATATCTTGAATGGATTTCAACATCAGCTCTTGTTTCTCCCATACTTGTCCTCAAAATGAGCAATACCATCTCCTCCCAAGAAAAAGCCAGATTGAACTTTGAACATTTTCAGCGGTGGATAACCAGGAATCTCCAATCGGTGGTACATTGCGGCCAATTTGGCACAAGCATTAATGCAAGGGCAGTATTACGTCCTGCAGGCTCCAACAAAATGTGGCATTCTTTTCCAATTACCCTAAGCTGCTTAGCAATAACACAATGATAATCTTCATTGCATACGATCATGGGTGCTCGAATACGCATATCCGCCAATCCATCCAAACGACACAATGTCTCTAGCAAATAAAGAAACGTTGTTAATGAAGTGTAACAGCTCTCTCGCAAAAGAAAGGCCATAAGCGTGTACTGAGTCCGAAGGATAATATTACAGAAATCAACGATTGCAAGATATCTCAATTCCAGTATTAAAATTAGGTCAATACAACTGATCATTTTGCGAAGTAGCGCAGTCTTCAATTACAAATAAGTTTTGCTGCGAGCACATCAATGATATGCTCGCATTCTATCCTCCATATATGGGTTCATCCGGTAAATGCGTACTATGAATTCAACCGCCGACCAAAACATAATTGGTTTCATGCAACGCCATAATT
This sequence comes from uncultured beta proteobacterium, assembly GCA_963815685.1. Taxonomy (GTDB): domain Bacteria; phylum Pseudomonadota; class Gammaproteobacteria; order Burkholderiales; family Nitrosomonadaceae; genus Nitrosomonas. The sequence goes on from CAWFHT010000018.1 coordinate 9,386, forward strand.
TTTAGTTTAAAGAATTCGACATCTCTAAAGCCATAAGCCATTTTGTGTAACGTTTTGATCTTGTTGTTGATGCCTTCCAATGGTCCAGTTGATAAGCCATTGAAGTCGAAATAGGCAAGGATGCCTGAACGATGAGCAACAATGGTTTTAGAGAATTGCTTGAGCATGTTGATATCAGAAGCAGCTGCCTTTTTTACCCACTCGTCAAGCGCATTTTGCGCTGAGTTTTTATTCGGTTGATGCCAGATATTGCGTAATTCTTCTTTCATGTAATAAGCTGTTGCCAAGGGTTCATTGAGCTTAAGTGCTTGCTCCAGACGTTGACGCTCATTGCGCGTGTCATCCAGATTATCAGGATTCTTGAGCAGCAACCAACGAATGCCTTTCAAAACAGGTTTACCCAGCCCATCTTCTACCTGTCGTTGCAGATCGCGGCGCAGTTTGGTCAGTTTTTCATTGAACAACTTGATGATATGAAAGTGGTCGAATACCAGCGTGGCCTCTGGGATATTACTCTGTACTGCACTGATATAAGCTGGACCCATATCGGTTGCGACCGCCTCAATCCGTGCGCCCGATCGTTTCAAACGCTTCCAGAATGGAATCAACGCATCTGCGCCTTTCCCATTGCCAACAAAAACTACCGCACCACGTTGAAGGTCCAGAACAATGGTTAAATAGCCCAGCTTCTTGCCTTGATATATCTCATCAATCGCTATACGTTTAACTTTTGCTAATTTCGGGAATCGATAATGTTTCTGCAGACTACGCTTTTGGATTTCCTTAACCAGATCCCAACTCACTTCAAGGTAATGTGCTATCCCACGGATGGTCATATATCGGGAAAGTTCCAGTACCAATCTTTCAAACGCACGGGTATAACCTTTACGTTCATCGGCAAACCGCACCTTTACCTGGCGTACTGCCTGGCACTTGGTGCATTCTACTCGCTGGACTGGAAGATCAATATAAACAGCCTTTTGACCTATCGGTATCGTTCGAAAGCGACGAATCACTTTTCCTCGACAGAATACGTTTCGACTTCGGCAAACGGGGCATCTTAGATGCCACTGATCCTCTTTTATCGCAACTACAATGGCGTTCGCAATATAACGGGTACTTTGATAAAAATAACCAATTATGCCAAAAGCGTGATAGAGCAAACTCGTCGACATTTTGATATAACCCCATGATTAGAAAATAGTGGTTATTTCAATCTATCTTTCCCTACTTTTCTATCATCTCTTTAAGCTGCTACGTACGCAATTCCCGGATGAACCCATATATGGAACCGGTGCTCTTTCTTACTTGCGGGATTCCACTTGGTTTTGCTACAAAAAGCCTATCTGAATACTATCTGTGACCAGACGATTGATTTTCTCTGGCATGTTCATATCACCGCAACATAAACCTATTTCTAGATGAGCAACAGCGATATGAAGCTTGCTGGTTCCAATAGAATAAACGAGGGTTGAATTAATATCACACCACTATACTGGCGCCGATTGTAAGCTATTTGGCAGCCCAAAAAGATATGAGAATTCAGGCAATCTTATCGGCTTATTAGCAAAAAACACCACTTTCAAGAAACAATTATAAGCCACTGAATTAATGGTATTTTTATGTATCGTTTACAACGGAAAAAGGTTAACAGGCTGTTGAAAAACGTATTCGAGGCAGTAAGTAGATAACAGGCAAAAAAAGCAGAGTTTATACCTGATAGATAGGGATTTTAGTTTGTTTTTAACGCCGCAACGGCAACGTAGATAATTTTTAACAAACTGTTAAAGCCAAGCTTTTGATACGAACTGTAAGATAGTAAATATAATACGCGGCGGTGAAATCACTCTAGTAATATATTTCCGCTTTTGTCAATATATTCAGTTCCCTTCATCAGAATCTTAGAGAACAGGCGCGTAAGCTTGTGAACAGTAGCAATAATCGCTTTCCGTTTTTTAACAAGATGAGTGCACCACTTCTTCTGCTCATCTGCTGCCTTGTATACCTGAAAATGGCACGCATGACTTCCAGTTGCTGGTCATACTCATTTAACCATTCACTCCAGCCATTATAAAGCAACATCGCTTATTAGCATCGAGAGATGAGCATCGAGAGTTACTCTTCGTACTGCACTGCCACAAAATAACTCGCAAACCAATATCAATCTCCGCCGCTTTGGAGTAGATCCGCTCCAATCTATTCTGTTTGCGCTTTGCCGGCCGGGCAGATTATTTGCTTACAAAACACATATTGATTACGACTACTTGCGTTCTCCACCAATATGAATATAATTACGAATCATTCTCATTAACGATATTGTTTGCTTTATATAGAACAAACAACTTCCAAACCAATCGACAAAAGGTGTATTTCATGTATATTTGTGTCTGCAAGGGGGTTACTGATCATGCAATTCGCGAAGCTGTTCTTCAAGGTGCTGAACGGATGCGTGATCTTAAAGACAGTCTGGGTATTACCGAGCAGTGTGGAATCTGTGCCTGCCATGCAAAAAGAGTACTTGATCAAGCATTAATGCGAGAAAAATCGACCCAGCCCCCTGTCACCTAAGTCTACTCGTCCTTACGAGTCAATCGTCTAAGGAGACAACTATGAAAAGGGATGCAGACATTATTAAATGGTTAAATCGTCAGCTACTGCATGAATTAACTGCGATCAATCAGTGTTTTCTCCATACCCGAATGTATAAAAACTGGGGATTTAATAAACTCAACGAGCTGAATATAACGAATCCATCGAGGAAATGAAACACGCTGGCAAACTCATTGAACGTATTTTGTTTCTGGTGGATTACCAATTTACAGGATCTAGAAGAGCTTTTGGTTGGTAAATCGCCATAAGAATGTGTGACTTTGTGATCTCACTCTGGAAAATACCCACGTCAAATGTTGCTTGCTGCGATTATTGTTTATAAAACAACTCAGGATTATATTTTGCGGAGAATTTTTTAATATACCTGAAAATACAGAAGAACATATCGATTAGCTGGAAACACAATTAGATGCCATACAAAAGATTGGTATTCAGTACTGGTTACAAAATCAAATGTAGATTTTTTCCTGTCGCTGGTATTAAACTACCGGTATACCGGTAGCATGACATTATCAACCCTTGTTGAATATTCTCTCTCCCCTGCTCGTGCAAATCGATCTTTGATTTTGATTAATCGTATTAAAAATAATAATGTATACCCCCAGTTTTAAAACCTTTATTGCTCAACAGGAATTGATAGATATTTTATTTCTAGCACGAACCAAATATAGGGGCATACGGTTTAATCGCTTTTTTTTATATGCGATATTGTCTTTTTTAATATTTATTATTACTTTCTTACCAGACATTGTTTTTGCTGAATCGCCAGAAATAACAAAACCTGCCACACGCATCTTACAATATTCCCGCCGGTTCTCTGGAAAATGCGCTCAGTCAATTTTCAAGTCAATCGGGAGTAAAAATCTTTTTTGATAATACTGTTATCCAAGGAAAAACAACACAGGGCTTGGTGGGTAATTATGAAATCCCCGCTGCATTAGATCGATTACTTACTGGTACTGAATTGCAGCCAGTATCGCATCCCGAAGGTTTTACCCTAATTAAATTATCTACCGAATCTGCACTCAGTCCAGTTGTCACCACCCTACCCTCGATACAGATCACAGCTGATCGCGAGACAAGTCGCTATATGGCTACCAGCAGCACCACCGCAACCAAGACTAACACCCTGCTACGCGATGTGCCTCAATCAATTTCCGTCGTTACAGAAAGTGCCATTAAAGATCAATCAATACGAAGTATAGCCGATGCTGTGCGCTATGTACCGGGTGTCGGTGTATCGCAAGGCGAGGGAAATCGCGATGCCGTGATATTTCGGGGCAATCGCTCAACTGGTGACTTTTTTATCGATGGCATACGCGATGATGTTCAATATCTTCGTGATCTCTATAACATCGAACGAGTTGAAGTATTGAAAGGACCCAATGGAATGATTTTTGGGCGTGGTGGTTCGGGTGGGGTCATCAACCGCGTAACAAAGCAGGCAGGCTGGGAACCCAGCCGAGAATTCTTTTTCCAGGGTGGTTCTTATGGTCTAAAAAGAATGACCGCCGATATCAATCAACCCATTCATGATCAAATTGCTTTACGGGTGAATGGTGTATTTGAAGACGCAGGAAGTTTTCGAGATGGCGTGGATTCAAATCGGCTAGGTATTTCTCCGACAGTGACTTTCAAACCTACTAATCGCTCTAAAGTTGTTGTCAACATGGAACGATACTATGACGATCGTACTGCCGATCGTGGGATTCCTTCATTCCAAGGTCGCCCGTTTGATGTTAAAAATTCACAATTTTTTGGAGATCCAAGTCGAAGCAATTCCAGAGTTGATGTTTTATCTTTCAATTCTTTGATCGAGCATAAATTCGACTTTGGATTAACCTTTCGTAATCAAACCAATTATGCTCAATTCGATAAATTTTATGGCAATGTCTTTGCCAATAGCCAAGTTTTTGGGAACGTAGTCTCCCTTGGTGCTTACAGCGATGGAACTGACCGCGAGAATGTTTTTAATCAAACAAATTTTCTGTATTCACTTGAAACAGGGCCTATGGCACATACGCTGCTGGCAGGTATCGAAGTAGGACAACAGATCACTGATAATTTGCGAAGACAAGGACTTTTCAATAATGATCCCAGACAAACCAGTTTACGTGTCCCGGTCAGCAATCCCATTACAAACGCCCCTATTGACTTTGTCAATAGAAATATTGATGCAAATAATCACAGTAAAGTTAATATCACATCGTTTTATTTTCAAGATCAGATAGAATTCATACCCCAGCTCCAGGCAATAGCCGGTGTGCGCTATGATTTATTTGAAACAGATTTTCGCGATAAAAATGGCAATCAAGATCATATAGAAACCAAGGATGGCCTATTGTCACCAAGGTTTGGCCTGATCTATAAACCGATTGTGCCTCTTTCCATTTATGTGAGCTTTAGTCGGGCATATGTGCCACGAGCAGGAGAACAATTAACCTCGTTAACTGTTACCACTGAAACTCTTAAACCAGAAAAATTTACGAATTATGAAGTAGGTATAAAATGGGATATTCGCCCTGATCTTTCGTTGACGGGTGCAGCATATCGCATCGATCGAACCAATGTTATTACGGTTGATCCCAATGATGCTTCACGGTCTTTTTTAACCAAAGGTCAGCGTACAGAAGGCGTTGAAGTAGGCGTAAATGGTCAGCTAACCCCTAATTGGAGTGTGATGGGCGGCTATGCTTATCAAGATGGAGAAATCACCAGTCAGCAGTTCGGAGCACCGAAAGGAAACACAGTTGCTGAGCTTCCACGCAATACTTTTTCCATTTGGAGTCGATACGATTTCATTCCAAAATTCGGTGCAGCAGTAGGCGTAATTTATCGTAGTAACATGTTTGCTTCAACTGATAATACAGTTGTCATTCCAGATTTTACACGCGTCGATGCAGCATTATTTGCTCAATTTAATAAGCATGTACGCGCGCAACTAAATATCGAAAATTTATTCGATGTAAATTATTTTGCATCTGTTCAGAATAACAACAATATTCTGCCAGGTTCCCCCATTGCAGTCCGTGCAGCTTTGATTGCTAATTTTTAGCTATGTATTTGCAATAATTGTTATTACTTTTAAGGAGTATATAAATTTGAAACAATAGCTTATTATTTAAATAAAAATAATTATCATTTGTAATACTATTTATGTTTTTATTTCTTTTAAAAAAGGGGGTTTTATATGAGGCTTATTTCTAGATTCATAATCATATTAAGCAGTTTCTTGATTCTATACGGAAGCGCAACAGCGCATGCTGCAACAACCTCTAACAAAGAGGCTATTGATGCGGCTGTTTCTGCTTTCAAGACAATTGGTACATTACGAAGAGAAACACCCATTAACGCAGATGCTATTGCAAGCGCTTACGCCGGTGCATTACAGACGCTTGTACAGGAAGTTGATACTGCCAATAAATTGAGCCTGGATAGTGATATCTTGGCTGCAATTGATGATATCAAAAAAAATAATGATCAAAAATTGGCCGGTCAGGTTATCGACAAGACTTTACAACGTGTTTTTTACCAAACAGTTTTTAATCGTATTGCATCTATACGAGATCAATTTCAAGATGCAACGCCTACTGCACTAATGCAAATGTCAGATGAAGCGCTAGTATCATCTCAAGCGCTTAGCTCAACTACTGCGAGACCCAATCAAGTTCTTACTACAGATAGACAGTCTCTAGTGGAAGGCACCAATTCAGGATTAGATATTGCAATAAATGAAGCCTTTGAACGACTTAGGAATACATTAAATAAAAATAATCCAGACGAAGATTTTGCTAACTTTGGTATTGAGCGCTACGCTACCAGAATGTCATTAACGCGCGCATATTACAATTCTGTTTTGCGTGAAGTAGCAGGTGTTCTTAATAACAGAGACAGAGATCCGGAAACTACAGCCATCGAACAGAAAGAAGGCGAAATTTTCTATCGTATTATTGAATCTCTTGTCGCGAGGGATAATCCAGTAGGTAACTTGGTCATAAAAGCTCGGCTGACAGGAAATCCTTCAGAAATTACAGCAGATGAGCTAGTAAGTGAGTTAAACAAAGGATTTATTGGCCGAGTAAAAGCTGAAATGAAAGGCCAAGAAGATAATATTGGCAAAGATCGCGCTCATGCGATGGCAGAGGCTGCAGGAGCACTTTATTTTGCCAAGATTCTTCTGCCAGATCTAGAGCTACGTCTAGGGGCGGATGTACGTAGTAATTTCGAGAATGCTTTAAATAATCTGCAAAGTGCAAGCAGTGAAAACAGTGAGCCTAAATCAGCAGAAGCGCGTCAAGCCATTTCCACGATTTTAACCAGCTATGAAAATGAACTTAAGCTTACGAAATATAATAAAACAAATGATACAAGCTTAATCATTGATGGCGCAGTTTCATCCTATCAGGCGATCAGTGAATTGCGTAATCAGAACCCCATGAGCGCCGATGCCATTGCTGCCGAATATGAAGGAGATTTACAGCAGCTAACGCAAATAGTTGACGGTATCTATGGGTTGTCGATGAATAACGACATCTTAACCGCCATAGAATTTATCAGAAGCGGAAATCAAACTGCATTAGCTGCCCAAGCTATTGATAAAACTTTACAACGCGTGTTCGCATTAACCGTTTATAACCGAATAACGTTAACGTTGGACGCTTTTGATAGTTTATCAACTGATGCGCTGGAACTTGAGTGGGACCGGGCTTATGCTGCCTATCTCGCAATTATTGGCACGGCAGGCAGAGAAAACAAGGTACTTACAGCCGATAGACTGGCCATCGAATCAGGCAGCAACCCTGATCTGGATGATCAAATAACATTGGCATTTATCAATGGGAAAGAAGCATTGGTTAAAAACAGCGCAGATGATAAAACAAATCTGGCGCTCGCACGTGAAAATATTCTCGTCCCACTTGTCAGAAGCTTCTTAATTGGAGTGCTGCGTGAAGTGGAAGGCATTATTGCAGAAAGAGATAGAGACATCAATGAAGCAAGGGAAAAACAAATTGAGGGCGAATTCTTTTATCGAATTGTTGAAGAGTTTATTTCACAAACCAATCCGAGTGGCAGTACTCGTATTAAAACTCAATTGACCGGAGATTTAGCTAATGTAGTCGCAAACGAAATCGTAATCGAAATAAGCAAAGGAATAATTGGTCAAGTTAAAAATAATTTAAAAGAGATTGAATTGACATTTGAGGCTGACAAAAATCAAGCTACGCTGGCAGCTGAAAGATTATCTCTGTATGCCAATATATTCCTTCCAGATTTAGCATTACGTTCAGGTTCATTAGACCGTGTAAAAATGGAAAATGCGCTGCAGGATTTAAAAGAAGCAATTAATCAGAATAATGTAGATAAAGCAATTAGTGCGAGAGAAGCAATAATTTCTGTTATCGCAAATTATGAGAGTCAATTAAATTAAATAGTTAGCACCCACCTTAACCTAATATAAGGTGGGTGCTAATTTTCTAAATATAAGCAGACCGCGATCTTGATATTTCTAGATCGCGGTCTGTTTTTTGTGATTCTATTTTTAAATTAAACTTGGTTTTTTAGCATTGCCTTGCACACCTTCATGCCATGCTGCTTGATTTTAAAATAGAATTACAAGCATCAAGTAGCACACGAGTAAAGAGTAAGCTGATTGCTGTCGTTTCTGATTGTAGAACGAATCTTCGCCTAGCTCGAAAATTCAGGCAATTAATTGTCGAAGGATTATGAGATCCCAGGTATTAGCACCGGGAACATGACGTAGATCGTAATGCTAAGGCTGGCTATCCCTAAATGTGCTTGATTTTTCAAGACAGTACTTTATTTTTCTGCAGCATTTCCGCAGCATGCTTGCGGGTCGTGCCAGTGATATTCATCCCTCCCAGCATACGCGCTATTTCCTCTACCCGCTCCTGCTCATCCAGTGAACGGATAGTGCTAAATACTGTTTTGTCAGCAGTTGACTCAGGCGCTTTGAATACCTGCCAATGCTGATCTCCCATCGAGGCCACTTGAGCTAAATGGGTAATACAAAGTACCTGATGCGTTTTACCTAATTGCTTGAGAAGTCTGCCAACAATTTCAGCAACCCGTCCTCCAATTCCTGCATCCACTTCATCAAATATCAGGGTTGGCGCTGTGCCGACCTGACTCGTAATTACTTGGATCGCTAGACTGATACGTGATAATTCACCCCCTGAAGCAACTTTTGCCAACGGTCGTGGAGGTAGCCCTCGATGCGTTGAAACTTGAAATTCTATCTGCTCAAGTCCATGCGCACTACCTTGGTTATAAGGCATCAGCACGATATCAAAACAACCTTCTGCCATTGCGAGCGTTTGCATTGCTTCAGTGACCTGAGGTGCCAATGTTTCAGCCGCTTTGTGTCGTGCTATGCTAAGTGTCTGGGCAAGTTCGTCATAGGCTTTCTTTGCCGATGAAACTGCTTCACCTAGGCTGTCTCCATCAGCATTACCTCCAAGTTCCTGCAGGCGTTGCGTTGTTCTATGCAATAAATCAGGCATCTCCTCTGGAGAGAGACGGTATTTTCTAGCTAAGGCGTAAATGGCTGCAATTCTCTCCTCGGTAATATGTAAACTTTGCGGATCAAGATCAAGTCGCTGCTGATAGTGTTTCAATTCGTATACTGCTTCCTGCAGCTGAACCTGGGCAGTTTCCAATAAATCATAAGGAGACTTAAGATCGCTATCATAATCCAGCAAATGACGCAGACGAGTGAGCACAGTATGCAGCTGCTCCAGCGCAGCGGATTCACTTTCGGATAATATTTCCAAACTGGATTCGGCTGCTTCCAACAAATTTGCCGTATGAGACAAGCGATTATGATCAGCCTGTAATGCTTGCCACTCTTCTATTGAAAAATTCAGCGCAGAAAGTTCCTGAAGCTGCCATTCAAGTTGTTCGCGCTCTTGTAAAAATAGAGCCGCATTCTGCTCCCATTTAAGGCGTTGCTGATGCAATTGCTGCCAATGTTGAAAAGCTGCTGCGACTGCTTTGACTAATTCACTATTTCCAGCATAGCCATCAAGTAAGTCACGCTGCATGTCACTCCGTAACAAAGATTGATGCGCATGCTGTCCATGAATATCAACTAATTGATTGCCAACGATACGAAGCTGCTGCAAGGTTACGGAGTAACCATTGATATAACTGCGTGAACGCCCATGAGTGTCGAAGATACGGCGAAGTATGCAAATGCCGGGATCAGCCTGGAGATCATTTTCTCGCAACCAATCCTGCACACTTAGATTATTGTCGATATTAAACTCGGCAATGATTTCTGCACGTTCACAGCCATGCCGAATCTGACCCACCTCGCCACGTCCTCCCAGCGCAAGCATCAAGGCATCAATTAGGATTGATTTTCCTGCACCTGTTTCACCGGTCAAAACTGTAAAACCCGGTTTAAACATCAGTTCAGCTAAATCAACAATCACAAAATCACGAATCATTAAATGAATCAACATGCCAGCCAATTATCATTGATTTTTTTGAGGAATTTCACTCCAACCTAGTTTTTCTCGCAGCATGCGGTAATAACTATGATTGACCGCATGTAACAATTTGACTCTCTCGGAGAAACATCGCACGATAATCCTGTCATGCTCCCCTAGATCAAACCAGGAATGACTATCCGCGTATATTTTGGTTTCAGTGGTATAAAGCACCTTGATTTCGATCATTGCATCGGGCTCGACCACGATAGGACGATTACTCAAAGTATGAGGGCATACTGGGACTAACTCAATCAAATCAAGGCTGGGATGTAAAATAGGCCCCCCTGAAGAAAGCGCATAGGCCGTTGAGCCAGTGGGAGTTGCCACAATCAAGCCATCAGAGCGTAATGAATAGACATATTCACCATTGATTCGTACTTCAAATTCAACCATGCCGGTGCTGATACCTCGATGAACCACCACATCATTAAATGCTAACGCTCTGAATACACTTACCTCATTTCGTAATACTTCTGCAGATAACAGCATACGTTTTTCTATAACAAACTGCCCATCTAGCATAGCCCCAAGCGTTTCCATCATAGTATTAACTGTCAAATCAGTCAGAAAACCGAGCCGTCCTTGATTAACACCAACCAATGGCACATTAAACGGTGCAAGAATCCTCGCAATGTTAAGCATGGTGCCGTCTCCCCCCAATACGACGGCAAGGTCAGCCTGTGCACCAATCTCTTCCAATGTCAGCACTGGGTAGTCAATCTTGCCAAGATGTGAAGCAGTCAACTGGTCAAGTACCACTTCAAAATTACGGCTGATTAAATACTCTGCCAAACTCAATAATGGCGCCAGGATTTCTGGATTCTTATGCTTACCGATTAATGCAATTTTGTTGAAAAATGCGCTCATGGAAACAAATCTATATTTGAGATATCAAATGTCTTCAGAAAACATTTGGAATATTAACGCAGCGTATCTCAAAGGTAAAAAAATTATTGCTGAAATAACTCTCTGCTAAAGAAAGCTGGATTTTTCTCCCAGAATATACTCTCCAGCAAGATTGAATCGTGTAGAATAAACAGATGCTTAACGAACGTGCCAAAATCTTACTGAAGACACTGGTCGAACGCTATATTCATGAAGGCGAACCGGTAGGATCGCGTTCGCTTTCTAAATTCTCTGGATTAGATCTCAGCCCTGCTACCATCCGCAATGTCATGGTTGATCTTGAGGAAATGGGTTATGTCGCCAGCCCCCATACCTCAGCCGGCCGGATACCTACTTCTAAGGGTTACCGCTTTTTTGTCGATAGCTTGTTGATTGTTAAATCATTAGATAGTAAAGAGGTGTCTCACCTGGAAAACCAGATGCATCCAGATAATCCATCAAGACTCATCAATGTAGCTTCGCAAATGCTCTCCGAATTGACTCGGTTTGCAGGAATAGTTGTTACACCCAAACGGTCAGGTGGCGCCGTATTTCGTTATATCGAGTTTATGGCATTGTCTGAAAAACGCATTCTGCTCATTATGGTAACGCCAGAAGGCGATGTGCAGAACCGGATCATTTTTACTGAAACTTCTTACAATCAATCAGACTTGATCGAAGCGAGCAATTTTCTTAATCAGCATTATGCAGGCTGCACCCTGGAAGAAATCCGTAGCCGCCTCCAGTTAGAGCTAAGGCAATTGCGTCATGATATGACGAGTCTCATGAGTACAGCAATTGAAATCAGCAGTGATGTCATTCGTGAAAGCAGTGAAGCAGTTGTATTAGCAGGCGAACATAAACTGCTCGATGTTAAGGATCTCTCTGATAACTTGACTAGTTTAAAAAAACTATTTGAATTATTTGAACGTAAAACCAAATTATTACAACTCATGGAACTGAGCCGCCAAGCTCATGGTGTAAAAATTTTCATAGGCGGAGAATCAGATGTTGCCGCATTGGATGAAGTGAGTGTAGTGACTGCCCCTTACGAAATTGAAGGAGAAGTAGTTGGCACTGTCGGTGTTATTGGTCCGAGGCGCATGGCTTATGAGCGTGTTATCCCGATCGTGGATATTACTGCCAGACTGCTCACAAGTGGGCTGTCAAAAAATTGACAGATATTACCTGTGTACCTTACCTGTTTAAGCAGAGATAAAACTAAATAAATTCATGTTACCTGAACCAGCCCATCAGCACGGGACCTTAAATAAAATTGGGGTGTTGCTGATTAATCTAGGAACACCTGACGCACCTACCGCAAAAGCGCTAAAACCTTATCTGAAACAGTTTCTAAGTGATCCAAGAGTCATCGAAATTCCTCGTTGGATCTGGTGGTTTATATTACATGGTATCATCCTTAATACACGCCCAAGAAAATCGGCTGAAAAATATGCACAAATCTGGATGCCGGAAGGCTCTCCGTTAAAAATCCATACTGAGCAGCAAGCCAAGCTATTAGCACGCGCCTTGGAAGAGCGCATTAAGCCAGCCCCTATCGTTGAATTTGCCATGAACATCGGTAATCCAACTATAGCGAATGTATTGCAACATATGAAAGAGCGCGGTTGTGACCGAATCCTAGCATTCCCACTTTTTCCGCAATATGCGGCTAGCAGCAGCGGATCGGCCATGGATAACCTTTTTTCGGAGCTGAAAAAAATGCGCAATATTCCGGCTATTCGCACAGTTAAACATTTTCATGATAATCCGGGCTATATTGCCGCACTAGCACAAAATATTCGCGATTATTGGGCTGAGCATGGTAAACCAGACAAACTCATCCTCAGTTTCCACGGCGTACCGCGAAAAACGCTAGACAAAGGAGATCCTTATCACTGTGAATGCCAGAAAACTGGCAGGCTTCTAGCAGAAGCGTTAGAGCTCGTGACAGAGCAATATCAAGTGTGTTTCCAGTCGCGCTTTGGCAATGCGAAATGGTTAACACCGTATACTGCCGTGACCCTCAAGGAATTAGGGAAGTTAAAAACGCAGCGAGTGGATGTCGTTTGCCCTGGTTTTGTTTCGGATTGTCTTGAGACATTGGAAGAAATTGCCATTGAAGGTAAAAAAATTTTCATTGAAGCAGGGGGACAAGAATTTCATTTCATTCCCTGTCTCAATGAGCATCAAGACTGGATTAAAGCATTGAGCGATATGACTTACACTCACCTGCAGAGCTGGCTTGGTTCAGAGCCAAATGAAGAAGAAACTGAACAATCACGCAATCTTGCACTTGAGATGGGCGCGATAGAATAAGCTGTTAAGAGCATGTTCAAAGTCTTTGTAGTAACAATGCCAAGAAAGCAAGATGGAAGAACTGTAGGCTAGTGTTGAGCTTGCGTTCACAATTTTTCCATAGCCGCCGGCATTTTTCCAACCATGCGAAAGAGCGTTCTACCACCCGGCGTTTCGGCATCACAGAAAACATGTGTAATTGACTGCGCCGAGCAATCTGCACAGTTGCGCCAATGGTGGTCTTCACTGCTTCAGCGAACGGTTGTCCCACATAACCGCCGTCAGCCAATACACTTTGCACTCTATCCAGGTTCGTCTTACACCGATCCACCGCCTGCAACGCTCCCTTGCGATCAGTGACCTCCGCCGTAGTGACTGCGATGGCATGTGGCAACCCCTGCGTATCCACCGCAATATGGCGTTTGATCCCCGAAACCTTCTTGCCCGCGTCATCACCCTTTTGGTTCGCCGTATCCGTGTTCTTCACACTCTGCGCGTCTATGATCAAATAGGACGTGCAGGCGTTGCACCCCTGTCTCATACGGGCCGCGCCAACCTGATTTTTTAAGTGCCTGCTCCAGCAGGCTCACTCCTTCTTTATCCGGCTCGCTCCAAATAGCAAAGTACGAATGGACCGTACGCCACTTCGGAAATTCGCTTGGCAACATGCGCCACTGGCAACTACTCTTGAGTAAATATAACACCGCACAAAATACTTCGTATAAATCGATTCGACGCGGACTGGTCTTCTTGCGCGCACTTTCCAGCAGCGGGCGGATCTGCTCGAACTGTTCGCGACTGATATCGCTTGGATAACGTGTTCTCATCCTGCAAGTATCACACTTTTTCCGTCAAACCAAAAGACTTTGAACAGGTTCTAAGAAAACCATGAATAAGTAACTTCTTCTATCATCTATAATTGTTCAAAGCCCAAACAGTATAATTACCTCAATAACCGCTCCAAAGTTAGTCGGTAAATCTCTGATAATCGCTCTATATCCTCTATCTCCACGTACTCGTTGAGTTTGTGAATAGTAGCATTACACGGCCCAAATTCAACTACTTGAGGGCAAATGTCAGCGATAAATCGACCATCGGAAGTACCTCCACTGGTGGAAAGCTGAGGCTCAATTGTTGTTACACTTTTAATCGCTGCGCTGAGCGCGTCAGCTAATTCACCTTTGGGAGTCAGATATGGTTTGCCGGAAAGCTCCCATGTCAAATCGTAATTCAGACCATATCGATCAAGAATTTCATGAACCCGCTGCTTAAGTGACTCAACCGTGCTTGCAGTTGAAAAGCGGAAATTAAATAACAGATTCACTTCACCTGGAATAACGTTGGTAGCCCCTGTACCACCATGGATATTGGAAATATGCCATGTCGTAGGCGGAAAATACTCGTTACCTTGATCCCATTCGGTTCGGGCTAGTTCAGCGATAGCGGGCGCAGCAAGATGAATAGGATTTTTGGCAAGATGCGGGTAGGCAATATGCCCTTGTATTCCCTTGATAACTAAATTTCCCGATAGTGAACCACGTCGCCCATTCTTAATGGTATCACCCAGTTTATCAGTGCAAGTCGGTTCGCCGACAATGCAATAGTCAATCAATTCACTCCGCGCTTTCAGCACCTCAACTACCTTAACAGTACCCTCCACGGCAACACCCTCTTCATCCGAAGTGATCAATAATGCAATTGACACCTTTATGATCTGGGTATGCGTAAACAAAACGTTCTATGGCGGTCACAAAAGCAGCCAGGGAAGATTTCATATCAGCTGCCCCACGTCCATAAAGTTTATTGTTTCGAATCGTAGGTATAAACGGATCACTTTCCCATTGAGTCAATGGGCCAGTTGGCACGATATCAGTATGACCCGCAAAACAGACAACTGGCTGCGCACTGCCTCGACGCGCCCATAAATTGTCTACTTCACCATGACGCATACTTTCAATGTTAAATCCTATTTTTTTTAGTCGATTGATTAATATTTCCTGGCAACCATCGTCAGTCGGCGTAAGCGAGCGACGGCTAATTAGCATTTGGGCAAGTGTCAATGTGTCAGCAGACATGAAATATTTCCTTGAATTGATGGCTTATTGAATTAAATTTAGATTCCTCAGTTAATCGCTTATGTGGGTATTAACATTGTGAATATTTTAACCTTTTCTGTGAATTTCACTCTCACCTTCCGGCTGTTTACGCTACGGTGCGGATTGCACGATTTTGCAAGCCCATAGGTATGTTGCGACTCCTTTAAATGTAACAACCATCTGTTGTCGTTACGCCTTGCCCTGCACTCGCAAAACCGCATACTCCATACCGTTCAACCAAGGAATCTAGGTGAAAAAATCACACGATTAATCTACCTGGTACCAATTTATTTTGCTGAAATTCTGTTTAAGGGAGAGCCAGTACATTTCGCAATGCATTTCGACCACGTTCCCCAAGAAAGAAATCTTTGATAAAAGGGTGATCAATTTTGATGATGTCGGCCAGTTTACCTAATGCAACAAGGCTGCTGATCAGCCAAGACTGCGACACGCGTAGAGATTGCAGCCAACGTATCCAAGTCATGCGTGACCATTATGATCGTCAGTGTGAGCTCCTTGCGTAATGTTTGAATGAGATTGACAAAACTCTCGCTCAATGCTGGATCCAGACCAGCTGTAGGTTCATCCAAAAACAGCAGTTCGGGATCCAATGCAAGTGCTCGTGCTAATGCAACACGTTTGATCATACCACCCGAGAGTTCCGCAGGCATTTTATTAGCATGCTGCGCTTCTACCTCAACCATATCTAGTTTTAACATGACCAAGTCGCGAATCATTTCTTCAGTCAGACAATGTAACTCGCGCATCGGCAGTGCAATATTGTCATATACATTCAGCGCACTAAAAAGCGCACCTTGTTGAAACAAAACTCCTGAGCGATTACGTAAGCTTCTCAATAATTCAAAATTACAATCATATCTGGAGTAACCAAAAATCTTAACACTTCCTTGCGCGGGAGTTTCCAGGCCTAACATCTGACGCAGCAAGGTTGTTTTGCCACTGCCCGAGCCCCCAACCAATGACAATATTTCTCCCTTATATATATTTAAGTTGATGTTTTTATGGATGACATGACTACCAAAGCGTGTATGCAAGCCTTGTATCTCTATAATAGGATTGTTATTAATCATTAGCCTGCCATCTTGAGACCTACATTCGAGAAAATTACAGCAAATATCGCATCAATGAGAATAACCGCCGTTATGGAAGTCACCACGGAATTGGTCGTGCCTTCGCCAAGACTTTCAGTATTCGGTTTAATGCGCAAGCCAAAATGGCAAGCAATCAGGGCGATGGCCATGCCACAGACCACCCCCTTGCCCATCCCTATCCATAAGTTAGCAACTGGAACAGCATCGGGTAAATGACTTAATGCATATTTATAATTCAATCCTATTTGCAAATCAGCCGCCAGAATTCCTCCGAGCAGGGCAATCGCGCTGGTCCAAAGTACAACGAGCGGCATAGCGATGCCTAATCCAATGATTTTAGGTAAAACCAAACGTAAGCTATGCGGGATCCCCATGACGGTCAGAGCATCCAGTTCCTCAGTAACACGCATCACACCAAGCTGAGCTGTCATCGATGAACCAGAACGGCCAGCAACTAATATTGCAGCTAGCATTGGTCCCAGCTCACGAACGATACTCATCCCTAGAATATTGATAATAAACACATCAGCACCGTAGCTATGGAGTTGCTCAGAAGAAAGATAGCTCAGGACGATCCCGATAAGAAAACCCACGAGCGCGGTAATACTCAGTGCTTGCGCCCCTGTTCTGAATAAATTTGCAGAAATCTCTCGCAGTGGAATCTGATTAGGATGTTTAACGAGATAGAGAACATTCAGTAATACATGCCCTAATAACGTGATAATGCCAATCAAATGATCCCAAAATAAAAAATAACGTCTGCCTAGCGTCAAGATGGGCCAAAGAATGTCACGACGTACGGGTTTAGGTGCAGGACGTGCTTTTTCCAAGTGAGCAAACAATCTTTCATGCTCAGGTCGCATCAATAAATTAACAGGACGATGCATTCCCCAGGCACGCCAGATTAATACAGCACCTGCATGATCCATTTGCTGGATGCTAGTCAAATCCCAGTGAAGATCTAATTGTGTTGCAAAATGAGTAAGCTTGGCACCAACTCTCCGTACCTCTTGATCTAATGCTGACAGCGTATAACTGCCCGTGAGTTTGATGCAAGATATATTTTGCTCGACAATTATTTGATACCAAGGTGAAGTATCATCAATACGATTACTGGGCAGCATAATTTTTTTATAGTGGTGAAGCATCGCTATACAGCAAAAGCAGACGACCAAATTGTGTCAAGATGCAAACAATAATTCATTATAGACCACCATCAAGAGATAAATCTCATTATGATAATCAGGATCAATTAAAAAAATAGTGAGTACTTTTTTCTATGGTGTAGTAAATTAATTTGTGCAATATTGCCTATTCATTACATTTCCAAATCAAAAATGACTCGAAGGCGAGCCGCAGACAGTATAAAGAATACGGCAAAGAAAGATCGACAAAGTCAGGTTTACATTTAGAAATAGAATAAAATAATTTTAGCTATAATTCTTTCAAGCTTGATATGGATACCAATACGATGCGCTGTGCTTGTGGCAGCAATAAGAAATACATTGACTGCTGCAGTCGTTATCTCGACGAAGGCGAAATTGCCTCCAGTGCAGAAGTATTAATGCGTTCACGCTATACTGCCTATACACTTGGCCGTGAAGATTATCTTCTGGCGACTTGGTTTCACACTACCCGCCCAATTTCACTTGGATTGGCAGATGGACCCTACAGAAAATGGCTCAGTCTTGAAGTGAGGTACCATGAACAATTCACATTGGATCATGCGATAGTTGAATTTATAGCCCGCTATAAAGTGAGTGGTCGTGCTCATCGTCTGCATGAAATCAGTCGCTTTGTGTACAAAGCAGGGCAATGGTCCTATGTTGATGGTGATATCCTCTAATAATGTAGTCAAGGCGAAAATCCGATACAGATTTATTGCACACCGTGCATCATTTTTTGTAATGTCTTAGTGAGTATAAATAAAATCAAGGATGCAAGCCCGGACAAAATTACAAAGATCATAAAAAACTCATGTAGGTCATTGATTTCAAATATTATAAATTTTGGTGGCACAGGAAATGCAGGATCAGGGTACAAAGAACTTAATATTCCTGCAAATTTATTTGCAGCTGCAGTCGATAAAAACCATACACCCATTAACAACGAAGCAAATTTCTCAGGTGCTAATTTTACAACCATAGCTAAGCCAATTGGCGATAAGCACAATTCACCGATAGTATGCATTAAATACAGGCTAGTTAACCACATGAAACTAACTTTAATAGTTGGATCTAATCCTTTTACGCCAAATGCAATAACCATATAGCCTATCGATAAAAACAACAAACCGAATGCTTGTTTAGTAGGTGATGATGGTTCCAAATTGCGTTGACCTAAGAATGTCCAGATAAAGGCGAATACTGGAGCTAAAATTATAATAAGTACAGCGTTAATTGATTGAAAGAAGCTTGCTGGAATTTCTGTTCCGAATAGACTTCTATCAGTTTGTTCTTCTGCAAAAAAGGTCAATGATGCACCAGCTTGTTCGAATGCTGCCCAGAAAAAAATAACGAAAAAAGCAAGGATATAAATAACCCCTATGCGTTGTTTCTCAATTGATGTAAGTGTTTTGTCGGCAATGATTGCAGCAGGGCCTATAATAGTGATGGAAAAGATAGCTGATCCAATGACACCTAACTCCATAAGGTTATAAAATACGATAAACAAACTAATAGAGGCAGTTGCCCAAATGAGTGATTGAGAAAGTGGTAGCTTAGATACTTTAGCCTCATTTTCTGCTAACACTTTCTTCTTTGGAACCAATCCAATACCTTCACCTGTTGGTGTTATGATTAGTTTGTTTTTAAGCAATTCAAATGAAAGAATACTAATGATCATACCAATGCAGGCTGCAAGGAAGCCCCATTTGAAATCTGCTGCATTTCCAGTATCTCCAAAGCCGCCGCAAACAAGCGGAGCAAAGAATGCTCCTAAATTAATACCCATATAAAAAATAGTGAATGCAGCGTCTACACGTTTATCCCCCACCTGATAGAGCTGACCGACCATAGTAGAGATATTAGGTTTGAAAAAACCGTTACCAAAAATTAAAAATCCCAGACCCAAGAATAGCATCGGTTGCGCAAAGGCAATATTGCCGTAATTCGCTGCAGATAGAAACATGCAGAAATGCCCGATCCCCATCAAGACCCCGCCCACAAGAATAGTTCTTCTATTGCCCCAGTAACGATCGGCTAAGTAACCACCAATCAAAGGAGTAAGGTAAACCAAGCCAGTGTAATTTCCATAAATTTCAGATGCCAAAGCTTTATCGAAAAGCAAAGCTTTGATCATAAACAATGTGAAGATAGCCCGCATGCCGTAGTAGCTGAAGCGCTCCCACATTTCTGTAAAAAACAAAAGGTACAAACCATTAGGATGTTTTGTTGGACTCATGAGTTTTTAAATTTATTACAATCTTGGGTCTGACGAAAATAGCGTTTTTCTTGAAAATGCAATATCCAAGCTATTGATTAATTGATAATTTATTTTTATTAAATTGCTGTTTTGATTATTATCCGACAATCCAATCTTTGTATGGACTTGCATCTGAACAAATAATAAAAAATGAAGCCATGACGTATGAATTAACAATTCCCTTTCATCTTCATCTTCATCTTGACGACTGCTAAGGCGATTTCCGAAAGCAAACATCCCCATCAGGCAGGCCGAATCAGAATGTCCCATTTGGGCAAAAGCGGGTTGCGCTCCAATCTGGTTTTGATTTCCCGCATGGCTTTCTTGGATAGAGAAACGCCTTTCTGGTAGAGCCTGCGGCTCAATTTTACTATCGGGTAGATACCTTTCCAGGTCATGCGTTTCGCCCATTCCAGCATGGTTGCGGTATCCCCCGGTTGGGCTCCATTCCAATGCTGTTCCAAAATTCCCCAACACCGTTCGATGGGATTATACTTGCTGTGGTATGGCGGGTAGTACAGCAGCTGGATGATTTTGCCGGTAGCATCGGCGAACTCCACTATGCGCTTGAGGAACCGGGTACGCACCCCGCTGCTTTCCGGGCCATTGTCCAATTTGAGTTGGATGTGTGTCATCACGACCTGCTTTTCCTTGGGGATGGCCTGCCACCAGTCCTCCAAGCCATCCATGATGAAGTCACTGGTCTTGAAGGAGCTTCCAAACGTCAGATGCAACTGCCCACTATCCTCTTCCACGATTCCAAACGGAACCTGCTTTTCCTCGCAGCCCATATCGTGATCGGCGGCTTGGGTGTCACCGCGGGTTTTCCCACCCCGTGAGTATTCCCCGATCTTCACAGTGGCCTTGCAGTCGATGCTCAGGCGCATGACCTGCCCAACTTCCAAACACGCTGGGTCCGCTATGGGTTTTCCGTCCTTGTCCGCGATATTGGCAAAGATGGCATCCGTTTCCGGGAGTTTTTTTGGGGTTTGGCCTTGACCACCTTGCGTAGGCGGTAGCCATTCCGGTTCAGCACCTCCGCCATCGTGCTGGGCGATGGTAGGCAATCCTCCGGAAAACCTTGGGCGCGTAACCGATCCAACGCCGCCGCCACGGTCAGCCGAGTATACGATAGCGCCGTACGGAAGGTCGGGTCTTGCTGACAGTGCGATTCCGCCAATGCCCATAGGGCTTGCGCCACGTCAGGGTGCTTCTCCTCCCAGAGGCGGTTTCCGCAGTACGCTGCTTGCGCCCCCAGGCAAATCACGCCCGTGCGCTGTTCATTCAGCCCGAGTTCGATCGTGTCGCGATTCCAGCCAAACACCCGTTCCGCCTGGCGGGGATTGCCCCGGCAATATTTCAACGTCATCGCCGCCTGAAAGGACCGGCGTTCCGGTCCGGGCATTTTCGAACTTGCTAGTCTCAGGTCTTCGATTTGGGACGTGCTCAGGGGCGCAACAGTCGGGGCAGAGGCGGACAGCATGATCAAGCTCAGTGGTTAAACAAGTGAAAGCCCGATTCTACCTCAATGGGAATAGCCTTTTTCGGAAATCACCTAATCTTTTACATAGTAACCACAAACAATCTAAATATGGCAAATTGATTTTCCCATTAACCATATTGCACTACTTAGATTGTGGATTGGGATCAATTAAAGAAGCAGTTCTAGCAGAGTAAGTGGAGCTATAGTCAAATGTGGTATAGGGAGAGTCAAGCGGCTCCCTGTTTTTGATCTCCTGTTTGTTTAATGCCGTTAACAAATTTAACGCCGGAGATGACATCTGCTAACAGCTTATAATCTTTTAATCGAAACCAATTTTTCTGCGCTGTCTCCATTAGCTGGAACGCCATGGTTAGCCTGGTTGTCCGGCTTCCACAATTCCTAGTTTTGTTTGTTCTCAATCTGACAGCAGTAAAAATGAATTCGACCGGATTGGTTGTACTAATATGCTGCCAGTTTTCGGCAGGATAATCATAGAATGACGCGGCATAGAGGCTTTGTCTTTATCGACTGCCCATGCTTTGCCTGGATTGTACAAAGTGCATTTTCATGCGATGGCATAGCTGCCATGCTTCACTATTGATAAGCTTTTTTCCAATTGTAATAAGCACTACTACCTATGTCCATCATGTGACATAATGTTTTTACATGATAATCATTTTGCTGAGCTTGAATGAAACCATATTTCACTTCATTTCTTTCGCAAAGAAGACACTGGCCTTTTTTAGAATTTCCTTCTCCATGCGCAGCATTTTTACTTCATGTCTCAACTGTTGTAGTTCTGCACGTTCATTCGTGTTCAAACGCTCTCCATTTCTTTCTTACGTTTGTTGATTAACCCAGCGTTGCAGGTTTTTCTCACTGGTTCCAACTACTTGTGCTGCCTGGGGTAGACTATATCCCTGTTCGGTTACCAGTAATACAGCTTCCTTTTTATGCTCTTTTGAATAATGTTTTCGTTTCTTTGATTCTTTCATCTTGATCCGCCATTTTTTTCAACCATCCATTCCTCCCGATTGACGCTTAGCCCCAATCCTCTATCGATAATGATCAGTCCCTGGCAATTGCTTCTCCTTTTCATTCTAACCAGATCATCAATCTATGAGCGGAAGGGAAGATGATTGACCAGCGTGGAATCTCAATAACCGATTCAGGTCTCTTATGATGTTCACAATGATCTTAATGCTATTTGGTTCCATGCCCTTCAGGATCTGGTTTTGAATTTCGACTGAATAAGCTGAAAAATGGAGAAAATAGGCAGGCTATCTTGAGAGGTAACGATACATCACAACCAGATAATATTGATTATAATGTAGGGTCTTAGGAAGTTAAAGCGGGTTTAAACGTAATAATTTGAGAATTTCCTGATAGAGATTATCACGCCGATGATTAAAACGAAATTCGGTTTCTTTCAGTGCAGATAGAAAGTATGTTCAGGTACGCCGTTGAACTTTGCCAAACGACTTTTTGCAAAACTCGAGAAAGATTCAATGCCGTTAATATGCTGCTCACCCCTGGCAAATTCATTGTCACCATGATACACCCTGAAGTGCTTATTAAAGCCAATATCGACCAGTCCGTCATAGCCACGCCACCCATCAGAATGAATCACGGCATCTGGAACCACATGTCCACGGATAATGGCTTGCAGTGTCGCTTTAGAGCAATCTGGCACAATCTCCGTATATACTTTCCCCTGGCGTTTCAGCACACCAAAGACGATTGTTTTGCCATAAGCTCCACGGCCTCTTTTACCGAGAACACGTTGTGCGCCATCGTGCGATTCATCGATTTCTGCCGAGCCTTGCAGAGGCGATTCAAGCTCGCAGCACTGGGCAATCCTCTGCCGCACTTTAAGGTAAATGGCATTAACCGATCGAACAGAGATATCGGTCAAATGAGCTGCATGAGTAGCAGTAAGATCAAGTGCAAAATAACGAATAGGTTGCCTGAATTTCGCTTCTTTAATTCTAGAATGGATATAATACCTGTTTTTAGATTACATCTCAGTAAGTTAGCACACTTTAATAAGTGCTTAACTTCCTAAGAGCCTGTTCAAAGTCTTTGTAGTAACAATGCCAAGAAAGCACGATGGACGAACTGTAGGCTAGTGTTGAGCTTGCGTTCACAATTTTTCCATAGCCGCCGGCATTTTTCCAACCATGCGAAAGAGCGTTCTACCACCCGGCGTTTCGGCATCACAGAAAACATGTGTAATTGACTGCGCCGGGCAATCTGCACAGTTGCGCCAATGGTGGTCTTCACTGCTTCAGCGAACGGTTGTCCCACATAACCGCCGTCAGCCAATACACTTTGCACTCTATCCAGGTTCGTCTTACACCGATCCATCGCCTGCAACGCTCCCTTGCGATCAGTGACCTCCGCCGTAGTGACTGCGATTGCATGTGGCAACCCCTGCGTATCCACCGCAATATGGCGTTTGATACCCGAAACCTTCTTGCCCGCGTCATCACCCTTTTGGTTCGCCGTATCCGTGTTCTTCACACTCTGCGCGTCTATGATCAAATAGGACGTGCAGGCGTTGCGCCCCTGTCTCATACGGGCCGCGCCAACCTGATTTTTTAAGTGCCTGCTCCAGCAGGCTCACTCCTTCTTTATCCGGCTCGCTCCAAATAGCAAAGTACGAATGGACCGTACGCCACTTCGGAAATTCGCTTGGCAACATGCGCCACTGGCAACCACTCTTGAGTAAATACAACACCGCACAAAATACTTCGTATAAATCGATTCGACGCGGACTGGTCTTCTTGCGCGCACTTTCCAGCAGCGAGCGGATCTGCTCGAACTGTTCGCGACTGATATCGCTTGGATAACGTGTTCTCATCCTGCAAGTATCACACTTTTTCCGTCAAACCAAAAGACTTTGAACAGGTTCTAAGACCCAAATGTAAAAATGGCATATTAATTAGATTTCCGGCGTAAAGTTTTATCTGTCCGAGAGAAGGAAGGACTTACCATAGCCGAGGTGGTAGATCGGTTGGGGTTGGTGTGGCGAGCGTTGTTCGCTGGATCAAGCATGTTGATCGCAAACCGCAGTGGTTTCGCAAACGCAAGATTGATCTTGCTGTACTACGGCAAGATATTCTCGATTATCCTGATGCCTATCAGTACGAACGTGCTGCCCGCTTGGGTGTGGCGCAGAACGCTATTTTTCTGGCACTCAGGAAGCTTGGCGTAACCTATAAAAAAACGCTGCCGCATCCCAAAGCGGACGCAAACGCACGGCGTATCTTCCAGAAAAAGATCGCGGCCTATGAAGCCGCAGGTCGGCTCATTGTCTACATTGATGAAAGTGGATTTGCGCATGACGCACCGCGCACGCACGATTATGCGCCCATTGCCAGAGATGTCATGGCACGCATGACTGGCACGCGAAAGGTCGTATCAACGCGATTGGTGCTCTGATCGGAAAGCTACTGGTAACCGGTAACCGTCGGCCTGTTTGAAATCAACATTAACGTCCATGTATGTTTCATGGATAGGCGATGCAGGACCTGTTACCTAAATTGCCGTCACATTCCGTCGTTGTGATGGACAATGCCACGTTCCATAAGAGACAGGACACACGGGATGCCATACAAAACGCCGGGCATACCCTTGAATACCTGCCCGCTTGACTTTCCAGATCTCAATCCCATCGAACACAAATGGGCACATGCCAAAGCACTGCGTAAACAACAAAACCAAACCGTCGATATGCTCTTCAAATCTTATACATTCTGAATCATTCTTAACTGGTTAGGCTATAATTCTCTCAGTTGTTACTGTACCAACAAATTTGAAACGGTGGGCTTCATTACCTTACAACTTTTTTCGCTGTCATCACCAGAATAGCCATGATAGGCTTCTGGCAAAAATACACATCCAATTCAGTTGATCCTGTAGATCATTGATAATTATCGATGCAGACTCTCATTAGCTACATCAATTGTGAAGGCTTGTCCAAAACCAGCAACAAATCGCCCGCTTTCTGGACATAATGCAAATAAATGAAAATCTGACAACTTACTTAATAGACTTACTATATTACCAAATTTTTCCTGTAATGCTTGTAACTGCTGAGCGTAAATCTCGGTATTCCGGATTATTTCCTTTACAGCACAATTTAATACAACCCGCTCTCGTGCAAAAAGATTACGAGATTCTGATTCTGAGCGGATAAACATAATTGATACTTTTGGATTACCCAATAAATTAACAGTATGATCTGCCATCTCACTTACAAAGATATAAAAGTATCCAGCCCGATCGCGCACAAAAGGGGCGTAACTGATGTTTGGAATACCATTTGCCGTAGCAGTCGAGAGTAAAATTGTTTGCTGGGACACCATCAATTCACGATACCACTTGTTAAGATCATCAAACTCTTGCTGGCTTATTTCACTCATCGGAGAACACTGTCAACTTAATAGATATGGCAGATTATTTTATGCGTTTAGTTTCAAATTGACCATATGAGGTAATTAAATTGAAAGAATGACAGGCAAAGAGTCTTTTTAGTTACCAGAGGAACCCCGCAGGATAATGTTATTGGATACACTGTTGATAGTCATAGATGATAGGAATACCGTTGCGATACTTTTAATTTATTATGTCGTATAAAAAGTATTCATAGCTTAGATTGATACCACCATCGAGTGAAATGATAATATTTGAATTAAAATAAATATTTCTTGACATTATGAAATAATCCACATTACTCATTAAATAGTATTTTATACAACCAAATTCACGTGAATAATTAATATATAATACTAATACATTGATTATAAATAATATTATTATATGTTTAAAATTTAATCGAACCAGAAAAAGACATTGCAAATAGCTATCTTAGCTTTAGTATTTACAAATTACTCACAAACTTATCCACAGAAATTGTGGATAAGCATATTTTTGGCCGGCTATTGAGAATTTTTAGCTTTGCGGATTCCAAAAGAATATCAGTTCTTTCTCGTATACTTTTGCTTACTCAGTGATTTTTGCTAATGAAGAGTAAACTAAAATATGCATTTGTTTGTTCAATAGCGGTATTTTTGGTTGGATGTGGCACAATCAATACAGTTATTCGGAGTGATTGGGTTACAAAGCGCAATCTCCATCAAATTGAAACCTCCTGTGAAGCGATACCACGCATTTATAGTGGTATTTCTTACGATATTTGCTTACTACGGGGAAAACCCTCTCAAATAGCCCTATGGGTAGCACCGATACCCCAGCTAATATTCTTAGATATTGCATTATCAGGAGCTTTGGATACAGTTGTTCTTCCCTACACAGTCTATACGCAAATCAACGACGGCGATATTAGACTCAAATAGAAGAGGTATAGAAAAACTATGCTGGGTTTTTGGAAACTGGCCAAAGCAGCGTAATCTTTTATGCTCTTTTTCAAGAGTTAAATTACCTCCGGCAAAGCCGGAGGCTTATTTTTATTAGCCCCTAAAAGGGGCAAAAGCTGGTGCCACCTAAAGGTGGCCTCATACACCTGGCTTGAGTTGATCATAATGCTCATCTTCTTTCTCTTGATGCCGGATATATTCTCTGACCATCTCTTCATCTAATCCTGCCGTGGATACAAAATAACCACGTGCCCAAAAACTCTCACCTACAAAATTCCTTGTTTTCCCCATAAATCTCCGCACAATCGATATCGCACTTTTCCCTTTGATATGCCCTGCTACGTAAGATACTGAATACTTAGGCGGAATACTAATACACATGTGTACATGATCAGGCATCAGATGTCCTTCCACTATCTGACATTCTTTCTGCCCTGCTAACTCGTGAAATACCTTCCCAAGGTGCTTTCGTATTACTCCAAATATCACTTTCTTCCTTCTCTTCGGGATAAATACGATATGGTACTTACAGTCCCATGTCGTATGGGCCAAACTCTGATAATCTCTCATTTATACTTCTCATGAATGAAAATTTGGTTTAAGTTAGTGCGCCACTGTCATGAATAGAATTGTTGCATGTCTTTACGCTATCATCTAACCGGGCAAGAACTTGCTGATTTAGAGCTTGAACACCGTCATGCCACCGATAAGCGTTATGCCGATCGGGTTAAGGCAGTTTATCTGTCAGGCAAAGGATGGTCGGTCACAAAGATTGCAGAAGCCCTGTTGATTGACCGTGAAACTGTCCGCAATCACTTCAAGCGATATCGCAAAGGCGGTTTGGCTGCCTTACAGAGAAACGACGCTGGCGGCAGTGACGCCGCGCTTACAGAAGAACAGCAGCGGTTGCTGGATCAGCATCTACGTGAGAATCTCTATCTTACCGCCAAAGAAATCGCGTATTACGTCGAGCAGAGGTGGCAGGTCGCTTATAGCGAGAGCGGCATGACACAATTATTACATCGATTGGGCTATGTTTACAAAAAACCCGAGTTGATTCCAGGTAAAGCCAATGCTGAGCAGCAAAAGGATTTTATTGAACGCTATCAAACCCTGAAAGCAAAAAAGGCGCCGGATGATCCGATTTATTTCATGGACGCAACGCATCCGCAGCACAATCCAATCGCTGGATACGGATGGATCAAGCGTGGCCGGGATCATGAAATTCCCGGCAACACAGGTCGACAACGCATCAACATCAACGGCGCTATCGATTGCGTCGGACTATGTCCAATCATTCGCTATGATGACACTATCAATGCACAGTCCACGGTAGAGCTGTTACAACAGATCGAGCAACAACATCCCGCTGCTACCCGTATTTACGTCATCTGCGATAATGCCCGCTATTATCGCTCACAGATCGTCACTGAATACTTGTCAGATTCAAAAATAGAATTGATCTTCCTGCCGCCGTATGCACCCAATCTGAATCTGATTGAGCGCTATTGGCGATTCTTCAAAAAAGAAATGCTGTATGGCAAGTACTATGAATCCTTTGCCTTGTTCAAGCGAGCTTGCGATGATTTTTTTGCTGCTTCTGAACGCTATAAAGAATCACTACGTTCCCTGTTGACCGATAATTTTCAGATTATCGATTGTACTTGAGTGCCGAAATTTGAAGTGTAGTGAGTATAATTCTCATAGCTCTTGATCAAGCTAAAAGAATCAGGGTGACCGTATCACACGGTCAAACCTTTAATAGTCCCCCGGCAAAGCCGGGGGACTACCTCGTTTATTTAAGTCACGATGCAGTATATTCCTTTCGTAAGTAGCATCAAGGGAATATTTCCGGGCGGAAGTTTGACAAGCAGGTAAACCCTTTCTAATTGTTTCCAGTACAGTAAAACCGGATGCATACCTGATGATAATCTGGATATCACTGATATATCCCGCCCGAGGCGTTCCGGCATTGGCTAGTTCAAGCATCAGTGGCCATTTTCTTCCTTCTTGCAATACTGCCTGTGATTCATCCAGGCCGATGCCTCCTGTCAGAAACTCTATTTGCCCCTGATTCTGCACTGGTGGAAGCGCTGCGATGGGCAGGAATCAGCCTGAAGAATACTCCAGAATTCTTCAAAGCTGAATCTCGCCTTCAGATTGGCTTGCTCCTTAACTGCATTTGCTTATACCTCATCTGAAATATCCCAGGAGAGTACTTTATTGACTGCGTCGAGTAGGAAGTTTTGGTATTGCATAGTAGGATTTCTTTTAGTGATCTTGATTGCATTAAAAGGCAGCACCCGCAAGCATGATATAGGCTCAGGAAGCAATAGAGCTTTCTGAGGTGGATTTGGCTTTCTTTCTATGCTTGGCTTGCTTTGGTATGGATTCTGATGATTGCTTACCCTCTTCTACCTTTAGGTCAATAGCCAAGCTCATGAGCTTTCCAACCTCATCCATGAATTTAGCGGGGTCGATGCGCTCATCATATTGACCTCGAACTCCATGATCGCTGCCCTCTCCTCGAAATTCTCGCGCAGCTGGAGATCGGGCGTGCTGACGATGTCAACTGTCAGTGGATTCAATGGTGTTTCCATAAGCGTTTCCTAAAAAATTGATATAGAAATGAAGACTGACCCAGCAGGAAGCGGGTGATGGTAGGACGTGAAGATTCAGGAATGTCACCGGCAATGTAAAACTGACCCACTAACGGCAATTTAAAATTGACCCACCTGGGGCAAAATTGCCGCTTTTGATTCTTCCAAAGGCGGTTTAAATTAAATGTTGACTCAGGAGTTATTAGTGGAAATTCATGTGCTACACCGACAAGGTCATAGTATTCGCCAAATTGCAAAAATCTTAAAACTTTCCCGTAACACGGTTCGTCGTTATCTGCGCGATGTTGCTAAAACTTCCACTTATCATCGCCCGGAACGAACCTCTAAACTTGAACCCTTTAAACTTTACCTGCTTGAGCGCATTAACGCAGCAAAACCTGATTGGATACCTGCGGCAGTGCTGTTTCACGAGCTGCAAGAACGTGGTTATCAAGGTAAGGAAGGTATTCTAAAAAACTGGTTGCGCCCTTACAGAACGGTTATACAGGAACCTGTGGTTCGTTTCGAAACTGAGCCAGGAAGCCAACTGCAGATAGATTTCACCACCATCAGTCGGGGCCGCCGTAGATTCAAGGCGCTGGTTGCAACCTTGGGATATAGCCGAGCGAGTTTTGTGCGCTTTAGTGAATTTGAGCGTCAGGAGGAGTGGCTATCTGGTATTGAAGCGGCATTCCATTACTTCGGAGGTGTACCCAAAGAGTTGCTGTTTGATAATGCCAAATGCATCATGATTGTACGTGATGCTTATGGTGATGGACAGCATCGCTGGAACAGCCAACTGCTTCAGATGGCGCGAGATTATGGGTTTGTACCCAAAGCATGCCGACCTTATCGCGCCAGAACTAAAGGCAAGGTAGAACGTTTCAATGGCTATCTCAAACGCAGTTTTATCACACCACTGGCTGCCACACTCAAGCAGGCAGGGCTCGACCTTGATGTCGAGACAGCCAATGCGCGTATTGGTTGCTGGTTGCATGATGTGGCCAATCAACGCATTCATGGCACCACAGGCGAGCAACCTCAAGTGCGGTTAGATAAAGAGCGTTGGCATTTACAGCCGTTACCACCGGGCAAAGGTTTAGTTCACCCATTGTCAGCAGTACGCTATGGGTGCGCCACCCCGGTGGAAAGTCTCCAGCACCCGCTGGCTGTCTATGACGAGCTCTCGGGGGTACGGCCATGAATTTACAAATGCAGCGTATCCAGGCAGCATGTCTTGAATTGAAATTACCGGCAATGGCAACCGAATGGTCAGCCATTGCTGATCGCTGTGCGAGTCAAAATGCCAGCATGGCAGAGTTCTTTGAACAGCTGTTGCAGCTTGAACTCAATGCCAGAATGCTACGCACACGAGAGACCTTGCTCAAACTGGCCGGTCTGCCTACTATCAAGCACTTCGATGATTATGATTTCCGATTCGCAACCGGTGCACCGCGCAAACAGTTACAAGAACTGACCAGCCTGGCGTTTATCGAACGTGCTGAAAATATCGTGTTGCTTGGACCCAGTGGGGTCGGTAAAAGTCATCTGGCTATCAGCCTTGCTTATCAAGCGATCCAACGTGGCATCAAAGTACGGTTCATCACGGCAGCAGACTTGATGCTTCAACTGGCAACGGCGAAAAAACAGGA
Source organism: uncultured beta proteobacterium (assembly GCA_963815685.1). Classification (GTDB taxonomy): domain Bacteria; phylum Pseudomonadota; class Gammaproteobacteria; order Burkholderiales; family Nitrosomonadaceae; genus Nitrosomonas. The sequence continues at coordinate 40,440 of CAWFHT010000018.1, forward strand.
TCGTCTGGATGCTTATCTTAAGCGCAGTATCCTGTCGCCCAAACTGTTGGTGATTGATGAAATTGGCTATCTGCCGTTTGGCCGTGCTGAAGCGAATCTGTTCTTTAATGTGATTGCCAAACGATATGAAGTGGGCAGTGTCATCGTCACAAGCAATCTGCCGTTCTCACAGTGGTCAAGTGCGTTTGCCCATGATCAGACGTTAACCGCAGCCTTGTTAGATCGCTTATTGCATTATGCGCATATCGTGCAGATAAGCGGACAAAGCTATCGTTTAAAGGGAAAGAAAACCGCTGGAATAGCTCCAGTGACAGAATCTGAACAAGCCTCGGTTTAGGTTAAGATAATAAAAGGGTGGGTCAATTTTAAATTGCCGTTTTAGTCCGTAAAGTGGGTCAAAATTTAATTGTCATTGACAGGAATGCGTCAGTGCCGTGCTGATGCTGCATATTCAGCTCAAATTATTAGCAGATCACCATCGACACCTAATCATTTCAGGATGAAGATATCGACACCGAAGCCTTCATCGTTGAAGATAAAAACTATCTCGTAGCAACCCATGTGTTCTTCCAGTGCTTCGAAGGAAGGCGAAAGAAGCGGCTCTTCATAGTGGCAGGGATCATCGAAGAGATTGCTCATAATGGGGGAGCTTATTTTCGTCTCGTATGGTGCATCTCTCTTAAAGTTACAGGTACGACTTAAGTACAATACCTATGTACCTAAAGAAATCTCAAAATGTGACTATTGGCTATTTATTGTTTTAGATCTAGTTAGCATTAGACTTCTCTAATGTATATAACTGAAACCATCATATTCCAGTTACCAGATTTATCTTTTTTGATGAATCATCTATGCGCAACATATTGTTTTACATTGACAATAATGGTTGCCCTGTTGATTTCCTTTCACATTGATGCTGAACAGTAAGATTAAGAGAGAATATATGGCATCAGGTCTATATAAAAGAATGGAGGTGAACACCCCTGATACTAGCCAATTAGGTAAACTAATTAGTAGAAATGCCTCGCTTGCAGGCATTGTTACAGCATTGCTGCTTCCATTATTAAACCTGTGCTTTGGTTATATTGCAATGAATCTGCTTGTGGCAAATGAAGCAGCAATATTTTCTAATGTTGCGAAATTGCAAACCCTACCGATCACTCAAATCAAGACAAGCCTAAATGATTTGGAACAATTATTACAAGCAGTTTCTATCAATAGCTCAAGTAAGATAACCATGAGTTCAGAAAATAGCATCAAATCATTAGAGTTTGTTAACAAGCGCTTTGTGGTGAAGTTATCGAATGGTGACTATGTATCGCTTACCATATCGCGATCTTTAGAGCCTGTCTTTATCGCTGCAATAATCAGTCTGATTCCCGGGGCATTGATTGGTTTTTTAGTGTTTCGTGTCATGCAGGCATATACTCGCAAGACGTTAAGCATCGCCATGAATGAGTTGGACCGACGTACCGAAGCAGAGCAACGATTACGCTCGGTCAATTCTCTATTTTCTGTAATTTTGGAAGCTATGGCTGACGGCATTGTAGCTGTCGATGAACAAGGACGGATTGTGGCCTGCAACACACGCTATCTTGAACTTTGGGGGTTAACTACCCATGATCAAGATCATGGAAACTTTATGCACTTTACTTTGTTAGCAGTGAAGGTTCGTGACCCTAAATGGTTTCTTGAGCAAAACGATAAATTACTTAGAGCACCAACCTCCGAGCTAATTGAATGTTTAGTGTTAAGAGATGGTCGATTTTTCGAGTGGACTTCTCGTCCACAACGCGTGCAAGACAAGGTAGTTGGAAGGATTTCTACTTTCCGGGATATTAGTGAGAGTAAGCGCGCTGAAGTGCTTTTATCTACTGAAAAGACTGTCCTTGAAAAAGTGGTGCGAGGAGTACCTCTGTCAGATGCATTATATATAGTAGCTGATGCTATTGAGCGTGAATCGGGTGATATGTTCTGCGCCATACTCTTTTGCGAGGATAAAGGTAAAAGCGATTTAAATCTAGTTACCGGCTGTAGCCTCCCATCTTGGTATCGAGACCAACTATTAGCTTTACATCCACGGTTCGGGCGGCGCAATGATAATTTGAATTATATCGATGCAAAATCACCAAGTCGCTGGTTTGAATCAAAACTATACCGCAGCCTCATGAAACAGTTAGCTGTCACACATACCAATCTAGAGCCTATCCAGAGCACGGATGGAGATATGACAGGCCTTATGATTGCTCATTATCGCACTAGCTCAGAACATAGTATAAAGCAAGATAAACAGCTTTTACATATTGCGAGCCAGATATGCTCTATCGCCATTGACCGCTATCGATCAATACGCGAGCTAGATTTGCTTGCCCATTACGATTTCCTTACAGGGCTACCAAACCGGAAGCATTTCCATGACCATTTAAAAAAAGCCATAGAACGTGTGCAAGGACGCAATCGTTCGCTTGCATTACTCTTTCTTGATCTTGACCGATTTAAAGCTGTCAACGACTCACTAGGTCATGCCGCTGGTGATACTCTCCTAAAAATTGCTTCTTCACGAATACGCGAGTCGGTACGTACACATGATTTTGTGGCGCGTTTGAGTGGAGATGAGTTTGTAGTGTTGATCGAAGATCTCCAACAAGCAAATATCGTGGATAGCGTGGCACGCAAGATTGCCGACAGGATGACAGAAGGAGTAAGCCTAAATGATCATGAGATATTCATCAGCGCGAGTGTCGGCATTGCCTTATACCCCAAGGATGGTTGTACACTCGAAGAACTTTTGAGAAATGCCGATTCTGCAATGTATTCTGTTAAGAGCCAAGGGCGCAATGGTGTACAGTTTTTTCATTCCCATATGAACGAAGGTAGCCTTGAACGTCTTAGGTTGGAAGCTCAATTGCGGCGCGTGCTGGAACGCGATGAGTTGATTATGCACTACCAACCGAAAGTGCTTGCTTCTACTTCTATGATCATTAGCGCAGAAGCTTTGTTGCGCTGGAAACATCCCGAGCAGGGGTTGATATTTCCCGCGAAGTTTGTATCTTTAGCCGAAGAAACAGGTTTGATAAACGACTTCTGGAATTGGATCATTCATCAGGTATGTGCTGATATGGTGCGATTAGACCAGACTACAAGTACACAAATAAGTATTGCTGTAAATATTTCGGCACGGCAGTTTGGGAAACCAAGTTTGCAGGAAGGTTTGATACGAGCAATTAATTCTACTGGGATCGACCCAAGCAGACTAGTATTCGAACTTACTGAAAGTCTTTTGATGAAAACACCAGAGCATACTTCTCATGTCCTTCATGAATTACGAGAGCTCGGCCTCGGGGGAATTGCGATCGACGACTTTGGTACAGGGTACTCTTCTTTAGCCTACCTCAAGCGCTTTCCAATTACGGCACTTAAAATTGATCAGTCATTTGTATCTGGCATTACGTATAACAACCAGGGCGAGGCCATTGTGAAGGCTATTCTTGCATTAGCTAAAAGTATAGATTTACAGGTTACTGCGGAAGGTGTCGAAACGCTTGAGCAAGCTAAATCACTAGCCTCCCAAGGATGCTATGAGTTACAAGGATATTATTTTGGCAAGCCAGTCACAATGGATAACTTTATCGAAATCTTGAGAGATGGTATGCATCCCAAGCTGTAGTTATACTTCTCGTGAATCAAAAATTGGTTTAAGTTAGAGCGGCATAGGTATGAATATATTAGAATTTTGCTATGTCATCACGTTACCAGCTCACGGCACAAGCAATTGCCGCTTTAGAGGCGGCGCACCGTCAAACCTCAGATAAGCGTTATGCTGACCGGCTAAAAACCGTCTAGCTGTTAGGAAAAGGGTGGCCGGTTACTCAAGTGGCTGAAGCGCTCATGATGGACCGGGAAACCGTGCGTCATCATTATAAGCGTTATCGCAAGGGCGGCTTATCTGCGCTGCAGAAGTTTGAGGTTGGCGGTAGCGAGTCTTTTCTGAATGAGCTGCACAGACAAGCATTGGATCAGAATTGACATAAGAATCTGTATTTGACTGCCAAAGAAAGCGCGCATTATATTGAACAAAGCTGGGATGTCTGCTACAGCGAAAGCGGCATAACCCCATTATTATGCCGAATGGGCTATGTCTATAAAAAGCCAAAGCTGGTGCCGGGTAAGGCTGATGCTGAGCAACAACGCGCCTTTGTGGCATGCTAGGAAGAACTCAAGGCAAGCAAAGCGCCCGCAGACCCTGTTTATTTCATGGATGCCACTCATCCCCATCATAATCCGGTAGCCGGTTACGGATGGATCAAACGCGGCCAGGAGCGCGGAATTCGCAGTCATACCGCACGGCAACGCTTGCATATTAATGGCGCGATGAATACGGTTAGTCTGCAGGCCATTGTGCGCTATGATGACACTATCAATGCGCAATCGACTATCCAACTGTTTCAGCAAATCGAGGCACACCACCCAACAGCGGCATGGATTTACATTATTGGTGACCATGCGCGTTATGCTCGATCCCAACTGATCAGTGACTATCCTCAACGACTCAGAAATAAAACTCCTGTTTTTGCTGCCGTACGCACCCAATCTGAACTTGATTGAACGTTATGGGAAGTTTTTCAAGAAGAACATCCTGTACGGTCGCTACTATCAAACTTGCTCACTTTTCAAAAGCACTTGCCAAGCTTTTTTCACAGCAGCGGATCATTTCAAAGCAGAATGACACACACTATTAACTGATAATTTCCAAATTATTAGTACCAACTGAGTGCCGAATTTTCATGTGCGATGGGTATAATACCTAAAATAGATTGATTGAGTTTATATTGATTGGCATGAGGTATATGATCTAATGGATAATTTGATAGATATTGTTATTTATTCTGTAATTGCATTAATTTCAGGATTTATAGTTGCACGGATAATAAAAGAGAAATTTTTAAAATAAAAATTGAGACTTATCCATTAATCAGTATACTTAACATGCTTCATCAGTATCCTGACGTACTGATTTTCTTATAAATTCGCACTGACTTGTTGCAATATTCTTTTCTAAATAACGGACAAAGATACATATCTCTATATTTACTAGGGTCTGTTGACATTTCACATAGGTAGCCACAGATATCCACACGCCATGGCTACCATACTCTCGTAATTTCGCTTCAATTTGTCGTATCGTGTCGCTATTGCCCGATACTGCTTTAGCCGGGCAAAAGCATTCTCCACCAAATGCCGGTATCTATATAAACCCCAATCCATATCTGCATTACCCTTCAACGAGTTGCGCTTTCTCGGTATCACAGCCCGAGCTCCCTTCTGCGTTATCTGTTCCCGTATACATTCGCTGTCATAGCCCTTGTCCGCAACAATCGCTTTTGCGTCAGGCAACCTGGCAATCAAATCAGGTGCTGCAGAACAGTCATTGACTTCTCCGCCGGTGATTTCTAACTCAACCGGCAAGCCATAACCATCGACCGCTAAATGGATCTTTGTGGTATTGCCTGCACGGCTTTTGCCAATAGCCTGCGATTCTTGACTCGCTGCTCCCGCACTATGCTGATGCGCTTTAACATAGCTGCCATCAATAAATTCCCATTCCCAATCCGGATCAATAGCCAATGCTTTGAAAATATTGAGCCATTTCCTGCTCAATGACCATGCATTGAATCTTTTATAGATGGAATTCCAGCAGCCGAACGCCTTGGGCAGGTCTCGCCACGGACAGCCAACCCGCATTCGATACAGTATTCCTTCTACCGTCATGCGCAGATTGCGCTTGTTATAAATCGCTTCTTGAAGCAGAATCTTCTCTAGCTTCGACCAGAACTCATCATTGAGCATCAATCGGGGCATCGCAAACTCGTTTTGTTGGTGTATAGGAACCCCAATATTACGAGTTTGTTTCTATCTATGAAATACTTATCTTAAAACGTCAACAGACCCTAGCCTTTTTATTAAATCAACCGGATATCTCCTTTGTTTAAAATTTCTCTAACAAAAATTTATAAAATCATTTTTTTTAATAACTTACTTACTAATTTTTAGAAAAAATAAAACACTATGGGATTTTTCGACAAAATATTTTCAGGTTTATCTACTGCGGCTCCAAAACCAATCATTGACAGCGAACAAGAAGCTTTTATTACAATGATAACTGCCGCAGCTTCTTCTGATGGTGTATTGGAAGCAGAAGAGTGGGATACCATTGTTGATACTCTTCGTCAGAAGAGAATGTTTGATAATATTGATTTAAGAGCATTAGTTCATGAGTGTATTAATAATCTGAAAAATTTTGAAAGTCTTGCCGAAGCAGTTAACGACTGTGCTCCTTTAATCAAACCTGAAAACAAAAATATGGTTTTTTCGATTGCTGTTGACATTGTTTTAGTGGATAGTTCCATTAGCCCACAAGAACAACAAATTATTGAGCATCTGAAAGAAATATTAGCTATTTCTGATGATTTTGCCATGAAAGCTGTGGAAGTTATGCTGGCAAGAAATTACGGCAACGCAGTCTAAGTTAAATTACCTTCGGTACAAAACCGGAGGCTTATTTTCTATTAATCTCAGGGAAGAGGAAAAAAGCTGGTATTACCTAAAGGCGGTATCACACACTAAATTTAAATCGCTCATAATATTCATCCTCCTTCTCCTGATATCGGATACAATTTCTGATCATTTCTTCATCTCATCTTACCTTTCATACAAAACAATCACCAAGCTTAATTAATTCTTTCTCTCGGGAGAAGACTATTATAGAGCAGGAGGGATTGATCCAATTAGATCAATATTGACCACAACCTGTCCATGATCTGAAACATAGATTGTTTTTTTATCCATTAATGTTTTGTTGTCAATGACATGATCCTTATACAAGCGGACATCAATAGTCCGTCCTATTCTCTTGGAATCTAATTCAGAAAAATGATTGCTGATAAAAATATTATCAAGTCTTCCGTAATGCCCGTTATGTATGTGTAATGTAGATTCTCAATGCATTTTCGTGCTTGCACATTTTTACAATTTTGAAACACATGCTCCCATTTTCTATTTTTACTTCTGTGATAGAAAGTAGCAAAAGGGTTTTCTTCTCCAATAATAAGCTGGTTAGTCACAGCAGTGTCATTATCATTTAAGTCACCTAAAAGAAAAATAGGCTTACTCTCATCTTTATCTATTTCATCAGATAGAATTTGTCTGACACCACAAGATTCAATTCCTTTTCTAATCAAATAATTAACCCTATTTCTGCTAATTCGGGATAGTTGCAATCTCCCTATCAATGCTATCGGCTAAAATGGGCCTCTTTGATTTTAAGTGTAAAACAATTACGAAAACTGAAATGGTTTCATTGATCTTGATTTCTGCTTTTAGAACACCTCTTGAAAATTTTTTAAAAAAATGTTGACCGGTTCACTTTCCAACGGGGCAGTCATCTCTTTTTCGTCAAAGAAATCAAAAACGAAAGGCATATCATCAATTACGTCTGTGTTAGTACTAGGAAACTTGTTTAAAACAGCATTTACAGGAGTTTTGCCAGTAGGGTTAGCAACAAAAGGATGCCGATTTGACATCTTAGTTTCTATTAAACACTCTAGTCGAGCATACTTTCAATTGGCTGAACCATTCACGCCAACCCAGTAAAAGTTACGAACGTCTCTCAAGCACCGACGAAACCTGGGTTATATTGAGGAAACTAGCTTAAACCAGGAGTTTCCAAATAGCTTCTAAGCACACGGTGGGAATACTGCCGCAATTTATAATTATATTTGCTAACCAGATTCTCAAAAGACAATTCCATCAACAACATCATTTACCATCTCCTATTCGAAAGTATTAAGCAGAGCGATCAAACTGCGATTGATCGCCTAACTATCTCTTGCGCACCGGAATAAATAAATTAACGTGAGTTCGACATAAGAAAAGCTGTAAAAGGAACCTGAATTCCTTATGATGAAGTAGTTTTGGAAAAGAATTTCATCATGAGAGGAGTCAGATTCCAATGGATACTATAACGATTTTTTGTGCGAATGACGACTTTTGTAAAGAGTTTGAGCCGCGTTGGGAGAAGCGCTTATTAGAGTCGTCGCTGAAACGGCGTCGGCGGCAAGGAGCATTGTGTCTAAGCGAAGTCATGACCATCATGGTGGGGTTTCATCTATCCGGTTATCGGACATTTAAGCACTATTACCTGAATTACGTGTTGAGGTATCAGCGGTATTATTTTCCAGGGTTGGTGAGCTACAACCGCTTTGTGGAGTTGCTGCAAGATAGCCTGGTGCCTTTGTGCTGTTTTCTGACCAGCCGCTTTGGGCAATGCAGTGGGATCAGCTTCATTGATTCGACTAAGATCAGTGTGTGCCACAATCGCCGCATTGGGTCGCATAAAGTAATGGCAGAGTTTGCTGCTCGGGGAAAGACCAGTGTGGACTGGTTTTATGGGTTCAAGTTGCACCTGGTCATCAATGACCAAGGAGAATTGCTGGGAGTCAAAATCACGGCGGGCAATGTGGATGACCGTGATGCCGTACCGGAACTGGCTCGTTCCTTGTTTGGAAAACTCTTTGGTGATCGGGGCTATATCTCGCAGCCACTCTTTGAGCAACTCCGGGAGCAAGGTGTGCAGCTCGTTACCAAGGTACGCAAGAACATGAAAAACAAGCTGTTGCCGCTGTTTGACAAGCTGCTGTTACGTAAACGCTCCATTATTGAGACCGTCAATGACCAATTGAAGAATATCTCGCAAATCGAGCATTCCCGCCATCGCAGCTCATTTAACTTTTTTGTTAATCTGATAGCCGGACTGGTGGCTTACACCTTTCGCGAGAAGAAACCCTCGCTTAATATCAGACTCCTTCAAGCTCTTCCAATCGTGATGTGATGATTCTTATGTCGAACTCACGTTAAATTAATTGAGAGTGTTACAGGCTTTAACCAGCCAGATTTGCAGGCAAGATTTAATTCGATGCCCCTGAAACACTAAAATCTATGTAACATAATAGGATGCCTTGCTCATGTACATATTCGAATCAATTTTTTTAACGCGTGCAGATCCTTCAGCAATGCCAATATCGGTGTCTGACTTACTTGATTCGTTAGCTTTTCTGTCACCCATACGTCCCGATTGACGCTTAGTCTCAATCCTCCATCGATAGCGATCAGTTTCAGGCAATTGCTCTCTTTTTCATTTTAATCAGATCATCAATAATTGAACGGAAGATAGGACGATCGATCATCGGGGAAATCTCGATAACCAATTAAGTTACCCTACCCTCTAAGTCCCCTTCCCCTCTCCGATCTCATCAAGAATTGCCTTGTGATTACTGATAATCTCCATGGCAAAAGAGAGGGCATCTATCTTGCTAAAAGTATCTGAATATTAGTTCATGGAAAAATTGGAAAAATTTTGGTCGCTTATGATGTTCACGAATGATCGTAATGCTGTTGGGCTCCAAGCCTTCCACGATCCGTTTATGAATTCCGGTTGAATGAACTGAAAATAAAGAAAACAGGAGAACCATGAAGAAAAGGAAGCAAATTGTCTAAGTAATTGTTTTCTTAGTAAAACAAAAATAGAAAGGGGCATCCGATATGAGAATTACAAAGATAGGTATTAATTTATTAAAGACAATATTTTAGATTCATGGTGTGGGTACTGAATGTATTGTCGGCAGAGCTCGCCTCTTACTTTGCTTTAGACCGCCGAGCCAGCATCAGTCCCGCAAGACTGAACACTCCTGCAACTGTCAGGTAAAGACCGACGAGTGATGTGCCGCCTATTTCGCTGAGTGTCTGCGCGGCAATCGGAGCGATTGCTCCGCCCAGAATGCCGCCCGCATTAAAAGCCACTGACGTACCGGTATAACGAACCCGTGCTGGGAACAGCGACGGCAACCACGCGCCGAGTGGGCCATATACAAAGCCCATCACGAACAATGCGAGCGACAGCCCTGCCCATACCACCCATAGCGACCCCGAACCTAAAAGCGATCCGAATATCAACCCCGTGCCGATTGTCGCTGCACATCCCCATGTCAGCACTCGCACAGCACTGGTCGCATCGGCACGCACACCCGAGACGATGATACCAAGCGCGAGAAACAGAATTGCAGCAAGCTGGACAGCCAGGAAAACCTCACGATCATATCCTAAGGCGGTCGTGCCATGGGCGAGTGCAAAAGCGGTTGAAAGGTAAAATATCGCGAAACAGGCTACCACTGCAAAAGTCCCTGCGAAGGTGGCTAGCGTATGATAGCGGATCAGCTCACTGATGGGAACCGGAATAGGAGGCTCGTGTGCCAGAGCTTGAGCGAATTCAGGCGTTTCGTTAATCTTTAGGCGCACCCACAGGCCTAGCCCGACTAGAATGGTACTGGCTAGGAACGGTATACGCCAACCCCACTCTGCAAATTCCGCTTCGCTCAATCCTATACCAATCAGCAGGAACAACCCGTTGGCAGCAAGGAATCCGACTGGCGCACCCAGTTGCGGGGCCATGCCGAAGCGTGCCTGCCACCCCTGAGGGGCATTCTCAACCGCCAGTAGCGCTGCGCCGCCCCATTCACCGCCAAGACCAAGTCCCTGACCGAAGCGCAGGATGCACAACAATAGCGGTGCAACCCAGCCGACCATCGCATAAGTCGGCAAAAACGCAATCAGCACGGTCGACACCCCCATCAGCATCAGCGATGCGACCAGTGTCGATTTCCGCCCGATCCGATCACCAAAGTGGCCGAACAATATCGCGCCAAACGGGCGTGCGATGAACGCGATACCAAAGCTCATGAATGATAGCATCAGTTGCGCAGCTGGCGAACTGGCTGGGAAGAACAATGGACCGAACACCAACGCCGCCGCCGTCGCGTAAATATAAAAATCGTAATATTCGACAGCCGTTCCGACCAGACTCGCAACAAGTATACGGCGATGCTGACGATAAGGACTGATCATTATCGGTTTTTACTCCGAATTTTTCGAATTATCATGTATAAGAATGATTAACAGCTTTTTTATGAAGGGCGAAGATAATAAAGATGAGATAATTTGTCAAACACACTGACTAACGATCAGAAATTTACAAAATTGCGACTGATTGAAAGTAAAGAAACCTGGATTTTTGATGTCTTTTTATTTTTTAGGTGGAAGACACTATGGCCTGTTAACATTTCACATAGGTAACCATAGATATCCACAAACCATGGCGATTATGCTTTCATAATTTCTCTTCAGCTTGTCATATCGTGTTGCCACTGCTCGGTACTGCTTTAATCTGGCAAAGGCGTTTTTCCACCAAATGCCGATATTTTATTTATATAACCCCCAATCCATGTCTGCGTTGCCCTTAACCGAGTTACACTTTTTATCGGTATTACAGCTCTAGTTCCCTTCTTCACTATTTGCTTTCGTATGCACTCGCTTTCATAATCCTTATCCGCCACAATTGCCTGCGTATCAGGTAATTTGGCAATCAACTCCGGTGCTACCGAGCAATCATTCACATTTCCACCGATAACTTCAAATTCAACTGGCAAACCATAACCATCAACCACCAGAAAAAACTCTACACAACCCTGAGAAGCTGTCTGGCAAAATGATTTCCATTAAAATCAAGGATTTTTTATAACAAGTTAAGAAATGTCATACAAAATGGATATCAATGATGTGGAATGGCACTTGATAAAAAAGTGTTTGCTCCTATCAGTAAACGCGGCAATAGCCACAAACATAGCAAAAAAACCATTGTGCATGCCATTCTATACGTTGTCAAAGGCGGTATTCAGTGGCGGCTGATGCCGAACGATTTTCCTCCTTGGCAAACTGTTTACGCTCACTTTAACTGATGGAACAAGCGAGCTGTCTGAGAGAAATGCCTGGCTAAGTTGACGGTTCTTCGTCGCCAAAAAACTGGACGCTGTGCCGTACCCGGTTATGGCATCATTGATGCGCAAAGCGTAAAAACCCGGTATGCCAGCGAAGAACGAGGAATTGATGGTGGCAAAAAAGGTAAAGGTCACAAACGGCATATCGTAGTAGACATTCCTGGCAATTTACTCCCTGTCAAAGTTCATGCTGCCAATATGAGCGCTACCAAAAGCGCTGGTATGGTGTTGGCAGGCGTTATCGATAAATACCCTTCACTCAAAGCATTCTCAGGGGATGCCGGCTATCGGGGTACAGCAGTTGATTTCGTAGGTAATGGAGCAGGTCTGAGTTTGCACATTTCAGAAAAAATCGAAGGTAAATGGGCTGTTTTGTCAAAGCGATGGGTAGTCGAACGTACGTTTTCCTGGCCAGGTAACTTCCGCCGTTTATCCAAGGATTTCGAAATCTTGACCGGTACTGCTGAAAATATGATTCGTATCGCCATGATGAAAATAACTCTTGCAAAGTGTGTCTAATTCTATTTCGCGTTATAATATGCAATAATAAGTCATCTAGGCTCACGTAAATGGATGACAATTATGGCAAGACCAGCAAGTGGTGAAGAGCATCTTGAATTGGCCCGAAATGCGGTACGGATCGCTAAAACAGCCGATGAACTGCGTAGCGCACAGGCTTTACTGCTGCCACTCGAATTGGGTCTGAGTCTGGAGCAGACGGCCATTGCTATTGGTCGATCAAAAGGCAAGACCTGCACACTGCGTACAAATTACTGCAAGCGAGCCACTGGAAGAATGGCTGCGCCCGTTGCCAAGCGTAATCTGCGTAATCGGGCGAACCGATCGCTTGAAGAAGAGAGGGTGCTGTTGCAGGAGGTATTTGACAGTGCCGGCGTTGGTGGAGTATTGGTGGTTCCGCCGTTTGCCGATAAGTTGCGCCAGAAGATGGGTGTCCCGCTTTCGCTTTCGGCCATATACCGAATGCTTGCGCGCCATGGTTGGCGTAAGATTGCGCCCGATACCACCCACCCGAAAGGAGATCTCTTAGTCCGGGAAGACTGGAAAAAAAACTCCCCGGGGTGCTGGGTCAAGCGATAACAGAGTTTGCTGTGCCTCGCCCCATGCGGCTGATGTTTCAAGACGAAGCACGATTTGGCCGCATCAGCGACTGCCGTCGCGCATGGGCGCCTCGTCCAGTGCGTCCGCTAGTCAAGGCTATGCTTACCTGCGAGTACACCTACGCTTATGCGACAGTCTGTCCGCTGGACGGAAAGTTTGACAGCTTGGTATTACCTAATGTCAACACTGAGTGCATGCAAATCTTTCTTGATGAAATCGCCAGGCGCTACCCCAATGAGAATATCGTTATGGTGATGGACGGTGCTGGCTGGCATCGCAGCCATTCGCTGACGTTAGCTGAGAATCTTCGCTTGCTGCTACTGCCACCTTATTCACCTGAACTCAATCCAGTCGAGCACCTGTGGGATGAGTTGCGCGAAAAGAGCTTTCATAACCGTGTATTTGACAGCATCGGCGCGCTCGAATCTCATTTGGTTGATGCACTTCGACATATGGAGGAAACTACGGATGTGGTGAAATCAATCGCCGGATGGGATTGGATAATTAATTCACTTTGTAACGCCAATTAGAATAATAATGTTTTACCAGGCAGGCATCTATTCACATTTCCAAATCAAAGATGACACGAAGGCGAGCCGCAGACACTATAAATAATACGGCAAGGTGAAGCCGACAAAGCCAGGTTTGATTTAGAAATGGAATTACTCATCATTATTGCTAATCGATTTGATTCTGGTATGTTGTACAAAGACGAAAAAATTTTAATTCCAGTGAGTAACGATAATTTGATTATAAACCTGATTTTGTTATTTATTTTGGCCGGATGCGTTCAACAACAAAATACATCCAACGCACACGGACAAGACGATATTTTGCATTTATTTAATTGGAATAATTATATTGGGCAAAAAACAATTAACCGATTTGAACAAGAATGCCAATGCCAGGTTTCACAGGATTATTTTTCCGACAACGAAGAAATGCTAGGGTCTGTTGACGTTTTAAGATAAGTATTTCATAGATAGAAACAAACTCGTAATATTGGGGTTCCTATACACCAACAAAACGAGTTTGCGATGCCCCGATTGATGCTCAATGATGAGTTCTGGTCGAAGCTAGAGAAGATTCTGCTTCAAGAAGCGATTTATAACAAGCGCAATCTGCGCATGACGGTAGAAGGAATACTGTATCGAATGCGGGTTGGCTGTCCGTGGCGAGACCTGCCCAAGGCGTTCGGCTGCTGGAATTCCATCTATAAAAGATTCAATGCATGGTCATTGAGCAGGAAATGGCTCAATATTTTCAAAGCATTGGCTATTGATCCGGATTGGGAATGGGAATTTATTGATGGCAGCTATGTTAAAGCGCATCAGCATAGTGCGGGAGCAGCGAGTCAAGAATCGCAGGCTATTGGCAAAAGCCGTGCAGGCAATACCACAAAGATCCATTTAGCGGTCGATGGTTATGGCTTGCCGGTTGAGTTAGAAATTACCGGCGGAGAAGTCAATGACTGTTCTGCAGCACCTGATTTGATTGCCAGGTTGCCTGACGCAAAAGCGATTGTTGCGGACAAGGGCTATGATAGCGAATGTATACGGGAACAGATAACGCAGAAGGGAGCTCGGGCTGTGATACCGAGGAAGCGCAACTCGTTGAAGGGTAATGCAGATATGGATTGGGGTTTATATAGATACCGGCATTTGGTGGAGAATGCTTTTGCCCGGCTAAAGCAGTATCGGGCAATAGCGACACGATACGACAAATTGAAGCGAAATTACGAGAGTATGGTAGCCATGGCGTGTGGATATCTGTGGCTACCTATGTGAAATGTCAACAGACCCTAGCAAAATTGGCTGCCGGCACGAACGGATACGATGTGATCGTACCTACTGGAAATGCGATGGATACGTTAATTCGTCAGAATGTATTGAAACTTATCAACTTGTCGCTATTACCTTATTTCAAAAATATCGATCCAACCTATTTAGGCACTATATTTGATCCAGAAAACAAATACTCGGTACCTTATGCTTATACAATCACTCTACTTGGTTTTAATCAAAACAAATTAGAGCAACTCGGTTTACCTACAGATACTTGGGCAATTATTTTTGAGCAAAAATACTTAGAAAGAATCAAAGGACGGGTAACTGTACTTGATAGTCAGCGAGAGCTTATGGTCGCTGCACTTAAGTACCTGGGTTATTCAGTTAACGATGTAAATGAACAACATTGGTAAGAAGCAAAAAAAACTATAATTCGTGCAAAACCCTACTGGGCAGCTTTTAGCAATACAAGTTATATTAGAAGAATTAGCTGTAGGTAATATATGGGTCGCACATGGTTATTCCAACGATATGTTTCAAGCTGCTTTGGATGCAAAAGAAACAAAGCGTGATTTTAATCTAGGTTTTGTTATCCCAAAGGAAGGAGCAGTTTTATCACTAGATAGCATGGTGATACATCGAAGCGGGAATCACCCTGATACCGCACATCAATTTATCAATTTTATGTTGGAAGGAAGAAACTCTGCTGAGATTACAAATGTGACTGGATCTGGTAATCCCAATAGGGAGGCTATCCAATATATTAACCAGGAGATAGTAAATAATAAAACAATTTTTCCTGATCAAACACAACTCAAAACACTTGAAATGTTACAGGATTTCAATCATAAACAAAGACGCCTGCTCACCAGATTATGGACAGAAATCAAATTAAGATAACATCATAAAGCTATTTATAATCAAATTCTTTCCTAAAAAGAAAAGAAGTAAAGATCATTGGAATCAATAGCGCTCTAGTATAAGAACCACCCATAGCTGCTAAGTAGCGCTTATAGAATATAAATATCTGATTATATTATGGAATAATACGTATTTTCGCAAAATAATGCACGTAAATAAAAAGAATAACAAAACCGTGCACTATGATCCGCTATAACAGCCAAAAACAGCACACCTCAAAGGGTCCGATACACCATCCGACATAATTCTTGATCCAGAAAATCGCTGGCTAGAATTGGGTGATTGCGTCCCAGGGATGATCTGGCGAAGAACTACCATAAGAACGCTATCTCCAATGTTAGATCATCCATCCAAAGATGCGCTATTGTGAATGGCGCGGTCTCATCAAGCATAAGTTATCGATTTCGGTTGAAGAAACTGTTGAACAGATTCGGGAGAATCCATACCTGCAATATTTCATTGGTCTGAAAGGATTAAAGCAGATGATTAACAACATGCAAGCAAGTAATGGCGTGTCATTTTCCGAAATTCTACCAACTTTATGCTGCCTTTGGCGGCGTGGCGGGGACCTGCGGATCAACAGGTGTTATAACTAGCTGTTTTAGTTAATTTAATACTCGCCAGTGCTCGCTAACACCCGTCAATAACCAACATATTTGTCACGCTACCACGTCAAACAATACTAAGAATTCTTATTCCAAAATACTAGTTTTTAATGTTTTATCGTGATACCGCAGGGACAATCAATAAATCATGGTTGCTTTACCTTACGAAGGTATGGCTTCACCGTTTCCCAACCCTGTGGATAAATTTTCTTAGCTTCTTCATTACTAATCGAAGGAACGATGATCACATCTTCCCCGTGTTGCCAATTCACAGGTGTTGCGACTTTGTGTTTTGCGGTTAACTGCATTGAATCAATTACCCTTAAGATTTCATTAAAGTTACGACCAGTAGTCATGGGATAAGTCATCATAAGCTTGATATTTTTATCGGGACCAATGATAAATACTGAACGAACGGTCGCGTTCGTAAGTGCTGTTCGTCCTTCTGCTGAACCTGTTTCATCTGCAGGGAACATATTATAAAGCTTAGCTACATGCAGATCAGTGTCTGCAATAACAGGATAGCTAACGGATGAACCACAGACATCTTCAACGTCTTTCAACCATTTCTCGTGATCATTAAGCGGGTCAATACTAAGTCCGATAATTTTAGTATTACGCTTATCAAATTCAGATTGAATACTAGCCATATAACCTAATTCTGTTGTGCAAACGGGTGTGAAATCCTTTGGGTGAGAAAATAATACTACCCAATGATCTCCAATCCATTCATGAAAATCTATCTTTCCTTTTGTAGTTTCTGCTTGAAAATTAGGTGCTTGATCATTAATGCGCAATGCCATAGGTACCTCCTTAGTTCCAATTTATTAAAAGTATATTGAAATCAATCTAATAGCTATAACTTAACTATAACTTAATCGACAGAATTCTGCTTGAAAATCAGGTGCTTGATCATTAATGCGCAATGACATAGGCACCTCCTTAGCTCCAATTTATTAAATGTATATGAAATCAATTTAATAACTATAACTTAATAAACAAAACGAAAATTAAAAATTTTACTTACTTACATTACCCAATAATAAATAACAATAACAAAGTATTTGAAAATGTATTGAAAAAAATTACAAATCTTTAGCTTTTATTAATTATTACCTGTCAATGACCATCTGTAGTGTGACATTCAAACATAAAATCATATTTATTATTTTGTATAAAATTAACTATAATTGCATATATGAATTAAATTATTTTCCAATGATGAATCTGTAACCAAATATTCTATTGGACACTGATCAACATCAGCAAAAAATAGCCCCCACCAGTAAGAAATTGGAAGCTTGCATTAAACAAATATATCATTATGCTCAAGGAAAGAATGCCTCAGCAGTAATTAAATACCGTTTATACAAAATCCAAGACACTCTCTTATCATAACTTCACTCTTGAATACGGTCCGCAGCGTCTTAAAAGGAGGTTATCCGGCTAAGACAGTAGCAAATTTTCGATCTTACGGAATGCCGCCATTTCTACAAATTTTTAGCAATGAAGATATTGCGCTCGTACTAACTTTTATCAGGGATGAGTGGAAAAAATAGCCGGGAGTCGGGTAACTCAGGAATTCAAGGCTGGAACGGGAAAGTTGACCCTATACACATAGCCCAAAGTCACATCATCCCATAGCAGCAATAGATTCCTGATCTACATTCTCAGTTTCTGACTTAAAATGGAGAAAACGAACTCAAAAATGGCCACCGCATACTTTGCGAAGAAATGTGTTGAAGTACGCATTCATTGCACAGGAAATCTCTGATTGCCCGGTATTAGTGGCTTAAAGTTCATGGCAATAGCTGTTTCGATTCACAAGTTATAAAAACATACCCAATCTGGAGTTTATGAATGGAATACCTTAACCAAGCCTGGATCATGTTAAAACTGGGCGGAATCATTATTCTGCCGTTATCTTTGCTGGGTATCATCGCACTGGCGATAATGCTCGAAAAAGCATTTGTTTACTGGCGCTTCGCCCGTCTCTCGAACGATTTGTTAAATCTCATCGAAACCTATGGTTTCAAGTGGGAAGACCTGGAGAAAATCCTGTCAGGACTGGATAAACGCCACTATTACAAGCGCTTTTTTGAAGTGGTGATTTCCAATCGACACCAACCATTCTGGTGGACCGAATCACGCGCAGCAGATGAAGCCCAGCTAATTGAAAGTTCATTGGCCCGCCGACTCTGGGCGCTGGAAACAATCGTGACAGCCGCGCCGCTACTGGGGCTCGTAGGAACCGTTGTCGGCATGATGCGCGCCTTTCAAGTTATCGGTAGTGAAGGCATCGTCAACCCCACCGCAGTGACAGGCGGTATTGCAGAAGCGCTTATTGCAACCGTTATTGGTCTGATTATCGCACTAGTTGCGTTGTTTGGATTCAATTACTTCTCAGGCCTACAATCACAAACTATGGATGAAATGGAACGCCTCGGTACACGCCTGATCGATCATATCCGGCTGGATCAAAAGGAAGACACCCATGAAATTGCGTAAATCCAGAACACCCCGGAAAGGCTATATCCAGATTATCCCCATGATTGATATCATGTTCTTTCTGCTCGCGACGTTTATGCTGGCTTCGTTATCCATGCAGAATCTGGATTCCCTGCAAGTCAACTTGCCTGAAGGCCAAGCCGACAAACTCAGCGCCGAAAAACCGGTAACTTTAACATTGACCAAGGACAGTGAAATTTTTATCAATAAAGAATCCGTTACCCTTGATAGCTTGGCTACCACGCTCAAACCGCTGCTTCATGATGCCAAGCAAAAATTGATCGTATCGGCGGATAATGAAGCCCCACAGGGCATCGTGGTTCAGGCTATGCTCCGGGCGCGGAATGCGGGTGTGCAGCATTTTCTGATTGCAGTTCAGCATAAATAATTCCTATATCCCTTAATAGTTTTATAAATTCCATAGCAATGAACAGCTCCAGAACAAGGGAAATTCGTCTCTGGTGGCCGCTGCCACTGGCGGTGCTGGTTTGGCTGATCATCATCTGGGCGTTCGGTTTTTTCCTGACAGAGCCTGAAATCAAAGTTAGCATTGATATCCCTGACGCAATTGAAGCGGAATTTCTGGAACTTCCGGAGCTCGCACAACCACAGGAACCTGCCCCGCCACCAAGCAAAGGCATTGAGGAGCAACCCCAGAATGAAGCGCAGCAAGCAAAAATAGCACCAGATTTGGTAATGCCACCGCTTCCACACACCAAACCTCGCACCCCACCCACGCCGCCGCGTGTTAGGCAGGATGCGATTGAAACGGCAAAAGCTACGCCACCCAGAAAAGAAACCAAAACGCCACCCAAGGAAGAAGCCAAAACTAAGGTTCCACAAAAAAAGGATGCCACCGCACCGGCAGATTTATCGGAATATATTAATCAGAAGAGAAGGCAACAAAGCCGACCGGCCGGGATTTCTGATGGGATTGAGAACAACAAAAATACTAACCCTAAACCTCAGCCCTCAGAGGAAGAGATCAGGATGGCGAGAGTCAAACGCAACCTGCAAATACCTGGTACCAGTGGCGTTTTTCAGATTATCAGAATTGGTCCACGCTATGCGCAGTTCTCGTTTCGCGCCTGGACAACCGGCGACAGCAACCCGCGGCGGGAATTAATTGAAGTGAAAGCAGGCCCGGACGGCGACATTGAACGTGCAATCATACGCAGGATGATCCAGCTCATTCGTCAATATCACCAGGAAGACTTTAACTGGGAATCACCTCGCCTTCATCGCGTCGTCATTCTATCCGCACGCCCAGGAGATAGCGAGGGGCTCGAAAATTTTTTAATGCGCGAGTTCTTTGGAGAACCTATACCACCTTATTTGCGCTAAGCATTACTGTTCCGCTGAGTTATTTTTTATAGGACCCACAAAGCGAAATATATTGCGCCAGAAAATCTGTGATTCTTACTCAGCGTATAGGTAAAATAAATGCTTTTTTGCTAAATGTTCATTATACGTATCTCTTTTCAGGCAAAAGCCGCCCATGAGAGAAGATCAGATGGGCTCGAAAAAATCAGAAACTTGCGTAGGTGATCTACATGGTGAAATACGGCATGATTGGGACTATGCGCCAAATTTACCCGGTTACCCTCATAGTGCCGTGTACTTAATGTTTCAGAGAGTGACTTTCAAGTTTGGAAAACTCGTCCACCTTATAACTGAATGAGTCACAGAGCATACAAGATACCAAATAGGAAGCAAAAACATAAATTCGGCACTAACTCTGGTACTTTTAGATCAGAGCAATTCAGTAATATATATATGGAACAAATAGTTACATACATATTACTCACCAAAATAGTCAAATCTGGTAACTGGATAATTAAGAATTCAGTTTAGTTGTTACGCTTGGATCAATTCAGGTATTTATATATAAAAACAGGTATTTATATATACAAACGCTGCACATTAATTACCTTGATCAATTAGGCTAATTATTTAGTACCGAAGGGAATCTGAACTCCGATATTTGCACCATGACTACCATTGTTAACACTCACGCCGCTGTTGAATTTGATTTTCGTCTTATTATTTGTGTGTATGTAATTTATTGCTCCACCACTTCCTGTTGTATTAACTGTTGCACTTACACCATGTCCACTTGTACCTGAAAAACCACCACCGACTGAGTTCATCTGAGGTGCTGTTCCGTCATTCGAAATATTGGTATCAACTGTTATAGTTCTCTTCGAATCTTTGTGTGTGTAATTTATTGTTCCATCTCCTCTTTTTATATTAACTGATGCATTTGCACGATGCCCACTTGTACTTGAAAAACTGCCACCAATTGAGCTCATCAGGGGCCCTAATTCATCATTCGAAAAATTGGTATCAAATGTTACAGCTCCATTCGAATTTTTGTGTGTGTAATTTATTGTTCCATCACCCCTTTTTATATTAACTGATGCATTTGCACGATGCCCACTTGTACTTGAAAAACCACCACCAACTGAGTTCATCCGATCCTCCATTCCGTCACTCGAAATATTGGTATCAAATGTTACAGCTCCATTCGACCCAGATTTAATTGGTATGCGTATATTTTCGGCATTTACTGTATTAAAAATTAATAGCAGACTTAAACCAAAAATTTTCATGGTGAAATTCATTTTTTTCAGACTCCCATCTAAAAATTCTAAAAACTAGACTTTAGAGTTTCAACTTTAGAGAAGGAAATTACCTCAAAACAATAAAAAAGTAACAAAAAGGCTTAAGAAAATAGCAAAAAAATCGTTGCCGCCTTTTTTAAATATCTTTGTTCTTAAAATATATTTAGAAAAGTGACCTCTAGGATGAAATTTTATCTTAGAAACTGTTTGGAAATCCTGAATTTTGGCGTTAATGTAGCAATTTTTGCTATAAACAGGCGGTATCATGAATCAACAAAAAGCGCAAAAAGCGTTACCCGAGTAACCTAAGCAATGGAGCGTGGCATTACTTGAAACCTCACCTGCCGGTATCAGCAGTGGGAAGGCCACGAAAGTTGAGTATGCGTCAGGTAGTAAATGCAATGCTGTATGTTCTAAAAACAGGTTGTCAATGGAGGCAATTGCCTCGTGAGTTCCCGGCTTGGAGTGCGGTTTACTACTATTTTTATAGCTGGTCACATAACGGGACATGGGAACGTCTTCATCATTTGTTGCGTTCACGGTTGCGCGAAAGAGATGGGCGCCACAAACACCCGACGGCAGGTTGTCTGGACAGCCAAAGCGTCAAATGTACTGCGGTACCTGGACAACGAGGTTTTGATGTTGGCAAGAAGGTCAATGGTCGTAAACGCCACATTCTGGTGGACACACTGGGGTTACTGTTGACGGTGGTAGTCACTGTCGCCAGCGTGCAGGACCGTGACGGCGCCCGCTTACTATTGCATCATCTACCCGGTTGTTGCAAAAAATTGAGAAAGATTTGGGTAGATGGTGGCTACAGCGGCAATCTTGTGGACTGGGTTGCAGATCGATTTAAATTCTGTCTGGCAGTAGTGCTGCGCCCCAAAGAAACTAGGAAATTTGTATTGCTGCCCCATCGCTGGGTGGTCGAGCGTACCTTCAGCTGGCTGAATCATTCGCGAAGGCTCAGTAAAAGTTACGAACATCTCACAAGCACCGACGAAACCTGGATTTACATCGCTATGACTCGTATTATGTTGAGGAGATTAGCTTAAACCAGGAGTTTCCAAACAGCTTCTTACTTCTGAAGACCGCGATGAACCAAAAGATATGCTGGTATTCCGAGAGAACTGTTAATTGGATAACATTTTTAGCTAAAGCACTACCCCTAAGATCAGTTGATACCTTTAATGAGTTATTGATTGATGAAATGCTCTCCTCAGCAGAATTTGTTACCGATGCGTATTCATTGCAGAATATGCTTAGTCACTGAATGAGTTAATATAAACGGTTGCAACAAGATAAATGATCTTGATTGGCACTGGCATGGCAATTTACACGATTGGTATTAGCAAATGTAAGGTAAGATGTCATATATCTGTTGTTGATGATATGCTGACACTGCGTTCGTCAGAATAAGCACGAACCTGGGATCTGTGAATTAATAGATATTGTAACTAGCTGTTTCTTCAAATATTACCTTCACCAATGCCTGCCAGCATTTGCCTATAACCGCCAAACTTGTCACCTTTTTAGTATAGAGTATCCAATGCTCTATATTTCAGTGCAGTGAAGCAGTTTTGAGTTAAGTATTGCTTAGATTGAATTTCTCTTATCTTTTCAATTATTTCATCATACTTAGCTAAATAATTGAAGTTTTCTGGTATACCATATTGTAAATGATCCAAATCATGCCCAACTTGGTCGAAATGGTCAGCATGCCAAGGCTTTCCAATAGTCTCACCACGCTTAGCGGAAGATAAAGCTACTGCACTACATTATCTTCTTGAGTGACAATCTGAAGGTATGTATAGGTTGGTAACATGATATAGCTGGTTTTTCTAAATCCATTCCGTCCAGTACCTGCTATCCAGAAATAACTTACATTCGGGCTATCTTCATATTTTTGATTGAATTTGCGCATTGACTCCATAGTCAGATCATATATACCATCTTTTCTATTCCTAATTCAGATAGAGATTTCATGATCTTATCAATATCAATCCAAACTTTTGAAAAATCGACCAAAGGGTTAAATCCTAGAAAAAATAGATCTGCTAATGGTGACCCCTTATGTGGAGTTCCAATAGTAGTCAGTAAAGCGATCAAATTGGCGATATTATCAGGATTCGCTGGCGATAGAATAAAGCGACTGTCTCGCCCACCAATGCTATTGGCAATAATATGAATTGGAGCATGGGGATTAAAAAAGGATCCTCATTAGGATTATTAATTGCGTGAATTATTTGTTGTCGTAATTGATTGCCTCGCTCTCTAATGCCACCTGCTTTTCTTACGTTTGCGACTAATACTCTGGCATTATGTTTATTTTTTAGATGTTTCTCAATGCCATTGAAATAATCTGTGGAGCCGATTTGTTTAAATCCGAAAATTCCATATACCAGAACAATATTTATATTAGTTCTCTCATTTTCTGCAGATTCACTATACTTGCCAATGTAAAAGAAAAAATGAAAATTAGACTGAATGTTAATATCACTGAAACGCAAATTTTTTCCATTTATTTTCTCCATTCAGCTTGATTAAGATCTTTGCACCGTTCGATATCGAATGATATTAAATAATAATCAATTACTTAACAAGGAGCCATGATCATTTCTGATGTATGACAGAGAAAGGAAGCGGTGTAACCTATTGGAAAAGATCTCGGTAGATCAATCAACAATAAAAGGAACACACCGTTATAGCAGCAGTAGCCAGAAATGGTTATCTGCCTGAACGTAAAATTCAAACAGGATTTGGAAACATTGAAGTTAAAATACCGAAGATTTGAGATCGCCCCACTCTGGTATCAAGTTTAACAACAGCCTAATGCTACCCTACTTGAAACATACCAGGAATATTGAAGAATCCTTACCCTGGCTTTATTTAAGCGAAATTTAACTGTGGATTTCTCAGAAATGATGAAGTATCTGCTGTGATCTGAGGCACCGGGCTTATTGGCAGCTACGATCAGTCGTTTAAAGCGAGGCTAGGAGCAGAATGATCATGATTGGAGTCGACGCGATCTGAGCGAAAAGCGTTATGCTTATGTCTGAGAAACTGTTTGGAAACTCCTGCTTTAGGTTAATCATCTCAACATAATACGGGTCATAGCGATGTAAATCCAAGTTTCATCTATACACGTAAGGCAATCGTAGCTTTTACTAAGTCTGCGTGAATGATTAAGCCAGCGGAAGGTATGCTTAGCTAGCCTGTGACGTGGCACTCGACGGGACGCGCTCTTGGGCGTCGAGCCGTTGGCCTCAGCAACCACACCCACAACGCCCAGGGGAAAGATCGGTTCATTCATAAAGAGAATATCCCTTTAATAGCTTACTACGTGCTTACACGTATTTTTTTTATCAGCTTTTCTCGATATCCTAACAATACATCAGTGATAAAGACTGATCACTATATGATTTAATTAATTCTTAAGGAAATAATATGGCAACAGGTATAGTTAAGTGGTTCAATGACGCTAAAGGTTTTGGCTTTATTACTCCAGATGATGGTGGAGAGGATTTGTTTGCACACTTTTCCGCCATTAATAGTAACGGTTTCAAGTCTCTGAAAGAGGCTCAACGTGTCGCTTTTGAAGTGACTGCCGGACCTAGAGGTAAACAAGCATCCAATATCAGGTCGTTATAAAATTGGGCTGAGATAACAAAGAACCTCGGACCATCCGAGGTTTTTTTGATATAAACATGTTCTGAGAAATTACGCACCGATTTACCCGCTATTGTCGTACTTCGTTTTTTTCTGTTCCTTGCATCCCATCAGCCCAAGTCGGACAAAATAGCCTGATTACCTAAAAGATAGCTTTGTTCATCGTTACCCACAACTCTGGAGGAACGATGATGACAGAGAAGGACAGTCGAAAACGTAGTGTAGAGAAAACCGTATAAGATATTCACCGTGCAACGTGTCGTAGCTGCTCGGCAGAAGAAAAGATTCACACAATACTGTAAGATTTCGTAGCGAAGCCAGTTGCATAACTTTGCTCAGCCAAAGTGGTTGTTGGGGAACTAGTAATCTTGAATCGAGCATAACCAATACAGATGATTTTGATATTGCAAAGCCATTGATCCACACGGCTTATGAAGATGGCGGAAATCAAAATAAACAATATTCATATGTTATCTATGGACACTGTCGAAAGATAATCCGCATAAAACCGTTGATAATTTTTGACATAACTTGCAAATGTTGGTCAAGAGAGACTATTTTAGGACTGTACTGAGACACATATTCAGAGCGAATTAGTGCAGGTATTACTTAATATACTTTTGGGTCAGGAGAAAGTTAACTTTTTCCTCTGAAAAGATCAATGGCGCTATCAATAAGCCAAATAGCGCCTATTAGGATACTAATACCGATGGCGTAAAAGAATGTCCATATAATAATACCCTTAATAGGATTGAATATCGGCAGGAAGAGGTTAAGTAAAAATGTGTTATCAGAAGAGTGAGCAGAATATTGAGTGGTTGAGGGGGATGCTTGATGCATTTGCCTGTTAATTGAATTCGCTGCTTCCATTCCGGCGATCCATTCATCATGCTCTCGACGTTTGTCAGGATCAGACAACACTTTATACGAGGTGTTAATGATCGACATGATTCGAGCAGCCTCAGCATTCCCCGGATTTTTGTCTGGATGAAATCTCTGTGACAACCTTTTGTATGCAGCACGAATGACTTTTAGTGGAGCGTTACGTGCCACCTTGAGGTTATCATAATGGGTATGTAACTTTGCCATGCGTGTTGAACCCAGTAAGTAATTATATAGTTTTCATGCTGAGGGTACTGACAGCAACAAAATTATTACATCTGCTACGTAACCCACTAGCGCTCTACAGTTTGATAATCAAAAAAAAGCGCCATGCTAATCTTTTGATAAATCTTTTTCGCAAACTAATCTCCAGAGAGTTTCCCCAACTGCCCCAGCTGCTACTGGCGCCCATTTATCAGGTTCATTATCCGAATAAACGACCTGCCCCTCCCCCATGTTTGAACTAAATAAAATGAATGCAAGCATTCTCACCTGCCCTAGTTTGCAGTCGTACTCTTTTTGATATTTCGAAGATAAGAATTTAACTCCATTGGTTTCCTTCACAGTCCTAAAGTCCCCTAGGGACCACATCTTAATCTTGTCTCCAGCTATTTGAATGGTGTCAAAGTCGGAATAAATTATTGCTGAACCATCAGCACTTTCGTCCACTAAAGACCAGTCAGCCATCACAGCACTAGTTGCCAAGGCAATTATTGAAGCTAACAATATTCTTATCATGCGTATTTGTTTACTCCTTTTTTCTTTATTATTGCATGAACATCTTAGTACCTTATTGGAGTGATACCGCAACTAGCAGTCGATGATCTATACTCAACACTGATAAATAGAGAGATAAAAGTAGAAACAAACACTTTGCTGTCAATAGGGCAGCAGGTTTAGTGATTTGCTAATACTGAGCTTAATTTGCATTTTACAAAATTGATACATCGATTAGTATAAATCAACAACTTATCGACATGCGAGATGCAAAAAAACGCACGTTATGTGTAAGTGGAAGTCCGGCGGTTTTCCCGGAAACTACACTAAAGCAGCTCGTCAGTCTCGATATAAACAACGGTTATACATAGATAGCTCACCAAATCAGACAAAGCTGGGAACTGCACTGGTTTATTAAGATTTTAGTTTGACATTACCGTGCATATAATAAATGACTAACGTTGAAGATTAGAACTGAAAGAATTTGTGGGTCAGTATAAACCCACTTCTTTAGCATCCCTTGCGGTAGCGATAGTCGTATTGCTGCTTCTACCAGAGTCAATTCACTTTCATTAAAAAATTTAACTGATTGATCCCGAAATTCCTAACTATATTGGGTACGCGGTAACTCCATCTTCATCCTTCATTTCATGTCTTCATTTTATGAAACTTCGGATTTCACGAAAATCAGTATACCGCCGTCTGTTAGTTTAGTAGCTTTTCATTATATGCAGTATTGTACAGACGATATTTATAATTACATCGTCTATTCATATAGTTACTAGAACAAATCAGAAATCTTCTCCTTAATTTAGGCAATATAATCGGCCAGAGCTTATTGCAAATGATTTTCGCTGTATTCATAGGTTTCTTTTTCTATACAGACACTACGTAAAGGGATGATGAAACTTCTTGGCTTCAGTCTCGATGTAAATCCTCTGGCAACGATTCACAATATCGTGACTGGGATTGTGTTTATGGCATTTTTGGCACAGCATCAGCACAGGCTATCGCCGCTACAATTGGTTTTTCATTGCTTCTTATTTTCGCAGTGGGTATTACCCTAAGCCAGCTATGGACAGAGCACTCGGCAACGAGCATAGGAAGCCCCCATAAGATCATCATTAATACCAAGATCACGCAGGATCACGCCAATAATTGACTACTCTCTGTAGATATATAATATTTCGCTTAAAGTGAGAATGCATATCAGTAGCCTAGAAACAGGTAGCGTGAAGCAAAAATCTATTTGTACGGTATCGCACATACTAAAGCTGTTTCTTGCTGTAAAGTTATATAGCACTGGCATTCGCAGACAAGATTGAAGCGAGTTTTTATACCTTAATGGTATTTATGTGAGAAGTATATATAGTTTGTTACTCTACTTCACAACCTGTGAGGTGCTATGTAAATTAATCAATGACTTGCATTTTTACAAAGGAGATTCCAATGGGAAAATATTTTCTAGCATGGTTACTCGGAGTGCCTATAACTGTGTTGGTCATCATTTATCTGTTCAGTAACTTCTTCTAAGTAGGAAATACTGAAAAAGCTTGGTGGATTACGGGCAATATTCTATTTTAACGCATTACAAATTGCTTGAAATCTTCTGTCCAGAAAACATTATTTGGTCAAAAAAGTGAAAAAGCTAATTAGCTTATATACTGATTAATCAATTATCAACTTTTACATTCGAACGGAGAACAAATCAGGGCAACTCTGGTCAAAAAAGTGAAAAAGCTAATTAGCTTATATACTGATTAATCAATTATCAAAACTTTTCATTCGAACGGAGAGCAAATCATGGCAACAGCAGGTGATTTTAATAAAGAAAGAGATTCGAAGAGAGAACAAAGCATGGCAACAACAGGTGATTTTAATAAAGAAAGAGATTCTAAGGGAGAACAAATCATGGCAATAACAGATGATTCTAGTAAAGAAATAGATCAGTTAAAAAAAGAATTTAGTGTCCTTCGGACTGACCTTGGATCATTGGTATCCACACTAAAGAACCTTGCAGGCAAACAAGGCGAGAAAGTTGTCGATCTGGCTGAAAATGCAAAAGAAACTGTACGCAATCAGACCAAGGCGACCGAAGAAAGTGTGGAACAGTATATTAAGGAACGGCCGCTTACTAGTGCTCTTATCGCTTTCGGCGGTGGTTTTGTTGTCGGTGTGCTACTGAGCAATAAACGCTAAACAGTTAACGACATAAATGTTGCCAAAATTGCTTGGAGATATTATCGCTACGGAACATGCTAAATTATGGCGAGGCTCAATCAAGTTAGCCTTAATTATATCCTTACTTGGATTGGCTGTAATGGCGGTGGTAGTTGGCATAATTTTCGTGCTTTTTGGTTTATATGTGTCGTTGGCAGAGACAATGAAACCGTGGGAGGCCGGATTAATCGTGGGAGGGGGAGTGGTATTTTTTGCTACAATCTTAATCGTGATTATTGCCTGGCAAGGCCGCGTTGTATCATCCAAAGCTAACCCTGTCTCCGAGCAATCTAGTCTTGGATCATAGGAAGCCTCAGTAAAGAACCTTGTAGGCAAACAAAGCGAGAAAGTTGTCGATCTGGCTGAAAATGCAGAAGAAACTATACGCAATCAGACCAAGGCGACCGGAGAAAGTGTGAAAAAGTATATAAGGAACGACCGCTTACTAGTGCTCTTATCGCTTTCGGCAGTGGTTTTGTTGTCAGTCTGTTACTGAGGAATAAACGCTAATCAATTAAGGACATAAATGTTGCCAAAATGGCTTGGAGATATTATCGCTACGGAATATGCTAAATTATGGCGAGGCTCAATCAGGCTAGCCTTAATTATATCCTTACTGGGATTGGCTGTGATGGCGGTGGTAGTGGGCATGATTTTCGTGCTTTTTGGTTTGTATGTGTCGTTGGCAGAGACAATGAAACCGTGGGAGGCCGGATTAATCGTGGGAGGGGGAGTGGTATTTTTTGCCATAATCTTAATCGTGATCATTGCCGGGCAAGGCCGCGTTATATCATCCAAAACTAGCCCTATAGCAAACCCTATAGCTAACCCTATTTCCGAGCAATCTAGTAATGACTCCACCGCTCATTTGGGATCAATAATCGGCAATATCATTGCTCAATCCAATGTTAAAAGCAGCGATATTGTGTTGACAGCGTTAATCGGTGGAATAATACTCGGTGCCAGTCCACGTCTTCGGCAGCAGATATTAACTACTCTATCAGACTTGATTAAATTTACCTCCAAATAACTTTGGAGTTGAGCAACGCATACCGAGTAGATGAGCCTAACTCTTTGAGTTAATGGTTCATCAAATCAGACAAAGCTGGGCACTGGTTTATTAAGATTTTAGTTTGACATCAGCATAGAATCGGTAATCTTCGTGAAGTATAAATTGAGTTTCAACGGGCATGGATTAGCCTGAGTATCCCAAACTAGCACAAACAAATATGAACATAGAAGAACGTATTGTGCAATTCGTTCAGCTGGCAGCAATCACTATCATTTTTTATATTTGCTACCAGATTCTCCATCCGTTTATTGCAGCAATTCTGTTCGCGATGGTTATGTGCATTTCGACCTGGCCGCTTTATCAGTATTTGAATAGAGCAATAGGAGATAAGCCTGCGCTGGCATCGTTGCTTATGATAGGGCTACTGATTATGTTGATAATCCTCCCTTCTGCGTTACTTGCCATCAGTTTGGGAAGTAATGTGACTGCATCTATAGATGCAATCAAAGTATTTCTGGAACACGGTCCGATAGAGCCGCCAGCATGGCTTACAGACCTTCCTCTCTTCGGTGCAAGACTTAATAGTTACTGGCAAGGACTCTTTTCTGGCGGAAACGAAGCGGTAATGCTATTCAAAGAGTTACTCGAGCCAATCAGAAATTTTCTCCTTAACTTAGGCAATATAATCGGCCAGAGCTTGTTACAAATGATATTCGCTGCATTCATTGGTTTCTTTTTCTATCGTGATGGCGAAACCCTGATTCAAATACTACGCAAAGGGATGATGAAACTTCTTGGCTTCAATTTCGGTGTAGACCCTTTGGGAACGATTCAAAATATCGTAACTGGGGTTGTATATGGCATTTTTGGCGCAGCATCAGCACAAGCTATAGCTGCTACAATTGGTTTTTTCATTGCAGGTATACCAGGTGCTTTCTTATTCGGTGCCGCCACTTTTGTTTTATCACTGATTCCCATGGGCCCTGCTCTGTTATGGGGCGGCGCTAGTATCTGGCTTTTCTATCAAGAATCCTACGGTTGGGCAATCTTCATGATACTATGGGGTACATTCGTGATCAGTAGCATTGACAATTTCGTCAAACCTTATCTCATTAGCCGCGAAAGTAATTTATCATTTCTCCTAATTGTTCTTGGTGTGACTGGTGGCATTACAGCCTACGGTTTTATCGGAATTTTCATTGGTCCCCCGATCCTCGCAGTGGGTATTGCCCTGATCCAGCTATGGACAGAGCGCCCGGCAACGAGCACAGAAGGTCCCCCACAAAATCATCCTTAATATCCAGATCACCCAGGATCACGCCAATAATGCCTACTTTCTGTAGATATAGCTGATCCCATATAAAATGATTTAAATTTCATAAGCGGCAAAGAGCTGCTCGACGGAACAACCTTCTCTTTTTCTGATGGCTTTGGCCTGAGCCCATTTTGGTTCAATATCATTAAAGTCTGGAGAATAAGACGGTGAATATTCAAGCGTATGCCCGGCATTGGCAATGGCGGTTTTGATATCCTGCCGTTTGTGGAAGGTCGCGTTGTCCATGACAATCACGCAAGCGGACAGGAGCTTGGGCAAAAGGTCCTGCGTCACCCACGCATAGAAGATGTCGGCGTTGATATTGGCGGTAAACAGGCCCACGGTCAGGAGCGTCCCTTTGATCAGAGCACCGATGACATTGGTTCGGCCTCTTGCATGCCAATCTTTTACACCATGGCAGCGTTGACCCACAGGCGCATAGCCATGCGTACGCGGCATGTCATGCGCAAAGCCGCTTTCATCAAGGTAAACGATGACGCGGCCTGCGCGCTCATAGCCTTCAATTTTCTGCCGGAAGATGCGCCGCTCTGCTTCGCTGGCCTTTGGATGACGCAGGCTTTTTTTTATAAGTCACACCCAGACGCTTTAAAGCGTGATTGATGCCTTGGGTGCTGACGCCAAGCCGTTTGGCGCGCTCGTACTGATACGCGTCTGGATGGTCTTTGACGTCCTGCGCCAACATCTCCATGTCGATCTTGGTTGCAGGCTTGTTACGGGTGGTCCTGGGATCGGGAGTTTTGATCCAACGCATCACGCTGGCTACCCCTACACAAAAACGCTGCGCCACTTGCGCGATTGAGAGGTTCTCCTTCTCGCGAACGGATAATACTTTACGGCGAAATGATATCGGATAGGTCATCCGTAAATTATAATCAATTTATTGGGGATATGCTATATGTAATATTTCACTTAGGATAAGAATGCATATCAGTAGTCTAGAAACAGGTAGCCTGAAGCCAAAATCTATTTGTACGGTATCGCACATACTAAAGCCGTATCTTGCTGTAAAGTTATATGGCACGGTGATTCGCAGACAAGATTGAAGCGAGTTTTTATACCTCCATCGTATTTACGTGAGAAGTATATATAGTTTGTTACTCCATTCTAAAGCCTGTGAGGTGCTATTTAAATTAATCAATGACTTGCATTTTTACAAAGGAGATTCCAATGGGAAAATATTTTCTAGCATGGTTATTTGGAGTGCCTATAACTGTGTTGGTCATCATTTATCTGATCTACAACTAGTAAGTAGGAAATCCTGAGAAAGAGCTTAGTGGATTACAGGCAATATTCTATTTTAACGCATTGCAAATTGCTTGAAATCTTCTGTCCAGAAAACATTATTTGGTCAAAAAAGTGAAAAAGCTTATTTAGCTTATATACTGATTAATCAATTATCAAAACTTTTTATTCGAACGGAGAACAAATCATGGCAATAACAGATGATTTTAGTAAAGAAATAGATCAGTTAAAAAAAGAATTTACTGACCTTGGATCATTGGTAGCCTCAGCAAAGGACCTTGTAAGCAAACAAAGCGAGAAAGTGGTCGATCTGGCTGAAGACACCGGAGAAAGTGTGGAAAAGTATATTAAAAATCGACCGCTGACTAGTGCTCTTGTCATTTTCGGCAGTGGTTTGGTTGTCGGTATGCTACTGAGCAATAAACGCTAAACAATTAACGAAATAAATGTTGCCAAAATTGCTTGGAGATATTATCGCTGCGGAACATGCTAGATATGGCGAGGCTTAATCAGGCGGCTAGCCTTAATTATATCCTTGCTGGGATTGGCTGTGATGGCGGTGGTAGTGGGCATGATTTTCGTGCTTTTTGGTTTGTATGTGTCGTTGGCAGAGACAATGAAACCGTGGGAGGCCGGAGTAATCGTGGGAGGAGTAGTGTGGTATTCTCTGCCACAATCTTAATCGTGATTATTGCCGGGCAGGCCGCGTTGTATCACCCCAAGGTAACCCTATCTCCGAGCAATCTAGTAATGACTCCACCGCTCAATTAGAATCAATAATCAGCAATATCGTTGCTCAATCCAATGTTAAAAGCAGCGATATTGTGTTGACAGCGTTAATCGGTGGAATAGGACTCGGTGCCAGCCCGCGTCTTCGGCAGCAGATATTAACTACTCTATCAGACTTGATTAAATCTAACTCCAAATAACTTTGGAGTTGAGCAACGCACACAGAGTAGATGAGCCTAACTCTTTGAGTTAGATGGCTCCCCGACCAGGGCTCGAACCTGGAACTTGCGGATTAATATTCATTATAACTAACTGTATTGATTAATATTAGACCCGCCACTGCTCACCAGAACCCACCAATAATTGTCAAATTTGTCACATTATCATGCTAATCAACATTAGTGAAACACCTCCAATAGCGTATATAAATGGACTGTCCCAGGTATGGGGAGAAAAAGCTTCAGCCAAGGTAATCAGAATTGGTATTGTGAGTAGAGCGATAATTAGCTGGGTTGAATTAAAATACTGATGAAACATTAATATTGCAATAATAGTTGTTACGAATACGCATGCACTACCAATATAACTACGCACGTATTTTTCCTTGGTAAAAAGTGCATAGGTTGTATATTTTCGTTTACCGAATCTTATGCCTATTGGTTCAGCAAGACCGTCTCCAACACCGTTGGCTATGATAATAATCATAATGAGCTGAAGCATATCCCGACTCTCGAAGTAAGCTAATAATGGAATAAGCACTAAATAGCTTCCGATAAACTGCGTATAAAGCCAAGTAAGTGTTAATGGTCTATCTTCTGGTCTATCAACCGAATGAAACATTACGGAAATTAGTGAAAACCTGTTTCTTATAGGTGCTATAAAGAATGTTAGAAATATAAATGCACACACCATATCCATAAAAAATGTGGCTGCACTATATCGATATTCAATAGCTGATGATAATAAGGTGGGGAAAAAGAAAAATGCAAAATGATTTATCTTTCGTGTGTAATTAACCTTGAAATCTCGATGTATTACTAATAAGCCATTTACGTAATGGATTAAAAATAGTAAAGCGTAAAAAATTGCATGATGCAGCCAAAATCCTAAGGGAATGCTCATTCTTATTTTGAATCTCTGGCCATAAATTAAGTTACTGCAAGCTTAATACTAAAAATCTTCAATTCTTAATTGAATAAATACAGTCAGATTTAATATATAACCTATTGTTTTATCGAATAATATTTCTTACCAATAAATGTTATAACTAACTATTTATATTTATATTACATCCGTCAGTACACGCTAATACACGATGATACTCATCAGATTTGTCGCTACAAAGTATTTGTAAATCCTGAATCACAATTTAATAGCATGTGTTCCATATAGTGTTCCAACTTTAGATAAAGAAAAATAAAATTGTCTGCTAAAACTATCTATCATTTATTTTCTAGCTCTAATAGTTATAATGAAAATTACAGTCTTACCGTTAAAAACCACATATACGAGAAGATATTCTCCTAGGGTCTGTTGACATTTCACATAGGTAGCCACAGATATCCACACGCCATGGCTACCATACTCTCGTAATTTCGCTTCAATTTGTCGTATCGTGTCGCTATTGCCCGATACTGCTTTAGCCGGGCAAAAGCATTCTCCACCAAATGCCGGTATCTATATAAACCCCAATCCATATCTGCATTACCCTTCAACGAGTTGCGCTTTCTCGGTATCACAGCCCGAGCTCCCTTCTGCGTTATCTGTTCCCGTATACATTCGCTGTCATAGCCCTTGTCCGCAACAATCGCTTTTGCGTCAGGCAACCTGGCAATCAAATCAGGTGCTGCAGAACAGTCATTGACTTCTCCGCCGGTGATTTCTAACTCAACCGGCAAGCCATAACCATCGACCGCTAAATGGATCTTTGTGGTATTGCCTGCACGGCTTTTGCCAATAGCCTGCGATTCTTGACTCGCTGCTCCCGCACTATGCTGATGCGCTTTAACATAGCTGCCATCAATAAATTCCCATTCCCAATCCGGATCAATAGCCAATGCTTTGAAAATATTGAGCCATTTCCTGCTCAATGACCATGCATTGAATCTTTTATAGATGGAATTCCAGCAGCCGAACGCCTTGGGCAGGTCTCGCCACGGACAGCCAACCCGCATTCGATACAGTATTCCTTCTACCGTCATGCGCAGATTGCGCTTGTTATAAATCGCTTCTTGAAGCAGAATCTTCTCTAGCTTCGACCAGAACTCATCATTGAGCATCAATCGGGGCATCGCAAACTCGTTTTGTTGGTGTATAGGAACCCCAATATTACGAGTTTGTTTCTATCTATGAAATACTTATCTTAAAACGTCAACAGACCCTAGATATATTTACAAATATTTTAATGACAAGTAAATCTATAAGGCAAACGCGTAGGCATAAATCATGTGGCATTAGAAGTCGGAAATATTGATGAACATGAAATTTTATGGCAATCTTGATTCGAAGTTATGAAGAAAATGAACTGCAAGCCATTTGGAGATCAATTTATCAATTTTACAAAAAACGATAATAGACAGTACCTGATCAAAAGCGACATATTGGAATAGCGGTAGATAATAAGGATTGGATGAGGCAGACGGATGGGTGTCAGACTAGAGGGTTCTAAGATTCACATATACGCGAAAAACTGAATGTATTGCAGGGTATGGGGCTGTCATTGAAAAAAACTAAGCAAGTTGGCTGAAATCTGATAAGAGCTAAGGTCTGTTGACAATTAGATAACGTGATTTCGACATAAGAATCACAACATCACGGCTGGAAGAGCCTGAGAGAGCCTAATATTAAAAGAGGGTTTTTTCTCGCGGAACGTGTAAGCCACCAGACCAGCTATCAAATTAACAAAGAAGTTAAATGGACTGCGATGGCGGGAATGCTCGATTTGCGAAATGTTTTTTAATTGATCGTTGACGGTTTCACTGATCGAGCGTTTACGCAACAAGAGCTTATCAAACAGCGGCAACAGCTTGTTTTTCATGTTGTTACGCACTTTGGTGATGAGCTGCACGTCCTGCTCCCACAGTTGCTCAAAGAGCGCCTGGGAGAGGTAACCCCGGTCACCCAAGAGCCCCCCCAAACAAGGGGCGTACCAGCTCCGGCACCGCATCACGGTCATCAACATTGCCTGCTGTTATTTTCACTCCCAGCAGTTCTCCCTAGTCATTGATGATCAGGTGCAGCTTGAACCCATAAAACCAATCCACGCTGGTCTTTCCCCGGGCAGCAAATTCTGCCATCACTTTAAGCGACCAGATGCGGCACTTATGACACACACTGATTTTGGTCGAGTCAATGAAGCTGATCCCGCTGCATCGCCCAAAGCGGCTGACCAGAAAACAGCACAAGGGCATCAGGCTACCTTGCAGCAGCTCAACAAAGCGGTGGTAGCCGACTCAACCCTGGAAAATAGGACCGCTGATACCTCAACATCTGACCCAGATAATAATGCTTAAATGTTCGGTAACCAGACAGATGAAACCCTACCACGCTCGTCATGACTTCACTTAGACACAACTCCCCTCGCCGTTGACGCTGTTTCAGCGATAATTCCAACAAGCGCTGCTCCCACCGCGGTTCAAACCCTTTACAAAAGTCGTCAATCGCACAAAAGATCGCTATAGTATCTGCTCACCCCCTTTATCAGCATCTGAAAACCAAACAAAAAGGGATTTTAGGAACAGAAGCGATTAAGTGGAATTTCACTAAATTTTTAGTTGATCGCAGTGGTGAAATCGTTAAACGTTTTGCCCCGCAAACGACGCCAGCAGAGCTAGAGAAAGAAATTAAATCGCTGCTATAATTGAGAAAGTGTAGAAAATATAACCATCTTTTTCATGGGAATTGAATGTATCGAGAACTGAATTAATTATCGAGCATATGGATGACTGATCGAAAATCTACTTCATTCCGACTCGATCGGCACGAAAATACTAAAAATTTTGCAGCATTTTTGCTGCTTCAGACTAGTTATTCTATTTCTAAATCAAATATGACGCGAAGGCGAGCTGCAGACCGTATAAATAATACGACAAGGAGAAGCCGACAAAGTTAGGTTTGATTTAGAAATGGAATGAATTTGCGTTCACCGCACAACAAGCATATGACAATAATTGCTTGTAATCAGTATCTCAGGCAAGCTATAAACCAGCTGCTATGCAAGATCTGGAGTGCAAATTCTTTCAAACGTGAACTGAAGCTATTCCCAAATTTCGAAAATTTATCAAAATTAAGCATCAGAGATAAATAATGAAAGCTATTATCGCGACAACATTAAGTTTATTAATTGTTATGGCATTATTTACGATGGAGAAAACTGTGATATCCAGCCCTCTAAAATCAAATCAGAATATCAGTTCAAAGACAGATTATATTGTCTTAGGAATGGGTTGCTTCTGGGGTGCCGAGAAGCGTATGAGCGAGATTCCAGGAGTTTTTGATGTAGAGAGTGGTTACGCAGGCGGTGACCTCTCGGGTGTTGGCTACCAGCAGATATTGAATCATGAGAAGGCGCTTCGCACAGGTAAAGCTACAGGACGGAATCATGCCGAAGTGATCAAGGTAACTTTCGATCCGGAGAAAGTAACGCTGGAAACCATGTTAGCGAGATTCTGGGAAAACCATAATCCAACGCAAGGTGATCGTCAGGGTAATGACATTGGCAGCAATTACCGGAGTGCAATTTATTATCATGACGCAGTCCAGAAAGACCTTGCACTGGCAACACAAAAAGTTTATCAGCAGGTGCTGAATGCCGCCGGCTACGGTCCGATCACAACTGAGATCCTGCCACTGAGAAATTACATCACAGCCGAGGAATACCATCAAGACTATCTGAAGAAGAATCCCAACGGATACTGCGGCCTCGGCGGCACGGGAGTAAAGTACCCTGCATCTGGCCAGAAGGCTGCACAAAATGACCCGTTAAGCAGTGAAGCAATTACTGATCGCCAGGAGCTGCTGGACGGCAAATATTTAAACTTTCCCCAGCAATTGGTTATATTTGAAGCTGAGAATTGCGAATTCTGCAAGCTGTTTGACGAAGATATTTTAAACCGCTGGCAAGCAGATGTTCCCGTCGTTACAACGATAAACACCAATCCTCCTGCTGGTTGGACACTGGAAAAACCGCTATTTGCCGCTCCCACCATTGTGTTGTTCAGAAACGGCAAAGAAGTTAGCCGATACACGGGATATAACGGGGAACAATCAAACTTCTGGAAATGGCTAGGCTTTCAGTTACTATCGCCGGAACAACAGAAGATCGCCTTTGAGCAAGGCACCGAACCACCGTTTACTGCTACCAATTTGGACGAAAAACGTCCTGGGAAATTTGTTGATCCCATAACGGGTGCTACGCTTTTTCTTAGCCAGACGAAGTTCGATAGCAAAACCGGCTGGCCCAGCTTCTTCGATCCCATCGAGGGATCAGTGACGCTCCATGAGGATAATTCGCATGGCATGAAGCGGATCGAAGTTCGCAGCGCAAGCTCCGGCATTCACCTTGGCCACGTATTTAACGATGGCCCAGCACCCAACTTCAAGCGCTATTGTATCAACGGTAATGTTCTGAAGTTCATTCCGGATTGATTGAGAAGAATCGCATTCTGTCTATTTACCTTCGTGAGTCATGCTGATTTTCATGGAACGGCCTCCATAATTGAAAAACATCTCACAAATCGAGCATTCCCGCCATCGCAGTCTATTTAACTTCTTTGTTAATTTGATAGCTGGTCTGGTGGCTTATTCTATTTCGCGTTATAATATGCAATAATAAGTCATCCAGGCTCACGTAAATGGATGACAATTATGGCAAGACCAGCAAGGGGTGAAGAGCATCTTGAATTGGCCCGAAATGCGGTACGGATCGCT
>CAWFHT010000019.1:0-112798 GCA_963815685.1 uncultured beta proteobacterium
AGGCTATGCTTACCTGCGAGTACACCTACGCTTATGCGGCAGTCTGTCCGCTGGACGGAAAGTTTGACAGCTTGGTATTACCGAATGTCAACACTGAGTGCATGCAAATCTTTCTTGATGAAATCGCCAGGCGCTACCCCAATGAGAATATCGTTATGGTGATGGACGGTGCTGGCCGGCATCGCAGCCATTCGCTGACGTTAGCTGAGAATCTTCGCTTGCTGCTACTGCCACCTTATTCACCTGAACTCAATCCAGTCGAGCACCTGTGGGATGAGTTGCGCGAAAAGAGCTTTCATAACCGTGTATTTGACAGCATCGGCGCGCTCGAATCTCATTTGGTTGATGCACTTCGACATATGGAGGAAACTACGGATGCAGTGAAATCAATCGCCGGATGGGATTGGATAATTAATTCACTTTGTAACGATAATTAGATTTATAGGCAGAGTAGTTTGAGAAACAATTTACTCTTTTTTCATGTCTTCCCAACCGAAAACAAATCTGCCGAAAACGGGATAGTGATCAGAGATATCCCATAGCGCCACTCCACTGCGTACACCCCATTGGTGCCACGCCTGGTCCGCACGATAAAACATTACGCGGTTGAACGTTGAGTGCGTGCTGCCGGATGATGAAAACGATATCGGCCGTTTATGGTTGGCTGAATAGAGAACATAGTCGATTAATTGAGTCCTATTACGTTCGCTTCCGAGATCATTGAGCCTCGCATCGTATGAATACGGATACCCTCTCACTTCAGGATGTACCGCGTCCAGGATCTGCAACATTTGTTTGTACTCACTGCTATCCGGCGCGTACATATCGACATTAAAATCACCCGCTATAATGACAGCCTCAGTGGAGGGAATTTTTTTCTCATCGATAAATTGTCTGATAGTCCGTATTTGCGATTGGCGCACATCCAGGGGTAAAAGACTCTCCATTGGAAGGTCGGCTTGCAAGTGTGCACCAAACACGTGATAGTTGATCCCATTTTTATTGATCTGGACGTACGCGACTCCTTTTTCTGCCCAGCAATCTTGCCCCATGCAGCGATCAAACAGGCGATATTCGCCTTTCCCATTTTCGTTCTCAATCGGCCACCGACTCAGAATCATCACACCTGAGTTTTCTTTGAATACACTACTTGATTCAGGCACTCTTGTGGCATAGGGGTACACAATCGATAACTGGTGTTGCAGAATGGAACGCAAGCCGTTGTCGAACGCTTCACTAAAAACGATAGCGTCGTAATTGTCCCGTAAAATCTCGGCTGCGATCAGGGGGACTCGAAGGGATTGCCCAGCCGGGAACATCAACGCTAATTCGGGAGGAAGATAAATGTTGTATGTAAGTACATGCAAAGCGCTATTCCCTGGCATCGTGGCAGTATAGTCAATCTCACTGTGTGCTGGAACACAATCGTTTATAACAAGATTACTTTGCGGGGAATGGTCAGGCGCAATTTGCGACTTCCTGTTGATCTTAATTTCCCGGCCGCGCACTCTGTTATAA
Organism: uncultured beta proteobacterium; assembly: GCA_963815685.1. GTDB lineage: Bacteria > Pseudomonadota > Gammaproteobacteria > Burkholderiales > Nitrosomonadaceae > Nitrosomonas. Next base: position 1,519 of record CAWFHT010000019.1, read on the forward strand.
ACTTCAATGTACGTATCCGATCGCACTCCCAAGTCTCATTCAATGTCTTCGTGGACCAATTTGTACCGACCGTTCACATCCGTTCGTGCTTCACCGATCAGATCATCACCACTTCCTGGGTCTTCGTCAAATACCCTTATCAATACACCGGCAACCGGCGTAAATGACGTAGCATAGCACTCCCTGATAACACCTGAGAGCGCCGTAGTCCACGCAGGCGATAACGAAGTAACTAACACCCATATCACGAAACCAGCTGCGGCTTGAACTTGAATTCGGCCAATCATCATAGTTTCATACCTTGAGAATCAGTGACTTTCAGCTCCAACAATTCGATTTGCTCTCCAGTCTGGTCTACACAAGGCAAGTTTAATAATGCCCTTCCCATAAAGTTTTGCTTCGCTGGTAGATCTGGTTGAAGTAGCGCACATAAGAACACCCCAGCGCTTGCATTATTTCGCTAATACTATCAGTACTTACCAATATTTTTCGGTGCGCAAAGTAAACAGGCATGATTTGTCATTAATACGTAGGCATGAACAGAAACTTCATATTTTTGGCATATTCTTCCAATCATCCGAGATCGGCTGACACACCCTCAGCCAAGGTAAAGCACACTTGACGATTATTACCTTTTTGATAATATGCTGCGCACTACGATAGGCGGTCCCATATAAACCACGCGATTAATTCATCATATTTTTATTAAAGCGCGATACAAAGAAATGATTTGTGTAGCACAAATCATTTGCATAACACTTCCTTATTCTCCAGATCAACATGCTCAGGTTATTTATATCACAATCAAATCAGACTCTTACCAGGTTACTTCAATGGCAAACAAAAAGAACTAACTTTAAAGTCGCACTGATTTGCATTGTGGTGACATTAGCATTGACCCTTAATCGTTATTTTGGAGATTATCGTTTTGTATTATCAATTTTGGAAAGCATAGAGCTATACGACCTCTCAAACATATTTCGATCATTCATGCTGCGTCACTCAGATGCTCAGCTACATCAATTAATGTTCTGGGCATCATCAATTATTTTGTTTTATTTCATTCTGCCGATGCTGGTGATTGTATTTGTTATAAAAGAAAAGCTCAGTAATTACGGATTAGCCCCTAATTACAGTTTTATCAATTATAGGCCTTACTTAATCATGATCATCAGTATGGCTCCTGTAGTTGTTTATTTCTCAGGAACAGATGGCTTTTTGGCAAGCTATCCTTTTTATGAAATAGGAAAAAATGAGAAGTTTTATCCGAATTTTGTAATTTGGGAGCTATTTTATTTTCTTCAGTTTATTGCGCTTGAATTTTTATTCCGAGGGTTTTTATTGCATGGAACTAAACGAAGATTTGGGGTTTATGCCATATTTGTCATGACGATTCCCTATTGCATGATTCATTTTGGTAAGCCTCTACCTGAAACGATTGGCGCAATAGTTGCCGGGATCGTGTTGGGTGCGATGAGTCTAAAAAGCAAGAGTATCTGGCCAGGTGTAATGCTTCATTATGGTATCGCAATCATGATGGATTTAAGTGTTTTGTATCGTAAGGGAATGCTATGAATCAATCTACTTGAGATCCTTCAGACTCTATCCCTAATTATCACGGAATGTTAACCTCTGACCGTAGAGCTTACATGAGGCTGCAAGCCCATTCTCTTGTTCTATCCTTTATCGGCAATAAACATGACAGCAACCGATGCGAACACTTAGAGCCAATCTTTTGAATGAGCATCAATAGCAATTTTTTCGAGCCGATCAATCACGCAATTACTAGCTCTGAATGCATTCTCTACATGTAAAGCCTGACTCTCAGTGCTCGCATTATCGTAAAATCAACGATGTATGACTTTATTAAGTAAGATCAGTCATTAAGCTCTATTTTAAATTGGGACAATCAATGTAACCATCGGGTGTAACAATGGCTGTAGGTAGTAACAGTCACCACACGGTTCTCCTGATTTGGCGTGTTGTCAGGGCCTGTGGCTTCACCAGTCGCTTTAACAATTAATTGGTTAGGTTTTGCACCACTTGCTACCAAGCGTTCCATCACTGCGTTAGCCCTTCTTTCTGATAATGCCTGATTGTAATCTGGCTTACCAACAGTATCCGTCGTGGCGGTGATAGTTGCAGTTGCATCGGGATGCTCCTTTAACCAACGACCTATTCTGCTGATGGTTTCGTCTTTAGTTTTAAACGGCTCAGCACTACCAGTCGCAAAGTAGGCAACTGAATGGTGCTGTCTACCTGCTTTTTTTGCTGCTTTATGAATGGTTATGGCTATGTACTTCTGTCAACCATTGACACATCTCTTTCTCTGACTCCAAACGATGGTGCGCTGCGGATCTGGCAGCATTCAAGGCATTTTGCTTCTCATTGATATTCCAGTAGTAGTCATTCTCAAGATGGCTCAGTATATTATTGGCTACTTCCAGATCTTCTGCGGACTGCTCCGCATGTAACATGGCTTGTCCATAGTGACCTGATCTAGCAGCATCAATCTCAGCTTTTAAATCAGCCGTGTTTTGTTTAGGTGTGGTACAGGCTGTCAGCAGGAATGCCAAAACCGCAAGCGAGGGGTAAATATAATTTTTCATGATGATATCCTCTTGATTGAATGAATCAAAACAAACTTACTCTCCATCATCCAATGGACCATAAACAGTCCAGTAACCGGGATAATTCAACCCAATATAGCGACTGTCCTCACTGAAGCGATCCCAGACATAGGCTGGAGTTGCAAAATCATAAGTTGGAAACGGTGAAGTCAAAAATTCAGCAGCTCCCACAAACGTTCGAGTCACGCCATGCATAACACCTCGAACCAGGCCCCAGGTCAAGCCTACAAGAATATTTTGCTCGTTGCTGATATTGATGACATTCTTTGGAATTTCGATGAACCCGAAGGCCATATTCGACAAGCCTTGGCTGAGTTTGCTACCAAAACCTGTTAGATAGTCTTCTTTTTCTTCTTCTGCTTGCACCGGTGATGTCATCATTAGTGCGCAAACTAGAAGGCAAGTACCAAGAATTTTATCTTTACTCATGATTAGCTCCTTGTTTTTCAAATTTAATACGCCGCGAGACCATATACAGGCTTAAAAAACTTGCAAATCCCGCTTCGATCTTACCTTGATAAAACACATCTACAAATCAGTGTGTTGTAGGTGACATGCTCCTTTTGTCGTGTTTTGATATACCAATAGCTTATCGAGATATGCTGATTTAAAAAATACGTGCAAGCACGTAAACGGAATACGATTAGCGGTAATCATGAAGTCATAGTGACTCAATGTTTCAGCCATTCTTCTGATCAGCTCAGATGGGGAGCAAAAGCAACGGATTAAGCCAATTCAGCTTTATTGCATAAGGATACTCAGTGGAATTGATGCATCAAAAATGACATCAGAATTAGCCGCACTACTACCTTCGCTACGTTCCAGGCAAGCATCATTGCGGCAACGGTGAAGAATGCCACATAGAATACGAATAACAGATAATTAGCGGCATGATTGGGACTTAGAGACCCATCGTTCGCGATTGATGCGCCTCACCACATTCAACGCAACTTTATCTCTAAACATTACTTCCTGCATTGTTTATCGCACGCGAATGCGCATCTCCGGCGGCATTGCTGATCATGGCAATCCACCAAGCACAGATCCATGCAATTTACATAGCAGACAGGGTCGCGGCGACCGGCGACAGAACCAAAACCGCCATTACCTCCGCCTCCCCCTCCCGCCGAGCCACCTTGCCAAACAGGAGCATTACCGAAAAGCGGACCCCAGTTGTCACCTGGTGACCAGCAGAATCCAGCATCATCACACAACATAATTCGCAGGATGGACGGAACAATGGACATTCCACCCGACTCACGATTGATCATGCTTGCTGATTGATAATGTCGAGTAGATGGGTAGAGTGCCAGTTCACCAGTAAAGCCAGGCAATTTCATGACTTTTCTCCGTTGCTAATAGATAAAATTTCAACCCAACCTTGAACGATGTATTTACATCGATGCAAAGCGCAGTATCTTTCGACTTCCTCCAGACAAGCTTTAATCGGACGAATTCCGCTTTTTCCCTAACCCACCTCATGGAGATCCAAGAGTGATTCACCGTAACAAAATGTTGCACACGAAGATCAGTAACCTCCTGTTGACGCTAGTGTTGAGTTAAAGATTTCTATGCAGATCATTCCAATTTGCTGGATCACGACTTTGCTGCCTCAATCTGTGGACCGTTCTTTGTGCCTCAACATATCCTGCACTCATTAACAGGCTATTAAGCGATCAGCAAGCCACCAATTGTGAAAGGAGGAAGCCCGGCAAAGAAGCGGCATATAAGATCACTCCCTCCATTTATCCTGCATCTCCAGTAGGCACCCAAATCCGGATCCGACTGGAAATAAAGTTGTGGCATAACGTTCCTGCCATTTTCGGCAAGAAACGTGCCGGAAGTGGCTCTTCCTTGATATATACCCATCGTTGGGCCAAGTGATGATTCTGCATTAAATCCCGGTATGTTCATGGTGTTCATTTCAAGTCTCCTTCGGTTAGTTAGATCCATTGATCAAAGACCCTTTAGAATTACTGAGATACCTAGTAGATCAGCCGCGAGTGTTAGGACTGATTTCATTCACCACACTGTGCGCAAGCTATAGACATCCACATTGATTGTAAGACCAAGTTTCCGTCCATATTGAAAGACAACAACACCCCCACCTGCAACCGACTTGTATGGACCATGCTGGATAAACAGTTGAATCGGTTTGATGGGAAACAAGTGTCAATTGGTATTGCTTGCTAATAGAGGGGTAGAGTGAAGCTTCTGCAGTAAATCCGGGCATATTCATGGTTACCTCTCATCTTCGCCAGGTTTAACGATCATAATAAGGCGACATCTTCGCAACGAGGAACGGAAATTCCTCGGTGACGTCGCAACGTACAAAAAATTTCTCTGTAAAATCGGTATTGCGGTTGGTATAGGAAAAAATCACATCGACGATGTTGCGCGTACTGCTCAAGGGTGAGGGGCGTACCTCCACCCCAGTCAACGAAAAATCCTTGGCAAATTCCTCGACTGTCTTGGCATAAATGGCGGGATAGCGCATGACCAGGTAATTCAGGACACGATGCTCGTCAGTTGAGCCAGCGTTATCTGTCATCTGCATGATCCGGTTGAACAGTTCCTCAGCCGCCGGACCGAACTGGGCATCAGTGGTCTTCTCTGGTTTGGGAATGGCCTTGATGAGCGTATCGCGATCAAAGGAGTAGATCTGGTCGAATAGCACAATGGGCACCATCAATCCATTGCACATCTGTGGCGGAGCAATGGGGCCGCGCAGACCAATGACAACATCGATGTCATTGGGTGTAGGAGCCGGACGGATGGCTTCCACCAGCAGGTCGATGTCCGCGGGGTCGCGCGGCTGCAGCAGGTAAGTTTCCAGTCCCTGGATGGTCAGCACCCAGCAAAGTTGGCGCACCAGGTAGCGGTTCTCGCGCTTGGACAAAACAGCATGAAAGGTTTGCTGATCGGTCTTGCCAGCGGTATCTGTCCGTCCCGTTGCTTGGGCAAATTCTTTTTCCGCAGAAAGATTCGGGAAACGCGCTTCCACTCGGCCAATGGCATAAACATAAGAAACCATGCCGGTACCTGCGGTCAGGTCGACAGCTCCGTCACAGCTACAAGTTCCGCCGCCTCCTGTCTGTGGAGAAATTACAGCTCTCATGTTGCGGATTTCGGGAGATTGCTGGGTCACCGGCACGTTATTTGCCTCGCCTGGAGCATTCGTCAGCTGATCCATCGCTTCAGTTTGTTCGTTCATATTTTTCTCCTTTCGTAATAAGCATTAACGGCAGTTAACTCCCTGGGAATCCCCATGCACATAATTTCGCTACCTCGGTTATCGACGAGTGAAAATCAGCCAGCGATTAAGCATGGCTGCCCGCTGTTCGCAGCCGCCGCAAGGCTTAATGCCAAAATAGCCGGTTGCCCGTTTGATTGCATCGCCCAGGCCGATCTCCTCATCACTGATAAACCCAGGCAAACGTACTCGATGAGGATGCTCGTTCTGCTGTACAGGGTTGTTCCGTTCGCTTTTTTTTGCCATGAGAGCTACCTTCTCGCATTCATTGTTAATAAAATTTGGTAGGCCGCTTCAGCATCCAGCAAAGGTGGAACCACCGAGGCTCGTCGTGGCAGGGAAGCCTGAGTGACGGCAAGCTTGATTTGTGCCGCGGTTGCTGCAGGAAATGCCGACCACAGCAGCGCAATTGTTCCGGTCACAAAAGGTACGGCAACACTTGTTCCACTCAGGATGAGAAACTGTCCTGCCGTATTTAAACTGGTAATGGCATCGCCCGGCGCGCTTAAACCATGTTTACCGATTGAGTTGCCCAGATTCGACTCGTTCAGCGGTCTTCTTTGCAGATTGCAAGCGACTACCGGAATGACCCAGGGATGACGGGTAATGGCGCTACTGCCGAGCATGCCTTGATTGCCTGCCGCAGCGATGATCATGACGCCGCGTTGGGTGGCATAATTCAGCGCGAGCTCTAACTCATGTTCGTTTTTCGATGAAGGTTGCGCCAATGCAAGGCTCAAATTAATGCAGTGCGCCCCTTCCGCGATACACTCGATGATCGCTGCAGCCAGTTCTTTGGGTTTCGCGCTGGGCAAATCTTCTTGGCCGGAAGTCGCTTCGGAAAAAATGGGACGAAGCAGCAAAGTGCAATCGGGGCAGATAGCTGGCGCGGGAGAACCTCGCTTGGCAGACAAGATGCCGGCCACAAAGGTGCCGTGCGTACAGGCCATGCTGTCCGCCTGTGTGCAACCTCCACCCCCGCTTTCGCCGATCTCGCGCATTTGCTGGCTGGCGAACTCAGGATGATTCATTGCCACCGGGCCATCAATCAGACCAACCCGCACCTCAGACCTGCCGCGTGTGCGGTCTAACAACGGTGTGAGTTTGACTAAGTCCAATGGCGACATCGCATCTCTTTGTAATGCTTAAAAACACAAGAACAAAAAATTCTGCCAACCGATGAAGCGGACTTTGACGTATCTTCTGCAATAATTTACGCCCGATTGGCTTGTAAAATAATGCTAAGAGGTAACAAATAGGCAGGCAATAATGCATATGCATACAATTTTTGTTTCTCAGTAATAGGGACACAAAAAAGCAGTCAAGTTCCTGCCTTTGTTCCCTTTCCAGCGAGCGCCGCGTGACCTCTGACCCGGTACTACTTCAAGGCAGGGTTAAAGCTTTGCTGAAACCTAGTTTCTCTAACAGCCTGCTAATGTTTTAATTTGCTTTCAACTCTTATCAAGCGATAGCGAATGACCTTTCTCAGCTGCAACACGATCAGTGGGATAAAGCCAACTGCGATCCAGCCAATGCACTGGTCTAAGGTAAGGGGTTTGATCTGGAATAAAGTTTGAAATATTGGCACATGGTGTATCGCTAGCAGGAGAGCAAAGCTTACTGCCACAACCAGAAATAGACGCAAATTGGAGAACAAGCCTAGCTGCCAAATGGTGTATCGTTCGCTTCGCGCAGCAAATGCGCGTAACAATTCAGCGATTATCAGCGTAGTAAAAGCCGCATCACGGGCTTGCTCAAGACTGTTGTTGACATAGTAGAGCTCATAGGAAAATACGGCGAGTGTCACGCCAGCAATCAATAGACCAGTGAACAAGGTTAGTTTGATGAAATCCCGATTAAATAATTCCTCTTGTGAACGTCTTGGTGGACGGTTCATCACGTCGCGGTCAATCGGATCAGTCGCGAGCGCGAGTGCTCGGAAAACCATCAGTCACCAGATTGATCCAGAGAAGATGCAATGCCAGCAGCGGCAGTGGCCAACCCAAAAGGATTGCGCTCAACATCACGATCAGTTCACCGGTATTGCCGCTCAGCAGATAAGTCATTGTTTTAGCAATATTGTCGTAAATACCTCGTCCTTCTTCTACTGCAGCCACGATGGAGGCAAAGTTATCATCGGTGACAATGATATCTGCTGCTTCTTTGGTCACTTCAGTACCGGTAATACCCATAGCAATGCCTATGGAGGCCTCCTTGATCGCTGGCGCATCATTGACGCCATCCCCAGTCATTGCCACCACTGATCCACGGGCTTTCCAGGCACGCACAATGCGTAATTTGTGCTCGGCAGTCACGCGCGCATAAACTGAAACCTGGGCTACACGTTCCTTTAACGCTTTGTCATCTAGTCGATCGAGTTCGGTTCCTACGAGAACTTCGTCGCCCTTACCGAGAATACCTAATTCCTTACCTATCGCGCGGGCAGTATCGGGATGGTCCCCGGTGATCATTACAGTTTTGATACCAGCGCGCTTGCACTTGACTATAGCCTCCTTGGCCTCGGCGCGAGGCGGATCCTGCAAGCCTATCATTCCGAGAAAAATAAGTTCTTTTTCGATTTCGGTATCATCCACACCCCTACCTGGCTCTAAACTAAAATCATTTAAGGGGCGTTCAGCGACGGCCAGCACGCGCAAGGCGTCATTGGCCAATGAAGTGTTAGCCTGAAGAAACTGGGTGCGATCGCCTTCGGTTAAGGGCCTTACTCCTTCAGCTGTACGGATCAATGTGCAACGAGTAAGGATCACTTCAGGTGCCCCTTTCACGTATGCCCATGGAGAGTTTCCCTGTTTGCGAATGACCGTCATGCGTTTGCGATCCGAATCAAAAGGGATAATCGCCAGTCGTGGCATTTCAGTTTCAATGCTTTCACGCGTAATGCCCCCTTTTGCCGCCGCCACCAGTAGTGCGCCTTCGGTGGGATCGCCCACTACTGTAAGCCGGCCTTCTTTTGAGGTTAACTCAGCATCGCTGCAAGCAACCGAGGCGCGCAGCAAGGCTAGCAATTCAGGTTTTTCCGATGGCGAACTTTCCACGTTGCCGACAAAGAAGGTGCCTTCGGTGGCATATCCCCCGCCCGTAATGCGATACAAACTTTCTGAGGTAACCAACTTACGGGCGGTCATTTCACCTATGGTCAAGGTGCCCGTCTTGTCGGTGCAGATCACCTCAGCACAACCCAATGTTTCGACAGCGGCCATGTGTCGTACCAATGCATTACGTAACACCATGCGCTGCACGCCCAAGGCCAGCGCAACTGTCACCACCGCTGGCAATCCTTCGGGAATGGCCGCTACCGCAAGACTCACTGCGCTCAAGAAAAGCTCAAACACAGGAATCCCTCGCAGCAATAAGCCGAGAATGAAAATCAATGCCACAATGCCTAAACAAGCCCACAGCAAAAGACGCGCCACCCGATCAAGTCGTCGTTGCAACGGCGTTTCTCCGCTTTCAGCAGTCTCCAGCAATTTAGCAATATGGCCAAGTTGCGTCTCCATGCCGGTATTCACCACCAAAGCACGACCAGAACCGCTCGTCACACTGGTGCCGAGAAAAACCATATTCTTTTGCTCCGCCAGCGGTGTTTCTGCAGGCAGATTATCAGTAAGTTTATCTACTACTAACGATTCACCCGTGAGGGGTGCTTCATTGGTACGCAGAACAGAGGCCTGGATTAAGCGAGCATCCGCAGCAACCAGATCCCCCCCTTCGAGTAGTAAAATATCACCTGGTACAATTTCTGTCGCAACCACGACCATGCTATGGCCGTTACGTACCACGCGGCAATGGGGTGCTGCCAGACGAGCCAAGGCAGCCGCTGCTTTCTCAGCACGATACTCCTGAAAAAAACCAATGATCGCGTTTAAAATAACAATAGCAATAATGGCAAGGCCATCGACGATTTCACCCAATGCTGCCAAAATACCCGCTGCGCCGATTAATACCCAGATAACGAGGCTTTTGAACTGATTCAAAAAAATAATCCAAGCCGAGAAGCGCCTGCCCTTCTGGAGCTTGTTAGGCCCATATTGACTAAACCGGCTTGCTACCTCATCATTAGTTAACCCTTGCTCTATATCGGTCTCGAGATGATGCGTAAGTTCAGCGATTGATTTGTCATGCCAGGTAGTCATAGTGAAGTTTCTCCTTGCATTTTGTTTCAGTTGGTGGTGATGCAAAGTCTTCAGCTGAACGATAACTTTATGGATTATCTCTGATTGGTTTGCACGCACGGTACAAAGCAACGGGACCCAGTACAGTGCGATAATAACTAGTCTCCTCTATCGGCTGGAATCCGGCATCCGTCATATAAACCGGCAATAGCCCCAGAATGTTATCGTGCACCTCTTCAAACCAACGCACTGCCCAAGAGATCAGCCACATAACTGAATCGTGCGGCTTGCCGAAATCCACCACATGTAGCTCACCACCAGGTTTGAGGACACGGAATGCTTCCCTGAGCATCTGCTGTTTATTTTGCCTCGTTAGATGATGTAGTACCAGACTGGCGAATACACGATCAAAGCTTTCGTCCGCATAGGGCAGGCAAGTTGCGCTACTCTGTTGCAAGACGATAGTCTCTCCCGTCTGATTGGCCTTACTTCGTGCGATATCCAATACTTGAGGATCCAAATCAAGTCCATATACGGTGGCATTTGGTTGGGTTCGTTTGATCATCAGGGTGAGCGTACCCGTACCACAGCCGACATCCAATACGTTTTGACCGGTCTGAATATGCGCTTGTGCAACTAATGCAGTTTTTAATACTTCTTCATGAAACAGGTAGCGCATCATCGGATCGTACCAGCGCGTCAACCAGTGGAAATGAAATGCAGGAATATAACGCGAAGGTTTCTTCATGGTGATCAACCTCTCTCATATAGTGAAAATTTTTTACTGCTACCATTAACCACTGAATAACCAAGTCGTTAAATTGGTTTGCAAATGTAAATTTTTATATTTTTTTCGCTTTTAATGAATGTTGAATCTGAATTTCCTTAACCACGATATAGACGGCTGGAAAAACGATGAGTGTCAGTAGAGTAGCCGAAATCATTCCCCCAACCATCGGCGCAGCAATGCGCCTTGTCAGTTCTGAACCCGCACCACTGCTCAACATGACTGGCAGCAAACCAAAAATACTTCCTGCAATAGTCATTGTAACGGGGCGTATCCGCATGCCAGCCCCTTCTTTCACAGCGGTATAAAGATCTTCAATGGTAAGTTTTTCGCCTGCTGCCTGGCGTTTTACCTTAATGGCATTAAGAGCCTGATCGAGGAACTCCAGCATGACCATGCCAGTTTCGGCTGCGATCCCAGCTAAACCAATAAAACCTACTGCGACCGCGATACTCATGTTGTAACCAAGCCAATACATCAACCAGATACCACCAACCACAGAAAAAGGCACCGACAACATCACGATCGAGGTTTCGCTTAAACGACCGAAGTTTAAATAAATAAGAATAAATACGAGCAAAAGCGTAACCGGCACCACTATTTTCAATTTCTCAGTTGCACGTTGCATATATTCAAACTGGCCGCTCCAGGTAGCATAGTAGCCCGGGGGGAACTGAACCTGTTCGCGCACTGCCTGCTGCGCATCTGCAATGTAGCTGCCGATGTCTCGATCACGGATATCGACAAAAATATAAGCGGACAGCAAAGCATTCTCGGTACGGATACTCGGTGGTCCTTTGACTAGTTTGATTTGAGCCAGTTGACCAAGTGGAATCATTCCTCCCATGGTGGGTACCAGCACTTGCGTCGCAATCGCCTGCGGATCGCTACGCAGTTCACGTGGGTAGCGCACGGTGACACCATAACGCTCACGTCCTTCCACGGTCGTGGTAATCGTTTCAGCTCCCAGCGCTGTTTTAATTACATCCAACAAATCGCCCACAGCCAATCCATAACGCGCGAGCGCGATACGATCTGGTTCGATATCGAGGTAATAGCCGCCAGTAGTTCGCTCCGCAAAAGCGCTGGTGGTGCCAGGCACAGTTTTAACGGCCATCTCGATTTGTGCACCTAATTTCTCTATTTCACTGAGATCATTGCCGAATACCTTGATACCGACCGGGGTACGGATACCGGTTGCGAGCATGTCAGTCCTGTTTTTGATCGGCATCGTCCAAGCATTGGCCACACCAGGTATTTGCAGCGCCTGATCCAGCTCGGTAATCAATTTGTCGATAGTCATACCAGAGCGCCACTCGCTTTCCGGTTTCAGGTTAATGATGGTTTCGGCCATTTCCAACGGGGCTGGATCGGTAGCTGTATTAGCACGCCCAGCTTTGCCGAATACCGAGGCGACTTCGGGAAAGCTTTTAATGATCTTGTTCTGTGTCTGCAGGATTTCTGCTGCTTCGGTAATGGAGATGCCAGGGAGCGTCACCGGCATGTAAAGCAATGTGCCTTCATTCAACGTCGGCATGAATTCGGTTCCCAGCCTGGCAGCTGGATAAATGGTCAAGCCCAGGATGACGAGAGCAATAACAACGATGCTCTTTTTCCATTTGATAACCCAGAGAATAATGGGTTGATAGATATGAATTAAGAGCCGGCCCAGTGGATTATCCTGCTCGCGCGGAATACGGCCACGAATCAGCAGCAGGATGAGGGCAGGAACCAGTGTGATCGAAAGTATTGCTCCGCCTGCCATGGCAAATGTCTTGGTAAAGGCGAGCGGCTGAAACATGCGCCCTTCCTGGGCCTCAAGCGTAAATATCGGCAGAAACGATACCGTAATAATTAAAAGACTAAAAAACAGCGGCGGGCCGACTTCCTTGCATGCAACAATAATGGCTTCCACACGTGCCGATGAAGGAGCAAGCGGATCCAGGCGTGCAAGGTGCTTATGCGTATTCTCAACCATGACAATAGCTGCGTCAGTCATCTCGGCAATCGCAAGCGCAATGCCAGCCAGACTCATAATATTGGAATTAATGCCAAGGTGAAACATGACAATAAACGCGATGAGCACACCAATCGGCAGCATGATCATCGCGACCAGTGCACTGCGCACATGCATGAGAAACACTGCACACACCAGCGCTACGATAATTACTTGCTCAATCAACACTTCATTCAGCGTTTCGATAGCGCGCTGAATCAGTTCAGATCGGTTATAAACAGATTGAATTTCAACGCCTTCCGGCAGACCCGGTTTAATTTCATTGATTTTCGCTTCGATATCATGGATGACACCGAGCGCATTTTCCCCATAACGTGCGATGGCGATACCTGAAACGACTTCCCCTTCACCATTAAGCTCAGTAATCCCACGTCGCTCATTAGGTGCCAGCTCTACCCGGGCGACATCACGCAACAATACCGGCATACCTTCATGCGCCTTGACGACCAAATTCTCAATGTCGCTGATATTGCGCAGGTACCCTCTGCCACGCACCATATACTCAGTTTCGGCAAGTTCGATCACACGCCCACCTACATCGCGGTTACTCTGAGCAACCACATCGATCACCGTTTTAAGTGAAATACCATAGGCTTGTAAGTGTTGTGGATCGACCGTGATCTGATAAGTTTTTTCGAACCCACCGACACTGGCTAATTCTGATATACCCTCAACCGCAACCAATTGATAGCGCAGGAACCAATCCTGGATACTACGCAACTCATCCAGCGTCTGATCTTTGGCAGTAATAGCATATTGATATACCCAGCCTACACCAGTTGCGTCTGGACCAAGTGCGGGCCTGACACTTTCAGGTAATTTGTTGGCGGCAAAGTTCAGGTATTCCAGCACACGGGAACGCGCCCAATAGATATCAGTACCATCTTCAAAAATGACGTAGATAAACGACACGCCAAAGGCTGACAAACCGCGCACCACTTTCGATTTGGGCACACTCAGCATGGCTGTGGTCAATGGATAAGTTACTTGGTCTTCCACCACCTGCGGCGCCTGGCCAGGATATTCGGTATAAATGATGACCTGAACATCGGATAAATCAGGAATCGCGTCAATAGGTGTTTTCCATACCGCATACATGCCCCAGGCGACGATAGTAAATGTTGCCAGTAATACCAGAAAAACATGCCGTACCGACCATTCGATTATTTTTCCCACCATCTTCAGTGTCCTCCGTGCTTGCCAGAAGCAGCACCGTCGATCAATGGATGGAGATTAACGATGACATACTCCCTGGCTGTTCCCTCGGTAATTTCGAATGCAACCTTTTGGCCAGGTTTCAATGTTCGGAGTAATGCCGGATCAGCAACCCGGAAATCCATAATCATGGAGGGCCAATTAAGACTGGCGATCGGTCCATGAGTCAGCGTGATCGTGGCATGCGCAAAATTAATCGCCTCAATGCTGCCTTCACCATGATGAGTTCCTGGCTGCGCACTTTCAACAATCTTGTTAGGTTCGACGCGTGATTTTTCACTTTTTGCTAAGGAATGGCCTCCATGACCAAAGCCACTTATGGCTGCCTTGAGATTGCTTTCTGCATCAATCAGGAAATTTGCCTTCACTACCACAACTTCTCCCGCTTCAAGTCCTCCTAGTACCTCAGCATAGCCATCGGCATGCATGCCAAGTTTGACCGTTCTCGGTTCAAACCGGCCTTCGCCGAGATCGACCAGCACCAGCTTCCGTGTGCCGGTATCGAGTACCGCTGAGTCAGGCACAGTCAGTACCTTTTCTTTGCTATGAAAAGAAGCAAACTCCACGTGCGCGTACATAGCAGGCTTAAGCAGTTCATCAGCATTAGGCAGTTCAATGCGAACGATAGCAGTACGCGTTTCTGGCGTGACTTTGGGATAGATGAAAGCGACCTCTCCACTAAATATCTTGTCCGGATAGGCATCGACTCTGATGGTCGCCATCTGCCCAGGATGGATCATGCCGAGATCTTGCTCAAACACATCGGCTAGTACCCACACGCGGGATAAATCGGCAATTTGATAGAGGACTTCTCCAGGCTCAAAACGTTTTCCTTCAACAGAAGGTTTTTCCAATACCACGCCATTGGTTAAGGAACGCAACGTAACATGCTCTCTGACTTTGCCTTCACGCTGTAAGCGTTGTAATTCAATTTCCGATATATTCCAATTGCGCAGTTTCTGTAAAGCACTCTCAGCCAGTCTTTGCATGGCAGCTTTGATATCCGGATCACTCTCAGCGACCAGCCTCAGTCCTTTCTCAGCAATCAGATATTCCTGTTGCGCGGTGATTAGTTCAGGACTGTACACATCCATCAAAGCTTGCCCTTTTTTCACTGCCTGGCCAGTAGTATTGACATAGAGCCGATGTATCCAACCCTCGAATTTGGTTACTAGTGTATACAATCTGCGCTCATCTGGCTCAATCGTGGCAACAGCTCTGACGGTACGAATCAGCTGGCGTAATGCTGCTGCTTCAGTTCGCACCCCTAATTTTTGCATTTTTTCAGTACTGATCTTTACTACGCCACTATCCGATGGCGGCTCCTCCCCTTCATAAACAGGAACATAATCCATCCCCATCGGATCTTTCTTGGGACAGGCGAAGTATCTGGTAACCCCATTGGATTGCGGTAATAAAGAATCTTGCCCTTAGAAGATGTGACCTCAGGTGATTCGGCTACTGGCTGAACAGACGGGTACTTCCCCACCAATACCCCACAATGAGCGCACAGTGAAATCAGTAGCACAATTATGATGACTTTAACGATGGACTCTCATAGCGAAACTCCATTAATGTGGAGGCACCAATTCATCAGGGGTTTTGCCAGTAAGCAGATCGATTTCTGCGAGCGCCTTGTTGTAGTTGGCTATCGCTGTCACCAGGTTGATTTCGTAGTTGAATACCGTCATCTGGCTATCGAGCAGCGTGAGAAAATCGACTCGATTAACTCGGTAGGCGGCCAGCGCTGATTCAACCGTCAGTCTGGCCTGTGGCAGAATGGTGGTTTGATACAACTGCACCGATTTGAGATTTTGCTCAGCCGTTGCCCCTTGTTGACGCAGTTTTGCCGCAATCTCGTTAGTTTGCACCTGATAAAGATCCAATGCCTGATGGTACATCGCTTGCGATTCCGCAATACGCGGTTCGATTTTACTGTTACGCCATATCGGAAGGTTAACCGCCACAGTCAGGCTGACCATGTCAGGGCGCGATGTGTTATCCAGCATCCTATCTCGCTGACCATACGAAAGGCGCACATCAAAATCAGGATAGTATTCTTTTTGCGCGAGCTCCACTGCTTTTTTATTGCGCGCAGTAAGGCTTTGCAGTGCCAATAATTGCGGCCGCTGCCTCATCGCTTCTTCTCGTAATGACTCCAAATTCAAAGAGGTTTGCTGCATATGTAGCGACTCAGGTATCAGTTCTCCAGCATAGGTACCACGACCAAGCGCGCGAACAAGCTCTGCTTCAATCACGGGCCGTTCGCGCGCCAATCTGAGCAGTTCATCCTGCATTCTGGAAACCTGTGTCTGGGCCTTAAGGACATCGGCCTGGCTTCCCTCCCCTACTTGATAACGTCCTTCGGCAATCTGCAGAAAGTGCTCAAGAATCAGCTTGTTTTTTTCGACCAATCGGGTCATTTCTACGGTAAGTCCCAGGTCGAAATAAGCAATCTTGAGATCACGTACCACCCGATTCACGGTTTCCTGATAGCCATAATTAATCGCTTCTGCATCTTTACTCGCGACTTCCTTGCGCAAACCACGTTTTCCCGGAAAAGGAAAACGCTGGGACAGGCCAATCATTTTCATGGTCATATCCTCGCGATTGAATGGCGAAGATGCCAAAGGCGCATTGATCACTCCCGCTTCCAGCATGGGATCATCCAGCGCTTCTGCGGGTGATATTCTCTGCTGAGCTGCTTCGCGTTCCCGCAGCGAAGCTTGAATTTCCGGATTATTCTGCAAAGTCTCGCTGATGAGGGTTGCCAGCGGCGTAACCTGCTTGCCATCGGCTGTAGGTTTATTTGCTGAAATATCGCTGGGTGAGCATGATTTGAAGCATCTGCCCGCACATTGAGCGGAATCATCCATCCCTAAAATCCATACTGCGATCATTCCATTTCTGATTATGGAAAAAACATTTTTAGCACTGTCTGGCGATGAGGCAATCATTTTGCTCTCCCTAACATATCAATGTGTCAGTGATATACGATCTACCTGAGTAGCCATACCTATTTACTTGACTGGATATGCGTGACCACATAGTCTCCATTCGATTGAATGAATGTAAAATCACACTGTCACCCACCTTGATTCCTTGTATGAGTGCACGCTCCTTGATCTTAAAATTCATGGTCATAGCAGGCCATTTGATCGATGCAATCGGCCCATGAGCAAGTTTTATGATGTTTTTGTCCAAATCAATCGCTTTTATCGTTGCCGTTCCCTCATGAGAAACGGCAGCAGCACCGGCAGGCTGGATAGTGATCAATCCAGCCAATACGAATAAAACACAAACATTGATAAAAATAACCATTACATTTCGTTTCATGATCCTCACTCCTGAATAAATAAATCTTTTATACAAATAAATTACTCTGACGATCCAAACAGGCGAATACATCCTGGCACACCGGCAGGACATACTATGCTTTCCTCCTAACGTGGAAAGCAAAATAAGTTTGGAAAACGATTAAGGAAATGTTGAATCGAGTGAAATTCTACTTACGCCAAAAGACGTGCAGAAATCCAGTCAATCAACAATGATGAGGAGAAGGAGTGGGAATAAAAAGGCGCAGGAAGAGCAGATATAAAGGCGGCCCGATAGCAGGCACTGCTACATACGAAGTATGAGGCGAGAAACCAAGGAACAAATCCATCACAAACATTATCGCCGTTAATCCTACGATAACGTCAAGCAACGCGGTCTCACCACTCAGCTTGGGCTTGCTTACTGAATGTTCACAATTGGCTAGACAGACTCGCTCGCTAGGTGAAGCAGGCTCAGTACAATGTCCCTCCATATGCTCCATGCTCTGCAGTGCTGGCAGATAGGGCATCACTAGACAGCCCTCTAGCATGATCTTTACTTGCACCACTAAAAGCGAAATGAGCAATAATCCGCTCAAAAGTCGCTTCGAATAGCGCAAGGAAAATAGGCGGTAGCAGGTGGAAAGGATCCAGCGTTTCATGCCGAAAAGCAAACTCTTAAAACTGGAAGCCGAATCTTGCTACTTCGTTGATCAAACATTACTTGATCTCTGCAGCCATTTTACGGTGGGAATCAGCCATATCCATATTTGCTTTTGCAGCCTGTTCGTATAGATGGACCAAAGCTGCAGTATGGCCCTGCAAATCTTGTGCCTGTCTACCATAGTGGGGAGCATTTGTTTCGTATTTCTCAAGCAGCTTCTTATACTCTTGCGCTTTTGACTGCAGATCTTTAGCAGTCGCTTCATAATGTTTGGCTAGCACCTCATGGTCGGCAGGAGTTTTAGCATTCTGGATAGCTTGCGTCATATCCATTGGATGAGGATGCATTTGTGCACAGGAAGTCAACAAAGCAAGAACAATCAAGATTACAGAAATTTTACATATTTTCATGACATCGCTCCCGAATAAGTTGAAGTATTGAGCTCGCAATTAAGACTTCTAGATACAACTTACAACAATGAAGTCTACTATTAAATTACTCCTGAAAAAAGAATTTTGCAGGCACGATCCAGCCAGCATCGCTGGTTTGCAACTCCTCGAGCATTTCTCGGATCAACGTAAGCGTAAATGCTTGAGGGAAACGAAATCGAATAAATATTTTTAGATATAGCGTGGACACTTACCCCAATTGCAGGGTGCAATCTGATAAAAGTGAAGTCTGAGTATAATGCCTTTGTTGAAGAATAGAAGAATACCTTAGCTGTTTAGTCCCCCGGTGTGCTGGAGTAATATATAGTCAATTATCGAGGGACGAATTATGGGACAGGTACTGCATGGAAGCGCCCGTACGACAGAGGCGGTGCGTCGAGCGATACAACATAGTCAAGAGAGCCTGAAAGCATTGGCAAAACGCCACGGAATTAACGAGAAGACCGTGGCGAAGTGGAAGAAGCGGTCATCTGTCCACGATGCGGCGATGGGACCAAAGGAGCCGGCCTCGACAGTCCTGACGAAGGAAGAGGAAGCCGCCGTTGTCGCCTTGCGCCGATATACACTTCTGTCTTTGGATGATTGCCTTTATGCTTTGCAGCCGACCATTCCCGGCCTGACCCGGTCAAACCTGCATCGCTGTCTCCAACGCTACGGCATATCCCGCTTGCCGGAGATTGAAGGCGATAAACCCGCGAAGAAGACGTTTAAAAAATATCCTATCGGCTACTTTCATATCGATATTGCGGAAGTTCAAACGGAGGAAGGCAGGCTGTATCTGTTCGTTGCCATTGACCGCACAGCAAAGTACGCTTACACCGAGCTGCATGAGCGTTCCACAAAGATGATCGCGGCGGATTTTTTACGCAACCTGCTTAAAGCCGTCCCTTACAGAATCCATACTGTCTTGACCGACAACGGTATCCAGTTCACCAACCGCGCCTGCGATAAATACGCCTTCATGCCTATTTTTGATCGCGTCTGCAGTGAGAATGGTATCGAACATCGATTGACGAAAGTCAATCATCCCTGGACCAATGGACAGGTCGAGCGCATGAACAGAACCATCAAGGAAGCTACGGTGAAACGATACTGCTACGTCTCCCATAGCCAGCTGAAAACCCATATGCACAGCTTCCTGATGGCCTATAACTTCGCAAAGTGGCTTTTGAAGGGGCTTACGCCCTATGAATACATCTGCAAAATATGGACAAAAGAGCCAGAATGTTTTAATGTTAATCCATTCCAGCACACCGTGGGACTAAACATTCTTAGTAAACCGCCGTTAGTTTTTTTCGAGTAGTTAATAATTTTGTATAGTAGAGCTACAAGGTGGTTCAAAAATACGATCTACATATCCGACTAAATTTTGTCAGTAATTGATTGTTGCGGATCGAAACCCGAAAAGCAAAAATTGATCGGTGGAATCGCGCTGAGTCAATCGAAAAAACATTCTTAAATCTGATCTGCAAGTGTCAGAACAACGGAATTAATAATGAACGAGTAATTATTTTGGATATTACTCGGCTTAAAGCTATCTCTTTTGATCATGAAGCCCATTCAAGAGTTACTGCGAATAGGGTGAAACATTCGTGATCATTAATCTTCCCCATCAGCCAGAACAATGCAGCAGGCCAAGAGGTATCATTTATTCAATTATTAGATGGATATTCGTTTTAAGAGCGTTTCCTGAAGCAGGTAATAAAGAGTAAAGGGCACAATGATTTCGGTGTAAATTGATAGGCAGGATGTGTATTTATTGCGATAGCCTTGGAATAATGATTTTTTTAAATGAGGCTTCATTATTTCCTGATGGCAAATTTAAAAATCAGATCGACGCAGTGAACCGAGCTTATGCAAGAATGAATATGAAGACAGAGAGGTTTGTTGCTGTTGGTTTCAGATTAATTGAAGACTAAAGGGAGAATTATTATGAGTAAAGGTGCAGATGACGGCTTAAATCATGATCTTTTAGATGATAAAGGTGGTCTTAACAATAGTTCTAGTGATGATAATCCTACTGGAAGTGGAAATCATAAATCTTTTAAATTCACTATTGAGAATGGTCAAGTAACCACTGTTTTTGAATTTAAAGATGGCGTGTTTGAACAGAAAAATTTAGATGTAGACGAAACTTATACCGTCAGCGGTAAAAATATCATTCACACTGAGCAAAAGCCATTTGGTACTGAAACCACCATTCTGTCCGATCCTGAGGGGGATGGAATTTATACCCGTTTCTCAGAAAGCGTATCCGGTGGCAATTTCAAATACAATGGTAGTCTAGTCTATAGAGGATTTGATTCTTCCGATGACAATCTGGTAGTGCGTGGAGATGAAAGTTGTCATGGCGGAAGTGGATCAGATAGTTTCTATTTCCGCGAAGCTTCACATTTGGAAATTGAAGATTTTCATCACGTGGAACACGATAAACTCGTTTTTGATACTGGGCTAGGGCTGCAATCAAAAGAACATTTAGCTAGTTTCATCACTGATGCCCATTTTCAAGGTGACGATTTCATCATCAATCTTGGGCCTGATGTTTCAATTAAATTGGTCGGTGTTCATGATGGTCTGATTAGTTGGGATGATGTAACTGTATTGAGCTAAAGATCAGATCAG
Organism: uncultured beta proteobacterium; assembly: GCA_963815685.1. GTDB lineage: Bacteria > Pseudomonadota > Gammaproteobacteria > Burkholderiales > Nitrosomonadaceae > Nitrosomonas. Next base: position 22,603 of record CAWFHT010000019.1, read on the forward strand.
TGAGCGAATTAAATCTCGCTCACACTTCTTTGTTTAACTATTATTGGTGCTGCATGCACCCAGGCACAGGTGTTATCAAGGATTCTGCAAGATACTTATTGGTATGCAAGGTGGAGGGTAGAAACCTGAAAAATATAAAATGTAGATCAAGAAGGGGCAATTCCAATGGTTAGGCACGAACACGTAAGCTGCTTAAATATGCGTATTATTCATACCTCCACTTTCGGCTAATTTGTTATTGTCCAAAGAAGTAACTCTTTAATGTCATCTAGCATTTGTGGAAGATAAGACCATTTCTATAAGCAAAACTGTTCCATTGAACTAATCAAAATACCTGAGTGTAATGTCTTTGCTGGTGAATATATCGGCGGCTAGTAAAAACTCCCCACCTAAGTTAAAAGAAAGGCTAGTAGATGAGGAGTGCTGTCTTGTATTTGTATCAATCAAGATAAAACTCAATCCCGCTCTGTTCTCAAAATATTTCCATTAGCATCCAATTCGAGTTCGAGTTCCTTTCCTTCTGTCTTGATTTCCACCTCGTAACCAGTAACCGTCCCATCAGGCTTCATTATCTTCTCTGCCTCCTTGATGGTCGCTTTTGGGTGTGCCTTGGAGATGGTTTGAACTACCGATTCAGGTAGTGTCTTGACGTCAATGGTTTCTTCCTTCTGCAGGACCACGCCTTCTGGGCTATACAGAATTTCGTACTCTTTGCCATTTTCCTTGTATTCCACTTCATAAGCTTCTTTACCTTCGAACATCTCCTTCTCGAATTCTACCTTTTTAGCATTGGGGTAAGCCTTTTCAAAGGCTTCGAGGACTGCTTTGGGTACTTGATCCTTGCTCAATTCCTTTCCACCGGCATTTGCCTGTCCGAATGCTGCTAACAAAGCGGCCAGTGCCGCCACAATCCAAAGTTGCATTTTCATAAAACCCTCCTCTGGCCGTAGCCGAATATGCACTCATTAAAACCTATCGATCTGCCTGCCTTTGTAGGTAGAGATCGAAAAGATCGCAACGAAAAAAATTTTCGTTGATTTCTATCTACTCTTTAGCTGAATGATTGTCAATATTTTAGTGGTATATGAATTAAAATTGCTTAAAGCAACGAATTCGGCAACGAGATCGTCTGGTTCCTCAAGCTGGTAAAGTTGATCGAAATAGAGAGTAAGTTTGTTTACTGCTGCAATCGATCTTACTCAACCCCAGCGAAGCTGAGTTTGCTGCTAATTCCATTTCCAAATCAGACATGTCGCGAAGGCGAGCCGCAGGCTGTATAAATGATACGGTAAGGTAAAACTAACAAAGTCAAGTTTGATTTAGAAATGGAATAAAATAAAAAATTTGAATAAAAAGTATATTACCCAATTGAAAAATATATTGTTACGATGGTTTCCGGAAAAAACCAAAGTCCACGCGCATCAATGGTTCTTTCCGGCAGCATGTATGTATGCCGTGCTGATGGTGCCATTGGCCATGCTCGCAAGGCATGGCTACGGCCCGGAAGCACTGGCCGCACCAACCGGACATGCTTTTGAAATGCTGTTCGGTTTTGCCTTGGCCTTGATCGCGGGTTATCTGCTGGGACCTCTGCCTGCACGACGGTTAACCTTATTCATGATTTTTTGGCTGTTGGCGCGGCTAATGGGATTGATCGATCCGGCCAACTGGCTGGCTTTAGTGAGTAATGCGATTTTTGTCACACTACTTGCCTGGCATTTACTTCCTCGTCTGTGGGTTGCGAAGAAATGGCGTAATCGTACGCTGGTGCCTTTGCTCGGTCTGATTTGTGCCATTACGATTGCAATCATTTTAATGACTCAGCTTGACTATCCCTCGCTGCATCGTTATTTGCTAGACGAGAGCGTGCAATTATTCGCCTTGCTAATGCTTTTCATGGGAGGACGCATGCTGGCGCCAGCAGCAGCTGGCGAGTTTTATCGTCAAGGTATGGAACTTGAGGCAAGGGTGCAGCCGCACATCGAGGCAGGATTGATTGTAACGGTCTCAGCGGCTTTCGTGCTTGCTCCGATCGCGACGCCGGTATCAGGTGTTTTGCTGATCACGAGTGGGATTTTGGCAGGTATCCGGCTGTTTCGCTGGCAATTATGGCATTGTCTGGCACGGCCTGATCTGATTTGTCTCGGACTGGGCTACGGCTGGTTGGCGTTGGGGCTCATGCTGCTAGGCTGGGTAAAGCTGAATGAAGGTGACTATTTTAGTACCGCAGTTCACGCAATCACCGTGGGTGCGTTAGGTACACTCGCTGCCAATGTGATGGTGCGCGTAACACTGCTGCATGTGAAGCAATATCCTTCGCGGATACCCCAGATCGTGGTAATGACTGGCATTATGAGTATTGCTGCCCTCATGCGGATGGGCGCCGATTTTAGCGTCCATCGGGAAATATTATTGGCTACTGCAGCAGGGGCCTGGAGTTTTAGTTTTCTGCTTGTTTTATTTGTTTTGCTGGATTGCCTGGCCAACACATCGCAGCCCCTATCTGTGAGACAACAGGCATTGGCAAAAGATAGGACTTAATACTTCCTTCGATTCCCTCTATCAATTCACTCAAAAAAACGATAAAAAGAATCTGCCGATAGCGGGTACCCCACCGTTTCATGCAAAATATGCAACAAATGCAGGTACCCGCACATGGTTACCTTAGGGGCTCTTGCGTGCGGTTACCTGAATCTCGATTCGCATGCGCGGATCGGATAAGCCAGCCGCAATCATCATGGCCGCTGGGCGTATTTTACCGAGATACTTGCGAAAAATTGGCCAGCACGCTTCAAAATCAGATGCATTGGGTAGCACATAAGTCACCCGCACAATATCCTGCAAACCGGATCCAGCCTGCCGCAGGGCTGATTCGATATTCTTGAAGCACTGCTCGGCCTGTTCAAGCAGATCATCCGAAATAGTCATGGTGGAATAATCAAAGCCTGTCGTTCCTGAAACAAAAATCCAGTCCCCTTCCACGACTGCACGCGAATAGCCAATTTCTTCTTCAAAAGTGGAACCTGAGCTGATCAACCGTCTTGTCATATACTATCTCCCCATAAAATATTGATAAAAATTTTGTTCAATAATGATCAACCGGTCTAGCAAATAAAGTCAACCACGTAGATTAAAATGTGAATAGATAATCAATCAGCTCCGCCCCACCAAAGCCACCAAATGGCAGTAACAGCGCCTGCAGTGCCGGCTGCTGAGTAAAAGGTACAAAAGCACCCTCACGCGTATTACGTATCTGCTCGATCAGCCGATTAATTTGCTCTGCACTAATAGGGTACTGAACCTGCGCCTTAGGTTGAGCAAGTCGCAGTAGTACTTGCTCATAATGAGCCAGTATCTTGGCGCGCATAGCGCCTGCACTTTTATTCAGTAACCTAGCCGTATTCAGTGTATAAAGCAGCGCAACGATGACAATCAGAATAAGCACCAAAGGAAACCCCATGGCATCGAACAAGTTGCTCCGCGCAATCACCATGAAAAGAATTAAAACGAACGGCAGATAAATAAGCCATTGTATGCGTCGTGTTGCCGCTACGATGAGCTGAAAATCAAGAAAGTAATCGAGATAGGGACGAGGCACCCCCATTTCATTCGCCTCTCGATCAATCAACTGCTCCGGCCATTGTCTGCGAACATGACCGAGCGCTTCGATAAATTGAGTACAGGCACGACTTTCATAGCCTATCCAGAAAATGATCAGCCAGAGCACCGGGGCAGTCATCCCGATGAGCAGGTAGTGTAGATACCTCACCAAGCTCACCTCGATGTGGGAATGAAGGAATATCAAAGGTACTGAATGCTAGCATGCTTAACATAAATACAATCACGGTCGACAAAGCAATCCAGCCAGCCATTTCACGCCAACTGGTAGCGCGCAAATAATTCTGCCACAAGGTGGATACTTCGACTTCACCCGACGAAACAGTCAGGCCTAGGTCTACCTGCTGCATCAAATGTTGTCAGATCAAGATAAGGACCGATGCTCATAGCAGAAAAACGACTACGTGTAAGCGACCAGCTTGATGGCTTGCATCGGGGCATGGTCAAGATAAACCGATCGGCTATTGCCTGTGCCTGTCGCTGGATTCGAATGATGAATACCCCTATCAAAATGAGCGCAGTAATAAGACCGATGAAACGAATGACGAGATTAGGCCATACACTGATACCTTCCAGCCATCTGAAGGGTTCACCCGTTCCTTGTTCGATAGTTTCTTGCATAACCTGATTAACGATTACGAATGCAGCAATCGTGATCACCGCCAACGCAATTATGCAGAAGACTACAAAATTGATCTGTCTGGGCGAGTGTTCGGTTGATCTGAACAAATGGAGCAATGTTAACACCCCTTTCTGAGCATGACGGCTGGTGATCACTACCCACAAACCGAACAAGATACAAACTAACCCTATCATCGTCCATTGCTGCGCTGCGAAAGACTTCCAAGAAAGGTTGGGTGGTTCTATCCGGTCGCATTTCGTCCAATCCTCACATGACGCTGGCTGAGTCAAATGACTTATCCCTTCCGGATTGCTGCCATTGATCCAAGCGATAAGATCATCTACCGCGGGGGAAGCCACCAGCACTGCTTCAGTCCGACCTATCTCAAAAACTTGTGGCCGCAGCCACTTTTTCATCTGCTCAGTCCAATGATCAAGTGGCCCGGAGGAAAGCGCCATCAAGGTAGCCAGATAAGTCGAAGTTTGATAACCATCACGAAAAGGCAGCGTCGATTGCTGCAGTGCAGGATGTAATGCCAAACCAAAATTGGAAGCCACGACCAGATTACGCGCCCAGTCCTTCTGATCAGCATGCATATAACGCGCATCCAGATCAGTAGTAAAAAAAATTTTTCCTTTGAAATAACTGCGTAGCGCTTGGAGAATTAACAGTTTGTCGTAAACATCAGAACCTACAATACCGATTGCCTTGACGCCATGCTCGGCAAATTGTGGATCACGGTCAAGTCTGGCAATCTCGTCTGCCAATCGCCGCAGATAGTCGTATTGACTGAGTCCATCAGCATGTTCGAGTGGCATTGCTTCAAGCTGCGATCGTAAATCCATGGCTTGATTCTCATTATTTTTTCGCACTGCTTTTGTGCCTGGTTTTTCAACGCTAGGTAACGCCCCATCCAGTCCCCGCAGGTAGTTAAAACTATACACCGGGGGCGATGAGCCGCTATTGGTTTTACACAGCTCAGAAAAACTATCGATCAAATTTTGCAACAATGTGCGGGCATAAGCGGAATCCAGTTCACTGATCAATACGAGCCCTTCCTTGCAGGGATTATCGCGCTGAAATCCCGCTACTCTTTGCTCAACTTGCGATGGCCATCTTCGCTCACGGTTGACACCACGCTGCCACAGCTCCCATAGCAAGGTGACTGCAAGCACATCATCGGTACCAATAGTGCGGACAATTCTTTTCTCCTGCAGCTCATCCCGATAAACGTTGCGATTCAAAAAAACACTGCCATGGCTGCAACTGATTTCCTTGCTTTGTTGGCAAAGCAGATAGATTACAGTCAGTAATCGTCGCAGTGGGTGAAAACATCTTAAGAGCGGTTTGTTGATCTAGCGCCACCATGTCGGCACCGCGCACGAGTTTCATTAGCATGGCCGATCCTGCTGGCCCTACCAGTGTGAGTTCTCCAAACAAGGCAGGTAACTTCTCCTGAACTAGAGCAGGATCATATAAACTTTCATTCAACCACAGCAGCAGTACTTTTGAGGCAGATTGCTCGTTTCCCTCGAACCACTCAAATGGAATCGTGATTTGTTTCATCTGGCCATCACTATCCCCATCTCCTCGTTTTCTGGTTCTAGCTTGCTCTGATCGATCCGGAAATAACCTATCGCATCTGGATTTTCTGGGTTATAGCCATGGAAGCTAAGGGCTGATACCACCGCAAAGCGGGAACGTCGTCGACTCTCAGCAGCTTCGGCAAAGGATCCACCAAAAACACTGACTGCTAGAACGGTTACCTTATAATGCTCTTTACGAAGCTGCTCGATCTTGTTACGGAGCACTTCTGGTTTGAGTGCTTCAGCCTGACCAATGGATTCCGCTTGTTTCTTGGAAGTAGTCTGTGCAAAACGTTCCTCATGTTTCTCCACTGCCGCAAACGGATCTTGCCAGAGCCGCGCTTCAACATTTTGCTGTCCAATCGGAACAAATTTCACCCGCTCGACATCACTGGGGCGAGCACTTTCCAGTGGAATATTCTTGACCAGCACACCTGCTGCAAGCAAGATCACCATAATGATCGGTAGCGGATTGATCAAGACACTTTTGTTGCGATCGCGATCTGTGTCCATGTCTATGGTTTATTTAGAGCGACATTAATAACTTCGCTCACTCTCAGTTAAAAATAATTCTTTTGCAGGTTTTGGCAACCCAAATAAGTTGCCCTGGACTAAGGTTGCACCACATTGCTTGAGCACTTCAGCCTGATAAGCATTTTCCACACCTTCTCCTAAAGTTAGTCCACCAAGCGCAGTAATCGCTCGAATCGTTTCTGACATCTCCCGTTCAATCCCGTCTTTACGACCAATGCGGCTGATTACAGTAATGCATAGCTTAACAATTGCGGGGCGCAATTCCTCGACCGTTGTCATATCAAAAAAACCACAGCCCGTATCGTCCAATGAAAGCTTAAGCCCGGTGTGTCTGAAATCTGTCATCACGCTATGCAGCTTTACCGCAGATTCAATTGGCAGATGTTCCGTCAATTCGAAAACAATGCGTGACAACAAAGGTTTGATATGTGGATTGGATAAGTATTGCTGGAACTCATCTGACATGAATAGTTCTGGCCCCAGATTGACTGATATCCATAAATGTTTGGGAATGTCAGCCAACCAATTGATTGCTTGTTTGAGGCAGGCAAATTCCAGTACTTGCGTCATACCAAACTGCCTGGCAGCGGTAAATAACGCATCCGCCGTATGGAAAACCGAATCAGCTGGCCCTCGCGATAAAGCTTCATAGCCGACGATTTCTTGATCAGCAAGTGAAAAGATGGGTTGAAAATAACTATTGCAGCTGATCTTGCTCAATCAATAGTTGCAGGAAGTTTCTTGGTTTCATTACCATGCCAAAGTGGGCTGGCGTCAGGGACAAGCTTAAGCGCATCATCGATGACCTGATTAATCGATTTATCATCAAGTGATTCGGGAGCAGGTAGAATCAGCAATCTAAAATCTTGCCGACTGCCAGTTGCTTGCCCAAAATTAGTGATCAGCAATTGATGCATCCTTGCTGCACCTATTTCCTGTAATAGCGGGATTTGCTCCGCCATGTCAAAAGACATCAAGGAAACTTTAGGACCAAATATCCTGTACCAACGTCCGAAATAAGCTGAAGTGATCGAGCCGTAACATTGATATTTTTGTAACAGAATTTCGGATAAACGTTGAATATCCCGCGTCATATCCCCATAAGCAAACTTGACGATGGCTTCGCCAAAAATCTCGCGAAAGCGCTCCGGTTGTGTCAGTTGAACAGCCAAAATAAAATACTGATCGTTCGGTACTGTCATAAGCCCTCACCTCTTATTCCATTTCTACATCAAACCTGACCTTGTCGGCTTCTTCTTGCCGTATTATTTAACGTGAGTTCGACATAAGAAAAGCTGTAAAAGGAACCTGAATTCCTTATGATGAAGTAGTTTTGGAAAAGAATTTCATCATGAGAGGAGTCAGATTCCAATGGATACTATAACGATTTTTTGTGCGAATGACGACTTTTGTAAAGAGTTTGAGCCGCGTTGGGAGAAGCGCTTATTAGAGTCGTCGCTGAAACGGCGTCGGCGGCAAGGAGCATTGTGTCTAAGCGAAGTCATGACCATCATGGCGGGGTTTCATCTATCCGGTTATCGGACATTTAAGCACTATTACCTGAATTACGTGTTGAGGTATCAGCGGTATTATTTTCCAGGGTTGGTGAGCTACCACCGCTTTGTGGAGTTGCTGCAAGATAGCCTGGTGCCTTTGTGCTGTTTTCTGACCAGCCGCTTTGGGCAATGCAGTGGGATCAGCTTCATTGATTCGACTAAGATCAGTGTGTGCCACAATCGCCGCATTGGGTCGCATAAAGTAATGGCAGAGTTTGCTGCCCGGGGAAAGACCAGTGTGGATTGGTTTTATGGGTTCAAGCTGCACCTGGTCATCAATGATCAAGGAGAATTGCCGGGAGTCAAAATCACGGCGGGCAATGTGGATGACCGTGATGCCGTACCGGAACTGGCTCGTTCCTTGTTTGGAAAACTCTTTGGTGATCGGGGCTACATCTCGCAGCCACTCTTTGAGCAACTCCGGGAGCAAGGTGTGCAGCTCGTTACCAAGGTACGCAAGAACATGAAAAACAAGCTGTTGCCGCTGTTTGACAAGCTGCTGTTACGTAAACGCTCCATTATTGAGACCGTCAATGACCAATTGAAGAATATCTCGCAAATCGAGCATTCCCGCCATCGCAGCTCATTTAACTTTTTTGTTAATCTGATAGCCGGACTGGTGGCTTACACCTTTCGCGAGAAGAAACCTTCGCTTAATATCAGACTCCCTCAAGCTCTTCCAATCGTGATGTGATGATTCTTATGTCGAACTCACGTTATTTATACTGTCTGCGGCTCGCTATCACGTCATGTTTAATTTGGAAATGGAAAATGGAATAAGTTCAAGAGAAAACCAGGATATCAACATTCATTGCTTAATGTTATGTCATCCTTATCATACATGCACTTCTTCTGTAGGCTGATTTTTTATCCCGATCAGTCAGGAAAATTTGCCGCTCTTATTAGCCCTATAGATTATGTTATCTGAGCATGGTATAAAAACATAAGTATTGACCAGATATTCACCTCGTAATTTGCAACAAGTTATTCATCAAACGCGCAAACAATGTATCGCTCGATTCTGCTTCAAATTACTTCAATACTGGTCGCTGCCGTTATCGGTATTGTTATCATGGGAGAAATTTTGACCGGACCCGCATCTACTGCGGTTGGCATTTTGATACCCGATTTTCCGGTGGATTCGGTACAGATTCCAACTAGCCAGAACCATAAAGTCCATGGCTGGTTGGCACGAGGCATCAGGGGTCACGGCGCTGTATTGCTTGTCCATTCCATCCGTAGCAATCGCCTGGAAATGCTTGGCAGGGCCAGATTTCTAAATGAACAAGGATACAGTGTATTATTGATTGATCTGCAAGCTCATGGGGAAACACCGGGCGAACGAATTACTTTTGGTGTGCGTGAGTCGAAGGATGTTAAAGCTGCTGTTGGCTATCTGCGGGACAATTTTCCCGGTGAACGCATTGCCGCCATCGGCGTCACCTTGGGTGCAGCCGCGATCACGCTGGCCGATCCACCTCTGAAGCTCAATGCCATTGTGCTGGAATCTCTTCATCCGACATTTGAAGAAGCCGTTGAGAATCGACTAAAACTTCATCTCGGTGAATTCGGCATATGGCTTAAGCCTTTCTTATTATCCTACTTATCCTTGCTTTTGGATTTCTCAACGGATCAACTCGATCCCATTGATCGGATAAGTAATCTAAATACCCCTATTCTCTTGATCTCAGGTACGCACGATAGACATACGACCCAATCAGAGGCTGAGCGTTTATTTGACGCAGCTCTTCAACCCAAAGAACTGTGGATTGTCCCAGGCGCAGGACACTATAACATGCATACTTACAACAGCAGAAGCTATGAGGAACGCGTTTCCCCGTTTCTATCCAAGTACCTATTGCAGTAGAATATTTTCATCTTTTCTTTATTAATCATAATCATACTAAGATGATATCAGCAGTTTCTCTCGATTATTCAACCTAAAACCGCGGTTGGACGAGGTGGAGCGTGTGGCGATCTAGGCGCGAGGCAAGAGGCGATAAGACCGCAGAGCCGCCCCCTGCGACGAAGAGCAACGCCGTATTCGCGCCTGCAGCGATATATGATGCACACCCGTAGCGACCTCACCATATGAATTTCACTCCCCAATCAAGCGGTCAACCGCGGTTTTAGGTTCACTCCCTTATTTCACTATTTGGCTGCTTATTCAGGGTTTTCTTTTCTTAATAGGTATCAGCTACCAATGATTAGTTCAAATATTTTAAAACCTGCTATATATGTGCCAATGGCGGATCCCAATGAAGAAAGAAGAAATATCAGTAAAATACGTGTTACTTGATTATGCCACCAGCCTTTCAGGCTAGCCGTATCACTTCTAAGACGACTAAAATCACCCACTGTGGGTTTGCGTAAATAGGCCTCTACTAAAGCTGTAAACATTCCGACCCCAGTTGTAGGGTCAAGGGAGGTAATTGGAGCAGCTAGAAAAGCAGTTAAAATCGTGAGTGGATGAGCGAGTGCAATGGTAGCACCCAAAGCGGCCAGACCACCATTGATAAGTATCCAATCGATTATCATTGCCATACCAACCTCAGGACTACGCATAAATCCTACTGTAAAGCCGGTCAGCACCATGGCTACGATCACCCATGGTAGAAATTTGAACCAGTTTGTGGATTCTGGAATGATGTCAAGCTGCTGAATGGCTACATCCGGATCGTTAATCCTGCCGTTCATCATGATTTGCTCAATCCCTTTCAAGTGCCCAGCGCCTACCACTGCAAGGGTATGTTGATAGTTGTTTTCCACACATTCTTTCAAGAGCCGTGCTGACATATATTCATCACGTTCACTAATCAGTGGTTTAAATAAATGCTTTTCATTTTCTGCAAACTGTGAAAAAGCGCTTTCCAACACATCACCTTCTTTCAATCGCTCGATTTCTTCAGCACTCACTGTTTCCCGTGTAATGATGCTGGCCAGCAAACCACTATATAATTCGATACGTCTCCACCACGGTACGCTGTGATAGATGCGCTTAAGCGTGATTCCAATTTCTCTATCAATTAGCAAAACCGGTAATTTGGCTTCTGTTGCGTCTTTAATAGCAGTTCGCATTTCTGCGCCTGGTTCGACACCTAATCGCTCAGCCATCCGCTGCTGAAAAGCTCCTAGCGCTAGACTGGCGGCAACCATACTTGCTTGACCTTTTCGAATAACTTGGAAGAGATCCATTTTGCTTAATAGATCCGGATCGACGATGGCCTTATGACGGCTTGGACATAATTCGACAGCAACTGCATCAAATTCACCAGTGGCAATCAATTCTTTCACTTTGTCCGCGCTGGCTTGGGAAATATGCGCGGTACCAAGGATCGTAATTTTGTGACCGTCTACTTCAAAAGTCTTGATTGGCTCTGTCTCGGTCTCTTTTTTTATTTTTACCGAGGATGTTATCTGTTCTTGCATTAATTCAGACATTATCGATTAAGGCTTGAGGTAAGTTTATTTTAACTAGTGGAAATATTGCCAATTCAATTTTTGTATCCAAAGATATAAGCCGTTATGTATTCAGAATGATCACTAATAAATAGGCAGTATAGTCGATATAACAAATCGAGAGCAGTCGATATTAAGTGAAAAAGTAGTTTTATGATTCTTTTCATTCGCGGAGATCTGCATGAAAATATCATGTCGATCATCAGAATTCAAATTTACGACATTGCCACCCATTACAGGCCAACCTAGTTATAAAAATGATTGATTTCGTTAATCAGGTAAGATAAACACGTATTAGGACAACATGCATCAGCTGATCTTCATATCAATGCATTGAAAATCTATTAGCAGCATGCATAACTAAATCTGTTTAATATAAATTATGTTATTGCCAAATTCTCATTTTCGATTAATTCAATTCATATTGATATAAACATGTATCCAAGAAAGCCTAATATTATGTTTCAAAACAATATAAATATCTAAATTTTTGGTGGCAATCCGTCTCTCAAGCTAAATATTGCTTTTTGACTGCTTATCAATGTGTTTGATAACATGCTAGATTCTCTGGTTCATCCTTTTTAAATAAGGAAATTACTTTTTCCTACGCTCATGTTTCTTATTGACTTTATTCTCCATATTGACAAGTATCTTCTTGAACTCGCATCAGAATATGGGCTATGGATTTATGGCATTCTATTCTTGATTATATTTTGTGAGACCGGACTTATCGTACTTCCTCTTTTGCCTGGTGACTCTCTATTATTCGCTGCAGGTTCTCTCGCATCGTTACAAAACTCACAACTCAATCCGCATCTTTTACTTGTTGGATTATGCATCGCAGGTATTTTGGGGGACACGGTGAATTACTGGATAGGTAAAAAAATTGGACCAAAAATTTTTACCTCGAAAGAGTCTCGCTTCTTTAAACGCGAGTACTTAGACAAGACTCACGCGTTTTACCTCAAATACGGAAGTAAAACAATTATCATTGCACGCTTTATTCCTATTGTTCGCACATTCGCTCCATTTGTCGCGGGTATTGGAACCATGCCCTATCGTACTTTCATTGTGTATAACATAATTGGTGCTGTGATGTGGGTAGGGTTATTTATTTATGCCGGATATTATTTTGGACAACTCCCATTTGTTCAGAAAAACTTCAAGTTTGTTATTTTCGCAATTATCATTCTATCGATATCGCCGCCCATAATTGAATATCTCAAACATCGCTATAAAAAACAATGAAATAGATTACAATAAATTAGGATCCGGGGATAAAGACAGACCGACGATCAGATTGCGGTAGCCATGGTCACGGAAGCTAAAAAACGCTTTCCCACACTCAATGCCTGCAGCTTCGACAAAGGTTTTCATTCACCTACCAACCAGGCGGAATTAGCCCAACAGCTCGATCAGGTCACGCTCCCTAAAAAAGGCAGGTTATCCAAAGAGCGTAAAGCAGCAGAACGAACCGAAGCATTTGTTAAAGCCCGCCGCGCGCACTCAGCGGTAGAGTCCGCCATCAATGCGCTGGAGGTGCACGGCCTGGACAAATGCCCAGATCATGGCATCGATGGTTTTAAACGTTACGTGGCACTGGCTATTGTTGCCAGAAACATGCGCGGGATCGGTGACATACTATGGCAGCAGGATGTCGAGCGTGGGCGCAAAGCGAAAGCGCAAAGATTAAAATACCGGTGGGCAGCTTAAAACGAGCTGCTCATAAACGCAAAAAATACCTGATTGTAAGCAATTAATGGCTGGTGCTGGATAAAAAACAGATTTTTTGTACTATCCTCCTAAAAAATGCGATCGGATCTTTTGAATGCATAGTCTCATTACATTTCTTCGGGTGCTTAAAAATTAGACAGCTTGTTGTCGAAAAATGGGGTTTTCGGGCTGGCACTAGTTACATAACCGATTTACAATTTCAGATAATTCATAATGCGCCTCTCATCTTTGCATACTGAGCAGGAATTCGCAGCAGTGCTGGTAAGATGATGAGAGTACAAATCAAAGTAAAAGTTAACCCAACAGTAAGTAATGCACCCATGCTGGCGGTACCTTTGTGCGATGAGAACATGAGGCTTGCAAAATCAACCAAGGCAGTTAAAGCACTATAAAAAATAGCACGCGCGGTGCTAGTGTGAATCAGGATTTCGCTTTCCTGTTTGTTATCCAAGCTTCGGTGCACCATATGCAGACTGCTATCAATACCCAAGCCAAGTAATAACGGCAAGGCGATAATGTTGGCAAAGTTAAACGGTATATTCAGCAAGACAGTGAAGACACCAGTAAATACACTAGACAACAAAAGTGGAATCAGCACAAGTAAAGTATATTTTATGCTGCGCAATAATATCAAAAGTGCTACTGTGATCCCTACCAGTGCCAAAGAAAAAGCCTGAATGAATGCTTCTACCACTGCCTCGCCTGCCTCAAGACTTACCACCGGCATTCCGGTAGCATGCGGTGCTATTTGTCTGTACTGATCTTACGAAGCGAGCCAATGCTTCATTGTCGCCGATATCTTCTGATGGATAAACAGCAATCCGATATTCACCTGCATGGCTGAGCCAGCGTCTGCTGAGTGATTCGGGTAGCTCTTGTTCGCTAAAGGGTGTTGCTTCAACCGAAGTGCGTAAGCGCTGAATTGCAATAGGTAATGTGGAAAGTAGATCCTCTTCTATTGAATGCAGTAATTTTTCCTTATCGCTGAGATCCATCCTCTCTAACCGGACTAAACAGCTTTGCAAGAGATGTTTTGAGAGTACGCGCAGAGTCAGATAAGGAGGATTCAGGGTTTTCCTTAATATAATGGTCTAATGCTGTACTCAAAGCATCTAATTCTTCGAGCTGCTGCATCACCATTTGCTTATCTGTCGAAGGCTCCGGCAATGATAGTATAAGTGGACCGATTATAAGTGCCATTTCCTCAATGGCCGAAAGCTTCTCTTCCTGCTCCGTTGGTACAAAATCAAGAAATGTAATTATTTTGCCTACTTCAGGAAGCTCAGCTAAGCGCTCTTTTAATTGTCGCGCTTCTTCACGATCCTTGGTTAACACGATTGCATGCCAAGGTGAATGTTCAGGTAATGCTAGTAACTCTCGAAAAGTCTGCACCGCTTTTCCTTCCGGGTCTTGCATATTAAGCAAATTGTAGTCAAACCTTATCCGAGGCAATAATGCTATAGCAATAAGTAACAACACAAAAATAGCGGCATACGTCAATTTGCGCCACTTCAACGAGAACTCAAGCACTTTGCCCAGAGACCCCTTTTCGCCCGCTTCAGGAATAGGTCGTCTCTGACAAATATCGTAACAGGGCAGGACCTATGATAAAGGTAACCAGCAAGCTGATCAGCATACCGGTGCCGGAAATAATGCCCAATTCCGCTACCCCACTGTAGCTGGTGGGTATAAATGCATAGAAACCAATAGCATTGGCAATAGTACATGCAGCCAATGCACTCCCGGCTTCGCCACCCGCCTTATACATGGCTTCTGTTGAGATTAGACCATTCTCTAACACTTCACGATATCGTAACAAAAAGTGGATAGCGAAATCTGCACCAAGACCTATGTATAGCACTGCAAAAGCGATAGAGATAACATTCAGTTGACCAATGGCAGCGGTAGCAAAGGCTGCGGTGAGCAACAATCCTAGCGTTAAGCAAAGCAATACGGCAAGGGCCATACCAATCGTGCGCATTGCAAAATAGAGTACTATTCCCACCAGCACAAATGTGATTATTCCAGCATATTCCATGCCACTGAGCGAACTCTTGAGTTCATCATCAGCTAACGCCATATCACCGGTAATACGAAGCTGAATTGGACCATCTTCTGTTAAGCCAATATCTATCGCCGCAGCATGAACTGCAGATATAGCCTGTTCACTTGCAAAAAGCTGTGAGTAATCTGGTCTTGGTTTTACTAAAATTATCTCTTGATAACTATTTTTCTGTGGTTCACCACGAAAAAGTGTCTGCCATGATAGCTGCTGTGGCTTACCTGCAAGTTGCGCATCCAGAGTATCGCTCATACCTTTTAACACCGGCTCCAGCTCCAAGTTACGCCCTTTACTTAATTCTTCTATTGCTCCAGTAAGCACTGAGGTAAAAGTATGGAGTGATGGATTATCAGCAATGCGCGCAATTAATGGTTGTGCCGCTGCCAAGCGATCAGTAGTGCGTTCGAGTTCTGAAATATTCTCGTAAAGTAGACCATTGCGCTCAAAAAAAACATCAACATTTGGAGCATAAACATCAATAAAATTCTTGGTGTCTTTTTTTAAGCGCGCTGCAAGCTGACCAGCAGCAGAATAAGCCTGCTCCGGTGTAGGAGCATCCAGCACGAGCAGCAGAATATCCATCTCCTGGGGGAATGTTTTATTGTAGTGTATGCTATTAACACGAAACGGCAGATGCTCAGAGAGCATATCTGTAGTATCGGTATTCATACCGAGGTTGCGCACGACATATACAGTGCTAGCTATAGCTATCAGGAATGCTGCAAACAGAATCCAAGGAGCATAGCGGTAGGAGAAGCTGGCGCATCGGGCAAAAGCTCTGTAGGTATAACTGTGTGAAGCTTCCATTATTTCAATTTCCTTCTGGAAACAATCTGAGAAAATCAGCTTTAAACTGCCAGTGTGTCAGTGCTAATTCCATAATTGATAGGATTTAAACGGATTGTTGACAGTCTGCTGGATAAGAAAACTGAGAGTATTTCATAATAGGTGGCGTTATTCAAACCCTTAAGAGGCTCAGCAGAGATAAGTTAAGGAAGTACAGTCGACTAATTCGATGCCATTTAGCCTGATCAGTAACTTTCCAATGGCCTGTTTGATAAAACCGTTAAATTGCCCTGGCGCTACAGTAAGCGCTAATAATTGAGTGTATTTATGGATGTTCAATCATAGTATTTATCGGAATACTCTAATCAGCGTTAGAAATTTTTCATATAAGCTTATTACTTAATATTATTTCTCATTTTCCTTGAGTAAGACTATAGTGCCAGACATTTTAAGACCATTAAGTTAAGCTCATGAAAATCCGCAATCTAGACTTGACACTCAATCCGGTAAATGAAGAACACCAACAATTGGGATTACCACCTGTTGAAGACACCGTATCTCACTTAGAGGCACACCCTTTTTTACGTGCTTCCGTCTGGTTTGCTGTCATTATTTTAATTTCGCTTATTTTATTTCTGATTGGTCGCTTCTTTCTTGCACAGGATTGGGTTGATAGTTGGCTGATCATTAACGGTACGCTGGATAGCAGAATTTTCTGGAGCGCTGTTGCCGTTGGTTTTCTCGCACAAGTGATCGATGGTGCATTGGGCATGGCCTATGGCATTACAGCAACTACTTTTTTATTAGCATCAGGTGCAAGTCCAGCAGCAGCTAGTGCTAGTGTCCATATTGCTGAGATTTTCACAACCGGGGTTTCAGGCATTGCTCATGCCAAATTTGGCAATGTGAACAAACACCTATTCACGCGTTTACTGATACCAGGCATACTGGGTGGTATATTAGGTGCAGTATTAGTCACGCATATAGACGGTACATTATTTAAACCTTTTATCTCGGCTTACCTGCTTCTGCTAGGAATTTATATCCTGAGTAAAGCCTTTCGTCAATTAAATATTCGAAAAGAAGCTCCAAAACATGTAGGTAAACTGGCACTTTTTGGTAGTTTTATGGACGCTGCTGGTGGCGGAGGTTGGGGGCCGATTGTAACGACAACCTTGGTTGGCACGGGTAATGATCCACGCACAACAATTGGTTCAGTCAATTTTGCAGAATTTTTCTTGACACTAACTAGTGCAGCCGTTTTTGCATTACTGATGGAAACTAATACTTGGCCACTTATTATAGGCTTGATATTCGGAGGTTTATTTGCAGCACCTTTTGCAGCTATCTTATGCAGAAAATTTCATGCACGCACATTACTCATACTAGTAGGAATTTTGATTACTATTATTAGTTTCTACAATCTTTATAAGGCTTTTATTTCTCTATAAAAGGAAGCCCTCGGCAGGACCACACATAATAGAGTAAACTCATCACGACAAAAATTATGTTATGAGCTATTTGTAACGACGCTTGTTATTGGAATTTTAGCGTTACACTGAAAATTCTCAAACAGGTTGTGGCCTGCAATTTTTGCATAATGAAAATCATCGCTGTCATTCTTGAATCCAGTTTGGTCGGCAGAGAATCTTGGCCATCTTGGTGTGTGTCCATATAGGTACCACTTCTATAACATCCATACTTATAACAGCAAATACTATGAGGAACGCATTTCCTCGTTTTTGTCCAAGTATCTATGGCAATAAAATAATCGTTTTTACCAGTCAGCATTATCCCGCTAAACCAAAGGAGTAATTATGGCCGATTATCAGCATATTCTGTTAGCAGTCGATTTTTCTGATGAGGATACGTATGTTGCCCGCAAAGCTGAGCGTTTGGCGACCTTCTTCAATGCGAAACTGAGCATTATTCACATACTGGATAATATTCCAATGCCAGATGCCGCCTATGGTACAGTGATTCCACTTTATTCGGATTCATCCTATGAGCTCCTTGAAATAGAAAAAAATAAATTGATCCAGACGGTCAATCGATTAACTATTGACCCCGCCAATCAATGGTTAATCTGGGGCAAGCCGGAGGTAGAAATTATTCGAATCGCTAATCAAGAAGGTATTGATTTGATCGTAGTAGGTTCACATGGACGACACGGCCTTGCATTACTTCTAGGATCGACTGCCAATGGTGTGCTGCACCATGCGCAGTGCGATGTTCTGGCAGTTCGCTTACAGGATGAGTGGGCTGAGTCGACAATATTTGCTTATTCCTAGAAATACCCGCTCTCTTTCCAGCAGATCACGCGATTACCATATTTTCCACCAAGACTCTTTCCCTAACGAATCCGAACCTGACAGGTATACACTTTCAGGAAAATTTTTTCTCATGACCCTTTCCACGTCTTCTCGTAAATCGTTCATTCCCATTTCATCATAGGCTTTGGCCATAATGTACAGGGCCTCTTCTGTAGCAGGTGTTTGCGGATATTCTTCCAGAACATATTGCGCGCGCCTGACTGCAGCGACATACGCTTTACGTTTCATATAATAGCGCGCAACATATATTTCACTTTTAGCAACCACGTTAACCAAATGTGCCATACGCTTAAGTGCATCAGAGGCGTACTTGCTCTTTGGAAAGCGGGTCACCAGTTCTTTGAAATTTTCAAATGATTCACGCGAGGCCTTCGAATCGCGCTCACTCATATCCTGATTAATAATCCTCGATGAGACATAGCCCAAGATACCCAAGTCATCATGAAAATTAGCTAACCCTTTGATATAATATGCATAGTCAACATTGGGGTGGTTTGGATAAAGCTGAATGAAACGATCTGCTGCCGCAATCGCTGAAGCTTGCTGCTGATCTTTATAATAGGCATATGCAATTTCAAGCTGCGCTTGTTGCGCAAACCGCCCATAAGGATAACGCGCCTCCATTGCTTCGAATAATTTGATGGCAGCCTCATAATTACCATTATTTAGTTCATTCTTAGCCTCAGAGTAAAATTTATTGGGAGACCATTGGCTATTGTCTGCTGATTTTTCTTTCAGTAAACCGCATGCTGATAACCCAAAAACTAAAACTAAAATTAAACGATGCCACATGAAATTTCCTATAGAAGCTAACAAAGCTAATCAAGATTATAGCGTAAAACCATCTTCATTCGCATTGACCGAACAAACTGAATCGATTATTGAATTGGTTGTACCCCAAAGCTGTATTGGGCTTCGTCTAGACCTTGTGTTAGCACAATTACTGCCACATTGGTCGCGCAGCCGTTTGCAATCATGGATACTAGAAAAACGTGTGAACGTAGATGGCAAGGTTGCTACACCCAAACAAAAAATTTGGGGGAACGAAAAAATTAGTGTTAAACCTCATATTATACCAGTCAACGAGACGCATGTTGCAGAAGCAATTTCGCTTGAGATCCTCTATGAAGATAATCACCTACTTGTCATCAACAAACCAGCAGGGATGGTTGTGCATCCTGGCAATGGGAATTGGCAGGGAACACTATTAAACGCACTCCTTCATCATTCCAAGCAGCTTAACGATATTCCAAGAGCGGGTATCGTCCATCGGCTAGACAAAGATACCAGTGGTTTGCTCGTTGTCGCAAAAACAATAGAAGCACAAACCAGTCTGGTGCGGCAACTACAAGAGCATAGCGTCGAGCGGGATTATTTAGCAATCGTATTAGGTGAGGTCAAACAGAACGGTCATATCGATGCTCCCATAGGACGACATCCCGTACAGCGCACCAAAATGGCTGTGACAATCCATGGCAAGCCAGCACGTACTTATTATCAAATATTAGAATCATTCAACGGTTGCACTCTGCTTCGTTGCAGCCTGGAAACCGGACGGACTCATCAGATCCGCGTACACATGCACAATATGGGCCATCCACTCGTGGGCGATCCGGTCTACACTGGCAAAATCAGGAAACTACCTCCAGAAATAGCGCGACTGATCATGCAATTCCCAAGACAAGCTTTGCATGCACAACAGCTAGCCTTGGTTCATCCGCTGCATGGCGAAACAATGATATGGAATTCTGAACTACCGGCAGATATGAGTGTGCTGCTGCAGGGATTACAGCAATGTGGTACGCCGCCAAGTCTGTCATCATTTTAATCTCTTGATAGAGAATTTCCTGAGTTAGGATATACAAAAACGAAGAAATAATATAAGAAATGCACCTGCGGGTGCATTTCTTGAATAGTTTAACAACTCACTATCTCCTACAAAAGTGTTAAATTAGAAAGGTAGTATTGCATCAAGTGACAATAAGACCTGATCGTTATTACCACCAAATGGCCTATAAGATGAACCATGTAGGGGATCTGCCACATCGTAGCGAAAATTTGGTCGAATATTCAGCTGCCGCAGGCTATCGGTAAAATTAAACATTTTTCCTGGCTTCCAATTCAAACCCAATGTTACAGCATAATAGTCTGAAGGAGAACTAGTGGCAAGCTGGGTTGAGCCACCCAATGCATAGCTCTCGCCCAAGTGATTGGTCGCAAGTGAAACCCGGCCTGGTGAAAATACACGGAAACCATCCCTATCGCGAAACCACTCCCCCCGCACACCGATCGACAAGTCTGATGTCACATCATAATAAAGGTGCATATTGATTCCATACCACTCGGCATTCTTGTTTACATTAGTAAAATGGAGGTTATTGAGCAGCACATTATCAGCAAAACCATGATCATGTTGCAAAACAAAATGGGTTTTTGAAGTAATCATATGTTTCAGCACAATGCTGAACATTCCCCAGAAATCACTGTGTCGAGTGGAAGTTGTGCTACCCGTACCGCTGATATTGAGAGAAGTATCACCATCATCACTTGTCCAAGTTAATCCACCTATCCCACCCCAGTTAGCCAATTGTTTATCAAAATTACCATCCCAACCACCTGTCCCACTCCCTGTTAGCGCCCCAGCCATCACAGACCAATTATCGGTAATGGCATACTCACTTAATGCCCCGGTATGAGTAAAAGGTTCGCCATATTGCATGGTATACGCATGGGTATAAAAGAAGTTATTCGGTGCAGGAACCGTTTCGTAACCAATCGGTGTGTAAAAGTGTCCAATCTTTACATTGACGCCTCTGTTGTCAGTAATAGGTGCATACACCTCTGCAAAGGCTTGTGGAAAGGCGATACCATAGGTACGACTGGAGTTACAACAAATATCAAGATCCCAGTTACCTCGGTCACTTAGAGCTCTTCCATCATTTACATCAAATGGGGGGTTTCCATAGGCTTGCGTAAAAATAGCATCTGTACCGAACATAAAATCGGCCCGGAATCCTATATCCCATGAATTCCCTTCTGTCACTACGGGTCGTTCAAAAAACAAGTTAAGTTGGTTGAGTTGAAATCGGTTAGCCTGATCTGCAAAGGTAACCGGACCGTTAAATCCATCGGTTATATACGGATTGAAGGTTGCACCACCATGAATCCAGCCGCCAACCTTAAGCCCGTATTGATCAAGATTAAGCCCAGATTTATCAAGAAAATTCATGGCGGTATTTGCATGAACGACAGCCGAACTCATACCAAATAATAACAATCCCACGACTGCAGCAGAGATCCTCTGCTTCCTGCATTTAGAATTAATTCTCATTATCCCCTCTTCCCTTGGACTTATAAATTAAAAATATAAAAATGAAAAGTTAATACCCTTATTTCACACAAGGATTTGACTTTACACATAACACAAGGCCGGGTCAATGTAAAATCTCCCTGGCATAAAGTAAAGTGATTTAAACCATCAACACAAGAAATCAGCTACAAAAGATGGTGTAACAGTTAACATAAGGGTAAGATTGGAATTTTAATACTTATGCAGATGTGAAGCCTTGGGATAAATTAGCAAACAAAGGAGAAGAGAGAAAAGAGAAGCGTAGAGACAGAGAAAGGGAATTACTCAAGAATGCAACTTTAAGTGCAGGAAAATTGATTATTAAGAAAGAAAGATTAGTGTAATGCTTTCTGTATAAGAAAATTATTACTATAGGATAGATTTTCTCTTTTATAGAATAAAGAGTTAGATTTTATTAATTCAGAATAAAAAATGCCGCACATCATCCCTCATAGTATAAAATGTGCGGCTATACTAATAATGACCTATCGCTTATTATATTAAGCAATCCATTCAAACATATTTAATAATAAAAGAATGGTTAAAATAATATAATATGCTGTTGGTAATTTCATAATTTTTCTCCTTTACAATTTTATTGTAGTGTGAGAAACCATACTGGCAATATGGTTCCCTTAAGGACGCATACTACCGATAAAATTTTCAAAGAATAAGCATAATAAAATGAGTCATGTTGGCGCCTATCAAGATACAATCAATTCATATATAAAAACTTAATTTATTTATACTTTCAATTTTCTTGATTAATAAAAAATAGCAATATTAGCTTTGTGTAATAAAGTACTCACTTTATTTTTCAGAGAATTTATAATTTATCAATAAGCTAAATACTTACTCCCCGAGAATGGAATGCGGTTTGATGGTGAATACTATTGCTTTCCATCCTGGTAACCGCCAGCCTAACTCGAGCTGGCATGCTTCATCTAGCAATCACCAATTCTTCCCATTTTGTCGTATAAGCTGGG
This sequence comes from uncultured beta proteobacterium, assembly GCA_963815685.1. Lineage (GTDB taxonomy): Bacteria > Pseudomonadota > Gammaproteobacteria > Burkholderiales > Nitrosomonadaceae > Nitrosomonas. The sequence continues at coordinate 45,228 of CAWFHT010000019.1, forward strand.
ATCCTATTTTCCTGTTTCATTTTCCTTGACTGCCGTAATCCTTCCGAAGCGAGCTTCATCAATTGTCTTCCCATAGCACGATTGATCGTGTCAAGTGTGGCCATTAATTGATTAGATTTATCATCTAAATTATCTGAAGAAAAAAAGCTCTCCTTAGCAATGCTCTGCTGATACCAATTCCGATAGCAACACACCCACCTTTTGGTAGAAATACCGCCGGCCTGTAAATATACCTCCCCCACAAAGCAGCTCTGATGAGCGCTATCGTATTGTCAGTTGGTGAAGGTAGAGGAATGGCCAGGCTATTGCTATAATATACTTTTTGGGGCTGTAGTAGATCAGTCTAGATTTGAGTCCAATTTTTCAATATTTTTAGTTGTTGTTTAGGTGTTCCATAATTAAACCTGAATTCACATTCCTTAAGAAATAATGGAAATGATCCTTTGGGAATTCCATTGTATTTCCTTAAAACACGTTTAGCCTGATTCCAGAAATTTTCAATACCGTTAATGTGATTTTTACCTTGTGCAAATAGTGTGGAGTGGTTAATCCGTTCATGGTAAAAATGATTCACGTCGAGTGCATGGTAACTGCGGTAACAGTCTGTATAAACCACGCTGTCAGGCGCTATTTTCCTAGTAATCAGCGGCATCAGCGTTTCTATCCTGGTGTCTCCAATAACCTTCGTATATACCTTGCCACCGCGCTTCAATATCCCAAATACAGCAACCTTGCCAGCAGCGCCACGGCCACGTTTGCCTTTACGAATACCACCAAAGTAGCTTTCATCCAATTCCACTACACCATCAAAGATTTCGTGAGATTCCTGTTCTAAATAATAAACAATTACTTCGCGTATTTTGCGGTAAAACAAAGCTGCACTATTGGGTTGAATTTCGAGTATATCTGCTGCTGATCTCGCTGTAACTTCCAACACAAAATATTCCAGTAACTTTGATTGTGTTTTCTTTAATAATCTATAATGACTTATCTTCATTTGATTAGCTTAACCCTCAAGCTAATCTACTACAGCCCCTACTTTTTTCTTGTTAAACGAGCTAGTTTGAATATATACATGCACCAAACCCGCATGCGAGCGCTGCTGGCGCAATTTTTCTACTGCTCGACTTATATACAGCGTGACATCTTCTTGCAGGCTTTTTTGAGATCAAGTACCACCTTGATACCCAGCTTGGCAAGCTTAAAAGCAAGTTTAGGACCGACTCTCCAGATCTCCTCAACTTCGATACAAGAAAACCAGCTATTCCGATCAGTATTATTCATCATGGTGGGATTGAAAACACCATTAAACTGAAGGTTCCTTTTCACCATAATGATTAGCAAGCTTAGCCAGCGTCTTGGTGCTGCCAATACTAATAGAGACCGGCAAGCCAATCTATTGTTTGATACGCTCCCTGATCTGCTGACAATAGTCGATCAGATTGCGAAATTGGAATCCCGTTAAATCAAGAAAGTACTCATCAATCGAATAAACTTCCTGTTCTGGGCTAAGCTGGTTGAGGATGGACAATCACTCGGTTGCTCATGTCAGCGTACAAGTGATAGTTGCTAGAATACGCGATGATGCCGTATTTCTTGGCAAACTCCCTTACCCTGGCACCAAGGAGCACCCATCTTCACACCTAGGGATTTCACTTTATTATTTCGCGCAACAATGCAATCATCGTTATTGTAAAGCACTACGATAGCTTTGCCTTCTAATGCCGGGTTGAATACCCTTTTCCAGAAACAACTTACGATTCAAAAAGATCGTCGGCTGAAAAACACATAAAAATACACTATCTGGCACAATTTCTAACAGATTGTGATCAGCACAACACAAAGCAGCAGTATTAACGTCCCTGATCACGCTTTTCAGTAAATCCTCCCACAATATGCCTTAGCAATCCTTGATTGGCATCTTCCACTAAATCAAGCACCATCTCGAATCCATGACTTCCCCCATAGTAAGGATCTGCTATTTCCTGATATCTGACCCATTGACTGCTGTAGTGCATCAATAAATCAAGTTTGTGGCTATATTGCTGTGGGCAACGCTCCTGGAGTACTGCAAGATTGTTTTTATCCATTGCTAGAATATAGTGAAACTCTTCAAAATCATTTAGTTCTACAGTCCGAGCGCGCAACTCTTGCATGTTATATCCTCTTTTCAGTGCTGCTTTCTGGGCACGTCTATCAGGAGGCTCATCGATATGGTAGGCGTGTGTACCGGCTGAATCGACATAGATCTGCTTCTCCAGACTAGCAGCCCTGACTTGATGCTTAAATACCGCATCCGCAGTAGGTGATCTGCAAATATTACCCATACAAACAAAGAGAACTTTAACTTTATCATCTTGCTTCATTTTTGTTTCATTATTTCCATTCATTTTGAAAAATATTTCTAAAAACCTATAAAGACTTTTCTGTAATTATAAGGTGATACCCTCCAATGAACCCACCTCCCTACCCAGTGGTAGACGAACAGCGCTTGTATGCCGCTTCCGTAAGAATATTCTAAATCTAGAACATAAAATATGGTTTTTTCTTTTCCCATATTTACAGAAAATCTCATAAATCTTCATAAACCGACATGACACAGAGCCCCCTACTAATAACTAGATCATAATGATAACTCCACCCGCCACTCGTCTCACTGGCTCTTGTACCCTGACTGATATTCCTGAGCCCGTATCCTGCACGCTGCCAGCACTTCTGGGGGAATCAATCTGATTGCCAAGGCAAATCCCTAAGGGTATCAAGACAAGATCATCCAGATAACCAAGAATCAGAATAAATCTGGAATTAGATCAATTAGGCTGAACGCATAAGCAACAATAGCAGCAATGAGAAAATTAGCATATCTAGAAATAGCAGAATCACGTACTGCAAAGTAAAGTGCAAAGGCTTCTGCTTTAAGACAAAATGCAAGTTGTTTTAAATTTAAAAAATAAACATTGCCATCGGTAAATCAGGTTATTTTCCCAGTTTCCCGATACGTCTTTGATCCCCACCCTAATAAATTTAAAAAATAATCTAGCGCTACCACTGATACCGCAAAATCAACAATTTGCAACGCCCTTCATGTGCTTTAAGCATGAGCTTAGCGTCTTACGTAAGAAACTTACATTGGAAGACGATATTACTGAAAGGCAAAGGCACAGAATTCTGACAGCCAAGCAGACGAATGAAGCAGGCAGATAAGTTATAATTATTTTTAAGGATAAGCTAAAAAAATAACCCGGGGAGCAATGCATATAACTCACCGGGTTAGAAGGGATACGAGAATAGTAATTTCGAATCTTACATATATCGATCCGATTATCGGCTAAAATTGAGAAAGCTTTAGCATCTTTTTAAAGCACTCGAAATAACCCTTATCCTTCCTCGACATAAAGCAGTTATTCACAGGTTTATTCACGAAAATTGTGGATAATAAAATTCTAGTATTCTCCATCTTCGTAGTACTCATTGCCAATACGTCACAATTTTCACGTTCTATATACCCACATTCTATATCATTTTGTTTTCAATAGGATGAGCTGGTTGCTTAGTATCTTTCCACTCCAAATGAGAGAATATGCAAAAATATCTCATTCTGAGGAAATCATTATCGAATTCACTTTGACGAGTTAATTTTAGATGTAAATTCTGGGCAAATCTAAGCAAAATTCAACGCATAATGCTTATATTCACAATTACCCACATGAATATCCCTCAGTTGATCATCTTCAACGTCTCCCTCAAAATAAGCGACGAATACCCGCATGGTTTCTTCATGAGCAATCACCAGCAGTGTTTTATCCTTCTGTTCTTTTAACCAATCAATGAATCGTAATACGCGCTGCTTATGATCCAGCAATGACTCTCCACCATTCACGTGTATTCGTAGCGGGTCATGGATAATCGCTGCAAAATAATCAGACACCGGCATGCCATCAAACTCTGAACGGATGTCAGCAAGATCAGGATGTACCTCAATTGGCACTGAGTGGTAACGGTTTATTACCTCCGCCGTTTGGTATGTCCGTGGCAGGGGCGAAACAATAATACGCTCAAATGCTACATCACGCAGCGCCAACGCTGCCGACCTCGCCTGCTCCATACCTATTACTGTTAAATGAACATCCCGGCTAGGATTATCGTTACACAAACCAAGATCATTATAGTTAGTGCGCCCATGGCGCATAAAGTAGATATTCATGTTGCAAATGACTATAAAAATAAAATAGTAAACAGCAAGTAAAATCAACACAAAGTTAGAAATGTACCAAATGGCGCATCAAAATTGCGCCGGCAAGGCTTATAAAAAGTAAGCACAACTAGACTAAAATCCGGCCATCCTAAATAAAATGGATTGGAAACCCAAAGAAATATGGTGGCAAACATTTGATCGTTTGAGTGATGTACATAATGTCATCCTCAAAGGAACTTTGATCCATATAGCGAAACAAATTGAAATCAAGATCAGGATCTGAAATTTTATTCACGCAAAGGATACTCGATAGGTAAACAGCTTACCCATCAATTCAATAGCAAATCGAGTCGTTAGTAATGAGCAAAATTATGAGGAGCAATTATAAGTATTCAATCACTATCAAAGCTCACCATGTATGAGTAGCAAATGATCCTTAGTACTTACGATAGCAGTTGGATAGAGCCTCATCAGCCATTAAGTATAGCAACAGACATTATGGATGATAAAAGGGCTATTTTTACAAGGAGAAATTCCAATGAAGGAAGACCAGAAGAACGAACTCTTGTACCAGGCCTTGGAAACAGAGAAAGGCGGCATCGAAGTCTATCAAACGGCGCTCCGTTGCGCGGTGGAAGAAGACCTGAAGGAGGAATGGGAAGAGTACCTGGAACAAACAAAGAAACACCATCAAATCCTGCTGGATGTTTTCCAGGAGCTGGGTCTGGATTCTGATGAGGAAACGCCGGGACGAAAAGTGGTTCGTCATATTGGCGAATCGCTGGTAAAGGCGATGGAGATGGCTCTTGAAGCGGGCGATCCAAAAGCTGCTGAGCTTGTCGCTTGTGAATGCGTAGTTTTGGCGGAAACCAAAGACCACCAGAATTGGAAGCTCATCGGTGAGGTTGCAAAAAAAGCAAAAAGTACCGAGGCCAAGACGCTCAAAAACGCATATGACCAGGTAGAAGATGAAGAAGATGAGCATCTCTATCACACTATGGGCTGGTGTCGTGAGCTCTGGATCAACTCTTTGGGCATGAAAGCTGTTCTGCCTCCGCCTGAAGAGAAAAAGGACGTTCACACCGCTACCGGTGCGGCACGAGCGAAGAACTCTCGTAAACAAATGGCCCGTAAATAGTTCAGGGGTGCCCAAATTTATCTGACAATCTACTGATCCCCGTGCCGGCCTTCGAGTCTTTGTGTCTTCGTGTTTTTTTATTCTCGGTAGCGAAGTGGCTTTGCTCACGACATGCCGCGCACGCATGGGGCTATGCGCCTGTGGGCGAGCGTTGGTTGCTATGGCGTAAAAAGATTGGCCTACAGAAGGCCGAACCAATGTCATTAGCACCCTGATCGAAAAGACGCTCCTGACCGTGGGCCTGTTCACAGCCAATATCAACGCTGACATCTTTCATGCGTGGGTTACGCAGGATCTTTTGCCCAAACTCCCGCCTGCTTGCGTGATCGTCATGGACAACGCGACGTTCCACCAACGACAAGATATCAAAACCGCCTTGGCCAATGCCGGGCACACGCTTGAATCCCTGCCGTCTTATTCTCCAGACCTCAATGGCATTGAACCAAAATGGGGCCAGTCCAAAGCAATCAGAAAAAAGGAAGAATGCTCCATCGAGCGGTTCTTTACCGCCTATGCACTTTGAATCATTTTATATGGGAACAGCTATAAAAAGTAAGTCCAACTAGACTAAAAGCCGGCCATCCTGAATAAAATGGATTAGAAACCCAAAGAAATATGGTGGCAAACATTTGATCGTTTGAGCGATGTATATAATGTCACCCTCAAGGGAACTCTGATCCAGATAGCGAAACAAATTGAAATCAAGATCAGGATCTGAAATTTTATTCACGCAAAGGATACTCGATAGATAAACAGCTTATCAATCAATTCAACAACAAACCGAGTCATTAGCAATGAGCAAAATTATGAGGAGCAATCATGAGTATTCAATCACTACCAAATCTCACCATGGATGAGTGGCAAATGATTCTTGGTACTTACGATGGCAGTTGGATAGAGCCTCATCAGCCATTAAGTATAGCAACAGACATTATGGATGACAGAGGGGCTATTTCTCTTGCGGATTTAACACCGGAATATGCAGCACTCGTACAAAAAATACATACCTTAAGCCAGGACGAACAATTAGCTATTATGGATTTCGTTCAGAAATACTGGGCTCATGATTGGAGTGAATACCAAAACTGGGATGAGATTTATCAAAAGGTGACCAATCTTTAAAGAGGAAATATTCTAAACCAATAAAGACTTTAGATTCACTATCTGTGATTGATCTCGCTTAGTATGTCTAGTGTCAAGAAAATACCACTCCGAAACGGTCTGATATTGATTTGAATGAGCGCGCTTCCATGTCATCCAAAACCAGAAACTGGGAACCGCTAGCCCTACCCTTGCCTGATTACGTTTACGATTTATTACAAAACAAGAAAAACCGCAGCGCGCAACTGCTAATTCCTAATGTTTTCAGTCTCATGATACTGCCTTCCTATTTCTTCTCGAAGGCAATTCATACAAGACCTGCGTCTTATTACCAAACAAGCTACACCCATTTTAGGCGTAAATATCGCCTCTTCGGAGCGCGATTCGCAGGTGACACTGTCCATAAAAGATTTGTTCGGAAGAAAAACGGTTTCAAAAGAGATAATAAGTCGTCATCAGGTAGCTCTGTGAAGGGATGACCACCACAATCATCCTTGGCGGTGCTGCCTACTAGTCCTGTAAAGCAGCTAAATATCAGGCAGCAGCGTGATGCGATTCTGTGGTCCTGGTGCCACAGGGTTATTTGTGACAAAATAGGTCGCCAGCACATTGAGATCGAGGGCGCCACCCATGCGCTTGATACCTTCTTTGAGGACGTAAAATTGGTCACCTCCCTCAGCAAAAAAACTGTTCACGGCCACCCGATAGCTCTTTTCCGGATCAACATTATTGCAGGGCGTACCCTATTCTTTCCATTCATAGGGGATGCCATAGGATATCTGCAGAATTCGGTTAAATGGCTGCTCGATGGGACCGCCTGTCTGATAACATTCTGTGAAGCCCATGAACTGCTGCTCCAGCAGAGTGTGAAATTGTGAGCCGCTCAGAGCTCATGGTCACCAGACTGTGGCCGAAAGACTGCGCGAGGAAGGCCTTACCGTAGGTGATCTTGCCGTCACCTTCTATGGCGTTGCTGGATGGAAAAGTAAGTTCGGCTCGCATGCTACCCGGGTTCACCAAAGCCACCACAGCCTCACCAAAACCGGAAACCTTGGTGGCATTCAAATACGCATCGGCGATCGAGCCCCTAATGCTGATTCATCAGTCGCATTTAGGATGTGGATAATATCGGCGGTAATCGAGCCAATCTCTCGGTTAGCGATGGGTTGCGACAGGGCTTTATAGCCATCGACCACGCCCCTGATTGCAACATCGAGAGTGACACTAATGTCGCTTTGATTGACCAGAACGTTCTGAGCATTAATTTTGATGATGTGACCAGATCTATTGTCAATGGACATGTCAATGCTAGTCCTGATTCTGCCTATTGAGTTAGCGCTGGTCACGGGATGGCGCGACCTATGCTGTTGGTGATCATGCAGATGTCTTTTTAGTCAAGACGAAGAAGTCGGCAGCTTGGAAAATATCACCGTTGGGAACAAGGGCACATATGTGTGGTTAACTTTGATGGCACACTATGGCTTAACGTGAAAGAACCCTTATTATGGGTGAGTGGGAATCTGGCTACTGAAAGCCATAAAATTAGAAATAGTTAGATCAGGCTGGTTTCGTAATGAAACCGAAACGAATCAATGCCTTGATCCAACGAGGGGCGTTGCGTTGAACCGAAAGTGCTTCATAGTCGGTGGCGGAATCCCGGTAATGTTTGCCACGTTCGAGCATGAAGTAGATGGTACGTAAAAGCTTATGCGCCAATGCGATGATGGCGCGCTTGCAGCCACGGCGAATGCGCAATGACTGGAATTTTGAGCGGAATACTGACTTGGTACGGCTGGCGGCATGCGCAAATTCGCAGAGCAAGCGACGGACATAAAGGTTGCCTTTGCGCACGCGTCCTGATTTATGCTTGCCAGCGGATTCGTTGTTGCCGGGGCAGATACCCACCCGGGATGCCAGCCGATCTGCGTTGCCGAACACCGCCATATCACTGCCAATTTCCACCCGCAGCATGGCTGCGCCGATCAGATCGATGCCGGGCAAGGTTTGCAGCAAGATCAGCTTATTGTGCTCATCCTTCAGTTCATCAAGCAATTGAGCATCAAAGCGAGTGATGCGGGCTTCTATTTCCTCGATATGCTGCATGATCTCATCGAGAACGAAATAATGGCTTTTGGTCAGTTCACCTTGCAGCGCATCGAATAGTTCTTCACGTGTGGCCTTAAGCCGATTGCTGGCAAATCCAGGTACCTCCCGGGGTTCACGACCGGCGATAATGGCCTTGACCATTGCGCGTGCCGACTGACCATGCAGATCGCTGACCACCACCCCGAGGCGGATACCGCTATCGGTTAGTAGTTTGTGCAAACGGTTTTTCCCGGCCGATAGCTGGCCGACCAGTTTTTGTCGCTGTCGTGAAATCAGACGCAATTCGCGCAACTTGGCAGGTGGCACAAACGAGCCACGCAGCAGTCCGGCGCGTGCCAACGTTGCCAGCCATTGCGCATCACCGATATCGGTCTTGCGACCGGGGACATGCTTGACGTGCCGTGCATTGACGACCAGTGAATGAATGCCGGCAGCTTCCAGTGCGGCATAAGGGCTTTTCCAATAAATACCCGTACTTTCCATGACGACTTGGTCGGGCTTGAGCGATGCCACCCACTCAGTCAGCGCGCGCCTGTCCCGCTTGAAAGCACCAAATTGCCGTTGTTCGGTACGGGTTGTACCGTCAGATTCCTCGACCATAGCACAGGCCGTAATTTGCGCTTGATGGATATCCAGGCCAATCACGCGCCGATGAATTGTTGTCAGTTCCATACCCGCTCCTTTTCAATTAGAATCAGAAACGGAAGGTGGCAGATGCCAGAACTGAATGTGCCTGAAGGCAAAATCGCCAACGGCCTATTTAACGTGCGCTCTCTATGTGGAAGCAATCCGGGGTTCGAGTCAGTTCGGCGGATTACGTTAGGTTGCGGGGTTAAACTACCAAAAATTTGAACAACCTCTATCGCCACCTTCCAATACGTAGTTTCTTTCATCATCAGGGGGGGCGGCAACTGCAATGACCATTAGGTTCTTTTCTCTCCAATTCTAGCTGAGTCAAGAAAGTAATATACTATAGAAAAAAGAAAAAATAGTTAGCGCAGAGAAACCAGAATTTCGGCACAAAGAAAGCGGTTGTGTAGTAGCGAAGCGACCTGCACGGACTCGACTGCGGAGAATCTCCTTTGGTTAGTCAGTACTAAGGTGTTACGACTGACATCTCGAGCTCCCCCCTACCATATTGCGGAAGACTGTCATAAGGATTAGGAAGCTTATCATCGGTTATGTACAGATTTCCAACGTGGTTCTTGTCGGTCTCGCTGAACGCCTGATTCATTTGATGCGAGCTTGCACTATATACAATGTGGATAAATGTGTCCTTCGGGTAATTATGTTGCCATTTTTCTGGCCGAAAGTTTACGTAACTTCTTACGTGACTTTCAAATACTACTAAATTATCAACGACCGGTTTGCTTAAATAAACTTCGTCTGGTACTACTCCAGGATGCCCTGTTACCGAATAATGACTGCTTTTCTTCTTGATGTAGTTATATATTTTTTCGTAATACCTGATGTTTTCATCTGTCCCGTCTGCGGCCATCTCATCGATAAAAAAACCATCAATCGCATAGAAAGCTATGTAATTATCAATGTCTCCGATAATATTGATCATCGGGCGATCTCCATAATTGGAATGTACATAAGCAATTATCTTACCTCCAGATTCACGGACCAGATCAATAGCGTTAACAAAACTGAGGTCAACGCTTGTTCCAGGCCCGTTATTTGGGTTAAAAATTACGGTAGTAGGTACTGTCCGAGCTGCCTCAGCCAAGTGACTCCAGTAAATCGGCTGATTAGATGGATGGAAATATGCTGGAATAAAGAGATTGGTAGCGTGAACGAGTGTGCCGAATGCCACTGACAAATAAACCGTAGGAAGCAAGATAAGGTGTTTTATGCTCATGTCGAAGATCTCCTATAAAGAGAAGAGGGCGCAATAGACCGAGTTTCTTCACTGACCTTCGGCAAATGAAAGAGGAATAGGAAAAATAAACACCCACCCGCTCAAATGAGCGTTTCCTTCTTATATGTTAATGCTAAGGAATAACAAATTAGCTAGCAATAATGCATTTGCATACAATTTTTATTCACTGAGACCTCAACATAACTGTATTTTTAAAATTTTTTCTGTGTATATGTGACTCATAAAATCAATCACCTAAAAATACTAAACTATCCAAAAAGCCAGTTATAGAGAAGTCTTCACTATCTGAAGAATTAACCGACAGTACTAATTCGAGTAAAATTTACACTAGGAAATGGGCTTGGGAATCTGCTGAAACAGTAAAGCTTTAAACTCATCTAACGCCTAAGCAATTTACTTAGTAGCGCGTGGCCGTCGTGGATAAAGGGCTAAATAACACAAATTTAGTACAATTAAAGTAAAAAGTTATTATCAATTGCGCCAAATTGCTGATATTTCTTTGGTACTGTTAAGTGGAGTCGAACCGCCGACCTACTGATTACGAATCGGATCATATCAATAATCTACAACAATTCAGAGCAAACTAAAATAATTATATCAATAAGTTATTCTATTAGTCTTAGGTGATTTCCGAAAAAGGCTATTCCCATTGAGGTAGAATCGGGCTTCCACTTGTTTAACCACTGTACTTGATCATGCTGTCCGCCTCTGCCCCGACTGTTGCGCCCCTGAGCACGTCCCAAATCGAAGACCTGAGACTAGCAAGTTCGAAAATGCCCGGACCGGAACGCCGGTTTTTTCAGGCGGCGATGACGTAGAAATATTGCCGGGGCAATCCCCGCCAGGCGGAACGGGTGTTTGGCTGGAATCGCGACACGATCGAACTCGGGCTGAATGAACAGCGCACGGGCGTGATTTGCCTGGGGGCGCAAGCAGCGTACTGCGGAAACCGCCTCCGGGAGGAGAAGCACCCTGACGTGGCGCAAGCCCTATGGGCATTGGCGGAATCGCACTGTCAGCAAGACCCGACCTTCCGTACGGCGCTATCGTATACCCGGCTGACCGTGGCGGCGGCGTTGGATCGGTTACGCGCCCAAGGTTTTCCGGAGGATTGCCTACCATCGCCCGGCACGATGGCGGAGGTGCTGAACCGGAATGGCTACCGCCTACGCAAGGTGGTCAAGGCCAAACCCCAAAAAAACTCCCGGAAACGGATGCCATCTTTGCCAATATCGCGGACAAGGACGGAAAACCCATAGCGGACCCGGCGTGTCTGGAAGTTGGGCAGGTCATGCGCCTGAGCATCGACTGCAAGGCCACTGTGAAGATCGGGGAATACTCACGGGGTGGGAAAACCCGCGGTGACACCCGAGCCGCCGATCACGATATGGGCTGCGAGTAAAAGCAGGTTCCGTTTGGAATCGTGGAAGAGGATAGTGGGCAGTTGCATCTGACGTTTGGAAGCTCCTTCAAGACCAGTGACTTCATCATGGATGGCTTGGAGGACTGGTGGCAGGCCATCCCCAAGGAAAAGCAGGTCGTGATGACACACATCCAACTCAAAGTGGACAATGGCCCGGAAAGCAGCGGGGTGCGTACCCGGTTCCTCAAGCGCATAGTGGAGTTCGCCGATGCTACCGGCAAAATCATCCAGCTGCTGTACTACCCGCCATACCACAGCAAGTATAATCCCATCGAACGGTGTTGGGGAATTTTGGAACAGCATTGGAATGGAGCCCAACCGGGGGATACCGCAACCATGCTGGAATGGGCGAAAAGCATGACCTGGAAAGGTATCCACCCGATAGTAAAATTGAGCCGCAGGCTCTACCAGAAAGGCGTTTCTCTATCCAAGAAAGCCATGCGGGAAATCAAAACCAGATTGGAGCGCAACCCGCTTTTGCCCAAATGGGACATTCTGATTCGGCCTGCCTGATGGGGATGTTTGCTTTCGGAAATCGCCTTATTCCTATTTGGTTGCGGTTTTTGTTGACTTTTTATCTATGAGTGCTCACAAATATCCATTCAAGCGGTCTAAGAAATGACCAAATTAAACAATTTATTTGTATTGTTTATCAAAATGATAAGTATTCACTTTATGAATGAGTTCCATTTGATTTTTTAATTTAGAGAAATTTGACCACAAAAACTACAAAATGGGTTTTAAAAAAACCCTCCCAAAATTATCCCGTCAGTTTGTATTGAGAATCCTAGATTCTATGCCCCGTCATTCGTTAGTGTTAGTTATAACAAAATCATCAACCACCATCAGATTATGAATAGATAAAGATTTATTTCCACATTACGTTGCACTCAGCTTTTGCTGCAGCAGTAAGTAGATTGATCAGAGGTAAAGCTCTATCAGCTATACTCACCACCGGCTCATCCTCATCCTGATCTTCAACTGGCGGCGAGGCTTTTTCTGCGTCAATAGAAGTTTTTAATCGACTCAGCGCCTCAGGAACATCTGCTGCCAAAATAGCACCGGGCACAGTCTTGCTATGGCCCATCATTTCAAGCATGGTAAGTGCAATATCTCCAAACATAGTTATGTCGGCATAAGCATCAGTTGAAAATGTCACAAGCATATACTTCTCCTCGAATGAATCAAAATTGCACAACAACACGTATTCGTATTCTGGCCTGATTCCAGACTTCCTAGCAATAAGTTTTAATTAATATGAACCGCACTGGGTTTTTCGGAGACTCAGTAGTTTGAGTCAAGCTGCGATGGATGCCTAACACTTTTTGTTGCCAACAATATACTTTTTCAACTCTGCGGGTGGAATATAGCCTATCGATTCCAGCAACCGACAGTGATTGAATCAATCGACACATTCTAAGTTCCATTCGTATTTCAAAGTGAATTTATGATCCGAGGCCATGCAACAATGGATTGGACGACATTCACGATCCGTTTTGCATGTCACGCAGCGCTACCTCCAGGTTATTTTCAAGTGCGTCCAGGCTATCGGATGACACGGTATACGAAATGATTTCTGCCGTAAAGCATCATCCAAAGATGCGCGAGACAGGATTGAACCTCTCAGGTCGAGTCAGAGCGGCGCAGCGTAAGCGCAGATTAGGTGGAAGCTCAAGGGCGTGACTGCGATGCGATCCAGCACTCATCGATCACCAGGATAATCCGGTCATTGGGATGACGCGACGCTACTGCATCCAGGAATAGCTGACATGCAATGGCTATTAACGCTGAGGCAGGATAAGTGCATCCAGTTCGCGCATCAGCGACAGAGACAGCAGCATAAGTATAGACGTATTGCCGGGTAATCATTGCTTGGCATAGCGGGCGAATAGGCTTGGGGCACCAAGCGTCGGCGTGTGACTCAGAAACACGCCCAAAGCGGGCGTCATCCTGAAACATCAGACGCAGTTGCCCTTCTGCTTGCCACTCCCGGTCAATTTCTGTGAGGGTATCTCGAAGTTCGCGTTCCACTCGTCCTGAGCGAGCACGTCTGCTTTGGGATGGCGCATGTCATGAACCAGCTTACGCCAGCCATGGCGATGCAGTAGGTTGTAAGTGGCTGAAAGCCGAAGTCTTGCGCTTCAAGCGGCCGAATCAAGTGCTTGCATCGATTTCGCTCACGATCACAAGGTACGCTCCTGCCGTGGCTTTTTCTATAAAGGGCGCTAGCAACGCCAACTTCTTCTTCGCGTGAAAGATTCTCGCAGCCGACCGCTCGCCACGGCTAGATTTCCCTGTTTCACGCATGCCGCGATTGTCGGATGAAACGCATTCGAAGTTGGCATGCCCAGCCTACTGAAACACCTGTTGCGGTAGCATGTCTGCTTCATTGATAAGCCAAATGCCAGAGGTAGCACCACAGCCTGCGCCTGTCTTAATTCTGCCAGCCGTTAATGCATTGAACCAGCAAATCCTGGGCTTAGGTCCAACACCTCTTTGCCACTCGCTGCTCATGCCATCACAGATACTTCCGTTGATCAGTTACCTCTATTATTTCGCTTATGTAATTGAAATGGAACAAGGTAGCGTATTCAACGGTATCGATCTGTCGCCATGGACCCAGATGCCGAATTACTTCCGTTTTGTATAAGCCCATTGCGAGGGGCCATACCCTTATCTCTTATGCCACTTACTGCGGTACATTAAGATCTGCTAACCACAGCTGGTTGAGTCGCGATACAACAAATTTTCGATTAACCCGATCGGCTGTAAACTGCGAAGCTAGGTTACTTCGTGTGTCTCGCCGACACCACCACAAATCACCCCTAGCAAGCCAACTTTACGCATCAGGCACTTCATGGATGTAATAATTTCCTTTCCAAACTCTACGAATAGCAATAAGCAGTGATTGATCATGTTGACTACGTAGCGATTGTTTAGAAGGTTCTGCCTGACGGGTCTTATGGATAAAGAAGGTAGAGGGGGCAATTGGCAGTTGCTGCAAATGCTAGCAAATCGACTCGGTCCCGCGCCCTCGGCGGTGTTGCTCAATGAAAGTATCATCACTTCGGCCGACGTTCGAGCTCCACCTGGACGAAAAAGGACGCTGCTTTGTGAAGTATCCTTTTAGTCCTTTTCAATTCCCGGTTCTCACGCTCAAAAAACTTGAGCCGTTCCCGGTCCGAGATGCTCTGACCTAAACAGGTACCCGGTCACATTCATTCTTTCTTATCCATGTATGGAGTATCTCGGCAGTACAGCCAATCTTGTTGGCAATGGATTTGATGGCCGCCCACAGGGATTCACAATCAGTTTGGTGTTCCAAAAACCATACGAACAGCTCATTCGCGAACTTCAGGGGAGTATCTTATTGATTGATTTATAATCCCATCTCTCCGTTTTCTCAAAAAATGGAGTCTCCAATAAATTCGGAGCGATTCAATGTTTACTTACTTAAACTTTATCTGGTCAGATCAATAGCGCAGAAGCTAGCTCACTTGACTATTTTTTGATGTTGATAGTCTGAAGAATATAAATTGTATACGAATGCATTATTGCCCCCCTATTTGTTATCCCTTACCATCACCTTCAAATAAAGCTGAATTAGTTTTGAAAATTGCAGCCACACACAAATGAAGGAACAAAACAGATGAAGACGCTTCCAGTATGCAAATCACGCTCACGGAGCGTTGTTATTGTCGACGTTCTTTTTTATATTTATAGATAACATACAAACAGATGCGTTGGACCTAGATTAACAGTAAAGATGCCTAATATCCCTCGCTTAACGTAAAAACGATGTGTTGCAAGGGATAAGATATTAGCGATATTAGCTGTTGTATTTTAACTAATCCGAATCTGAGAAGAGAGACCATGAACTATGATCAAAAGAAATTCTCCCGGCGTCAGTTAATAAAGTTTATAGCTTTTGGTACCACCATTCCCTTTATGGGAAGGCTAATTAATAAAGCAGAAGCAGCAAAAGCAGCAAAAGCAGCAATGAAGTATCAAGATAAGCCGAATGGAAATGAGAAATGCAGTAATTGCATACAGTTTATTCCTGGAAAAACACCCGAAGCTAATGGTGAATGTAAAGTAGTAGAAGGCAGTATCAGTCCTCAAGGCTGGTGTACTGCTTATTCTCCCGAATCAAAATAAAGTACTCGTTTTTGGTTTCTCGCTTATCTACGGGGATTACTAATAAGAGCACTATCACTATTTAATAAATGCTCATTTTCTATAAATCACCTTAGGTGGGAAATTTTTTTCTTATCCGGGCGGTTGATTTGGCGAGATTTTTATCAACGGGTTATACCGCTACTTTTCGGGTCATAATCCAGAATGATCATACCTTTAATTATGTGTTGCAACATCTAACCTGGAACTAAAAGTAAGGAGAACTATCATGCTAAATCTCGCAGTTGTTTTTTTAGTTATCGCAATAATTGCAGCTATTTTAGGGGCTACAGGGGTAATGGGGATGGCGATGGATATGGCCTGGATTTTGTTTGTAGTTGGAATTATTCTTGCTCTCATCTTCTGGGTATTAGGAAGACGTCCACCGCCCGTTTAACTTTGTTATGTAGAAATTTGGTGCTCATCAGCTTTCTCACATAATTAACCCAAAGAAAGGTTGAAGTCGTCATGTTTAATGCGGTTCAATTTGTTTTTTTAAGCCTTTATTTGTGTTAATAGTGGGAAGCTGTGCTTGGCATTGTCACTCCTGTCATAGAGTTTGATCGAAATTTAAGTGTGCTGAATTTAAGTTGCGAGATTTTCTTTCTCTGACATTTATTACTAATTTGAGTGCTTATTCCAGGAGTTATACACACTTTTGGAAATAAATTAACAATTTAAGGAAGAAACTATGAAAATAACGAATGGGTATAGATTAAGTATTTCAACCAAAAAACTTTCTATGATTATTAGTTTATTTGCAATCCTAGGATTGGCTAGTTGTCAACAAGAAGGTCCAGCAGAAAAAGCTGGGAAAAAGATAGATCGTTCAGCTGAGAATGCTGAACAAAAGATTGAGCAAGGAACAGAAAAAACAGAAAGTAAACTTGACGAAATAAAAGAGACGATAATCGAGAAAACTGAAGAAGGTGGTAAATACATCGATGACTCATTTATTACCATGAAAATTAAGGCAGCAATTTTAAATGACTCCTTGCTTAAGGTATCTGATATTAAAGTGACTACGGTTGATGGCGTAGTACAGCTGAGCGGTACAGTTGATTCCCAACAAAGTATCGATCGAGCTATAGAGGTGGCCAACAGTCAGAATGGCGTGAAATCAGTGCAAAGCGAACTTACGATTGAACAAGGAACAGAAAAAACAGAAAGTCAACTTGACAAGAAAACTGAAGAAGGTGGTAAATACATCGATGACTCGTTTATTACCATGAAAATTAAGACAGCAATTTTAAAGGACTCCTTGCTTCAGGTATCTGATATTAAAGTGAGTACAGTTGATGGCGTAGTAAAGCTGAGCGGTGCTGTTGATTCCCAGCAAAGTATCGACAGAGCTATAGAGGTGGCCAACAGTCAGAATGGCGTGAAATCAGTGCAAAGCGAACTTACTGTAAATGTACCAAATAACTGAGCTATTACCTCCTAAAAGGAGGTATTAATTTAGTAATCACTATCTGATTCTATTTCGCGTTATAAGATGCAATAATAAGTCATCCAGGCTCACGTAAATGGATGACAATTATGGCAAGACCAGCAAGTGGTGAAAAGCATCTTGAATTGGCCCGAAATGCGGTACGGATCGCTAAAACAGCCGATGAACTGCGTAGTGCACAGGCTTTACTGCTGCCACTCGAATCGGGTCTGAGTCTGGAGCAGACGGCCATTGCTATTGGTCGATCAAAAGGCAAGACCTGCACACTGCGTACAAATTACTGCAAGCGAGCTACTGGAAGAATGGCTGCGCCCGTTGCCAAGCGTAATCTGCGTAATCGGGCGAACCGATCGCTTGAAGAAGAGAAGGTGCTGTTGCAGGAGGTATTTGACAGTGCGGACGTTGGTGGAGTATTGGTGGTTCTGACGTTTGCCGATACGTTGCGCCAGAAGATGGGTGTCCCGCTTTCGCTTTCGGCCATATACCGAATGCTTGCGCGCCATGGTTGGCGTAAGATTGCGCCCGATACCACCCACCCGAAAGGAGATCTCTTAGTCCGGGAAGACTGGAAAAAAAACTCCCGGGGTGCCGGGTCAAGCGATAACAGAGTTTACTGTGCCTCGCCCCATGCGGCTGATGTTTCAAGACGAAGCGCGATTTGGCCGCATCAGCGACTGCCGTCGCGCATGGGCGCCTTGTCCAGTGCGTCCGCTAGTCAAGGCTATGCTTACCTGCGAGTACACCTACGCTTATGCGACAGTCTGTCCGCTGGACGGAAAGTTTGACAGCTTGGTATTACCGAATGTCAACACTGAGTGCATGCAAATCTTTCTTGATGAAATCGCCAGGCGCTACCCCAATGAGAATATCGTTATGGTGATGGACGGTGCTGGCTGGCATCGCAGCCATTCGCTGACGTTAGCTGAAAATCTTCGCTTGCTGCTACTGCCACCTTATTCACCTGAACTCAATCCAGTCGAGCACCTGTGGGATGAGTTGCGCGAAAAGAGCTTTCATAACCGTGTATTTGACAGCATCGGCGCGCTCGAATCTCATTTGGTTGATGCACTTCGACATATGGAGGAAACTACGGATGCAGTGACATCAATCGCCGGATGGGACTGGATAATTAATTCACTTTGTAACGCTAATTAGAATGATAATGCGCAATTTAGTCGCACAACTATTTTATTCATAACAGACGTTTTTGCGTTGAAGGGCTTTGTTGCATAAGTCACCAACATCGTGCAATGTTTGAGGAGAAACAGTTCCCTTATACCACTATCGGTGCTGAAATCACTTCCGACCAAATACTGCACAACCAACTGACGTGATTACAACCAGTCCCTAAAACAAAGAGGTTCATTGCTCTTTTGGATTGATAAACGGGATCGAGTAATCAGCGAGGTGATCAAACAAGTTCTCTGAGGCAATTAAATTCTACCTGATAGTCAAGAAATCTATACTGTTTGGTGCTGCGGCAGGCCACTGAGATGATTGTCAGTTGTCGGGAATTGATTGACCTGTACCGGATAATTGAGCGGGAACGAAAGTGACCCGCACGGACGCAGTAGCGTAGAATCTCCTTGAATTTCATTTGGTTAGTTCAGATCTGATCGTCCAGAGCATTTGAACTAGAGAGCGTTACCGAGTTTGATATGGCTATCGAATCCTTAATCCAACATAAAGAGAGGGAACGCTCATGCTGCTGACTAACAATCCAATCATTAAGCCAATAGCAGGATTACTCAATCTAGTTGAAGAACTTCAAGATAGTTTAAAAATTTACAAGATCATGAATGTTATTAATCCATCATGCTTAGGAGCCACCCAGCCGAGTTAATTGAGCACCCAAACCGGCATAGTCAGCCGGATTGCAGCTCAGTATAATGACTTGCAGTCCGCGTTCAGCAGCCAAATCCAACATACGCTGAAGTGTTTTGACACGCTCCGGATCAGAATAAGCAAAGGCATCATCAAACACAATCGGTAACTTGCCATCGTGGGCGGCAGCCAAAAGTTCGGCCATGGCTAAGCGAACTGCAGCAGCGACTTGTTCTCGGGTGCCACCACTGAGGCTATCAAAGGACAGAGAAACGGTATCACCTGGTCGTACCAGCTGGATATCACGGAATCTACCATCCTCCGTGGTGATCGAAACCTTGGTTCCGGCGCCATACAACCCTTGAAGATAAGCTGAAATTTTGTCTGCAAGGGGTTGACTGAAGCGATCAGAAAGTTGTTTTTGCTGTTCCTGAAACGATTGATGCAGAAGCTTGATGGCTTCAGCCTTGCGCTTGACATGTGTAAAGTGTTCTCGCGCATTTTGCAATCGTGCATGTGTCATAGACCAAGCTGCTTGGGGATCTTCAGAACCATCCAGACGTAATGCAGCCTGACTAACAGCACGTTGCACGGTAGCTGCTTGCCGGTTTTTTTCCTGCGTAGCTAACGCGCGTTCGATACGCGTTTGCTCTCGCGCAAGTTGCTCCGGTTGCAAAGCTTCAAGAGCTTTGCAGGTTTGCTCCAGAAGTACTTTGGTTTGTTGTTTGGCGGATTGAGCCTGTTGCAATTCTTTTGTACGATGAGTATCGTCGCCGGACGTTTCCAGCAGGAAATTCAGTTTGGCTTGTTCTTCGGTGGTCTGCTGGTCATTTGCAGCGAGGTCGCTAGTGACTGTCTGAAAGTCTAATTCGGTTTGGTTAAGTTGTTTTGCTAGTATGTCATGCTCTGCTTTTGTTTCGAGTTCTTCCGTATCAGCCTGCTGCAGTTTATGCCGCAAGTTATCAAGATAATCAACAGCCTCCGACCGCATTGCAGAAGCAGTATGTTCAGGCAATTGTTCGGCGCGTCGATTTATTTCGGCCGTTACCTTGCTCAGCTCATCTTTAATATGGAGATAGTCCTCGTTCAGCTTGCCATCATCCAATACTTTCAGGGCACTGTGGAGGGTTGCGATTTTTTGTCCGA
Organism: uncultured beta proteobacterium; assembly: GCA_963815685.1. Taxonomy (GTDB): domain Bacteria; phylum Pseudomonadota; class Gammaproteobacteria; order Burkholderiales; family Nitrosomonadaceae; genus Nitrosomonas. Next base: position 65,672 of record CAWFHT010000019.1, read on the forward strand.
TCTGATTCCGTTTAGCTATTACGGTCGCAGCTTGCTCGAAGGACTCAATTCCGTAGCTATCCAATGTGCTATTCAATTTTTTTTGTAGTGTTTGTACTTGCTGCCGTGTGGTTTCAAGACTTCCCCCACCACCTGGGTGTATTCGCAGATGAGTTGAATTGCCAAGCCAGATGTCAGTGGGTTCACTGAGATGAAAATTGTTGCCGGCTTTTGCATCTTCTTCGCCAACGCGGATGACATGCTCAGCTGCAATCACTTCGATACCGACTGCCATTGCTTTTAATGCCGCTTGTGCTTCGCTTAATTGCTCTTGAATCTTGCGCAAAAACTGCAAAGCGGTTTCATCGATGGATGGTAATTTGTTCAACGCTTCCTGATGTTGCTGAATTTCGTTTTGTTCCTGATTTACTTTCTGGATGTTGGCAGACAGTTTATCGAAACGATCTTGGAATTCGAATCGAGCCACCCAAAGCTGAGCTAAGTCATGCTGTTGGCGTATAGTGCGAGCTTTCTGGATAGTCGATTGATATTTCTCTGATGCCTGGATAGCTTGGCGCTTAAGTTCGGCAAGCTTTAGTTGCAACCGGCTCGATTCATTTCGCTTGGGCGCTAATTCGGCAGTACGCTTATTGATCCCGTTTCTTAAGTCGAGGATTGTCTGGTTTGTATGTTGCAGTTCTTTTTCCTGGCGTTCTGCGAGAGTATAAGCATCAGTTTGCTGATTTTGTAGACTTTGCAATTGCTTGACTTGCTCGATGCTACTTTCAATCTGCTTTTTCTGCTGCCCCAATTGACTTAATTCAACATCAGCTTCAGTAATGGTTTGTTCTGATCTTTCAAAATCCAAAGTTGCTTGCTCGAGCCGCTGCATACGCACTTTACACATGCGTTCTTTTTCTTCTGCTTCGATACATGCTTTTTCGGCTTCATCTGCCTCCGAGCCCGATCTAAATTTGCCATTTTGCGTAAAAACTTGCTCGTATTGGCTTGCAAACTGTGCAGCCACACGAGAATCTCGATCAGACTGCATGATGGCTGCGCTACCTCCATGCTGCAGACGTTGCAAGATAGCATTGTGTTCTGAAGCTGCGTCCCCGGTGGGATCATTGCCGCTTTTCCCTTGCCAAACCCACAAATGAGCCCATTGCTGCATGACACGTTCGGCTAATCCACGGCCACTTCCCATGTCATCAACTTTGAGAAGCGTATTCAGTTGGGATTCTGCCTCTTCACCATGCCAGACGCTCCCGCCAACCTCGACAAGCTGGGTAATTCCACTTTGTCCGCTGAATCGTTTGTGGACTCTGAAGGTTTTTCCGGCGACTGAAAATTCAATATCAACTTCTGGATGGCCTGCATGATGAAGCGACAACATGCTTTTTTGCGCGTCGCCAGTTACACGGGATTTAAGGAACAATCCGCGGTGTATGGCCTCGATCAAGGTACTTTTGCCAGATTCATTAACGCCACCAATCAATGACCGCTGTTCATCAAATCGGATTGTGGTCTCACGATGTATTCGGTAATTGCGAACAGTTGCAGAAATCAATTTCATGAACAGAACTCTTGATGAGTTGCTGAGTACAGCATTCTCAGCGCCAAGGACGCAATTACGACTGTTTCACTGTCTTCCTGATTATTTTGAGCGACTAGTTGCTGTGCAACGCTTGAGATCAAAGGGTCTACAATGTTGCGGATTAGCTGATCGAGTTCAGCCTCTGACGGAGCAATAGCTGTATTGTTCTTTAGTTTCAGCCGCAAAAGCCGGGCATCAAAGGATTCGATTAATGCATCAAGCCGGGATGTTGCGGCAATACCTAGAGAACCAATCAGGGTTAGCTTCAATAAATCTTCATTAGCGCGCTGACCAAAAAGATCGTTCATTTGCCTGGAAAATTGTTCGATACTGTCGTCGTTGCTGAATTCAAAAGTTGCTTCCTGCCAATTTAAGTGGCCAGTAGTAACTACCTTTACAATCGGATTTTCTCCTCGTTTGCTTTGAATGATAAGGGTTTGGCCCGGTTGATTATCTTCACCCTTAGGAAAACGATCAACTTCCGGCGTACCGGAGTACCAGGCTTTTAATCCAACTCGCTTGGTCCCGTGCCAGTCGCCGAGTGCAATGTAATCAATTTCATCAATAGGCAAGCGATCGATATTGATACGATTTGAGGATAAAATAGTAATTTCGTCATCATCGCCTTCACTTTGAAATGCCTGAGTGCTGCCATGTGCCATTATGATACGGGGTTTATTTGATGGACCTGACTGAAGTACTTCTGAGTCACGCAACCATGCCGATGGATCTACTGCCTGTGATCTGTGTTGTAATGGGCATGGATAAATTACAGCATGTTCCAATTCCAGTACTCTGTTATCCAGAAGAATGTGTAAATTGGGAGCCAATGCTGATTGTTCTCTTAGAAAAAATGTCTGCTCCCAAATGCTACCCGTACCTGCGTGATCATGATTGCCCGGGATCACGATCACGGGCACTTCCATCTGGCCAATAGCGCTACAAGCTGCAGCCACCGTGGACTTATCTGGTGTATTAGTATCAAAGAGATCCCCCGCAACTAAAACAAAACTAGCTTGATATTCTTTCACAAGATGGCTGATGCGTTTGAGGACATCTAAGCGAGCCTGTTGGACTAAAGATCGTTTATGCTGATCACTAATATTGGCAAAATGTTTACCTAGCTGCCAGTCTGCAGTGTGTATAAAACAAGTCATTACTGCTCTTCCTTTTACAAATTTTATCTTTTCCTTTGTTGAATCTTGGCTTAGTTGGAAATGTGAATCATTATTTGATAACCAGAATAATCTGTGCTTTGAGGAAGCCTCTCTGTCTAACACTTTCAGAATTCTAATTTAAATCGGCGTATGACCTGTCCGTAAATGTAGATTTTTCTATTTGAGGTAAATATACAATTCACAAAAAAGATTAATTCAATTTGTCAATGCCGATTCCTCGTTTCAGTTTCCCGGCTTTATTGGCACAATCAGGCTAGCTGCGAGTTTTGCCCGTATTCTTGCCTCGGATGTATCTGTGCCATTTGCCAAAGCTACCCCCATGCGGCGACGGGCGAATGATTCCGGCTTGCCGAAGAGGCGCAAATCGCTTTGTGGCACGCGCAACGCTTCATTCACACCAGTGAAAGCGATACCTTTTTCTTCCAGTTGTCCATAAATTACTGCACTCGCACCCGGTGCACGCAAGGCAGTGTTGACGGGCAAGCCAAGTATGGCGCGTGCATGCAATTCGAATTCACTCTGTACCTGGCTGCACATGGTTACCATACCGGTATCGTGCGGGCGCGGACTTACTTCACTGAACCATACTTCGTCGTTTTTGACGAATAGCTCCACACCAAAGATACCCAAGCCTCCCAGGTTACTAGTAATGCTTCTGGCAATATCGCGTGCACGTTGCAATGCCACAGATGACATTGGTTGTGGTTGCCAGCTTTCCACATAATCGCCATGGACCTGAACATGGCCGATCGGTTCGCAGAAATGTGTTTCAACATGACCATCTACATTCATCGCACGTACAGTAAGCAGAGTGATTTCATAATCGAAGCAGACGAAACCTTCAACGATTACCCGCCCCTGATCTACCCGGCTGCCGCTGGCGGCATAATTCCAAGCTGCTTCTACTTCCGCTTCGCTATCAACTTTTGATTGCCCTTTGCCGGAGGAAGACATTACAGGCTTAACAATACATGGATAACCGATGCCACTTTCAATCACTGCACGCAATTCTTCCAAGCTATTAGCAAAGGCATACGTTGAAGTTGGTAACCCCAATGATTCTGCTGCAAGACAGCGAATGCCTTCGCGATTCATTGTGAGTTGCGCGGCGCGGGCGGTGGGAATGACGCGCGCGAGATCCTCGCGTTCGATCTCTAGCAGCGTGCTGGTCGCGATCGCTTCGATCTCAGGAACGATGATGTGCGGTTGCTCACGTTCAATCAGATCACGCAACGCTGTACCATCCGCCATGTTGATCACATGCGCACGATGAGCTACCTGATGTCCCGGTGCGTTGGGATAGCGATCAACAGCAATAGTTTCTACCCCCAAGCGCTGCAATGCAATGATCACTTCCTTGCCGAGTTCTCCACTACCTAGCAACATGACTTTGGTTGCAGAGGAGCTGAGTGGGGTACCTATAACGGATGGTTTGCTCATGGTATGTTTCGAAGAGGAAAATTGTAAATAGCGGAAAATATACCACTGAAGCGCACATATTTTCGCAGCAATCGTGAAATAAAAATTAGAGATAGTTCTATCAAGTACGGACTTTATAGGGATTTTTCGTTGTAGTTTTCTCTAAGAAGCTGTTTGGAAACTCCTGGTTTAAGCTAATCTCCTCAACATAATACGAGTCATAGCGATGTAAATCCAGGTTTCGTCGGTGCTTGTGAGATGTTCGTAACTTTTACTGAGCCTTCGTGAATGATTCAGCCAGCTGAAGGTACGCTCGACCACCCGGCGATGGGGCAGCAATACAAATTTCCTGGTTTCTTTGGGGCGCAGCACTACTGCCAGACAGAATTTAAATCGATCTGCAACCCGGTCCACAAGATTGCCGCTGTAGCCACCATCTACCCAAATTTTTCTCAATTTTTTGCAACAACCGGGTAGATGATGCAATAGTAGGCGGGCGCCGTCACGGTCCTGCACGCTGGCGACAGTGACTACCACCGTCAACAGTAACCCCGGTGTGTCCACCAGAATGTGGCGTTTACGACCATTGACCTTCTTGCCAACATCAAAACCTCGTTGTCCAGGTACCGCAGTACATTTGACGCTTTGGCTGTCCAGACAACCTGCCGTCGGGTGTTTGTGGCGCCCATCTCTTTCGCGCAACCGTGAACGCAACAAATGATGAAGATGTTGCCATGTCCCGTTATGTGACCAGCTATAAAAATAGTAGTAAACCGCACTCCAAGCCGGGAACTCACGAGGCAATTGCCTCCATTGACAACCTGTTTTTAGAGCATACAGCATTGCATTTACTACCTGACGCATACTCAACTTTCGTGGCCTTCCCACAGCTGATACCGGCAGGTGAGGTTTCAAGTAATGCCACGCTCCATTGCTTAGGTTACTCGGGTAACGCTTTTTGCGCTTTTTGTTGATTCATGATACCGCCTGTTTATAGCAAAAATTGCTACATTAACGCCAAAATTCAGGATTTCCAAACAGTTTCTTAGAGCCTGTTCAAAGTCTTTGTAGTAACAATGCCAAGAAAGCAAGATGGACGAACTGTAGGCTAGTGTTGAGCTTGCGTTCACAATTTTTCCATAGCCGCCGGCATTTTTCCAACCATGCGAAAGAGCGTTCTACCACCCGGCGTTTCGGCATCACAGAAAACATGTGTAATTGATTGCGCCGAGCAATCTGCACAGTTGCGCCAATTGTGGTCTTCACTGCTTCAGCGAACGGTTGTCCCACATAACCGCCGTCAGCCAATACACTTTGCACTCTATCCAGGTTCGTCTTACACCGATCCATCGCCTGCAACGCTCCCTTGCGATCAGTGACCTCCGCCGTAGTGACTGCAATTGCATGTGGCAACCCCTGCGTATCCACCGCAATATGGCGTTTGATACCCGAAACCTTCTTGCCCGCGTCATCACCCTTTTGGTTCGCCGTATCCGTGTTCTTCACACTCTGCGCGTCTATGATCAAATAGGACGTGCAGGCGTTACGCCCCTGTCTCATACGGGCCGCGCCAACCTGATTTTTTAAGTGCCTGCTCCAGCAGGCTCACTCCATCTTTATCCGGCTCGCTCCAAATAGCAAAGTACGAATGGACCGTACGCCACTTCGGAAATTCGCTTGGCAACATGCGCCACTGGCAACCACTCTTGAGTAAATACAACCCCGCACAAAATACTTCGTATAAATCGATTCGTCGCGGACTGGTCTTCTTGCGCGCACTTTCCAGCAGCGGGCGGATCTGCTCGAATTGTTCGCGACTGATATCGCTTGGATAACATGTTCTCATCCTGCAAGTATCACACTTTTTCCGTCAAACCAAAAGACTTTGAACAGGTTCTAAGAAACTGTTTGGAAACTTCTGCTCTAGATAATCTCACAGTATAATATGGGTCATGGCGATGTAAATCCAAGTTTCATTTATGCACATGAGGTATTCCTAGTTTTTGCTAAACTTGTATGAATAATTCATAGACTTAACTTTCGTGGTCTCCCCACTGCCGATATCGGCAAATTTAGCTACAAAGAATGCCACGTTTCATCACTTAGGTTGCTTATTCCATTTCCAAATCAAACATGACGCGAAGGCGAGCCTCAGACAATATAAATAATACAGCAAGGAGAAGCCGACAAAATCAGATTTGATATAGAAATGAAATTAGATACCATTTCTTTCGCTTTTTTGTTGTTTTATAAACTGTCAGTTAATCGCAAAAAGTGTTACATTGAGGCACTACCGCTGGCAGCTGGTGTAATCTGCAAACAGATCAAGCTGCTGTTTCTTGATGTGATTTTCCGTTTCCCCACATAATGAGTAAAAGCTCATCGTAGAGGTTGCGTTTTACCTGTCAGATTGGTGACCACATAACGAGAATTGCTGTTTTTTTCAGAATGTTCGATTGTAACGATAATACGCCGTAGCCGCTCCCAGCTCTTTGCCGTATATTGCAATTCGCTAACTGGGATAATACTCCTCTGAAAAACTTCTGAGGAATCCTTAAAAGCGAATTGGTACATCATCGAAAATTCAAAATACGACTACAAGTAAAACAGGAGATTACTGAATATATCGAGATCTTTTATAACCGGCAGCGCAAAACAGGAAAAAATTGGGTTATCGATCCCCAGCGGAATTTACACAGCGATACTATGCAAATTTACTCACTGCTTAATCATATGGACTCCATATTTGATAACACACCTCGTATTCGCTAGTCGGTCATTTACAAGAGGCTTAACTAGTGGTTACTTCGGAAGCGGTGGGTTGCACCATAATGTTAATCCATCCCCCACGGATTACACGCCCTCACCACCCTACTCCAATCGAACATCCGCTGCGCTGCTTCATCGCGCGAAATCATCGGCTCGAAGACACGATCGATTTGCCAATGCGCGGCGATTTCTTCGGTACTATTCCACACACCCGCAGTCAATCCCGCGAGATACGCAGCACCAAGCGCGGTAGTTTCAATAATGCGTGGGCGCACGACGGGTACGCCGAGCAAATCGGCTTGATGCTGCATCAGTAAATTATTCGCAGCTGCCCCGCCATCGACGCGCAATTCTTTGATCGGTGTAGCGGCGTCCTTTTGCATCGCGAGCAACAATTCGGCCGATTGATAACCGATGGCTTCGAGCGCAGCGCGTGCGATATGCGCGTGTGTAGTGCCACGCGTTAAACCGAAAATCGCGCCGCGCGCGTGTGGGTCCCAATGCGGCGAGCCAAGGCCCGTGAATGCGGGCACGAAATACACACCACCGCTATCGGGCACCGACGTTGCGAGCGTTTCGATTTCCGCCGAACTTTTGATAACGCCGAGACTATCGCGCAACCATTGCACGACAGCGCCGCAGATAAATACACTGCCTTCGAGTGCAAATACCGGTTGCTTATCGAGTTGCGCCGCACTTGTTGTGAGCAAACCATGCTGCGATTCGCAGGCGTGTTCGCCCGTTTGCATAAGCATGAAGCAGCCCGTACCGTAGGTATTTTTCACCATGCCAGGCGCATGACATGCCTGCCCAAACAATGCAGCCTGTTGATCGCCCGCGACGCTGCCAATCAAAATCGATGCACCGAATAAATCGGGTGCGGTGTAACCGTAATCCGCGCTCGAAGCATAAATCTGTGGCAATACCTGCGCGGGAATATCAAACACATCGAGCAATTCATCATCCCAGCAATTACGATGAATATCGAACAGCAATGTGCGCGAGGCATTCGTCACATCGGTTGCGTACATTTTGCCGTGCGTCAAATTCCACAGCAGCCACGTATCGACTGTGCCGAAAGCAAGCTCGCCATTTTCAGCACGCTTGCGTGCACCCTGATAATGATCAAGCAGCCATGCGAGCTTAGTTCCAGAAAAGTACGGATCAAGCAACAACCCCGTGCGCTCGCGAAATAATTGCTCATGCTGTGATTTTAATTGCGCACAGAAATCCGCCGTGCGGCGATCCTGCCAGACGATGGCATTACCGATTGGCTCACCGGTACGCCGATCCCACAACAATGTAGTCTCGCGCTGATTCGTAACGCCGATTGCCGCAACATCGTGCGCAGTGATGCCCGCTTTGACAAGCGCCTGTCGCGCCACCACGAGCTGGCTCTGCCAAATGTCATGCGGATCGTGCTCGACCCAACCCGGCTGCGGATACAGCTGCCGATATTCCTGCTGCGCAATGGCATGAATGTGCGCATCGCTATCGAACACGATCGCGCGCGAACTCGTAGTGCCCTGATCCATTGCCAGTACATAGTGCATAGTGTGACTCTCTTTTTATATGAACTTCTTTTTATTTAAGCACAACTTTATCGATTAGTTGCGGCTTAGTGCACGCTCGTCGTCGGTTACAATACAACTGCGCTCACCACGTTCGCCAATTTTTTCCACTTGCGCAACACGCGCTGCAAGCTGACGACAAAAATTGTCAAACTTTTGAGCGAGCAGAACGCTTCGTTGATGTGATGACTAAAACCGTTGAGCAAGATGAGCTGAAGTATGTCGTCAAATAGACGAAAATCGGTGTGTCGACCGAAAATTGTGGAGACAATAACATAAATTGCAGTCTGGATTAATTGTCCTGGATCGTACTAGCTAACCATCGGGTGCATGACTTGCCCATCATCTTGAACAACAACCTGTTCATTATTTGTCATGGATAAACCCCTTTCCGATTTTTTATTTTGGCCGAACTGAATATTATCGAAGTTTAATAGCGATCGTGCGCAATACGTTACGCAAGTGCAAGTATTTAAACCCGTTAAACCCGATGAGCAGCTTTAGCTAAATTTTTTCCAAGCGCTATACACATGAAGGAACGAATAGGTTTTTCTGTGCAATATAGTGAGGCACGTGAACTATGGCAGCATCTGGTTACCTCAGTGATGCCGAAGCAGAAAATACAACCTCATGGCAGGGTGCGTTAACCACTATATTGGAATAAGGACCCTTGGCACGTCGTTTTTGTGTGCAGTCGGTCTAAATTTTAGTCGGCCACGATTGTAGTTGGTTTATCGCTAACTATGCGCTTACGGAAGAACACTTGGCAAGGTAAAGCAATCACAAGCATCAGTAAAGATATGGCTACTAAACAACACCGCAATATTGGCGCATGCTTCTCCGCGTTCTGCGCCAATATTGCTATGCGTTTTTTAAGTGCCTTATTCAATTCGCTATTGCTCAATATGAAGACAGCAATAGTAATGCTATCTTGCGCGAGAATCCCATCATACGGCTTACCCAAACTCGTGCCTGGTACCGTGTGGAATGCCGGCAAATGATCATAAAACCGCATAAACTTACACCTAGTTTAACGCGATCATGAATCTAAAAAATGATCCAGTTAGTCAGAATCGTGAAACCATCCGTGATTATTTGCTGCTGGTACTATTTATCGGATTAAGGCGACAGGAAACGCCAGATGTTTTTCGCCCATATTAAATCGGGCTTGTCACAATCCAGTTTTGCAAAACTATTAGGCATATCGATCAGAACCTTGCAAGATTGGGAACAAGGCCACCGCCAAATCAGTGGCGCAGCAAAAACTCTGATTGCCATTACTGAATGCAGAACAGATGTTTTGAAGGAAATCACTGCTCAGTAGTTTTTTTACTTAATCAATCAAGCTCTTGAAACAAATAGCACATGAGGCCGGGAAAAAACCATTGACTGATCAAAAACTGGTAGGATGAGAGAACAGCCGATACTTGGAAACTGAATTATTAGAATCTGTTCGTCAGATGACGGCAGGAAAAGGCCGTGTTGTTACGTCATCCTTAAATAAAGAATTTTCTCAGACTGGAGATGCCATGCAAACCTACGAATCTTTTGTTTTTGAAGATTACGTTGATAATCCTGTGGCTTTAGCACGTATCAAAGCAGACATTACCCAACAGCAGCTTGCTAAACGCCTGTGCATAAGCCAAACCCAAGCTTATGTTAGCCAAATTGATCGTCGCACTCGTGTTACCAATAAAATGCCTGAACGAGTACACACTGCCATCCACGGAGAGAAATAGCGTGAAAAAACTTCGGGTAGATAGAAGAATGTCTGAGAATGACTACGATCAGCTTAGTCAATTCTTGGACCAATTTCATCATGATCAAGTGATGAATCTGGAAATGCTGGATGGTTTCTTTACCGCTTTGCACTGTGCTCCAGACATGATCCCTCCGAGTGCTTGCCTACCCGAAATCTGGGATGGTGGAGAAATGTCTGATGAAGAAATTTTTGAGAACAATGAACAATTCAATATGTTTTTAGAACTGGTTTTGCGCCAGTGGAATGATGTTCTTTATAGACTGGAGAATGAGGAAGTTTTTCTGCCCATCTTATTAAGCGATGAATCGAACGAATCTTTTTCCGGCAATGACTGGGCGAAAGGATTTGTGCGTGGCATGGGCTATCATCGCGACGAATGGTCAGATTTGCTGAATGATGAAATGGAAGGTGGTGCATTAGTACCTATCTTTACTCTTTATCACGAACATGATCCCGACCCAAGTATGCGGCCATACAAAGAACCTGTCAGTGAAGAGCTACGTGAAAAATTATTGGCAGGTTTATGTGCTGGAGTGATGCGGATTTATCGTTATTTTGCACCACACCGGGAAATATCAGCACAATTAGCAAAACAAACAGGAACGATTCGCCGTGAACAGGTAAAAGTAGGACGCAATGACCCCTGCCCTTGTGGCTCTGGAAAAAAATATAAAAAGTGCTGTGGTGAAGTAACACTGCATTAACGTTACATTAAAAACTGTTTGGAAATCCTGAATTCTGGCGTTAATGTAAACAATTTTTGTAACTACTCTCCCCATACTTTATGAGCTTCACCAGCCAACGCTATTTGAATAGCGATAAGTGGGTTGTACCCTTTATTGGCCATGGATTGGAGGTAACTTGAAATTCGGCAATAGGCATGTGCATAGTTGCTGACTCTGAAACAGCCCGAGACCTTTTGTTTGACTTTTGACATTCTCAGGTCCCGCTCTGCCCGGTTATTAGTAAACGACACATGCGGGTTTTTAGCAAACAGCAGTACTGCTGCTTCATGATTTTTCAGTCTTTCCCAAAGATTGTGTGCATCAGATTCGGCAAGTTTACCGCGTTTACCATGGAGCTTAGGTAGACTGATTGGCAGCTCTTTTTCGGCGCGCGTCAAGATATTCCGGTAGCGCTTCTGTAGATGGGTGAACGCTTGGTCGCTTAAACGCTTTTCCGTGCTTTTGGACACTTCTTTGCAGGCTTCCTGTAGCAGGCGTTTCATATTGCGTGCCCGGGCATAGTTATGCGTGTCAACGATAAAAGTCAGTTCACGCAACAAATGTGATCCGCACAGTCCATGACTGCAGTCAGGGTAGGATACATAGGATGGCCAGCAGTCATGAATAATGGCACCGCCATAGCGCGCAATGATGTTAATTTCTTCGATAGCAGCTTTGCCCCGGTTTCGGTGCAAAAACTTGAGTGTGATGTCATTTGACGAATAGACATGGATCCAGTCGTTCTTCATGTCAACCCGGAAAGATGTTTCATCTACATTGATTGCGGGTGAATTGAGTATCTTCCCGGTAGCTTGCTGCTCCCAGCTTGCCAGTGCCTGATGAAGACGAAGGACAAACTTTAACAAACCGGCCTCAGCGATCACGACACCTATCATCGATTTCACCAGCTTCTGCACTCGGTTCAGAGCAACTATCTGGCCGATCAGCAAGTTAATCACAAAAGCCTTCAAGCCATCACCATATTGTAATGGGCCGTGCCTGTTTGGTGGGAAGACGCCTTTTACCGTGGCACCACAGGCTGGACAGTGTTTGATTTCAGCATCCACATGATCAATGACTTTTTCAAATACAATATCGATTCGGGTTCGCCTTTCAAGATCGATACAAGGAACACCACTCAGGTCTTGTGCGCAGACCCCGCAGGCGAGAACTTGAGAAATCGTAACGGTTTCATTAACGCGGGTATTGCTGGTCTGGTCTTTGTTCTCACTTTTGCCTTTGCCATTACTTCCGGGGTGGCTTAACGCGGATTCATCTTTCGACGTTTGCGAAGAGGGTTTGCTGGAATTGCTACTGTCTTTTCGGGTGTTGCGCTCAAGGAAAATAGCCGGGATCAGCTCGACAATCATAAACAGGCTGTTCATGATCGCCTGGCTTTCAGAAGATAATTTGCCTTCAGAGCCAAGACGATCAAAGTCTGCTGTTAAACGGCTGACTTCGTCTCTAACCGAAGTTTTATCCGGGCTCGCCACGTTGATGTCAATGAGTTATCATCGATAACTCCATCATAACACGGCTTTTTTTGGCGCTCTGTAAGCCAATCAGTGAGTCTAAAATAGACTCACCCGGAAAAAAACAGCAAAACCACACTGAGAATGGCTCATCGCTGGATCTAATTCCATTTCTATTTCATAAGTGAATTTATAATCCAAGGCCATGCAACAATGGATTGGACACATTCACGATCCTTTTCCATGTCACGCAGCGCTGCCTCCAGGTTATTTTCAAGTGCGTCCAGGCTATCGAATACACGGTTATGAAATGATTTCTCCCGTAACTCATCCCAAAGATGCTCAACAGGATTGAGCTCAGGTGAGTAGGGCGGCAGCATGAGTAAGCGCAGATTAGGTGGAAGCTTAAGGGTGTGACTGCGATGCCATCCTGCACCATCGAGCACCAGGATAATCCGGTCATTGGGATGACGCGACGCTACTTCATTCAGGAATATCTGCATGCAATGGCTATTAACCTGAGGCAGGATAAGTGTATCCAGTTCGCCATCAGCGACAGAGACAGCAGCATAAGTATAGACATATTGCCGGGTAATCATTGCCTGGCATAGCGGGCGTATAGGCTTGGGGCACCAACATCGGCGTGTATCAGAAACACGCCCAAAGCGGGCTTCATCCTGAAACATCAGACGCAGTTGCCCTTCTGCTTGCCACTCCCGGTCAATTTCTGTGAGGGTATCTCGAAGTTTTTTTTCCACTCGTCCTGAGCGAGCACGTCTGCTTTGGGATGGCGCTTGTCAGGAACCAGCTTGCGCCAGCCATGGCGATGCAGTAGGTTGTAAGTGGCTGAAAGCCGAAGTCTTGCGCTTTAAGCGCGCATCAAGTGCTTGCTTGATTTCGCTCACAATCAGAATACCTCCTGCCGATGCTTTTTCTATAAAGGGCGCTAGAAAAGCAACTTCTTCTTCGCGTGAAAGATTCTCGCGCCGCCGCCCACCACGGCTAGATTTCCCTGTTTCACCCATGCCGCCATTGCGGATGAAACGCATTCGAAGTTGGCATGCCCAGCCTACTGAAACACCTGTTGCGGTAGCTGTCTGCTTCATTGATAAGCCAAATTCCAGAGGTAGCACCACAGCCTGCGCCTGTCTTAATTCTGCTACCGTTCTTGCATTAATCAGCAAATCCTTTGCTTGTTCCAACACCTCTTTGCCACTCGCTGCTCGTGCCATCACAATACTTCCTTTCATAAGTTACCTCTATTATTTCACTTATGAAATAGAAATGGAAGGTATATGGCCGAAAGCGAAAGCGGCACACCCATCTTCTGGCGTAACTTATCGGCAAACGGCGGAACCACCAATACTCCACCAACGCCGGCACTGTCAAATACCTCCTGCAACAGCACCTTCTCTTCTTCAAGCGATCGGTTCGCCCGATTACGCAGATTACGCTTGGCAACGGGCGCAGCCATTCTTCCAGTAGCTCGCTTGCAGTAATTTGTACGCAGTGTGCAGGTCTTGCCTTTTGATCGACCAATAGCAATGGCCGTCTGCTCCAGACTCAGACCCGATTCGAGTGGCAGCAGTAAAGCCTGTGCGCTACGCAGTTCATCGGCTGTTTTAGCGATCCGTACCGCATTTCGGGCCAATTCAAGATGTTCTTCACCACTTGCTGGTCTTGCCATAATTGTCATCCATTTACGTGAGCCTGGATGACTTATTATTATATCTTATAACGCGAAATAGAATTAGACACAACCCCCCCTCGCCGTTGACGCTGTTTCAGCGATAATTCCAACAAGCGCTGCTCCCACCGCGGCTCAAACCCTTTACAAAAGTCGTCAATCGCACAAAAAATCGCTATAGTATCCAGCGGAAGCTGGCTCCTCTAGTGAGGAAACTCTTTTCCAAAATCGCTTCATCATAAGGAATTCAGGTTCCAATTACAGCTTTTCTTAGGCCGAACTCACGTTAATTAGCGCATAATTGAGTGAACTGCTGTTGATTTAGTACCTCATACTGAGAAAGTTTTAGCATTATACGTTAATGTATGGTTATATATTTTGAATGGTAGAAGCTACTCTAATTTCTGTGGGACTTGAGGTCTTTAACCCAATGAACTGTGCGGATGAATAGAGTTGTATTCTCGAATCCACTGTTCGCAATAGCTTGCGCCTGACGCAAAAGAAGGATGAACATGGATAAGGCAACGACAATTAAAAATGTGCTGGCTAACCTAACTGACATTGCAAGCAGGTACTAAAAAGGCCGCATATCAATTACCGATATGCGGCCTGCTTTTTTAGAATCTCGAGCTCCTGGAACTTGAATTCTTTCTTCCAGGTGAACATTTATTTAATCGAGAGTTTATTTTCTGTTCATTCATTAAATAAGCTGAGATCTCGTTTTTGTTCATCTAGTGCCATTTTTCGGTGAATGGCCACTTCTTTCATATTCTCCTTGATAGATTTTTCAAAATGTCTGATATTAGCTGCGGTATGTGACTGAAAGTCTTGTCCTTTCCGTCCATAATAGTAGCTATGTCCTTCATATTCTTCGAGCAGCTTCTTTTGGGCCTGTAGTTTCACTTTTGTCTCATTGGCCGCATCTTCGTAATGTTTAGCCACAGCATTATGATTATTAAGGTCCATGGAACGTAATTCAGCGCTATGTTCGTTATTCTGAGCATTCGCTATCGGGCTCATTTGGGCGCATCCAGATAAGAAAATAAGCGCAAATCCAATTACCAGCAGAATATTCGTTTTCATCATAGCACCTCCATTAAACATCTTTAACTTCACTTCTTTACCTTTTTTATAAGTTTCTACTAAAAATATTAGGCGAGTATTCCATTATAATAACCACACTATTAATACGTTCTTTGCAGGAAACATTTTTATACTCAGTTTATCTCTTGATTACAGCATTCTGCTTTAAACCCAGAAACCATCATACTTAATAGTACTCATAATAACATTATGGTTTTTAAAGCATTAACCCTATTCATCATATTAAAATAATTTCTTAAAATACATAATAACGAGTCAATACACAAAAAATAAGTACCAAAATTAGAAATTATTTGTATCATATTTGGATACAAATAATTATGGGAATTTCTAGCTGAAAATTTTGAATTAAAGAGTACTGAATTAAATGAATGAAAAGAAAAAGATCTGTATATGAATAGTTTGGCAAGCTTGAAGCTATTCTTATCCAAATAATAGAATTTTATGTAAGCATTTCCTTAGCGTTTGATCATAAATGCAAGATGCGCGACACACAATCCCATGAGTCAACAATAGTTTTTCTAAGAAAATTCATGCAACAATGAAATGCAAATCTGCCCCGTTGCTTAAATCAAGAAGTTCATATTTAGCAACAAGCTCTTAGTTTGGCCGTATCTTGGTTGCAAAGAGACATTAACCTATTCTTAAAAAAAATTAAGGTTATTAAATAATTCCATGGAATTCTCAATAATTAATTTTTTATTAATTGGATTAATAATGGCATTCGCAAATATATGCGGAACATTATATTTTAGTAGTTTAGTACAGAAAAAGGCAGAGACTGCCGCATTCTGGTCGGCAATGCTTATTCTGGCCAACGCATTTACAATTACTAATTATGTAGAAAATAACATTTATATAGCAGCTGCTTTTATAGGCACGTATTTAGGCACATTCGGAACACTTAAGTGGAAACAGAAAAAAGAAAGGAAATAAGATTTTAATTCTTTTACAAAGTAAATAAAGCCCTCATTGCGGCTAGCCAGAAATCAATCAAGATACAAAACGTCCACGACACCAACCGGAAACAAAAACATAAGTCCGGCGCTCACTCCAACATATCCCTCAACGCAATTCGGTAATCTCTACATAAAACAAAGAGTTATACATAGATAATTCTCCGACCAGGGTTCGAATCTGGGGCCTGCGGATTACTAAATATTATAACCAATTGTTTTTATTGGGTCTTAAGAAGTTAAAGTGGGTTTAAACGTAATAATTTGAGAATTTCCTGATAGAGATTATCACGCCGATGGTTAAAACGAAATTCGGTTTCTTTCAGGTGCAGATAGAAAGTATGCTCAGGCACGCCGTTGAACTTTGCCAAACGCCCTTTTGCAAAACTCCCTCACCCCTGGCAAATTCATTGTCACTATGATATACCCTGAAGTGCTTATCAAAGCCAGTATCGACCCGTCCGTCATAGCCACGCCACCCATCAGAATGAATCACGGCATCTGGAATCACATGTCCACGAATAATGGCTTGCAGTGTCGCTTTAGAGCAATCTGGCACAATCTCCGTATATACTTTCCCCTGGCGTTTCAGCACACCAAAGACGATTGTTTTGCCATAAGGTCCACGGCCTCTTTTACCGCGAACACGTTGTGCGCCAAAGTAAGATTCATCGATTTCTACCGAGCCTTGCAGAGGCGATTCAAGCTCACAGCACTGGGCAATCCTCTGCCGCACTTTAAGATAATGGCATTAACAGATCGAACAGAGATATCGGTCAAATGAGCTGCATGAGTAGCAGTAAGATCAAGTGCAAAATAACGAATAAGTTGCCTGAATTTCGCTTCTCTAATTCGAGTACGAATATAGTACCTATTTTTTGCTTTCATCTCAGCAAGTTAACACACTTTAATAAGTGCTTAACTTCCTAAGACCCATTATAGAGGTCTCTTAATACTAAATTTTTGTTCGATTCAAACCAAGTGTCTCAATCCCCCTCTAAAGAAGTATAAATGAATCTTTAAAACTCTCTTCAAAGGAGGAAATATGAAACATAAACCATTACTTGGTTATAACGATGATATTGATTTGAAAGACATATTTCTAGTAATGGTTTTAGTAAATGCTTATTGTAGTGAACTGAAAAAAGTTGTGAACTCGGACATGAGATGGGTGACTGATTGGAAGCCAAGTTGGAAATAACAAACACTTATTCCTCTTGATTTCAATAAGTTGTATGATGTATTAAATTGTCCTGAATAGCATTGCCGTTTTGGTATGCTATAACTTGTACATTCTCTAAAATTCGAGGAATTAGAAACTATGAATCTATCACAATTTCGTCCGTTTACCGAATTATTAATCTGCACATCACTGCTGGCGTGGGCATGCTTAACTACAGCGCTTGCGCAGGAAACTCAAGTCCCACTCGAGATTCAAAAGAAGCAGCTCGAGCTCGATAGACAGCAGCTCGAGCTGGATAAGAAGCAGTTAGAGTTGCAACGCAAACAACTGCAGATCGAAGAAGTCGACCGCAAGGAACTTCAGTTAAAGGAAACCGAAAAAGCCGTCACCATGAAACTCGAAGGCGACGTAGTTTTTGATTTCGGTAAAGCCGAGATTAATTCCAAGGCGGAGCAGATTCTCGACAAGGTCGGGACAGTGATCTCGCAGTTCCCCGAGGGCAAGGTACTCATCGAAGGACACACCGATTCCAAAGGCTCGCGAAAAGCAAACCTTGAGCTTTCAAATCGGCGCGCCCAGGCAGTGAAAGACTGGCTCGTTAGAAAGAAAGGTATTGCCGAATCGATCATTACGACCGGCGGCTTCGGTGAGACAAAGCCCATTGCGCCGAACACCAAACCCGACGGTAGTGACAATCCACAAGGTCGACAGCAGAACAGGCGCGTTGAGATCACAGTCGAAAAGAATTGATCGGAAGTTATATTGGTGCTGAACCACACGAGAATGCCAAACTTTCTGGCGCTGGCTAAGAAAACCCAACCCAAAACAGCCATCATCGCAAGGTATCGCTGTTTCTTCAGCCCAGAATAATCTGGACAAATTCGATATTTTTAGCGATAAACTGGCCAGCGACTGGGAGCGCGTCACCGATCCGCTGATCGCTTCCATCATGGCCTTGGCTGCCAGCGTGGAAAATTTTGAGGATTTTCAGCGACCTGCACGGACGCGGCTGCGGAGAATCTCACTTGGAGTTCTGTTAAAATTGGACGCAATATAGCTATTAAGCAGCATAGCTATTAATGATTATATTAAGAAACACTGCTGGCATTCGATAATTTCTAATAATAAGGATTTTGATTGGAACGCCAGTTGTGCTAACAAAGTTTGAAATTTTTGGGTTAAAACAAACAATGCCGCAATCTTCAGAACTGTGTATCGGTTTTTTAAGATTGATATTAAGTAAGTCGATTAAGCTATGTTAATAACAGCGTGCAAATAACCCAATTAAGTTAGCGTAGGTGTCTAAAAACATACGAACTTAACTTATGTTCGGTAACGAACAGACATATTTTCAACGATAAACTATCTTTTCTATAGGTTTCGCTCCATATCAAAAGAAAGGAGTATTTAATGAAAAGCTTAAATTTATTTTTGCTAGTCATATTGGGTATAGGGTTGAGTGGATGCTTATCTATTCATTCTGAGACTCGTAAACCACAAACACCAAGTGAGAAGGAAAAGGTCATTGTAGTACCTGACACGACCGACAGAGAGATCAAAGTGGTACCGGAAAAATCCTACTGAGGAAGAGGCTTATTGGGTGTACAGCTTCGCAAATTACGTGTACTGGCTTCTACGGGAAAGAGAATATAACTTAACTGGCAGAAACCATCTGCTACAAATTCTTACCGGTACTTTAATAATTAGCCAGCCGCACTACCCATCGGATAGTAATTCGGACGACACGGTGGTAAAAATTAAATAATATAGGATAAACATGCCTAAAAACTTCGATATTGGACCAGGCGATACTCTATCTTCTCAAAAGAATTTTTCAAGACAGAGAGAGCAAACAAAAAATAAATTAAACAAACTAGCCTGGTTGATGGATAACTCTTTTCGTATTCCAGGAACGCAAATACGTTTTGGCATTGATGGATTAATAGGATTGTTTCCGGGACTTGGTGATGCGCTCGGCGCATTTATTTCAAGCCATATTATATCCCAAGCAGCTCAAATGGGTGTTCCAAAATCTATTCTTCTGAAAATGGCGTTCAATGTCGCACTAGATGCTCTCTTGGGCATAATTCCAGTGATAGGAGATGTGTCAGACTTCGTTTGGAAAGCTAATCACAGAAACGTTAAATTGCTGAATGATTATGTAGAAGAACCAAAGAAAACTGAAACTTACAGCCGATTTTTTGTGGGAATGGCAGGTTTATTAGTGATTGGCGTGGTATTTTTGATTGGAGCATTTGGTTTTCTGTTAATGCGCTGGCTTTGGTACTCAGTACAAGGAAATTAAATGGATTTTAACTGACTCCATTGTCGGTAAATTGACGTATAACGAACAAGCCATGCTGTATCATGAATCGAGCTACTACTAACCAGTAACCATATGTAGAAGGAGCAATTCTGCGGCAGAGTAAATAACCAACATTTCTGCACCGCCATAATAATTGAGGTTTAAAGGAGAATTAAAACCCAGTAAACATTAAGTTAGAATTCCTCTATAGAGTCAATTAATTATTGATAGCTAAGTTTCATAAGGTTCAATAAAATTTAGCTATCTTTTGTAGTCAAGAATACTGATTATTAGACGGGGGGCGGACGCCTTCCTACTACATAGAAAATTATTGCCATAATAATACCAACTACAAATGCAATCCATGCTATCTGCGTAGCCGTCCCAGCAATTCCGCTAAAACCAAGTACACCAGCAATAATAGCGATAATTAAAAATATAACTGCCCAATTAAACATGATCTATTCCTTATTATTCAGTAATATCTGCAACATAAAATGGATCATCTTTTGTTGCAGAAGAATTAAAAAATGAACAAAACTTAAAGGAACATTACTTTAATCAAATTAAAACTTAAAAGGACTTAATGCTCTATAAGTTTTTTCCCTCAAAAATCGATTTAGAATTTATCAATCGAAGTTTTATTGTTATGTTCTTTTAAATTTACGAATAAGTCTGTGCGATAGCGAACATTGTAATTATTTATAGGACTTGTCTTATGTTACAAAATAAATAATTAGGCCTTGGTTCATCATAATAAGCATTCTAAGAATTCGATAAATTTCATCCTTTTGTATTACGATTCGCTTTGCTGTAGGTTTTCAGGTAGACCATGACAGATGGCCGAGCAGGCCAGGTTGAGCAAAATCTATCAACGATATTCATAAAATGCGAAAAGAATTAACTTGCTTGATTATAGAAACTATGTCGATTACTTACGCCGTAGGTGGCCGTGAACGGCATGTGCATAGATCAGAATTAATAATCAGCCATATTTAGAAAGCAAGCAAAAAATAAGCCCAGCCATATTTACCTCATGGCTTGGCTGCCCTACTTCCACGCTAGTGCTAGGGAGAACACACGAAGAATAGGTAATTAAGCTGGAGATTTTTTAATGAATAGCGGGGCCTAGCCTTGGTTGAACCTAATGATGTAATTACTAAATACCTCAGGTACAGATTATAACTCCAAGAATTACATCGGAAATAAACCATTCCAAGGTAAATAATTCAAACATAGATAAAACTCCAAAGAATGTACCGCTAATAACAACTGCCCAAACAACAAAAACTAAAACTGCGTTCATGAAAAATCTCTATCAAGGAAAATAAGTGCAAATATAAGAAACTGAAATTTACAAAAAAATCATAAATAATTTGTCACTTATTCACATTTAGATTTATATCTAAACATTTTTATGTATTCGTTAGATGATTTACTGAATCTTGTTCAGTGGCCCGCCATGATTACTACGATCGCGGCAACATGGTATATAGCTGCAGAGAGGAAAGATAATCGTAATTGGGGATTTTGGCTCTATCTACTGAGCAACTTGCTATGGGTTGTCTGGGCTATTCCCAATAGAGCATGGGCGTTGGCTGCAATGCAAGTAATTTTAGCCGGAATGAATATCAGAGGAGTTATGAAATCAAAGCCAAAACAG
The DNA here is from genome assembly GCA_963815685.1 of uncultured beta proteobacterium. Lineage (GTDB taxonomy): Bacteria > Pseudomonadota > Gammaproteobacteria > Burkholderiales > Nitrosomonadaceae > Nitrosomonas. The sequence goes on from CAWFHT010000019.1 coordinate 87,042, forward strand.
GCTCCAAAATGGAAAAAGGTAAGTGCCAAATAACGCGCGACCTTACACCTCGTCTACATAATTTTTCTCTGTTCAAAATAAATATTCTTCGACATATTGAAATAATAGGGACGACACCAAGAACTGAACTCTGGACCTTCTGATGAAACACCCGGCAAGCGCGTCGCAGAAATCTGTACAGTAATGGACTGTGAACCGTTCAACTTGCGAGATATACGACGTACCTGCGAGACAATGTTAATCAGTATGAGTATAAGCCGAGATACTCGTGCACAACTGCTGTCAAATGGTATCTCCCGGGTACAAGCAGCACATTAAGACAGACACGACTACTTCACAGAGAAGCAAGCTGCATTGATCGCGTGGAAAGCTCGCCTTGATGAAATAGTAAAGGGGATGAAATGTGGCAATGTCGCGTTTATTTAAGCATATCTGTAATACATTTCGTCTTTGTACATTCATGAAAGGAATTTAAGTTAACTAGCCAACTGCAGACTACTGTAGTAATTCTATTTCTATTTCATAAGTGAAATAATAAGGTATGCATCGTTATGTGTTTTACTGCGAATCAATCGCAGTAGGGCGAGATTATATTAAAACTGAAGAGATTGGGCATGTAGTGAGCCGTAACAGCCAAACTATCCGAAAAAATTATTGCTTAACATGAAAGTGTTCCGGCATTCGTCCAATCAAAATTGGTAATCAGTTGCATTGGTTTGTCGCAGAAATTGCACTACTTCTAAGTCGGGGACGATAAATGGATACATTCTCAAATCATACAGTGCAAAAGAACGCTACAAACAAAAGTCAATTTGCAACCTGTACGATCATCTCAGCGGCCCAGCCAACTACGGTTAGCAAGGAATTTAGACTGCAGCCAGATGGTGAGTTGCATAAGCAAACAATCGCCTACGTGACCACTGGTAGAATGGAAATAGTAGAGTTTACAGATCTGCAAGAGTTCTCAGTGATACTTAAAAGCTTGAATACGAATGAGTGTCTTATGTACGGCGTACCGCCCCATAGCCCAACAGGTCTTGTTACAGAAGAAGCATGGAAAAAAGCTGGTTATCCATCTTCGCAAATCGCCCGCACCAATAAAAATATAAATTGGGCTCCAGGACCAGGGATTTTGATGTTGGATTACGATGCACCCAAAGATGGAAAGCCTGCACTCAATCGAGAAGAGCTATTCCAAGCTTTATTTGATGCATGTCCAGGGCTAAGAAATTTCGACATTCTCTGGTGGCCAAGCACATCATCATGCATTTGGCATGGCGAAAAGGAATTGACAGGTATCAGAGGACAGAGACTCTACATATTAGCCAAAGGTGCCCAGGATATTCCCCGTGCAGGAAAAGCAATTCTTACCAAGCTGTGGGTTATGGGGTACGGCCATTTTGAAATTAGCAAATCAGGTAGTTTGCTTGAGTACGGATTATTCGACGCCTCTATCTGGCAGCCAAGTCGAATCGATTTTGCTGCTGGGGCTAAATGTCACGCACCTTTGGAACAAAGACGCGGTGAGCCCGTATTGTATAAGGGGTTTTATTCTGACCCTGTTGATTCAATTGACGTAATTTCTGATCCAACACCAGAAGAAATTGCCCTTGCTGATAAAAATAAAGCTGCTCAGAAAGTATTAGTTTCTGAAAAAGCTAAGAATATTCAGGAAAATTGGAAGCAGGAACGCCTCCGAGAATTGATTCGTCGATATCCCAATACACCGAGAGAACAACTTGAAGCCACAACAGTAAGAGCAGTAGAAAAGCGTGATCTTTCAGGTGATTGGGTTATTACAGTATTTCAAAATGATAAACCTAAAGAAGTATGCGTCTCACAAATCCTCGACAATCCTCAGAGCTACCATGGAATGCATACGCTTGACCCGCTTGAACCTGATTATGACGGTGGACGGCCTGTTGGAAAACTATTTTTGAATAATGCTCGGCCGCTTCTTAATTCGTTTGCTCATGGTGGCACAGTGTTCAAATTGAGCCGATCGTTAGCCCGGACTGAGATTGTTAAAGGAAAAGAACGAGAACGCTAAGCTACTGCCTCTCTACTCAAAATTCTACGCAATTCTCCCAGAGTATTTGATTTTGGCGCTGGGTTAGTGGTAGTTGGTGACAATGGAGAACTGGTGGTTAAAGCTCACTCACCATTACGAGTAATTACTTTACTGTTATAAATTATGACTGATTCCCTTGCCTAGACAAAAGTTGAAGCTTGCTGTAATTCACCATTCCATGAAATTAGCTAATCCCATCACACACCGCTTCCTCCACTACCTTCAGGAATTGATCACCATAGCGCGCTAACTTGGCTTGGCCTACCCCACTGATACGTCCCAGATCAGTGAGATTACCAGGACGTTGATGGAAAATCTCAAGCAAGGTACTATCATGAAAGATAATATAAGGCGGTACCCCCTGCTCGCGAGCAAGTTGCATGCGCATGGCTTTGAGTGCTTGCCAAAGCGGATCTTCTTTAGCAGCGGCAAAAGCTTCACGTGTGCGTGATGCACGCTCGGCATGGCTCGTAGTATGCCTAATAGTTTCCTGGTCTTGTCGCAACCACATCTTCCTCTCACCTCGTAGTATCGGGCGCGCTTCTTCCGTAAGATTAAGCCCACCATAAGCTTCCATTTGCACCTGTAGCAAGCCACTTGCCACTATTTGCCGGAAAACGCTACCCCATTGTTGCTGTGTCAATGCTTTGCCAATACCAAAAGTACTAAGTTGCTGATGATTAAATCTCTCTACTTGAGGAGTCATCTTACCGCGCAGTACATCAATCAGATGACCAACACCAAAACGTTGTCCACTGCGATACACGCAGGAAAGTGCCATGCGCACCGCCTCAGTCGCATCCCAAGTATTTGCCGGGCTGAGGCAGTTATCACACTGACCACAATTGCCGGGATGCACTTCACCAAAATAACGCAGAATAGTCTGATGACGGCAAGCAGTGGATTCACAAAAGCCTAGGAGCGCATCAAGCTTTTGCCGCTCAATACGCTTGCGATCTTCAGAGGCATCTCCAGAATTGAGCATCTGCCGCATAGCGACTACATCACCCAAACTATAAATCATCCATGCAGCTGCGGGCAGACCATCCCGGCCGGCACGGCCAGTTTCCTGGTAATAGCTCTCCATACTTTTAGGTAAATCTAGGTGAACCACAAAGCGCACGTTGGGCTTATCTATCCCCATGCCAAAAGCCACGGTTGCCACCATGATTATCCCTTCCTCACGTAGAAATCTGCGTTGATATTGGTTACGCGTTGCATTATCAAGGCCTGCATGATAAGGCAATGCTTTCCAGCCACGCGTTTGCAGCCATATTGCTGTTTCCTCTACCTTTTTACGCGACAAGCAATATACAATACCCGCATCATTGGCGTGTTCAGCTTCTAAAAAGGCTTGCAATTGCTGACGTGGATTGTTCTTAATGGCAACCCGATAGCAAATATTCGGTCGGTCAAAACTAGCAATAAACTGTCGGGCATTTTCTAATGCCAAGCGTTCAATAATCTCTGCACGTGTTGGGGCATCGGCAGTAGCTGTCAATGCGATACGCGGCACGCTTGGAAAGCGTTGATGTAATACTATCAACTCACGATACTCTGGACGGAAATCATGCCCCCATTGCGAGACGCAATGGGCTTCATCAATAGCAAATAATGCCAAGTTTTCACGCGCCTGCAAGCGTTCTAACATATTCAGGAAGCCTTCTGTTAACAGGCGCTCAGGTGCGACATATAGCAGCTTGAGTTCGCCGTTCATCAAACGGCTAGACACTTCCCTTGCTGCTCTAACGTCCAGACTGGAATTTAGAAATTCGGCCTGCACATCAAGCTGTTTAAGCGTCTCGACCTGATCCTGCATCAATGCGATTAATGGTGAAACTACGATGCCTACACCTTGCCGAAGCAATGCAGGAATCTGAAAGCACAGGGATTTACCTCCACCCGTTGGCATCAGTACTAGTGCATCTCCTCCTGAAGAAACATGCTCGACAATCTCTTGCTGTTCACCCCGAAAAGCCGAGTAGCCGAATACATCACTAAGAATTTGTTCTGCGGAAGGACTGGACATCATTTAAACTAAATAGCATAAAAATCATTTCTGGTAGTTTATTGTAAACCCATTAGAATACCGACTTGCGTAGATATTTATGGCAAAACCAGCATGCCATAATTTCAAGGATTACATATCATATTGTTCTATTTTATGTTGTATACAGCTAGCAAATCGAACAAACATAACAATTGATGATATTAGAGTTATTGCACAAATTTCATTTGATAGATAATTAAATACAAAACTTTTATGGGGTAACTTTTGGGGTAACTAATTTTACATATCTCAGATGTAAGAGCCTGTTCAAAGTCTTTGTAGTAACAATGCCAAGAAAGCAAGATGGACGAACTGTAGGCTAGTGTTGAGCCTGCGTTCACAATTTTTCCATAGCCGCCGGCATTTTTCCAACCATGCGAAAGAGCGTTCTACCACCCGGCGTTTCGGCATCACAGAAAACATGTGTAATTGACTGCGCCGAGCAATCTGCACAGTTGCGCCAATGGTGGTCTTCACTGCTTCAGCGAACGGTTGTCCCACATAACCGCCGTCAGCCAATACACTTTGCACTCTATCCAGGTTCGTCTTACACCGATCCATCGCCTGCAACGCTCCCTTGCGATCAGTGACCTCCGCCGTAGTGACTGCGATTGCATGTGGCAACCCCTGCGTATCCACCGTAATATGGCGTTTGATACCCGAAACCTTCTTGCCCGCGTCATCACCCTTTTGGTTCGCCGTATCCGTGTTCTTTACACTCTGCGCGTCTATGATCAAATAGGACGTGCAGGCGTTGCGCCCCTGTCTCATACGGGCCGCGCCAACCTGATTTTTTAAGTGCCTGCTCCAGCAGGCTCACTCCATCTTTATCCGGCTCGCTCCAAATAGCAAAGTACGAATGGACCGTACGCCACTTCGGAAATTCGCTTGGCAACATGCGCCACTGGCAACCACTCTTGAGTAAATACAACACCGCACAAAATACTTCGTATAAATCGATTCGACGCGGACTGGTCTTCTTGCGCGCACTTTCCAGCAGCGAGCGGATCTGCTCGAATTGTTCGCGACTGATATCGCTTGGATAACGTGTTCTCATCCTGCAAGTATCACACTTTTTCCGTCAAACCAAAAGACTTTGAACAGGCTCTAAGAATTTCTAGCGTTGTTTACAGCATTCTCCAAAATACTGTGAATAACGCTAGAAATTCTTACAATTAACTTTATGCTGCTGATCGTTTTTTGCGGCACTGGCATGTTTTTTGCTTCTGCTGCATGTTTTGCTACATCTTTTCCATTGGATGATGTAATTGCAGCTTCAGTATGCTGTTTTGCTTCATTCTAATGAGTAGAGTCTGCTACTGCGAAGAATCTATAGAGACATAAGTATGTCTATTTGCCAGGTTCTGGATCTTTTCCGATAAAGTAATTTAAATTCAGAAAAGTAGCTAGAACTGACTAAATTTTACTCAGTTATTAAGATCCATTGTTTTTGATTGCATATTTGTAATGCATAATGTTGTAAAGCGCGTATTATGGAATAAAATTCATTAGCTGCAGCGCCATCAAAGTTAGCAATAATTTCGTACTCTAAGACAGAAACATCAGCTTTAGCAAAATGAACGGATAAGTCTATTAAAGAAATACCAAAACTCTCCTTCAATATTCCTTGATGAATTCCTTCTGTCAAAATTCTAGGTATCTCAACAGTACAAATTTTAAGATCCTTAAAATCAATTCTGAAGTTAGTTGTAGCCACAAAACCTAATGAAAAATTTCTTGGATTTGCATATAAGAAATCCTCAATGGTGTATGTGATTGGCATTGTTCCATTAGGTAATGACAAAATGATATTCTCAAGTGTAATATTATTCACCTTTCCATAAATATCTCCATAAAGCATCACATAATCTCCTACTTTACAGGGAAACCAAGGCTCATCTTTGGAAACAGGACGTGAAACATACTTAGTTAATTCTGATAATGTCAACCTCAACTTTAACTCGGGGAGTAATGGGTTTATTAGATTAGTATAGTAATGTAAGCTTTGTATTTGCATTGTGATCCCATTATAAGAAATGCACTCGCCTTCTCGAGCAGAACCTGTATTAAGTAATAACCTCAATTCTTCAAAATAAGCAGGAATTGAGTTTTTTAATACCCAAGCAATGCTGATCAGAATCACAATCGTTATACTAGTCATCAATGCATCATCTCGTACTTCCAGAACATAAAAAAAAGCTGTTAATGCTAATATTCCCATCAGAAAATAATATAGAATTAAAATAATTCTCTCAAAATAACTTCTTTTTTTATCTCTACGATTTAAAAACAAACTAAAAAATTTTAAGATCAATAACATTATGAAATAGACTCCAACAAATGCGGTTAGAGCTAAAAATAATGTCGCTCCACGACCTTCAGCAAATTCCTGTATGTAATTAAAAAATGAACTTTCTTGTTCGGTCTTAAACTGAATCATTTCATCGCGCTGCAACTGAGCAACTTCAAGTAAATGCTTATTTTCATCGAGTTGATCTTGCCACTTCTGGTTAATTCTTTCAAATTCAGCTAATGCTTCAGTTTGCAAGTTCTCTTCATTGATTTTTGAGATATGTTTTAATGCCTTATTTATTTTCTGAATTTGTTGTTGGTGGAAGGTAATCTTAAAATGAAGATTATCAAGTTTCCTCTTATTTTCAGTGAGTTTATGTAACTCTCTCAAGAAGGGCTGTAGAATTTCGATTAAGTCTTGCTGCCAATCAAAATCTTTCTTAGAAGTAGTCTCATCGATACCTAGATCTATACCAGCAGTGAGAAGCATTTCAAATGAATCTTCCTGATCGGCAATTGTTTCTTGTATAGTATCTACCGCAGATTGAATCTTTTCTTTTTCTTGATCAGTGCGTGCTTCTTCTAATAGCTTTAATTGTTCGTCAAGTTCTTTTTTATGCGTTCTAATTTTTTTTATAATGTCATTTAATATAATGGTGGTTGGATCATTATCATTATGTGATTGCTGGTTAATGATATTTCTTTGTATATTGTCCTTAGCTTTTATATCTGAAGAAAAAGCATTCACCATACAGCAAATAAGAAAACAGCAAATTAGATGTTTATTATTGTTCATGACGTTTAATAAATGCTTTAAAAATTATGAGTCTAAGTAAGTTAAGCACTTTTGAAAGTGTGATTTCTTACACAGATGAAATCTAAAAATAAGAACTACATTCTTTCTCGAATTAGATAAGCGAAATTTAAGCAACTTATTAGTTATTTTGCATTGGATTTTACTGCTACTATAGCCATTTATTGCCCTAGACATTGAGTGGAGATGCTTATTCAGGAATTTACTACAGCTGATAACACTTATGCTTTTTTTGATTACGCAGCAAGCAACAAAAAATTTAAATCCGCTTGTAGTACGCAGATGAATTTGGATTGGAATCAGAGTAAAGCTATGGAACATACGCGAACCGCGACGGAAACTCACCTCCCTCAAACTGTAAACTATTTCACATCGTAAAATTTTGAGCTTCTGTAAGATTTTCTGCTAGGCTAATGTATAGAAAAGGATTTCTCTTCTTCATCAGTCTTAACCACTATATCCAGCGCAACAAGTTCTTTAACCACTTCAGCTGCGTAAACATAGTAAAGACACTTTTCAATTGCTCAAGCACTAATTAAAAAATTTCATTAAATCTGATGATGGCACCAAAGTTCTCGCTGTTGGTGTTCTCTCCCGATCTGTAGGAAAAAATGATTTTGTTACGAATATCACCATATCAGTTAATCTCAAAGTTATTTCTTCAAGTAGTAAATCTGGAACAGTTAATATTCAAGTGACGTGCGATATATAGCTGATTCCCATATAAAATGATTCAAAGTGCATAAGCGGTAAAGAGCTGCACGATGGAACATTCTTCCTTTTTTCTGATTACTTTGGACTGGGCCCATTTTGGTTCAATGTCATTGAAGTCAGGAGAATAAGACGGCAGGTATTCAAGCGTGCGCCCGGCATTGGCCAAGGCGGTTTTGATATCCTGTCGTTGGTGGAACGTCGCGTTGTCTATAACGATCACGCAAGCGGGCGGGAGTTTGGGTAAAAGATCCTGCGTAACCCACGCATGAAAGATGTCAGCGTTGATATTGGCTGTGAACAGGCCCACGGTCAGGAGCGTCTTTTCGCTCAGGGCGCCGATGACATTGATTTGGCCTCCTGCATGCCAATCTTTTACGCCATGGCAACTCGCCTGCAGGCGCATAGCCATGCGTGCGCGGCATGTCGTGAGCAAAGCCGCTTTCATCAAGGTAAACGATGACGCGGCCTGCGCGTTCATAGCCTGCAATTTTTTCCTGGAAGATGTGCCGCTCTTCTGCGCGGGACCTTGGGTGACGCAGCGTTTTTTTTATAAGTCACGCCCAGACGCCTTAAAGCATGATTGATGCCCTGCGTACTGACTCCAAGCCGTTTGGCGCGCTCGCACTGATACGCATCTGGATGATCCTTCACGTCCTGCGCTAAAATCTCCATGTCGATCCTGGTTGAAGGCTTGTTGCGGGTTGTCCTGGGCACGGCAGTCTTGAGCCAGCGCGTCACGCTGGCTACACCTGCGCAAAAACGTTTTGCCACTTGCACGATGGTAAGGCCCTCCTTCTCTCGAACGGATAATATCTTACGGCGAAATGATACCGGATATGTCATCCTTAAATTATCATCAATTTATGTGTGATTATCTATATTAAATTTAGATATTGGAGCAATAGATCTGAATTTACTTGGACCAGAAATTCATATTAATCCAATTTCTATCGACATCATAGCTAATCTAGCAGGTGGCTTACTTGGAGAAAGACTCCTGCACAACTCTCACTCATTGCAGCGATAAACCACTAAAATAGGTGCAGGCAAACAATAAGCAAAACAGAAGATGCAGATGAGTTTTGGATCAGTAGAACTGGCAAGACGGCTGAAGCAAGAGAACGTGCTGATGAAGATCGATGCGCTGATTGAGTGGGGAAAATTACGTCCGAATCTTAGCAGGTTATACAAGCGCGAACAATCGAATGGTGGAGGGCAGGAGCCGTTTGATCCGCTGATGATGTTCAAGGCAATCCTGCTTGGTCAATGGCACAGTTTATCCGATGCTGCATTGGAACAGGCATTGTATGTGCGGATAGATTTCATACATTTTTGTGGTCTATCGTTGTTGGATGCGGTACCGGATGAGACGACGCTGTGCCGGTTCCGTAATCGTTTGGTGGTCAACGAGAGGCTCAATGGTCTTCTGGCCTCGTTCAACGAGAGGCTCAATGGTCTTCTGGCCTCGTTCAATGAGCAGCTTCAATTACATGGCTTGATGGTCAAGGGTACCACGGGCGCTGTGATTGATGCCACATTGATTGAATCGGCGGCCCGCCCTAACAAGACCATCACGTTGGAAGTGGATGCTGAAGGTAAGGCCGTTCAGTTTGAGGATGGCAGCCAACCAGGAATTTTTTGTGTTGAGAAACAGAGCGCACATCCAGATGCGGCCTGGTTAAAGAAAGGCAAGAAATCGTATTTTGGTTACCGCAGTTACCTGGTAGTAGATTCGGAAGACGGTTATGTGCGCGGGGTACACACTGCTGCTGCCAACGAGAATGAAATGGCGCATTTCGGAGCAGCGATCGACGGTGCCTATATCGAGGCGAATCGGGTGTATGCGGACAAAGGTTCGTCGAGCCATGCCAATCGGCAGTTTTTGAAAAGGCGCAAAATCAAGAGCGCGATTATGCACCGGGCGTATAAAAACAAACCGCTCCCAGTGCGGCAAAAGCTCGCCAATAAATTGATCAGTAAAAAACGTTATATCGTTGAACAATATTTTGGTACGGCTAAAGGCCTATTCAAGATGGGGCGCGCCAGCTATATCACAACGGTAAAAGTCAACGCCCAGGTCGTGATGAAAAGCATCTGCATGAACCTAAAAAAAGCAGCCAACAAAATTTTCGTCAACGAGCTATCAGGGGGAGTAGTCCGCCCAAAAATGACATAGGAAGGGAAAAGTTCCATTAAAAAGGGTTTAAGCTTCACTTTTCTCCCCAAAAAATGGATAAAACAATTATCTGGATGCTTCTATCTCTACTACTGCAAAATTCTTAGGGTTGTGCAGTGGTCTTGGAGATGTAAATAGTGGAGTAAAGATGTACCATTGATGTGCGCTAACTCCGCAAGAATCGCGGAAAAAGTATACTAGTCTAAAGCCTGTAAACTGATGCGATGAGCATCAAGTAAGAAGCGATGAGGGTTTATTCAGTGGAACTATAAAAAGGTCAGTGCCAAATAATGTGTAAATTTGTGCTAAATGGCGCGCAAACTTACAGTCAAAAGTGGACATGCAGCGCAATGTAGCGTGGATACATTGCGCTCAGGCCAAAGCAGGAAAGCCGATTCACGTTACGCTCAATGCCACGGCTATAGCGGTATTAACCAAACAGATCGGCAAGCATCCTAAGTCAGTATTCAGCTACAAAGGAAGACCGATCACCCAGGTTAATACCAAAGCTTGGTATAAAGCGTTGAAACGTGCAGGCATTGAGGATTTTCGCTGGCATGATTTGCGGCATACCTGGGCAAGCTGGTTAGCTCAAAATGGCGTGCCGCTCAATGTCATCCAGGAAATGGGAGCTTGGGAATCTGCTAAGATGGTGAGATGGTGAGGCGTTATGCTCACCTTGCACCTGAGCAATTTTCTCAGCATGCGCGTGTCGTGGATGATGTGCTCAATAGCACAAATTTGACACAATCAAAGTAAAAAGGGATCAGTAGTTGCGCTAAGTTGTTGATTTTTGGTGCTGTTGAGAGGAGTCTAACCTCCGACCTACTGATTACGAATCGGATTATGTCAATAATCTACAATAAACTAAAACAAACTAGATTAATAATATCAGATAGTTAAACAATTATCTTTGTTGCTGCTTGTTGTGGTTTGTGCTAGTTTTTTATCTCTTAGTGCCCCATCAGTGTCCCATGGCAACTAATAACTTAATCTTATTAGACAACTGATTTCCGTCCCAGTTAGTTTATGGGTTGATTAGTTCAGAAAAATTAGATGGAGTATAATCTATTAAAGAATAAAGGGCTGTAATAGATTAACCTTGGGTGCTAAGGATGAAACCATGTCAGATTCTAAAAGACCCTAGAGTACTATTTGCAGCGGAGCGAACATTGCTCGCATGGAACCGTACGAGCCTCTCCCTTATTGCCTTTGGCTTTGTTGTGGAACGTGCCGGGATGCTCATTCAAGCAATTTCTCCTGAAGCAGTCCACGTTGCTCAATTAATGTTAACGTTCTGGTTAGGTCTGGCATTCATTGCGTTAGGCGCCATAACATCGGCTTATTCAGCCAGACAATATGCAATCGTGCTACGGGCGCTAACCCCGGCAGAGTTTCCGCCAGGTTATGCCGCCAAGTGGGGACTTCTGGTAAATGTGATTATCGCGTTTTTGGGGCTTCTATTTGTGGTGGCTCTTTGGTTCTGGCATTCACAATGAGTGTTAGGCTTCTATAAGTAGCATATTCAAGTACATCCCCGAACAGCGCGTTAATTGCTTCACCCATCGAAATGACGTGCTGTTCCAGTCTCCCTCATCATTAGTATTGCAAACTACAAAAAATATAAACCAATTTCGCAATCTTAATTATCAATATTTAACGTGAATTCGACATAGGAAAAGCGGAAAAGGAGCCTGAATTCCTTATGATGTAATTTAGGAATGTTTCAATGCAAGTTAGGAGTGTTTTAATGCACTGCTGCTAACGTTCTCCCACACGTTATATAACAGCTGTGTATCTGTATACTATGTACCTCCTTGCAGCAGTGCATGGTATAAAGTTTCTGACTCCTTACATAGTGCCGTGTGCCGCATCCTTGGTGGTGTTCATCAACTATTAAAATAACTTACCTTCTTATTTGTGAGATTTCTTTTCTTATTTGGAATCTCAATGTTGACAAGTGTGCCGTTTTCTTCGGTTGTAATTTCAATTAAATGATAGATTTATATAACTAACTGTATTTATAAGGCATTTAGTATTTTATTATCAATATTATATTTCTCTGAACTAAAAATTGTAAGCATTTGCATTATTGCTTTGATATTTATTATTCCTTTATTTTGTTAAACAACAAAGTCACCTTGTCTTGACAATGGTTTATTCATTGGCTAGGGGGAGTTATCTGCTTTGTTGATCATTTCTTCTTTTTTAATCATTTCATTTTTTTAGTATTTCTTCCTTTTAGTATTTTCTTCCGTTTTAATAATTTCTTGTTTATATAACCGATTAAAAGTAAATTAACTAAGGCAGTTTTTCATGCATTAAGCTTATTTTCTATACAGCTGGCTATAAGTTATACTCACTACACTTCAAATTTCGGCACTCAAGTACAATCGATAATCTGAAAATTATCGGTCAACAGGGAACGTAGTGATTCTTTATAGCGTTCAGAAGCAGCAAAAAAATCATTGCAAGCTCGCTTGAACAAGGCAAAGGATTCATAGTACTTGCCATACAGAATTTCTTTTTTGAAGAATCGCCAATAGCGCTCAATCAGATTCAGATTGGGTGCATACGGCGGCAGGAAGATCAATTCTATTTTTGAATCTGACAAGTATTCAGTGACGATCTGTGAGCGATAATAGCGGGCATTATCGCAGATGACGTAAATACGGGTAGCAGCGGGATGTTGTTGCTCGATCTGTTGTAACAGCTCTACCGTGGACTGTGCATTGATAGTGTCATCATAGCGAATGATTGGACATAGTCCGACGCAATCGATAGCGCCGTTGATGTTGATGCGTTGTCGACCTGTGTTGCCGGGAATTTCATGATCCCGGCCACGCTTGATCCATCCGTATCCAGCGATTGGATTGTGCTGCGGATGCGTTGCGTCCATGAAATAAATCGGATCATCCGGCGCCTTTTTTGCTTTCAGGGTTTGATAGCGTTCAATAAAATCCTTTTGCTGCTCAGCATTGGCTTTACCTGGAATCAACTCGGGTTTTTTGTAAACATAGCCCAATCGATGTAATAATTGTGTCATGCCACTCTCGCTCTAAGCGACCTGCCACCTCTGCTCGACGTAATACGCGATTTCTTTGGCGGTAAGATAGAGATTCTCTCGTAGATGCTGATCCAGCAACCGCTGCTGTTCTTCTGTAAGCGCGGCGTCACTGCCGCCAGCGTCGTTTCTCTGTAAGGCAGCCAAACCGCCTTTGCGATATCGCTTGAAGTGATTGCGGACAGTTTCACGGTCAATCAACAGGGCTTCTGCAATCTTTGTGACCGACCATCCTTTGCCTGACAGATAAACTGCCTTAACCCGATCGGCATAACGCTTATCGGTGGCATGACGGTGTTCAAGCTCTAAATCAGCAAGTTCTTGCCCGGTTAGATGATAGCGTAAAGACATGCAACAATTCTATTCATGACAGTGGCGCACTAACTTAAACCAAATTTTCATTCATGAGAAGTATAATTCTAATTGGCGTTACAAAGTGAATTAATTATCCAATCCCATCCGGCGATTGATTTCACCACATCCGTAGTTTCCTCCATATGTCGAAGTGCATCAACTAAATGAGATTCGAGCGCGCCGATGCTGTCAAATACACGGTTATGAAAGTTCTTTTCGCGCAACTCATCCCACAGGTGCTCGACTGGATTGAGTTCAGGTGAATAAGGTGGCAGTAGCAGCAAGCGAAGATTCTCAGCTAACGTCAGCGAATGGCTGCGATGCCAGCCAGCACCGTCCATCACCATAACGATATTCTCATTGGGGTAGCGCCTGGCGATTTCATCAAGAAAGATTTGCATGCACTCAGTGTTGACATTCGGTAATACCAAGCTGTCAAACTTTCCGTCCAGCGGACAGACTGCCGCATAAGCGTAGGTGTACTCGTAGGTAAGCATAGCCTTGACTAGCGGACGCACTGGACAAGGCGCCCATGCGCGACGGCAGTCGCTGATGCGGCCAAATCGTGCTTCGTCTTGAAACATCAGCCGCATGGGGCGAGGCACAGCAAACTCTGTTATCGCTTGACCCAGCACTCCGGGGAGTTTTTTTTCCAGTCTTCCCGGACTAAGAGATCTCCTTTCGGGTGGGTGGTATCGGGCGCAATCTTACGCCAACCATGACGCGCAAGCATTCGGTATATGGCCGAAAGCGAAAGCGGGACACCCATCTTCTGGCGCAACTTATCGGCAAACGGCGGAACCACCAATACTCCACCAACGCCGGCACTGTCAAATACCTCCTGCAACAGCACCTTCTCTTCTTCAAGCGATCGGTTCGCCCGATTACGCAGATTACGCTTGGCAACGGGCGCAGCCATTCTTCCAGTGGCTCGCTTGCAGTAATTTGTACGCAGTGTGCAGGTCTTGCCTTTTGATCGACCAATAGCAATGGCCGTCTGCTCCAGACTCAGACCCAATTCGAGTGGCAGCAGTAAAGCCTGTGCGCTACGCAGTTCATCGGCTGTTTTAGCGATCCGTACCGCATTTCGGGCCAATTCAAGATGCTCTTCACCACTTGCTGGTCTTGCCATAATTGTCATCCATTTACGTGAGCCTAGATGACTTATTGTTGCATATTATAACGCGAAATAGAATAACTTTGCTATTGCGCAATATGAAGATTGCAGCGGTAATGCCATTTTGCGCGAAAATCCCGTGATACGACTCACACAAACCCGCGCCTGGTATCGAGTAGATCGCCGTCAAACCGTCATCAAACCGCACCAACTCGCACCCTGGTATCAGGCAGTCATGTCACTAAAACAGAATATAATTTCAAAGCAATCTGCACTGGTTGCTGATTATCTTTTATTCTTGCTATTTACTGGCCTTCGACGCCAAGAGGCTGCAACGCTGAAATGGTTTGATATTGATTTGAATGATCGATCATTTACATTGACCAATACCAAAAATCGGGAACCGCTGACCTTACCCTTGACTAATTATGTTTACGATCTACTGCAAAGTAGAAAGGCTGGGGCAAAGCTCTGAATATGTTTTTGCTGGAGAGGGAAAAGCAGGTTATTTGATCGAACCCCGTTGTCAGGTAAAAAAGGTCATCGAATTGTCAGGCGTAGCCTTCACGCTGCATGATTTACGCCGTACATTTATCACCATTGCAGAGAGTATTGATATATCAGCTTATGCGTTGAAACGTCTGGTGAATCATAAAATGACCAATGATGTGACAGCGGGCTATATTGTTAGTGATGTGGAGCGATTGCGGAAACCAATGGATCAGATAGCGGCGCAATTATTGCAATACTTCAAGATCAATGAAGAAAAGAAAATATTGCCTTTTCCTATTACAAATAAAGCCTAATTACTTAGTTTGACTTTACCCGTCAATGACGGATAATTGCGCTATGCTCACCATCATTGAAACTGAAGACTTTGAGCGGCTCTGGCCGCATTACTGGACGGAGCAGGAATACAACGAGTTCATCACTTACATGACCCAAAACACAGATATAGGTGATGTCGTCAAAGGTTCAGGTGGTATGCGAAAAGTTCGCTGGAGTCGTTCTGGTTCTGGAAAATCCAGTGGCGTACGCATTATCTATTTTAATCGTTTGGCTAATGGTGAAATCTGGCTCGTCTTTATTTATGCAAAAAGCAAACTAGATACTATTAGCGCCAAGACTCTAAAGGAAATCAAGCATGAAATCGAAAAAACCCTTGACTGATAAAGAACTAGAAGCCTGGGAAAACAGCAGGGACATGGAAGCTGAATTGCTTAAATCAGTACAGAAAATGGTGGCCAAAAAAGGTCACGTGGTGATGTCCCCCGTTATTTCTGCACGCAAGAAATCAGGTCTTTCTCAAGCTGAATTTGCCAAATTATTAGGCGTTTCAGTAAGAACCCTTCAGGAATGGGAACAAGGCCGCCGTCAACCTAGTGGAGCAGCTAAAACGCTGATTGCCATTGCCGAGCGCCGCCCTGATGTATTAAAGGAAATCGCTCTATAGTAATTTGCCCTTAACAGGTTACCGCCCATGAAATATGGCCGGCAAAAAGAATTGAAGCACCCCCGTTTCTATTATCAAAATTTCTTTGAGATGCAACCGATCTACCCTTCCTAAATACCAGATATTGAATTTAACTTACCCTATTAAATGGCATTCTGAGTAATAACCAAGCACGATTAGATACTAGCGATGATAATCTAAAGCAATTTTTCTCAAGTCTTTCAAGTTCTAGTCCGTCAAAACGATACAATGTCTAACGCCTGACTCAGTATTCATCAAAGTTCATGCATGTACCTCAAAGAAATCTGTGCACTCGGCGATTTTTATTGATGATCATCATGGAGCATGGACCTCTAATTCTAATTATCGTTACAAAGTGAATTAATTATCCAATCCCATCCGGCGATTGATTTCACCACACCCGTAGTTTCCTCCATATGTCGAAGTGCATCAACCAAATGAGATTCGAGCCGCCGATGCTGTCAAATACACGGTTATGAAAGCTCTTTTCGCGCAACTCATCCCACAGGTGCTCGACTGGATTGAGTTCAGGTGAATAAGGTGGCAGTCGCAGCAAGCGAAGATTTTCAGCTAACGTCAGCGAATGGCTGCGATGCCAGCCAGCACCGTCCATCACCATAACGATATTCTCATTGGGGTAGCGCCTGGCGATTTCATCAAGAAAGATTTGCATGCACTCAGTGTTGACATTCGGTAATACCAAGCTGTCAAACTTTCCGTCCAGCGGACAGACTGTCGCATAAGCGTAGGTGTACTCGCAGGTAAGCATAGCCTTGACTAGCGGACGCACTGGACGAGGCGCCCATGCGCGACGGCAGTCGCTGATGCGGCCAAATCGTGCTTCGTCTTGAAACATCAGCCGCATGGGGCGAGGCACAGCAAACTCTGTTATCGCTTGACCCGGCACCCCGGGGAGTTTTTTTCCAGTCTTCCCGGACTAAGGGATCTCCTTTCGGGTGGGTGGTATCGGGCGCAATCTTACGCCAACCATGGCGCGCAAGCATTCGGTATATGGCCGAAAGCGAAAGCGGGACACCCATCTTCTGGCGCAACTTATCGGCAAACGGCGCAACCACCAATACTCCACCAACGCCGGCACTGTCAAATACCTCCTGCAACAGCACCTTCTCTTCTTCAAGCGATCGGTTCGCCCGATTACGCAGATTACGCCTGGCAACGGGCGCAGCCATTCTTCCAGTGGCTCGCTTGCAGTAATTTGTACGCAGTGTGCAGGTCTTGCCTTTTGATCGACCAATAGCAATGGCTGTCTGCTCCAGACTCAGATCCGATTCGAGTGGCAGCAGTAAAGCCTGTGCGTACGCAGTTCATCGGCTGTTTTAGCGATCCGTACCGCATTTCGGGCCAATTCAAGATGCTCTTCACCACTTGCTGGTCTTGCCATAATTGTCATCCATTTACGTGAGCCTGGATGACTTATTATTACATCTTATAACGCGAAATGGAATAAGTAACCAGCCGCCGCCAACCTAACTTTGTCGATTTCACCTTGTCATATTATTTATGCTGTTTGGGCTTGCCTTTTGTCATGTTTGATTTTGAAATAAAATTATGATGTCAATCCACCTAATCTTATTTTGAAATATGCCGGGGTTATAATGAGGGCTTAGGGCTTGTTATTTGACGACCACGACCTCTATGTTGCCTTGCCGATGCATGACAATAATCCCGACATCCAGTTCATGCCGCCGGACAAGCAGATCCACCGAGGCCTTTCCTACTTGCAGATTCTTGATCTGCAACTCATGCAGGAATACCGGGAGTATCGGGTACGTAAAGAGCACTTTGGCCTCAGACGCATGAATCGACATACCCAGACAAGCTTGAAGACCCATGAAGGCGGAGGCCGCAGCCCAGGCCTGGGGATTACAGGCGACAGGGTAGCGGGTCAGGCCTTGGCCGGGTCGGCGGACAAACCCGCAAAACAATTCGGGCAACCGGTGGAAATCCACGACCAGGCTGGCATCAAACAAGCTAGTCATGATCTTTTCCACGTCAGCCTTCAAACCATATCGGGCAAGACCGGCTGCGATGATTGCGTTGTCGTGAGGCCACACGGAGCCGTTATGATACGACATTGGGTTGTAGCGTCTCTCCCCATCCGCCAACGTGCGCACCCCCCATCCGCTGAAGTGATCATTGTTCATCAGGGTGTCGGCCAACCGAACGGCGCGGTCGGGACTAGCGATCCCAGTGTACAGACAGTGACCCGCATTGGACGTTCTCACGCGACAGGTTTTCTTATGTCCATCCAACGCCAGTGCGTAGGTGGACAAGTCTTCACACCAGAACACCTCTTCAAATTGTTGTTTCAGTTTTTCCGCCTGCCGACGGAGTTCGTTCGCTCGTTCCGGTAATCCGAGCGCCTCCGCCAATTTAGCGCCCTGCTGCTTGGCGTCATAGACATAGCCTTGTACTTCGCACAAGGCGATCGGGCCCTCCGCTAGTTCTCCGTTCTCGTGAAAAACCGAATCACTCGAATCCTTCCAGCCCTGATTATCCAGTCCTGTCTGGGACTTTCGATTGTACTCCACGAATCCATCCCCGTCCTGATCACCATAAGTATCGATCCAATCAAGGGCCAGTTCGATATTCGGCCAAAGGGTGCGCATTAACGCGAGGTCGCCCGTCCGTTCATAATAGGCTCCCGCCAACATGACAAAGAGCGGTGTCGAATCCACACTGCCGTAATACAGCCCAAAGGGAATCTCTCCCAGCGCGGCCATTTCCCCCTTTCGCGTCTCGTGCAGAATCTTCCCCGGCTCGGCATCCTGCGCCATCTTCAGTTCCTTCGCCTGGGCCGACGCCAAGTAACCGAGCACCCCGCGAGCGATCTGCGGTTTGATCCATAACGCTTCGAGCGCCGTAATAATGCCGTCCCGGCCAAATGGCGTGCTGAACCAGGGAACCCCAGCGTACGGATAGGGCCCCTCGGCCGTCTCGGTGACCATCATGCGAAGGTCCACCAATGAACGGTTCCACCATTCATTGAATTGCTCGTTAGACGTATGAATCAGGCAATCCTGGCTTTGTTCGGCTTTGAGCTCCATCTCGGTCTCGGCCACCGCATGATCGTACGCAAAATAGGTCCGCAGGTTCGCGCCGATATCGCAGCAGATCGTGACGGTAACCAACATCTCGGCCTTTGGGTCCAAGGTCATATTAAACAGCGCTTGCGTCACACTGAGTTCCGTCGGAATCGGCGAAAACATGATCCTGGTTTGACGCAACACTCCGTCGAGTCCCTCGTAGGGCAAGACGAGAACATCCTTTTCCACCGCCCCGTGCAATTGCTTCCCTTTATGTTGCCGTTTTGTGCCACGGACTTCAAAGATATCCGCAAAATCCGATTCGAACCGGAGTCCGATCTGTATCGATATGGCGACCAGACTGAAATTCGAGAAACGAAATCGTTCATACCCCACTCCGTTCCACAAAAACCGGGAGCGAAAGACATGCATGCTACCCCGCGGAATGTCGATCCGGCCTTCGTGATATAGGTCCGGATTGGTCAAATCGACCGCCAACAACGCATTGTCTTCCTTGATGGTGGAACTGAGCAGCATCGGCCGACCATTGTTCAGAAACAATTCTTCCCGGCTCAGGAACCGCGTCCCTTCGTGATACAAGCCCTGTGTTCCATGACCGACCAGTTGAATATCGCCATAGCGATCGAAGACACCGAAGGTTTCTCCATGCTTGAGCACCCGGGTCCGATTGTCCGCCATGGACGAGCTGGCAAGAATATAAAACTGATCATTGATGTTGATAATCTCTTCCACAAAAACCTCCACTACGCTTGCCGAAATGATTACACGATCTCATCCGCGAATATCCAATGGACAGACCCGGACGAATGATCACGCGGCAGTCCAATTCCTCTTATCACCTTATACTCTTCTTACCGACCATGCTCAATACACCATTCAATCTCACGTCCCAGCACTATTGGTCAATGCGTGGAGAGCTGCGTCGCAAGCTTGATCGCCTCAGGCTCTTCGGCAGCAATAATTGTTCCGTCCAATTTGTTCTCATCCAGCGGATGACATAAGCCGAGACGATGGCGGTCAAAAAGAATCCAGTTCCGATTCCTACGACACTCGGGAGTTCCCCGATCTCTTGCGTCGTCCAGCCGAACAACGTCATCCCTGCGATGGCTGCTACCATCGCGCCAAGATTGTAAATGGCCAGGACACGTCCCAGCATTGCCCGCGGCGCGATCTCCTGCAGGATGCCCCAGGCAATCGGAGTCAACGCGCCAGCTCCTATGCCGATCACGAACAAGAGCAGCGCAGCGGGAAGACGATTGGAAGTCAAGACCAACCCCCATATGGCGAACCCACTGACCAGACTGGACACCATCATCATTTGAATGCGCCGGTAAAGCGGCCAACCGGACAGAGAGACCAACCCCAGCGACATCACCAAAAGCCCTACACCGTAGGCAGACCAAAAATAGCCAACCTCGATCGGACCTAAATCCAGCATCTTCTTCCCGAACACTGGGAACAAAGTGCTGAAGGCGCTTGCTGAAAATGTGTAGGTTATAGCAACACCAATTAACAGTAGGATCATCCGCTGATCGAACAACACGTACCGAAATCCTTCCCGCACATCCTGAAACATATTGGTCAGCGAAGTTACCGCCGCGGAGGCCGATTCGGCTGCCGGAAAGCGAATAATCAGGAAACACGCGGCCGAGACGAGATAACTGACGGAATTGATACAGAGCACCTCCTGTGAACTCATCGTTGCGATTCCTATGCCGCTCAGTGCGGGACCGATGATGATGCCAATGCTCGTCGTTGTCTGTAAAAGCGCATTGGCCGCCGTGAATTCATGCCGGGCGACCAAGAGCGGAATCGAGGCAGTCAGCGCCGGTCCGAACACGGCCGACGCAACCGCATGAACGAAAACCAGGATATAGAGAAGCTCAATGCTGAAGGATTCGACCGAGATCAAACAGGGTATGAAACCAAGTACCACGGCACGGATGAGATCGCTACCGATCAGCAGTAATTTCTTGGGCAGCCGGTCGACGATGACCCCGATGAAAGGCCCGAACAGAATCGGCGGGAGCGTCTGCAGCAAGCCGATGATCGTGGTCTTAAGCGGAGAACCGGTAATGGCATAGACGAACCACAGTAGCGCCAGCTTGGACACTCCATCACCGACCTGCGAGACCATCTGACCCCACCATACGAGGGTAAAGTCTCGTGTGAGGAATTGCGGCGACCAGCTAACTGTCGGGCTCAGCCTGGATTCATTCATGTTGCATCGTTTCATAGCGAGTTAGAATTCATGGAATGAAACCAGCTTGGGCACTAGTATGGAGCCGTTTACTCAGCTGTAATGAGCCGGACGGTACCGGTGTTCACTGCCTTGACACCGGGCACCTGGCGAGCCGCCTGAGCCGCCTCCAGAATAATGACCTGAAATCGCGTGGATCCAGTCAACGTAACGACTCCTCCTTCCGTTTTTACCTCGAACTTCACCGCTTGCAATGTTCCACTCTTTTCGAATCGTTCTTTTATCAGTTGAGTGATGATTTTGTCTCGCTCGACGACGAGCTCATGAGAGGCATTTGGATTCACTTTCAGACGATTCTCGACCGCATGCACTCCGTCGAGACAACGGATAATATCTGCCGCCGTCTGCTTTTCGCTGTCGCTGGTGACCTTGCCGAGAAGGACCAGATCCTTGCCTTTTGCGTCAATTTCAATGTCATAGGAAAAAAGTCGGGAATCGGCCATGAGCGCTAGCTTGGCCGTGATTATCAGGGAGTGTATCGATTTTTTCCCTTCGGCTTCCGCGAATTTGGTTTTGTCCGTTGACGTCTGATCTGTGGACGACTGGCCGTTTGCCGCCGGTTTGTTGTCTGCTGGCGGATTGACTTGCGGGCATGGCCGTTCGTCGGCAACCATTTCCACTTCTTTTTGGTGCGATTCCATATCCTTTGGCTTCGCTTCCGACTCCTCCGCCTCCTGTTCCAGTTCCTTGAGTTTATGTTCAAACTCATGGATCGTCGATTCGGTCTCCTTAAGCTTCGGCACCACCTCAGGTTTGATTTCGAGAGATTCGGCGCCGAGCAGGATTCGTCCACCTACCAACGCCATGCTGCATATCAGAGCGATCAATGCAGCAAATCTGAATGAACGGAAGAAAGAAATCATGGCATCACGTCTTCATGCTGGATCACGTCCGAATCCTCTCCACGGATTTGCCCTGCTGCACGCGCCGCACTGTATGGCATTCGATTCACCGCTGCGAAAGAAACCGGAAATACACGATAAACTGGGTAAGCACGAGAACCACATGCGCGAGAAGATGAAACAAGGCAATCATACGGCGGCCACGGGCTCTGCAAACCCGTGGTCCAGAAAAATTCCGGATAACTAGGTCGTGGCTGGAGCATAATCTCGACGACTCACATGAATCGTCACCATTGCAGTGAGCAACAGCGCCAATCCGATACCGACCAGACTTGCAGCCGGACCGATTTCATCCGAAGCCCATCCAAACCCCGCCATGCCAACCATAGCAGAAGCCATTCCTCCAGTACTAAACGTGGTGAAAACACGTCCTAAGAGGTGTTCGGGCGTGACTTCCTGGAGCGTGGCTGACACGACTGGGTAATACACCGATGTGGTGCCGCCGATGACGCCGATCAGCAACATTGTGCTCGCTAACATCGGCGTCTCTATCAATCCAAGACTGCAGACCGCCAGACCTCCCACTGCCAGGAACTTGGCGATTCGACCGATGCGATTGCGAAAATCACCTTGTGGTACCCACGCCAACCAGAGGGAAGCCGCCAGCATTCCGATCCCCAATGCCGACCAGATCCATCCCAACTCGAGCGGTCCGACCTGCAACACTTCTTTCGCGACGACAGGCAGCATGAACACAAAGGCACTGATAGCCAAATTATAGAGCACGGCTGTAATCATCAAAGCGAATACAATTCGGTGTTGGATAAAGACGAACCGGAACCCCACGGCCAGATCCTTGATGATGGGGGTAGACAAAACTTCCAGCCGTTTGACCACGTGACTATCGCGTACGGCGATCGGAATGATGCACAACGCGGAAATAAAGTATGCCACGGCGTTGAAATACAGAACGTTCTGCACTCCGACCACTGCAATGCCCAGGCCGCCCAAGGCCGGACCCAGCAGAACTCCGACGTTCGTCGTGCTTTGAATAAGCGCATTGGCCGAGGTCAATTGTGATCGATCGACAATCAAGGGAACGGCCGATGATAGCGCCGGCCCGAAAATCGTGGAGACAATCGAATTCAAGAACACGAGCACATAGAGACGTTCGAGCGTCAATACGTCAAAGGCATAACATACAGGAATGAGCAGTACGGTCAGCGTACGCACCAAGTCAACGACAATCATTACCATTTTTTTCGGCAGACGATCCAGATAGACGCCGATCAAAGGACCAAAGACCAACGGTGGAATGGTCTGCAGAAGACCGATCACGGTCATCTTGAGTGCGGACCCGGTAAGTTCATAGACGAACCAGAGGAGCGCCACTTTGCTCAGGCCATCCCCGATCTGGGAAATCGCCTGTCCGGCCCAGAGCATCCCAAAATCTTTGGTCCAGAGTAATCTCCAACCACTCGTGGCAGACTGCACCGTAACATCCTTCTCTTTCATAGCCATTCCGCGGACATCCCTTCTGCAATCTTGTTTCGCTTTTTGCTCTGTCCGGGAAACACTTGCGGCCCGCTCAGTATTTGTTGGTACGTCTGGACATAATTCCGCACCATCTGCTCGACGGTAAACCGTTCTTCAAATACCTGGCGGCATCGTAGCCGATCGATCAAGGAGATGCCTTCGACATGTTTGGTCATCTCATCAAGGTTTTCACTAATCAGACCGGTCACCCCATGTTCGATGATTTCGGGAATAGAGCCGCGGCGGTATCCGAGCACGGGCGTACCACAAGCCATCGCTTCGATCAAAACCAATCCGAACGGTTCGGGCCAATCATAAGGACAAACCATAGCAAGAGCATTGCCGATGAAATCATTCTTTTGCACATCGGTCACTTCACCGACAAACTCAATCAACGGATGATCCAGTAACGGTTCGACCACACGTTCGAAATAAGCTCGATCGGCCTGATCGACTTTTGCCGCAATTCGCAATGGTATGCCGACCCGCTTGGCCAATTCGATGGCGTGGTCTGGACACTTCTCCGGGGCAATACGCCCAAGGAATGCCAAATATTGACCCGGTTCAGGATGAGCACTGTATAAGTCGCTGGGCAATCCGTGATACACAGTAGCCAACCAATTACACCAAGGTAATGGACTTCGCTGCGAATTTGAAATGGAAACCAAGGGCAATTCGGAGAACTCACGGAATACTGGCGCCAGTTCCGGCAAGTCCAACCGCCCGTGCAATGTGGTAACCACCGGCACGGGGGAACGCCGCGAAAGAGAAAAGGCCAAAAAATCGAGATGCGAATGGATCACATCAAACTGGTCAGCCACGCTGAAGACCTGTTCCATCATCGAAATTAGCGGGGCCTCCCGGCTAAAGATTCCAGTGTTGAGACGAAGTGCTTGATTGCAAGGAGCTTCCAGTTTCGCTTTCGTTAAGGAATCGCCACTCGCAAATAATGTTACGTCATGTCCCTGGCGAACGAGTTCTTCGGTTATGTAAGAGACTACCCGTTCTGTCCCTCCATACATCTTCGGTGGCACACTTTCCCATAGGGGTGACACTTGCGCAATTTTCATTGGAACGACTCCTTTGTATGTGTATAAGAAAATAAGTACTCTTATTCATAATTACATTACAGGCATTAGGAAATATAGGTAACTTTTCTTTCAGAAATGTCTTTCTTTTTTAATCTGACTCTTCCTCTCTATAAAGCAAATGTTAGTGCAATATACTTCCTTTTTTCCTACTTATGATTTATAACCTTATCTGCTTAGTAACGTAACAAAAAATTTTTGGTTGACACGCAGATGAAAAGATTTGCAGGATAACCCGCTCCACTAATAATCTGGCTGCCTGGGCATCACCTTCTTTAGCTTTGCTTACCATCTGACTAATAATCTCGGGCATATGTTCTGCAATACTCTCTCGCAGCTTTGCTATTTTGCCTGTACCAGGCTTGCGTCCATTAGGATTTCCAGACTCTCCTGATTTCCAGCGGCCTTGCTTCTTTTCTATCGTTTCATTGTTGCTTTTCTCCTGTTTTAACAAGAAATTTAAATTTGATCGAGCATTTTCAATCTAAATGAAAAAATCACACATACTATTTTTGATAAAAGCGAGGGGAAAAAACCGACTAAACCGACGAAACCGACTCAACTTTCCATTTTGCCGCATTCCGCGTTGTATCATCTTTTACAAATCGCAAGCCATTGACTACACGTCCAGCACGACGTTTTATCCACCATCCTAGATGTCTACGGTCAATGGTTCCATCCCGCTCGCCTGCAATATCGGTGACAGTTTCATTAAGCATTTCATTAAATGGTTTGCCGTTAAAATAATCTTGTGCTGCAGATACTACTTCTTTAACCAGCGTAGCTGTTTTACCAAATTTGTTATGCCAAGCCTGCAAGAAATCACCCAGTAATTCC
>CAWFHT010000020.1:0-146288 GCA_963815685.1 uncultured beta proteobacterium
GAAAGTTTTGCCAGATTAAACCTATATAGAGATAATAGGTTATGAAGTTATTAATCGGATTTGCCAGATATTTTATGTTACTGTATGTCTAGTAATATGTAAAGAATGACGCTTATACAGTCAATGACATTGTCAATACGTAATCTTTATATAAAAAATTTCTATCCATTTTATATTACTTAGAGGAAATTGCATGGCGCTTAAATAAATTTTTATTGTTAATATTGGTATGTGTGTCAAGTTCTGTTGTCACTACTCTTTATGCCCAATCGACTGCTGCTGTAGCAAAAGTAAATGGAGTAACTATTCCGCAGGCGCGGCTTGATTTTATGGTCAAAGCTGCTGTGGCTCAAGGGCAACCGGAATTTTCGGATATAGGAATACTCTGCGCGAGAATCTCATAGCAGAGGAAATTATTGCGCAAGAGGCTCTAAAAAAAAGGACTTGATCGGGATCCGGATGTGATAACTCAATCCGAACTTGCTCGTCAGGCGATATTAGTTAGAGCCTATCAAGCTGATTACATTAAAAATAATACAGTGAGTGACGATATATTACGACGCGAATATGAAGCTGTAAAAGCTCAGATGGGCGATAAAGAATATAAAGCTCGTCATATCCTGGTTGAAAGTGAAGCAGAAGCTAAAGATATCGATTGTTTCTCTTAGAAAAAAAGGCACTTTTTTTGAGAAACTCGCGAAAAAAAATCGATTGATGTCGGTAGTAAAAACAATGGTGGCGAATTAGGCGTGGAGTGTCAGCTGCAGCCTATGTCAAGCCTTTTGCGGAAGCTTTGCAAAACCTGAAAAAAGGAAATACAACAGAAAAACCGGTGAAAACTACTTTCGGATGGCATGTACTTCGCTTGAAGATGTGGCGCCCTGCAGTCACACCTCCAATTGAAGAAGTAAAAACAAATATGCAACAGCGTGTGTTACAGCGGAACTTTGGTGCGGCTGTACAAAATTTACGTAGTAAAGCTAAAGTCGAATAATCTTATTTTGCTTGGGAGTCAGTAAAGTTAAAAAGCTTTACTGATTTTCATTAGCTATTATTATTGTCTTAACCCTTGAGGATAAAGCACAAAACAATTTCATAACTGATTGTGCCTGCAGATTTTGCTACTTCCTCTTTATATGGTAACTCGTTTCCCCACAAAATTACTCGGGCTCCCAATACTAGCATTTTTAACCTGGTAAGATCAACAGCTAGCATGTCCATGGATATTCGTCCAACAATACGTGTGCGTTGCCCATTAACAAGTACCGGGGTTCCGTTTGGCGCATGTCTGGATATCGATCGGCATAACCGCACGCAACGATACCAATATGCATTGTATGTTTCAGCTTGAAATTGACCACAATATCCAACTTTTTCTTTTGCGCCAAGACGTTGTATGGCGATTATTTACTTGATACCGTCATGACAGGGCGTAAACCTAGCTCTGAAGCGGTTTTATCTATCAGAGGGGATGCACCATAGAGCATGATGCAGGACGCACCCAATCGGCATGTGTTTTTGGATATTGTAAAATTGCTGCAGAGTTTGTGATGAGCATGGTAGATGATATTTTCCAGAAAACAAGTGGAAATGTTTGAGTTGCTGATTGACTTCGTCTTTTTTAGAGGGATCATCTGCGCAGGCAAAATGTGTCATTAACGTAATTTGATCTATACGCCGGATTATTCTTTAGTATTTTAAGTGCAACTAATCCTTCCTCGGGTGTGAAACCAAGACGATTCATTCCTGTATTGATTTTTAGAAATATATTGATCTTAGTTTCTTGTTTTGATGAGGATAGCATGGCTAATTGCTCATGATGGTGTATTACTGTACTTAATTGATATTGCCTTATAATTGCTAGATCTGCCTCAGAGAAAAAGCCTTCAAGAAGCAAAATAGGCTGATAAATGCCCGCTTCTCTCAAACGTACCGCAGCATCGAGTTCAAGAACAGCAAAAGCATCCGCGGCTTTTAGAGCGCTTACAGTATGAAGTAGGCCATGCCCATAAGCATTTGCCTTGATTACTGCTATGACACGTGCATTTTGCGCATGTTTGCGTGCGATGTAAAGATTATGCTCAAGTGCGAACGATTAATTGATGCATAATTGGGCGAGACATTGATATTATTTGTTTGGAAGATAATGCTTATTTCAATTATTTGAATTTTTATTCGGTTTCTCTAGTAGAGATTACAGGAATACAAAAAAATAGAAAATATATTTAATTAAATCAAATAATTATAATAGATACAAGCGGATTCAATCGTTTTACTGATAGGAACTTTATCATTCTAATCTGGCAATATGGGTTATAGATGAAACATTTTGATGTAACATAAAAAAGAATGTAATAGGAAATTTATCTTTACAAAGAAATTAGTATTTTAATACTGCAACTATTTGATTAGTTAAGTGATGCGATAGAGTTTAGTACTCATAATTTTTTAACACATCTAAATTTGTGTAATAAGAATAAAATGAACGTTTATTGTAAATTCAGAATAATTACAGCCTACCAGGAATGTTTAGTCTTTTTAAATCTAAAAAAAATTCCACTGAAGATAATTTAAGACGGAGAAGTTTGGCAAGTAAATTCAGACACGGGCTTGCTCGAACCCGGCAGAATTTTGGCAAGCAATTATCTACTTTGTTGAGTAGTGGCAAAATAGATGAGGCACTCTATGATGAGCTTGAAACTATCTTGCTTACCGCAGATACTGGCGTGAATGCTGACTAATTTGTTGCTGGAAGCATTGCGCAAGAAGGTGAAACGAGATGCGCTGAGCAACGCGGAGCAGCTTAAAGAAGCACTTCAAGAAACTTTGGTCAGTTTGCTTGCTCCATTGGTACAATCGCTAGATGTTACGACGAAGAAGCCATTTATTATTATGATAACGGGCGTAAACGGTGCTGGCAAAACCACTACAATTGGCAAACTTGCTCATTATTTTCAATTGCAGGGTAAATCAGTATTGCTGGCTGCTGGTGATACATTTCGTGCGGCAGCGCGAGAACAATTATTGGCATGGGGTGAACGCAATGGTGTTACAGTTATAGCGCAGGAGAGTGATTCTCAGAAAAAGAGTGATCCTGCAGCTGTCATATTCGATGCAATCAATGCAGCTAAAGCACGTGATATTGATATAGTACTGGCAGATACCGCTGGTCGTTTGACTACCCAATTACATCTGATGGAAGAAATTAAAAAAATCAAACGTGTTATCAACAAAGCGTTACCAGATGCGCCACATGAGGTCCTGTTAGTATTGGATGCTAATACAGGTCAGAATGCACTTAATCAGCTCAAAGCTTTTGATGAAGCACTTGGAGTGACAGGTTTAGTCCTTACCAAACTGGATGGTACTGCCAAAGGTGGTGTAATAGCTGCCATAGCCGCCCAATATCCACAAAACCCTCCTGCTTTAC
Source organism: uncultured beta proteobacterium (assembly GCA_963815685.1). Lineage (GTDB taxonomy): Bacteria > Pseudomonadota > Gammaproteobacteria > Burkholderiales > Nitrosomonadaceae > Nitrosomonas. The sequence goes on from CAWFHT010000020.1 coordinate 3,431, forward strand.
GTTTTATTGGAATAGGGAGAGGGGCTAGAGGATCTGAGGCCATTTGATGCGCAAGAATTTGTCGAGGCAATATTTGATTAAGCTTTTAATGGACTAGATCTTGTTGGTGCCGGGTATTTATGATTAGTTTTGTAAATGTTTCCAAGCGTTATCCAGATGGATTTGAAGCTTTAAAAAATGTTGCTTTCACAATTCATTCGGGGGAACTAGTATTGGTAACCGGTCACTCTGGTGCCGGTAAAAGCACCATGTTAAAGCTTATTGCGGCAATTGAGCGTCCTACATATGGCAATATCATGGTAAGCGATCAGAATGTCAATGCGCTTAAGAAAAATACGATTCCTTTTTTACGGCGTAGTCTAGGTTTAATTTTTCAAGATCAGAAAATTTTGTATGATCGTACTGTTTTTGCCAATGTTATGCTGCCATTACAAATACGTGGTTTTCAGAATAAAACTGCGGCTGGGAGAGTTCGTGCTGCACTTGATAAGGTTGGCTTGTTGAAAAAGGAAAATGCTTATCCAATTACATTATCTGGTGGCGAGAAACAGCGATTATGCATTGCTCGAGCAGTGGTTCATCGCCCATCAATTTTGATAGCCGATGAGCCAACAGCAAATCTTGATGTAGAGTATGCGCAGAGCATTATGGAAGTATTCAGATCTTTTCATCAAGTAGGTGTTACTGTGGTGATCGCTACACACGATACAGCACTATTAAATGATAACCGTTATCGTATTCTTACACTCAATCAAGGAAAGCTGGTTGTATGAAAATATGGTTATCTCAACATTGGCAAGCATTAAGCCAAGCACTCAAGCAGCTTGCAAATACACCATTATCCAGCCTCCTGAGCATTATTGTAATCGGTATTGCTTTCAGTTTGCCCCTTGGTATTTATACCATGCTCGGAAACTTGCAAGCTATTTCTAGTGATACTGCCAACACGCCACAATTAAGTATATTTCTTAAATTGAATGCATCACAAGCAGATATTGAAAATGTTAATACACAATTGGAAAAATTTCCTTATATTGCGAGTTTTCAATTCATTTCCAAAGAAATTGCCTTACAACAATTACAACAAGAAAGTAATTTAAATGAGGTTGAAAGTAATCTACCAAGGAATCCATTACCTGATGCTTTTATTATCAATCTCCAGCAAATTTTACCTGATGAATTAGAGAATATACGCGCTATAATGAAAAAATGGCCTGAGATAGAGCATGTTCAGGTCGATACAGATTGGGCGAGACGGTTGGATGCTTTACTCAGATTGGGGCAGTTTGCCGTATTGATGTTAGCTGTGGTATTAGGTTTGGCATTAATTATAGTAGTTTTTAATACTATTCGCTTACAGATATTAACTAAGCGAGATGAAATTGAAGTTACTAAATTAATTGGGGCTACAGATAGTTTCATCCGTCGCCCTTTTCTTTATTTTGGCGCAATACAAGGAATGGCAGGTGCAGCAGCTGGCTGGCTCCTTATTGCCTTAGGGATTCAGGCAATCAATGAGAGTTTAGTGGAGCTGACACAACTTTATGCGACAGATTTTCATTTGAATTATCTTTCTTTACGAGATAGTCTTAGTTTGCTTATCTTTTCAGCATTGCTGGGGTGGTTGGGAGCAAGATTATCAGTTGCACAGCATCTCTCTCAAATAGAACCAGAATAAAGATATTAGTTTTTAGTGGGTAAGCTTTTCTATACCCAACGTCTCTATACACAAATTCATTTTCTAGACTTCTACCTCCAAACAATAAGATATTCTCTGAGTGTTCAGAAAATATTCGCTTTATTTTTACACTAAAGTTAGGCCTTCAAAACATTTTTTCTCATAAATTTTTAATAGTTAGAGAAACTTCAGGAATTATTAGCACTCTCATTGTACGAGTGCTAAAATAAATTTTAAAATGGTAAAAATTTAAAATTGAAGTTAAAGGAGAAAGTATGACAACAACTCTTGCGTTACCAACGATAGTGGGAGGTAGTATTGAAGGATATATTCAAACTGCTAACCGTTTTCCTATGCTATCACAAGAGGAAGAAATACGTTTGGCTAGATGTCTGAGGAATGAAAATGATATAAAAGCTGCTCATCAATTGGTATTATCGCATCTAAGAGTGGTAATTGCTATAGCTCGCGGCTATTTAGGTTACGGCTTACCCCATGCCGATTTAATTCAGGAAGGCAATATCGGATTAATGAAAGCTGTGAAACGATTTGATCCAGAACGTGGCGTGCGCCTTGTATCGTTTGCCATTCATTGGATTAAAGCAGAAATCCATGAATTCATTATGCGAAATTGGAGATTAGTCAAAATTGCAACAACCAAACAGCAACGTAAGTTATTTTTTAATTTGCGGAGTATGAAACAAGGTTTGGATACTATGAATCAGGAGGAGATAGCTGCCGTAGCAAAACAATTGGGAGTCAAATCTGAAGAAGTAATCGAAATGGAGACCCGCTTTAGTGGTCGTGATATCTCATTGGAGCCATTATCAGAAGAAGATGATGAAAGCTGTAATCCAATTGATTATTTGACTGATGGAATAGATCCATCGCAAGTTATTGAGAAAAAGCAGATTTCTCGCATATGCCATGAAAGACTTAAAGAATCACTTGCAAATCTTGATGATCGTAGTCGTCATATTATTGAAGCCCGCTGGTTAAGAGAAAAAGATACTGCGACACTTCATGAGTTGGCTGAAGAACTAGGGGTATCAGCTGAGCGGGTTCGACAAATTGAGGTCAAAGCGATTCAGAAAATAAGAAATACAGTTGCTGATGCTATCTAATTTTATATAAAAATTATGTTAGGTTCTGTAGACATTTCAGCGAAGCCAAATTAATGCTGAGACAAACCGTATCAACCCCATGTAATTTCCAGCTATTTTTTCATAGCGTGAGGATATTCTTCTGTAGTGCTTAATTTTGTTGAAGAAACACTCAATCAAATGACGCTCTTGATACACGAACCAATCGCAATCTCTTGCATTGATTCGATGGCTGCGAGGCGGAATGACAGGCTCAATGCCTTTTTCAGTGAGTATTTGAATAAAAGCATCGCTATCATAACCTTTATCGCCCAGCAGGGCGGCCGCCCCTTCTGTCGTCAGAGCCAACAAATTCTAAGCCCACCCGATATCGCTGGCTGGTGCGCCAGTCAGTATAAAATCCAGCGGGTTGCCTGGCGCATCTGTCATAGCGTGAATTTTAGTGGTGAAGCCGCCTTGCGAGCGTCCCAGGGCTTCTGCCTGCGCCGAACTGTTTGCCGCTCAGCAGCACAGGCATGTGCGCGCACAATCGTACTATCAATCAGAATTTGTTGCCTGTCCAGATATTGACTACAACCTGCGGGTAGAAACTGCCAGACTCCATATTTGCACCAGCGCGAAAAGCGTTTAAAAACTGAATTCCATTGGCCCAATGACTGGGGTAACAAACGCCATTGTGCGCCACTACGTAAAATCCACAATACTGCATTCAGAAAACAACGATATTGCTCCATGTTTCCAACATAGACCCGCTCTTGAAGTAGCAATAGTTGATATAAAATTTCCCATTGCTCATCGGTCAGCTCCGTTCTACTATTCGTTTCTGCACAAAATTGAGCAGGATTTTCGTTGAAATTTACGAAATGTCAACAGAACCTAGAAGTTCAGAATTAGCCAGGTGAGTAAAATTTACACTTTTTGCTATGAATAAAACAGCTATAAACTGGTAAACTATAAAAGCTCGCAAATTTATACTTTAAATACTTGCATGGAGAGGTACCGAAGTGGCCATAACGGCGCTGACTCGAAATCAGATGGTTGGGGCAACCTGGCACGTGGGTTCGAATCCCACCCTCTCCGCCAGTTGAGAATATAACTAACTGAATATAAATAGAAAATAAGTAAGTAAATATTTCTACCGTACCATTTACCGTACTCGCATACAAAACCTAACTACATCTCATCTGTAATAGCTCAAACTTAAGCTGACAGCCTCAAAAAATTAGTTTCCATTCAATATGACATTCATTGACTGAATTCTGCCATTACCGGCCATTGGAGTTTATAGATTAATCGGTTCGAATATCGGCTTTGTAGTGACATCCTCGAATTTTGTTCTGTCATTCATAAACGGACGTTCGTGATGCTATCAAAGTATTTATGGATAATCTTTAATTTGTAATCAGCTGGTCGAGGATTCGATCCCCATAACTATTCCATAAAATAAAAGACTTAGGTAGAAATACCTTAGCTGTAAGAAATCTCAGGGTTGTTTACAGAGAGGTTGATTAAAATAAAGTTGGAGTATTTCATAAGGAGTTGAGTTATTCAAACTCTTGTGTGGTTTGACAGTGTTATAAAAGTTAATAAAGCGGCCGAGTTGGATTTGCCGGTCGGTGCAGTCTTTAAAGTTAGTCATGTCATGCCACATCTGCATGAGGGTGCGGATAGCGCGTTCAGCTTTGCCGTTGGTTTGGGGTCGATTGACTCGAGTGAATTTCTGGCCGATGCCGTGGGCTTTGCAGGCTTTAACAAAAGCATGACTGTCAGTGCCTTTATATTCCTTGCCATTGTCAGAATAAGCGTAATCGATCTGGTAAGGACATTGGGCGATGACGGTTTCGGTAAGGAACCAGGCTGCGCTATTCCGGGTTTTATCGGGCAAGATGGCTGCATAGAGTTCTCGGGAGAAGTCGTCAATCGCGACAAACAGGTATTCCCCGGGTTGGGTAGGTGATTGGCCTTTGAGCAAAGGCAGGCGTTTAGTATCGAAACGCATGAGTTCGCCGGGATAAGACTTGTTATAACGCTTTGCCTCGCGTTTCAAGCGCTCCTGGATGGACTGCTCGACTTTGGCTAAGCGTTTGAGGCCGTATTGGATTGTTTTAAAACGTTGATTGGTACTGTCGCGAGGAAAAAACTCCTTGCGCCTTGCCCGCTTGAGAACGGCGTAAATCGTGGGTCTTGAGACTCGAAAGCGTTCGGCAAGTTGAGACACTTGCCAGCAGCGAGTTAGGTCAAAGCTGCCACAGCTCCTGACGGTCAAGTGGCGTGAGTCTTATATGTTTGTGCATGTTCATTTACAGTATTCTCCGGAATACTGTAAACAACGCTAGAAATTCTTACACCTAAGCCTTTTAATTTGCTGTGCCAATTTTGTGTCAGTCACCTCTTAAAGCTAATACTTCTTATCGGCATGGCATAGCTTGCCACATCGCTTTGCCTGAGTAGCCTCAATCGAAAGCAGTCTTCGCTTTGGTCTATTGCAACCTCTCTCGGGTAAATGATTACTGCGGAGGTTGTTGCGCTTGCGGAGGTTGTTGCTGTTGCTGTGATTTTTGCATTCTCCTCACGCCCGCGGCTGCCTTTGCCTTATCTTTGTTTTCCTGCTGCTGCTGCTCATCCTGATACTCATTGGCCATTGTTGCCCTGTTTTGCTGGGTCTGTTGTCTCTGTTGCTGTCCTGACTGAGTTGATGATTGTCGGCTCTGCTGCTTCTCTTGGGCATCTTGTTGATGGTCTCCACCCCTAGCATATGCATTGACGGCGGTTAGGAGCATAATGGGAATTATGAATTTCGAGAATTTAATCATAGCATCACCTCATGGGTTTAATTAAGGGGTTGCTTGAACTTATCAGCCGAAATCACAGGCTATCTATAATTTAAACGCGTGAGTAGACAAAGTCATTAAATCATTGCAAACCTGCTAATCGCTCTGGCTTACGAGACTTCTCAACCATCCAGGCAATACCGCGGAGACTAAGTTGTGTAAATCATGCCGCCATGAATAACTTTTACGTTTATAGCAAAAGCGAAATAATTCAGCAGCCTCTTGAAAGCCCTATTTTATGCTTCCTCCGGAGGTGAAATTCCCTGATAAACAAATAAATGAAAACCTATTTTTTCAATTAGCTATTTTCTGAAGATTATCTGATTTATTAGCTTGATCCAGGGTTAAAAAGATCTGCTTAGGTTTAGACCACATCAACCTATCATCATTCTCTATATTCGAGTTGTTTCCTTCGCCTACCAATGCTGAAAATCAACCGCTTGATTAGTCCGCGCGTAATAGACTGATTTTTATCATTTAAAAAATACAAACTTGCGGATTTCGCACTTGCGTAACGGGTAGGGATGGAGAGAATAATGAGGCGAAGAGAGAAAAAGTGAGCGAATTTTGGAGATTTCTTGAAACCTCAAAGTCCGCAAGAATCCGCACAAAGCCCCGCAAGCACGCGGGAGTAGGCGAAAGAAAACCAACCGGATAAAGAGTTGGTATTTGGTGGAGGTGGAGGATTTTGGGTAGGATCTTCTAGACGGAGAGTATTTGAAAGAAAAAGGTTCTACATTGAATTTGTGGATGACTCCCGTTATCAAGAAGCGTAGCATAACTTGTTGATGGGGGTGTGGCTCAAGGGGCCCGTTGTGGATAATTCCGACTAACTCGGCACTGAAATGCCGTCCCTGTCAACTGAAGATAAAGTAAATTTGATACACATTAATTTAACGGAGCTGTCGGAAGGATAGATACATTATCTTTCCCTATGCAACGTCAATTAGTACCCAAAGACTCGACGCTAGCGATGCTCTGCAAGGGGTTGTGTGGATCATCAATGTGTCGAGGTGCCTGCTTGGAGAAGACTATGCTACCAGTGTATAGGCTGTCGCTATGCCGTGCGCTATTTGACGCTCAAGGATTTTCAAAGCTATATACGGTGTCTAAAAAGTAATATCAATTTTTTTGATTTCACTTCCAGACAACTTGATGCGATCCACACAGAAGGGAGCGACTGTATGACAAAACCGACCTTCACCCGAAGGCAAATATTACTTGGGGCTTGCTGCTTGAGTCTAGGTGTGGCTTCTTGTGTGACAACCGATAAGGCTGATTTAAATGCCAGCGATACCGAGACCTATCCTCGTAATGCTAACGAGGCATTGGATCGATTAAAACGTGGGAACCAACGCTTCATGGCAGAAAAATCGCATCATGAGCATGAGAAGTTTTCCTGGCGCAGTATACTTGTTGAATCTCAAAAACCTTTTGCCACTGTTATAGGATGCAGCGATTCACGTGTGCCACCAGAACTCATTTTCGATGTGGGGTTTGGAGATGTTTTTACGATTCGCCTTGCTGGAAACATCATTGCCGAAGATGTGGTTGGTTCTTTGCAATATGCCGGATCACACCTTCACACGCAGCTATTTGTCGTGCTGGGTCATGAAGGTTGCGGTGCTGTTGCGGCTACTCTAGATGCGATGCTACACCATGCCAAGGAACCCGAACATATCGAATCCCTCATCAAGTTGATCAAACCTGGTTTAAGAGAACTCGATTTTAACCAGAGTTGGGAGAAGCTGTTACATGCAGCTGTGGAGGCAAATGTGCGCTGGTCGATGCAGCAACTGCTCGCATTCCCGGAAGCAAAACATGCTCTAGTGGAAAGGCATGTGATCCTGGTTGGTGCTGTGTATGAACTCAAGACTGGTAGAGTACGCTTCCTCACTTGATTCAACAAAGCCGTAAAGAAACAGCCTATACACTACTATCGAAAAGGGGGGGATGGCAGTTATTGCAGGGCGGGGAGGCCGCGCCTCCCGAAAATTTACCGACACAGCGCAACGTTTTCCCGCAAGCTATGTCGGGCATCGCACTCGGCGTTGCGGATAACTCGGTAGATACCAGCGAGGCAGACGATGAATATTAATCACCGTATCCGCGTGTTCTCATACCCAGAATCAACTCATTGAAATAACCCCAAAAATCCCGACGTTTGACCAATATCAGTGTGGCAGGCGTCGATCTTCTTTTATTCCGATTTTCCATATCACAGGAGGCTACAACCATGCCCATCGTTAAACTCACCCAGGAATTCATCACCACCCATCTAAAATGCTCCCAAGGAAGAAGGAGAATTGAATATACGGATGAAGACTTATTCCATTTCTAAATCAAAAATGACTTTGTCGGCTTCACCTTGCCGTATTATTTATACTGTCTGCGGTTCGCCTGCGCGTCATTTTTGATTTGGAAATGGAATTACCCGACTTCTACGTCGAAGGGCGTGCCACCAGCCAGGGCCAGGGAATGTACTACCTGCGCTACAAGGACGATGCCGGTAAGACTAGACACCAGCGGATTGACTCCACGACTAACGTTACGCTTGCGGCAGCACGTAGGCAGACCAAAGTGCTCAAGATGGAGATCGGACTTGGCCGCAACCCCAGAGCTGACGGGCAACCCAAGCAGAGCGAACTGACCTATGAGCGGCTGTTTGAGTACGATTACGTGCCGCACAAACGCCTGCACAAGCGGTCAATCTCAGATGACCTTCGCATCTTTAGCTTGAAAATACAGCCAACCCTAGGTCACAAGCGATTGCACCAGATCACCCGCTTCGAGATCCAGACTTTGCTAAACTCTTTCAGGCAGACACTTGCTCCAGCCACTTGCAACCACATCCTGAAGATCATCAGACGCTCGCTCAATCTCGCCGTCGAGTGGGAATTTCTGGAAACCAATACAGCGGTCAGGCTTCCGCTGTTCCTCGAGGACAACAAAGTGGAGCACTACCTGAACGACGCCGAACTGGAAGCGGCTGCTATTCGTGCTGCGCACCGACGAGAACCTATGCGCCCAGACGGGGGTTTATGCGTAGGCATCAGCTACGGCCCCAGCGAGTAATGAAGGAATACCGACCTCACGCTTGTTATTTTAACCGAGCATTGCTTTGAAAGTCTCAATCTTCTTCATCAATCTCCGCTCTCCGAATCAAGCCGGTTTCCTTTCCCTACCAATATTGAAAATAAACCGCTCGATGAGTCCGCGCGTAATCTATTGATTTGTAATGTTTAAAAAATAGAAACTTGCGGATTTCGCACTTGCATGACGGGTAGGGGCGGAGAGAATAATGGGACGAAAAGAGAAAAAATGAGCGAATTTGTGGTGTTTCTTGAAACCTCAAAGTCCGCAAGAATCCGCATGAACCCGCGTAAACACGCGAGGGTAGGCGAAAAAAAACCAACCGGATGAAGGGTTGGTCTTTGGTGTTGGTGGCTAGGCTATATCATTAGCTTGGATTAGCCAAATCAGTGGATGGTCTGCTAATCGGCTTGGGAGCGTCCAATTTGGATCAGTGTGCCCGCAATTCAACAACTCCAGGATAGCCGTCAATTTCGCCACACCTATTTTTGGGCTAAGGTCAAAGTGCTGGCATAGCTCATCCGGCCGTATGTGCGGCGTTTTACTCTTGTCGAACAGAAAATTGATCCGACCGACCGAGTAAGCAAATACTACAGGCCCACGTATTAGTTTTACCGGTGGCGGTCGGTGACGGGCGCTTGCGGCAAAGCTTGGTTTCCATGCGCCGACAAAGATCTCTCTTCGTTTAAATGAATATATGATAATTTGATCATTCATCAGAGTATTTAACAGCATATCTGATATGTCAATACTTTTCGATTTGATGGGAAAGGGTGTTTATGATATTTGTGCGCCAATCTACTACGTTGATACTGGAGGGAGATAATGGAGAAAAAATTTTCAGGGCACTTTCTAAGTACGTTATCGGCACCGACATCTCAGAGGGACGACACAGTTACCATACGAGGCAATGCGTTAAATATAAATGATGTCGTGCGGGTTGCGCGCTGCAACACAAAGGTGCAATTAACTAACGATGAGGAAGTTCTGCGGCGTGTCAATGCCTCACATGATTACATCGTGAACGCTACCAATGCTTGTCAACCTATTAATGGCGTTGTATCCAAAACCTGTAAACCGATCTATGGTGTGACAACCGGCTTTGGGGGGATGGCCCATACCCATATCTCGCCTGGAGATGCCAGCGATCTGCAACAAAACTTGATCTGGTTCATGAAGTCAGAGGCGGGCAAGCGATTGCCCAAAGATGATGTTCGTGCTGCCATGCTGATTCGCGCAAATAATCATATGCTCGGTTTCTCTGGTTTACGGCTTGAGTTGGTGCAGCGGATGGTGAAATTTTTAAATGCGAATGTCAACCCCCATCTGCGCGAGTTTGGCTCTATTGGCGCGAGCGGCGACCTTGCTCCACTTGCCAGCATAACTGGTGCGCTGATCGGACTGGATGAAAGTTTTGTTGTCGATTTTGCTGGGGAAGAAATCGATTCTATAACAGCACTCAAGAAGCTTGGCCTGCCGCGCCTTAATCTGCTCCCCAAAGAAGGGCTAGCTATGATCAATGGTACCTGTGTGATGACCGGTATTGCTGCTCAATGCGTGTACGATGCCCAGCTACTGCTGAAAATGACCATGGATACCCACGCGCTTTTCATCCAGGGCTTAAACGGCTCCAATCAGCCGTTTCATCCATTTATCCATACTCATAAGCCTCACCCCGGTCAAAGGTGGGTGGCCAACTACATGCTTGAATCATTGAAAGGGTCGAAGTTGATTCGCGATGAGTTGGAGGGCCGCCTTGAATATAAAATTGGCGAACTAGTCCAGGACCGCTATTCGGTCCGTTGCCTGCCTCAGTATATGGGACCACTTGTGGAGGGACTGGACAATATTGCCCAACAGGTCACCACCGAAATAAACTCCGCAAGTGATAACCCCCTAATTGATCCGGATAAGGGCATGGACTATCACGGCGGCAATTTTCTGGGGCAATATATTGGCGTAGCAATGGACCAGTTGCGTTACTATTTAGGATTGATGGCAAAGCATCTGGACGTTCAGATTGCCTTACTCGTTACGCCTGAATTTAGTAATGGATTGCCTCCCTGCCTGATTGGCAATACTCAACGTACGGTTAATATGGGACTTAAGGGCTTACAGATCAGTGGTAACTCGATCATGCCTTTACTGACGTTTTATGGCCATCCACTTATCGATAGATTTCCAACCCATGCCGAGCAATTTAATCAAAACATCAGTAGTCTCGGCTATGGTTCAGCCAATCTCGCTCGCCAATCCATTGAGGCTTTCCAGCAGTACATGGCCATCGCATTGATGTTTGGTATCCAAGCCGTTGATCTACGCACTTACATTGTCGCTGGGCACTATGATGCCCGTTCCTGCCTTTCGCCAGCATCATTAGCCCTTTATGAAGCAGTACGTGAAGTGATTGAGCGACCGCCATCCTCAGAGAAGCCATACATTAGAAATGACAATGAGCAGCCGCTTGATGAACACATACAACGTATTGCTGCTGATATTGCAGCTGGAGGGCGGATTCCACAGGCGGTGGCTGAATCCCTTTGTGACAACCATGAAAGGTCATGAACGGATCTACCATTGAATTTGCCCGTTATTAAGAAGCGTACCAAAATTTGGTAATGAGGGGGTGTGACTCAAGCGTCCAATATTTCCAGCTCAATGGGTGACTACCATCTGATTACAGCTGGTTTCCTTCCCCTACCAATGCTGAAAATAAACCGTTTGATTAGCCGTCGTGTAAACAATTGATTTTTATAGTTAAATAAATACGAACTTGCGGACTTCACACTTGCATGACGCGTAGGGATGGGGAGAATAATAGGGCAATGAGAGAAAAAATGATCGAATTTGTGAGATTTCTCGAAGCCTCGAAGTCCGCAAGAACCCTCAAGAATCCCCGCAAACACGCGAGAGTAGGCGAAAAAAACCAACCGGATGAAGGGTTGGTCTTTGATGTTGGTGGAGATATCGGGCATTGAACTGAAGTCCGCATTCGCTCTGCTATATTTATAATCAGCGACAAAATGGCAGATTTGGAAGCGCGTGATCATGGCCTTCCGTTTCTGACGAATTGCATTAAAGTATTCAACGGATATTGGATCGAATCCGTTCGAATAGCAGCTTTTAATCGAACTTAGTCTTTTAATTTCAGATTCAATTGAGGCTTATTTTTAATCTCTGTTACATCAAGTTTGAGCTAGCACATTTCATTATTAGCAACAATTGCCGATCATCAATCAAGCTTTAATGCGTCAGCTTAACGAGTATATACTCCTTCAGTATCGATAATTCACACTATATAATTAGCAGTAACCTTGTCTGTCGGTTCTGCAACGCATCTGGCACTTATGCCTATTTATTTTAAAGTCATTTGTATGAGCGGGCAGGGCCGATAATTTTCCTGAAGCATTTATGTTGATTCTCTGCCTGAAACTATGTTTTAGCTGCGCTAGGAAGGCGCAAAGCTGTACCTGAAATTTGTAAAACGATGGAGCAATTTCGTCACACATAATTAGGCTATGTGCGCTTAATCTAGTTATCCGTCAAGGATGGATAATAAGCAAGTGTTCGCTAAAAAATATGGCAGGTGCATTGGGTTGGCGTACTTGAGCAAACACCCCTCTTACGCAGTAAGCAAATAAGTCTGTACTTCTAAAATCCTGGTAGAAATGCCAGCAGTCCAAGAACTGTTGTACTTCCGTTTTCGTTGCTAACTTATGTAAAACGACTGCAAGGTTGGTTAACGAAATACATTCGCAGATTGCTTTGGCTCCTGCGCAGCTTGCCAACTATCTTTACACCTGCTTTTTCCTCAAAATCCATTTCACCCATTGAGTGATTCCTTCATTCTGCAGTAAAACTTTTACAGTGCAATGTTTACGACAGCATTTACAGAATCATTTGAGGAAAATGAAGTAATGCCAAATAGGGCAATGGAGGTGGCGAAACGGATTATGAATGAAATTAGCAAATGCTGGACTACGAAACATAACTGGGGACGTTCTGGTAACTAGCTGTGAAGCTCTTCTGGGTGCTCCTCTCTGTTTTAGTGGTCATTGCACCACTACTTTGGCACTTTGATGCCGTTTTGGGTAGTGGGCGTCCATTCCATTACCTCTGGAAAACTATCCGCCATCGATTAAATCGAGCAGGCGATCGCTCTGCAAACAACGCGCTATGGACCATCGCGATGGTACGTATGCGCAGCGAACCAAGAACCCAAAGCTATGTGGCACGACGCGCTGCTCAAGGGATGGCAAACAAAGAAATACAGCGTTGCCTGAAGCGCTACATAGTTCGTGAGTTGTATCCACTTATTCTCGCAGATTTGTCTGATGCGGCTGCATTACTTGACATAGGAGCGTCAATAGTGTGGTGGAAGGTTTCTTTGGCAGCCTGAAGCAGGAACGGGTGCAATGGCAGCACTATCAGACTCGATATGAAGCGCAACAAGATATTTTGAATTACATGTCCATGTTCTATAACAGCTATCGACTACATTCTTATCTAAATTATAGAAGTCCCATCCAATTTGAAGCTGATATGGCAGAGCTTAAAAAGGTCGTTTAGCTGGGTTGTCACAAAATACTTGACCAGGTCAGCGGGCCATTGTAAGAATAAAAGATAATCCATCTCTTAGCTCTCTTGTAAAAATGTTGCATTTATATTAATTATGCAAATCTCGTTAACTGCCAACGATCCCTACATCGTCTCACTTATCTGACTCAGATATAGTGACGGTGCTCCTGACTACTACATCTGTAAGAACGTGCATTGTGCATACCTGTGGCAGCTTGGGAAAATTAGAGAGCAACAGTTTTCGTGAGTACAGTTTTTTAGGGGTCTTTGTCCTTGGGTTTAGGCAGCCAATGCAGAACTACCAACGCCAGCAAAGTCACGCCAATCGCAAGCATGTATTGCCGCAAGCCCACTGCAATGCCGATGACTGCCGTCAGTAACAGTGAAGCAGCCGTTGTGAGACCTAGGACCGAGTCATGTCGCGAGTGCTGGATGATGGTGCCCGCACCGATAAATGCCACCGCGGTGACTACAGCTTCAATAATGAGGATGGGCTCGATCCTGATCAGCAGCGAATAGGTTTCGTCGCTGAAGCGCTCAGCCATGAGATCGCCAATACCAAGCAGCAGCGCGGCAGCACCTCCGATCAGCATATGAGTGCGCATGCCGGCCGGACGCTGCCTAATTTCGCGCTCAAAGCCTATGATGCCTCCAAGCAGCATCGCAAATGCAACGGTTGCCAGTAAGGTCAGTTGTAATTGCCAGTTACCAAGTAGATTCATCTTCCTATTTACATCTAATGTAGACGAATAAACAAACCAGTTTCAGCTGAAAAATTGCACTCTAGCCATAAATTAGTTCCAATTCCATCTATCGCATTAATAGCTTTGTTTATTTGACTTTAATTTTATTGTCCACTCGCTTGACGTTAGGTATTTTTTTCGCAACGGAACCGGCTAATTGACGTTGAGATTCTGTTTCAACAAAGCCGCTTAATATCACCACTTCATTAGATGCTTCCACATGTATGGCAGCGGCACTAAGCTCCTTCGTTTCAATCAGCTTTGCTTTTACTTCCATGGCTAAAGTTAGATCTTCTTGATTCTCTTTTTTAATTAGGGGCTCATGGGTAAATGGCTCATGGGTAAATAAACCAGCGCAGCCACTCAATGCACATAGGATGAGTAAATAACTAATAACTCTTATGATACGAGGTGCCTTATGGCTCATTTATTTCTCCATATTTTATGAAAATAAATACAATTTTTTATTCGCGAGCTTCTTTTAATGTGTCTATAAAACGGGAACAGTGGTCACTCTCTTGATTATTATCTTTCTGCTCTTTTTCTTTTTCCTTTTCCTGAAGTAATGCATATAGACTTACAATTGGCGCAGTAGGTATTAACGCAAGTGAGAATGCACCTCGTACAATCGCTCTTGCGCCAGGAGTAAAATTTGGTTCTTTGAAACTACCTTTTATGTAAAGAGGCGCACGAGCTGAAAATACACTCAAATCCTTAGGGTTAGGGTCAATGACCAGATCTAATTGTTCCTTCTTGAAATCAACAGTCCCTTTACTGAAAAAGATAGTGTCCTCAGTATCTATAACAAAATTACCTATCTTCATGATTCCGCCAGTGGTGGGAAGATCGACAAAAGCACAGTTAATTTCCGTACTATCTTTCTTACTCGAATAAAGCAACCAAAGCTTCCCCAACGTCAAGCCCACCGAGTTCTACCAACAAATGATCAAGCTGGCCACCTGTCATTAGCATCAGCAAGCCGCCATCAGCCGAGGCTAGCATTTCAGCGACAGAATCTCCTTTGAACCAGAAGGTTGCTTGGCCACCGATTAAGCCCGCACTTTCCTCAGCAATCTTAAAGCGGCGTAAAATTTCATTTAAACGAACGTGGTGTATTTTAGTTTCTATTTTGCTTTTGACAGGTTTAGTTCTTGTATCGAACTCAAGATAAGATTGTATACTTCCAGTGGCAATCTTAAAATTTAGAGGATTAAGAATTAAATGACCATTCTTAATAACTGCTCGCGTAGAAAGCTTATCCACTGGCAGCTTTGACTTAACATGATTGCTTTGCAAAGTAATATCGGCATTTATCTTCTGTAATTCATCAAAATGGATAGATTTTTTGGGCAGTACATAAGGACTGGCGGCTTGCTTTTTTGCTTGTTCTTTCTGTTCTGCGGAGGCAGTTTCTCCAGGTCCGGTCTCAGGCGGTAGGCCAATTATTGGTCCAAAATCATCTAAATCTATTTTTTTTGAGGTCAGATCTGCCTTTATAAAAGGTCGCTGCTTATCTATTTTCACGCTAACATTTCCTGCAATATCACTATCTCCCACGCGCCCATTTAACTTTTTAACTTGCCAGGTATCTTCATGAAAAGACAAGTGCCCTTTAAACTGATAAGGCGGTAGGCTGGGCATTGGCAACCCGATTATGTCTGATAATTGCTCTGGATTAGGGCCTTTCATGGCAAACTGCAAATCTAGGCCTTTAAGTTGCATAGGCTCTGTCACAGTACCCTTAACTTTGATAGCGGTTTTCCCTGCTTGCAAACCTAGGGTCAACGGATAGGGTGCTTTTGCTTCACGAAGAGCAACTAATGGCCCCGCAGTTAAATTTATGGCTAATGGACTTCCTTTAAGCTTTCCTTTTGCCTGTAACTTAGTTGCTTCTTCACCGTCAGCCTGTCCTTTAGTCGTCCCAAAATTTGCGATAATATTAGTATTCTCTGATAAATCACGGTAGGCGAGGCGGCCTTCTTCAATCTGCAAGCGCTCAATAATTGGCAATTCTGTACGATCCTTCGTATCGTCTTTATCGGTCCGTAATTCCCAGTTAGGTTCGCCATCGGGCGATTTTTCTAAAACAATATTGGGTTTAGTGAGGATAATTTCCGGCAGTATTACACGGCCATGGATGAGTTCTATCAGGTCGATACTGAGATCAAGAGCGGCAAGCTCTAGCATATTTGGTTGTTTGCTCCATGCTGCGTTTTCAAACTGTAGTTGTTCAACTCTTATGTGGGGCGTCAAGGACCAATTGATGCTCAAATCACCATTAATTGTGAGTTTTCGACCTGTCCGCTCACTAATCTGTTGCGCAGCTATATCCCGCACCCAATTTGAACTCATTAAGGCGAGCAACAATACAACTAAAATAACCAGCGTAAGAAGGGCAATTCCAATCCATTTTATGATAGCCATTTTTATCCTCGTTAATTACTCACTCCAGAGAACCTTAATATCCACAGATTTAGTGGAGGTGTGAGGGGAGTATATAGCCGACTTTCCCTGCTTTCATATGCAAGGCGGGCATTCGCTTTATAAGCTTCTCATTTCAGAGAAAATCAGTCTGTTCGGAAGCGCACATTATTCTTTTCCCCTCTAACCGGCATGTATACAAGACATGGTCCTAGAACAAGCATCATCTTAGCTTGAATTGAGCAGGAGATAATGGGAACACTGGTGAAGAGAAAAACTAAGCTTTATCTTAGTTGGCCAATGCGAGGCATTAAACGAGAACGGCTGCAGAATATTACAAACAGTATCTTAGAATATGAAGTTGACTGGTATTAACGAGGAGCACGACCATAGTTGGCAAATTGACTCAATTACCAGCCACACAAAATTCAATTAGCTACCAAGTGAGCAACTTTAACTACTCTACTGCGAAGAAACCGCAAAACATTTTTCATTGACGAGCAGTTCAATGCATCTACCTTTGAGCCCATCAAGACCGTCCCTGAACCGAAACGAAACATTCGCTACTACCCTGGTACTTCAATGCCATTGATTCTAGCCTATTTCATTACTATAGCTATTCGAATCGCTAGATTCAAGCGATCACAAAGATGGACCTGGGCCTCAGTTGATAAGTGCCGGACATTGATGGGAGATGATGTCTACAACCAAAGCTGGTGGGCAGTTGGATACGACCAATGATACTGTAAGTTATGCAGTGTTGTTCTTTGGCAGTGTTATCAGAATAGGAGAAAAGCTTATTGCGGTACCTTGTAAAGCATTGAAGCGCGATACAGAGAAAAAGCGTTTTGTGTTAAATGTTGACAAAAATCGCCTTAAAGATGCCAGGATTCGATAAGTATTGCTGGCCAGACATGGCAGACGAGTCCTGGGTGGATAAAATTCATTTTTACTATGGATTAAACGGTAAGTAGATGATCTGCGTGGTGCGCTAGCCTATTTGCGATAGTTTAACCACATCGGCAGTAAGAGTGGGCTACTGAGCAGATTGTTTAATATCTCGTTAACATGCTGAGCTCATAAGTGTGCCAGCGTACAGACCGTGTTCAGTTCCGTGTGTATTGTTATGTTTAAGCGTGTCGAGATGGTCGTGCACGTTTAACTCGTTAGGTTTAGCGATCGCAAGATGATCGCAAGACTATTTTCTAAAGTCGTTTGGATAGGAGATGAACATGAGTTATGAAGATCGCGATACCTATGGGATGTACAAAAACAGAAAAGATGGACCTGGACCTCGCTTGATGGGTGCCGACACATTGATTGGAAATGATGTCTACAATCAAGCTGGTGAAGATCTGGGTGACATTAAAGAAATCATGCTGGATACGACCAATGGTACTGTAAGTTATGCAGTATTGTCCTTTGGCGGTGTTCTCGGAATAGGAGAAAAGCTTTTTGCGGTACCTTGGAAAGCATTGAAGCTCGATACGGAGAATAAGCGTTTTGTGTTAAATGTTGATAAAGATCGTCTTAAAGATGCGCCAGGATTCGATCAGGATCGCTGGCCAGACATGGCAGACGAGTCCTGGGTAGATAAAATTCATTCTTACTATGGGATTAAACGGTAAGTAGATGATCTGTGTGGTTCGCTAGCCTATTGCGATAGTTTAACTACATCTGCAGCTCGGCAGTAAGAGTGGACTACTGAGCAGATTATTTAGTATCTCGTTAAGTTGTTGAGCTCATGGAGCTTGCACCGTTAATTATTTAATTGAGCAAATTCAATGGGTTAGTATCAAGAATTAACGGTGCAAGAGCCAATGCTATTAATTAAGAGCGAGCAATAAGTTAATCAAGCGGTCACTTTAGATAGGTAATCAATATGAGCTATTACAAAGAAGTGTGCCCTAGCCCAACACGTGGATCGACACCCACTCTAGGTAAAGTTGATCTAGCCAGCCCGCGTTTCACCCCCTAAGATGGTCATGATTTCTCCGCTGATATAGCTGGAATCGGCTTCTGAAGCGAAAAAGACAAAGGCGGGTGCTACTTCTTCCGGTTGTCCTGGACGTTTCATGGGCGTATCAGCTCCGTGCTGGGCCACGGCTTCGGGGGATTTCGATACAGGTTGCAACGGTGTCCAGATCGGACCGGGAGCGACGCAATTAACACGGATTCCTCGATCGGCCAAATTTTGGGCAAGCGATTTGGTGAAGGCATGGATAGCCCCTTTTGTCGAAGCATAATCAATCAAATTTTTGCTTCCTTCCAGACCTGTGATCGATCCACAATTGATAATTACGGCCCCTTTTTTCATATGTGCCAACGCGGCCCGGGCCATATAGAAATAGCCATAAATATTCGTTTTGAATGTGATATCCCAATCCTCATCGGAGATTTCGGCCAAACTATGCCGCGTTTCTTGATAGGCAGCATTGTTGACCAGAATGTCTAACTTTCCAAATCGCGTGACGGTTTGCTCTACAGCCTGCTCGCAAAAGCTGCGTGATGTGACATCTCCGGGAAGGAGAAGCGCGTGGCGACCTTCAGCTTCTACTGCAAGTTTGGTTTCTTCCGCATCTGGCTGCTCTGAAGGCAAATAGACAATGGTCACGTCTGCCCCCTCACGGGCGAATAGCACGGCCACCGCTCTTCCGATTCCAGAATCCCCACCGGTAATCAATGCCACTTTGTCTTTAAGCTTTTCAGATCCCTTGTAAAGCTGCGCTTTATAGTGCGGATGTGGGGTCATTTTAGAATCCAACCCGGGCTTTTCTTGAGATTGCTCAGGTAACGGTGATTTCGGTTTGTCATTTTGTTGATTCATTGTGACATCTCCTTATTGATAACCATACTATCTGTTGAGATTGAAGTTCTGCCAATGCATCGATCAAAGGTTGACTGCGCGAATTGCACCTAAGTTCAACTTAATGATTGAGCTAACGCACAGAAAAAAACAAATGATTTTTTACTCAAGTCCAATGTACCGAAAGAAAGCCAAATGGACTGTCAATTATATTGATTACCAATCAGAAAATTACTTAATTTTTATTCAATAGTATAAGGAAAACAAAGGATTAAAGGTATCTTTTTCTTTTCAGGTGAATGCTAGGCAAGAAGAAAGACCAGCTCAATTACGAAGAGAAAACTGAAAAAAGACGAGCACAGCCAATAGATTTTTGCTTTAGTCCTTGGGTTGAAAATTACTGTTTCGAAAACGCTAGTTCTTTCTAACTAATCCCCAAGCTCATTTAGGCTTTATTTATCATTGATCTGAGGTTTACCAGGCAGTAGGGTAATTTTCTGACTACTCATCAGCACGTTTGACACTAAATTTACTTTTCAGTACATTCATCTTTAGTGTAAACAGGTGTTATACATACTTTGGTGTAATTTCGACCTGATTTCATTTATAGGAGGTCAGATGGATCTGATTCGCATACTACTTTCTGTTCTTGTGCCCCATTGGGAGTTTTCCTTCAGGTGGGTATCGGCATGCATTTTTGGCTCAATATCCTCCTGACATTGCTGGGCTATATCCCGGGCATTGTTCATGCCGTTTGGATTATCGCGCGCCGGTAGGGCTATGTCAGGCGCGGGTGTGCTGTCATGTGTGCAGGCACAGCTCGCCGAACACGAGGATTTAGTAACCTTCGTCGATAGCCGCTCCTGCCCCCGGCAAGTGGCTGCATTTTAGAATTCATGTGATCTTGGAAGTGGTTATGGTATCAACGATACTTTTACCGCGCTGCTGAGGTCTGTTGACAATTTAAGATAAGTATTTTGGGTCTTAGGAAGTTAAGCACTTATTAAAGTGGTTAACTTCCTGATATGAATGATAAAAATAGGTACTATGTCCGTTCTCGAATTAGAGAAACTAAATTAGAAAGTATCCGATTATTTCAAGACACCCTCTCTAAAGGAAAAATGTTTCCTCCTTCATTAAGCTTGTGCAATATCCTGTGTCAATGCCTAATGTGTATGAACTTATAGCGTAGTCTACATACTAATAGTTTGTGTAGATGAGCATTTATAAACCCAGAGCCCTTTAATCTAAAAGTATCGCTGGGCGTTTTAGTTCCCTCAGACCTCTAGGAGAGCATTGCCATGACACAGCTTAATAACCGTTTCTCCACTTTCTTTTTAATTGCTCTAATGGCTTTTTTCTTGGGCTGCGCACCAACGCCCAAGCAAGAGGGAACTGGAGAATATTTTGATGATTCTGTCATTACCACGAAGGTCAAAACGGCAATTTTCAATGAGCCTACCCTGAAATCCTCTGAAATCAACGTCGAAACCTTTAAGGGTATCGTTCAACTGAGCGGCTTCGTCAGTTCAGAAGCTGATATTGATAAAGCGATCGAAGTTGCGCGTAGTGTCAAGGGCGTAAAGTCAGTTAAGAATGCCATGCGAGTCAAGTGACGATAGATCACTGCATTGATTAACCGTAAGCTATTATATTTTTTATAATCATATCTGGCACATCATTCGTAGCAGTACTATTTGATTCAGAGCAGGCACTGCCTTATTGCTATCACAGCAAACGATTTGAGCAATGGAGTATTTGTACTACTACTTACACATGCTGTCAGGCAATCCCGTAAACTGACAAACAGGGAAGCTTGCTATCTTCTGAAGAATAAATTACCTCGCCGCAAGCAGCGGGGTATTAACTGCTCTTTTCAATCCTCTGTTATCAACCAGCTTTCGTCCCAAGGGGCGGGGAATTGAACCCGCAGACATTAAAAACGTGTCGCAAGCACTTTACGGGAGGCAATTAGATTAAGACAGAGGGACAGATAATTTGAAATTAATCCCGGCAGAGAACCATTCAGCTTCATTTTGACACCTATATCAAGAACTGATTCTGGATTCTGTTAGCTGTCCACATATTTATCAAAGAAACGAATAAAGAGACTCAGATATCCTTCATTAAGGACCATACTCTAAGTTTTATCCTGCTCAGCCTTGGGGAATTGCCTTAGTTAGTTAAGCTCTGGGATATACCTTCAGTTCAGCCAGATTGGATTAGGATCATTGATTATCACTTTTCTGCTTTATTTTTAGCAAAATAATCCTTTTTCTATCTCAACAATCATTAACTGGGCATTAACTCTGCTTGATAATTCAGAAGGCTCTAGACTAGCAGAAATGATCTGCTAGTCTAGAGCCTTAGGTTCTGTTGACATTTCAGCGAAGCCAAATCAATGCCGATACGAACCGTATCACCCCCATGTAATTTCCAGCTATTTTTTCATGGCGTGCGGATATTCTTCTGTAGTGCTTAATTTTGTTGAAGAAACACTCAATCAAATGACACTCTTGATACACGAACCAATCGCAATCTCTTGCATTGATTCGATGGCTGCGAGGCGGAATGACAGGCTCAATGCCTTTTTCAGTAAGTATTTGAATAAAAGCATCGCTATCATAACCTTTATCGCCCAGCAGGGTGGCCGCCCCTTCTGTCGTCAGAGCCAACAAATTCTAAGCCTACCCGATATCGCTGGCTTGTGCGCCAGTCAGGATAAAAGCCAGCGGGTTGCCTGGCGCATCTGTCATAGCGTGAATTTTAGTGGTGAAGCCGCCTTGCGAGCGTCCCAGGGCTTCTGCCTGCGCCGAGCTGTTTGCCGCTCCAGCAGCACAGGCATGTGCGCGCCCAATCGTACTATCAATCAGAATTGGTTGCCTGTCCGGATATTGACTACAACCTGCGGGTAGAAACTGCCAGACTCCATATTTGCACCAGCGCGAAAAGCGTTTAAAAACTGAATTCCATTGGCCCAATGACTGGGGTAACAAACGTCATTGTGCGCCACTTCGCAAAATCCATAATACTGCATTCAAAAAACGACGGCATGTTGCGATGCTTCCGACATATACTCGCTCTTGCAGTAATAAAAGTGGTTATAAAATCCCCCATGGTTCATCGCTCAATTTCGTTCTGCTTTCCATTTATGCACAAAATGGAGCAGGATTTTCGTCGATATTTATGAAATGTCAACAGAACCTAAAATTATTCATCGGGAGTGAATTTATAACCATTTGTAATTGGCTTGGATTTGGCCACTTCTCAGATTTCAATCAATTTATCGGTTAATCTTTCTTTATTGGGTGATTTCTTGAAGAAAGCTCTTTTTGCAAATATTGCAATTTGCACGTTTTAGTAAATAAATTCTGCCACTAAAGTTCAAATTCATTCGAAGAATAACTTTGGTTTATATCAAACTGAAGCCAATACAACCAAGTTGCCACTATTTATCTGATTTGGTAAATCAATCAAAGAATTATGAATCTCTTTTCATGATCTTATTCCAATTCTATTTCATAAGTGAATTTATAATCCAGGGCCATGCAACGATAGATTGGACACATTCACGATCTTTTTCCATGTCGCGCATTGCTGCTTCCAGGTGATTTTCAAGTGCGTCCAGGCTGTCGAATACACGGTTGTGGAATGATTTCTCCCGGAGCTCATCCCAAAGATTCTCCACAGGATTGAGTTCTGGTGAGTAGGGTGGCAGCATAAGTAAGCGCAGATTATGTGGAAGCTTAAGGGTGTGACTGCGATGCCATCCTGCACCATCGAGCACCAGGATAATCCGGTCATTGGGATGACGCGACGCTACTTCATTCAGGAATATCTGCATGCAATGGCTATTAACCTGAGGCAGGATAAGTGTATCCAGTTCGCCATCAGCGACAGAGACAGCAGCATAAGTATAGACATATTGCTGGGTAATCATTGCTTGGCATAGCGGGCGTATAGGCTTGGGGCACCAACATCGGCGTGTATCAGAAACACGCCCAAAGCGGGCTTCATCCTGAAACATCAGACGCAGTTGCCCTTCTGCTTGCCACGCCCGGTCAATTTCTGTGAGGGTATCTCGAAGTTTTTTTTCCACTCATCCTGAGCGAGCACGTCTGCTTTGGGGTGGCGCTTGTCAGGAGCAAGCTTGCGCCAGCCATGACGGTGCAGCAGGTTGTAGGTAGCTGCGAGCGATGTCTTGCGCTTTAAGCGTGCATCCAATGCTTGCTTGATTTCGCTCACAATCAAAATGCCTCCTGTCGATGCTTTTTCTATAAAAGGCGCTAGAAAAGCAACTTCTTCTTCACGCGAAAGATTTTCGCGCCGTCGTCCACCACGGGTAGGCTTGGCTGTATCACGTATGCCGCCATTGCGGATAAGACGCATTCGAAGCTGGCACGCCCAGCCTATTGAAGTACCTATTGCTGTAGCTGTCTGCTCCATTGATAAGCCAAGTTCCAAAGGTAGCACTACAGCCTGTGCTTGTCTTAATTCTTCTATTGTACTTGCATTAACCAGTAATTCCTTTGCTTGCACCAAAACTTCTTTACCACTCGCTACTCGTGCCATCACCATATCTCCTTTCATAAGCTGCTTATATTATTTCACTTATGAAGTAGAAATGGAATTATTTGTAATCCTTACTGAAAGTGGTTTGTTTTCAACTTTTCCTGATCGATAATTTTATTTATCATTTCTTCTTTTAGGAGACTCAAGTAAGTCACTTTGCCCGATCGAGTGGCCATCCAGTGAATACTTTGAACTAGCAGTAGCAGATACTAATCCGATAAGTCTCTATTCTTATTGAACAGCTTAGGTCCTTATTCTAATGGGTAAAATAGCTAATCTCAGTAATTCTAAGTCAGATAATATAACGCTAAAACCCAAGCGTAAGCGTAGGCCGTTAGTGCACACTAACAAAGGCAGAATCTGGAAATGGCTAAGAAAATACCAGTCCAGTGATTTCAAGCGAAAATTATTACTACTAAGTATAGAAATCCTTAGTTTGTGTATGACAGTAGTTATGGCCATTATGGTACTGTTAGGTTATTCCGCAAACCGGTTCTCGGGCACCAGTTTCTTCGGTAGCCTGCTGCCGTTTTCTATCGGCGTAGTCGCATTGATAATGTTCGCTTCTGTTTTTTCCATCGGCTGGTGGAGATTTAGAAAAAGGCTGCAATTTCATTCTGAATTATTGCCCCCGATTTTATCTCTCTCATTTGCCTTGCTGATTACTTGGTCTATTTTCCACGGCCAGCTTACCTTAGCTTATGGAAATTTCCGTACTCTGATTGGAAGCAAGGAAGAAGCAGGTCGAATGGCAATCGCGCATCAAGTATACGCAGCTTATCGCCGGCAAAGTACAACACCGCTGCAAAAAATGGTTAATCGAGCCGAGGAATATCGCCAAGTCATCAAAGATGCAGCTGATGCGTTCGATATCGATATTAATTTGTTACTGGGTATAGCAGCAACAGAATCGTCTTTCATACCGAGAGCCAGCAGTGACGGTGGACGTGGTTTATTTCAAATCACTCAAGTTCCGAAAACGGTTGTCGCTCAAACGCATAAACGTCTAAATGTCACAAAAATTTCTCTGGAAAATCCCCGGCACAATGCCTTTATTGCTGCAGCTACATTTAAACATTATTTGGCAGAAATGAAAGGCGATCTTTTTCTGGCTCTATTAGCCTACAATATCGGTCCCGTTAACGGTGGTTTGCGTTTTATCATGCAGCAATACGGTGCTTCTGATTTCACAACCATCCAACCTTATTTACAAACATTGCCGCGTGACTATCCGATACGAGTATTATCCTATTCCTTAGCATTTCGTCTCTGGCAAACAGAAGGTAAATTACTCGCTTACGAAGAAGGAAACAATGCTATTTATATACAACGCGTCGGCATACCGGGACTGCATACCGGTTTGTAGTTATTCAATATAAGAAGCTACTATTTATAAGTCTTTTGAGTAACCCTGCCAATGATTCCAGCATCATGATTGGTCATGTTCTGATGCAATACCAAACACACTTAGTTTGTCCGCTTGTTATAGGGAAGAGGCACCAAAACCCATATACATATCCTTTATCCGTGTTTCCTGATGATATGTAAGCACTCGTTCATCGAGAAATTCTCCAGCAATAATGAATTTTGGTATCACGGGCGAAATCCAAGGGCACCATCGCTGCGCTGATATCTTCAATGATCAAATCTATCAACGCTTCTCTATCCATTTTGAAACGACGGAAGTTGGTTGAAAAATACAATGATCCACCTGGTGCCAACAACGCCGCAGCGTTGCGGATCACTTGTACATGATCACTCTGGATATCGAAGGCTTTGCCCATTTTCTTGGAATTGGAAAAAGTGGGAGGGTCAAGAAAGATCAGATCAAAGTGCTGCTTTTGTCTTGAATCAGCCTGCTTAGCCAGCCATTGAAGACAATCGGCACGCACCAGCTTGTGATCGCCACAGATGCCGTTAAGGTCGAAATTTCGTTTCGCCCAATTCAGATAAGTTTTGGACATATCGACAGTGACACTGGCTGCCGCTCCGCCGATCGCGGCATGTACTGTGGCACTACCGGTGTAGGCAAATAAATTCAAGAAACGCTTACCACTGGCCTGTTGTTGGATCAACATACGCATTGGCCGGTGATCAAGAAACAAGCCGGTGTCCAGATAGTCCTGAAAATTCACCCAGAATTTGCAGCCACTTTCTTCAACGATATAAAAACAGCCTGAATTGCCATGTTTTTGGTACTGATCGGTGCCTTTTTGCTTGCGGCGTATTTTTAAAAATACTTGCTCAGCGGGAATTTCTAACACCTTGGTTATTTTTGCCATCGCACCAACTAGTCGCTGATGGGCTTTGATAGGGTCAATAGTTTTCGGTGACTCGTATTCCTGGATATTGACCCAGGTTTGCTCACCTTGATAAATGTCTATTGCCACCGCGTATTCCGGCAAGTCAGCATCGTATAATCGGTAGCAATGTACCTGATTCTGTTTGACCCACTTGGTTAATTTTTTCAGATTCTTGCGCAAACGATTGGCGAACATCTCCGCCTGACTGTCGGATTGATTGGTTTGGGCAGATCGGATGATTTGCTTGATGTGCTCTTGTTGGGGTTTTGACTTGAGTTTCAAAGAAAGCTTTTCCCGGATTATGATCCATTATCCTATCTTACAAAAAAGAGATTCAGGTTGAGCGATTTCTTCTCTTAAAACAAGGTAGTTTTATTCTGCCAAAGTATGAAATTGCTCTGTAAAAAAGATAACTTATTGCTTCTTTCCATTATCACTTGAACTTTGCAGATCATGCGCATTAGCTCGATGCTTGCCAAATGGAATTTGGCTGAAATATCCGACGCCATCTCAACTGCACTAGTGCAGCAAAACTGAACCGCCACGAATGTTCAGCTTGTCTCAAAACATACAATAGATCATTTAGTGCAATATACTCTAAGCCTTCAAGGCTGAATTCATGAGTTAACCAGTTTCAGTTAATATAGATGACTTTGATTCTCTCTATCTACAGCGTCTGGCCTTTCATAAAATTTCTAGCAGAATTTGATGCTGGACCCAGCTGAATCAATTCATATCCTTTTTCTTTCCAGTCTTTCCAGCCATATTATGCATGGTGATGCTTGGTTAATAAGTTAAGTGGAGCAAGGAATCTATTATACGTTCCACATCTGCTTGGTGTGAAACAATTGAAATATTCTCCAAATATTTTCTATACAAAACGTTGCAACGAACAGAGTTTTGTAGGGGAATATGGCAACCAGTATCGAAAGGTTATGTAGTGACTATATTGTATTTATTTACGAATCAATGAGTTTGATATAAATAGTTATTCTTAGTATATGAGACGTTATTCTGTGTTCTAGGAAGTTATATCTTTATGGGATAAATAGAGATCAATGCATTATAAAAATAAACTTATTGTGAGTAATATTAAAAATTATTGCTTCTTAACATTAATCGTAACACCATAAGAAAGAGCCAATTAAGAAAGAGCCAATTTGAGTATAAATATTTTTCCTGTAAGGAATATATTCTAAGTGTGCTTTTTTTCTTAGCGTAAACTTGATTAAAACTTTTGAATTAAGAAAAAAAGTGAAGTCATACCTAATGGAAGAGGGGTTTGCATTGCCTCTGCTTACTTGTTGAATATGTTTGATTAATGCTATCTTTCTTCATCCATATTAAGCTAGCCAGACAAAGTTTTAATTACGAATCAGATCAGCAAGATACATTTGCCATATGATTCAATATAACCATACTCAATTACCTCAATTTTACTTAAAACAGTATTAATATTCTTAGTAACTTAGATATTAATCAATCTATTTGGATTATAAAATAATATTGACATTATAAAATAATCCACAACTTTTTAAACAATATTCATAACTACAATTAAATTCGATTCAGCATATAATAAAATTACAACTAATTGATTAAAATTATAAAAATTATATATTTAAAATTTAATCAAATTAGAAAATATTATTATGGATAACTGTCTTAGCATCAATCTCTACAAATTATCCACAAACTTATCCACAATAATTATGAATAAATATTAATCTGATTAAGTGATATTTGAAATTATCAACTTTACAGATTTAAATAGCATTGCAAAGGAATTATTAAAATGAATAATTATGTACAACGTTTTCTATTAGAGAATCTGGACATACGGGGTGCAGTGGTGCATCTGGATAGCGTATGGCAGCAAATGCTGCAAGATCGGAATTATCCGGCATCCGTCGTCCAGCTGCTTGGAGATATGAGTGCTACCACGCTTTTGCTGAGTGGTAATCTCAAGCAGCTTGGACGCCTAACCGTGCAGCTGAAAGGTGATGGTCCGGTTCCTATGTTGGTTATCGACTGTAATGAAAGTCTTCATTTGCGAGGTATGGCTAAATATGTGCCTCAAGTTGAAATGCTGCCAGTACCTGATTTACTGGGACATGGTCAGCTAGTGCTGACCTTGGATATGTTGTCCATGCGCGAGGCTTACCAGAGCATTGTGCCACTTGATGGTGACACGATTGCCGAAATCTTTGAGCACTATTTCAGGCAATCTGAACAACTTCCATCACGTTTGTTCCTAGCGACATCAGATAATGCCATTTTCGGCATCCTGCTGCAGAAGCTACCCACCGCCGATCAACAGGATCCCGATGGCTGGACTCGTATAGAAGCACTTGCCGCAACTGTGCAAGACCAGCCTATGTTCAGACTGACTGCTGAAGAAATTCTCACTCGCTTGTTTATGGAGGAAGCCATCCGCGTTTTTGAAGCTCAGAAGGTCAGCTACGGCTGTCGCGAAGATCCAGCCAAAATCTATAATATGTTGCAGTCCTTAGGCCGTGCAGAAATCAATGCTATTTTGCAGGAACGCGGCGAAGTTGTCGTACATGACGATATCTGCAATCGCGAATACCGTTTTGACGCGCTAGCTATAGATGCCATCTTTCGCGAAGCCGGGCCGACAGTCCATTGAGGCCATGATCTGCGGACACATTCTCAATCAACGATGAAAAGTTACTATGTAATAACGTCAAAAAATTACTAGCAAGAATTATATGCCATTGTTTTGTTAAGTTAAGTTAAATTACTTTCGGCAAAGCCGGATGTAGTTTAGCTTCATGGCCAAGGCTATTAAAATGGGCATTATGCTGGTCAGCGGCATGAGCTACACTACTGGCATGGTTTAAACAGGCTGTTGAAAAACTCTACATTGCAGCTGAGGCGTTAAAACAGACACAAAATGTGTTCATTTATCAGATATAAATTCCGCTCTTTTCGCCTGTTTTTGCCTATCATCGACTTCCTCTAATACGTTTTTCAACAGTTTGCTAAAGCGATTGACAACTCCCAGAAGTAAAAGGACACCGAGCAGATTACATACCAGATCAAACAGCGCGTCTAAGAATTACCAGCTTGCCAGCACGATGAGATGGACGCATGTTAATCACTTGTTAAGTTCTGATAATTAATCCAGATTTTCCATTAGAAAATTCTTTTAATTAAATAGGAGAGACACTGAAATATCGCTTTAACCAATGTCGTGGTAATCTTTATTCTAGATATTTATAAATTATAGGGATGCTAAGTAATATGGATTTTTCTCCTTTAGTTTCACAAACGATTACTAATAAACACGCTTTGCTCGGAAAGCATCCCTTAGGTATTCCTGAATATTCAGAACGACAGGATCTTCATGCTGAGCTTAATGCGGATGTTTATGAGCTGGTGAGTATTCCTGCACAACTATCGCATTTGGTACTTTTGTCTGATCGACAATGGGTCGATCAAGAGCGCCAATTACTAGTTCAACTTTGTCATCGTTACGATATTTTGCCACCTAATGCTCATTTTGATCAGTTCAGTACCGACTTTGGAGATTTTCGTTTACGGTGGGAACGCCATACCGAATATTCTACATATACAGTTTATTGTAAAGGTCCGTTCGATATTCCTTTTACTAGATCAGCTATTACCTCTGTACCACAAGATTGGTTAGCCAGCCTGCCCGGTGAAGTGTTGGTTGCGACGCATATTGCACTGGATGATCGATCTCGTCCTAGCCGTAGTCTAAGTGAGCTAGCCAGTCTATTTGCCTCAAACACCGTCATTGGCTCCAAAGTATCAGGAGGCAGTGCCAGTGTTTGGAGCGACAATCAGATTCATGCAGATGGTTTTAGTCGAATCTTGATCCATGATGATAATCTACGTAGTCGTCAGGTTGGAAGGCTGGTGCAACGTTTGCTGGAAATTGAGACATATCGTATGCTAGCAATACTGCCGTTGACGCTAATGCGTAGGATAGTTCCTCAATTGGAGCGTTATGATGATCGCTTAGCGGAGCTGATTACTGGTAATGAATTGACCGGAATTGAAGATGAGCAGCGTCTGCTGGGTGAATTGACAAGATTAACCTCAGAAATCGAGAAAATCTCTGCCCAGACTAGCCATCGGTTTAGTGCATCGCAGACGTATTACGCTATCATGCAGCAGCGTATCGTTGAATTGAGAGAGGAACGTATCGAAGGGTTGCAGATGCTTTATGAGTTTAGAAAACAGCGTGTGACTTCGGCAATGGGAACTTTCGATCTGGTTCGCTCACATTTGGATACTCTTTCTTTACGGGTAACACGCGCTTCATCTATGCTGCGTACACGCGTCGATATTTCCACGGAATCACAAATTCGTGATTTATTGAAATCCATGGATAATCGAGCACGTTTACAATTGCGCTTACAAGAGACTGTTGAAGGATTATCGGTTGTCGTGCTGAGTTACTATTTGCTCGGTATAGTAGGTTATGGACTTAAGGCAGCAAAAGCTGCAGGATATGCTATTAATGTGGAATTAATCACTGGCATTGCGATTCCAGTAGTACTCACGATCGTTTATTTCGGAGTGAGGCGTCTGCGCCGATTAGTGAAAAAAAAATAATCCTAGATTTCTCAGTTGGATGGGATGGCGTGTATGGTTTTGCGAGGGCAGGGCATAGCGCAATGACGCGGTATGATCGTTTCATTCCAAGAAGTTGCAATGCAGTTAAGTTATATACTTACAAAACTGTATAATCCGCACCAAAACGAGTGATCAATTAATGAATCTAGGATAATTAAGGCATTTTATCTTTGCCACATCACTCCTTTGGCTGCTTTATCGATATTTATCTCATGAGCAGATGGATGGCAAACATTATGAAGCGACTAGAAGATTTCAATTGATCGAAGACACAAAGTAAGCGTTATCTTGTATTCACTTCAAATATGGTAACGCTTACTTTTGCAAATTCGGTGTTACATTAAATTGAGACTAATATCGTATTAAGAAGTTACGCTCTCTGTTTCGACCTCAGTAACTGCTTTCATACTTAAGCGGAGCCGACCTTTTTCATCAGCCTCCAGTACTTTTACTCGAACAGTTTGACCTTCTTTAAGATGGGTAGCAACGTCTTCAACGCGCTCATGAGCAATTTGAGAAATATGCAATAAGCCGTCTTTTCCAGGCAGTATACTGACAATTGCACCAAAATCCAGGAGTTTCAATACTACACCTGTATATATCTTACCTACTTCTACTTCTGCGGTAATATCCTCGATACGTTTCTTTGCAATCTCTCCCCCCTCACTATTGATGCAGGCAATCGTGACTGTGCCGTCATCGCTTATATCTATGGTCGTATTAGTTTCTTCGGTTAGCGCACGGATTACAGAGCCCCCTTTACCGATAACATCACGAATTTTCTCCGGATTAATCTTAAATTTGATAATGCGTGGAGCGTGGGTCGAAATGTTTTCCCGGGTAGCAGGAAGAGCTTTCTTCATAATATCCAGGATATGCAACCGGCCTTCTTTAGCCTGCAGTAAGGCTACCTGCATAATTTCTTTAGTAATCCCTTGAATTTTTATATCCATCTGCAGTGCAGTAATACCATTCTCAGTACCCGCCACCTTGAAATCCATATCGCCCAAGTGATCTTCATCACCAAGAATATCGGTAAGCACGGCAAAGCGATTCCCTTCCTTAATCAGTCCCATGGCAATACCTGCCACATGCGCTTTTAAGGGAACGCCTGCATCCATCAATGCCAGACATCCTCCACAAACCGAAGCCATGGAGCTGGAACCATTGGATTCCATGACTTCCGAGACGACTCTTAACGAATAACCGAATTCTTCAAGTGAAGGAAGCACTGCTTCCAATGCACGTTTTGCGAGACGACCATGGCCTATTTCGCGTCGCTTTGGCGTACCGACGCGCCCAATTTCTCCTGTAGCAAAAGGAGGCATATTGTAATGAAGCATGAAGCGTTCGGTATAATCTCCCTGTAGGGTATCAAATTTCTGCTCATCGCGTGCGGTTCCTAATGTGGCCACGGCCAGCGCTTGTGTCTCACCTCGTG
Source organism: uncultured beta proteobacterium (assembly GCA_963815685.1). GTDB lineage: Bacteria > Pseudomonadota > Gammaproteobacteria > Burkholderiales > Nitrosomonadaceae > Nitrosomonas. The sequence continues at coordinate 35,629 of CAWFHT010000020.1, forward strand.
TAAATAATGCTGAGCCATGTGTTCGTGGAAGTACACCATGGCGTATCGAGATAGGGCGCACAGTTCTTGTGCCACGTCCATCTATACGCGCTTCTCCATCAAGAATCTGAGTACGAACAATTCGAGATTCGAGTTCAAAGCCGATTTCTTTGACTGATTGTTCATCAGGACCTTCTTCAGTACCGACACCTAATTCTGTGTAGACTCGTTGCCAAATTTCTTTAATGGCTTCGTTTCTAACTTGCTTTTGTTTTAATTGAAAAGCATTACGCAAATCTGCTTCTGCCAATTGCGAAACTCTTTCAATTAATACCGGATCTTTTTCAGTTGGTTTCCAATCCCATGCAGTAACACCAGCTTCATCAACAAATTCATTAATGGCATTAATGACTGTTTGCATTTGCTCATGACCAAACATAACAGCGCCTAGCATGATCTCTTCAGATAATTCCATTGCTTCTGATTCAACCATTAAGACTGCTTGCTGTGTTCCAGCAACAACCAAGTTAAGCTGAGTTTGTTTTAGTTCGGTGGTAGTTGGGTTGAGTATATACTCATTATTGATATAACCAACACGGGCAGCCCCAATAGGACCATCAAATGGAATACCCGAAAGTACTAGCGCAGCAGAAGCACCAATCATTGCTGCGTATGTCAGCATCCACTTCAACTTTCAGATGATAAAACTGTTGCAACAACTCTGTACTTCATTATAAAAGCCAGCAGGAAATAATGGCCGAATAGGACGATCGATCAATCTTGAAGTGAGTGTTTCTTTCTCGGAAGGTCGGCCCTCACGTTTAAAAAAACTCCCGGGAATACGACCTGCAGAATAGAATTTTTCTTGATAATCAACGGTCAACGGAAAGAAATCTTGCCCGGGTTTGATATTTTTATCTCCGACGACAGTAACCAGTACGACTGTATCATCTATCGCAACTATCACTGAACCATGAGCTTGTCTCGCAATTTCTCCAGTTTCCAAAGTAAGTCTATGGCGACCGTAGGTAATACTTTTCTTTATCAGTTTCAATTAGCAACCCTTCTTTATTGATGTAATCATCCTTGTTTGATTGGCTATTTCCCTACTCTATAATCTATTTTTATTGTTTAGTTAAACGATTACTTAAAGTTTCTCAGAACTAGGGAAGAAAGCTAATAAATTAATTATTTGCGTAAACCAAGGCGCTCAATTAGCGCAAGATAACGATCGTTGCTCTTCTTTTTTAAATAATCAAGTAATTTACGTCGATGACTTACCATTTTAAGTAAGCCGCGGCGGGAATGATGATCTTTGACATGTATTTTAAAGTGATTAATCAAATCATTGATGCGAGTAGTCAAAAGCGCTACCTGTACTTCAGGAGATCCAGTATCCCCTGCGGCTCTTTGATAATCATGCACCACTTGGGCTTTTTGCTCGGTTGTAACAGCCATATAATTAATTTTCTCCAGTTTTTTAATTAACCTATTTTAAGAACCCGGAATTTTACCTTTTAATAGGTTATTTGTCCAAAACTTACAAAGCGTTGGGTGTTTGGTTGGGTGTGTGTTGTGATACCGGTGAAGAGAATCTCAACCTTCTCGATAATTTAGATAAAACACTATTCTGATAGAATTCAGAGTAGCTAACTTTTAAAATCCATAAACGTCAATATAAATTTTATCTGTTTTCTGGTTAGTTTGCTTATCTTTGGTGTAAAGCGTCAATATTCAAGATCGTTATGATTCTCCTTTAGAAATTCGTATGTTCGGGAAAATCACAGAAAATGCTGTTCCCAAGCTTGGTTCACTGGCAACTTTAAGTTGTAAGTTATTATTAGCTGCGGCAATTTTAACTAATGATAGGCCAATACCGCTGGATGACTGGTTATGCATCACCGCTCTTGGAGAATAAAAATACTCGTCAAAAATATTCGGTAAATCCTTTGCTTCAATTCCAATTCCATGATCAGCAATTGTCACAATTGCTGAGTTATCTGACAGTTCAATGATAGAAGTGATATTAATTTCTGCATTTTCATAAGAATAAGTAATAGCATTAGCAATGATGTTTTCAAATAATATTTCTATCTGATCTGGAATGCCAAAGGCAAAAAAATTTTGGATTGATAACTTTATTTCAATATTTCTTGCGTTTGCTACTGGTTCTAATTTATCAATACACTTATAAATCGTTGCCGAAATATCAACGTATTCCATTGCATTGGTATTTCGTCCGGCTGTTTTTAATCTTTCAAGCCTGAGTACATCCAGAATTAAATTTGACATATTATGTCCACGTTTATCAATTCTGGTTAGCACATCTTCAATTTCACGCGACACCTGTCCACAATATCCCTCTTTGACTAGATTAATTTTGCTACGGATTGCATCAAGCGGTGCCTTAAGTTGATGTGTCACAAGCATAGCGTATTGATCTTTTGCAATTTGAGCTTGATTGATTTGATCATAGGCATCCCGAAGATATTGCTCGTGCTTACGGACAACAAGTGTAAGGCGTGAAACGACATACCAAACAATAAAAAATAAAGTATCGAGTGCAATCATCCATACCAGAACTCTACCTTTATGTAAGCTCTCATTCGAGAAGCGTGGATCTATAAGAATTGATTGTGATACTTGAAAGAACATTTCATTTTCAACGAGTAAAACAATCGTGTACATCGCGGAAACTAGGATTGCAACAAATAAGCTTTCCAGCGCCGAGAAAAAGATACATGCTAAAGCAATATGGAGGATAAAGAAGAAAGGAGCAGGCGTGGCGGTACTGCCTACATAATGCACAACTATCGATAAGCATAATAAATCAACAATAATCTGCAGCCAAATGTTGATTGAAGGTGAGTTATATTTTGAAGGTTGGCAAAAATCCAATGCATAAATATAGGCAAAATTGGCAGCACTCAAAATGACTGTGATGGCAAGCGGCCAAACTTGTTGTTCTCTGATTCCCAGTTGAGTAAGTTCTTCAGATGCTATCAGAGCTACGATCTGAAAAAGGAAAAGTGCACCAATGACAGCCCATCGAAAAATAATAAACCAGCGAATATTATCTATTAATATTTCGTCACTTAATTTTTGTTCACTTTCTTTTTTCCCGTCTAAGTTAAATTGCTGTTTAGGCGTGTTCCAGGAAAAATCGGCAGTAGCCATGATTACCCATCCTAAGAAGTACTCATTTCGGGTTTGACTGTCTTCAGACGCTCACGGACGATTGACAACAAAACGGATGGTTCAATAGGCTTTTCGATGATACAGATCCATTCTTGTGACTTATTTTCGAAATAAGGCAAAATCATATCACCGAGTGAAGTCATAAAAATTGCCTGCATTTTAGGGAAACGGTTGTGCAATTCTACATATGTATTCAAGCCTGCATCCATCGATTCGACCATTACATCAAGAATAGCTAAATCAGGAATTACAGCAGGATCATTCAGTGAGTTGAGAAAATCTTTCGCTGTTTGATAGCTGTCGACTTCATATCCGTGCTTGTTTAGGATTTGACGAACAGTATCTCGAATATCAGGATCATCATCAACGTGGGCAATTCTTTGTGTCATATCAATCTCCTTTATTCAATTAAAGAGCAGCTCATGTCAGCAGATCCTTAAGTTATAAGATTCAACTTGAAAGTAGCTATTAATAGAATAGTTTCTATTAACCTATTCATGAAAAAACAAGTTATGACTTTTGGCTCCCCTCATTCTTCTTAAATTTACTATAAAAAAATACTACACCTTGCCGTTCTCAGTGCGCAAGAAATTTTGATTGATATATTTGCGAAACAGGAAATTTATTATTTTTTTTGAACAGACGGATTAGAATTGAATATTGAGATGTCATGAGTATTTGAAAGCTTTCACATTGGTGTTTGATATTGAGATTTGCTGTTGAAAATTGCGATTTGAATATTGATGATCATATCAATATTTATTTCTCTCTTTTTAAGGTGGAAATTAAGATAGAAAGAGTGTAATTCTTAAGCCGCTTGTGCCTGGATAAATTGCATGACCATTGCTCAAATGTATATAGCTTGATTAACAAATTTCGCCTTTAACTTCTCTGTTTTTAGATCAGCGGTTATGCGAATGATGCCTAAGATACAAGATTCAGTACACAAGAACTGATTAGATTGATCAATAACTGAGTAAAAATGACACAGATTAATACTATTAAGCAAAAAGATCTCAAAGAACCATCTATTTTCCAGGCTATCATTTGTATGCTTGGTGTGTTTTTAATGATCTTACTGGGGCTCTTCGTGCTGGAGATCTATATTCATACTATCATTTTCATGTGCCTGCTATGGGTGGGTATCCATTCAGCTATCCTTGGTCATACTTTCACTGATATTCAGCACATGATGAACACGGGTATCGGTAATGCGCTTCCAGCTATTTACATTTTTATCCTGATAGGCATGATGATCGCAAGTTTTATGCATAGTGGCACGATTGCTAGTCTCCTGTATTATGGGCTGGAATTACTCAACCCTACAGTATTTCTTGCATCTGGACTAATTCTATGTAGTCTCATGTCGCTTGCAACGGGTACTTCCTGGGGGACGGTAGGAACGATAGGGGTAGTACTCATCAGTATTGCAGAAGTTATCGGTATTCCGCTGGCAATCGTAGCGGGCATGATTGTGTCAGGGGCAACCTTTGGTGACAAATTATCACCTATGTCAGATACAACAAATCTCGCAGCCATGAGTGCTGGCACAAACCTTTATCGACACATTCATGCCATGCTATACACCACCTTACCAGCCTATGGGCTGACACTCATCCTATTTATTTTTGTGGGGCTACAATATGAAGGCTATGTGTTGCCTGCAGATAAAATTGAGGCTATTCAAGCTGCGTTGAACAGTGCATTTCAGTTAAATCTGTGGATTACTTTGTTACCCTTGTTGTGTATGTTTGGCATGAGTATCAAAAATTACTCCCCGGCAATGAGTATGTCATGCAGTATCGTACTTGCCATGGTGATTGCTACTTTTTATCAAGAAAGAAGCATCATCGAGGTATTGAACGCACTCTGGCTCAATAAGCCTGGTAGCACAGGCATAGACAATATCGATTCCTTGCTTGGTCAAGGTGGCATTTATAGTATGGCCTGGACATTGTTGTTATCGATTATGGCCTTGGCGTTGGGCGGTATTTTGCATCACGCAAAATTTCTTTCTGTTATTCTTGAACGTTTAATTTTACGTATTAAGCGTGCTCGCACTCTCGTTGCAACCACGATAATGTCCGGCATTATCAGCAATATGGGAATGGGAGAAGCGTATATTTCAATCATTTTGAATTGTCAATTATTTAAGGAAGCTTATCATAGAGCCAAGCTAGATAGTGCAATGCTTTCTCGCTCGACAGAAGAAGGTGCCACCATGACAACAGCGTTAATTCCATGGACCACAGCAGGGGCCTTTTATGCAGCGACACTGAGTATTTCGGTATTAGATTATGCTCCTTATGCTTTTTTGAATGTGCTTAATCCTATTGTTTCTGTGGTAATGGCTAGCTTGGGTATAGGCTTATTGCAACGCGTTGACGCTTAATTGGCTGAATGCTATATTCCGTTCAATCGGGAAAGGATCTAGAAGGAGAAGGGTGGATTCGTATCCCTTAACGATAACAACTCAGGAAGGAGCAAAATGGAATCAACGAATCAGCTTTTCATCAGTTTTGCGCTTAAGGATGCCGATCTAAGAGATAAGCTTATAGAGCAGATAAACAAAGAGAGTCCGGAAATCACATGTGTGTTCATGCCAGAAAAAAGATCCTGGGAGAGTGCATGGAAAGAGGAATGTCGGGAAAAAGTTAGAGGGTGTAATGGAGCAATTGGTCTTATCACACCCAATACCATCCGGGCTGATGGGCAATTATGGGAACTCCGTTGTGCATTTGAAGCCAAAATGAAGGTTATGCTGATTGGTAATGAGGAAGCCTGTGAGATGCCAGCCAGGAAATTTCCTGATCTTTTGAGAGACGAAGATATCCTGCCATGGAATAGCTCTAACATCGCAATGTTTCTTGGTAGATTACAAAGATAGCTGCTTTACAATATTCTTCCTGACTTTATCTTTACTCTATACTCTATTGTAAGCTTTTCTAATACTTTCAAGTGCTGCCATAATATTGTGGCGGGGAGTGCCAATGTTCATGCGCATAAAACCACTACCTTCCGCACCAAATAAAGTACCAGGACTCAATCCAACTTCAGCTTCATGCACAAAAAAATGTTTGAGCTGCTTATCATTCATGTTAAGTGCGCGGCAATCCAGCCAAAGTAGATACGTTCCTTCTGGCTTGATTAACTGAATATCTGGCAAATGTTCGGTCAGATATGCGCTGACATAGTCGCGTGTATTTTTTATATAGAGCATCAATTCATTCAGCCATGTTGCTCCTTTCTGATAGGCAGTTTCAAATGCAACGATGCTGAAAGGATTGGCAGCACTGACATGAATCATGTCAAAAAAATGAGTGATGGCAGCACGATGGGTTTTATTCGGTACGATAAGGGCAGATAAATGAAGCCCCGGAATATTGAAGGTCTTGCTGGGGGCAATAGTCGTAATGATATTTTCTGGATTTTCTGTAAGACTTGCCAGAGCATGATGCTGGTTTTCTGGATAAATCAGATCGGCATGAATTTCATCTGAAATAATCACCCAATTATATCTATCAGCCATTTCAATAAGCTGCACCAGCTCAGACTTACTCCAGACTCTGCCCACAGGATTGTGGGGAGAGCAGAATAGCAGTATGCGCGCATTGGTACCGATCTGCTCCAGTTGATCGAAATCGATCGTGTATCGATCCTGCTGAAGGTGCAACGGGTTGAGCACCAGTTGCCTATCGGTTTTGGCCACCGCTGAAAAGAAAGGATAATAAACCGGCGGCTGTATGATGACCTGCTCACCTGGTTGAGTAAGTGACATGATAGTGGCAGTTAGCGAGGGGACCACGCCAGGGCTGAAAATGATCCACTCGCGGTCTACTTTCCAACAATAGCGCTGCCATACCCAGTCGATGAGCGATTGGTAGAGACTATCTGGAAAAAGCGTATAGCCGTATATGGGGTGCGTGGCGCGTCCGATCAATGCATGCGTGACTTCGGCAGGAGCGGCGAAATCCATATCGGCAACCCATAGTGGCATCACATTGGCATTGCCGAATGTACCTAGACGTCCATCAAACTTGGTGCTATTCGTTCCGACCCGCTTGATGTCGCGGTCGAATTGATCACTCACGCGATTTTCTCCCAGATCGTTACCTCTGATAACGTATGCTGAAATTTACGTTTAGTTTCACGGATGACGAAGGGAACTTCCTGTGGACCCTGAATCAGTCTGAAATGACTGCCCAGTATTTCTTTCAAACCATCCAACGTGGTAAAACTTTCACCATCTCGCTTAAATCCACCGATCCATGCTTCCCGCTTAGTGTGCTCTTCTAACCAGGTATAAGGAGAGGCAATCAGTAACAATCCACCTGGATTGATCCGGCTGTGTACGTTTGTCAGGAATTTGGCTGGATCATATAAACGATCGATCAGATTAACAGCAAGAATGAGATCATAACCAGTCAAAATGGGTTTGAGATTGCAGGCATCGCCTTGAAAGAATTCAACCTTATGCTTGACATCATCAAGACCCAGGTTTGCGAGCGAACGCTCTTTGTAAAAAACCAGATCGCCTTCATCTGTTAGCGTATAACGCAGCACACCTTGTTGAACGAGTTGCACTCCTTGATTAATAAAGCGTGCAGAAAAATCGACACCTGTGACATGATCGAAATGTTTTGCCAATTCAAATGTGGCTCGCCCTGAAGCACATCCCAGATCAAGCGCCTTCTGTGCTGGGTCGATTGCCGATGGCAGCAATAGCCAGTTTAGCCAAAGCAGTCGGAAAATTGGGCACATCGAAATACGTATCGCCATAATGAAATTCAGCATATTCGGACAGCAATTTATCTGTCTCATAATGAGAGCTGGGCTGGAAGGCAGGCGTATCAGTAACGACATAGCGGAAATCCGGCATGTTGAAAGAAATGACGGCGAAATGCATAGCGCGATGCTTTCAATGATTCATTACCACACGCAATCCAGGACCCGCCTTTGATGAGATTATGTCGATCATCAAAAGTAGGCGTGGTGAAATCATCATAGTGTGGATGAACATCGAACCCCTCAAATGGGTAGGTCGGTGTTTCTGTCCATTGCCAAACGTTACCTACGATATCAAAGAATTCACCATGAGGAAACTCATTAATTGGACAACTGGAAGCATAATAATCGAGATGAATATTGCCAACGGCTGGACTGGTGTGAGGTACCTCGGATAAATTTGCTACATCGTACAATCGGTACCACTCATCTTCGGTCGGTAAACGCACCGGTAGTCCGCTGGTTTTTGCTTTCCAGTTACAAAACGCCTTGGCTTCATGATAATTGACTTCTACTGGCCAATCCCAGGGCATCGGCACTTCCTCGGTCATCAGGCGAAAATGCCATTCATTGCCTTGTTTGAGCCAGAAGGTAGGGTATTGCGCACGAGTATGTTTTAACCAGCCACGGCCTTCATCTTCCCAGTGATCCTCTACGCCATAACCATTGGCTTCAACAAAAGCGAGAAATTCCTGGTTGCTGACCAGATAACGACTTGCCTGGAATGCCGGAATTTCTGCTGAATGGTGACCATATTCATTGTCCCATCCAAAGACAGGATCTGTCTTGTTTTTACCTATCTGCACCTTGCCAGCTGGCACAGTCACCAATTGATTTTCCGGCGCGATTCCGGTTTTGCGGCAGGACTGCCAGGCAGGATGTGGTTGAACGTATTGGAGTGCATGCTGGCGAATCAATACTGAAGATGTTTCCAGATGGATACGCTCATGCTCAATACCCATCACAATGGTCCACCAGGGGCTTTCCCAGCTAATCGGCAGGGTCAATGGCGTATCGCTGATGAGTTTATCGACGATACTGCGCATGGTGCGGCGGTACGCCAGTACTTCTTCTACGGTTGGCCAATCGTAATGGGTCGTATCCAAATCATCCCAGCTCATTTCATCTACGCCGACTGCAAACATTGACTCTATTTTGGGATTGATTCGCTCAGTAATCAAGCCAGCCAGAATCAGTTTATTAGTGAAGAAAGTGGCGGTATGTCCCAAATAAAAAATCAGAGGATGCCGCAGCGTGATCGACTTGATGTAATAAGCCTCTTCGTTGCGTAACGTTTCAAAAAGCTGCTCGTAATAATCCAGCGTGGTATGAAAATAGGATCGTATTTCTTCACGTTTAGCGTTAACGTCGTTACCATCGAGTATCGGTGTTCTCTGAAAAAGTTTTTTGGACATAAGATATTGACAAACCTGCTTATTCGGAACTTTCGGAGCGGTTATTATACTCTTTCGAACTTTATAGGTCATATTTAACAAGGAAATAAGAAATTTAGCGTGCTAATTTGTAGTAAATGGAAACACGAAAATTATTCCCTGACATAATGATGAAGGGAAGTGTAAGGAATAAAATTTGATTAGTTAACAGAAAATTTGAATGGTTCGCCCCATGATTGCTATTCCTGAAATTCAAGGAACAATTCGCCCTGAGTTAAAATATTAGTTACCTGCAGCGAGTGGGTAGAAGAGAGCGTGCTGACCCGTACGCCAAGCAATCGCAGCTTTTTTTCCAGTGGTACACGTCGTAAACATTCTCGCGCAGCCTGGCGTATAGAAATATGATCGGCAATGAATGTAGACAAGGTTATGTCTCGGGTGACAGTATGGAAATCCTCGAAACGCAATTTAATACTAATGGTACGACCAAGGTAACCTTTACGTTTCAGATCTTCTGCAACGCGTGTACACAGAGCGGTGAGTGCTTCTGATAAAGCAGTGCGATCATGGCGTGGATGAAGATTATGCTCAAAAGTAGTTTCCCGGCTGATCGATTTTGGTTCCGAGCGGGTCATGACTGGACGATAATCAATGCCATGCGAGACCTCATAGAGCCAGGTTGCGTAGCCGCGGCCAAAGTGTGTCTGAAGAAAACTTAATTCGATCTGGGCCAGCTCGGCGATTGTTGAAATGCCTAGTGATGCCAGTTTCTTTTCTGCTTTGGGGCCAATGCCATTGATTTTGCGTACCGGTAACGGCCAAATGCGATCTGGAATATCAGACATATCCAGAATAGTGATGCCATCTGGTTTCTCAAAATCAGAGCACATTTTCGAGAGCAATTTGTTCGGCGTGATACCAATTGAGCAGGTGAGACCAGTGGCATCGAATACAGCTTGTTTGATACGTTTAGCGATCGTCAAGCTATCATCTGACAGACTGCTGAGATCAATATAAATTTCGTCGATGCCGGAATCTTCGATCTGAGGTGTAATGCTTGCCACGGTAGTCTTAAACAGCTGCGAATAATGGCGATACGCATCAAAGTCAACTGGCAGCAAAATGGCATCGGGGGCAAGTTGCGCCGCTTTCATCACGACTCATCGCAGAGAATACTCCAACTGCGCGCGCTTCATAGGTAGCTGTCGTGATCACACCACGACCAACATAATCACGTAATCGCGAAAAATGTAGGCTTCCATCTGCTTGTAATATCGGTTTGTGCTCAGATTTCCCGCCAATGACGACGGGCAAACCGCGTAATTGCGGGTAACGGAGAAGCTCAACGGACGCAAAGAAAGCATCCATATCAACATGAGCGATACGACGTGATAAGAAATTCATTGTTTACAAACTATTGATGTTGAAGCTGAACTGCTGCCAGTTTGATGGCTATTATTTAAAAATGGATTCGTATCTTATGTCAGGCGTAGTTGAGTGTAAATTTTAAATAATCACGTTAGTTTTTTCTGTTTTTGGAGATTGCATTGCTATCAACATATTAAACCTGGCCTCAATTATTCCGTACTGTGCAACATGGTTTGCAAGGTTAGCGCATTTTGTGCGGCGGCATAACCGTTCGTGGTATTGTCGAAATAGCAATAAATGGTATGACCGCGCGCTGACCAACTGGCAAAGGTATTTGCCCAGTCAGATAAAGTATTTTTGCTATAACTACCTTCATAAGGTCCGTTTGGGCCATGCAGGCGGACATAAATAAGATCTGTGGTAATTTCACTCGGAGAAAGAAAACCATCCAGATCAAATATGCAGAATGCTGCCTTATGCGCTGAGAGCAGTTGATAAGTTTGTGTGTTATGCCAGCTATGGTCGCGAAATTCAAAGACATATCTGAAATCGTTGCTGAGCGTATCCAGAAAGGCAGACAAGCGCTCGGGATTGAAATGCCAGCGAGGCGGGAGCTGGAACAAAATGGGCCCTAGTTTATCTTCCAGGATGCGTATTCGTTCCAGGAAAGTATAAGTACTTTGCTCCGGATCGTTCAGTCTTTGTATGTGAGTGATGTAACGGCTGGCTTTGACGGTAAAGATAAAGTCTCCAGGGACTGTGTCATACCATCTCAGCAATGTTTTTCTATCAGGCAACTGATAGAACGAATTATTAATCTCGACAGTTTTAAAATGTTTGGCATAGTAGTACAGCCATTCTTTCCTGGAAAAATCCGGAGGATAGAATATGTCTCGCCAGTGATTGTATGACCAGCCAGATGTTCCTATGAAAATAGCACCTTCCATCATATCAATCGCTCCGGAATGATTTGTATTGGCTTTAACAGGCTGTTAAGAAATCGTCATACAACCCTGAAAAGCATGGCAATAACAAAGTGACATGTCGATTTGGCCATTGCCTTTATAATATTCGGTTTAGCAGAGTTTGCGGTATATAACTCTTTTAATTTTTTAAACGATCAATTTAAAGTAAAGGGGAACTAGTGAGCACGATTTGGTTCAAGGAGTACGCACTCGATTATCTGGAAGGGTTACGCAATGCCAATATGGGTGCGCATATCGGCATACATTTTGCAGAAATTGGCCCAGATTTTCTGAAAGCAAGGATGCCGGTGGATAAAAGGACGACTCAGCCTTTTGGGATTTTGCATGGCGGCGCAAGCTGCGTCTTGTCAGAAACGTTAGGCAGTGTCTCAGCCTGGATGACGATCGATCCGGAAAAATATCGCGCAGTTGGGCTTGATATCAATGCCAATCATATTCGCGCTGTCACGAAGGGCAATGTCATCGGGGTATGTACACCGCTGCATATCGGCCGTCGCACTCAAGTCTGGCAGACGGATATCACCGAAGAAGCAACCGGCAAGCGTGTAGCGATTTCCAGATTGACCGTGGCTATCATCGAACAGGGTACGTTGAGTAATCAAAAAGAAACTGTGATCGTGAGTAGAGAATCGTAATTGCTTTTAACTGTCTAATTCTTTAATTCGGCAAGCTTATTGTTAATCCTTATCCTTCGTTTCTGTCATTAAGTTTTTCATGAAGCCATCACTTGCTGTCACTGAGCTGGATCGGCGTCTAGCCAATCTGCCCAAACCAACCTATCCAGAAGAGTTGCCCGTCGTTGGCAAGCGCGAGGAAATCGCACGCGCCATAGAGGCGAATCAGGTGGTAATTGTTTGTGGTGAGACCGGTTCAGGCAAGACCACACAGTTACCCAAAATCTGCCTAGAGCTTGGGCGCGGGGTAGCAGGGTTGATCGGGCATACACAGCCGCGTCGCATCGCCGCACGCACGGTGGCGATGCGAATTGCTTCTGAGCTGAATAGCCCGCTGGGTCATGCTGTAGGTTATAAAGTCCGCTTCTCCGACAGTGTCAGCAAGGATACTTATATCAAACTGATGACAGACGGTATTCTGCTGGCAGAGACGCAGGGTGATCCGCTACTGCGCGCTTATGACACGATTATCATCGATGAAGCGCATGAGCGCAGTCTCAATATCGATTTCCTGCTGGGTTATCTCAAGCAGTTACTGCTGAAACGGCCTGATCTGAAGCTGATCGTGACCTCTGCCACCATCGATGCGGAACGTTTTTCCCAGCATTTCAATAACGCGCCGGTGATCGAAGTATCCGGTCGGCTGTATCCGGTGGAAATGCGCTATCGGTCCTTGGCTCTCTGAAGATGAGGAAGAGCTGGATTTGCAGCAGGCTATTATGGATGCAGTCGATGAACTGATGCGGGTAGGGCCAGGCGATACCCTGATCTTTCTGCCGGGTGAGCGTGAAATCAGAGAAACCGCCGAATCCTTGCGCAAACATGCCTTTAGCCGTCCGGGTGGCGGGGCAGGGGTGGAAATCCTGCCATTGTTTGCGCGCTTATCGTTTGCCGAGCAGGAACGCGTGTTCAAGCCCGGTAACGTGCGGCGCATCGTGCTGGCGACCAATGTGGCGGAAACCTCATTGACCGTGCCGGGTATCCGTTACGTGATCGATACGGGCCTGGCGCGCGTCAACCGCTACAGTTATCGCAACAAAGTCGAGCAGCTATTGATCGAAAAGATTTCCCAGGCTTCCGCTAATCAGCGTGCTGGGCGCTGCGGGCGGGTGATGAGCGGCATCTGCATCCGGCTGTATGGGGAGGATGATTATCTGGCGCGCCCCGAGTTTACCGATCCGGAAATTCTGCGTTCCTCGCTGGCTGCTGTAATTTTGCGCATGAAATCGCTCAAGATCGGCGATGTGGAGAATTTTCCGTTTATCCAGCCGCCGTTGCCGCGCATGATCGCCGATGGTTATCAACTGCTGGCAGAACTGGGCGCGGTGGATGACAACAATGCGCTGACCGCGATTGGCTGGCGGCTTGCCAAGTTTCCGATCGACCCGAAAATTGCGCGCATGATTCTGGCGGCAAAACAGGAGAACTGTCTGAGCGAGCTGCTCATCATTGCTTCCGCCCTGAGTCTGCAGGACCCGCGCGACCGGCCATTCGAGAAGCAGGAAGCAGCCGACCGCGCACATGAACCTTTCCGCGATGAGCGCTCGGATTTTATGGGTTTTCTGAAATTATGGGAATTCTTTGATGAGCAGCTCAAGCATAAAAAATCCAACAAAAAACTGATCGCCCAGTGCCAGGAGCATTTCATTTCCCATCGCCGCATGCGTGAATGGCGTGAAATTCATGGACAATTGCATACTCTGGTGATGGAGCTGGGATTCAAGCCGAATCAGGTGCCGGCAAGTTATGACGAAATTCACCGCGCCTTGCTGGCAGGATTGCTCGGTAATATCGGCTTCAAATCGGAAAGTGAAGGTGAATACCTCGGCGCGCGCGGCATCAAATTCTCGATTTTTCCGGGCTCATCACTGAAAAAAGCCAAACCCAAATGGATCGTTGCAGCGGAGCTGACCGAAACCGCTAAACTTTATGCGCGCTGCGTGGCCACCATCGATCCATCCTGGCTGGAAAATATTGCTGGCAGGCTTTGTAAAAAACATTATTTTGACCCTCATTGGGAAAAGCAGCCTGCCCAGGTCGCGGCTTATGAACGTGTCACGCTCTATGGTTTGACGATTGTACCGAAGCGGCGAGTGGCGTATGGCAGAATCAATCCCAAGGAAGCGCGTGAGATCTTTATCCGCAATGCCTTGGTAGCAGGGGAATATGTCACCAAAGCGCCGTTCTTCGAGCACAACCGCAAGCTGATTGAAGAAATCGAAGAACTTGAGCACAAGGCACGCCGACAGGATGTGCTGGTCGATGAGCAGGAAATTTTTGCGTTTTACGATGCCATTATTCCGGCGGACATTTATGGCGGGGCAGCTTTTGAAAAATGGCGCAAGCAGGCAGAACAAACCAATCCACAACTGCTGTATCTCACGCGTGATTACCTCATGCGCCATGCAGCAGGCAGCATTAACCGAAGTGCAATTCCCTGAAACCGTCAGCATCGATGGCCATGCTTTCCCTTGAACTATCGTTTTGAACCAGGGCACATGCTGGATGGCGTGACCATCACGATACCGCTGCCTTTTCTCAACAAGCTGACTGCCGCGCAGTTCGATAGTCTCGTGCCGGGGCTGGTGCGGGAAAAAATAACCTGGTATCTGAAAGCGCTGCCCAAACAAATCAGGCGCAATCTGGTGCCGGTGCCCGACTATGTCACCCGTTTTCTGGAACAGCAGGAAACCCGAGGCAGAAGTCATGCTGCTGTCGGAAGCACTGGCACGCTTTATCCAGAGCCAAAACAGGTATCAAGGTGCCGCTAGATAGCTGGGACGACAAGCCTTTGCCGCTGCACTTGCAGATGAATTACAAAGTGATCGATGATGCCGGGCCAGGAACTCGCCATGAGCCGCGATCTGGCGCAATTGCAGGCGCAGCTGGGGCAGGCTGCCCAGTTGACCTTTGCCCAGTCAGACGCAGCCGAGCAAATCGGCATCGAGCGCGATCAACTCACGCGCTGGGATTTTGGTGATCTGCCCGAAGAAATCACCTTCACGCGCGCAGGCAAACAAATTACCGGTTATCCTGCCCTGGTCGATCAGACGGATCATGTCGCCATACGCCTGTTCGATACTCGTGAAGCTGCCGAAAGCAATATGCGCGCAGGGGTGCGGCGATTATTGAGCTTCGAGCTTAAAGACAGGATGAAGCAGCTCGAAAAAAATCTGCCTGGGCACAAACAGGCGATTATGCAGTTGAGCACGCTGATCGATCCGGAAACGCTCAAACGCGACATGCTCGATGCCATCAGCGATCGCGCCTTCATCGGCGATGATCCGCTGCCACGCAGCGAAAGCGAATTTAACGCCCAGAAACAGCGTGCGCGATTACGCCTCAGTCCCGTAACCGATGCCATCGCCCGACTCATTCAGGACATCGCCCAGGAATACCAGACACTGAAACAACGCCTGGCTGCCACCACGATCAGCAATCCGCGCCTCAAGAATGAACTGAACGATCAGCTCAATAACCTGGTTTATCCTGGCTTTCTGCATGCAACTAGCTGGGAGCGACTGCCGCATCTCACGCGCTATTTGAAAGGCATGGTCTTGCGCCTCGATAAATACTCCAGCAATCCATCACGCGACGGCCAGCATGCCGCCAGTATCGCGGCATTGTGGAATCAATACCTGCAACGCCTGGAAAAACACCGTAAAGCCGGCATCAGCGACCCCAATCTGACCGAATTCCGCTGGCAAATCGAAGAACTGCGCATTTCCTTGTTTGCTCAGGAATTGAAAACCCCTTACCCGGTATCCGTCAAACGTCTGCAGAAATTCTGGGAAACAGTGCGCGAGTAAGTTGTAGAAAGCTAGCTGAGTGACAGCTTTATATGCTATTGTCTTGTCGCTCATGACTTGATGATCTACCTACGATACTAATAAAAATTGTCACTGGAACAACACGCAAGGAAGAATATCGACCGTCTGCTAACGGCAGCAGGCTGGTTGGTGTGTGATGTGGATAAAGTCAATATCCATGCAGTACGCGGCGTGGCCATTCGCGAGTTTCCACTGAAAACCGGATATGGTTTTGCAGATTATCTGCTTTATATCGATGGTAAAGCAGTAGGGGTAATCGAAGCCAAGAAAGCAGGGATTACCCTCACCGGCGTTGAAACGCAATCGGACAAATACACGCAAGGTTTGCCGGATGGTCTGCCACGCTGGAGCAATCCGCTGCCGTTCTCGTATCAATCGACAGGAAACGAAAACCGCTTTACCAATGGCCTTGATCCCGCTCCACGTTCGAGGTCAGTATTCGCATTCCATACACCCGGACTGCTAGCGGAATGGCTGAACAATCCACCAGCACACACTGTACAGCAGAGCCTGCCGCAGTATTATCAAACGGGCAGCACTTTCCTTGCTCGCCTGCAACAGATGCCACTGCTTAGGGAAGAAGGGCTGTGGCCTGCCCAGATCAAAGCAATCCAGAATCTGGAACAATCACTCAAGGAAAATCGTCCGCGCGCACTGATTCAGATGGCTACCGGTTCTGGCAAAACCTTTACTGCCATCTCATTTATCTACCGCCTGATCAAATTCGCTGGCGCCCGGCGGGTACTGTTCCTGGTCGACCGCGGCAATCTCGGTGACCAAACGCTCAAGGAATTCCAGCAATACGCTTCGCCCTACAACAATTTCAAGTTCACCGAGGAATACATCGTTCAACGTCTGCAATCGAATGTAATCGACACCACCGCACGCGTGTGCATCTGTACCATCCAGCGTATGTATGCCATGCTTAAAGGCAAGGAGTTGACGGAAGACCTCGAAGAAGAATCGGTGGACAAGCTCGGCGGCCTGTTCAAACGACCGGAACCGATTGAGTATAATCCGGCTATCCCTATTGAAACCTTCGATATTATCGTGACTGACGAATGTCACCGTTCCATCTACAACCTGTGGGCGCAGGTGCTGGAGTACTTCGACGCTTACCTCATCGGCCTCACTGCCACGCCCAGCAAGCAAACCTTCGGCTTCTTCCACCAGAACCTGGTGATGGAATACAATCACGAAATGGCCGTGGCCGACGGTGTCAACGTCAACTACGACGTCTACCGCATCCGCACCCAGATCACTGAGAAAGGTTCGAAGGTGGAATCCGGCTACTCCGTGCAGATCATGGAACGCGACACGCGCAAAAAGCGCTGGGAACAGCTCGACGACGATTTCAGCTACGACCCAAACCAGCTAGACCGCAATGTGGTCGCCCCGGACCAGATCCGCACCATTATCCAGACTTATCGTGACAAACTGTTCACCGAAATTTTCCCTGGCCGCAGCTGGGTGCCCAAGACGCTCATCTTCGCCAAGGATGATGCGCACGCGGAAAATATCGTCGAGATTGTGCGCGAGGAATTCGGCAAGGGCAACGACTTTGCCCAGAAGATCACTTACCGCAGCTACGGGGCAGGGGGCGCGAAACCCAAAGACCTCATCAACGAATTCCGCACCAGCCCCATGCCGCGCATCGCCGTCACGGTGGACATGATCGCCACCGGCACCGACATCAAGGCGGTGGAAGTCGTCATGTTCATGCGCGCCGTCAAATCCCGCGCCTTCTTCGAGCAGATGAAAGGCCGCGGCGTGCGCGTGATCAAGCCCGACGACCTGCAAAGCGTCACCCCCGACGCCAAGGCCAAGGACCACTTCGTCATCGTCGATGCCGTCGGCGTCTGCGAGCAGGACAAGACCGACTCCCGCCCGATGGAGCAGAAGCCCACCGTCAGCTTCGAAAAACTTCTGCAGGCCGTCGCCTTCGGCAACACTGAAGACGACGTGCTCACCTCGCTCGCCGGTCGCCTGGCACGTATGGAACATCGTCTCAAACCGGAAGACGATCAAAAAATTCGTCAACTCAGTGGCGGCTACAGCCTCAAAGATCTCGCCCACCGCATCATCCAATCGCTCGACCCCGACATCGTTCCCTCTCTCCACGGGAGAAGAGGAGGTGAGGACAAGAATACCCGTTCGGCCTGAGCCAGTCGAAGGACAGTACAACGAAGCTGCCGCGCACGTGCCATCCATGAAGCAATCAAACCGCTCCACGATCCTGCATTGCGCAGCTGCTGATCGAAATCAAAAAGCAAAAACGAAGTCACCATCGACATCGTCAGCGCCGACGAAGTCATCGACAGCCGGCTTCTCGCCAGATGCCCTCGACCGCGCCAAAGGCATGGTCCAATCCTTCGAGCAATTCATTCAAGACCACAAGGACGAAATCACCGCCCTGCAGGTGCTCTACAGCAAACCCTACAAACAGCGCCTCACCTTCGAGGCCGTGAAAGAACTCGCCGATGCCATCGAAAAGCCGCCGTACCTGTGGAACGAATCGCAACTCTGGAACGCCTACGCTGCGTTGGAAAAATCCAAGGTCAAAGGCGCCAGCGGCCGCCGCATCCTCACCGACCTCGTGTCGCTGGTGCGCTTCGCCATCCACCAGGACAACGAACTCATCCCGTTCCCCGAACGTGTCAACGCCAACTTCAAAGCGTGGCTAGCCACTCAGGAAGCCGTCATTCGCGGCGAAGGGGAATCCAGAGCCTTTCACCCGCGAACAAATGCACTGGCTCGAAATGATCCGCGACCACATCGCCGCGAACCTCGGCATCGAGCCAGATGACTTCGAGTATGCGCCATTCACGCAACAAGGCGGGCTCGGCAAAGTGCATCAACTGTTCGGCGATAAGCTGAATGCGATTATTGAAGAATTGAACGAGACGTTGGCGGCATGAGCAAGCAAGAGACAGGATTCAACCGCAGAAGCTGGATGCAAGTTCCACTGGACTGGACAGATGGTTGTGGCGACATCGCTGACGAAATTCAGCCAGGGTTTCGCGACGGTCCAAGTACATCGAGACAAGGGCGCTAGCATTCCGCATATACGTCCAGTCGATATTAACCGTCAATGGACAACTTGATCTTGCAGAGTATCGAGTCTGTAGCTCCTGATTCAGTTGCCAAGCGAAGAGGACTGTCTGATCGCGGCGATGCACTGATTCTGCCAGATACTGGATCAATTGGTGAAACAGCAGCTATTACGTCGCAGGCGATCGGAGGCTATTCTGCCAATCATATGCTCGCATTCGCCTGAAGACGAGCGCGTCGAAATTTGCAGCCTATTACGCTGCATTACTTATCGGATGACGAATACATCTTGGCACAGCTGCAGTGAAGCAGCTGGTAAGCCCGTCAAGTGCAACTGCAAGACACATTCCAATGCGTTCCTGTCGCACCCCTCGACCAACAAAAACGCATCGTCGCGGAAATCGAAAAACAATTCTCCCGCCTCGACGAAGCCGTCGCCAACCTCAAGCGCGTCAAGGCCAACCTCAAGCGCTACAAAGCCGCCGTCCTCAAAGCCGCCGTCGAAGGCCGCCTCGTCGAAACCGAAGCCGAACTCGCCCGCCGCGAAGGCCGCAGCTTCGAGACCGGCGAGCAACTCCTGCAACGCATCCTCGAAACCCGCCGCAGCCAGTGGAAAGGCAAGGGCAAATACAAAGAACCCGCCGCGCCCGACACCACCGACCTGCCCGAATTGCCGGAGGGGTGGGTGCAGGTATCGGTAAGTGATTTATTGCGTGAGCCCTTGCGTAATGGACATTCGGCAAAAGCAACCACCGATCCAAATGGACTCCGTGCATTTACTTTAAGTGCTGTCACCGAAGGTGATTTCTCGAAAGAGAATACCAAGCGAACTGTAGCTAATACCGCGAAGGTTGCTGATTTATGGGCAATGCCTGGCGATATCTATGTCGAGAGATCGAACACGCCAGAGTTGGTAGGTACAGCCTGTCTTTACAGCGGCCCGGAGAAGTTCGCTTTCATCCCCGATTTGCTGATAAGAATCCGAGTTTGTCAGCTTGTTATACCAAGATATGTCGAACTTGCTTTGCAAAGCGATTTCGGACGTCGCTACTTCAAGGGCCGTGCCCAAGGAATATCTGGCACGATGCCAAAGATCGACCAAGCCGCCATCGAAGCATACCCTATTTTGCTACCGCCACTTACTGAACAACACCGAATTGTCGCTGAGATCGATCACCGCTTCTCGCTCATGAATAAAATAGAGGCACTGGTGGATGCCAACCTTCAGCGTGCCGATATTCTTCGACAAAGCATTTTGCACTCTTCTTTTGTATGCAAGGCAAATATATAGGAAGCGGATTTAAATATGGCGCGTATTCGCAAGATTGAAATAAGAAACTTTCGTGGGATCAGGTGTCTAGATTGGATGCCGTCAGATGGTGTGAATTGTTTGATAGGGCCAGGTGATAGTGGCAAGTCCACTCTATTAGATGCGATAGACCTTTGCGTCGGAGCGCGCCGTAACCCGCAATTCACAGATGCAGATTTTTATAGACTTAATGTTGAAGAGCCAATACTCATTGCAGTGACTATTGGGGAACTCGAAGATAGCCTCAAAAGTATTGAAACATACGGCCTGTACCTCAGAAGTTTCAACAAGACAACTGGAGAGATTGAAGATGAGCCAGAGGCAGGCTTAGAGACGGTGTTGACGATACAACTTACGGTTGGTGGCGATCTTGACCCATCCTGGATTTTGGTTTCAGAACGGGCAGCGGCTCTAAATCAAACACGAAATCTTGGCTGGAACGACAGGGTTCGTATCGCTCCGATGTTGCGTATCGGAGCGATAGCGGATTACAACTTAAGTTGGCGCCAAGGGTCGGTCTTGAACCGCGTGTCAGAGGAACGCGCTGCTGCGTCAGCGGCACTGGCAAAAGTTGCCCGTGATGCAAGAGCTGCGTTTGGGAACGAAGCGGAAGAGCAACTTGCAGGAACGCTCAGCACTGTCACGTTTAGTAGCAAAAGAACTTGGAATTCCGGTCGGAGGCAACGTTAAAGCTTTGCTTGATATTCATTCTGTATCTGTTGGTGGGGGAACAATTTCACTCCATGATCAAAGCGGAGTACCTTTACGTTCTCTTGGAATCGGTTCTACGCGTTTGTTGATTGCTGGAC
The DNA here is from genome assembly GCA_963815685.1 of uncultured beta proteobacterium. Taxonomy (GTDB): domain Bacteria; phylum Pseudomonadota; class Gammaproteobacteria; order Burkholderiales; family Nitrosomonadaceae; genus Nitrosomonas. The sequence goes on from CAWFHT010000020.1 coordinate 57,012, forward strand.
TTCAACGTAAGGCTACAGTGCAGTCGACAGTTATTTTGGTAGATGAGTTGGAATATGGTCTTGAGCCACATCGCATTATTCGGTTGCTGGACTCATTGGGCGCCAAGGAAAAGGAGCCGCTTCTTCAGTTATTTGTGACGACTCATTCACCGGTGGCACTGCGCGAATTGAGGGGTACCCAGCTATATGCCATGCGTAAACTAGAGGATTGTCACGTATTACGCTGTGTAGGCACTGACGACGATATTCAAGGCACTATTCGTTTATATCCAAACGCTTTTCTTCGCAATCAGTTTTTGTTTGCGAGGGTGCCAGCGAGGTTGGACTCCTCCGTGGGTTAGACCAACACAGAATTGTGATGGAGGACCGTCGATTGCAGCGCAAGGTGTGGGATTAGTCGATGGAACCGGCACTCCCTTATTTAAACGCGCCAAGTCTCTTCAGTCACTTGGATATCGAACCGCTGTGCTTCGTGATGATGATGCACATCTAGCTCCGGAGCTTGAACAGGAATTTTCGAATGACGGGGGAAAGGTAATTGCTTGGCGTAAAGGTCGGGCGCTTGAAGATGAGATATTCATAAGCCTCTCTGATGATGCAGTCCTGAAACTTATTGAACTGGCGATTGAACTTAAGGGGAGGATGTTGTTAATGACCATATTAAATCAGCGACAGACGGAAAAAAAGACTTATTGGTATGCAAATGTGAGTTAACTCAGGAGAATAGATTTATTCTTGCCAAGGCGGCGAAATCCAGAAAATCCTCATGGTTTAAGACCGTGAGTGCGATGGAGATCGTGGGTAGTAACATTGTTGGCCCTGATCTTGAAAAATCTGAGGAAGGATTTCGAGAGATAATTAATCGAATATTCAACTCGGTGGACAACGCTGGTGAGTGAGATCGACCTATTGAAAATTAATCGAGGAACAATCACCGCTCCTGCCGGTTGCGGAAAAACGCACCTCATTAGCGAAGCACTAAAGCGCCATAGTAATCGCAAACCAATTCTTGTTCTTACACACACCAATGCGGGTGTAGTTGCGCTACGAGATCGTCTGAATAGGGAGGGTGTTCCTTCAAGCACATATCGACTAGCAACTATCGACGGATGGGCAATTAGGCTGGTTTCTATGTTTCCGGCTAGAGCAAAACTGGAGAAGGAAATACTGCATCTAGTAAATCCAGGACGAGACTACCCGCAAATTCAGGAATGCGGCAATCACGTTACTAAAGGAAGGGCATATTAATGACATTCTCAATGCCAGTTATGCGCATCTGGTTGTTGATGAGTATCAGGACTGCTCTGTCCGGCAACATGCAATTGTCTTTTACGCAGCGCAGGTACTACCTACATGTGCGCTTGGTGATCCACTCCAGGCGATTTTTGGGTTTGGTTCCGATGCCTTGGCTAATTGGGAAAAGCATGTCTGTGAACATTTTCCGCTTGCAGGTGAGCTCAATAGGCCTTGGAGATGGATAAATGCGGGAGCCGTGGGCCTGGGGGAATGGCTTCTTGATGTTCGGCGAAAGTTATTAGCTGGTGAACAAATAGACCTCAGTACTGCGCCGGAGCAAGTGCAATGGATTCCACTTGATGGAGTAGATAACCATGCGAGGATGCTGAAAGCTGCCAGGATAAAGCCCCTAGGCGATAATGGTCATGTTCTGATAATTGGGGACAGTGTTAACGCCGATAGCAGGCATCGTATTGCTAGCTCAGTGCCAGGTGCTGTGACAGTGGAAGCGGTTGATTTGCGAGACCTCGTTACATTTGCCCACAATCTAAATCTAGAGCGTGATGGCTCTCTTGTTCAGATTGCAAACTTCGCTCAAAGTATAATGACCAACGTTGGAGCAGCTGATTTGGTGCGGCGAGTAGATATTTTGAGTAGAGGCGCTGCCCACAAGGAGCCTTCTGAGGTAGAAAGGACGGCGCTTGATTTTGTACGAAAACCCACCTATCGCGGTGTTCTTGATCTACTTGTGGCGATAAACAAAGAAGGGGGAGTGCGTGCTTTTAGACCAGCGGTGCTAAAAGCATGTATCAAAGCATTGCATGCCTGTATTAGTACGCCCAGCCTATCCTTTTACGAAGCTGCGACCCAGGCTCGTGAACAAAATCGAATGCAGGGTCGCCCACTCCCTAGGCGTGCAGTCGGAAGCACTCTTCTCTTGAAAGGGTTGGAGGCGGAAGCTGCTGTCATTTTGAATGCGACTAATCTTGATATGCGGAACTTATATGTTGCAATGACCAGAGGCTCAAAGTCACTTGTCATTTGTTCGAGTTTACAGATATTGAATCCGTCGCATTAACAGGATTAAGCATCAAGGATGAATACATCAACCATCGTCCAAAAACTCTGGAATTACTGCAACGTCCTGCGCGACGACGGCATGTCGTATGGCGACTACGTCGAGCAGCTCACTTATCTGCTGTTTCTCAAGATGGCCGACGAGCGCACCAAGGCGCCGTACAACCAGAAAAGCCCGGTACCTGAAGGCTACGACTGGCCGAGTCTGATCAAAAAAGACGGTGACGAGCTGTTCGATCACTACCGCCACACGCTTGAGGCGCTGGGCAACCAGAAGGGCTTGCTCGGGCTGATCTTCAATAAGTCGCAGAACAAGTTCCAGGACCCGGCCAAGCTGCGGCGGCTGATCGTGGATCTGATCGACAAGGAAAACTGGGTGTCGATGAGCGCCGACGTGAAGGGCGATGCCTACGAAGGCCTGCTGGAAAAGAATGCCCAGGACACCAAGTCCGGCGCCGGCCAGTACTTCACCCCGCGTCCGCTGATCCAGGCCATTGTCGATGTCATGGCGCCGAAGCCCGGCGAGACCGTGAGCGATCCGGCCTGCGGCACCGGCGGCTTTCTGCTCGCAGCGCATGACTATGTGGTGAAGCATAATCCGCACATGACCAAGGATCAGCGCAAGCAGCTCAAGGAAGAAACCTTCAAGGGCTGGGAGCTGGTGCAGGCCACGGCGCGGCTGTGCGCCATGAACATGCTGCTGCACGGCATCGGCAGCCAGGAGTTCGAGCCCATCGTGGTGTCCGACTCGCTCGCCGCCGACCCCGGCGACCGCTTCGACCTGGTGCTCACCAATCCGCCGTTCGGCAAGAAGAGCAGCACCACCATCGTGGGCGAGGAGGGCAAGGCGAGCCGTGAGCGCGACATCGTCGAGCGCGGCGACTTCTGGACGACGACCTCGAACAAACAGCTCAACTTCGTCCAGCACGTGAAGACATTGCTCAAGCAGAATGGACGCGCTGCGGTGGTCGTGCCGGATAACGTGCTGTTCGAAGGCGGGGCGGGTGAGACCATCCGCCGCAAGCTGCTGCATGAGTGCGATGTGCATACCTTGCTGCGTTTGCCGACCGGCTTGTTCTACGCTCAGGGAGTAAAGGCAAATGTGCTGTTCTTCGACAAGAAGCCTGCTTCTGAAACGCCCTGGACCAAGAAGCTGTGGATTTACGACTTGCGCACCAACATGCATTTCACGCTGAAGACAAATCCATTGAAACGGGCGGATCTGGATGAATTTGTAAAGTGCTATCACCCGGAAAATCGCCACGACCGCAAGCCGACCTGGTCAGCAGACAACCCAGACGGACCGCTGGCGCGCTTTTGATTATGAGGAACTGATCAAGCGAGACAAAGTCAGCCTGGATATTTTTTGGCTAAAGGATGAGTCTTTATCAGATTCCGATAATCTGCCCGCGCCGGATGTGATTGCTCAAGAGATCGTGGATGATCTGGAAGCAGCACTGGCACAGTTTCGTGAGATTCTCAATGATGTCGATGCTTTCTCAGAAGGGGAAGGACTATGATGTGGCAACTTCTACATTACCGTGTCGTAACTGGGACCATCCCCATCATCGATCTGGCTATGGCTTGTTAGGCAGCGGTGCTGGGACGGTTCAGAAGTTGGGTTGACTAGGAGGTATACGATAAAAGCGGATCACAAGCTCAGAAATACATCCAAATTGTTAGGTAATCTCACATCAACGGTTAGAGATGAATGAAATGATATTGAAATATAAGCGCTGGCATTCTGTGATTCTAGCTTCCTTCACGCTGAGCGTTATAGCGGGTTCCTTCTGTGCATTGGCACTAGCGGCACCTTCAAAGACTCTGATTCGTGGCGCTGCCCTTATTTTCACCATGGATTCTACGATAGGCACAGGTGAGTTAGGGATTATCGAGAATGCCGATATTTTGCTGGATAGAGACAAGATCGCTCAGGTAGGTAAGAATTTGCAAGAGAGTGGTGCTCAGGTTGTGGATGCGACGGGCAAAATTGTTATGCCTGGTTTTGTGGACGTGCATAATCACTTATGGCAGTCACTCATCCGTGGCTGTGGTACTGACAAAAACCTCATTGGCTGGCTAGATGCTTGTGTGTTTCCACTGTTTAATCCTAACATTACGATTACTGAAACCGAGGCTTATGCTGGAGTTAGGCTCAGTACCCTGGATCTGATTAACACAGGAATCACCACAACGGTCGACTGGTCGCATGCCTTTACACCCCAGTTCGTACGGGGGAATATTCGCGCTCTCAGTGACTCTGGATTGCGGTTTGTGTTCGCGCATCTTGGTACCGCTGATCCTGCCAGCATAGCTGATATGAAGCTTGTCAAGCAGACAATGATTGACCCCAACCCCAGAGCCACTTTTCAAGTAGCTTCACACCCTTCGGAGGCATTTCGATCCGATCTTATTCCAGATGGCGAAGCTGCAAGGAAGTGACTACAGCGCATGTGCATTTGCTTTTAATAAACGGGAAAGATTGGGAAACAGTTAACTTTGGCAAGCAACTTGCCGATGAAATCCTCCGGGCAGCGATTCGTACTGTCTGTATTTTGCCATTCAGGTAGCGTTAATCTTCATTACTTTATAGTAGGTGCATCGCATCATAGAATTTGAAATGACAGCCAATATAATTTGTTATCATACGATCTTTGTATTTCAATACTGCAATTATGGATAATGAAATCCAATCCACGTTTGCTAATGATTTAAGCTGGATATTTGCGAATTTCTTAGGTTACTCAAGCAAATTTCCTCTTCTCTCCAGTTATTCATCAAGAAATATTGTGTTGTTCCCTGTCTGACAAATTAAATTAAAAACCACCCGTTCTATTCTATGTAGTCAGTTTATGAATTTTGATGAGCAAGCTATAATGAAATTTTCCCGTATTCTTATGAAAAGCTTTCTTTGGTTAGTGCTATGCTTGGCAGTACTTCCTGTTTTTGCACAGCAGCCTACTTTGTCTGTAGCAGCAAAATCTTACACGCTCGTTGATTTTCACACCGGTAAAACACTGATCAGTCAAAATGAGCATGAGCGTCTTGAGCCAGCCTCGCTTACTAAGCTGATGACTGCTTATGTTGTTTTTACCGCGATAAAGCAGAATCGTATCAAGCTGGATCAAGTTGTTCCCGTTTCTAGAACAGCCTGGAAAATGGTGGGCTCTCGCATGTTTATCGAACCGAATAAACCAGTGACGGTGGATGAATTGATTCGTGGCATGATCGTGCAATCCGGAAATGATGCCTGTGTTGCGCTGGCTGAACTGATTGCCGGCTCTGAAGATATGTTTGCCCATAAGATGAATGAGGAAGCGGCACGTTTGGGTATGACCAATACGAATTTCACCAATTCAACTGGACTTGTCCCATCCAAAACATTACAGCTCTGCACACGATCTTGCACTTTTGGCGGCTGCTATTATTCGTGAATTCCCAGAGTATTACCCTCTCTATTCACTGCGTGAATATACTTACAATGGCATCACTCAACCCAATCGTAATCGATTGCTATGGGTGGATCCCAATGTAGATGGCATGAAAACAGGCTGGACCGTGGCTGCTGGTTATTGTTTAATTACTTCATCCAAGCGTGATGATCGCAGATTGATTTCGGTCGTCATGGGGACGGCATCAGCTAATGCACGTTCCAAGGAAAGTCAACGTTTATTGAATTACGGCCACCAGTTCTTTGATACGGCGCATCCCTATAAAAAGAATCAGGAAATTACTACTCTCCAGCTCTGGAAAGGCGCACAAAATACCCTCAAGGTGGGATTTGATCGTGATATCTATTTTACCTTGCCCAAAGGGCAGGCTGAAAAAATAAAGGCTAAAATGGAATACAGGCTGCCAGTCATTGCACCTATCAATCAAGGGCAAGAAGTGGGTACCGTTAAATTTAACCTTGGTGATCAGGAAATCGCGACTTATCCACTCGTTTCCCTGGAAACGATAGGCGAAGCCAGTATTTTTGGGCGCGCCTGGGATAGCATCCATTTGCTCTTTAATTAATTCCTGGAAAAAATATGATTTACCTCAATGGTAAGTTTATGCCGATTGAAGAGGCCTATGTACCGGTACTAGACCGAGGATTCATTTTTGGTGATGGGGTTTATGAAGTCATCCCAGTCTACTCCCGCAAGCCATTTCGCCTCGCAGAGCACCTATCTCGCTTGCAATATAGCCTGAATGGCATTCGGCTTAAAAACCCTCACACTAATGAACAATGGCATGCTCTCATAGAGCAGATCATTGCCGGTAATGCTGCTGATGATCAATATCTCTATCTGCATATAACGCGCGGAGTAGCCAAGCGTGATCATGCATTCCCGGCGGATATTTCTCCTACTGTGTTCATGATGAGCAATCCATTGCTCATTCCACCACGGGAGCTATTGTTGACTGGCGTGCCGGCCATTACTGCATCCGATAATCGGTGGGGGCGATGTGATATCAAGGCCATATCATTGCTACCGAATGTCTTGCTGCGTCAACTTGCGATTGATTCAGGGGCTATGGAGACGATTCTACTGCGCGACGGCTTCTTAACTGAAGGTGCAGCCAGTAATATTTTTATCGCAAAAAACAATGTATTGTTAACACCACCCAAGAGCCATTTGATGTTGCCAGGGATAACTTATGATGTCGTTCTGGAATTAGCTCAAGCCCACGCTATTCCCCATGAGGTAAGAGAAATAACGGAAGAGGAACTTCGTACAGCGGATGAAGTGCTGCTTACTTCTTCCACCAGGGAAGTCATGCCAATCGTATCGCTTGATGGGAGAGCTATTGGGGATGGTAAACCAGGAGCTTATGTTCAAGCAACTTAACCAGCTTTATCAGCAATATAAGACAGTTACTATGCGTGCTGGAAATTCTGCCGTTTTATCAGAATAATTAGTTTTGGTATAAACGGTTTGTCACAGATTATGACAGAGCAGCCTTCGCTTATTGAATATCCTTGCGATTTTCCAATCAAGATTATGGGTCGATCGCAGCAGGGGTTTACTGAAACGGTACTGAATATTGTCAAAAATCATGCACCAGATTTTAAGGAAACTGCACTTGAAGTAAGAGCTAGCAAGAATGGTAACTATTTATGTGTGACCTGTACTATTTGTGCGATTTCACGTGCACAACTCGATGCACTCTATCAGGAGCTTCATGATCACCCAATGATAATGCTGGTATTTTGAAGTTTCAATAAGGTGGAAAATTTACGGCTTAGGCCAGAACAGCGTACCTTTGGCCATTAAAACGAGATATCTGGGTACGGTAGATTATCTCGTAACCTGGCAAGCCATGAAGGATTTTACCGCTCACCGTACTGACCATACACCTGATGAAATCTGGCTGCTGCAGCACCCGCCAGTCTATACCCAAGGTATTGCCGGCAGACCGGAGCATTTGCTCTATCAGAATGATATTCCGGTTATCAAAACCGACCGCGGCGGGCAAATTACTTTCCATGGTCCAGGACAGCTGATCACCTATTTATTACTTGATCTGCGCCGTTTGAAGCTTAATGTAAGGGAGTTGGTCAGAAAGATGGAGGGGGCTGTGATAGACTTGCTACGAGAATATCGCGTGAATGCAGAGGGCCGCGTAGATGCGCCAGGCGTTTATGTGAGTAATGCAAAGATTGCCTCATTGGGATTAAAAATTAAAAATGGTTGTTGCTACCATGGTATTGCATTGAATGTAGACATGGATTTAACACCTTTTTCTGCGATCAATCCATGTGGTTATGCGGGTCTGCGTGTTACCCAAACAAAAGATCTGGGTATTGCCGATGAAATGGAAGTGCTAGGCCTGAAAATGATAAAAAAACTACAAATAAAACTTGCTGAAGGGAGAAACATTTAACGCCATGACCACTGATAGGCACGAAAGAGGGATTGCTAAAACAGCACGCAATCCAATCAAAATAAATGTTCAACAGCCCGGTGAGATATTACGCAAGCCGTCATGGATACGGGTACGCTCGCCTAATAGTCAGACTTATACCGAAGTCAAGCGCTTGCTGCGGGAACATAAACTGCATACGGTTTGTGAGGAAGCTTCCTGTCCTAATATTGGCGAATGCTTTGGTAAAGGAACCGCCACTTTCATGATTTTGGGAGATCTTTGCACCCGACGTTGTCCCTTCTGTGATGTGGCGCATGGCAAACCATTCCCACCCGATCCTGAGGAGCCTTTACATCTGGCAAAATCTATCTCAGTATTGAAGCTTAAATATGTAGTGATCACCAGTGTGGATCGTGATGACTTGCGCGATGGCGGAGCACAACATTTTGCTGATTGCATACGTGAGATCCGTGCTCATTCTCCACTAACTAAAATTGAAATTCTGGTGCCAGATTTTCGTGGAAGATTGTCGGTTGCTTTGGAAAAATTATCTGCCTGTCCACCCGATGTGCTCAATCATAACCTTGAAACAGTGCCACGTTTATATAAGCAATGCCGACCGGGCGCAGATTATGCGCATTCTTTAAAATTGCTGAAAGATTTTAAAGCTGCTTTCCCAGCTATTCCTACTAAATCTGGCTTAATGTTAGGACTTGGAGAAACCGATAGTGAAATTATTGAGGTGTTACGAGATTTGCGTGAGCATAATGTCGATATGCTCACCATCGGTCAATACCTACAACCCAGCATCGGACATTTACCTGTTATGCGTTATGTATCACCAGAAGGCTTCAAGGAATTTGAGCGTATTGCAATAGAAATGGGCTTCAGTAACGCTGCATGTGGTCCCATGGTGCGTTCCAGTTACCATGCCGATCAACAAGCACATGAAGCGGGAGTGAAATAGCTTTTTAGCGTGAGTTCGACATAAGGTTCACAACACCACGGCTGGAAGAGCCTGAGTGAACCTAATATTAAGGGAAGGTTTCTTCTCGCGGAACGTGTAAGCCACGAGCCCCGCTATCTGATTAACAAAGAAGTTAAATGGGCTGCGATGGCGGGAATGCTCGATTTGTGAGATGTTTTTCAATTGGTCGTTGACTGTTTCAATGATCGAGCGTTTATGCAGCAAGAGTTTGTCAAACAGTGACAACAGCTTGTTTTCATGCTGTTACGTACCTTGGTGACGAGCTGCACGTCCTGTTCCCAGAGTTGCTCAAAGAATGCTTGGGAGATGCAACCCCGGTCACCAAAGAGTTTCCCAAACAACGGGCGTGCCAGCTTCGGCACCGCATCACGGTCATCAAAATTGCCCGCTGGTATTTTCACTCCCAGCAATTCTCCTTGATCATTGATGGCTAAGTGCAACTTCCCCATAAAAACTAATAAACGCTGCTCCTACACCGCGGCTCAAAACCCTTTACAAAAGTCGTCAATCGCACAAAAAATCGTTATAGTATCCATCGGAATCTGGCTCCTCTACTGATGAAATTCTTTTCCATAATTACTTCATCATAAGGAATTCAGGTTCCTTTTACAGCTTTTCTTATGTCGAACTCACGTTTCTTAACAAGGGGTAAATAGCATGGCAAAATCGGTAGGTGAGCTGCTTGTTCATGAAGGTATGATAACTACAGAACAACTAGATCAGGCGATTGCATTCCAGCGGCGTAACAGTGTGCGCCTTGTTAATGCAATTGCATCATTGGGTTTTCTTGCTGCAGAACAGTTAGATCAATTCTTATATCCCGCTCCACCCGTACCCCTAAAAATAATTGACACTGGTTTGAGCGAAGTTTATCTGGTCGATTTATTGCTTAAGGCGGCTTATCTGGAAGCAGGAACGTTTACCCTACCGCGCATGGCAAACATGCTTTCGCTACCCTTTAGTGTAATTGAGGAATTGATTGAGCAAATTAGAGCTGATCATTTGGTGGCTATTCGAACTTCTTCCACTTATACCAGCAGCACTCAGGTACTTGAATTAACTCAGCGTGGACGAGAAAGAGCAGAGGCAGCATTTAAGACTAGCTTATATGTCGGGGCTGCGCCTGTTCCATTGGAAGATTATACGTTCATGCTTGAAAGGCAAAGTGTTCGTCAGATTGAACTGGATAATGAGTGGATAAATTCTTCCTTAAAGCATTTAGTTATTGGCGATAAATTACTTAATCAATTGGGTCCTGCATTTTCTTCAGGACGTTCAATTTTTTTATATGGTCCGCCAGGAACTGGGAAAACCAGTATTGCAGAAGCGTTAGGACATGGAATACCAGGGGAAATTTATCTTCCACAGACTATAGAGGTGGGAGGACAAATTATACGTTTCTTTGATCCGGCTATTCATATTCCTGTCGATAATCAGAAAACATTAGAAAATTCTTCGCTCGATCTTAAAATGAATCTAGCCTATGATCCACGCTGGAAAAAATGCTACCGTCCAGTAGTGATGGTGGGTGGTGAGCTCACGCTTGATATGCTGGAATTACGTTATGACTATTCGAGCAAATTCTATGAAGCACCTATCCATATGAAGGCAGGAAATGGTGTCTTTATCCTGGATGACTTTGGCCGGCAACGAATAGAACCACGCCAGCTACTTAATCGCTGGATTATACCATTGGAGCGTGGTGTGGATTTTCCTTCGCTGCATACCGGTATGAAATTCGAGATACCTTTTGATCAGATTACTGTGTTTAGCACAAATTTAAATCCTCTAGATTTGGTTGATGATGCATTTTTACGGCGAATCCGCCATAAGATTCATGTGCAACACCAGACTGAGGATGAATTCAAGGAAATTCTCCGGCGTATCTGCCATAAACAAAGCGTTCAGTACAATGGTGAGGTAACCGAATATCTATTAAACAATTACTATCGTAAACAAAATAGACCATTGGTGGGTAGCCATCCACGCGATCTGATGGAGCACATCATCGATCATGCCAAATTCCTGAAGCGGACTCCAGAATTTACCCCAAATACTGTAGATTCCGCTGCAGCCAATTATTTTGTCGAGCTATGACATTATGTTGAGAAGTAAAGCAGATTGATAGTCTGCTTTACTTCATCACTTAATGAATCATAGGTATTCTGTGATTTATCTTTTTTCTCTCTTTAATTCTCCAAACAACGCTAATAGAAGCTCTCGTTCACTCTGTTTCCAGTTTTATCTGCAAATTCGTGTATAACCGAGATGTAGTTAGTAATTAAATGACTTTTAACGACATACCAATATTGTCATTCTGCAAACTGATAACGTAACGCAGCAGATTAACTGCGGGAACTGCTGAGTAATCCGATATTATCCCGAGTTGGATCAGATATGGTGAAAACTACCTTTATCCGTCTATATTTTGCTACGATTAGTGTCATGATGATGCATTTTCCATACGCAGAGACTCAGCGGTCTCAGCGACTATGGGGTTAATCGGCATCATGTGATTTACCTCTGCTGTACCAACAGATGCAATGATCACGCAATTTTCCCAACGGCCACTACAGCTATATTATTTGAGGTAATTAAACAGATGACGCTATGAATGAGGATAAAAAAAGAGTAAAAGAGCTATTCTGATTAACAAAAACTAGGAATCAATTGATGATCATCGGATTACCCAAGGAAATTAAAGATAATGAATATCGAGTCGGAATGTCGCCTGGTACCGTACACACGTTAATAGAACACGGACATCAGGTTCGGGTACAAGCCGGAGCAGGGGAGGGGAGTTCTTTTACTGATGGGGATTACCAGTCAGCTGGCGCTGATATTGTTCCTCATGCTGAGGATGCTTGGTCTGCTCAAATGGTGGTGAAGGTAAAAGAACCAATTGAGCAGGAATATCGCTATTTGCGTCAGGATTTAATTCTTTTTACTTATCTGCATCTGGCTTCGAATAAAGTACTGACTGATACATTGCTGGCTGCAGGAACGACTGGCATTGCCTATGAAACTGTGCAAACTGAATCAGGTGAGTTACCTTTGTTAGCACCTATGAGTGAAGTAGCTGGAAGAATGGCAATGCAAATAGGTGCTACTTACTTGCTTAAAACATTAGGTGGCCGTGGAATCCTGATGGGAGGGGTTCCTGGTGTAGCACCTGCCAATGTGGCCATTCTGGGAGCAGGCATTGTAGGTGCTAATGCTGCCAGGGTTGCGGTTGGTATGGGTGCTCAAGTGACTGTACTGGACGTGAATCATACACGGTTGAAATACCTGGATGATATTTTTCGTGGGCAATTACTGACGCGTATGAGTGATAGATTCAATATTAAAGAAATCGTTTATCAAGCTGACCTTGTTATTGGTGCAGTGCTCATTCCGGGTGGACGGGCACCTTGGCTGATAACCAAAGAGATGTTGTCACATATGCGCCGAGGATCGGTTATCGTTGATGTGGCGGTTGATCAGGGCGGGTGCGTTGAGACCACTCACCCTACCACTCATAGTCATCCGGTTTATGAATTGGATGGAATCTTGCATTATTGCGTTACTAACATGCCAGGTGCTGTTCCTCGCACGAGTACCTTTGCACTGAATAATCAGACGGCAGCTTATGTAGTGCGCCTGGCAAATGAAGGGTTAGATGCTGTACGTCATAATCGCACTTTGCTCCATGGTCTCAATATACATCACGGTTTCGTGACACATCCAGCTGTAGCAGCAGCATTTGGGTTGAAATATACGCCGCCATTGCAGGCAATTAATATTGCATCTTCCTGATTAGGATAAGCATTACTCTTTGAAGAAGGTACAACTGATAACAATTCTTATTCATAGTATAATCGTTCAAAATTTTGTAAGGCTATGAATTTTACTTCCTGACATTCTCACGCTTCATATTTAAATAAATGTACAAACTATTTTCTATTAAACGCTTTTTTGTAATTACATGCTGTTTTGTTTCCCTACTGGCAGTCAATGTAGTCCAGGCAGAGCAGGTGGTAGTGTATTCAGCAAGAATTGAAGAACTTATCAAGCCGATGTTCGATGCTTTTACCAGAGAAACAGGTATTCAGGTTAAATTTACGACAGACAAGGAAGGCGCTTTATTGGCCAGACTCAAAGCTGAAGGAAAAAAAACACCGGCTGATGTTCTCATTACTGCAGATGCAGGAAATTTATGGGAAGCCGCGCGGGCGGGACTGTTAAAATCTGTTTCTTCCCCTATACTTGACGCGAATATTCCTGCTCATTTACGAGATCCGCAAGGGCAATGGTTTGGTCTCTCGGTTCGGGCTCGCACTATCGTTTACAACACGCAAAAAGTAAAGCCGTCAGAGCTTTCTACCTATGAGGATCTGGCTGATCCGAAATGGAAGGGGAGATTATGCTTACGTACCTCGAAAAAAGTTTATAATCAATCGCTTGTTGCCATGATGATTACCGAGCATGGGGAAACTGAAACTGAAAAAATAGTGAAAGGTTGGGTCGACAACCTTGCAACTGAGCCTTTGTCTGACGATACGAGAGCCCTAGAATTTGTGGCAGCAGGGCGATGCGATGTAACTCTGGTCAATACTTATTATTATGGTAGATTAATGGAAAGCAATCCTGATTTACCTTTAGCTATCTTCTGGCCAAATCAGAAAAATAGTGGCGTACACGTCAATATTTCAGGAGCAGGCGTTACCCAATTCAGCAAGAATGAACATTCAGCCATCAAATTGCTGGAATTTTTATCTTCACAGAAAGCACAAAATTTGTTTGCTGATGTCAATATGGAATATCCAGCCAATCCTCAGATTAAACCTAGTAAAGTTGTTGCAGCTTGGGGGGAGTTTAAACAAAATCCAATGAATTTAGTCAAAGCTGGGGAGTTACAAACAGCAGCAATAAAATTAATGGATCGAGCTGGTTATCGATAAACCAGTAGGTGCATGTGAATAATGAAAAGTATGCTGCAATAGAAGAGAAAAATACAGAAATTAGCCGTCCTCTGTTTTTCTTAAACCGCAAAGCAAATTTCTGGCGGCTAATTCCGTTTCTTGTTGCAGCACTGATACTCACTCCAGTCGTTGTTGTTTTTTCATCATTTCTAATCCCAGCGGATGATGTCTGGAAACATCTCGTTGAAACTACACTTTCAACATTATTAATCAATACATTTTGGCTCTCAGTGGGAGTTGTTGTTGGGACATCATTGTTGGGTGTCAGCCTTGCATGGCTTACTGCAATATATGAGTTCCCAGGCAGCAGATTTTTTTCCTGGGCTTTATTATTACCATTAGCCATTCCAGCTTATGTGACCGCATTTATCGTGCTCGGTCTATTTGATTATACCGGCCCAGTTCAGACGGCTCTACGCGCTTGGTTAGGATCAGAGTTAACCTGGTTCCCCGATTTATATGGAAGAGGGGGAGTGACAGTTGTCATGATTCTGGCTTTCTATCCTTATGTCTATTTAATGGCACGCAATGCATTTCTAACACAAGGAAAGCGTTTGTTGGAGGTGGCTCAATCGCTGGGCTTTAACCGTAAACAGGGATTCTTCAAAGTAGCATTGCCGATGGCACGCCCATGGATTGCAGGGGGTATCATGTTGACACTCATGGAAACCCTTGCAGACTTTGGGACAGTTTCTGTGTTTAATTACGATACATTTACCACGGCGATCTATAAGGCATGGTTTGGAATGTTTTCTTTGCCCGCAGCTTCTCAGTTGGCATCATTACTAATCATCTTAGTTTTTGCGCTTATTATTATCGAACAGCAATTCCGAATGCGAATGCGTTTTGCTGAAATGAAGAGAAGTTCACGCGCGGATCATATCGTACTCTCTGGCTGGAAAGCCAGCGCGGCTACCTGCTTTACTGCAAGTGTTTTATTTTTTGCATTTGTGCTGCCCATCATGCAGCTGGGTAGCTGGGCTGCTAATGCTTTAATACAGAACTCTGATCAACGTTATCTTGAATTTCTCTTGCATTCAGTTCTGCTATCAGCCATGGCCACACTGATTACCTGTTTTGTTGCGATATTATTGGTTTATGCAGTTCGCCTTTATTCCGATACTTTCACCCGAATCGCAGTTCGTGTTGCAACGATAGGTTATGCTCTGCCAGGTGCAGTATTAGCAGTGGGTATTTTTATTCCACTTGCCTGGCTGGATAATCAATTGAATGAATGGCTGTTAATGCTGTTTCAAATTGAAACGGATTTATTGATTCAAGGCACAATCGGGGTGATGCTGATAGCTTATATGACACGCTTTCTTGCTGTTGGCCACTATCCCATAGACAGTGCTATGCATCGCATTACGCGCAGTATAGATGAAGCAGCGATGGGTTTTGGTTTGACCGATTGGGCTGTACTTCGAAGTATACACTTACCTATGTTGAAAACGGGTATATTTACCGCTGCTACACTGGTTTTCGTAGATGTGATGAAGGAAATGCCAATCACTTTGATGACTCGACCCTTTGGTTGGGATACATTGGCCGTGCGTATTTTTTCATTGACTTCAGAAGGTGAATGGCAGCAGGCTGCATTACCTGCAGTGACGTTAGTTTTGGCGGGATTAGTACCCATTATTTTACTTGATGCGACAAACAGACAAGTAACTTGTGGATACCTTATTGAAATTAGATCAAATTCAACATGCTTACGGTAAGCAGACAACTATTAGTCGTTTATCGTTTGATTTAAGAAAAGGGGAGATCGGTTGCTTGTTAGGGCCTAGCGGTTGTGGGAAAACGACTGTATTACGCTGTATTGCTGGTTTTGAACCATTGATGGGAGGTGAAATATTACTTAACGGCGTAGTGGTGAGTCGTGCTAATTTTAGTCTGCCGCCCGAGCAAAGACATGTTGGTATGGTATTTCAGGATTATGCCTTGTTCCCTCATCTGACAGTAGCAGCAAATGTAGGATTTGGATTGCACCGCAGTCATCCGACTGAGCGTATGCAACGTGTAGCCGACATGCTACAAATTGTGGGTCTTGCAGAAGTGGCCAACAAGTATCCTCATGAGCTTTCCGGTGGGCAGCAACAACGTGTAGCTTTAGCTCGAGCGTTAGCACCTCATCCTGATTTATTGTTACTAGATGAACCTTTTTCTAATCTGGATATCACCTTACGGGATCGTTTAAGTTTAGAAATACGCGATATTCTAAAGAATCAGCATATTACTGCCATATCTGGTGACGCATGATCAAGACGAAGCATTTTCTGTGGCAGATGTAATAGGCGTCATGCATCAAGGGAAAATTATGCAATGGGATACAGCCTATAATTTATATCATCGCCCTGCCAATCTTTTTGTTGCCAATTTTATCGGGCAAGGTGTTTTTCTTCCCGGAAAAGTGCTTTCTCCAGGAAAGATTGAAATAGAACTAGGGATTTTAACGGAAGATATTTATCATCAGTACGAATTAGATGATGTCATTTATCATGCCGGAAGTGAAGTAGAGGTATTAATTCGACCAGACGATATTGTGTACGATAAAGAAAGTACTTTACAGGCCATGGTCACACATAAAGCATTTCGAGGTGCCGAGATTCTTTATACGTTAAAATTAACCAGTGGAAAGACTATATTATCGCTCATCTCGAGTCACCATAATCATTCGATTGGTGAGAAAATCGGTATCAGGCTAGAAGCTGATCATCTTGTAGTATTTAAAAAAGAAAATTATACTGATATTCAAGAATAGCGAACATTTCATCCGTGATTAGGATAAATCAAAATTAAAACTTACAGGTGGCAATAAAATACATTGATTATCCAAGAATTAACTTATCTTCTGAAAATCATCTCAGCAGTCGAGTGTACTAACCCGGCGCACAAGTCAAATTCAAGTTAAACTGTTCATAGCTAAATTACTAGCTTATCGCAAGCTTGAATTTCGTGCAGCACGGATTGCTTCGGCAAGTTGCAGAACTGACATTGCATAAAAAGTACTGCGATTATATCGTGTAATGACATAGAAATTCTGAAAACCAAGCCAATATTGAAGCGTGTCATTATCTTTTAACTCTATAAGTGCTGCTAACCTTTCATCGCCTGTTTTCTCCAGCGGGATAATATTTGCTGCACGAAGTTTTTTTACTGGATGAATTGGTTCAATGCCTGCAAGCAAGATTTCTTGATAATGATTACTGTCAATAGATACGTGTGCGCGTGTTACGATTGGTCCCCCTGCTTCCCACCCGTATTCCTTGAGATAGTTGGCGACACTACCAATTGCATCAGTGGCATTGCTTGTTAAGTCAGTTTTTCCATCACCATCAAAATCTATGGCATAACGCCTATAACTTCCCGGCATAAATTGTGGAAAACCAATGGCTCCTGCGTAAGAGCCTCTGATACTGAATAAATCAAAATTTTGCTCCTGCGCAAGTAACAGGTATTGCTCCAACTCACTTTTAAAAAAATCAGCGCGTCTTGGAAAATCAAATGCTAAAGTAGTAAGTGCATCTATAACGCGATGTTTACCTGTCGTTGTACCATAAGCAGTTTCAACGCCAATGATTGCAACAATAATTTCTTCAGGAACGCCAAACGCCTGACTTGCTTGCTCCAGTTTCTGTGCATGTTCATTCCAGAAATTGACGCCGCTTTTTATGCGTTGGGAGTTGATAAAACGGGCGCGATATTTATTCCAAGGTATTGAGGAAGGTGGTACCGAAATCAAATCTATGATAGATGGCTGGAATTGCACCTTATTAAATACATCTTCAAGTCTGGATTGATTGAATCCATGTTGCGCAACCATTTCATTAATAAAGTGTCTCATTTCCTGACGTAAAGGGGATGCAATAAGCGCCATACTCCAGAAAATCAAGAAAAAACAAATAAGAATGGTAAATATTTGACGGATATAATTACGCTTAATTAAATGCATGATTATTCGCCTCTCATTGGAATAGTTAAATATATAAGTTGATTCTGCTTCATCTTTTTGTGTGTAAAATAAACTTCATTAATAAACTGGCTAACAAGCCCGTTTATGATTTAATGTCAGCTTCTTAAGATATTATTAGTCTTACGTAGGATTTATAGAAATTTAATTGAATTGTAATGTATGACAACACTTCCCATTTGCAGGAATTTTCTATAGTATAACAATCACAAGCTTACGCATTTCTATTTCAGCTTTGATTCGATTTGCTGTCATATATGACAGATATCTATTCATTAGTGTATTGCACTATTGATCAATATTAACTTGAAAATTAAATTTGAATGAGGATTTCATGAGCCAACATGTTCATTATATTACAGATGCCACTTTTGAAGCAGAAGTACTACAATCAACCACGCCAGTGTTAGTCGATTATTGGGCAGAATGGTGTGGACCATGCAAAATGATTGCCCCAATTCTTGATGAAGTTGCGAATGAGTATAGTGGGCGACTTAAAGTTGCAAAACTTAATATTGATGAAAATCAAGCTACTCCTCCAAAATATGGAATTCGTGGCATCCCCACCCTTATGTTATTCAAAAATGGTAATATTGAAGCAACCAAGGTTGGTGCTCTTTCAAAATCTCAATTGACAGCATTCATTGACAGTCATCTATAAAATCTTAGACTTACCTAATAAAAGCACTCTATGAGCTTCTAGCTGCAAGAGTTATTGCTCCAAACTCGACTTTTCCTTATTGGCGTTACTCCTCTTCCTAATTATTCTAGCTTCTTTTCTATTCCAATCATTTTTTACGAGTTTCTTCATGCGTTTATCTGACCTTAAAAACCTTCATGTTTCCGAATTGATAAAAATGGCTGTTGCCAATGAAATTGAGGGAGCCAATCGTTTGCGAAAACAGGATCTGATTTTTGCTTTATTAAAAAATCAGGCACGTAAAAATGAAAGTATCTTTGGAGAAGGAACCCTGGAAATTTTGCAGGATGGTTTTGGATTTTTACGCTCACCTGATACTTCCTATCTGGCGGGACCAGATGATATTTATATTTCACCTAGTCAAATTAGGCGCTTTAATTTGCATACCGGTGATTCAGTCGATGGTGAAATTCGTCCCCCCAAAGATGGAGAGCGATATTTTGCATTAGTCAAAGTTGACAAGGTTAATAATGAACCACCAGAAAACTCCAAAAGAAAAATTCTGTTTGAAAACTTGACTCCATTATTTCCCACCGAACGTTTGGCATTAGAACGTGATATCAAATCTGAGGAGAACACTACAGGTCGGATCATTGATCTTATTGCTCCTATCGGGAAGGGACAGCGTGGTTTATTAGTTGCGAGTCCAAAATCGGGAAAAACAGTGATGTTGCAGCATATTGCGCATTCAATAGCAGCTAATTATCCTGATGTCATCTTAATGGTGGTATTAATAGATGAGCGGCCTGAAGAGGTTACAGAAATGATTCGCTCAGTCAGAGGCGAAGTTATTTCATCTACTTTTGATGAATCTGCCATGCGGCATGTTCAAGTAGCCGATATGGTAATAGAGAAAGCTAAACGTCTTGTGGAGCATAAAAAAGATGTGGTGATATTACTTGATTCTATTACTCGTTTAGCACGCGCTTATAACACGGTTGCACCTGCTTCCGGCAAAGTATTAACAGGGGGTGTGGATGCTAACGCGTTGCAGCGCCCCAAACGCTTCTTTGGCGCTGCACGGAATATAGAGGAAGGAGGTTCTCTTACCATTATTGCTACTGCTCTCGTAGATACTGGCTCACGCATGGATGATGTCATTTACGAAGAGTTTAAAGGTACTGGCAACATGGAAATTCATCTTGATCGGCGTATGGCAGAGAAACGTATCTATCCTGCCATTAATGTTAACCGTTCGGGTACTCGCCGAGAAGAGCTACTACTTCCGCAGGATATACTGCAGAAGATATGGATATTGCGAAAACTACTTTACCCAATGGATGATATGGACGCAATGTCATTTCTACTTGACAAAATTAAAGCTACAAAAGGTAATGCTGATTTTTTTGATTCAATGCGGCGTGTATAGACTATTTTTCGCTACTAAATCTTTAAATTAGTTTTACGATGGCATTGATATTGAAGGAGACGTAAGCCTTCCAAAGTTGCACCCCATCCTTTAATAAAGGATAATATCCCGTTTTTTAAATTTATAATCCAGAGATTTGGTGTGAGAATTAAGGACGTAAGAATATGAAAGCAGAAATTCATCCGAATTATCAAGAAATAACAGTAACATGCAGTTGTGGTAATGTCTTTAAAACATGTTCTACTTTAAATAAGCCTTTACATATAGAGGTTTGTTCGGCTTGTCATCCTTTTTATACCGGAAAACAGAAGATTGTTGATACTGCCGGAAGAGTTGAGAAATTTAATCGTAAGTATGGAAAACCATTGCAAAAATAAATCTCAAACTGGCAATATTTTGATTGGATAATTTGTTCTTTTCTTAAATTTTTTCCAAAATTTAACGTTTATTTCTGTCAACAGTGCCGATTGAAAAAGCACATACAATACTCACTAATAGGGATTGAATGTGCTCATCAGCCTAAACTCATTCACGCTGAACACAAATGGTGTTTCCATTCAAGGTGGAAGCGACGGATGAGTTATTGACAGCGAACGCTGGACGGGCTCTACTTGGCAAATTTCAGCCGGCTACCAGGCAGACATCTTCAATTACTACAAATGAACTGGCATAACCTTTGCTGCTAGTAATCTCAGGGATTCTGCTGAAGACACATTGATCTAGCGCTATTAGCGAGGCAATAGCACCGAAAACAGCATCAAGAAGCTGAAGATCGGTTTTGGTATGGAACGCCTCCCTCGGGGATAGCTCGAAGCAAATGCTGCCTTTTTCCGTATCGGCGCAATCGTTCATAACCTATTTGTTCTTTCAAGCATTCCCTTCTATACGTTTGACTGTATATTCGACTTAACGTATATTTTCTATCAAAGAGCTGTTATTTTCTAATACTCTTTCGTACCTACTGCGAACCATTTGAATCTATTGGAGTTTCGCTATGAATCAAGATCACATACGGATCGCTCCTGATCGCTTTGACGCCGTACTGTTTGACTTGGATGGGGTTCTTACATCCACTGCGAAGATTCACTCGTTCTGCTGGAAAACCGTGTTTGATGCGTTCCTTTCCCAGCGAGCGGCAGCAACGCAACAGCCATTCCAACCGTTCGATATCGAGCGTGACTATAAGCAGTATGTTGACGGGAAAACTCGATACGACGGGGTAAGAAGTTTCCTTGCATCACGCAATATCTCGCTTCCTGAAGGAACACCAACAGATCCTGTGATCGTTGACACAGTGTGCGGTCTTGGTAACCGTAAGGATGAACTGGTACAGGAGACGATTAACCAACGTGGGGTCGAGTCCTACGCAGGATCAATCGCCCTGGTTCGGCAGCTTCGGAAGTTAGGTATTCACACCGCAGTGGTGTCATCAAGCGCCAATTGCGAGCAGGTGTTGCGCGCTGCAGGTATCCTTGAGTTGTTCGACGTTCGGATCGATGGTTTGGTTGCGAGCGAGCTCAAACTTCCTGGCAAACCGGCACCGGCGACATTCCTCAAAGCAGCGGAGATGTTAAGTACAAATCCTGCTCGAGCTGTGGTTGTGGAGGATGCTATTGCTGGCGTGCAGGCGGGTCGAGCCGGAGGGTTTGGTTTGGTTATCGGCGTAGATCGAGAAGGTGACGGAAATATCCTCCGCACCCATGGCGCCGATGTGGTCGTGGCCGATCTGGCGGAGCTGGTTGATGATTAAGCGCGATCTTATTCTTCCACCGGAAATTCTCTACCCAATCGAAGAATGGCGTTGGGTCGAGAGCGCTCTCTCTTCACAATTTCTGGCTCAGGCAGAGACCATATTCACTGTGTCCAACGGCTATGTCGGTATGCGGGGCGCGTTCGAAGAAGGTAGTCCTGCATATCGACATGGCACGTTTGTTAATGGATTTCATGAGACATGGCAGATTCCTTACGCGGAAGGGGCTTTCGGTTTCGCCACGACCGGTCAGACGATCACAAATCTTCCAGATACCAAGATCATTCGGCTGTACGTTGATGATGAACCATTCAATGTATCAACCGCTCGTATTCTTCGGTATGAGCGTGCTCTCGACATGCGAGCTGGTACGCTCGATCGGCAAGTATTATGGGAAACAGCTGACGGCCGGCAACTTATGGTTGAATCGCGCCGTCTAGTTTCGTTTTTTGAAAAACATGTCGCGGTGATTTCTTATCGGGTGACCGTTCTCAACGCTCAGGCTGCACTCGTTTTATCATCTGAGATCGTTGAACATCCCTCTCCCGAAAAGAAAGAATACAACGATCCTCGGCTCGCACACGGTATTGCTGACCAGGTACTCTTACAACAGACGGCTGAAGGAAAGGATCAGCGAGTCATTCTTGGATATCGGACAAAAAGAAGCGGTATGGCATTGGCCTGTGGCATCGACCACATTCTGGAGACAGATTGCGTTTCGTCGTTAAAGGCAAAATGGGGAGAGCAGGGGGCGCAAGTCGTATTTCTCATCGACGCAGAGCCAAACAAGCCAATCGCACTGACTAAGTATATTACCTATCACTCTTCCCCCTCCGACAAGACGGCCGAACTTTGCGTACGCGCGGGAAGGACGCTTGACCGTGTTGTGCACCACGGGTTTGGACGGCTCCTTGCTGACCAGCGAGCCTACTTGGACGATTTTTGGAAGCAGAGCGATATCCAGATCAGCGCGCAACCACCGCGTTTACAGCAATGTTTGCGCTGGAATCTGTTTCAATTGATCCAAGCGGCAGGCCGAGCCGACGATACTGGCATAGCAGCCAAGGGTTTGACCAGCCAAACCTACGATGGACATTACTTCTGGGATATGGAAATGTATGTTCTGCCGTTTTTAATCTACACTTCACCACGGCTCGCCCGCAATATTTTGCAGTACCGCCACAGCATTCTAGATAAGGCACGCGAACGTGCTCGCGCGGTAAACCAGAAAGGCGCATTATTTCCTTGGCGTACCATCAACGGTGAAGAAGCGTCAGCCTATTATGCGGCGGGTACCGCCCAGTACCATATTAACGCCGCGATCGCACATGGCATTGTCAAATACGTGGAAATCACTGGCGATAAAGATTTCTTGTATGAATGGGGAGCGGAAATTCTTGTGGAGACCGCTCGGTTATGGTTTGACCTGGGTTTCTTCTCGGAGCGCCAGAACGGACGCTTTTGTATTCATCGAGTCACCGGACCAGACGAGTACACTACAGTGGTCAACAATAATGCCTATACCAACTTCATGGCTCGGGAGAATCTAAGGTTTGCTGCTGACGCAGTTGACAAGATACGAGAAAGTAGCCAGAAACACTACCATGCATTGGTACTGAGAACTGGGCTTGAGCCTGGTGAGGTGCCAGATTGGCGGCGGGCGGCAGAACAGATGTATATTCCCTTTGACACACGATTGCAAATACACCCGCAGGACGACCAATTCCTCGATCTGGAACCATGGGATTTCCAAAATACTCCGATCGATAAATACCCACTGCTCCTCAATTTCCACCCACTTGTTATTTATCGGCATCAAGTGATCAAGCAAGCAGACATCGTGTTAGCGATGTTCCTGCTTGGACATGAATTTAGCCTCGAACAGAAGAAGCGTAATTTTGACTACTACGACGAGCTAACCACGGGCGATTCTTCACTCTCAGCTTGCATTCAGAGCATTGTTGCGTTTGAGGTCGGATATGACGAGCGCGCTCTCAATTACCTGATAAATGCTTTGCTCATGGATCTTGCAGACGTCGGTGGAAACGTGAAAGACGGTTGTCACATTGCTTCTATGGGCGGAACCTGGATGGGAGTAGTTTATGGAGTTGCCGGTTTGCGCGACTATGGAGGGCGGCTTTCCTTTTACCCGAATAAGAAAGTGCAGTTTTTGCAATTTCACTTGACCGTGCGTGGCCAAAAACTCGCAGTAGAGCTCAAGGCGGGCAGGGTGACGTATCACTTGGAGCAGGGAGACAAGCTAACGATTTACCACAGGGATGAACAACTTGATTTACGGCCAGGGGAGCCGATTCATCGATCTTGAAACTAAATTTGTCTTAAAATTTACTACTGTCCGGTTAAACAAAATCAAGGCTAAGCTGTTGGGTTGGCGTTTGTTTTGCAAGAGGCAATGATGGATCTGCCAAGGAATCCAGCCATTTTCTAGCGAAGATATTGATACAGATCATTCTCGCCCATCGCTGCATGGACACAGAATTGTGGAATGACCGCTGTACAAGACATGCTTGTGGATCAACCAGAATATGATTTCGCAAAAAATGTTGGGAGCACGCTGTGCGTTAGCATCTGCAGGCGTGGAGCGGCGAATTAATGTCGCTCCCAGGTAAAAATGGTAGCAAGCATGGCTGTTGAAAGCCGTTTGCAGGTCGCGAAGGGAAACGCGCTTCGCTAGTTATGTATAAATCATTGCTACAAACTGCATCCAGCAGTTGAGTGTACGTATCCGGCGATCCCCTTCATAACGTTCGACCACTCGATCAAAACGGTAGAGGGGAATGTGTTTGAGCAATTGGTGAAATACAGTGTTAATATGTTTAAGGCTTAAGTCCTTGGGTTGGAAAATTGCTATTTCGAGCACACCAATTTCACTCCATCCCCAAGTCCACTCAGGTTTTGTTTCTCAAGGGTTTAGGGTTAAGCAGACAGTAGTGTGCTCCTATTTGAAATTACATGGATCACTCAGAAACAAAAAAAACCGCGATTTACGCGGCCTATACTGGTTAATTAAAACTGTCTAAAACATCATTCAATGTTCTGAACTTGCTCACGCATTTGTTCGATCAACACTTTTAGTTCTACAGAAATTTTTGAGACTTCCACGTCTACAGATTTTGAGCCAATAGTATTAGCCTCTCGATTAAGTTCCTGCATCAAAAAATCGAGCCGTTTGCCAACACATCCTCCCTTTAACAGCGTGTGTTCCACCTCGTCTAGATGAGTTTGCAATCGTGATAATTCCTCGTCTATATCAATCTTGCTTGCAAATAATGTTAGCTCTTGTCGAAGACGATCATCGTTATAATCTATTTTTGCTTCTTGCAAACGTGTTATTAACTTTTCCTGAAAATTTGCTAGCAATATTGGAATACGCGGTGAGAGCGCCGTTGTCAATTGGCGTAATTGGCGCAATCGCTCCAGCAATGCATTCTTAAGTTTTTCTCCTTCACGAACACGCGTAGCGATAAATTCATTCAAAGTGGCTTGCAGTAATTCCATGCAAGCTTCATGCAGTTCTGGAGTAGATACGATATCGCTTTTCAATATGCCGGGCCAACGCAAAATGTCTGCCACAGTTAGGCTTTTTGCATCAGAAAGAGTCGATTTAACAGCGTTGTTCAGCTCCAGTAATTTATTTAATAACTGCTCATTGAGTTGTTGAGGTAGATCTATACTAGCGTGCGGCATGAAGGCTAAACGACAATCGATCTTTCCTCGCTTTAACTGGGTATTCAAGAGTTCACGCATCGCGGGTTCCAGCAAGCGGAATTCATCTGGCAAACGGAACTGAATATCGAGATAGCGATTATTGACCGAACGTAGTTCTAGCGTTAGGGAGCCATGAACTATCTCCCTAGACATAACGGCATAACCTGTCATGCTGGCTATCATGAGTATTTCCTTACCTTAAAAATAATTTTGATAATAATGGGAGTATAGAGAGTTGGTCAGTTGAAAGCCATGAATCTTTTGATGTGCTTTTTTCTGCTAATCAGCGACTCGATTAAAACTGATGGATGAAGGGGCGTAAGCTTATGGATTAGCTGACTGTTGGAGATAGTTGCGCCACCCACCAAAATGGCTGATATCTGTTGCGTTTTTGACTGCATAATGTTCACAGAGAAAACCTTGCACTGTTTCGTCGTTTACCAAAGTGATGGTGCCGATACCTAATGGTGCTGGAATATTGGCGACAAAACTGCCAAATTCGCGTGCCGGCAACTCCCAGATTTCCACCTCAATCGCGAAACCTCGTTCATTTTCATTTACTCGAATTAAGCCTGGACGTTGAGGTGGTTTGCCTGGCAGTGCGTAGAGTCTATAGTCCGAGGAAGTAGTGGTGCTTGTTATTAATCGACCTTGGCGACTAGTCAATTGCACATTTAGCGGCAGGCCGGATAAATGTGCGCCACAAACGGCTACACGTATCAGACCAGACTGAAATACGTCAGGGAAATGAGTTTTAGGTTGCGCAATACCAGTCGCCCCCAAGGGCAGTGAGTAGATCTCTTGCAAACGGTGCGCAAGACGCAGTAATGGCATATCCTGGTGAGCAGGTGCAACCAGTGTAATACCAAAAGGAAGTCCATTATGTTGAAAGCCAGCGGGGACGGCTACCGCTGCGTAGTCGAGCAAATTCATGAAATTGGTGTAATAACCCAGTTGGGTATTGAGACGTATCGGATCCTGCTGCATAGCTCGAATGGAATAGATCGTGCCGGCAGTGGGGGTAAGCAAACAATCAGCAATTTGCCAAATCTGATCTGCCTGCTGTTTGATTCGACGCAATTGATCATATCCCTTGAAGGCGTCAGCGGCGGAGAATTGTTTCGCGCCTGTGATGATTTCGCGTACCGGTGCAATGATTTGATTGCCTTGGGACTCAAAAAACGACTGAATCGCGGTATACCGCTCGGCTATCCAGGGGCCTTCATATAGAAGGCGGGCAGCTTCGAGAAAGGGTTCAAAATCTATTTCAATTGCTTCTCCACCCAGCGTATGCATTGAGGCGACTGCTTCGTGGAATAATCGCTCGCTTTCAAGGTTACCGAAAAATTGCAATTGCTGCCTACGCGGAACAGCAAATCGAAAATGAGAAATTGCGCCAAAGTCAAAGTTATATTCTTCTCTTTGCCTGGAATAGATATCTTCAGCATCGTACCCAGCAGAAACTGCCAGAATGCGCGCGGCATCAGCAGCAGTCAACGCAAAAATCGATACGGTATCGAGGGAGCGGCAGGCTGGCACCAGGCCATGCGTTGAAAGCCAGCCTTTCGTAGGCTTATAGCCAATCAAATTATTAAAAGCAGCAGGAACCCTGCCTGAGCCTGCGGTATCGGTGCCAAGACTGAAGCATACTTGCCCCTTGGCGACAGCAACCGCTGAGCCTGAGCTCGAACCGCCGGAAATATAATCAGGGTTGAATGCATTGCGGCAGGCACCATAGGGAGACCGGGTGCCATTCAGGCCAGTGGCAAACTGATCCAGATTGGTTTTGCCGATAGGAATGGCACCAGCATCCATCAATCTCCGCACGACAGTTGCGCTGCGAGATGGTGTGTAGGCAAAAGCTGGGCAGGCAGCCGTGGTCGGTACACCGGCTAGATCAATATTATCTTTGATGGCAAAGGGAATACCATATAGCGGGAGCTCCGCCATATCCTTTGCTTCTACCTTGCTTGCATAATATTTCAAGGATTCCAGTGGAAGTTTAGAAATCCAAACATGATCCGGATCATATTGAATTTCGGCATGGATCATCTCTACCAGTTGAGTGGGGGATAACTCACCACTTGCGTAGCGTTGCAGTAAGGAGGAAATATCACTGAGCGGATAAAATCTTTCCATAATCACATTTCTTCCTGAATGATGAGTAGTACTTGCCCGGCAGACACATACCCCCCTTGTTTGCAGAATAACTGCCGCACGGTACCGGTGACAGGCGAATCTACCGAGAATTCCATTTTCATGGATTCGAGCATGATCAGCGACTTTCCTGCTTCTACGTGTTCTCCCTCCTTGACCAGCAGCTTCCAGACTGTGCCTGTCACTTGAGAAGTGACAGCTTGCGCACCTGCTGGTAAGTCGAGTTCGCTCTGTGCATCGGCTTCTTCTAACACGTCTTCACTGACATATTGGGCTAAGTTATTGGCCTCCCAGCGTCGGCGTTCAGCTTCGAACGCAGCTTGCTGTTTGGCTTTAAATGCATTGATGCTGGCTGCGTGTTGTTGCAGAAAAGCGTTGTATTGCCTCAGATTCAGAACCGTTTCTTCTGTGCGTAGTTTGAAACGCCCGGTAATGAAATCCTTGCGCAGTTTGAGGAGTTCACTTTCGCTGACTGGATAAAAACGGATTTGATCAAAGAAGCGCAATAACCAAGGGCAACCATCCTTGAAATCGGCTGTTTGGCGATAGCGATTCCACATTTGTACGGTGCGGCCGACAAACTGATAGCCACCGGGGCCTTCCATGCCATAGACGCATAAATAGGCGCCGCCAATACCGACAGCATTCTCAGGTGTCCAGGTACGTGCTGGATTGTATTTGGTTGTGACAAGACGGTGACGAGGGTCGAGCGGGGTCGCGACCGGTGCACCCAAATAGACATCTCCCAACCCCATGACTAAATAACTGGCTGCAAATACGATATGCTGAACTTCTTCGATGCTCTCCAAGCCATTAATGCGGCGAATAAATTCGATATTACTTGGACACCACGGCGCGTCGCTGCGAACCGATTGCATGTATTTTTCAATAGCCAGCCGCGTGGCGGCATCATCCCAGGATAAAGGCAGATAGACGATGCGAGACGGCACTTCCATATCATCGATCGCGGGCAGCTCGTTTTCACCTGCAATCAGAAGATTCATTAACGCATCACGTGCCAATCGTCGTGAATCAAAATGAATCTGCAGGGAGCGAATGCCGGGCGTCAGATCCAGGAAGCCAGCAAGCTCATCGTTGTCGATACGTTGCTGTAACCATGTCATCAACGCATGCGCTCGGAAGCGTAAATTAAGATCGAGCACAGGCGGACCATACTCGATTAACAAGTATTTGTCGCCAGACTGACGGTAAGTCACTTGCACCTGCTCTTTGCTCTCAGAAATGCGATGCAAAATGGGGTTCTCAAGTTTCCCGGATTGAGTAGAAGTCGAGATGCTTCCATCGGCATGAAGATGCTGAATAAGCAGGTTCTGTTGTTGTTCTAGCGCAAGCGCATGTTCCATCGATATTGAGCGAAATTGGATACTATCGCCTGGCTTAAGTTGACCAATTTTCCACAGCTCCGCATGAGCTATGGTAACCGGGCAGACGAAGCCCCCCAGACTCGGACCATCAGGACCAAGGATGATCGGCATATCCCCGGTAAAATCGACAGCGCCAATCGCGTAGGCGTTATCATGAATATTGGAAGGATGCAAACCAGCTTCGCCGCCATCAGTACGCGCCCATTGCGGTTTAGGGCCTATCAGGCGCACCCCCGTACGACTGGAGTTATGATGGACTTTCCATTCAGCGGCAAAAAAATGTTCGATGTCTGCTTCGGTAAAGAAATCAGGCGCCCCATGAGGACCATACAATACCGCGATTTCCCAGTGATTCGTATAATGAGGAATCCATTCCTGCGGCAGATACTGTGGAAGGGGAGACTGGGAAGACTGCATGGCGTTAATATGCAACACATCCCCGGCACGCAGCACACGTCCTGCATGTCCACCGAACTGGCCGAGTGTGAAAGTAGCTTTGCTGTCAAGGTAAGCAGGTACCTGAAAGCCGCCTTGTACTGCCAGGTAAACCCGGCTGCCTGCTTGTTTAACTTTGCTAAACTGCAATAACGCACCAGCTTTGACGAGATGGGATTGCCACTGGAGTAAAGGCTCGCTGTTCAGCAATATATCGATAGGAGCGCCACAGATGGCAATGATGCTATCACAATTGAAACGCAGTGTCGGTCCCGCCAGGGTGATTTCTAAACCAGCTTTATCTTCAGTATTGTTCACCAGCCGGTTGGCAAGGCGGAAGGCCAGGTTATCCATTGGCCCTGAAGGAGGAACGCCCACGTTCCAGTAACCAATTCGCCCCGGATAATCCTGTATCATGGTTTGCACACCCGCGTTCAGGACATCAATGCTGTGTGCCTGATAATGGAAACCATTAAGAAACTGAGTGCTCGCTTGCCCACTACGGAATACGGCGCTTTGCAGAATCTGTTTGAGATAAGCGAGATTGGTTTCAATCCCATGCAGTGCCGTGTGATCCAGCGCCGTAAGGAGATTGGCAATTGCTTTTTCCCGGTCAGGTGCATGCACGATGATTTTAGCCAGCATGGGATCATAAAACGCCGATATGTCTATCCCTCGATCTACCCAGGTTTCCACACGGGCGGCTGCAGGAAACTCTGCCGTGGTCAATGTACCGCTGGAAGGCTGGAAGTCTTTTGCAGGATTTTCAGCATAAATGCGTACCTGGATAGAAGCACCCTGTGGTTTGATAGTAAAAGAATCGAGAGGAGGGAGATCGCCCGCTGCTTGCCGCACCATCCATTCCACCAGATCGATACCGGTAACTTCCTCGGTTACCCCATGTTCGACTTGTAGACGAGTATTGACTTCAAGAAAATAAAACTGGCCATTAACGGCATCGAAAATATATTCGATAGTACCGGCAGATTGATAATTAACCGCTTTGCCGAGGCGTACAGCTGTTTCCAGCACCGCCTGGCGCAGGGGAGGAGGGAGATGGGGGGCAGGTGTTTCTTCGATGACTTTCTGGTTGCGCCGCTGCATGGAGCAGTCTCGCTCGCCCAAGGCCACGACTTGACCTTTGCCGTCACCAAAAATCTGCACTTCAATATGACGAGCTTGGTCGACATATTTTTCCAGAAATAATCCGGCATCCTTGAAATTATTTTGTGCGAGTGTTTTGACAGATTCATATGCGTCGATCAGTTCATCCTGATTCCAGCAGAGACGCATGCCTATGCCGCCACCGCCGGCAGTACTTTTCAGCATGACGGGGTAACCAATATGCTTGGCCTGATGGCAAGCTGCTTCGAGGCTTGCCAGCAGATCGGTTCCCGGCAGAAGTGGTACTTGATTTTGCAATGCCAAGGCCCGTGCGGTATGTTTCAAGCCAAAGGCACGCATTTGCTGCGGAGTAGGACCGATAAAACAAATCCCATGCGCGGCACACTGCTCGGCAAAATCAGCTTTCTCGCTAAGGAAGCCATAGCCTGGATGAATCGCTTGAGCGCCAGTTTGCTGAGCAACCTCTAATATTTTGTCTGCACGCAGATAGCTTTCAGCCGCGATTCCACTGCCAATACAGTAGGCTTCATCCGCATCGATAACATGTTGTGATAAGGCATCGGCTTCTGTATAAACGGCTACGCTTGCTACCTTCATGTGACGGAGTGTACGGATAATACGACAAGCAATTGCGCCACGATTCGCAATGAGCACTTTATTAAACATTGTTTTATCCTTTGTGGGTCAGCCATTAACTGACTTGCGTATCCCAAACCAGTAACCTGATCGGCGTTGGGTTGTAGGCATTGCAAGGATTATTCAGTTGCGGGCAATTCGAGATCAATACCAATACATCCATTTCGGCGCGCATTTCGACATACTTGCCGGGTGCAGAAATACCGTCCACAAACTCCAATCCACCATCCTCTGTGACAGGAACGTTCATGAAAAAATTGATATTGCTCGGAATATCCCGCTTGCTCATGCCAAGATGCTCGCAAGCGGTTTCATGTGCGAGTGCATGCAGAAAATTATCGCGGCAGCTATGCATCGGGTATTTTTCCAGCGCGTAACGCACCGTGTTGCTTTCTGCAGAACAAGCACCGCCCAGCGTGTCATGGCGTCCACAAGTATCCGCAATGATCGTGAGCATGACATTACCAAAATTAGAGCAGAGTTTGCTGTCAGTGGCCAGATACAGCTTATTCTGAGCGCGTATCGTGTCCGTCGCGCTATAGCGTTCCAATGCATGGTTTGCATTGAAAAATAGCGTATCGACGGCCTGATTGCCTTCCAGGTCAACGATACGGAAAATTTGTCCCTGTTTAACAATCTTGACCCA
Source organism: uncultured beta proteobacterium (assembly GCA_963815685.1). Taxonomy (GTDB): domain Bacteria; phylum Pseudomonadota; class Gammaproteobacteria; order Burkholderiales; family Nitrosomonadaceae; genus Nitrosomonas. The sequence continues at coordinate 89,032 of CAWFHT010000020.1, forward strand.
AGGTTCACCTGCCGCACAAATTTCATCAATGATGGCAGAATCAGGATTGAGTTTACTTTCGATCAATTGAGACATATTCATAACGCACCTCCACAAGGGTGATAGAACCGATGAGTATTGTGTAATCCGCGCAGGTTCTCGGCAATCTGTTTGCATTCCGAAGCTACTGCGATGGGTGTGGTAAATGCTGCCAGACGGATAGCACCAGGTTGATAAGTTGTGTTGGTATCAAGCGGATGAGGAGCAGCAGAGAGGAGAACTAATGTATCCATTTCAAAACTCAGATCGACATAATCGCCCGCTTTACTGTGATTGCGATGGAATGTAAGTTCGCCCGCATCGTTGGCAGTTACTTTACTGAAAAAATTAATGTTGGCTACGATGTCACGCATGCCCAACCCCCATTTGCCAAGCTCGATCAGCATGCCATCCAAACCGCTACGATACATTTGGTTGCGATGTTCTTGATAGCGGGCAATGCCATATTTTTGCTGGATTAGCTTGCTATCACTCAAACCACATACGGTATCATGCCATCCCGCCGTATCGGCTGTAATGCAGCAGAATATCCGCCCCATATCGGAGTAACAGGCGTGTCCCTTGGTCAAGCGAAAAGTATGTTGTGCCTTCAAAGTATCGGCCATATTGTAGCGCTCCAGTTTTTCTTCTTGATTGAAAAACAAAACTGCAGCATTGGCGTTACCGGTGACATCGGCTAAACGCAGGGTAACCCCCCGACGCAGAATGCCTGACCAGTGACATCCACCCGGAATACGTTCTTCCCACAGAAATACGTTATCGTTATTCATTTGTTTCTCCTTATCAGAATGGTTAAAGTTGTCGCGCTTATGATGCCTCCCAGAACCAGCGGTACTGCCCAGAGCTGCCACCAGGGTGCATCGGGTGAAGCCAAGTAGGTGCGTGGCCACGCAATGTTGATTAACTCGAATAATGACCAGAGAAAGGCGGCGATATTGATGATCAGACCCCATACCCCTAATTTCAGCTCACCAAGCGCCGGATCCCAGCGACCGGTAAGCCGCGTGTATAAACCGACGCCTGTCGTCATGGAAAACATGGCATAGAGACCTCCTGTACCAAATGCGATGATGGTCGCGACAGCCTGATCATTGAGTCCGAACAGCAGTCCCAGGCCTGCCAGAAATACTGTGCAGAGAATCGCATTTCTCGGTGCTTTGGCAGCAGTTACGCGGCTGAGTGATGCGGGCATGTTACCTTCACGCGCCATGGAGAAGACGATGCGGGAGGTATACTTGACGACGGATGCGCCGCAAGCGAGGAAAGCGATGACGACGATCGCCAGAAAGGGTTTCTCAAACCAATCTCCAATATGTGTTGTAATCAGCGGTGTAATGGGATCAAACGTAGCGCTGGTTTTTGCCAGGGTATCTTGATCAAACGATAACGTTAATGCAGCAGAATTGAAAACGACAACGGTACCTACCGCGCATAACGAGAAAAAAATCGCGCGGGGTACCATGCGCTTGGGCTGATGCGTTTCCTCTGAAGTTGTTGAGCAGGCATCAAATCCGATGAAAGCCCAGCCGGCGATGGCGAGCGCAGCTAAAAAAGCAGAGAGTTTGTCAGGTGCTGTACCGCTACCCAGGTGCTGGAATAATTCGGAAACGGGGTGTTCCCGGAAAAAAAAGAAAAGTAACAGGGCGATACCGAACGATCCAATGATTTCGGCATATACCCCAAGTGCAATGATCGACTTGAATACATTTACATGAGCAAGATTGAGCAACATGCAAATTAGCAGAAAAATCATGCCCCAAAATACCATCATAAGACCTGCTCCACTTGGAGAATCAAATAGAATAGCGAGCCAGATTCCCCCTGTATAGGCGGTTGTGGTCAGCATGGCTATGGTTGAGCTGACATAAATTGCACCAGCATACTGACCTATTATAGTTCCACCGAGTTGACGTGCCCATTTGTAAGCGCCGCCAGCAATCGGAAATTGGGAAGATAGTTCGGCATAGACGGTGGCAACCAATAACTGCATGATTAAACAGATCACGAGTGCTGTAAACCAGCCTCCACCAGTTACATTGGTTTGTACACCCACTATGGCATAAAGCCCAACTACAGGAGAAACCACTGCGAAGCCAAGCGTAAAGCTGTTCCAGATGCCCATACTGCGATTAAGCATCTGGGGGTCAGTTGATTTCATTTCAGATGAAAAGCTTTTGTGACTGCGAACGGTTGACATGGTATGCCTCATAAAAGTAATGAGAAATTATTCAATCCGAGTAAAAACTCTCAATTAACTGAGAAGCTGAAAATCGGTAAACGGCTTAGCCCGAGTGCTATAGCTGTTTTAAACATGGGAATAGCTGGAAAAAAATGATCGGTCAGGCATTGCGTATTTTTTCCTGACCAACTCCAATTACTCATGTTGGCTTGTATAAATGAATCAGGAGCAGGAAACGCTAGATTTTTTCCAGTGATATCGCTGGAAAAGAAGAGATGAAATGAATATAAGATTTGTGTGTACATAACGAAGCCTCCTTTAAGTCATCAGGTCAAATACCGAGAGCCGTAATGTGTCAAAACATTACGTAATCTCCCGGGCTTTTATCCCTCCGTGGAGCTTCGTTATTACCGAAGCCAGAAACTCTTGGACCAGACACTTCTTAAAATAAAAAGCCGGAACCCTAGTTTACTATTACCTCAGTTGTATAAATTTATACAACCCAGTGACGCCTCTCAATAAGTTAATGGATACTAAGAAACGATTTCAAGCATAAACTAGCATATCTTTTTTAGAATGACAAATTTATCTTTTCGAGATATTGAGAGGCAGTTACCATTGCGATAATTTCTTGGGGAAAAACTATCTACATCGCCGTTGTAGTGTTAAAAACAGGCTAAAAATACCTATTTATCAGGTATAAACTTCGCTTTTTTTCGCCTATCATCAACTGTGTCGAATACGTTTTTCAACAGCCTGTTAAGCAACACCATACTGTATACGATAGCGCTTAATTTCCTGCAAATTTTGCGACATATCGCTCCTAGCCGATAAATAATCCATAATATTATCCAGATTGATAATGCTGATGACTGGGATGCCGTACATCTGCTCAACTTCCTGGATGGCTGATATTTGATGGCGGCCTCGCTCCATACGATCAAGTGCGACCACGACACCACAAGGTGTTGCTTCGGCTGCACGGATAAGATTAATGGCTTCTCGTATCGATGTGCCCGCAGTGATGACATCATCGATAATCAACACACGCCCTGCGAGCGGTGCACCCACAATCTGGCCGCCTTCGCCATGATCTTTGACCTCCTTACGGTTAAAACAAAAGGGGAAATTATGGCCAGTTTCAGCTAGCGCAATGGCGATAGCACTGACGAGTGGAATGCCCTTTGTAAGCTGGACCAAACAACATATCGAACGGTAGCTGCGCAGTTAAGCTGGCTTTCGCGTAAAATTCTCCCAGTTTATGTAATGAATAGCCATCATTAAATAATCCTGCATTAAAAAAATAGGGCGAGAGACGCCCAACTTTTGTTTTGAATTCACCAAAACGGAGCACGTTACGTTCGATGGCAAATTCAATAAAGGCTTGTTTAAAATCTGACATGATTCTAATAACTCATTAAACCGTGAATTATAATGCTAAAGATAAATGATGTATTCTGCATATCCACAGTTTTAGCTTAAGCCTATATTTTAAGCAGTTTTTGGCCTTTTATTGTTCACGGTTTTCTATAAAATCTTCGCTCCATCTATGAAAAGAGCAGGTGTTGTAGCGAGTATCGCAAGCATAATTTTTACCACGCCTCTAACCGATATAAAATATGCCAGACAAAGGCCAATGATAAACCGATTAGATTAACCGACAATCACGGTTTATACATTGAGATAAAACCGAACGGCTCTAAACTGTAGCGGTACTGGTACAATGCACTATGCAATGACTGAACATCCCTTTCCCTTTTCTTGTTAGCGAAGAAGAGCATCAACGGTTGCCTCGTACAGACCACTAGTAGCTTCCAAAAAACGATGGCTTCGTTGTCAGCCTCAATCAGTCTCCTATGCTTCATTGCGAGACTTGATACCCACCTTTCAGGCCTTTCGTGCTTGATACTGATAAGCGAACACTCACATTAGTTATTCTGCAGATGATAGGTGTTCGGATTCATGCACCTAGGCTTATCGCGACCAAGCCTGGCTCTTGAGCCAGTCATCCAGAGAATCTACTCTGACAAATTCAGTCGAAACAGAGTAAGGGGGGTGGGCCATCCACCAATGCACGTCGCGGCTTACATACATCTCTACATCGTGCTCCTCGGCCACCGCGACAGGCGGCCACTTCAGCAGTTTAAGCATGCGTGGTCGATGGTCCTTCACGAACTCGCGTCGCCGAGCGATTCTGCTGAATTGTCCTTTCCTATCCGCTTCATTCTTCCCAAAAATCTGATCCCTGAGTCGCTTAGAGTCCTTTACGCTGAATGCCGGTTTGTTGTACTTGCACTCCGCCGCTACCAACGTGTTAGTGGCAGGCCAGTAGGCCAAAACGTCAAAGTCGCCGACATCCGGGAAATTTTCACCTGGAAATCTATGGAAAAAGTCCACACCCCGGATTACATAGGGCGTGAACCTGCGGAAGATTTCTTCGGTTCGAACCTCGAGCTGCTTCTCGATGCGCTCCTTGATCAGTCGTACTTCACGCTCGACCTCGGACCAGGGGAACTCGGCAGGCAGGTAGCCGTCGACAACTGACTTGGTCCAGATATGTAGTGCGCGGCTAGCCCCCTCCGCGCCCCAGCGAAGCATCTCACCATTTGACACTAGAGGCCGAATAGTGTAGCGGTGCAGACGTTTAATGTGCTCCCAGAAAGGCACGTCACTTTCATCGACGTTGCGCCCTGGTAGACGGCGAATGTCGGCTGCGGACAGAGTTAGGAACTGAACGATTGCCTCGCAATCTGCTGAAGTGGCTCCCTCAATGCTGGAAAGAATTGCATCACGAATCGCCTGGCCAGACGCGGCGTAAGATAGCGCGGGCTCTGTCACCAGCCCATGTCGGACAGGCTGAGACAGCACGATCAAGGATTGGAGTAAGTGTTTAAGCTCGAAGCCGGCATCCTGCTGGAATGTCTGACGTAGCTCGGGACTCTCCAAATCCTTGGCAAGATCACCTGCGACCACGTCAGACGCAATTAAGCCAATACGCAGCTGCCACCGAGCGTATTCGTGTTCGAAGGCAGCCTCGCGGGCTTCATGATCAGAAGAGTAAAAGACCTGAGGAAGGTAGGACTCATCGATCTCAATGCTACCGACATCCACGCCGTTGTGAAGGATGTCGCTCGCCCCCGCAAGAACCATGTACCAGTCGACGAGTCCGGCGAGCGCGCGCAGAAGGCTCGCATCGACAGGCTCCTCGCCAGTCTGTTGCGGAGCGCTCAGTACCTTCTCGAGTAGGTAGCGATAGTGGCGGGCATTACCACCAAAAATCCTTGCGTGCTTCGGCAACCGCCTCGTGCCTGTCATAGTCGACTTCATGCATCAGACTCTGACGCGTGCGCATCACTCGGTGGCGCTCTCTGATCAACAGTGCCTCGTGTTGCTCAATGCAGTTGCGAGCCAACTCATTGGGATCGTGTTTTGCAATCAACCCGTCGATGTGCTGCCGGAGGTGCTCCCGCCCTGCATCAATCTGTTCTTTTGCCTCCTTCAACTCATAGCGGCCTGGGGCGAACCCAAGCTTGTGCATGCTGACGGCCAAATGCCGCCGGGCCAGCTTGTAATCCGTTGACGTCGGGACGATCGGGTCGACGTACTCCAGAGTATCAACCGACTGTTGAACCACAGCCAAACAATACCGAGCCGGTCGAGTAGCAGTCGCCCGAATCTGGGCAAATACATCGTCAGCCAGTTGCCAATCGCAGATGCGATGAATAGCCATGAGCGTCTCGATAAGACTTTCAATCTCGAATGTAGCTGTCATCGCTTCGTTGAGCCCCGTTTGAACTGCCACGACATTCACCCGAAGCCGCAACCTCAGGGGGTTGTCTGAGATCTTGTTGCACAACTTAAGATAGGGTGGCCGGGGGCTCAAAACCGACACAAGACGGCTGGCATATTTCCTGTCGTGACAGGTATTTTATTAGCCTAACATCCAGCCATAGAAAATCTATGGCCGTAAAAATACCACGACTGACGGGCACAGGGCTAACTGCCTGTGTAAGTGTTTTGAGCACCTGAGTGGAAGGACAAGGCTGATGAACTGAGTTTGTCAATATCATGATTTTGTTGTAATCTTTACATTCATTTCACAGTATTGTCTAGAAACGACAATGAATAATCCGGATGTAAAATGGGCTGTGTATCCATGGGATGAAGGCAAAGTTTCCTTTATTGAAGAACTATGGGACTCACTCTGTACGCTACCAAACGTGGGCGATTTAATCATTCGGCCTTTCCTTGTTGATCCTGAGACACGCGAGCCAATTCCTGTACGAGTTGCTGAAATTCGGAATCATCCTGAAATGCAGCCTAATACCATCGTTTTCGTAGTGACACCAGCAGATTTACCTAATTAGGCGCGAACTCATGCTCGCCAATTACGATTAGTTCTATTTCAGTTATTCACATCCAGTAGATAAACGCTCGCATTCTGCATATCCCATGCATCTGGTATGTCACCTTGGTGGCAATATCTGTCATATTTTTCTTCCAGACAGGCTGTTATTCGTTCGTTGATCTCAAGTGATGAGAATATAATAAAATGTTTTGTTACATGTAGTTAGATCATATGTTTTAATTTGCTAATAGCATAAATCTGTTGTAATCTACGTCTTTAATCTTTGGTAAGGTCAACATGACAGTCGTGAAATGGGCTGTACGTCCATGGGATGATCGCAAAATTTTATATATTGATGAGTTATGTGATTTATCCAGCATGCTGCCAAACGAGGGCGATATCATCAGTCGGCCTTTCCTTGTTGATCCTAAAACACTTGAACCGATTCTTGTTCGTGTTGTTGAGATTTTTGAGCATCCTGAAATGCATTCCCATGTCGTTGTCGTAGTAGCCCCAGCAGACGAATATCACTAGGCTTGACTTTGTGCTTACCGATTACAACCAGTGCCATATCAGTTTTTCACATCCAGTAGATAAACGCTCGCATTCTGCATTCCCGATGCATCGGGTACATCATCCTGGTGGCAGGCGATGATTTCTTGGCTGGCTAGCCGTGTGTCTGATTGTTCACCATCAGGGGGTTCAATTGCTAACGCCAGCGCTAACATCAGTAGCAGATTGCTCATTACCAAAATGGTGGTGATTCCTTTGCCTGACTTGGCTGGTGGTTTGGCGTAGTGTTTCAGATCCTGATAATTCATGCTGCTTCCCTTAATATGTTGTTGCTCAGGGTTTTTGCCTTTTTTATTAAATCCGATTAGGTGATGCTGCCAGTTCCCAAAATCCCTGGCTGGCTCAGGGAAAGAGGTGACGCTTCTGGTGCGTCAGGAATAATTTTTGTTGTGTTCATGTAGCTTATCTTTAGTTACATTTTTTTATTTATGTAAACTATGGTTAACTCAATAAGTCACTAAAAGCTTATGTAAAATGATGTGGGGTAGGGTAGGATAGTTGGTGATGGAAGAGGGCAGGAAGATAAGACTGATGCGCCCCATCTGCTCCGCTGGCAAATTGTTGCTAACCCCCATCCTTTCGTTCCAGTGCTTACTTCGACTCCACTCTTCACAGGGCGCCTTGTGAGATACCCTGTTAGTCAGAATTTGGTTAGTATCTTGTTTTGGTTTCTTCTGTAACTCTTTGATTTACATCTGAAAATTTCAGAAGAAAATGGTAAGGCTAATGAAGGTTTTTAGCGGGCGGCAATTCGAACCTGAATGGCTCTTTCTTACCGACGACAATTTCTTCATTGAGTTGATAAAGGAAATTGAGCGTAATAATTGAATAACCTGGTTCAAGTCCTTCAATCTCACCATGCTGATTTTCCAGAATATGATGAACACCAAAAAGAGAGCCATATTCAAGCGTAAGAGTCGTGTTATTTTCAATGACAGAGGGTGCAACAATTATCTTATCTTGATAATTTAGTTGCTTAGGTATTGGAGCAATAACATAGCTTCGATTCTTGTATAAGAGATCATCGTAAGATTCAAAATTGACAAGTAGTAAGCCAGAGTAATTTTTCTCACTGCAGAACTGGCTAAGGACTACGGAATAATCACGATTTAACTTAGCTATGATGCTGCGATGTAGCTTTTTCATTATTGGCTCCTTATAAAGTTGTCGCAACAGTTGCAGAATTTTTTCCAAGCAACCCATGTTTAACAACTAAATGGCACGCTTATACACGAATAACAAGACGTTCGACGCTATGCCCATAACAGATATAGCTTGTCTTTTTTATTATAAGGATAAAACTTTAATCCAATCTTGATCCAATACGACGACATTGGTTAAACGCATTGGTTTTGCTGGTTGTTCAGAGTGATTTTGATTGTTTAGTGGTATTGGCTTTTCGGTGTTTCAATCTTTTTGATTTCTTTTTGTGCAATTTGTTCATCTTGTGGTTCTAATCTCGCCATGATGCGATTCATTGAAACATAGAGCAGTATGTGAGCAATAAGAATTGCTGTGAGTGATCCTCATAATTTTAAAGTTATGGTTTTGCTAGGTTTGCTCGTTATCCACATTTTCCGTGGATAAGGCTGTGGATAACAGCTTTATCTTGAGCAGGGATAAAGCTTATTTGGATTGCTTCAAAAATATGCTAAAGCTTTCACAATCCTGGCCGATAAAGTATTTGTAGTAAGTTGTTGTTATTATTGTATTAATACTTGTCATAATCCTAGGTAACCCGGTGAGTTATTTGCACCTACCGGGTTATTTTTATATTTGAATTTGTTTGAACTTTGTTAGTGAGAATGAGTACTAATTAATACTCCTATTATAGGAATGTTTTGGTACATATTTGCTGACGTTCGGCCATTACGTCATTGGTTATGTATATGTTTTATCCCCTTTGCGGTGCATGGCATATTTCTTCTGACTCCTTTCTCATAGCCATGTACCGCATCCTTGGTGATATTTATCAACTATTAAAGCATTTACCTTATCCTTTAAAGCATTTACCTTATCCTTTGTGAGATTCCTTATGGGGGATTTCAATGTTGACAAGTGTGCCATTTTATTCGGCTGTAATTTCAATTGTCTTGCCGTCAGGTTTTCTTGCCTCAGGTTCTGCTGACATTTTAGAAGCTGTCTGTAAAACATTAGACACACTTAGAATGCTTTGAGTGAAGGGTATTTATCGATAACGCCTGCCAACACCATACCAGCGCTTTTGGTATCGCTCATATTGGCAGCATGAACTTTGACAGGGAGTAAATTGCCAGGAATGTCTACTACGATATGCCGTTTGTGACCTTTAACTTTTTTGCCACCATCAATTCCTCATTCTTCGCTGGCATACCGGGTTTTTGCACTTTGCGCATCAATGATGCCATAACCGGGTACGGCACAGCGTCCAGTTTTTTGGCGACAAAGAACCGTCAACTTAGCCAGGCATCTCTCCCAGACACCTCGCTTGTTTCATCGGTTAAAGTGATCGTCAACAGTTTGCCAAGGAGGAAAATCGTTCGGCATCAGCCGGCACTGAATACCGCCTTTGACAACGTATAGAATGGCATTCACAATGGTTTTTTTGCTATGTTTGTGGCTATTGCCGCGTTTACTGATAGGATCAAACTCTTTTTTATCAAGTTCCATTCCACGTCATTGATATCCGTTTTGTATGACATTTCTTAACTTGTTATAAAAAATCCTTGATTTTAATGGAAATCATTTTGCCAGACAGCTTCTTGACGAAACCAAATTAATGCTGAGGCAAGCCGTATAAACCCCATGTAATTTCTAGCTATTTTTTAATACTGAGAAGATATTCTTCTGTAATGTTTAATTTTGTTAAAGTGACACTCATTCAAATGATGAATTTATATAAGTATCTGTATTTATAAGGTATTTAATATTTTATTATCAACATTATATTTCTCTAAAAATAAAAATTGTAAGCATTTGCATTATTGCTTTGTTATTTATTATTCCTTTATATTGTTAAACAACAAAGTCAGATTGCCTTGATCAATTGTTTATTCATTGCTTTGTGGATTTATCTGCTTTGTTGATAATTTCTTCTTTTTTAATCATTTCTTCCTTTTTATTTCTTGTTTATTTAGCCGACTCAAAGAGATTAACTAATGTAGTTTTCATGCATTAATCTTATTTCTATGCACTTGGCTATAAAATTAAGGAGACAGCGTTATGTATAAATCTACTTTAACATTGGTAGGAACAATTATGTTGACTGGTACATTCATGTTTACCAGCATAGTATTCGCTCAGAATGATCAGAGACCTGCTGGTAGTACTAGTACTCCTGGTACCCCAGTCAGTCCTGGCACCTCTGGTACTCCTAGTAGTCCTGGCACCTCTGGTACTCCTGGTACTCCTGGTACTCCTGGTAGTTCTGGTACCTCTAGTACCCCTAGTAGTCCTGGTACCTCTAGTACCCCGGGTAGCTCTGTTAAGCCTGATTCCACTGGTACTCCTCGTAGTCCTGGAACTCCTAGCACCCCTGGTGGTTCTGGTACAACTGGCACCCCTGGTAGTTCTGGTAGCCAGCGTTATTAATGACCAGCTTGCTTGTTATCAGTGGAATATTTTTCCGGATGAACGATTCAATCTCAAACGACTGATTCCACAAAGGATGGTAACGCCGGTGTCATAAATCAGATTCAGAATCAGAATCCGAAAAAGTAATGCATAACTGTCACACACTGGAGCTGTAAATTGTCTAGTCTCACATTCTAATATTACAACTTAGTAAGATGATAGAGCAGAGTATTGCAAACTAGCGAATTTCTACCCTTTTTCTTTTGTAATAGAATGTATTAGGTCGTAGCTTAAATAATAATTTACAACTTTAGAGACAGATATACAAAAAGGCCGCACACGCGGCCTTTTTGGTTTTTGTTTTATTTGGAAGAGTTAAGTTGCATTAGGTTCTGTTGACATATTAGCGAAGCAAAATTAATGCTGAGATAAACTTGTATGATGTTTTAATCGTCAGATTATCGCTTGATACATCGAATTTACCGTCCCTTTTTCTTATTCTCCTGACAAACAGACTGTGCTGTCTACACTGAAAACATAAACGCCATGCAAGGCTTTGCAAGGTTACTTCTCAGGCCGGAATCCAAGTGGGGCAGGGAGCATGTACCTCAAGTCTGTTAGACCTGACGCATTTGGATGGAGCGCCGCATCCAAGAGCGCTGCCAAGTAGACAGGCGCTGGAAATACAAACGCAAGGTTTATCGGCGCGTGTTTAATCGGCGGCAAAAATGGTATGGCGGCTCCTGAAATTTAGATGGTGTTTATTAATCAACAGCTGATAAATCAAAAAAATAACAAAACTCGTGCCCACGCACCTGATAGGAATCGTATTTGTTAGCGTTGCAAAACACAAAAGCAACAATGGATAAAGAGATTATGATCACAAAGATTGCAGCAATACACCTAGTAAAAAAGATTTTAAACATGATCTCACCGGCTGATAAGTCGTTTTCGATAAGTGTATTATCAAGAAAGTAGATGACAGTTTTATAGATTAAAAATAAGGATGATTAAGCTGTGAGCGGTAGAACATTTAAACAAGAATATAGATCGTTGCTTTTGGCATAGCAGCGCAAAGCAAAAGCTTTTGAGAGTGGGATAACCGAGCTGGCAAAACATTTAGGCAAATCAAGAGAGTGTCTTGCAAACAGCCTTGATCCCAACCATGAAGCGCAGCCGCCGTCATTCGCTACCGTTATCAATATTATTGATTGGACACAGGAAAAACGGACAATGTTTGAAGTCTGCCAACTGGTGAATCAAACGTCTATGGATATCGACATGGGCAGCTCTGATTTGAGCGAAGAAAGCCAGGTGAAACACTTCCTATCTTTGGTTGAATCGGCCTCAACATGCCTTAACAAAGGGTCGGAACATTTGAAAGATGGCAAGTTTGGTACGTCTGAGCGAAGAGAGCTTGCACCACTATTACTCGCACTTAATCAAGTAACAGCGAGCCTTTACAAAAGATTTTCGGAATAGTTGACATGACGAACCCCCATAACACCGCATCATTTCTGCTGAATATCCCCTTGGCATGGTGTTACGGAATTTTTTGGAGAATTAATATGTTTTCAATGGCGGCTTCCTGCATTTTCTTTCGCAATGAAGTTGGCAAAGTCCATACGTGCCTGGGAGTCAATATCCAGGCCGCGCGACTGGCACCAGTCGGGAAACGTCTCGGGGTCTATATGGGCACGCACAACGGTATATCCATCTCGCTTGAACTTTTGCTCGCCTTGCTCAGCTTCAGCAAGCCATACATCGAAACTTCCGGGCAGCTTATGGCTATCGGTCATGATCCTGAGGATGGCATCGTAATCTTCTCGGTAGTACCAGTCCATGCCAATTATGAAGGGAATTGATTTTTCCATGGTTTCTCCTTTGTTGGTGAATAGCTGGTGGAGCTTTTTATTCTATCGGCATCATTGATACTAACCTACAGTTCAAGTTATTAGAGACTATGGATAAGATCATTCTTAAATTGGACACAAGAGGATTAGATATCGAGGAGTCATATGCCTAACTATTGATGGTACCAGTTCACTTGAATCATTGAAGCGTATTTTTGTTTTTGTCCTTATTTCTGAAGAGATCGCTGACTCCAGTTTGAGTGTTGGCGATGAGATAGTCGCGGATGAAGCAAGCTTGGTTGTTGGGAATATTAAAGATAAGCTAGCCATATCCTGCTTTCCTGAACTAGAATCTAATTCTATTATCTTTGAGCCTTGCGATAACTAGCTGCGGATCGTCTTACACAGACACTATGCCATCATCATTGCCAATTGGCCGTTTTGTTGGCACTTCAGGAAGCATATTTGCCCTGACAAGTGCGAGCTTATATATTAGCACTGCAAGCTCATTTGCTGACAATGTTTCATTGATTGACAAGCTCACAGATTTTTTATCATCGCTTAGTTTCATGGTTTCTCCTTTGTTGTTAATAGTTTGGTAGAATTTATTATTCTATTAGCATAGGAGAAACTTCCTACTTAGAGCTTACTCAGAAAGTATAAGCAATTGTTTTAACGTAAGAATATCGTAAAAATCAATTTTTAAGTGCAAGGTTTTTGAATAAATTATGCAGAAACCCTTGCACTTGATTTGAGCTCAAGCTTACCTAAGTTCGATCAATTTTTATTAAACCGCATGCTGTTATGAATAATATTTTTTAGAAAACAATATATTATGGATAATAAATTTTAAACGAAATTACAAGAAATACTTTTTGAGTAGACTCTACTTACACAACACCTTCCTGCCGAATATCACCTCGGCATGGTGTTACGGGGATTTTTTAACAGATGTATTCCATGAAATGGCGATAAAAATGCTGACTATCAAGAGTTCTGATGCACCGCAATCACTGTGTAGTGTTCCTGTCTCTTCAGATATTGCTGATGAAACTAGCATCAGTACTAATATCAGTACTAATGATTATTTTTCAATGGCTGCTTCCTGTACTTTCTTTCACAATGATGTTGGCGAAATCCATGCGAGCTTGGGAATCGATATTCCGGTAGCGCAACTGGCACCAATCAGGAAACGTTTCGGGGTCAATATGGGCGCGCACAACAGTATATCCGTCGTGCTTAAGATTTTGCTCACCTTGCTCGGCTTCAGCAAGCCATACGTCGAAGCTTCCGGGGAGCTTATGGCTATCGGTCATGATCCTAAGGATGGCATCGTAATCTTCTCGATAGTACCAGACCATGCCAATTATGAAGGGAGCTAATTTTTTCATGGTTTCTTCTTTGTTGATAAATAGTTGGTGGAACTTCTTATTCTCTCAGCATCGGAGAGGCCGCCTATTTAGCCAAAGGTTAAGTAAAAGCTATTTAGGTGGATCAATCGTGATTACTGATTCTTTTCCGCAATCAAGACAAGTGAAGAACGCATTTTTTACGTCAAATCTTCCGAACGTTTCTTCGGGTTTACTTTACGTTCTTTTTAATTTTATCGATCCGCAATGGATACATCGATAACTCTGCGGATTTGCGCCATGAAAACTTTCTATCTTCTCATTCATGCGTGATTTTCGAGCTTAAGATTCTGATTTTCAGATTCAAGCTTCCATATCATATCCGCCAAAGAAGAAATCTTTTTTCTGCATACAGAAATCTCGTTGTCGTAAGCTACGAGCTGATCCTTCAAAAGCAGAAGCCGCTCTTTAAGAATCACACCAGATCCATGTTCGTTAATAAGTTTTTCTATAATCTCGATGAGCATGATAGGGCAAGGGTAAAAAAATTAGGTTGAGATTTTCATCTGTAAATAATATTTCAAACCTATGAACTTGATACCGCTCATCCATCAGGCTTACCCTTTTGCTCAGGTGCTGATAACACCTTTATTTGAGCCAAAGCGGTTAACCGCAGCCGATAGCAAGCGGTTTTTTTACGTCCATAGTTTTTTTATGGTCGGATGCGCGCGAGGAATACAATACCCGCAAGAGGAATAACTCTGCCTGACTTTCGCCTCGTTATCAGCACCCGACCGCCTGCATATCGCATTTATAGCGCCTTAAAATATTACAAGTTTGCACCCCAATACCTCGACAATCTTGGCAATGGTGTCAAATTGCGGATTGCCGTCTTCCGAAAGCGATTTATACAAGCTAGCTCGCGATATTCTGGCTTGTGCTGCGATTTCGGTCATACCCCTGGCGCGAGCAGCACAGTGTTCAATGCATGGATAAAATCGGATGCAACTCCGGAATTAGCGGTTTTTCGCAAGTACTTGCGAATGTCTTCATTTGTCTTAAGGTGTGCAGGAATGTCGAAATGTCTTGTTCTGATAGTCATTTTCAAATCTCCGAGAATTTTAAGAATATTTTCTCCTTTCTTAATGTCTCGCTCCTGACCGGATTTGTTACCATACGCCAACAGCAAAACAAAATGATGCGCTGCTGGCAAATTGTGTAATACATATGAATCTCGCTGCCAAAGAAATAGCGCAGCTTGAGCAACCCGGTTTCGATCGTTCTATAATTACTAAAATTGCCATTTTCAACTTGATTGAGGCGAGACAACAATTTATTGCGGATTACCAGAATCAGTTTACCGGACTATTCATTAAATTTTTGTGTCGCAATCGAGACATATTTCATTGCTTCAGTAAATTCATACATAGCTTTTTTTGGGCATTTGTAGGCCAGCCAATAGCAATTTGGGCTATACAAATCTTTGACATTCCAATTAAAACGCTTCCAGATATCCTGAGGTGTGCTGTCAAAAATGGAGTCTATTGTTTTAAGCAGCGAGTAGATTTGCATAGCATCGCTGCGAAAATTGTGCTGGCGACAGATAGCCCAATTTTTTCTGCTTACGCTGCCGGTTATAAAAGATTTCAGTATATTCGGTAATCTCCTGAATGGCTTGTTGCCGCGTCTTGAATTTCCGGTGATGCACCAGTTCGGTTTTAAGTATCCCCCAGAAGCTTTCCATTGGAGCATTATCATAGCAATCCCCCTTGCGGCTCATGGAAGCGATCATGCCAAATTGTTGCAATAAATTCTGGTAATCAGATGCACAATATTGGCTACCTTGATCTGAATGAGTAATCAGCCCCTTATCTGGATGTTTACTTGCAGTTGCACGAAATAATGCCTGCATAACCAAACCCTTTGTCATTCTCTCATTCATGGCATAGCCTACCAGTTCACCATTAAATAGATCTTTTATTCCAGCCAGATACAGCCAGCCTTCGTCCGTAGGAATATAGGTGATGTCGCTGAGCCATACTTTGTCAGGTGTGCTAACAGAAAATTCCCGATCTAAAATATTGGAAGCAACTGGCAGATTATGTTGAGAATGAGTCGTCACCTTGAATTTGCGCTTTTGCTTACAACGCAAATTTAGCTTCTTGCGAAGCACTCGAACACGGTATGCTGTAATCTGTATCCCCTGATCTACCCGTTCACTATGCAAACGTTTCACACCGTAGGTCTCTCGGGTACGTTGGTGTGCTGCCAGTATTTCTATTTTCAGCCGTGTATTTTTCTGTTCACGCTCACAAGTCGGGCGAGTATTCCAGGCATGAAATCCACTCTCTGAAACATCGAGTACACGACACATAAGTGCAATGGGATATTGCTGTCGCAGCGTGTCAATCATGCCGTATTTCACCGCGACTCCTTCGCGAAATAGGCCGCACACTTCTTTATAAAATCTCGCTCCATCTTCACTTCTGCCAACTCACGTTTGATCCTGGATAGCTCTAATTCAACCTCAGTCAATGACTTTTGCTGTTTACCCACGGTTGTGAGTGCGCCTTGTCGGTCAGCATAAACCCAGTTCTTTAATGTCCCCTTAGGTAGAGATAGTCGTTTCGCTGCCTCAACCAGAGTTAACCCACTTTCTTTAAAAAACTTGACCGATTGCTCGCGGAATTCCTGGCTATATCGTGTCCCGGGTAATTGTTCCATCTATATCCTCCATTTCATCTCTATATTTTATGAAACTTTGGACTCCGCAAAACTCAGCATACATCAATCCAAACCGAGTACCTAGCAGAACTCTGTGTTCTCTATATTTGGTTTAGGTTTGATAAGGATGAGTGAGAAGATCAAAAGGGTTGCTAAGTAGACGGCTCCGTTTGCTCTGTGCAAACAGAGGTTTGAGGTTATTTCTGACTGATATCAAAAACCAACATTCATTGAATGATCCACTCTTATTTACTGATTGACAAGCACCAAGAGTGGATTATCGATTTTGATAGTAGTTCGCATTGTCGCCCTCCCAAAAGTTAAACAAATAAACAAATGGGTTCATAGGCACAAATATGCCTATTTTATAAAACATCAGGCCTCTTTTACTGTCAGAGTACTACTGATTCGAGGACGACAACCACAGTGAGCGTGCTGTCAACTCGGAGTCCAGCTGATCGACGTAATATTGCCGGTGCCTTCGAACTTATCGCTGTGACACTCCAGCGATGAGCTTGTCAGGCTCAGGTCGTGCGTTTTTCCGGAGGTCGTGTTGACGGTCACTTTGAGACTCCCCGATCCCATTCCCTCAGGGCCCTTCCCGTAGATATAGAGCACATTGTCGCGTGCGATCCCCTGAAAGCTTTCGAAGGTGATCGACTGGACGTACGCGCCATTATTGCCGACGATGACCGCGGATAGGTCGGTGCTACCATTGATCGATACCTGACAGTTTGGCGACATGTTGCCTTGAGCCGTACCTGCCGACTTCCCTTCATCCTGGGTGGTAAAATTAGACGTCGACAAGCTACTGGCACCACATTCGGTTGGATTGCTCATGATAAGACTCCTTTGGTATATGTGCACAAGAAAATAAGCACTCTTTTTTATAGAGACAAACTAATAAATGTCATCAAATAGCGACAACGTGTTGAAATATATTTGAAAGCAAATTTTTTCAAACTAAGATATAAAAGATAAAAATAGGCTTATTCGATGGAATGTAATCTCAAATACTCTGATAGATTTAAAAATTGTGCTCAATTAGCAGCATAAATTGATGGTTTTTTAGATTATTTTTTATCTTTCAGGCGAAAAAGTCCTGGCGGAAAGATCAGCTCAATCATAATGAGAGCTAAGAAAGGTGAGCTTGGAATCACTTATTTACAGGTTGAATTAACTTTTCTCCCTGATTACTTATCCGTCCTACTGCAGGTGACACTGCCCATAACTGCATTTGTTCAGAAGAAAACGGTTTCATAAGAATAAACATTAAAACATCATCAGGTAGCTGTGAAGGGGACAACCATGTATCCCAAGCTTCGGGAGGAAGGATTACAGGTTATACGAACAAGGATAGAATGCATCAATTTGTTACTACTGGTAATGATGATCGTACAGTTATTAATTATAGAATGTATTCGTTCCGCCGGTAAGCTTGCAATACGAAACGAAAGAAGGTTTTCTGAAACGCTTTACACCCACGAAGAAGGGCTCAACGAAGGATTAAATCAAATCCGGCAAGACTTCGAGAAACTGAAGATATATGCATATGATCTGAGCTAGTACAAATCATCCATTCAAGACCATTCTTGATAAACTCTTTTTCTAAATTACCATTAGACCTATGACATGCTAACTGAAATTCAATTATTGCGTTATTAAGTTCCGCTGTTGCGGCATTTTAGTTTATTTAAATCATTGATTATTTGTGTCAACGGTTCATCATTAAATGATTCCATTGTTATCGATCCTCGATGCTATGTGAAATATGTTGGGCATTCATTTATGATTCCATATTAGCGTCTTTATTAAGATTCTCAATCACCCCATCAAACTTAGGTAATTCCTGCCAGGCTACCGGATCGCAGGATGCAGTCCACAATCTTATTGCCGTTCTGTCGCCTTCATATACAAATTTATTATTTAAATATCTTCCTATACACACCAAAGTCTTTTCTGTTAACTCATTGGGATCAGGGTTAACATAAGCAAGCAATATTCTTCTATCCTTCGGTGCCGTGTTTATTGGTTGCCAGCTCATTATTATCTCCATTTTCTTTAATGATTCTATTAAACCTATCGGCATCTTTTTCCACGTAACTTATAATTTAAATTCTTTCTAGGCGGATCGAGAACGTTTGAGAAAATTAAAGATGTTGCTAAGTAATTAGATGCTTAGCTATTCTAGTTACTTATTCGTTTACTGGTTTTATCAACATTTCTCCTTGATTACTTATCCGTCCTACTGCAGGTGACACTTCCCATAACTGCATTTGTTCTGAAGCAATCGGTTTCATAAGAATAGACATTAAAACATCATCAGATAGCTGTGAAGGGGTCAGCCAAGTATCCCAAGCTTCGGGAGGAAGAATCACTGTCATGCGATCATGGATGGAACGCATCAACTCATTACTACTGGTGGTGATGATCGTACAGCTATTGATTACCACTTCATCAACTGTTGCGGTTTCCCATAATCTTGCAAAGGAGAGCTTAACGTCTTTGGCAGAAATATAGAATGGCTCTTTACTTTTGCCATCTAATGAATGTTTCTATTTGTAGAAACCAGAAACCAGAAACCAGAAACCAGAAGCCGGAATAAGATAGCGTTGCCGACTAAATGCATGTATAAACAAGGGCTTTGTCGCCAGCGAATCAACACGTGCATTGAGCAGCAATGGCAGCTTCTTGGTGTCCTTGGCCCAATGAGGGATCAGCCCCCAATGCATTATCGATCCGGCCCAGCCATCGGCACTATCACGAATGGCCAAAATATCGTTGGTGAGCGCGATGTTATATCGCGGCTCGACATCCGGCATCGTCACCGCATGATACCACTTGATCAGGTTGGCACGTGAATAAGCCGGAGCAAAACGTCTGCACATATCGTCATTGTTATCCGCTGAATGAGTGTTTTATACTGTCGGTCTCATCATGTACTAAAGACTCATCATGGCAACCATCGTTCCCTTTGTACCTGCTAGCGCATCGACGCTGCCCCCTTACAGTGAACCGAGATTGACCCTGCCGTTTGTATCTTGTCCTTGTTGCAGCATCGCATCCCCACCGGGTTTCCATCTCTTGCAGACGAATATGTTGAGAAAGGACTGGATTTCAATAGTTATCTGGTACGCAATAAAGCAGCGACGTATTTTTTTCAGGTAGTGGGTGATTCCATGATTGGCGCGCATATACACGATGGCGATATGCTGGTGGTGGATCATTCCGTCGAGCCAAAGCACGAACACATCGTGTGGGCGGTGATTAACAATGAATACACTGTGAAGCGGCTGCATGCTTGTGATAGTGTGATCGAGGTGCACGTCGAGAATCCAGTTTATTCACCGATTCGTTTTAAGGAGGATGAAGAATTGCAGGTATGGGGTGGTGGTGGGACGGTCGCACGCTTTACGGTGTGAGCATTACTATGAGCAATGCTCCTATCAGTCAGCCGATGTTCGCTCTGGTGGACGTGAATAATTTTTTAGTCAGCTGTGAGCGTGCCTTCAATACGAACCTGATCAATCGGCCAGTGGTGGTGCTCTCCGATAACGATGGTTGCGCAGTGGCCCGTTCCAATGAAGTGAAAGCGCTCGGCGTCAAAATGGGCACACCATGGTTCATGCTCAAGGATTTGGCAAAGCAGCATCACATCATTACGCTTTCATCCAACTATACCCTCTATGGCGATATGTCGGACCGCGTGATGACGATATTGCGTGATTTCAGTCCGCATGTTGAAGTTTATTCCATTGACGAGTGTTTCCTCGATCTGCAGGGCTTGGGCAAACTCTGGCCAATTCCTACGGACATGGGCCAGTCAATACGTAACCGTATACGCCAGTGGACCAGCTTGCCGGTATGTATTGGCTTTGGTGTTACCAAGACATTGGCGAGGCTGGCTAATTACATTATCAAGAAGCAACCGAAATTCAATGGCGTATGCTATCTCGCCTCCATGCCATCCGCACAATTCGAGGCTTTATTATCGGCTATTGAGGTGGGTGAAATATGAGGTGTGGGGCGTCAAATGAGGCTGCATTTGCATGCAGCCGGCATTCAGCACCGTAAAAGCGTTACGCGACACTCAATCCTCCTGGTTACGTGCCAGGTTCGGGGTAGTGATGGAGCGCTTGGGTTATGAGCTGCGTGGCGTATCGTGTCTGGCTCTGGAAGAGTGTCCACACCCAAAAAACAGATTATTTCTTCCCGCTCGTTTGGCCAGCTAGTTTTTAGCTTGCCTGAACTCAGTGAATCCGTTGCCAGCTACATGAGCAGTGCGGCAGAAGAGCTGCGCCATCAGCACACGGTCTGTAATGCGATCCAGGTGTTTATCCAGACCAATCCCTTCCGTGAACAGGATAAGCAATATATACTTCTCATGAATGAAAATTTGGTTTAAGTTAGTGCGCCACTGTCATGAATAGAATTGTTGCATGTCTTTACGCTATCATCTAACCGGGCAAGAACTTGCTGATTTAGAGCTTGAACACCGTCATGCCACCGATAAGCGTTATGCCGATCGGGTTAAGGCAGTTTATCTGTCAGGCAAAGGATGGTCGGTCACAAAGATTGCAGAAGCCCTGTTGATTGACCGTGAAACTGTCCGCAATCACTTCAAGCGATATCGCAAAGGCGGTTTGGCTGCCTTACAGAGAAACGACGCTGGCGGCAGTGACGCCGCGCTTACAGAAGAACAGCAGCGGTTGCTGGATCAGCATCTACGAGAGAATCTCTATCTTACCGCCAAAGAAATCGCGTATTACGTCGAGCAGAGGTGGCAGGTCGCTTATAGCGAGAGCGGCATGACACAATTATTACATCGATTGGGCTATGTTTACAAAAAACCCGAGTTGATTCCAGGTAAAGCCAATGCTGAGCAGCAAAAGGATTTTATTGAACGCTATCAAACCCTGAAAGCAAAAAAGGCGCCGGATGATCCGATTTATTTCATGGACGCAACGCATCCGCAGCACAATCCAATCGCTGGATACGGATGGATCAAGCGTGGCCGGGATCATGAAATTCCCGGCAACACAGGTCGACAACGCATCAACATCAACGGCGCTATCGATTGCGTCGGACTATGTCCAATCATTCGCTATGATGACACTATCAATGCACAGTCCACGGTAGAGCTGTTACAACAGATCGAGCAACAACATCCCGCTGCTACCCGTATTTACGTCATCTGCGATAATGCCCGCTATTATCGCTCACAGATCGTCACTGAATACTTGTCAGATTCAAAAATAGAATTGATCTTCCTGCCGCCGTATGCACCCAATCTGAATCTGATTGAGCGCTATTGGCGATTCTTCAAAAAAGAAATTCTGTATGGCAAGTACTATGAATCCTTTGCCTTGTTCAAGCGAGCTTGCGATGATTTTTTTGCTGCTTCTGAACGCTATAAAGAATCACTACGTTCCCTGTTGACCGATAATTTTCAGATTATCGATTGTACTTGAGTGCCGAAATTTGAAGTGTAGTGAGTATATATGATAATCTCCGCGCTGATCCTACCATCCTCGGCCCACAAAAACTAAACCTTGAAGGTGCAACCGCCACGCGCGATGCAGTTTTGCTTTTTCAGCGTGGCAATATCTCCGGCATCAATGCTCTCATGGAATATCCGTTGATGACATTCATGAATTATCTGGACGCGCCAACCTTGCTTGTTCCTATCCCACAAGTCTCTACCTTTACCCTCCCCAAAATCCATAACCGTCACGCGGGCTTTTCCGCCGCGCTGACGTGGAACGATTCGATTTTGTTTGCTGCCTCCGTCGAAGATACGGACAATGAGATTGACGACGGCGCAACCCTCGGTAGTTTTATCGGAATGTTGCGGGGAAACGAAATTCGCTGGGTTGTTCCCGTCGAATCGAACGGCTCGATCGCACCCGTAAAAATCGAGGGAATTGCGATTTTGCAAATGCAAGAGAACTCGCTTGAAATTGTCGGTGTGACCGATAACGATGCCGACGCCTCTGAAATACTCCGCATCGAAATCCAATAACTCGTCCCCCAGCCCGTATCTTTTTGCCTCCTAACTTCGTTTTAATCCAAATACGCCACTCGTTACTCGTTGCCACGGCTAAGTTAGAAAGGTAACAGAAGTATAGACAATCACACATAAATGATTACAATTTATGGATGACATACCCGGTATCATTTCGCCGTAAGGTATTATCCGTTCGAGCGAAGGAGAATCTTACCATCGAACAAGTGGCAAAGCGTTGTTGCGCAGGTGTAGCCAGCGTGACGCGCTGGCTCAAGACTGCCGAGCCCAGGACAACCCGCAACAAGCCTTCAACCAGGATCGACATGGAGATTTTAGCGCAGGACGTGAAGGATCATCCAGATGCGTATCAGTGCGAGCGCGCCAAACGGCTTGGAGTCAGTACGCAGGGCATCAATCATGCTTTAAGGCGTCTGGGCGTGACTTATAAAAAAACGCTGCGTCACCCAAGGGCCAGCGCAGAAGAGCGGCACATCTTCCAGGAAAAAATTGCAGGCTATGAACGCGCAGGCCGCGTCATTGTTTACCTTGATGAAAGCGGCTTTGCTCACGACATGCCGCGCACGCATGGCTATGCGCCTGTGGGCGAGCGTTGGGCTATGGCGTAAAAGATTGGCATGCAGGAGGCCGAACCAATGTCATCGGCGCCCTGAGCGAAAAGACGCTCCTGACCGTGGGCCTGTTCACAGCCAATATCAACGCTGACATCTTTCATGCGTGGGTTACGCAGGATCTTTTGCCCAAACTCCCGCCCGCTTGCGTGATCGTCATGGACAACGCGACGTTCCACCAACGACAGGATATCAAAACCGCCTTGGCCAATGCCGGGCACACGCTTGAATACCTGCCGTCTTATTCTCCAGACTTCAATGACATTGAACCAAAATGGGCTCAGTCCAAAGCAATCAAAAAAGGAAGAATGCTCCATCGAGCAGCTCTTTGCCGCCTATGCACTTTGAACCATTTTATATTGGATCAGCTATATTGCAGATAAACGACCTGTCAATATAACGACAGACGGGAAGTGTTCAATGAATGCGCGGCTCAAATTCGATTTTTACCAAATAACCCAATGCACGGGCGTAATCCTCGACGGCTAGCCTCGGCGAGACA
Source organism: uncultured beta proteobacterium (assembly GCA_963815685.1). GTDB lineage: Bacteria > Pseudomonadota > Gammaproteobacteria > Burkholderiales > Nitrosomonadaceae > Nitrosomonas. The sequence continues at coordinate 112,787 of CAWFHT010000020.1, forward strand.
TTCAAGTGCAGGCTTTCCAACCGGGAGATATTGCTTTTTCTTATCTTCCCAATCCGAACGAGAAGCAATGTTGAGCTTCGTATAGGTAAAAATTATCGTCACTAGGGAAATATGAGCTTAAGCTTTATTGAACTTACTTCGCAAGTGTACATTCTTATTAAATAATGATTATTTTGATTATAAAGTAAGTATTTATCATAATTAATAATTACTACTTGACGGGAAATAAGCATGAATCTATTCAAGAATCCTGCTATAGGAGTTTTATTGATATTTTTGTTGAGTAATGAGTTAAGTGCTCAAGATAATAATATTCCAGCAAAATCTTATGAATGGAAAACAGCGGCATCTGCACCTCGCGAAGCTGAGGAAGTTATAGGTGTTTCCACCAAAGATAAATTTTACATGTTCGGTGGATTAGGGCTCAATTGGGAGCCTCTTGGTATGGTCATGGAATATGATCCCAAAACCGATATATGGACACGTAAAAACGACATGCCGGTTAAATTGCATCATATGGCGTTTACTTACGTAGAGGGTAAAATTTATATGTTCGGTGGGTTTTCAATGCCCAAAGAAGGCAAAGCAATGTGGGTCCCGGTTACGGATAGCTGGATGTATGATCCGGAAAAAGAGATTTGGAAAATTTTAGCTCCTCTTCCTTCAGAACGAGGATCTGCGAATGCCGTGCATATTAATGGGAAAGTTCATTTAATTGGAGGCGCCAGTTTTCCGGAAGGTTTTAGTAAAAATCAATGGATACATCCTTCCAGATTGATAGCGTTAGGGACGCATGAGGTGTATGACATAGCAACGAACACATGGACTAATGCAACAGACATGCCAACGCCCCGTAATCATGCGGCGGCAGGCATGATAAATAATAAAATATATGTAGCTGGAGGTAGGGCTGGCTCTGTATTCATTTCATATTCACAAAATTTAGATTTAGTCGAAGAGTACGATCCGAGTACTGATCGCTGGGATTTAAAGTCTCCTATGCCTACGCCACGTAGTGCTACAGCAAGGGATGTATATGAGGGCCATCTTTATGTTGCGGGTGGTGAAATTCGACATAAAGATATGTGGGGAACCTATACTGCAGTTGAAGCTTTTGATCCTAAAAATAATACATGGATTAGATTAGCTCCAATGCCAATGCCACGTTATGGATTGGCGGGAGGTTTCATTGAGAATAAATTTCATTTGGTTAGTGGTTCAGTACAGTCGGGTACTAATGAACCGGGTCTAGTAACTAATACAGATAGGCATGATGTTTTACATGTAATTACTAAATAAGCTGGCGTTTGTTATTTAAGCTGCCTTGATGTACTCCGCTTTCTAAGCAGAGGCATCTATTACATAGACGGTTTTTGAAAAACCAGGAATATCTCTTCCCAGCAAAAAACATTCACTAGTAGTTGATGTTAGTGGGTTTAACTCCTTTCACACAGTTTTTTAGTTGACAATCACTTAAAATTCATGTGATTGCATTGGTTTTCGGCTTAATGTTTGGTTAAGTACCCAGCAGCGCAAAGCGAGGCATACAGTTACCGGTACTCGGTGTATCAGGGCGACATGATCTCGCGTCGTGTGCTCCAGGATTTCTTACCCCCTACAGAAAACACCGAGACAGTATTGCGTCCGTATTTTTGATTTAAAGCGTCCATTACTTTCATCATTCTTGCTATTTGTGGAACTAACAAATTTTGTTACGATGAAAACTAAATCGACGCAATTTTACAAAATATAAGGAGATAGCATGATAGAACATTCTCTTGATGTAGTGCACTCCATTTTATATGTACGACCAAAATCCTCGCTCGAGCAAAGCGACTTTACGGCACTTGCCAGGACGATCGACCCCTACATTACCGAGACTGGAGATCTGGCTGGTCTCATCATCGAGGTCACTACGTTTCCTGGATGGGAAAGTATCGGTGCAATGGCGGCCCATTTCCGCTTTGTACGCGATCATCACAAGCACATCAAGAAAATTGGCGTCGTAACCGATTCCGCTCTCGGAAAGGTCGCAGAGCAATTAGCTTCACATTTTGTGTCAGCCGAGATCAGGCATTTTTCTGCGGGAGAACTTGAGACCGCGAGACAATGGATCATGAACCACAATTGACTGGCGCAGTAACTCGTACCGCCTTGTAACTCGATTTATGACGTCTGGGCATAACTTATAAAAAAACGCTGTGTCACCCAAGGACCAGCGAAGAAATTCCTGAATTCATTGAAACGCAGAAAAAATTTCAAGATCAGGATTGATACTTGCCGGCATTGCGATTGATCAAGCCGATAAGGTAAAAATGTTCAGTGAAGAATCTGGTATCAATTATCCGGTATTAATAAGTAGTTTGAATACCTGGTCGCTGTTAGAGGCAGCGGGAAATCGCCAATCAGCGCCCCTTACACGGTAGTTATCAATCGCTCGGAGAGATTGTTGAAATCTATTTTGGGGTGCATCAATCTGAAAAAACTGGTGACTCCATTGTTAAAACAAAATCTGCAAACAGGAAAAACAACGTAAACCAGATAAAGACATCAGCTTAATGCAGAGATACAGTGACAAGAAGAAACTGATTGCATCATCAATTGTTTCCTGATCGATTAAGTATGATCTTTTAGTTTTGCGTAACCTTATTGTGCAGTCTTTCAAAGACTGCAAAGCAGCAGAACTGATGCTGTCTTTGTCAGCGATAATCAAAAAATATCATCCCCAGGAAGGGAATGCTTTATACACTAACATACACACGAGCTACTCTGTCCTTGAACACCGCATTCTGATTTTTGTCAATACTTACCGGAGAATTCCAATAAGGCCGTGAATTTCAGATTGAATAACGCAAGGTAATCAAGCAGGCCTTTAATCTAAATGTAGTGAGGGTATTTTTTCCATTAATTATTTGGGAGAGACTTATCATGACAGAACTAAATAGCCGTTTCATCGCTTTCTTCGTTATTACTCAACTGTCTTTTTACTCAGGCTGCGCACCAACGCCCGAGCAAGCCAGTATGGAACAAAAATTTAATGATGTAAGCATTACCACGAAAGTCCATGAAGCAATTATCGATGAGCCATCCCTGAGGCCCTATGATATTAACGTCAGAACTTTGAAAGGTGTGGTAGAGCTGAGCGGCCTTGTCAGTTCCCGAGACGATATGAACAAAGCGGTGGTAATTGCACGCAGTGTCAAGGGGGTAAGATTTGTCAAAAATGAAATGCGTATCCCGGGAACCGGTGATTATTGGTAGTACAAACTTAATTGTCTGTAGGCCCCTCAGGCGCGCATATTTGGGCGCTGCGGGGCAGTCGCGGGGTGGGCATGGGTGGTAGTCATCCGGTATACTTCCGGCGACCCCTGGAGGTGCTTTCGATGAGCGTTTGCAATCAGCAAATCTTCCTCTACAAATATTTCAGGCAGATCAAAAGAGGTCTACTGGCAAATTTCAGCGGGGAAAAAGCTATGTCCCATAATGACGAGAACAAACACAACACAGCCGGAACTCCTGACCCTCTGAGCAAGACAAGCCTTACTGCCAACTCCACCGCAGAAGTTACCACAACTGCTCCGATCAGCGACCGTCGGCTGAACAATGCCACTATCCAAACACAATGTCAGAGCGAGCACGACCGGGAAATCCCGGAAGTGGATCTGATGTCCCCACTTACCCTTCGCGGCGTTACTTTCCGCAATCGGATCGCAATATCACCCATGTGCATGTATTCCGCCCACGACGGTTTTGCCAACGACTTCCACCTCGTCCATCTGGGTAGCCGAGCAATCGGTGGCGTAGGGCTTGTGGTTGTTGAAGCCACTGCAGTCACGGCTGAGGGACGCATTACACCGGGAGACATGGGAATCTGGAAAGATGAGCATATCGAGCCGTTAGCTCGCATTGCGCGATTTTTGGAGATGCAAGGCGCGATTCCGGGTATCCAGCTCGCCCATGCTGGGCGCAAAGCCAGCTGCGATGCTCCTTGGAATGGCGGCAGCAGCCTGAAACCTCCGGCGGAAGGAGGCTGGCCAGTGATTGGTCCCAGTCCTCTGCCGTTTTACGCCGACGATCCGGTTCCCAACGCCATGTCGGAAACAGATATTGAGCATTGCGTTGAGGCATGGGAGACAGCGGGTCGACGTGCACTGGACGCGGGCTTTAAAGTGATAGAACTTCATGCAGCACACGGTTACCTGATGCACCAATTTCTATCGCCTTTAAGCAATCATCGCACTGATAATTATGGCGGCAGTCTGGCAAATCGCATGCGGCTTTTGCTAAGGGTTGCCAAACGCCTCCGCGATGTTATCCCGTCCGAACTGCCTTTCTTCGTGCGAATCTCCGCCACTGACTGGGTCGATGGCGGCTGGGATATAGAACAATCGATTATTCTTTGCAGAGAACTGAAGTTACTTGGAACGGATCTGATCGATGTCTCGTCCGGCGGTGTTATACCGGATGCAAGAATTCCCGTTGCCCGAGGTTACCAAATTCAATTTGCCCAACGCGTCCGGGATGAAGCACAAATCCACACGGGCGGGGTGGGATTGATTACCGACCCGCAATACGCGGATGAGATCATCACCAGCGGCCAGGCGGATCTCGTTTTTATCGGACGAGAGTTACTGCGGGAACCTTACTGGGCCCTCAAGGCGCAACATATGTTAGGGATAGAACCCGAATGGCCAATTCAGTATGGTTATGCCGTTAAGCGGCGGGCAAAATAGCACCTCAGGATCAGATCCAACTAAGGATTTTTATTCTTGCATTTCATAAGAACACGGTAGCGATATATACGGACGTTTTGCCTGGCTTATCCACGTGCCAAACTGATAAAACATCTCGACCGCGCTCTAAAAAACTTATCTATTCATCCTATTTGCGGATCTAGCAAATCAAAATTAAATCGACGCAATTTTAGAGATAGCTGCAGCTTGCCGTGTTAGATTCCATGTCTGAGGTAATTTATTGCATTATTTCAGAAGCTTAATTCTAGTGAGGAGAAAACATGCGAACTGAGCGTCAAAAAATGCTGGCTGGCGAGCTTTACGATCCGTTCGACCCTGAGTTAGTTGCCGCGCGCGAACATGCACGCTCGTTATGCTATGCGCTGAACGCCACGAGGGAGTCGGAGCAGAGCGAAAGACGCCGCATTCTGGAGAGTCTCTTTGGCACCGGTGGCGATACCGTTTGGATGCAACCTCCCTTCTACTGTGACTACGGCTCAAATATCCATCTGGGTACTCGCGTATATTTCAACTTCAACTGCACCGTTCTCGATGTGTGCGAGGTTCACATTGGTGACTACACGCTATTTGGCCCAGGTGTGCAGATTCTTACGCCGTTGCATCCGTTCAACGCAGATCTACGTAGAACGCAGGAATATGGAAAGCCAATCGAGATCGGAGCGGATGTATGGGTTGGTGGCGGAGCACTGATTTTGGCCGGCGTCCGTATCGGATCCCGAACAATTATCGGAGCGGGTAGTGTTGTAACGCGTGACGTTCCGGAAGGCGTACTTGCGGTCGGCAATCCATGTCGAGTGGTTCGTGATGTTTCGGAATAGTTGTCATGGCGATTGCTTGGGTGCTTTATGAGGGGAGGTTTCTATATCGATTCTCATCGATGATGGTGACCGCCGCGATGGTTTCCTTTCCAGTGCCTATGACTATGCCCTCTATGGCCTCCACCTCGGTGTGCGTTGTCAAAATGTCTATGTCCACCATGGATATGCTTATGTCCCCCAAAGTACCTTTGATTAAGGTAAATTGATGGGCGATATCTGTACCCAGATGAAACTCCTCCATAATATCTCGATCCTCCGTAATAGCCTGAACCTGCATAATAACCTGCTGCTCTAGAGTATCCCGTTCCTCCGTAGTAAGAAGGAGCTACACATCCGCTAAGCAGAAAAATAAAAATCACGACTAAAAGTGGGATAACTTTTTTTGCATTCATGATGCACTCCTAATACATATTTCAAATGAAATTCATCAATAAATTTGATGTGATTAAAATTTCATTTGTTATAAATATTGTATGGACTTAACCCTGAACAGTATCTGAACGCAAAATAATCACCAATCAGCATTGAAGTAGCTTATGTTATTGCCCGAGTAGATACAGATCGCTATGGCCGTAAAGTTGGACGTATCTATACGGATGATATCGATGTCAATGCGGAAATGGTCAGGTTAGGTGCAGCCTGGGTGTATCGGAAATATGCCAGTGATCAAAATCTTTATGTTTTAGAAAGACACGCCAAACAAAATAGGGCAGGGCTGTGGAGTCTGCCGGAAGCTCAGCAAGTCCCACCTTGGGAATGGCGGAAAACAAGACGATAAAATATGAAATCCGACTTTCTCAGATTTATAAGTGCAGGCAAAAGTTAAAAATATTATTATTTATCATAGTGATATTATTCTTCTATTGGTAGTCAGATCAGGCGAGATCTCTACCAAACAGGCTACAGTACTTTCTTCCTGAGTTATACAAAGTTAACTGGTGTCTCTCAACTCAAATCTCCATTCTGTACTTGAGTACAATATTTATTTCCTCTCATATTCAATAAATTTTATTTAGCATTCTTTTTATAGAGATATGTGGATTGCAAATCACTATGTTAGAGAAACAAAATTGTGTTGCTTCATTAGCACAAAACATATTTCTGTTTATTAACTATATGACAGTATTTTAATGAAGCTCCTTAAATGATTCGCTTAACAAGTGAGAGGAAATATAGAGTAATAGTGAAATTATGTGAATATTTGGTCGATTTGGTACTGTCGGTTGGCTCTTTAAGTAGCGAATAAATATTCTATATAAAATTGCAGTATTACTAGATTATTCCTTAGCACTATCATTTATCATATAACTGCAGAATGCTCATTTGAATTTGAGTAAGTAAGTATGAATTTTTACTTTACATCTCATTTTTGTTGAAGGCTGATATAGAAACTCAGTCTATTCCGTCTTCTTTATAGGATATATTTGACATGAGCATAAAATACTTGATTTTTCTTCCTGCAATTTATTTGTCAATGGCATTAAGCGCGAATATTTACGCCACTAATCTTTTTGTTCCTGCCTATTTCCATCCATCAAATTCCCCAACTCTGAATTACTGGGATGGCTTGGCTGCAGCAGCTCAAATAGTACCTACGACCGCAATTCTTAACCCAGACAATGGGTTCGGAACAAGCGTTGATCCCGACTATGTTAATGCTATTGATCAGGTTCATGCATCTGGAGGAAAAGTTATCGCATATGTATTCACCAGTTACGGAGATCGCCCACTGATCGACATTGCTATCGAAATTGATAATTACATTGCCTTTTATACGATTGACGGTTTTTTTATCGATCAGATGGCCGCAGACGGAACGGATGAAAACATCATGTACTACGAGCAAATATATAACTACATCAAGAGTAAAAGTAGCCATTATTCAGTAACGGGAGCTCCTGGAGTGGTGCCCGACGAAATTTATTTAAGCAAACCTGTTGCTGATAATTTGGTGGTATTTGAGGATAGCATGAGCAATTACGTAAACTTTAAGCCAGCACAGTGGCAACGAAATTACCCAAAGGACCGGTTTATTCACATTGTATATAACGCCACATGGTATCAAATGATACAGGCGTTCATTCAGACCGACGAAAACTACGTTGGAAGTCTGTACATAACCGATGATGGTCTTCCCAATCCTTATGACAGTCTTCCGCAGTATGGAGAATTAGAAGTTGAGATGGCGATCGTAACCCCTAATAAAGAGCAAAAAATCTTTATTTTTGCCGAGCAGTTGTTTCCGCAATATTTTTCTCCTGCAAACGTAGATAATCAGCAGTTTGATGGATTCATCTACCGCTATTATCCAACCACCAGTGCATACATAGGAATCAAGAACGGAGATGTGTTCATACTCGGTGATGCCTTTGGCCCAAGCATTCGGCGTATCGATACTATTGAAAATACACTCCAACTCTTGGAAAGCGCAGCGGGCTCCTAAGGTCTGTTCACCGGGGAAGAGAGTAGTGCGCAGGTTGGCCCTCGTCGCACGCATAGTTGGCCGCTGCGGAGCCGTTTCCGGCCTGGCATGGCTACCCCATCCGGTGCGCTCCCGGTGGGCCCAAGGAGGCGCTTTCGATGAGTGCTTCCTGCCCGTGTCTCCGACTCGGCTACGCTTTAGCTTTCATGCTCACCAATCGGAGTCATCGGTAGTGTATCCAGAGATAGTCCAGAGGCGTTTCTTCGGTAATGGGGTAAACCCGCTGCTGTCGTCTCTCTCGGCAAGCAAAGCTTATTTAACTTGATTTATTTTTCTTCCCAGTTGGTTTAGATTTGCCTGATTTAGAGGCGCGTGCTGGCTTTACAGCTGCAGCAGAATCTGACAGGGCTTTGCCTGGCTTGAATTTGACGACTTTCTTGGCAGGAATCGTTATGGATTCGCCTGTTGCTGGATTACGACCTTCGCGGCTTGCGCGCTCTGTAATGGAAAAGGTGCCAAATCCAATTAACTGAACATTATTACCGCCAGCCAAGGTTTTCTGAATAACATCTAATAATCCATTGAGCATGGCAGCGGTTTGGGTTTTTGTATTATTGGAACGAGTTGCCACTGCTTCAATCAGTTCAGTCTTGTTCATAGAAGATGCTCCTGTTAGTGGTTTAAGAATGGGTTGAGAATCTAGCAGAATATAATTCTAATCACCAATAACTTTTGAGCATTTCAAGCCTTTATAGTCGAAAAAACCTATTTTTTGTACATATACGACACAGTTGCGTATTAATCGGCAATGGATTTCTTTTCGAATCACTAGAGGTGCAGTAACACTCATACCAATCAGTTCCATCCTACGAATAACCTCACCTTATGAGTAATACAGAGTCAGACTCTCGCTCATTTTTTCCTTTTATCCTTAATTCGTTGATTCTGAGTGTCTACTTCGAACAAACCAATGGTCTTGATGAGATCGCTGAATTTTGCATAACCGTAATTACGCGAATCAAACGCCGAGAAGTTCTTCACGATATGTTTTTTCACCTCTCCCATGTGAGCGAAGCCGTCTTCATCGGAAAGCGCTTCAATTGCGGAGCGAATCAGTGAAACCAGTTTGGTGTCTCTCGCTAGTTCCTTGGAGCTTTTTTTAGTTACGGGTGTAGTTGCAGCTTCGCTCGCAGATGCCCCGGATTTTTGCCAGGTTTCCTGACGCAAAAGCGATTTTGCGGACAAGGGCTATGACAGCGCATCTATTTGGGAACAGTCGCAGAAGGGAGCTTGCTTTCACTTCCGGAAAGCGCACCTGTTTGTTTTGCGAGATGGAATGGGTTCAATAAATACCGATTTGGGAGAATTCATTGCAGGCGGCTAAGCAGTGATTCGGGTGTTAGCGTCACGATACGCAAATTGAAGCGAAATTACGACCAGTATGTACCATGGCGGTGGATTCGCGGCACATCGAAATCGCCAAAGCCCTAGTGAAATCGCTATCGCTGGAGACGATGCAAAAGCCATCCAGCGGAGCTGTGTAGAGCAAATCCATAGCGTCAATAATCAGTGCGCTATCCGTTGCATTCTTGCCTTTAGTGTTAGCATATTGCTGAACGGGTTGGATGGCATGTTTAGGCAGAATTTCCTTCCAGCGGCTCAGTTGGTTTTGTGTCCAGTCGCCATAAATGCGCCTCACACTCGCATCTCCGAATTTTGATATTTCCTCGAACAATTCATCAAGTATATCGATCACTTTGAATGTGTTGTCTGCATCAATCAATACCGCTAGCCTCGGATTGCTGCTATCAGCGCTCATAAGGTGGTCCAGAAGTATTCAAAAACTAGGGTGAGCATATCCATGCGAGAATTACTACAGTTATCTGAAGCTCAAAGTATACAGGACATCTCCTGCACTTTCTGAATCCACAGTGCTCTGATAGACCAGCATTTGGTGATGCCGTAAGTTAGTCTGTGTGTAGGAAAAATAAATGACTTTTTTACCAAAAATTTAGTATTGGTAAAGCTTGCGCCAGATTTAGGATAACGGCGATGATTTTCAAGGTTACACCACAATGCGGGCAATGCTTTATGGCGATATGGAACACCTGCTTGAGCAAGCGTCCCCGTCGTTCCACCGCGGTTTCGGGAGAGGGTGTGCGATGCAAGTCGACCCCCGGCGCACGCATAGTTGGCCGCTGCTGACCCGTTTCGGGGCAGGGATGACTACCCCCTACCAGCTGGTTCTCTCGGATTTCACCCTGGGCAATTTTAGGTCGTTTCTGCCGGTTTCCCCCGCCGGTGCTTGCCGCCATTGGGTTTCGCGGCGATGCTCAGAAAAAGTTCGGTGGGAACCGCCGTAAACCGTTGTTTTGCATGAGGGACAAAGACGGAGGCGGCCATCATGGGGGCTCAGGTTCGGCATTGGTTCGTTTTGTGTCGGTCGGTTCGGTGTCCCGGAGAAAAACTACTTTGGATTCTTCATCTATCTGCTGGCATAAGTGACTGAGCTCCGGACTGTTAATCCGAGTGTCACTGGCTTGAGTCCTGATCGGAGAGTCATTTATAAATCATGCAGTTATATCAATGGCTTGTATTTTGGTGAGATCAAAATGGCGTTATCGCGGCTTTAATGACAATTTCCTTCAGCTTTACACAGAATTTAAGCAAGTAAGATTGACGATCTGCATCAGCTGTGTCTCTGGACTGAAATCTTTGCAGAACTTCATGCTTGTTAATCCGCTGCACCCCATATTTGAAACATCACAGCTTAGAATTATTTCATATTTAAAGAGATTATCGCTCTACGTAACATAAAAAACATTTAAAATATCAGCCCTTTTCTTGAAATAATAACCCTTAGGTACACTCTTGATTACAACAGCCAATATAACCATGCAATTTGGTGCTAAGCCACTCTTTGAAAATGTTTCCGTAAAATTTGGCGGTGGTAATCGCTATGGTTTGATTGGCGCTAATGGTTGCGGTAAGTCAACATTCATGAAGATTCTTGGCAAGGATCTTGAACCCACTTCTGGTAATGTCGCTGCCGACAGCGATGAACGAATTGGAAAGCTGCGTCAGGACCAATTTGCTTTTGAAGATTGTTTCGTCATTGATACTGTAATGATGGGACATGCAGAATTATGGCACATCAAACAAGAGCGTGACGCAATTTATGCCAACCCGGATGCCACTGAAGATGACTATTTGCATGCTGCCGAACTTGAGTCTCAATTTGCCGAACTTAATGGATATTCTGCGGAAGCGCGCGTCGGGGAATTGCTTCTTGGGGTAGGCATTCCATCTTCTCAGCATCATGGACTGATGAGCGCAATTGCGCCGGGATTCAAGTTACGCGTATTATTGGCACAGGCATTATTTTCCAATCCAGATATCTTATTACTGGATGAACCGACCAATAACCTCGATATTAATACGATCCGCTGGCTGGAAGATGTCATCAATACCAGCAAAAATACAATTATCATTATCTCCCATGATCGGCATTTTCTGAATAGCGTTTGTACGCATATGGCAGATCTGGATTACGGTGAGCTACGGATCTATCCAGGTAACTATGATGAATATATGATTGCCTCGACTCAGGTACGTGAGCGAATGTTAGCAAATAATGCCAAGAAGAAAACGCAGATTGCCGGTTTGCAATCTTTTGTCAGTCGTTTCTCTGCGAATGCGTCGAAAGCCAGACAGGCAACCAGCCGTGCGCGGCAGATTGAGAAAATAAAACTTGAAGATGTAAAGCCATCCAGTCGCCAATATCCTTTTATCCAGTTTGAAGTGGATGACAGGGACAAGCTGCATCGTCTAGCTGTCTCCATCAAAGAAATCAGTAAGCATTTCCCTAGATTGGACAAGCCTTTATTTGATCATTTAAGCTTTGACATAGAAGCCGGCGAGAAAGTCGCCATCATTGGCCCTAACGGAATCGGAAAAACTACGCTCCTACGTTGCCTTGCAGGTGATCTAACACCGGATTCCGGTGAAATAAAATGGGCTGAGAAGGCACGTCCCGGTTATTATCCACAAGATCATGCTGCCGATTTTGAAGATACCATGTCATTGACCGAATGGATGGATCAATGGCGACAAGGAAATGATGATGATCAAGCGATACGAGGTACATTGGGTCGATTATTGTTCTCAGCCGATGACGTAAAAAAATCTACCCACGTGATTTCTGGTGGAGAACGAGGCCGCATGCTCTTTGGCAAGTTGATTCTCCAGAAACCGAATATTTTGCTGATGGATGAACCTACCAATCATCTGGATATGGAATCTATCGAATCACTGAATAGCGCACTTGAGAAATTTACAGGTACTTTGATTTTTATTTCACATGACCGGGAATTCGTTTCTTCACTGGCCACACGAATTATTGAAATGAAACCTGATGGTATTAATGACTTCAAAGGTAATTATGAAGATTATCTTAAATCACAAGGATTTGAATAATTGCGCTTGGTGCAATCAGCCAGAGCAGATGAACCATACCATGCCGTTTAAGCAGCTGCTTAAAGGTATGGCTGGCATAATGGCTACCGCGGATGCCAATATCTATCGATTCGTTATGCGGAGCGTTTGGTGGAAGCCGGCATAGAGTCATCTGTGGGCTCTACGGGAGATTCTTATGATAATGCCTTAGCAGAGACCATCATCGGACTATACAAAACGGAATTAATTCGGCATCGGGGTCCATAGCGACAGATCGATAGCGTTGAATATGCCACCTTGTAATGTTGGAAAGGTTCAACTGGTTCGACCACCACCGGTTGCTGGAGCCAATTGGTAGCATCCCGCCGGCAGAGTTGGAAAAAGCGTATTATTGGCAATAAAAAGTGTCAGGCATCACAACTTGACTCAAACTACCGAGTCTCCTGCAAACCCGTGGCGATTCATTTTCCACCAAATGCCGATATTTATATAACGTGAGTTCGGCATAAGAAAAGCTATAAATGGAACCTGAATTCCTTATGATGAAGTGATTTTGAAAAAGAGTTTCACCACTATAGTATCCAGCTTCCGCTGGACGCTGGATACTATAGCGATTTTTTGTGCGATTGACGAGTTTTGTAAAGGGTTTGAGCCGCGGTGGGAGCAGCGCCTGTTGGAATTATCGCTGAAACAGCGTCAACGGCGAGGGGAGTTGTGTCTAAGTGAAGTCATGACGATCGTGGTAGGGTTTCATCTGTCTGGTTACCGAACATTTAAGGATTATTATCTGGGTCAGATGTTGAGGTATCAGCGGTCCTATTTCCCAAGGTTAGTGAGCTACCATCGCTTTGTTGAGCTGCTGCAAGGTAGCCTGATGCCCTTGTGCTGTTTTCTGGTCAGCCGCTTTGGGCGATGCAGTGGGATCAGCTTCATTGACTCGACCAAAATCAGTGTGTCACAAGCGCCGCATCTGGTCGCATAAAGTGATGGCAGAGTTTGCTGCCCGGGGAAAGACCAGCGTGGATTGGTTTTATGGGTTCAAGCTGCACTTAATCATTAATGACCAGGGAGAACTGCTGGGAGTGAAAATAACAGCAGGCAATGTTGATGACCGTGATGCGGTGCCGGAGCTGGTACGCCCCTTGTTTAGGAAACTCTTTGGTGACCGGGGTTACCTCTCACAGGCGCTCTTTGAGCAACTGTGGGAGCAGGACGTGCAGCTCATCACCAAAGTGCGTAACAACATGAAAAACAAGCTGTTGTCGCTGTTTGATAAGCTCTTATTGCGTAAACGCTCGATTATTGAAACAGTCAACGATCAATTGAAAAACATCTCACAAATCGAGCATTCCCGCCATCGCAGTCCATTTAACTTCTTTGTTAATTTGATAGCTGGTCTGGTGGCTTACACGTTCCGCGAGAAGAAACCCTCTCTTAATATTAGGCTCTCTCAGGCTCTTCCAGCCGTAGTGTTGTGATTCTTATGTTGAACTCACGTTATATAAACCCCAATCCATGTCTGTGTTGCCCTTAACCGAGTTACACTTTCTCGGTATTACAGCTCTAGTTCCCTTCTTCACTATTTGCTCTCGTATGCACTTGCTGTCATAACCCTTATCCGCCACAATTGCCTGCGTATCAGGTAATTTGGCAATCAACTCCGCTGCTACCGAGCAATCATTCACATTTCCACCGGTAACTTCAAATTCAACTGGTAAACCATAACATCAACCACCAGATGAAACTATGTGGTATTTCCTGCACGGCTTTTACCGGATGGCCTGCGGCTTCTTAATCTACTGCTCCCGCACTATGCTGGTATGCCTTAACATAGCTGCCATCAATAAATTTCCACTCCCCATCAGGATCAATAGTCAGCACTTTGAAAATCCTGCTTCACTTGCTACTGGATGACCAGGCATTGAATCTTTTGTAGATAGAATTCCAACATCCAAAAACCTCGGGTAAGTTATGCCAAGGACAACCAACCCGCATTCGGTATAGTATACCTTCTACTGCCATGCGCAAATTGCGCTTGTTATAAATAGCTTCCTGAAGCAGAATCTTCTCCAGCTTCGACCAGAACTCATCACTGAGCATCAACCGGGGCATCGTAAACTCGTAATGCTGGTGGTATAGGGACCCCAATATTACCAGTTTGCTTCTACTTATTAGATACTTATCTTAAATTATCAACAGACTACGGTTTGTCTCAATATTGGTTTCGCTTCTTTAAAATGTCAACAGAACTTAGTATTTAGAGCTACGCATGAGGTATTCTTCGGAATATCGGCAAGCTAAAACATGCAGCTATCAAAAGTCGCACTTTGAATTTGAATCCGCGGTTGTATTTTTGCCTTCGTGCAGTTTTCATATGCTTCTCAGACATTTTTCCTCTAGGTAATATAAATTATCCCTTAACTGGGTTGGTCGAGTCTATTGAACTATGTTAGGCTATGAAGAAGTTCAATTAGTCATTTAACTACGTGATCACGAGGTGACTTACCATGAATAAATTATCACTAATTGGTATGTTTGTGACACTACTCATGAACTCAATGCTTGCTGATCAATCCCTTGCCATAGCGGAAGAGTTCCCCCCGGTGCTTACAGCAACTTGCCATTTGAGTAAATACCAAATGAAGCCAGAAAACACTGAATGGGTTGTTGATCAAGGTACTTATTTCTATGAAGATAAAATCGACCTTGCCCGCCAAGATCGTCGACAGGAATTTGGATCAATCATCCCATCATGGATAGGGTCCAAGATTATCGATCTTAAAGATAACTATGCTCTTGGTGTAACGATAAGCTTCATGAAGAATGGGGTTATAGGAGATTTTGAGCAACCTGATCCAGCAATCGCCCTAGATGCCAAGTTATTCTATGGGCTAGAAGCCAAGCATGTGCTATCAAGCACCACTGCAAGTGGTTCTGTCCTCGATGCAGATATATCATATGCCGGAGTCTCGACCACGGTTAACGATGCCGAATTAGAAACTGTGCTCGCAAACGCTAAAATAGCCATTCCCTCTTTACTTGATTATGGTAGTGGCTTTCGATATTGGGCTGCTATCAGGGATCATTTCGGCAATGCCCTAAATGTCGCCTTATTTGAGGACTTACTAAAGCCTCTTGGTAGACATTCAAACCTGATAGTTCCCTCAGTGACTGTTGTGTGTAATGTTAAACGGCCCGACATGTAGTTGGTCCTAACAACACGGACACGCGCTACTACGGAATAAATGTTTCCAGCTTGATCCCACTGACAGGGCTTGGGAGCGGATGGTTTACCGGGTGACCGGTGATTTGACCTTAGCCTTTTCTGGGCATTGATATTCTCCTTACTTGAATTTTTCGATGACCTGCCACTGGGCCTGCCAGTCACTGGGAAGGCGATGCCGTTGCAGTCAGAGCAGGCAGCGTCCTAGGTTGCCGTCTATTCAGACACCGTTCGATAAGATTGGGAGGCAGCAGAACGAGTGGGAGTAAGTTAAATTACCTCCGGCAAAGCCGGAGGCTTATTTTTATTAGCCCCTCAAAGGGGCAAAAGCTGGCGCCACCTAAAGGTGGCCTCATACATCGAGCTTGCGTTGGTCATAATGCTCATCCTCATTCTCTTGATGTCGAATATACTTTCTGACCATCTCTTCATCTAATCCCACCGTGGATACACAATAACCTCGCGCCCAAAAACTCTCACCTGTAAAATTCCTTGTTTTTCCCATAAATCTCCGTGCAATCGATATCGCACTTTTCCCTTTGATATATCCCACTATGTGGGATACCGAGTATTTCGGTGGAATACTAATGCACATGTGGACATGATCAGGCATCAAATGTCCTTCCACTATCTGGCATTCTTTCTGCTCTGCTAACTCGTGAAATACCTTCCCAAGGTGCTTTCGGATTACTCCAAATATCACCTTCTTCCTTCTCTTCGGAATAAATACAACGTGGTACTTACAGTCCCATGTTGTATGGGCCAAACTCTGATAATCTCTCATTTGATTCTCCTAGCTCTTGATCAAGCTAAAAGAATCAAGGTGACCGTATCACACGGTCAAACCTTTAATCCTAAATTCCTCTTTTAACCCGAACTGGAAGTCAAATAAAAGGTTGGCAAATCGAGAACTGGTGGATTTTTTGGTCTGGTAGCAAAGATTTTGTCGATAATGTAGCGTACCAAGGTAGGCCATCGCTCTATTTTTGGCAACTGAGGCGCATTTGCCAGAATGAAATCAAAACCCTTACGGATACTGCTGATCATTGTTTTGATTTGATCACCCGCCTCATGAGTTAATGTAAGCAATAGTCGAGATTGACCTGCATGCCGAGTCAGACGAGCAACCCCATTTAGTAGCAAAGGGCGACTGGTAATCGCTTCCAGATGTGTTTTGGGGTGTGCCAGGCGAACATACCAGCTCCACCAGTTATAAATGAGCGCGACTGCTCGTGCTGAGAGGTTACAGCGCTCCAGGTCATGAGTGGTATAGCCACCCCGGCCCCATTGGTTTTTCAACTCATCGAAGCCGTTCTCACAATCTGCCCGGTCGCGGTACAACTGACCAAGAGCTTCCAGGGAATAATCAGCATTGGTCACCAGAACAGCATATTCCCACACTTTGATCCTGTCTGAATGATCAACAAAGTGCAGGGTTCCCTGTTGGCTACCCGTGTTCATTTCAACCGCCAGATTGTCTTTGACCTGACGTCGTAGCACCACTATCCGCCGCGCGCGACTCCAGCCAGCCAGCCGGACTTGATCTTCTACTGCGTCACAGCCTTGCCCCACAGGCTGCCACTCGTTTTGCTGCCATTTCCGCTCGATCAAACGTTTAATCCCCGCAGTCTGGCGAAGTTTGAACAGATAACGCTGATTAATCTGTTCCATTTCAGCCATCACCCCTTCATTGCCAAAAGCATTGTCGCCACGCACCAGCGCAGGACGCTTTTCAGGAGCAAGCCCTTCGATCAGCTCCCGCAGACGAGGTAGGCTATGTTTGGCAGCATGAGATTTACCGCTTTGCACTTCGACATCAAGCACCAGACGAACATTGCTGATCCAATACGTATGCAAGGTGTGGCTTGGTCGTCCCGGCTTTCTGGGATTGTAGCCGATCTCAGCACCTGTTTGATGACCATACAACAGCTTGACGCTGCTATCAGCGTCAAGAATCCAGGTAGTATTCAAGGCTTCACCAGTACTCTCGCTGAGCGCTGTATCCATCCAGATCGTACTCTTCATCAGTTGAGCCAGGCAGACAGCGCGTTGCGACTCATCGCAACGTTTGGGTAAACTTGGCGCAAGCGCGCTCAGTGCGCGGCGTAAGCTCTCATCGCTGACAACCTTGCCCATGCCAAGTATCTCAGGAGCTACTTCGTCTCCTCGTAGCCCGGCGATGTGAGCATAACGTCGCTGCCCATCAAGGATGGAGAGCAACCAGGTACCCGGTAAATCAACCACAGCAGGCGCATTAGGACTCGTGTAAGGAAGCGGGCATCCTTCTACCCAACGGGCAAATAAGCCGGTAACTTCCAGGAACTCAGCAAAAAATGCTAACTGACCCATGGCTGTGGCACTTCCGTTTTCATCCCAGCGCACGTGAAATCGACCACCAGGAGTCGACAAACACATCTCCTCTGCAGATTGCTTCATCTCCTGCACGGCGTTATCCACCGCCTTTACCACTGCTTTTTCCTCAAAATCCTTTTCACCCATTGGGTGACTCCTTCATTCAACCTTAAAACCTTTACAGTACTATGTTCGCAGCTGTTTTTATAGGTTCAACTGAGGAAAATAGGTTAATAGTCCCCCGGCAAAGCCGGGGGATTACCTCGTTTATTTATTGGCTGCAGAGCGGGCCTTCCTTCCCGCCAGGCGATCTCCGCAATGCTAGTGACTTCCCTTCGTCCGGGAGTGTCAATGACGGAGCAAAAATGTACCAAATAGCACGTCAAAAGTTTACCAGTTGGGTTAATAAAGAGAGAGTGATTGATCTTCTGGTCTAACGCTTCTATTTTTATATTTTAGGTTTGAAATAAAGTATGATGCATTCTTCAATGTCATTTATATTATTTAAATATATTCTGTATCTGTAAATTTGAGCTGTATCGTTTGTTTTTGCCGTTTTCAGCTTGTAGCGAGACGATATGATTCACCATTCATGTACCTCATCAGCCCAAGCTGGACAAAATAACTGGATTGTTTAAGAAGCAGTTTTGGTTCATCGTTACTCATAACGAAAGAGGAATGATGATGGCAGAGAAGGGCAATCAAAACCGTAGTGTAGAGAGAATCGCACTAGATATTCGCCGTATAACGCGGCGTAGATTTTTAGGCTGAAGAAAAGATGCGCATAGTGCTTGAAAGGGAAAGTCAAAGGAGATTGGTATGAGCATTGGAAAAATAGCTATCGCTCTTTGGATAGTGTCAGTGGGTGCTTTTGCTTTCTATTTTGTGCAAGGCGACATATCCATCAGCGCGGATCAGCGGCGTGCCATTCAATTGAATGCTGAGGAAAAGGATTTTGTGTTAGCTGAGATGAGGAGTTTGCTTTCATCTGTCAATGGCATATTAAAGGGACTCCATGAAAACGATATGATTGCTGTATCTAAAGCCGCAAAGTCAGCTGGTATGGGCATGGCCGTCGATGCCTCACCTTTACTTATGGTGAAGCTACCGCTTGAATTTAAAATCCTGGGTATGGGTTTGCATGAGGATTTTGATAAGTTGTCAGTGGATACCCAGGCTGGATTAAACAGGGATCAAGTTATTCATCGATTATCTGAACTGACGAGTAAATGTGTGTCTTGCCACCAGGTCTATCGCTTGAGTACCGACTTGACAGATTAGATCATTTAATCTCTTCGGGTTTAATTCCCCCATTTCCTTGGGGTTAGAAACGGAAAAGGCGGCTGCCCCGAAGGGAAAAACGGCGTAATCACCCACTGTTTGCGGCCGGGATAGTCGTTTTTAATTGTTCATTACGAATGGTCGTTTGAAGTATCGATCATACATGGAATTATATTTGACTTATCCAGAGGCAGCTTGAACATGCACCTTAAATACATTGCAACATATCTCGCCATAATTCTCCTCTTGAACCAGGCGATCGCAGCGGATCAAACACGGAAAGCTGAAACCGCTGAGAGTAAGGCGGGGGTATTGGAACAGAAGGCTGCGACCGAGGGTAGTAAGAAGCTCCCATCTGCTACTGAGACCATCACGAAGCCTGAAGCGCAAGCGGTCGACCCTGTCGGCAAAGCGCCCTTAGACGATGCGATCACATGTCTTTCACGAACCATCTACTGGGAAGCTAGAGGCGATGGGGCTGCCGGAATGAAAGCAATTGCCAATGTTGTTATGAACCGACTAGGCCGTGAAGGTTTTCCCAATACGATTTGTGGAGTTGTCACGCAAGGTCGCGAGCAAGGAGCCTGCCAATTCTCATGGTGGTGTGATGGCCGCTTGGATGACGCAGAGGAGAATGAACCCTATGCGATCGCCAAGGAAATAGCTAGAAAGGCGCTCAATAGGCAACTAACGGACCGAACCAGTGGAGCATTATATTACCACCGTCATAACGTTCCTCCCAGTTGGTCCGTGGAATACATCAAGACGGTAGAGGTGGGTAAGCATGTTTTCTACAAGCCTCCTGGCGGCGCGGCAAAATAGGTACACCTACATTCAGGTTACCGAAGAGATCCTCCATGAATATCAATGGATACATGATTGTATGGTCTCGGTTTGTAAGGGTGTTAATTTAGTTCATTTTTCTTAAAGGGATCTGCGACTGTTAGTCCGCGTGTCACTGGTATGAGTGAGGGGAGGGAGGTCACCTATATGTACACGTAGTTTTATATCAAGGTTGCTGAACTGATTTGATGCATGCGTCGGGGCGACCGCCGGACTTATTTTTTGCGTCTATTTAGAAGCCGATACTTTTTGCATCACATCTCGGTAGATTGTTAATATCCGTATGATCTGCCTAATAACTGGTTTTTCAATGTCTTGCTGAATATCGTGATGTGGCAAATGCTGCTGTTCCTTCAGGAAAATAGTAAGGAATATAGAGGTAATATTGCACATTCCTTACAGAACACTTTAACTAGTGCCACCATTTGTAGCTTTTCTTCACTCATGTTGAGCATCATGCCTCGCAAAATGACCAATTGAGAATCTACTTGCGCAGGTTTATATCACTTACGATATGATATGTGAATATAAAATTAATTCATTAATACTAATTTGGCTTGTCTCCTAATAAATAATTAATTAGTAGTATAAACTTTTCAATTAGTGAATTAACCTGATGATTTTGAGGAAAATATGAAATTAAAAATATCAACCTTAAATGTGGCAGTTCTTTTGTTGCTATTAGGTACAGGGAATAATGTTTATGCTAAAGGTGCAGCAAATAATGAAAGCATTTATGATCAATTTAAAAATTTCGAATTTTGGTTTTTTATTTTTGGCTGTGGTGTAATAAGTATTTTAGTCAAGATAGTTGATCATGCAATTCAGATAAATAAGATAGATGATACACAAAAAATACAGAGCTTTACCAAAAAAGAATCACTTCTAGAATGGCTTTTATGGTTTTTGTCGGCATCAATAGTTGGTTTTTTGGGAAATTTAGTAGGCTTATTTCAAGCCTCTGCTCAAGCAGCGGTTGTGATCGGATTAGGTTGGCCAACAGTATTTGCACAACTTAAAGAAAAATATGGACCTAAAACAGAAAATGAAGCTGTAGTTGAACAACAAACAAATAGAACGCCCAATAAAGAGTAGTTGAACAAAAAATTAATCCAATATTCCAGAAAGAAAACTGCTCTATGCGGTAGCATACTGGCAGTTAGTGGATTATAGACTGATTCTGTTTTACTTTATTACTGTTGTTATCGCACGTTTTGACGGCACGATAACAGGCTAAATGTTGGGAGCGTTCTGAAATTATTTATCTTGATCATATGAAGGAGTAATTTTCATGAAAATGATGGCAACTATAATAGTAACTGGAATATTGGCGTTACTCTTGAGTACCCAAGTTTATGCATTTGCTGCTTGCCATGTGGCAGAAGCGATGGGGCATGCAGGAAAAGCACAAGCATACGGGGAAAAGGGACATTCTAAAGAAGTACTCCAGTATGCAAAAGAAAGCCTGGTACATGCTAAAGAAGCAAAAAATGAGTATGGTGAAGATAACAAGCATATGGATCAAGCTATCAAATCCTTAGAAGAAGTTATCAAACATGCATCAATGAATCACCCCAAAATTGCGGCTAAACATGCTGAAGACGCGTTAAGTCATATGCGTGATTCTTGTCGTTAATCGTGGAAAAACTTAGAGTCTTAGCATGGATGGTGAGCTCCCTCTATGATGGAAAGGTATGGGAATGTTAGAAATCTTGTGTGTTGGGTCGGTTAAAAATCTTAATTCAGTGCATCCGTAAATCGTTCACCAAATAGAGTCGCAAATTGATTATCAGCCTGTTTCCAGGAAACAGGCTGAATCGGCTCGGTTTTTTCGGAGACTTTTTAGTTTGAGTCAGGCTGCATTAGCTGACTCCTTTAATTGGCGATAATATGCCATTTCAAATTCAGCCGGTGGAATATTTCCAATCGGCTCCAATAATCGGCGATTGTTGAACCAATCGACCCATTCCAAAGTGGCAAATTCCACTTCATCAATATTGCGCCAGGGGCCGCGATGCCGAATGACTTCTGTCTTGTATAATCCGTTAATCGTTTCGGCCAGCGCATTGTCATAAGAATCGCCAACACTGCCAACAGAAGCATCAATATTGGCTTCTGCTAAACGTTCCGTATAGCGAATCGACAGATATTGACTGCCATGATCGCTGTGATGGATTAACCCACTGGTTTCCCGCCGCGCCCACAATGCCTGTTCCAATGCATCGAACACCAAGTCTGTATGCAATGACCGGGTGACCCGCCAGCCGACAATAAATCGTGCAAAAACATCTGTAATAAAAGCTACATAAACAAATCCTGTCCACGTTGCCACAAAAGTGATGTCCGCCACCCACAGCTGATTGGGGCGCGTCGCTACAAATTGCCGGTTAACCTTGTCTGTTGGCCGATCAAGCAAGTCATCTGCAATCGTCGTCCAACATTTTTTACCACGCCTGATGCCTTGTATTCCAAGCTTCTTCATCAGCCGTTCGACTGTACAACGGGCAACCCGGATACCTTCACGTATTAATTGCCGCCATACTTTGTTGGCGCCATAAACTTTGAAATTGCTTTCCCATATACGCTGTATATCCCGCTCAAGCGCTTTATCTCGTTTAGTGCGATCGGGTAGCCGGTCAGGATCTCGTTCTCGTGCTTTATGCTCATAGTAACTCGACGGGGCAATCTGAATTTGCCTGCAGATCGGCTCGACCCCGTACTGCTCCTTGTGTTGATCGACAAATATCGCCATCACTTCGGTCGGCGGTCGAGCGTCCTTTCGCAAAATAGGCTGATGCCTTGCGCAATATCTCATTTGCCTGCTTCAGTTCACGATTCTCACGTTCCAGTTGTTTGAGTCGCTCACGATCCGAGGTTGACATGCCTGCTCGGATACCCTGATCAGTCTCTGATTGTCGCACCCACTTGCGCAACGTCTCAGCAGTACAACCTATCTTGGATGCTATCGATTCCAGTGCCGCCCATTGCGATTCATACTCCCCTTGGTGTTCATACAGCAATCGGACAGCCCGTTCACGAACCTCCGGTGAATATCTTACTTGTTTTTTCATTACTCTATCCTCTCAAGAAATAGAGTCTCCTGTAAACCCGGGGCGATTCAACTCAAACCGCACCGGGTTAAGCGTTTTAAAGTATCCGATGATCCATTATTTGCCGAGAAGCTGCGAGATGTGATTGGGCTTTACCTAGACCCGCCCGAAAAAGCAATCTCGTGTTTTCGGTGGATGAGAAAAGCCAAATTCAGGCATTGGATCGGGTTCAGCTTGGCTTGCCTATCAAGCCAGGAAAAGCGGGTACCATGACCCATGATTACAAGCGCCATGGGACAACTACTCTGTTTGCAGCTCTCAATGTTCACGACGGAACCGTTATCGGCGAATGTCTGCCAAACCACCGTAACGACGAATTTCTCAAATTTCTGAAGAAGCTCGATACACAGATAGACAAAACCTTGGATGTGCATTTGATCGCCGACAACTACGCCACCCATAAGCATCCGAACGTCAAAGAATGGCTGGCCAAACATCCACGCTTTCACTTGCACTTTACTCCCACGTCAGTTTCCTGGGTAAATTTAGTCGAACGTTTCTTCCGGGGCATCACTGAAGACAGATTCTCCGAGGTGTATTTCGCAGTGTCGATGAACTAGAGGCAGCGGATCAAGCAGTGCCTGGAACATCGCAATGCCAACCTCAAGCCATACCAGTGGACCGCCACTCCAGAAGCAGCCTTGGCTAACGACCATGGTGGTTGCCACCACCCCAGAAGATGAAAGAAACTATGAGGTGGAAGGTAGCAGGTAGAGGTCGTAAAAACTTTTGTGTCTTCAGGGAAATTCAGTGTTAGCACCAGCCACCTTCCTTTTTAAGTGTAAATCAAACGAGGGCAAGATGGAACTGACAGCACTATCCCAAATTCCGCGATTGGATTTTTAATCTCTCCTTGTGGATGCTCCGAGGCATGATCGCGAAAGCGAAAGCAGGCAGGAGGCAGTGGATGTGATGGTGAGTATGAGCATGGCATCACTATTTTCAGTGTTATTGGCACATTTTAACTTTTCGAGGGCGAGTTTGTCCTTCCCACGCTGAGGCGGCGCCGAGCAGATAAAGGGATGGGTTAGCTACGGAGCGAGGGATTGTGCCAGTTGATAACTTTTAGTGCGGATATTCTTGAACAGCTCAACGAACTCAGCGGCGACCTTGAGCACCAGGATGCGGGCGTGATGCACGACCTTGCCTGGCAGATGAAACAGGCGCCAGCGTACTGTTACCACTCGATGACGCTGCCAGTCGTCACCCAGCGCGGAATGTTTGAACAAGACGAACAAATTATGAGCGATTACACCGATACGGAAAAAAGCAGCATTCGCCTCGAATTGTCCGCAAGGCATACGTTCCATACCAAAGCCGATTTTCAGCTCTTTGATTCCATTTTCGGAAACTTGGCCGCGTTGGTGATACCAGACCAACGTGTCTTCTGCAGATTCCTGGCGATTACTGGCAATCACGTGATGCTTGGGCTGATCGTCAAACAGTTCAGCCTGGCGTTTGTATTTGACTACGATCAAGCGGAATGCCTTGTGCGTATCATTCATGCTGTGTGTGGTTTCAGCTATGGCACAATCGGCATAATGTTTCCAGTCTGATTCAGGGATAGCCTCGATGGCCTTGAGGGTCGATGTGTCGAGTCGGCCGCCAACAGCAAAGGATTTGCCGGTGGCCTCAAGGTAATTGAAGATATCCGACTGATAACCCGCTGAGTCCAGGCGAACATGGGCGATATGATACCCCTTGGGCAATTGGGTTTCGCACGCCTGAATGAACTCAAGGTTTCTGCTGGCCGGAGCAATGTTGCCCTCGCGAAATTCATCATGAATCACCACGCCCGCCTCAGCCAGGTGACCAATCATCGGCATATAGCCCTGTTCTCCTTTGTAGGTAAAGTGCGCAGCTTTCTTCTCAGCGATAATTTGTGAAGCATCACCATCCAGCGTATGAGCAGTGATGCCGGTTTGCCGAATCCGCGTGGCAACGATCCGCCGATTGATACGCGATAGACCCGCCACTCCCTCTCCAGCGCCCGTACGGCGCAACCAGTCGCCCACAGCATCTGTGCTCGGCAGCACACCGGGTTTCAGCAAAGTGGATAATGCAGAGTCGCTCTTGAGAGTGCGCATATCCTCCAGCGACCGGCCGCCACCATTGAGCATGAGTACCAGTGAGGTTACATAGGCCATCGCTTCATAGCCGTGTCCGCTCCCGGGCTTTGGCATCTCTTGCTGTAACCACCGCTTAAATCCCAGACCATGGATAAATTCGCCAAATAGCACTAATCCAGCATTCGCTGTCAATAACTCATCCGTTGCCTTTACCTCAAACGGAAGCAACATTTGCGCCAAAACTCGCATCACCCCACCTCCTTTTATCACCCAATAGGTGAAAGTTTCGATGGTCCTAATTCTACCGGCTCGCTTATGCGGCTAGGCATTTCTTTACTTTACAATCCTTGAATCGCGGATCTTGGGACTATACAAACGTGTGATTGGTCTTGACGTGCATCAGGCACAGATCACGGCCTGCGCATTGATCGAAGAAGAGGATGGGACGGCGCGCATCGTGCAACAGCAATTCGGCGCGTTCAAACGGGATCGTCGGTCGCTGGCCGAATGGGCGGCGGCGTTATGTCCGGACGAAGTGGTTATGGAGAGCACCGGCATTTATTGGAAGAGCCCGTACGCTGCACTGGAAGCGGTGGGTATTCGCGCCAAGGTGGTCAATGCCCGGCACGTCAAGAACGTTCCGGGACGCAAGACCGATGTCGGGGAGATGCGCAGTGGTTGGCCACGCTGGCACGTGCGGGGCTTTTGCGCGGTTCGTTCGTGCCGACCAGCGAAGTGGCGTGAACTGCGCCTGATCGCGCGGCAGCGGCAGAAGCTGGTCGGGCAACTCGCTTCTGAGAAGAACCGCTTGCACAAGCAGTCCTGACCGACGGCGGGATACGTCTCGGTGTGGTGGTCAGTGATCTGCATGGGCAATCGGCGCGCGCCATGGTCAAGGCCTTGATTGCCGGTCAACCCCCGCATGAGGTCCTCAGGCTCGCTAGCCGGCGGCTCAAGGCCAGCCGAGAGGAGTTGTTCGACGCCGTACAGGGGGAATTGACGGACAGCCATTACTTTGTGCTCGACGAACTGATGGAACACATCGAGGAGATCGAAGCACGTATCGCGCGTTTCGAACCAAGCTTCTCGATGACCTTAAGGACGAACGCAACACGCTGGCACTGTTGCAAACCCTGCCTGGCGTCGATCTCATCGGCGCTGCCATGCTGCTGGTCGAAATTGGCACCGACATGGATGCATTTGGGACGGCGGACCGACTCGCTTCGTGGGTCGGCGTTTGCCCCGGCAACCATGAATCCGCCGGCTACTCTGCGAGTTCGCTCATGCCGCCAGTCGTACCACCTCGGTGTTCAAGTCCAAGTTCCAGTCTCTCATCGTTCGCCGTGGCTATAAACGCGCGATCGTGGCTATCGGCCACAAAATACTACGCACCACTCTCTTCTTCATGCTCAAACGGCACGAACACTACCGGGATTCGACCATCGATTATGAAGCGCTTTCTGTCCAACGCAATGCCCCGCGCTGGATCAAGGCCTTGACAAAGTTCGGGCTTCATCAAACAAGCTAGAACCTGATTACGACTCATCGTTATATGGCCTTTACCGGCCAGAATTGCGCTCGCCCCCAACATGGGTTCTTTCACGCTAAAGCGGTTCAGTATGGCAATAGTGTCAAGGCCCATGCTGTTTATCTGTCGCAATACCAACTGATTCCCTATCATCGGGTGCAGGAATACTTTCAGGATCAGATAGATCTGCCTATCAGCGCAGGCTCGATCTACAACTTCAATCAGCAGGCCTATACCCTACTTGAACCGTTTGAGCAAAAGTTGATTGAAAAGCTTGCGGCATCGCCTTTGTTGCATACCGGTGAAGCGGGCATCAATATCAATGGCAAGACACATTGGCTGCATTGTCACTCAAATGAAAACTGGACATTTTTTTATGCACATACTCACCGCGGCACTGATGCCATGAATGAGAAAGGTGTGCTACCACGGTTTAACGGCATCCTTTGTCATGACCATTGGAAGCCCTATTTACCGGCACATCACTTGTCTGCACGCACTGTGTAATGCGCATCATCTGCGTGAGCTGGAACGTGCCTATGAACAGGATAACCAGCAGTGGGCAAGGCAGATGCAAACGTTGCTGCAAGACATTCTGGCAGATGTTAAAGCACAAGGAAATGTTTTACTCGCAGAACAGGCCGAGCATTACGCAGAACGCTACCGGGCTTTATTGAAACAAGCGGAAAATGAATGTTCTGCACCGGACGAAACAAAAAAAACCGGGTCAACGAGGGCGGGTTAAATGAAGCAAGGCTCGAAACCTGCTCGAACGTCTTCAACTTTATCAACAGGATGTCTTGCGATTCATGATTAATCCCATCGTGCCTTTCACAAACAATCAAGGTGAAAATGATATCAGGATGACCAAAGTGCATCAGAAAATATCAGGTTGCTTTCGCTGAAAAGATGGTGCTGATATCTTCTGCCGGGTACGCAGTTATCTGTCTGCTTGCAGAAAAAATAATGTTTCTGCTTCCGAGGCGCTTTCCTTGCTCTTCGCTGGAAAATTGCCTGATTTTATATTGTAAAATGACCGAAAGAAAAAAATACGCTAAATAGTTACTAGTGTTCTTGAATTAACCACTAAATCCTTTGCCTGCTCTAACAGCTCTTTACCACTCGCTATACGCACCATTATCACACTTCCTTTCACAAGTCTCCCCTATTATTTCACTTATGAAATAGAATTGGAATTATACAGTGCCGCTTCCAGGTGACTTTCAAGTGCGTCCAGGCTGTCGAATACACGGTTATGGAATGATTTCTCGCGTAACTCATCCCAAAGATTTTCAACAGGATTGAGTTCGGGTGAGTAGGGTGGCAGCATGAGCAAGCGCAAATCAGGTGGAAGCTTTAGGGTATGACTGCGATGCCACCCTGCACCATCGAGCACCAGGACAATCCGGTCATTTGGATGACGCGACGCTACTTCATCCAGAAATATTTGCATGCAATTGCTATTAACCTGAGGCAGGATAATTGTATCCAGTTCGCCATCAGCGACCGGTACCGCAGCGTAAGCATAGACATATTCCTGTGTGATCATTGCCTGGCATAGCGGGCGAAGAGGTTTTGGGCGCCAGCATCGGCGCGTGCCGGAAACACGCCCAAAGCGGGCCTCATCCTGAAACATCAGGCGCAGTTGTCCTTCTGCTTGCCACTCCCGGTCAATTGCTGTGAGGGTATCCCGAAGTTTTTTTTCCACTCATCCTGAGCGAGCACGTCTGCTTCGGGATGGCGCTTGTCAGGAGCCAGTTTGCGCCAGCCATGACGGTGCAGCAGGTTATAGGTGGCTGCGAGCGAGGTCTTGCGCTTTAAGCGTGCATCAAGCGCTTGCTTGATTTCGCTCACGATCAAAATGCCTCCTGCCGGCGCTTTTTCTATAAAGTGCGCTAGAAAAGCAACTTCTTCTTCATGTGAAAGATTCTCGCGCCGCCGTCCACCACGGGTAGACTTCCCTGTTTCACACATGCCACCATTGCGGATGAAACGCATTCGAAGTTGGCACGCCCAGCCTGCTGAAACACCTGTTGCTGCAGCTGTCTGCTTCATTGATAATCCAAATTCCAAAGGTAGCACTACAGCTTGCGCCTGTCTTAATTCTTCTAGTGTTCTTGAATTAACCAGCAAATCCTTTGCTTGTTCCAACACCTCTTTTCCACTCGCTACTCGTGCCATCACAATATTTCCTTTCATGAGTTGCTTCTATTATTTTACTTATGAAATAGAAATGGAATAACATGGAAAAGAATCGTGAATGTGTCCAATCCATCGTTGCATGGCCCTGGATCATAAATTCACTTATGAAATAGAACTGGAATTACTTTATTTCTCCTGGATAATTTCCTTTACAGTCTCGGCTATCCACATATTTGCCTCCGCCTTGGTGCGAAACATGCTAGACTTCCTGATGCCTTTTTTACAAACGGCTGCCTCATAGTCGGCATTCTTTTTCCTGATTGTCCCCATTTTTGCATCCGTAAATTTGTCCGTAAATAATCCGTAAATCATAACGGAAAAACGGGAAAAGTTGGGCGGGAATGAGAAAACCGAGGGCGGTAAAATTAAGCTGAAGGCCTGCTGTATAAGGGTTTTGAGTGGTTTTGGGAAGCGTGGGGAATATACGAGGAATCATGCCGTGGTGCCCAGAAGAGGACTCGAACCTCCACACCCGACGGCACATGGACCTGAACCATGCGCGTCTACCAATTCCGCCATCTGGGCAGCATTATATCCTAATCTTTAGCCAGGATATATGAAGAATTCGTGATTTTATAGGAAACCATTGTTTTGTCAATCAAGAAGAAAAATAAGAAGAATCAGCTGCGTAAACTTGATCCTTTTCTCGCTCGTGAAAACGAGCGATATGGCACTGCTTTGCCAAGCCGTGAATTTATACTAAAAATACTTGATGAGCAGGGTATTCCGGTTAGTGAAGCATTATTACGGAAGCTATTGGATATAACCCCCAAAGAAACGGAAATTTTTAATCGTCGATTAGCTGCAATGATCCGTTCGGGTCAGATCATGCGTAATCGAAAAGGGGATATCTGTGTCATTGAAAAGCTAGAGCTAATTAGGGGAACGGTACAGGGGCATAGTGACGGTTATGGTTTTTTAATTACCGATGACGGTAGCCCTGATCTATATCTCGGCCCCAAAGAAATGCATAAGGTACTTGACGGTGACCGTGTCATTACACGTGAAATCGGTATGGATCGCCGAGGTCGCCGTGAATGCAAAATCGTTGAAGTGCTGGAACGTACCAATATACAGCTCATCGGGAGATTCAATGCCGAGCATGGCATTTTTTTCGTAATTGCTGAGAACAAGCGTATTAGCCAGGAAATTCTGATTCCTCGTGAAGCCACTATGAATGCTAAGGCTGGACAAGTCGTAATGGTGAAGATTATTCAGCAGCCTGACATTCATACCCAACCTATTGGTCATATTATTGAAATTCTGGGCGAATATACTTCGCCTGGCATGGAAATCGAGATCGCACTACGTAAATACGATTTACCTTATGAGTTTTCATCTGAGATAGAGAAAATCTCTGCCAAATTTCCTAAAAAAGTACTGAAGAAAGAGCTGACCAAGCGAAAAGATATTCGTCATTTACCGTTAGTTACGATTGATGGTGAAACAGCGCGTGATTTTGATGATGCAGTATATAGTCAACGCGATGGAAAAGATTATCGATTATATGTGGCCATTGCTGATGTCAGTCATTATGTCCACGATAATGATGCATTAGATAAAGAAGCATTTATGCGGGGCAATTCAGTGTACTTTCCCCGGCGAGTGATACCGATGTTACCAGAAGTACTCTCTAATGGATTGTGTTCACTTAACCCGCTAGCTGATCGTCTTTGTATGGTATGTGAAATACAATTAGCTACCAATGGTGAATACCTAGACTACCAATTTTATCCAGCTGTCATGCGTTCTCATGCTCGACTTACATATAATGAAGTTGCAGCGATGGTGGACAATCCTAAAGAAGCCAATACGAAGCAATATATCGACTTACTTCCGCACATTCAATTGCTCTATAAAGTATATAAAGTTTTACAAAAAGCGCGCAAAAAACGTGGGGCTATTGATTTTGAGACGATTGAAACCCAAATGGTTTTTAACGAGCAAGGCAAGATTGAACAAATACTTCCGGTGCAACGCAATGTAGCGCATTGCCTGATAGAAGAGTGCATGTTAGCTGCCAATGTATGTGCATCGGATTTTTTACAGAAACATAAGCAGCCAGTGTTGTATCGTATCCACGAAGGGCCTACACCGGAAAAACTGACGGCACTGCGCGATTTTCTTAAGGAGTTTGGTTTGCAACTAGGGGGCGGCAGTCTACCACACGCAAAAGATTATGCTAAAGCATTAACTAAAATCAACGACAGATCCGATGCACAATTATTACAAACCGTCATGCTACGATCGCTACGGCAGGCGATATACAGCCCTGAAAACATCGGCCATTTTGGATTGGCTTATGAAGCGTATACTCATTTTACTTCACCTATTCGGCGCTACCCTGATTTATTGGTACATC
The DNA here is from genome assembly GCA_963815685.1 of uncultured beta proteobacterium. Classification (GTDB taxonomy): domain Bacteria; phylum Pseudomonadota; class Gammaproteobacteria; order Burkholderiales; family Nitrosomonadaceae; genus Nitrosomonas. The sequence goes on from CAWFHT010000020.1 coordinate 144,206, forward strand.
GCGCCATCAAAGCGGTTCTAAATGGCAATATCTATTCTCCATCTGGCGGCGATTGGCATGAGCTGGGCAAGTATTGCTCAATGACGGAACGTCGTGCTGATGAGGCAACACGTGAGGTCGAGTCGTGGCTTAAGTGCTTCTATATACAGGATAAAATAGGTGAATGCTTTGACGGTGTCATCAGTGGTGTCACCGCATTCGGATTGTTTGTTGCACTCGATCAAATTTATGTGGAAGGATTGGTTCATATTTCAGAGCTACCCAGCGATTATTTCCATTTTGATAACACCAAACATATGTTATATGGTGAACGTACTGGAAAAAAATACCGCTTGGGCGATCGCTTCCAAGTCAAGCTTGTACGAGTTGATCTGGAAACTCGCAAAATAGACTTTGTTCTCGCTTGAGAGTCTGTAGAAAAACCGTAGACATATGCATCCTGGCTATCAGAAGCATAACGGCTGCAGATTTCACAGACTCTAAACCTTTGTTTCCTAATGTCACTTGGAAAAACAAGACAATTTCAACAGTTAATTACTACATAGCCTTCTTTTAGTTCATTAACTTTACATAATTTTTACAACAAACTTACTTATCTAGCGACATGTCTCAGACGCGACATATTTTTGGGTTTCATGCGATTATGAGTCGTTTGCGGCAGGACCCGGACAGTATCAAAGAAATCTATTTAGATTCGACCCGGCATGATCAGCGTGCGCGTGATTTATTTAAACTTGCTGAGATCAAGAACGTTCGTTTGATACTTTGCGATAATGCGAGGCTTGCCAGAATAGTGGGTACAACTCACCATCAAGGCGTAGTAGCCAACATCGCAGCCACTCAGAATTATGTGGCGATTGAGGATGTCCTGGAGGCACTGAGCGAACCCGCTTTACTCCTGGTATTAGATGGTATCAAGGATCCTCACAATTTAGGCGCATGCTTGCGTGTTGCTGACGCATTAGGTGTCCATGCCGTCATCGCACCCAAGGATCGCTCGGTGGGGCTGACAGCCACAGTGCATAAGGTCGCAAGCGGCGCTGCGGATACTGTTCCTTTTGTTACCGTCACTAACTTAGCCCGAACCTTGCGTGAACTTAAGCAGCAAGGTATCTGGATTATTGGTACTGCAGCCGAGACTACCCATACCCTTGACACCATTACACTTGATGGTCCTATCGCCTGGGTATTGGGTGCAGAGCATGAAGGCATGCGCCGCCTGACAAGGGAAACCTGTGATCAATTGGTGCGCATTCCAATGGTCGGCAGTGTTGAAAGCTTGAATGTGTCAGTGAGTGCTGGCATTTGCTTATTCGAGACCTACCGCCAGCGAGCGAAGAAGGCCTGATTATTAGGCAAATGTGAGGATTCTTTGGTTCTTGTGGATAGTGTTTAATCCTAGAACTGCTTCATGGTTCACTGTTGGGAGAATAAATCCACAACACGCAGTCTGGCTGGATCCGGAGATGGAGCATTTTTTATGGTATTTACGTTGCAACTGCGGCAGCTATTGTGGCCACTTTTGTGCAAATCGGCTGGGTATGGCTTCGCCACCGTGAAGTCGGCACCATGCTATGGGTGAGTCTCGTGATTATTGCTATTTTCGGCGGTGCAACACTGATCCTGCGAGATGAGACTTTTATCAAATGGAAACCATCAGTGCTCTACTGGTTGTTTGCCATCGTGCTGCTATCGGCACATGTGATTTTTAAAAAGAATTTGATCCATGCCGTGATGAAGGAACAGCTTAAGCTGCCCGAGCTGATATGGGCTCGCCTCAATGCCAGTTGGATAGCTTTTTTCGCATCAATGGGTGTTGCCAATCTTGACATAGCCTGCAATTATTTCACCGAAACCTGGATTAATTTCAAGCTATTCGGGTTTATGGGTTTGATGCTGACTTTTGTCGTTTTGCAAGGACTGTTGCTGGGGAAATGTATAGAGGAGAACGAGGATGAGGAAACATAATGCGGTATGCAATAAACAAACAGTGAAGATGTTCCAGATAGTCTGAGAAAAGATTCCCGTTACGTTCGATTGTAATCTTTTTGATAATGCATTCTCCATGATGGTTAGAATACTT